>NZ_AWTC01000012.1 GCF_000497245.1 Sporolactobacillus laevolacticus DSM 442
TCTTAGCACGAAGGGAGGCTTTTTTTGATACATCGCTGGAAGCTTTCCGGAACCCCAGGCATAGCCTAGGGTTTTCAGTACAAGAAAATAAAAAAACCCGCCCCTGTGTAGGGACGAGTTTTACCCGCGATACCACCCTGCTTCTGCAAATGAATCACGTAATTACTCATTTACAGCGCTCATACAACGTACCAACATACGCGTTCTTTTTAACGGCAGAATCCCGTCAAAGCTTAGTTTTCACCTCAGCTTTGCTTCTCGGAGAGGATTTTCACTACAGTCCTAATCGTTGACTTTCACCAAAGCATCAACTCTCTGTAGATCAGGGATCTATAATTACTCGTTCTCGTCATCGAATTTATTTTTACGACTTCATTATACGGTTAGTTTAAAATAGTGCACTATAAACTGTCAAGTTATGTTTCACCTATTAAAGGATGCGCAACACAATACACAACACCTCAATGTCATCCTTGATCCTCAAGGATCATTTCATTGCTGTGCTGACTCTGCTTGCTTTCGGTATATCGGCCATAATAGGTTGCCAGAATGATTAGGATTCCACCTAGCCATCCTTGCCAGGTTAAGTGTTCTCCACCTATAAACACGGCGAAGATGGTTGAGAACACCGGCTCTGTGCCCATCAATAACCCCACACGCGTTGGTGATGTTCTTCTGATCATTACAAGTTGAATATAGAAGGCTAGCAAAGTTCCAAAGAGCGAAAGATAGATGGTCAGTAACCAGAAATTGAGATCCGCTGGTAACATGCTCTCATTCGAAGGTCTAAAAAACAAAGACAATGTCCCCATGATGATTGCGACAACACTTAACTGAATCGTGGTCAGCGCCCGTGAATCCATCTCGGCATGCGATAGTTTCTGAGTGAGCGTCATTTGCATGCCTCTTAGTGCCGCCGCACATAGGATGAGCAGATCACCAATATTAAAATGATAGCCTTCTTTTAAGCTCAAAAGCGATGTTCCGATGACACTGATCATCACAGCTGCGAGAATTCCAAGACGTAATTTTTTCTTAAGAATAACCGCTTCAAAAAGAGGCGTAAACACGACAAACAAGCTGATCAGAAAGCCTGAATTTGCGGCAGAGGTATACTTTATCCCCCAAGTTTCATTTATAAAAATCGCAGAGAGAAATAAACCAAAAATGAGTCCGGATAACCATGTCTGCTTTGATGATCGCAACAGAACTTTCCAGGTGAACACAAGCATAACCAGAACAGTAATTGCAAAGCGAATAAATAAAAATGAAAAAACAGAAAGATCCTGCAAAACGACCTTTGTAACTAAATAGCTGGATCCCCAAACGATTGCTACAAACAGCAGTGATAAATCGGCAAGTCTTTGATGTTTCACGGCTTCAGCTCCTTTGAATAGTACATTGAAGTTAACTCTCGTTGATTCAGGTATTATTATGTAGCGCCATAAGTTGCGACCAATATGAAAATTTGTTTTCTATGTGCATTAAGAAATCCATTCTCTTCAAACACAACATTTGTTTTTTAACGTTCGACTTATGAGACTTAATCTTACCAAGGCCTAGTTACAACGACAAGCCCTTCCTTTTGTGGCTCGCACAATAGAGGAGGAATTTGAATCCATCTAATGAACTCACATTCCCCATAAAGATATAAACGTTTGTTTAATTTCTGCGAACACAAAATTAAACTGAATTATATGGGATAAGTGGTATACTGAGCAATGGTAAAGATAAAAAATAAAAAAGAGTGAAATTGATGAAAATAGCCTTTTTTGATTCCGGTATCGGTGGATTGACCGTCCTGCATCAAGCGATGAAAATCCTGCCAAATGAAGATTATCTTTTTTACGCAGATACAGCGCATGTTCCTTATGGTGAGAAGCCAAAAGAAATGGTAAAAAAATATGTTCTGGAGGCCGCTGATTTTCTCGCTGCCCAGGATATAAAAGCACTGGTTGTAGCCTGCAATACGGCAACTAGCATTGCCATTGAAGACTTACGCAAAATTTACTCTTTTCCTATACTCGGAATTGAACCTGCGGTAAAACCTGCGATTCAACAAAGCGAGAAAAAGAGAAAGAAAGTGTTGGTTTTAGCCACACGACTAACACTGAAAGAAGAGAAATACCATCATTTAGTAGAATGTATTGATAAGTATGATATTGTTGACGGGCTTCCACTTCCGGGTCTTGTTACACTTGCTGAACAGTACAATTTTCACGAAGATCAGGTTGTTCCCTACTTAAAAGAACAGCTGATGCCTTTTGATTTGAATCAGTATGGCACTGTGGTGCTCGGTTGTACGCACTTTCCATTTTTTAAAGATAGTGTCAAAAAACTATTCCCAGATGAAACAGATATTATTGACGGGAGTATTGGAACAGCCAATAATTTAAAACGTATACTACGCGAGCGCGGGCAGATCGGTGGGGGTACCGGAGCTATTACCTTTTATCAATCAAGTGTGGAAGTAAAGGATCCTGAGACACTTGGCCATTATCATGAAGCCTTGGACAGGTTGGATGCTTTAAATAAATAGGAGCGGCTACAGCATTTAATGAACGTGTACTTCTCCCAGTAAAACCGTTCGGTTTCAATGATGAAAAAAAGTTCTTTATTGTTGGTGTGCTCACCATTCAATAAAGAACTTTTTACTTAGGTTTATTTTAATTCAGCAGCAAAGTTTTAAAAAATGACGCCCTACTTCAAAATAATACAGGTTGCCTCTTAAACCATCTTTTCGTACACTTTTAGATTCTGATAAACAACACTTAACAATGGCGCATCGACATGGGATTCTTTTGCTAATTGCAATAAATAGCCTTGTAAATGCTTGCCTTCAATTAACGAGCCTTTTTCCATATCGCGCTGCATCGACGATTTCATGTCATACCCGAGTTGGTCGATCAACTGCATATGCTTGTCCACGATTGCGTTATCAATAGGAGCCCCGGATGCTTTCATGATCTGTGCCCCTTCTTCAAACAACCGGCGAATAAAGTCCCGACCGCCGTCGCTTTCACGAATGGGGCCAATTGGAGCGCGCATGAGTGTCGTCACACCCGACATAACAGTTATAAATAAGTATTTGTGCCACATATCTTGCGTAATATGATCACTTAGAACAAACTCTGCTTTCGTGTCACTCAGTGCGTCGGTGATCCGTTGGATTCGCTCAGAACCCTGGTGATCTGGTTCGCCAAATACGAGCCGGTCTAGCGCACTAGTATGGACAACTTCTCCCGCTTTATTTAATGTTGTTTCAATGAAACACAGCCCGCCAATGACCTGATCATCGCCAAACGCCTTTTTAAGCAATGGCAGATGAGCGATCCCATTTAACAGCGGCAAGATGACTGTCTGCTCGCCGACAAAGGGCTTCAAATCGTTTATGGCTTCTTCCAAATGATAAGCTTTTGTTGAAAAGAGTACCAAATCAAACGGATCTGTTTTATCCGTTTTGGTGATTAATTTTGGTTTAAAGGTGAGATCCCCTTTTACACTTCGGATCACTAGGCCGTTGTTTTCAAGAAGTTGTTTCCGCCTCTCACGGACAAGAAAGGTCACGTCTTCTCTTTTTTCTACTAAACGGCCGCCAAAATAGCCGCCGACGCCTCCAGCTCCTAGTACTAAAATACGCATAGTGCCCTCCTGTTTTATCTATAATCATCATTTATGAGTATCAACCGTTCTGAGTCCGCATGCTAATGCTGTTATCGATAGTTGTCATGAATGGGTTGAAATAAATCCTCATCTGCATTTCGGACCATCGAAAAATGATCGTCATTGTCATAACCGTGCAGCGTCCGATTATGATGCTTGATGATTTGTTCCGCAGGCAAAACCGGTGTATCCGCTGTTGAATGTGCATCGCCAACAAGTGTGACATCAAATCCGTTGACTGTAGCCATTCGAACAGCTGTGTCAATACAATATTCAGTCTGGCATCCGGCAATCACGAGATGATCGATGCCGCGCTCCTGAAGATAACTTAATAATGGCGTGTGATAAAAAGAGCTCGTTGCGCTTTTATTAAAAATTGGCGCACCCTCTGGTATATGAATCGCAGGATGGACTTGGAATCCTTCCCCCTCACCACCGGCAACACTCGTATCGCGGATAAATACAACTGAACTTTCCGATTGAATCGCTTTTTCGATTACGGAATTGATCTTTTGAAGTAATCCTTCTTTATTGTAAACTCCACGTTCTTGTTCATCGCCTTCAATTAACGCCTTTTGTGAATCAATGACGAGCAAAGCCTGGTTCATCGGCAACTCTCCTTTATCGTTTTTACCATTGTAACATAACTGATATGCAGCGTTGACGCACACGCATTGCTCAATAAGTACTTAACTTTGTGACTACCTTTCATCTGAATCCATTCACTCATAGCACGACATTAAGACAGGGTTTATTTAAAGCGTTAACAAATATTCGTCCAACCGATCCCAAGTTTCAGAAATCCCCTGCTCCATTCCCATATCCAGAACGGTTTTGAGCGCTTCAGTGGAATCAAACACTGCCCTGCTGACAAGCTTTGTCCTTCCTTCCTCTTCAGTAAAAATCACTGTAATATGTGATGGAGGCATCCCCTCCGCTTCATTGCCTTCAGCATTAGAAAAATAATCGGTATAGGTAATCTTCTCATTCTCTACAATGTCCTGATAGATCGCTTTGCCCCAAGATTCCATTCCGTAAAATTCGCCTTGGTTTTTATCCATACATTTCATGCAGTAGTGCCAAACGCCGCCTGGACGAAAATCGATATTGCAAACCGGAAGTTTCCAACCACGCGGTCCCCACCACTGCTTCAGGCGCTCGGATTCTGAAAATGCTTTGAACACCAGCTCACGCGGCGCATCAAAAACGCGCTCTAAAATAAGCTCCCTACCATCTATCTTCGAATTCATTTTGTTTTTCATTGATATCTCCTCCTTATATTTCATCGTGTTCCAGTGACATTTCCATGGTAATGTATTGAACTGCTTATTCACATAATACCGCGTAGTATCTTTCGTTAAACCTGCCCTGATACCAAAAACATAACAAAGAAGGCTGATCACGATCAAAAAGATCTGCGGACCAGCCTTCTGCATTATCATTCGATAAGTTAACACGTCATGCCTACTACAAGGCACTTATTTGAAAGTTGCTTGTCTCTCATTTCTCCTATCGAGGATCCAATACACTATACTGACAAGAATCATGCCTGCCATCAACGCAGCGTATAACAGGATGGAGCCATTGAGCCCAACCCATCGGGCGACAAAGCCAAGACCCAAGATCGGAAGACTAACGCCTAAATAGGTTAGAACGTAAAAGGATGCGATAATGTCCCCACGTGATTGATCCGGTGAGATGTGGTTCGTTAACGCCAAACTCCCCGCAAAAGTTGGACCATGCCCGAATCCAATTAACACGGTCGTTAAGAGTAAGAAGATCAATGATTTTGTTTGCAGGGTCATGACCAAAGTTACGAGTCCCAAAAGAATCAGAACAAATCCGATAATTACTAATTTCTGCAAGGGTAATTTTTTCAACACGATTTGACTGATTGTTGAGATGCTCAGGACAAGTGCAACGATCGCTCCGGCTACCGCTAAATTCGAGCTTCCCACCAATTGATCTGTATAACTCGGTATGATGGACAGCATCAGGCTCATGATCGACCAGGCGATGAATGAGGTCATGCCTGAAAGATAGAATCGGCCCAGGATGCTGCGCGGAACCGCCGGACGATGAATACGAACAGCTCCGGAACGCTTTATCTTTTCACTCATGTAAAGAAGACCCACAAATCCAGGAATAGCTAAAAACATGTGAATAAAATAAGCCAATTTCATCGGAAACGGTGCGTACTCACCAAGAAAGCCTGATAGGACAGGACCAAGTGCATTGCCCACTGTGACCGCCATTGACCCGATAAAAGCCGCTTTAATCCGATTCCGCTTTTCATCAAGTTCAGTTAACGCTGCGACCGCCACGCCATTCATCATGCCGACCGATAGCCCCTGAAAGATTCTAGAGATAAGCAGCATCGTAAAATTAGTGGACAGGACAAACAATACTGACCCGATAATAATGAAGAAGACACCAGGAATCAGCAGTTTTTTTCGTCCCAATTGGTCGGAAAGCTGCCCGGAAATAATAATTGTTGGAATGACGACGACTGCGTAAATGGCAAAAAGCAAGGTCACCATGCTCGGTGACAGATGCCATTGAACACGATAAAGTGCGAGCAATGGAGAAGGAATATTGGTACCTAGAAGCGTAATGCATAAACTGTACGCAACGAGCCAAAAGGCGACTGCACGATTTGAAAAGATGCTGCTTAGCTTATTATCCAAACCATGCAGAGCAGGTCTTGGACGCATCACATTCACTTGAATAACATCCATTAAACCGTTCAACTGTTTAATCACTTTATCAAGAACTGTTGTTTCGCTCTGGAGTGAAATTTTCATTCTAGATGTATTTGCTTCTTTATATGTGCCAACAGTTAATGTATCAATGTTTAGGCCGAACTGGCTAAACATATGAGAAACCTGAGCTAAGATACCCGGTTGATTTTTGACGATCACGGAAATACGTTGGGTTTTCATAGGACTACCCCTTTCTTACTGCTTACTTTTTATGATATCATCACCTTAACTATACGGAAAATATCTGTTTTGTTTGTTTATCATACTGTTAAGGTATAGTTAGGAGGTATTTTCGATGGATGTCAGACAGCTACGTTATTTTCTGGCGATCGCTAAAGAAGGCCAAATTACTCGTGCAGCAAAAACGTTAAACATTGAGCAGCCGCCTTTGAGCCGGCAATTGAAGCTGATCGAGGAGGAACTCGGAGTCACGTTATTTGATCGAAATGGTAAACGCATGACATTGACTGAAGCCGGTACCGTGCTGCAAGCCAAAGCAGAAGCAATTGTCCGTCAACTGAATGAGACGGTTACGGAAATCAAGGAGATCGATCAAGGGATTCAAGGCATGCTCTCAATCGGGTCCGTCTTCTCCTGTGTGTCCTTATTGCCGGAAAAAATCGCCTTTTTCCGTGAGCGTTATCCACGCGTCACATTCAAAATCCTGGAAGGCGATCATGTGGTACTAGGCGAGTATTTGGAAGATCGCAGTATCGAACTCGTGGTCACAAGACTGCCATTTGAGTCAAATTACGACATAAGCAATTATGAATCACTCCGACTACCCTCAGATCCGTTTGTGATTGTCGTTCCTAAGAAACGGAACTGGCGTCAAACAGAATCTTCTTTTTTATTGAAAGATTTAGCAACGACACCGTTGATCGCCTTGAAAAGTGATAAAACAATTCAATTGAATGAAAAAATCGTCAATGAATGCCGGCGATTAGGATTTGAACCCAATATTATCTGTGAATGTTCCAGTGTGTCCATTACGATTGCTTTGGTCATTGCCGGAATTGGTGTGACCATCTTGCCGAAATCGGTGTTATCGGCCTTTTCGGTCGCCGACATTGAGCTCTTCGATCTGCCTGATATCACCGTACAATCCGATGTCGGCATTATCTGGTTGAAAAACCGTTACCTGACCAAGAAAGCTCAGAGGTTTATCGAGCTGTTTGAAAGCACAAAAGAGAATTATTGATTTTGAAGGTCCATTCGACAGATAGGCGTAAAGAAAAAGCCTCTCTGCCTAAGAAAAACTGCAGAGAGGCTTGCACATTATTTAGATAAATTATTTGCTGCTTAGGATCGGAATGAATTGGCTAGCCACCGGACTGCCGATTCCAGTAACCAGATCATAACCAGAATTTGCAGAATAGCCCCCATTGCTTCCTGAGACAATGTCGTGATAATCCGAATTATAACCACTGCTGCCTGCAATTCCGGCAATTGAGTAAATGTCACTTAGTACTTGTGTACTCGATAATGGTTGAGTTCGTCCTTGATTTGCTAATGCAACAAGGGCGCCCCATGCCGGTGCGCTGAAGCTTGTTCCGCCGACTTGAAACCATCCTGATTGTCCTTGATCAGGTGTGCTGGTGTATACATAGACACCGGTATTCGGGTCCGCATCAAATGACACATCAGGAATGCCTCGCTTCGTACCGACGATGCTTGTCCAATTCGACTGGAACGTTGGTCTGCTTTCATAGGTACTGGTAGCTCCGCCAGAACCCGACCAAGCGGTCTCACTGATATAGTTTCCAACACTATCCGCATCCAAAGATGTTCCGCCGACCGAAACAACATAAGGAGAGGAAGCTGGCCATGAACTCCCTGATCCGCTATCTCCGGAAGATGCAAGATACGTAATGCCCGTATGATTAAAATGCGTGTTGTACGTGGTTTCTCCTGAAAATTCGGAGCCGCCCCAGCTATTTGAGACTATGGTCGCTCCATGATTCGTTGCATAATCTTCAGCAGTTAAAAGATTAGTAGTAGACGCTGATTTTGCTGCAACAACCATAATTTTAGCATCTGGAGCAAGAGCATGAGCCCATTCAACATCCAAGGCGGTTTCGAGTGCCCATCCTCCATTAGTTGTAGGCGTTCCGCTTGGATAATCTACTTCGATGTTGGCATCAGGGAGACCGAATTGCTGATCAAATGTGTTAAGATCATTGACAATGGTTGGACTTCCATAGGCTTCGATAAGTGCAATCGTTTGTCCGGCCCCCGTCTCGTTTAGTTGATCAATTCCATATGCTTTTTTGATCTGTGAAGGCGAGAAGACATTAGACACGACATTAGGCTTAATACCCTTAGAGATCGGCTTGTAATGGATTGGATTATGAGCTTCCCAACCCTTAGGCGGTGTGGCTGGCGTTACTGTTTTTGCACTAGCATATGATGATGACGTGGCAAAGAGACTAAAAACTGCGATCACAACTGCTGCAACGCTAAACTCTACTTTTCTGATTAGTGATTTCATTCTTTTCCCTCCTTAAAAATATTAGATTAATAGATTGAATACATATTAACAGCATGTTCATTATTTTTTTGTCGTATTATGTAGGAAAATAGCTTATAAAAATATGCAATATTACATAATTTATCCGATTTAATTGGAGTATAATAGCTCCAATAAAAGTGACTATTTTAAGAGCATAGGGAGGAATTATTCGTGAAAAAACTTTTAATTAAGTGTAGCTTGATTATCTGCGTACTGACGTTAGCCATTCCTTTTGTTGCCACCCCGTCTGATAAATCGGATCTGCCCTTTGAGGACGTCGTATCACCAGTAAGCAAATAGCCTCTCTTTAACATCACAAAACAAACAGACCATCTTAACACGAGATGATCTGTTTGTTTTTTTACAGTGATCTTATCTGTTATTCATCAACCATACTAATCTCATCTTTTAGGTATCTATATTTCTTTTTGAAGCTTATTTGTTTATAAAAATCCAAATGCAACAGATCAAAAAAGAAGTAGGCTTTTCGATAAAGCTCGGCGATTTCATCATTTGAACCCTTAATTTTTTCTATACATTCGGCTTTTTGATAATATAACTGCCCGAGCAAAGCCATATTGTTTAGTTGAATCGATAGCATCAATGCTTGATTAATTTGCTGTATGCTTGAATCATATTCGTTTTTTTGAAAAAGAAGTTTGCTATAGTTATATAATGCTTTAATTTTTAAACTGAGAAAATTTTTCTCAAAAGACTCATAGTGAATAACTTCTTTATAAAGCCGGATACTCTCATTTATTTTGTTTTGTTCCGCATACACATTTGCGATAGAGTTCTTAATATAAAAATCTAAATGAAGATAGATGGCGGATGGCGTTTTATTTAGTAATAACAAATTAAGCTCTGTAATGCAGGTATAACCTTCAACCCTTCCTAACCGATAAGAGGCTAACCAATACTGCCAGGACAGAATCTTATTGAATTCAAAGTGTTCCGAGTGGTTACTTTGCTCGTAAGCAATGCATGCTAAAATCTCTTCATACTTCTTTTGCTTACTCAGTTCGAACAACTCGTTCACAATCGCATTCTTATACGTAAAATCTTCATACACCAACACTTTAAAAAAGTAGTCAACAGGAACATTTAGTTTTGAGGAGAACAAGTGCAGCAGATCAATGCTGGGAAAAACCTCACCATTTTCAATTCTGCTGATCTCAGATTGATGGCATACATTTTGGGATAGATCCTTCTGGGTTAATCCGCGTTTTTTTCGCCATTTTTTGATTTCTTTTCCTAACCTAGATTTATCCAAGCAACTCACCTTTTTTCCGTGACTTACCTATGCGAGCCATTCGATTTGTCATGATTCGCCGTCAAGCCTAACTTTTAAGTTCTTCCACAAATGCCCAGGTATTTCCTTCTGCCACCGTGTAACCTGCATCCCTCCTCTGTAATCCTGATATAATTGTTTATAATTCGTACATCTGAATTGGAAGCTTTAGATGAAAGGAAGTAGAGCGAATGAACATTAGGCACGTACGTAAAGAAGACCTGAACCAGTTAGTTAGGCTTGAAAACACAGGTTTTACTCCTGAAGAGGCCGCAACTGAGAAAGCCTTTATCAACCGGACCAAAACCATCCCGGATACATTTATCATTGCTGAGGAAAATCAAGAAATCGTCGGCTACGTGAATGGCCCCGTTATTCCTGTTCCGTTCATCACCGATGATTTATTTAATACAACGGTTCCTAACCCAGAGAGAGGCGGCCATCAAAGCATTTTAGGTATCGTGGTTAATCCTAAATATCAAGGGAGAGGCATTGCCAGTTTATTACTCAGACAATTGGAGAAACAAGCGCAAAAGAAGGAACGCTTAACCGTTACATTAACGTGCCGCAAAGAATTGATCCCTTTCTATGAAAAAAACGGCTATGCGAATCAAGGTATTGCAGATTCCGTACATGCCGGGATTCAGTGGTTTAACATGAATAAACGATTGCAGACAAAGTGAAAATATTTTAGTAGGCTACCGCCGCGTTCTTGCTGCTGAAGGGGTACTTTGCTGTGGGGAATAATGACATATGACAGAAAAAATCACTTCTTAAAGATAGAGATGTCTTATGAAGTGATTTTTATCAAACTTTATTTCAAGGCGCCATCATGACATAACAGTCATGGGAATGGGCCTTGGTCTCATACAAGAGCACGATCTAACTATTACTTTATATTTTTAATATATTCATAGTAGCCAAGCTTATGAAATTGATACCAACTGTCTGCTTCATCCTCAGTTCTAATCCCCAAAGCGATTAGAACTTCTTTGGCAAATTCTAACGTAGCCGTTCCATTAGCAGTGATAACATTCCCGCTTCGGACCGCTTGTTGATTTATGTACTTCCTTTCCCCAGTGTAGTTCTTTCCCGCCGCTCGCTGTAATTCCTCTAATTGATTACTTGTATGCTCAATTTCATTGAGAAATCCATTCATTCCCAAAAAAACGGTAGCGTCACAAATGGCGCCTAAAACAACATTCTTCTCTAATGCTTTATTTACAAGAGGGATAATTTTTTTACTTGATTCTTTCCTCCAAGAATTCCCCCCAATAAGTATTAAGCCGTAAAAATCATCATTCAATGAATCAATATCATAATCTGGCAGGACAGTGAATCCACCTATTGAATGAACCGGTTCTTTTGATATGGATACTGTTTTGACACAATAATCGTTTAATTCTTCTCCCGATTTCCTCATAATTTCGGGAGCGAGATAAGCGCCTTCCCAGTCCGCATATTCCTCCAGAATGACGAATACGATCTGTTTTTCATTCATCTTTATGCAACATCCCTTCCCATTTAATTGAAAATACATCCATAGCCAAGTATCGATTCTTCATTATTGATTGACGAACTACTCCATATTAGATCAAAAAGCGAAACACACGTTCGATTAATTTCATTTTAATCGAAACCGCGTGCGTTTACAACAACAAACAGAGTTGACAGCACGCTCAGTTTACGTTAAATTAAACGTGTTTAATACATGTTTAATTTAATGATTGGCGGGATGAATATGAGAAAAGAAGATCCAAAATTAGTTCAGATTTACAATGGGTTGGGATGTTTTATTGGATTATTGATTGATGGAATAGTTTTCTTATATTTGCAACAACAAAATAAAGATTCGATTTATGTAAATCAGGCGGATATACGTTGGGTAATTATCGGCACATTATTTTTAATGTCTTTGACTGCCGGTACTGGGATTGGATGGCTTTTAATGGGGAGACGCGCGTACCACTCAGCATATAGGCATGCTTCGCAATCATTCGGTCTTACAGCGGGTGCATGTATCGGTATCGTTGCCTTAATTATGGGTTATGGGTATATTATTTTTATCGTTGTTTTAGGTGCATGCACCATTATAGGTGGAACCATCGGGCGGCTATTTGCAGGATCTGAAGAAGAGTAGAACAAGGATATGAGGGATTAAATGACAAAGGCAAATGTTAAAGAAAAGCTGATTAAAGCCACAACTGAATTGTTGTTAGAAGAAGGACATGCAGAAACCATCACTTCAAGACAAATTGCTGAAAAAGCAGAAACAAATTTGGCGATGATCAATTATTATTTTCATTCTAAAGATGAATTGATCAACTCTGCTGTTAATTTATTAATAAAAAGCGCTGCCGATAACTGGATGAACGTAGCCGATTCAACTCAATCTCCTTATGAAAAACTGCTCCACATGCTTTTGCAATTGAGCAAACTAACGATGCAGTATTATTCGTTTACAAAAACCACAACGATCTATGAATTAACAAAAACGGACATCCATTTGCCCTACTATATTATCCCACTGCTCGAACAAATTTATGGAGATCAAAGAAATGACTTTGAGGTAAAGATGATCGCATTTGAAATCATTTCTTTTTTACAAGTGTTGATGATAAAAGCAGAAGACTTCTTCAAATATGCGGGTAAAGACGTTCGTGATGATACCCAGCGTGAATTTGTTATTCGGGCTTTTTTAAAGTCAACGCTTGGTCACCGTTCCTGAATAAGATTACTGAACTGTGACTTGGTGGGTACTGAGAAAACCGTATTGTTTTTATTTGCATATAGTTTGATATCAAACTATAATATAGTTATGAAAACAGATAATACCTTTAACTTATTGGCAAGAATCCATGAAAAAGCGAATAAAAAGCTGATCTCGTCTTTGAATGAGTATGGCATTACCGATCTCGCTCCTTCCCATGGAGATATTTTGGCCGCGTTATTTAAGAAAGACTGCGTCACCATGATGTCAATTGCTCAGTTAATTCATCGCGACAAGTCAACCGTTACTCAGCTCGTTAAAAAGCTGGTCAAAAAAAATTATGTCTTTTGCAAAGATAATCCTCAAGATCACCGTTCAAGTTTGGTGTGCCTGACTGATAAGGGAAAAAGTTTAAAAGAAATTTTCCAAAAAATATCCCGCGAATTATATGAGACAGCTTATGACGGATTAACTCCAAATGAGATTGCTAATTTTCATCAACTCGTTGAAAAAATTCATAATAACTTTTAAAAAAATTTAAAATTATAGTTTGATATCAAACTATTATGAGGAGGTATTTTATGGACATCAAGCGACAGTTAATCCTTAATAATGGCGTAAAGATTCCAGCCGTTACTCTGACTCCTGAGAAAATCATCGGAAGTGCAATCATCATCCACGGCTACGGCGGATCTAAAGAAGAACAATTAGGTCTTGCATTAGGCGTCAGTGAATTAGGTTTGAAAACAACTGTTATTGATTTACGCGGACACGGGGAAAACTCCTTACCATTCGATTCACGAGTATTGGAAGACGTTGAGGAATTAATAAATACATCCAGAAACTTTGGAAAGATCACGGTTATTGGACATTCATTAGGGGGAAGACTTGCACTGATCAGTCACGCCGATGCAGCTATTGGTATCTCCCCTGCAATGAATCAACATTTTGGCAAAGCAACAATGCAAAAACTGGCGGATCTGCGCGCATATCGTGTTCACCCGTCTTCACCTGACCTATTGAATCACTTGCTTAAAACACTCCGAATGCCCGATTTTGCGAATCATACAGATCAATACGTTCTGTATGGAACACGCGACATTCCTGAAATCTATGAGACCTGCCGCAAATTGCCCGGAGCTTTTGAAATTTCTGAGGCTTTGCACAGCGATATTTTTACACTTCCAAAGACGTTTTCAATAATTCGCAAACTATTGAAGACCATTTACCCTAAAGAAACCAGGTGTTAATCCCTTTAAGGCTAAAGAAATACGTCCGCCCATTCATTATAAGAAAAAAAGCGAAATCATTATTTTATGAAAGAGCGAGAGTGCAAGCCCGCCCTCTCGCTCTTCCGTATTAGTTACAAATCTCATCAACAGTTATTTTTCCACTTTAAACGTCTTGCAGTCCGTTTCTTCGTTATTGGCTGCCTGTTTACCCTTATGACTGACAACATAAATGGCATCCGCCGCGCATTTGTTTCCTGAATCCCAAAAGGTACAGTTGTTGACTTCACAAAGCACATCTTTAGCCAAAGTCTCTCACCTCCTCTGGGCTAGTGTTCGCTAAGCTCAAAGGATCGATACTTTGCATGATCACTTAGTTAGCCATTTCACATACGTAAAAAAAAAGACCGAAATCATCGTGTGATTTCGATCTTCTTGATTTAATGATTCACCGGATCAATAGCTCAATCCATGCTGGTGGTTCACTGTATGCTCCACATGCTGGTGCTTTAGCGTTGGAAAAATACACTTATCGAAAATACCGACCAATGTGCCCTGAAAGATCAGCGCAAAAATAGTGCCGACATTAATTGCAAAAAGCTGATGCGCGTCGATCCAGCACACAAGAATGATTACAATCGGTGGTGAAAAGGTCACCAACTGTGCGATAGTGGCACTGCCTTTAAAGTATTTAAAACGGATAATCTGCATTAAATCATCACATGGATGAAGCATTATGTTCACCCGTTGATAAATAGAGATCGCCATTGCGATAAAGCATATGCCCACGACATCTAAAATAATCCTTACTGTTAAGGGTAATTCGTTAATACCTAGACTAATTAAGTAAGTGCTAATGATCCCGATTAAATAGCTGAATGGGCCTAAAAAAATCAGGTTGCCCAAAACGCGACGCCAATCAAATTTTCCAATAATCAGGGCGTTGGCCATAATCACAATAACGCCGGAAGCAAACAGAATCAGGCTCAAAGGAATACTTGTTATCTGAGTAAAGTTAACCGCGGAAGCAGTCCATAGTGCGCTCCCCAAATTTAATGAAACGGTCAGTGCATTTCCTAACGCGTTAAGAAAAATTGAAAGTACAAAATAACCGATGTTCTCACTACTTTTTACATATACTGTATGCTTTGCTAACACGTACATTTCCTTTCTAAAGTCCATTTCGTGTGTCTGCTCAACATCACATTGAGCTGGTATCCGTGAAAAAGGAACGTTCGATAAAATACGCTGAGTTCAGGTAACATTTTCAACTCAAGTCGATTTATTCTAACTCTTTCCGAATCATAGATCAATGATGAAAATAGAAAAAAAACTTTCTAAGAAAGTTTTTTTCGTCACCTCAGATTAGGAGAGCGCGGGTACATCAAGTTTTACAACGTCACACAATGGGATCAGCTTTTTGTAGTCCTCCAGGATCACATGAGCAGTTTCAAAAGTCATCGCGTTGGCTGCCGACAGAGCGATGGAATGTCGCAACACGTATTCAGGAGGACGCTTTTCAAAGAGCGAAACACTGAGTGAAGCAACCATCGTATCTCCGCACCCCAATGTGCTTTTCACTTCTATTTCAGGAGCTTTTCCACGCCATACTCCATCTTTGCAGATTAACATGGCACCCTCCCCGCCCAAAGAAACGAGTACATAAGGGACTCCTTTGCCGACAAGTTGCTGTCCAAACACAATAATCTCCTCATCGGTCGCTTCTTCCTTGCCCATAAGATCGGTCATTTCGTCACGATTCGGCTTAATCAGATCCGGTTTTTCTTCAACAGCAATGCTAAGCCACTCGCCGGATGTGTCCGCAATCACAAAGTTACAAGACTTTCTTGCTGTGCGCAGCAGTTCACGAAAATAATCAGTGCTGACACCTTGTGGCACACTTCCGCAAATGGTTACCGCATCGCTTTTTTCAGCCAATGACCGGAATCGGTCCATTAACAAAGTGCATTCTGCTTCGGTAACGGTTGGTCCATTTTCCAGCAGCTCGGTGCGTGTCCCGTTCTTCTCAAAAAGCTGGATATTGGTTCTTGTCGACCCCTCAATAGCTACAAAAGAGTTGCCAATGCCTTCTTCTTGAAAACACCGGACAAAGATGTCAGCAACATCTCCGCCGAGAAATCCGGTCGCCTCAACTTCTTTGTGAAGATCACACAAGACTTTGGCAACATCGATGCCCTTTCCTGCCGCTGAAACGGATAAAAGCCGCATGCGGTTCGACTTTCCCACTTCTAACGCGTCTGTCTCAAGCAACTTGTCCAGTGCAGGATTCAGTGTGACGGTTGTAATCATCGTGCATTGCTCCCTTCGTTAGGTATTTTCACCTCTACGTAGTCTATACCCTGAGAACATCCACTATTCAGTAACGAAAATGTGCTTTAATTTTTCGAGAACGTACTCCGATCTCGGATCGAGAGCTTAGATCACTAGTTATCAACACGATTTTCATCATGTTTACTTTTTCAAATGGAACCACTTTTTCACGTTTCGTTACGAACAAAAGAAATCGTACATATTCTTGAAAACACGCACACTTCACTAATCAAACGCATTAAAGCTTCTACCCAGTCTCGTTTACACAAATTCTGATCTATGCTATTTTTTGGTAAATTGATGATGTTGTAAGTAGAGTGCGGGGTATCGATTAAAAATGGAATTTTCAACGGTTCTTTACCAGGTTTTCATGATTTTTACGCTTATGGCTGTCGGATTCTTTGCTCACAAATGGAACTTAATCCATGAAAGCGGCGCAAAAGACATGACAAAAATTTTACTCTATATTGTGTCTCCCTGCGTCATCATTCTTGCTTTTCAGCAGCCGTTCACCATTCGAAGACTGCACGTGCTCCTAATCTCTTTTTTCTGTGTTGTCTGTATCTTCCTCTTTTCCATCACGGCATCTCGGCTGATTTTCAACCGACGCTTAATTAAAGATGAGGGAAGAAGAAACGCATTGAAATTCAGTGCGACCTATTCAAATGCCGGATTCATGGGCATCCCACTCGTCAATGCCGTGCTTGGAACACAAGGTGTTTTCTATGCAACAACCTACCTTGCCGGATTCAATCTCTTTTGCTGGACGCATGGTATTGGGCTCTATGGAAAAAAGAAAGACAGAAGGACAATCATCAAGAATATGTTCAACCCGAATATCATCGCAGTCCAGGTTGGGCTGATCCTATTTCTTTTTTCTTTAAAGCTGCCACTGTTTTTGGTCACTGGACTGACGTACATCAGTCATTTGAATACGCCGCTGAGTATGATTGTGATCGGTGACAGCATTGCCGCTCTGCCGCTGCTCAGCTTCTTCAATGACCGTGGAATATGGCCAGGCGTAATCATGCGCAATTTAATCGTGCCTGCAGTGGCGATTTTGCTGCTTCATTTGACAGGAATCAGCCAGACCGCCCTTCTCTCTGTAATCCTTTTGTCTGCCTGCCCAATCGCCGGCATCGTTGTGCTTTTCGCCTTGCTCAACGATTTCGACCAAACCTTCCCCACTAAATTGATGACCGTTTCCACCCTTCTATCCGTTGTAACTATCCCTATTGTTTCCCTTCTGGCACTCATGTTAGGATAAAAATAAAGATTATTAGCAGGAGTTGCTTCAGGAGGGGGATTATATTGAAGAAAGGATTTATATTTATCATTATTGGAACTGTTCTTGGTGCTCTATTGATGGGGTGTTCGCAAGAAAACAAACCGGTGAAAATCACGAATCCCATGGATCGAGCAATCTCGCATTATATTCTAAAGTACAACAAAAACAAGTATCTAAAAACGGACAAACAATTTGAAGTTCATAAACTGTATGGTGCCTCAAAAAACGGCAAGGGTGGCATAGATGTATACATCTATTCGGTTTACGAGGGATTCGATAAAGAGTCAAAAAACAAGGTAAAGTCTGGAGGGTCTCTACCTGCTTTAGTAAAATTAAAGAAGATAGACAATCAATATAAAGTGATCGGTTATAAAGAGCCTGACGATGGGTCTGGTTGGACACCGTCCATAAAGAAAATGTTCCCGCCGAAATATGCCAACGAAGCAATTAAGGGTACTGGTGTCGAGGCAATCCAACACCAGCTCGATAAAAAAGTGAATGAATGGCTGGAAAATGCAAAGTAGCCTGTGTACCGCGGAGTCAAAAAGATCCTGCAATTTATTGATTCATTTCTAGCGAGTGTTTGAGATTCGATCATTATTTTGTGATTAACACAATAAACCATTTGAGTTCTATTAAAAAGCCACATTTCTATAACACGTTTTTTCTTTGACGAAATAAAACAAGACTGTCGCTATGATTGACTCATACCAACAGTCCCAATGAATTGCATTCAATTGTCATGTGTTCATTACTTTTCAGGAAGCGCAAGCCCTTGATCTGGATAGATTCGATCCGATGACAAATGATTGATCTTCATCAATTGCTCAACGGTTGTTCCGTATATTTTGGCAATCGACCAAAGCGAATCTCCTGATTTAATCGTGTAATTTTCAGATACTTCCTGTACATAGATCTTTTGCCCAGGATAAATCATTGAATCGTTCAGCTGGTTCAATTGTTCAATCTTCTGCACGGAAAGTCCATGATGATTGGAAATCGACCATAACGTGTCTCCTGCCTGCACAATATAAACCCCCGAAGCATTCTGTGTGCCAGTCCTACCAGAAGGTTCAGACCCTTGCTGCGACGCTGCAGAAATCCGAGTGGTTGATCCACTGTTATTCGTTTGCGAAACTGAAGAGCTCTGTGATGAATCGGTTTGTGTCGATGATGCTTGAGGAGACGGCGTTGATGTCTGTGACTGAGTCTGTGGTGCACTCGATGATTGCTGCGCTTGGTTGCTCGTTACAATCCGTCGTGCAGTGACATATCGTGGTTCCCAATAGCTTGATGCTCCACCACCAAAGATCTGTGTTTCACGGACGCCAATCTTTGCTGTTTCAGCACTGATCATGCGGTTATTGCCAACATAGATACCGACATGTGAAATACCGCTGCCTGATGTGTTAAAGAAAACTAGGTCACCAGGCTGCAAGTCCGAGCGGTTAATCGCCATCCCATAACCTGCTTGCGCCGCCGCACTGTGCGGCAACTGAATGCCAAAGTGTGAAAAGACACGCATCGTAAATCCTGAACAGTCATTTTGTCCCCATGAATACGCTTTGCCAATGCCTTGTTCCGCTAAATCCACTGCTGAAACGGATGATGCAGCATGGGCTTGATGTGTTCCCAGACTCGTTAATGCCAACCCTCCAATTAACGTAACTGATAATAGAGTTCGTTTCATCGTTTTGCCCCCAGATGAGACCTTCCTAAGCCTCTTTTTTTATTGTTCGCTCTTCTATGTAAACGATTGCCAACAAAATCAATCATAGGCTCCCAAAATTGCAAAGCCGTAACACGCAATTGACAGCAGCGATACAGTTCGTTTACAAAAAACGAGAAAAAAATCATATTTACGCTATATTTTTGAACGATTGGCATCCGGATACTGATCTGGAAATTTTAGCCGATTTTCGGTATGCATTGATTCATAGTCAAAACGCCGATATGCATGTTATCATTAGCTGGAAACACACCAAAAAGCGTGTCGCACCAACAATCTGAATGAATTGCTAGAGGAGAAAAAAATAGATGAAGCGAAACTATTATCAATCAGCTGAACTCCGATTATCTTATCTAGACTTTGAAGGCAGGGACAAGCCTATACTTCTATGCCTTCATGGCCACTTTGGCAATGCTGCAATGTTTGCACGCCTAGCAGAAAAGCTGCCGGACTGGCATGTGTACAGCCTCGACCAAAGAGGGCATGGATGGAGCCAACATGCAGAGAGCGAAGATTATCAAAGGGAAGATTATGTCCGGGATATACTAACGTTTATGGATCACGTACTTCAGAATAAACCAGTGGTCCTCCTTGGTCATTCATTAGGCGGTGTTAATGCCTACCAAGCAGCGGCAAGATTGAAACAGCGTGTCCGCGGATTAATTATTGAGGATATTGGGGCGGTGATTGATGATGACTTAAGTTTTGCTTCTTCGATAATGGAACCAAAGCCGACTTTGCACGCCCTCGGAGAAGGACTGAAAGCTGTTGGAATAGATGACGATAACTACTTCATTGAGAGCGCCTATGAAAACGAATACGGTTGGAACTTTCGTTTTGATAAGAAAAATATCCCTTTTTCTCAAAACTATTTAAATGGAGCATGGTGGGATGATTTTCTGGCAACGGACTGTCCTGCTCTATTACTGCATGGCAAGCTTTCTCACGTCGTTTCTGATGAACAGATCATTGAAATGGCCAAAAAGCGCAAGCATACAACCTATCAATTCTTTGAAAAGAGCGGGCACACCATTCATGACGATGAACCATTGGCTTTTTGCAAAGCCGTTGCCGCTTTTTTGAAACAATTTCAAGCTTAATCATGCATCGGCCGTATTCCTTAACACGTTTGCAGGTTCCCTTCTCATCAAAAAATAGGTAATAGTATTTTCACGATTAGCAACACAATTACGGTAAGCATAACCGGACGAAGGATTTTAGCACCATATTGTGCAAAATAGACACCTACATAGGCTCCAATAATGACTGAAATGCCCATGACCAATCCGGCGACCCAGAGTACGCTGCCATGCATTGCAAAAACGATAAACGCAGTTACATTTCCCACGAGACTGATCACTTTCGCTGAACCGCTTGCTTGCAAAAGCGAAAACCCAAACCATATGGTCAATGAGAAAATAATCAGCAGTCCGGATCCGGGTCCAAAAAAACCTTCATAGAATCCGAAGAAAAGACCTAACAAAAAAATGATCAAAGCCCTAGCTAAAGTTAAAGAACCCTTTCCTATCCTCTCTTGGGTTCCAAATTCCTTTTTCAGAAGGACAATCACCCCAATCACAACTAATAGAATCATAATAATCACCTGGAGGATTTCAGGAGGGATTTGAATGGTTGTTACGACGCCTAAAATCGTACCCGGCAGCGTACCAATTAAACAGATTAGTGTCTCCGGCCACCAGCGCATATACCCTTTTTGCGAAAATTTTACCGTTCCTATTAAAGAACCCATCGATAGAGCAAATTGATTGGTACCCAAAACGACCTGTGCTGGTGCGCCAACGAGAAAAAGGGCAGGAATACTGAACAGTCCTCCACCACCAATAATCGTATCAACAACTCCAGCGAAAAATCCTCCGACAATAAGTATTACAAGTTGAGAAAATCCTAAAGTAATCATAATGAGGCTCCTGTTCCTTAATGTATTTCATTTGGCATTACTCTTACGTACTTTTTCTTCAAGTTAACATAGTTACTATCGTAGTAGTAACGCTACTTTTATAATAAGTTCATCCGTGAAAAATAACAAGTATCTTTTTTTACCGTTAAGCACTCTGGTCTTTAACAAGCGAAGGTTTCTCGAAATCCATCTCTGACTCTGATAAGATGTGTTTAGGAAAGCTTTATCATTGGTTTGGAGGAAAATATAAATGGATTTACTCGATACTCTGCAATCCATTGGCTTAACACAGTATGAATCAAAAACATTTATCACGCTGGTTAGTAACGGGGCCAATACACCGTTTCAAATCAGTAAATTTTCCGGCATTCCAAGAGCCCGCATTTACGACACGTTAGACTCTCTTGTTGAAAAAGGACTGGCCATGAGAGAGGTCATGAATGACGGCACGAAAACCTATCGTGCAATACCCATAGACGTTTTTTTGGAGCAGCAAAGGAAAAAATGGAACGATTCCTATCAAGTAATGGAAACTGAATTAAAAATCCTGGATGAGCAGAAAGCCAAATCGGAGAGCTATGTCTCCACGGTCAAAGGGGAAGGCAGCATTCTCTCTTTTTGTAAAACATTAATTCAGCAGGCAGAACACCAAATTGTGCTGTCCATATGGAATCCGATGTATCAGGTTTTACTTCCGGACTTACAAGACAAAGCAAGCAAAGGCTGTCAAATACGGGGCATTGCATTTGAAATCGATAACCCTATGCCTGAACTAATCGTTCACAGAAGCAATGACTATATGTCAAGCTTGTCATCGAATAAATGGTTCATTTTATCTGTAGACAGCCGGAAACTTTTATATGGCCACGCCGCTGAAAAAAACGAAAATGCTTTTTATACCGATGATTCTGTTCACATTTTCTTGCTGGAGGACTACATCTGGCATGATGTCCTTGTTAATCGACTGGTTGAAAAAGGGGAGCAAAACCAGTTGGACCGCTGGATCTTACCCGAAATGGAGAAGTTCTTTGGAAAGAGAATGATTCCTGAGTCTTTTTGGAAAAGGAACGATGTTTAACAAGAACTAACTGATGCATTTTCTTTTTTCGAAAAAAAAAACATCCCTTCAGATAGAAAATATCTAAAGGGATTGAATTAACCTATAATCTAGTCTTTTTCCTTAATAACGATGAGAACACCGATGAGCACTAAGAAAGCGCCAATCCAGAATGTTCCGCCTATGTTTTCTCCTAACAGAAGCCATCCAAGTAGTGTTCCCATTAAAGGCTGGAAAAAGAAAAACAACCCGCCGCTTGAAGCATTCAACAATTGTAATCCGCGATTCCAAAGTAAAAATCCCAAGGCGGTTGAAATAATGCCCAAATACAAAACGCCGCCCCATATCGTCGGATGAACCAATTGAGCAGTATCAATCTCATGTAGCCTGCCCAAAACAAACGGGGTGAGCAGCACAATGGCAACCAGAATCGGATAAGTGGTTATCGCAATAGGTGAATAACTTTTTGGTACACGTTTTATAAGAACAGACATCAATGCCCATGTTAAAGCCGCAATCAGAAGGAAGATCCCGCCAAGTTGACCGGACATGTCAATCGTGCCGTTCCCGACAATCAGCAATACGCCTATTGTGGCTAAACAAACGGACAGTATCTTTTTCACGTTCAGCCGCTCTTTAAGCAATATGCGGGCAAAAATGACCATAAATGCCGGTGTAGAAGAAGTGATGATTGCGCCCATTTGTGCCGAGGAGAATTTCGTGCCATATTCTTGCGTAACAATTGAAATCGTGTTGCCAATGATCCCAATGATGACAAGTAATAAGAGATCACGTTTCTGAATGCGCCATGACTGCCGTTTGATCAGCCCAATGATAAGCAGCGCGATAAAAGCAACACAATACCTCATCCAAACAAGTTCGATCGGCGGTATCACGGAAACAACTACTTTAACGACGACATACATTCCGCCCCAAATACTGGCAGCTAAAGCTAAATATAATGAACCTAACCACGTGTTTTTCAATTTTTGCACCCTCCGTATTTATAATCAGGTCAATACATGCCCCTAACGGAGAGCGTAGACACTACTCCATTAAGGACGGAGGAGTGCTGCTGGCACATCATTTTCAAATAACGGAGCTGAAAACATTTGTCTCACCTCTATAATCAACTGATTAATGACATTATACATCATGGTTCGTTTTTTGTGGTAAAACGTTCTACTTTAAGGAGAAGTGCAATCCACTTTGGAGTGAAACATTACAGGTTTGGATCGAAATCTACCAACTCTGGAGCGCACCTCTTTGTTCGGAGCGCTCGCCCATTCGTTCGGAGCACTTTCAGATTTAACTGATTAGCTTCGGCATTCTTGCTTGGATGATCTCTATTTAACAAGCTTAACAATCTGATCAGCAGCCTGAACAGCTGAAATGGTGCTGACATCAATCTTTTGCGTATTCATCTCTTTGTACAGCTTCATCCTAGCAATACTTCCCTCTATTGAATCAATGGTTCTTGTCCCTTTTTCTACATCGTTCATTATATGATCTCTAAGCGCAGCTTCGGAGCAGATTAATGAGATTTTGTGGAGTTCGTAGTCACCGCTCAATCGAGACAACAGATCATCAAAGATCTGCTCCTGATGGATCACCCAACAAAACACAATGTAGTGAAAGCCTGAATTCTTCAAGAATGCATTGAGCAGATGCGTAATGTTGTCTATGACCATGTTTTTATTTTCTTCCGTAAAGACCCATGGATTCATCTTCCAGCACCAGTCGCCATCAAGAAATACACTTGGCTCTAGCTTCTCGGACACGATTTCGGATACGGTGGTTTTCCCTACACCCATTGTTCCATTAATGATGATCAATTTTTTCATTGTGCGTCTCCTATTTGTAAATTTAATAAGCACACTCCATTTAATACCATTATAATGAACAATGCTTGCCCTGACGTGCTAATATTAGATTAACAGTGATTGAATTCGTAGTTTTTTACTCAGAATCACGAATGGAACGGAATAATGCTAGACGGAGGTTAATCATGTCGGAGAAACAGAAGGTTATCATTGTTGGCGCCGGTATTTCAGGACTGGCTGCTGTTTATTATATGAAGAAGAAAAATCCGGAGGCACAGGTTACTTTACTGGAAGCTTCTGACAGGATCGGCGGGAAGATCAAGACTGTGCGGCGAGATGGATTTATCATTGAATGCGGTCCTGAAGGTTATATGGCACGCAAGCCAACACTGACAAACCTGATCAAGGACATTGGCCTTGGCGATAAGCTGGTTCGTTCCGGCAGCGGTACCTACTACATTTACGTGAATCATCGGCTCAGAAAAATGCCGAACGGTTCCGTCATGGGGATACCGACCAAATTGCTTCCCATGGTTACAACTGGTTTAATCAGCCCGCTCGGAAAACTGCGTGCAGCTTTGGATCTGCTGATTCCGCGCGTTTATCAGGACAAAGACATTTCGCTAAATGAATTTTTCGAACGGCGTCTTGGGGCAGAACTGGTCACTAATATGATTGAACCCTTGCTGTCCGGCATTTACAATGGCAATCTATCGGATATGAGCCTGGAAGCGACACTGCCTCAATTTGCAGCTATTGAGAAGAAGCACAGAAGTCTGATTTTGGGCATGAAAAGCATTCAGCCGCCAAAGCAGGCTGGCGCATCGAAAAAAGCCGTGGGACGATTTTTATCCCTGTCATGCGGACTTGATGTCCTGGTAGAGAAGCTGGCTTCCTATGCGGACGAGATCAAGCTGAATACACCAGTACGCCGGATCGAATCTGGGAAGGTCACCCTAGAAGATTTCACTGAGTTGAAAGCTGACGCCATTATTCTGGCGACATCACCGAAACAACTTGGCCCGCTGCTTGATTTTCCCGAAGCTTGGAATCTGAGTAATGATAAGCGAACAACAACGGCAACTGTGGCTCTTGCTTTTAAAAAAGGTGAGGTAGAATCGCTGGATGGTACCGGTTATGTTGTATCCAGAAAAGAAGGATTGAATATTACAGCGTGCAGCTTCATGGATCATAAATGGTCCTACACCGCCCCGGAAGATTGCACGCTTATCCGCACCTACGTTGGGACGGCTGACAATGCGGCAATCGTTGGGCAAAGCGATGAAGAGATCGAGAAAAAAGCACTGGCCGATCTGAGAAAGATCGGAAAAATCGGGACACCTTTGTTCTCAGTCATCACCCGCCAGATCGATAATATGCCGCAATACACCATCAACCATAATCAACGTGTTCAAGTATTTGAAGAAGTTCTTGCGAAAATCAGCGGGATTTATGCATGTGGTGCTATTCTGCACGGCGTTGGTTTGCCAGATTGCGTGGATAATGCGATGCACGTATCCGAAGATGCTTCAAATAAATTGAAGAAAAACGAAGAAGCAGTAACAAATTCGTGATGATGTACATTGATAATCAGGGTGCAGCATGCTGGTCATTTTGTACCTTATCTCAAGAACGTTAACGAAGGCCCCGTATAATTCCCTTTTTAGGATTCATAAAATACAAGGCAACCCCGAAAAGAGTTATGATTCCGCCAACGAACTGTACCGGCACAATCGCTTCGTGTAATAAAATTAAGGCTAAGACCGATGCAATGACGGGTTCGGCAACAACAGACATCGATATCATTGTTGCGTCAACATACTTTAGGCTGATATTAAAGAGCATATGGCCTAATACGGTCGAAACAAGAGCAAGAAGAATGAAAACGAGCCAATTATTTAATGAGTAGCGGTACATCTCAACATTCGTGAACACATTGAATACGAGCAAACAAAGTCCTGCGATGAAAAATACAATAAAGCTGTAGGATTCCCCTGACATTTTTTTCATTAACTGTTGTCCAAACAACAGGTGGATCGCGTAAGCCGCAGCACCAAGCATTGAAAGGAAGTCTCCAAGCAATGCTTTTCCTGATAAACCGATGTCTCCCCAGGCAATAATCAAGGAGCCTAAGATAGCAATCACAAGACTCGTTATTCGTGCACCACTCGTTTTAGATCGATAGAACAACAACATGCCGACCATTGTGAATGCCGGTTGAAGTGTTAAGATTACTGTTGAACTTGCTACAGACGTTAATTTCAAAGATTCCATCCAAAATAAAAAATGCATGGCTAAAAACACTCCGGATAACATGAGTCGGATCCAATCTGACTTATTCAGTTTTCCATGAATGACGTACCGCCATGCACCGATCGGCAGCAGCATCAACACAGTCAGCAGCATCCGGTACATCGCGATGATCGATGCAGGCGCAGTTGACCATTTGACAAAGATCGCTGAAAAGGAAACAGAAAGGACACCCACCGTTAGTAAAAGATACGGTGACATAAAAACAGATTTTCGCAATCAAGAACTCTCCTTAAACAAAAAAAGTTCTTTTTCAAAGGATGTTTATCCTTTGAGTAAAGAACTTAAATTAATAACTCAATTATAGAACTTTTTCTAAAAAAGATTGAGTCCTTTTTTGGGTAGGCTTTTCAAAAATTTGCTCGGGGCTTCCTTCCTCAATAATCCGACCGTCTTCCATAAAAAGTACACGATCAGATACTTCACGTGCAAACCCCATTTCATGCGTAACAACAACCATTGTCATACCTTCTTTTGCTAACTTTTTCATTACATTTAAAACTTCCCCCACCATTTCAGGATCAAGGGCAGATGTTGGCTCATCAAAAAGCATAATATTAGGTTGCATGGCTAGGGCTCTTGCAATAGCTACCCGCTGTTTTTGTCCTCCAGAAAGTGTGTCAGGATTAACGTTTGCTTTCTCTCTAAGCCCTACTTGTCCCAAAAGATTTAGTGCTAAATGTTCTGCCTCGCCATTTTTTAGTTTCTTAATATACATAGGGGCAAGGGTTATATTTTTAAGGACACTGAGGTTTGGAAATAGATTAAAAGATTGAAACACCATACCAATATTTTCTCTAATTTTATTAATGTTAGCTTTTTTATTTGTGAGTTCGACCTTCTCTATCGAAATGGAGCCAGCCGTTGCGCTCTCTAATCCATTCAGACATCTGAGTAATGTACTCTTTCCAGAACCTGACGGACCAATAATACAAACAACTTCATTTTTTTTAACATGTAAATCAATATCTTTTAAAACTTCGTGGATCCCATAACTTTTTTTTAGGTTCTGAACTTCAATCATGATACCCACCTCTCAAGTCTGGATGATAGCAGCGTCAAGATTTCTATTACCATGAAGTATAATATACCAACCATAATCCACACCTGAAAAGCTTTGAATGATGAAGCGATTATGATTTGTCCGCTAGATGTAAGTTCTATTACCCCGATCGAAGAGAGAATTGAAGTGTCTTTTAATGAAATAATGAATTGATTCACCAATGGAGGAATCATCCTTTTAAACGCCTGAGGCAATATCACTTTCCTCATGGATACCCCATAAGGAAGTCCCAAACTTCTTGCAGCCTCCATTTGCCCACTGTCTATCGATTTGATACCCGCACGAATAATTTCTGAAATATAAGCACTAGCATTGATACCAATAGCAATGATCCCGGCTAGCATAGCATCCAATTTGAAATTTAAGACGCTCGGTAATCCGAAATAGATAAAGAATACCTGAACAAGAAGTGGTGTCCCTCTAACTAAATCGATATATAGTTTCGCAATTAATTTTAGAATTTTGTTGTGTCCGACATTAATAATTCCAAGCACTAATCCAATAATTACAGCAACGATGATGCCGACACTAATTATTTTTAATGTCAGTACCAATCCGGCCAAGAGAGCAGGTAAGCTCGCCTCAAACAGTTTAAAAAAATCCAAATTAAATCACCCGCTCTAAATTATTTAACTTTAATATATTTGCTAATAATTTTATCGTATTCACCATTAGCTTTTAGTTTTTTAATTCCATCATTAAATTTTTTGAGTAATTCTTCATTATTACCCTTTTTAACAGCAAACCCATAGTTTGCTTTATCAAATTTTCCGACCATTTTTATTCCCGAGTTTTTATCTACAGTCATTCGATAAGCGACAACTGGGTAATCAGTTAAGCCAATATCGGCATTATCATTTGCTATTTGTTGGAACAAGGCTGGTGCATCATCAAAGTATTGAATTTTAAAGTTATATTTTTTTTGATTTTTTTCAGCCCACGCTGCTCCAGATTCACCTTTTTTTACCGCAACCGTTTTATTAAGGAAGTCTTTTTCACTGTTAATTTTGTTATTGTCTTTATTCGCAAATGCCCCAACCCCTGACTCATAATAGCCATCAGAAAAGTCTAACGTTTTCTTTCTTTCATCGGTGATGAACATTGCTGCTAGAGACGCATCGACCTGGTTTGCTTGGAGAGCAGGGATAATACCATTAAAATTCATATGTTTTTCTTCATACTTGAAATGCTCAACCTTAGATACTGCTTTTAGTAACTCAACATCAATTCCAACCCATTTTCCATTCTCCTTGTACTCAAAGGGGGCATAATTCATATCCATAGCAATTACGTATTTTTTATCACTTTTCTTGCTGCTTCCCGATTGGCTTGAACATCCGGTAATTAATACGCTTATTACCAAAAACACAAAGATCGATATTAATCTTAATTTTTTTGTCTTCATTCTTATTTCCTCCAATGGATCATGTATTTTTTAACAGAGAGTGCATGCATTGTTAAATGAAACTCATTAATTTAGAACTTGTTTTATAATTAATTCACTATGGGATTGTTTATTTAACCATATAAGGGGTATCCCAAAGCAACAAATTTGTCCCAATTCCCTTTTCCAATGCCTTCTGGTAAATATCGTATCCAAGTGCCACATCAAAAACGGCCATTCCACATGCCACGAATATTATTTTTTCGTTTTTATTTGTTCTTCCTTCCTTTTCTTTTAAAATAACGTCTCCTATACTCGTTGATCGGATAAGTGGTTCAATTTTACCCTCATCGATCAGCTTATAGATGGGACCGCCAATAACTCCATCGTAATAAGCTTGTTTATCAACTGAAGTTTCTGCTTCTGCAACATAATTCTCATGAAGTTTCACATGATCATAGATAATTTTATTTGTTTCCCAAAATGCACGGTCAGCATTTGCCGGACCACTAAAAAGTATGATCGAACCTTTTTTAATCCATTCATTCTTTAAATAAAGTGGCTTGGCTCTAGAAGCCGCTATAGTCACAATGTCACTCTCTCTTAACGTCTCTTCCAATGAAGTACTTACAATTCCTTTAATGCCCAAAAATTCTGCTGACCAATCTGCAAGTTGTTGGGCTTTTTCAACAGTACGATTATAGAAAATCGCTTTCTTAATATTAGGTGCCTGCGAGACAATGGATTGATAACAGAATTTATTGATTGGACCGCAACCGATAACAGCACAAACCTCTGCATCTGGATTTGCCAGATACTTTGTTGCTACCGCAGGAATGGCTCCTGTCCTGCAAGCGCTGATAAGATTAGCCGACATCAAGCTTAAAGGTTCACCAGTTTCTTTATCATTCAACATTAAGGTTAATATTGATCTTGGTAGTCCTTTTTCTTTATTTTCAGCATTGGATCCGTACCACTTATTTCCACACACATCGAATCTTCCTCCCAAGTATGCCGGCATAGCCACAAACCTTCTATCTGGTCCTGCAACCGGCATATTTGGAAAAGGACTTCTCTGGGGAAATGAGACACCTAAGCCATGACTATTGTGATTACTGCCACCCATTAGATAGTCACCTTTACTTAATAAAGTAAATACTTCTTCAGCGATTTCAACATTTCTTTTTGTATCTAATACACCTGCATCAATCACGTTTGATTCTGACAGGTACAAAAATTCAGTCTTTTTAGGCACTATGCACTCTCCCTCTCTATTGTTTCTATCTAGAAAAATATGTTTTAATACAAAAAGAATATCATCATACTTTTTTACTGTCAATAATATATCGCTATTAAAGTCACAAATACTAACATTAAACTATATAATTTATATAATATCAGGTGATTAATAAGATTTGCTTTATGATTTTTATTGTTTTTGGCATTTTTTGTCATAAAACATAACACAAATCAGCCTAAATCTTTTTGCTAATTGACCAAATTGATATATCGCAATATAATTTTAGTATAAAATAATACAAATAGTATATTTAATTACAACGGAAGGCTGATGATAATGGGAAAAATACGAAATTATGACGATCTGATCTCACACGGATATAGTCATTCTCGTAAAATTATTCTTGATATAGTGAATAGAACACTAGATGAACTAGATGCTTATTCCAGAATGAAGCAAATCATTCATTTGGAAGATGATACCTTGATTATCGGGGAAAAAAAGTGGGACCTGTCTCAAAAGAAAAACATCTACCTTATCGGCGCCGGTAAAGCATGCAATGCAATGGCCAAAGCAATTGATGAAATTCTTGGAGATAAGCTGACAAAAGGCATTATTATTGTGAAAGTATTAGAAAAAACAGATGTATATAACAAAACAGAAGTTTATGTTGGGGGACATCCATTGCCCAATCATGAAGGATATCTTGCAAGTAAGAAAATTCTCCAGCTCGTTGATTCTGCAGATTCCGATGATCTGTTTCTTGCAGTGGTAAGCGGCGGAAGTTCTTCATTGATGAGTTGTCCAATTGACGGAATAACTCTCGAGGATGAAAAAGTAACAACGGATATCATGTTGAAATCAGGTGCCGGCATTTATGAAATCAACGCAATCAGACGGCACATATCACAAATGAATGGCGGAATGCTTGCAAAGCGCATCCAAGAAAAAGGCGCTGAGCTGATAGGGTTCGGAATCAGTGACGCCGTTGGTAATCCTCCGACACAAAATATCCGTATTCCATATAAAAATTATTCCAGTACACCAATAGGTCCGGATAAGACAACATTTGAAGACGCGCAACATGTTATTCAAAAGTACAATGTGCAGGATCGTCTTCCAAAAAGTGTTGTTGATTATTTGATGAACGCAGGACCAGAAAAAGAAACACCAAAAGAGTTCCCAGATAATACGTATTACTTAATTAACACCTTGCCTGATTCTGGTATTTATGCAAAAAAAATATCAGAAGAATTGGGAATAAAGGCTATTATTCTATCATCTTACTTGGAAGGTGAAAGTAAAGAAGCCGGGATCTTTTTCGCAAGTATCGCAAAAGAAATACAAGAATACGGAAATCCGGTGAAAGCACCCTGCATTGTAATTAGTACAGGGGAAACAACAACTGAGATTTTGGATAACCGCTTGATTAAAGGGCATGGCGGCCCATCTCAGGAATTGACAGCAAGCTTTGCAGCATCCATTGCTGCAGTTCCTGGTGCGTGCATGCTCTCAATTGATTCCGAAGGTACAGACGGCACAACACAGGTTGCCGGTGGAATTACAGACGCAACAAGTATGGAACAAGCAAAAAACAAGGGAGTGGATTTATTCTCCGCACTACGTTCACACTCATGTTATGAAGCGCTGTCCGAAATCGGAGATATCGTTATTACAGGAAACACAGGCACAAATGTTTGCGATCTAAATATTTTATATATTCCTAAAAAAGGAGAACAACTATGAAAATTAAACAGATTCTGGCTAGACAACTTTTAGATTGTAAAGGTAGGCCTATGATTGAAGTAGATGTCATTACTGAAAATGGATGTATCGGCAGAGGAAGCGCACCCACCGGATCCTCAGTCGGTATGTACGAAGCATTTGTTTTGAGAGACCAGGACGACTACGAATATCATGGAATGAGCGTGCATAAAGCGATTAGTAATATTATTAATATTATCGCACCGCAATTAATTGGCATGGACGTACTTGATCAAAAAGCGATTGATTACAAAATGATTCAACTAGATGGAACAGACAACAAGAGAAATTTGGGAGGAAACGCGATTTACTCTGTTTCTATTGCATGTATGAGAGCTGCAGCCAAAGTCAGAAAACAGGAAGTTTATCAATATATTTCACAAGATCATATCACACAGGTACCAGTTCCAAGCTTTAATGTCATTAATGGCGGCAAATATGACACATTCATTCAACCCTTTAATGAATTTATTATCATGCCTTATAAAGCCGAATCAATCTTCGAAGCGGTAGAAATGGCAGTTAATACTTTTCAAGAACTAGAGAAAGTACTTACAAAATATCTGGGCAAAAAACCAACCACTGCACCTTCATATGGATATGCCGCTCCTTCAGAAGATCCTGAAGTCGTGTTTTCCTTAATTCAGGAGGCCATCGACAATTGCCACTACACAGAAAAGATGGCGTTTGCATTAGACTGCGCATCAAGTGAAATGTATGACAAAGAAACCAATACTTATTTATTAAAAGGTCATCGGGTAACTTCAGATGAATTATTGTCCTATATGAAGGACCTTTCAGAGAAATTCAATTTTGTTTTCATTGAAGATTTGTTTGATGAGAATGATTGGCCTGCTTTTGTTAAAGCTACTAAAACACTGAACAGATGTATGATAATCGGTGATGATCTCATCGTAACCAACTCTGACAAACTCGAGTATGCTAATACAATGGGTGCCGTGAATGGCTTTATTCTGAAGCCTAATCAGGTTGGTACACTTACCGAAGCTTTGGCAACCTACGATTACGCCAAGAAGAATCATTTAATTGCTGTACCTTCCGGTAGATCCGGTGGTGTTATTGGGGACATTGCCATGGATTTTGCCGTGGGTCTGCAAGTCGGATTCATCAAAAACGGCGCCCCACGTTCGGGGGAAAGAATAGATAAATTGAATTATTTAATGCGCATTTGCAGCTTAAATCCAGAGATTAAATTGGCCGACCTTTCTCATTTAATTAAATTCGACTAAAAATTTGACAACATAGACGTTTTTCTATTTTTAACCTTCTTTTCTTATTAAATTTATACAATTGATATATTACTTTGACAAACGAACCTTATTTTGTCAAAGTAATATTTAGTTATAGACAACTATTAATTGGGTGAGTATATATGCCTATTCCAAAGATAAAAAAAGTGAATGATCATGGTGAATTATCATCAAAAGAAATTGTGTATCGAACACTGAAAAAATGGATCATTGAAGGTCAACTCTGTCCTTTGGAAAAATTGGATCACAATGAAATCGCAAACTATTTTTCTGTTAGTAGGACACCTGTCCGAGAGGCATTTCAATTATTAGAAACACAAAATTTGATACAATCTTATCCAGGAAAATCCACTGTCGTAACTGAATTAGAAGTAGATAACATTGACGAATTGTACCAACCACTGATCACCCTGCAAGGTCTTGCTATGTCATTATGCATTGATCGTTGCAGCGAAAACAATTTGGATCATCTTAATCAAATTAATGAAGAATTTAAAAGGGCAATCAGTTTGAGGCAGACAAACAATATTTTGAAAAAAGATCAGGAATTTCATAAATATTTAATCAACATGTCTGAAAACCAATATGTCATTGAGTTTTGTACGCTATTAATGGATCATGTATATCGACTTGAGTATCTTTTTTTTGAACATAATACTGATCTTCATAAATCCTATTTTGAACACAAGGATATTATAGAGGCTCTACAACGAAAAGATTCATACGCTTCACCTCAACTCGTTAAACAACACTGGAACCGAACATTAATGCTCATACAAACATTGACTAAGACAGAGATACAGTAACGTTTGATCCAGCAACCAGTCGATTCTATTTTTAAATTAATTTCATACAAGAAATTCCCGGAGGAAAAATGGAACATTTTACACAAAATGTAAATCAAAATTTCAATCAATTTACATCATCTCAAAAAAAAGTAGCTAATTATATCCTTGACCATCTTGAAACCGTCGCTTTCAGCACATTAGAGGAACTTGCTTTAAAAATCGATACCAGTACCACAACCGTTATACGATTCACAAAGGTCTTGGGATACAAAGGCTACTCAGAGATGCAAAAAGATATTCAAAATGGGATTAAAAATAAAGATACATTGCCCCACCGAGTAAGTGAGATAGGGGATATCCCAAGCAACCAGTTATTAAGAAGTGTTTTTAATAATGAGATCAATAATATACAAAAGACACTTGCTGCCCAATCAGAAGATGATTTAGATGAAGTGATAAAATTAATTATAGATGCTAAGAACGTTTATATTATCGGGATGAGAAGTTCCTTTTCTTTAGCATTCTACACAGCATCCAGATTAGGCCAAATTAAAGGACACACCCATCTTGTTCAATCATCGGGAATGACTTTTCCAGAAGAAATATCCGGAGCGAAAAGCGGAGATATTTGCATTGTTTTCTTATTTCCTCGCTATTCAAAGACCACGTCTACTTTGGTGTCGTCATTAAAAGAAAGCGGCGTAAAGATTATTCTATTTACCAGTCTAAATTATTCCATTCTCAAAGGTTACGGGGATATTATTATTCCATGTGCGGTTTCGGAAGTCACGTATAAGAATTCATTTGCAGCTCCGATATGCATAATTGATTATATCGTGGCGGCAGTACTTCAAAACAATCGAGATGAAGCTATTCAATTACTGGATAAAACTGAGAGATTACTTTCCCAGGGATACTATCTTGGATTGGTTTAAATTGAACGTAAGGGGATTCCCAATTCCCTTACGTTCAATTTTCATTCAGGCAGAAGTAACAAAAGCTAAAGATTATCCGATTAGATTATGCTTTTTAAGCCAAGGTTCTGATTTTAACATCATAATTATTTGTAAGTCCTCTTTTCTTTCATTGATAAAATAAAAATTGTACTAATGATCAAAAGTGCTCCAATATAATCAAAAAAGCCAAAGGAAACATGAAGCCATACTACCGATAGAATTGCTGCAGACAGTGGTTCGGCTGTTGCCAGTATACTCGCTTGAGCAGCACTTAAATAGTTCAGACTTTCTAGATAGCAGAAGAATGCAATCAATGTTCCAAAAATAATGATAAAGGCAATAGGTGCAATGGAATAAAGCGAAAATTCCCCAGTAATGATCCATGGCGGATGAACAAAACTTAAACCCACTCCGCCAATAAGCATGCCCCACCCGACAATAACTACGGAACCCCACTTGCTGAGCAGCTTTCGAGGCTGCAACGTGTAAAAAGCTGCTGCGAGAGCACAACTCAAGCCCCAAAATAGGGTTAAGCCGGAGATCGACAAACGGTGGATATTACCGTGCGTAACCAAAAAGAATGTGCCTAAAACAGCTAAACTAACCGCAGTTATTTCCTTAACGTTAGGTAGCCTTTTTAAGTTAACGGCTAAGTAACACGTAATGATTACAGGTCCTAAGCTTTGCAGGACCGTCGCTGTTGCGGCATTGCTATGCTTAATGGCCGCAAAATAGGCGTACTGAACACCGAGCATTCCTATTAAGCCAAAAAGTATAATGCTTATTCTTCCAGATTTATCTGCCCAAATGCCCCATATTCGGGACCTCTCTTTTTTGTAGTAAAGTCCCAACAGTAAAACACCGGACATCAACATTCTTAATACCGATAACCATTCCACATTAACCTTTAAATGTTGAAAGAGAAATTGAGCGACTGTTCCTGAAACGCCCCACAGAATAGCTCCTGTCAGAACAAGTGCCACTCCCTTGATCCTAGAATAGCTTTTAGTCTCATAAAGTGTTGCCTGTGTTTGTTTTTCCATCGTTCATCCCATCATTAACCATTTGATTTATCACTCTTGTCACTGAAAATGTAATATAATTATATTGATATATAGTTTTTTATTCTACAAAAATATTAACGTAATCTATCGCTATATTGATGGGAAGAGAAATCATGCAGATAAAAGATATACCTATTGACCAAAATCATAGAGAAATAACGCTGCATGGCAGCTATGAATTTCCAATGGCGGTTTATCTGGATCAGCTGGATAGGAACAGCTTAGGCTTCGTCAATTGGCATTGGCATGATGAGATTCAGTTTTCACTAGTTACCAAAGGTGAAGTTGAGTTTTGGGTGAACCAAAGATCCTACAGATTAAAAGCAGGTCAAGGTCTTTTTATCAATAGCGGCTATCTACATATGTCTAGGCCTGTTTCAGAGCCCGATAGCACTTATATTTGTATTGATGCCGATATTAAGCTGCTGTCGTTTTTCCCGGGAAGTGCCGTAGAGCAAAACTATATAAAACCTTATCTTAAGCTTAGCGGCTTTTCGGAAGTCATTATAGATGGTGAAGCGGAGTGGCACAAGGACATTCGAGCAAAAATCGTAGAAGTTTATGAATTATATACCCAAGAGGCTTTCGGTTATGAGCTGGACATATGTATGCTACTTGCAGCGATGTGGCGGACGCTCATCTCAAATCAGAAAAACCGACCAGAGATAACCACAAATGAATACGTGGACCAACAGCGGGTAAAAACGATCATGTCCTACATTCATGAGCATTACATGGAAAAAATAACACTTCAAGAACTAGCAGACATTGTTCATATCAGCAAAGGTGAATGCTGTCGTTTCTTTAAGCGTATTGCCAAATGCACCGTGTTCGACTATCTCAAGAACTACCGAATCAACAAAAGCATAGAATTGCTGCAAACGACAGAACTGACGATTAGCCAAGTTGCTGATTCCGTCGGATTCGGCAGTACAAGTTACTATATAGAGACCTTTAAGAAACATGTGTCATTTACTCCTAGAGAATATAGGATGAGCATGTCTATTCCCCAAAGGTAAACAAAGTTTAATAGTATTAAAGCCTTTGAATTGATTGGGTTGCAGAAAAATTAGAATTCCTTTGTCATAAATACGCTGTTTGGATCCGCTTTGTAATCCGAAAACGGCTGACAGAAATGGAATCCGAGATTTGCGTAGAGTTTTCTGGCCGGTTCGAAAGCATCCATTGAGCCCGTCTCCAAACTTAACCTCTGATACCCGCGTTGCGTGGCCACTTCGATGATGTGCTGGAGGATCTGTCTCGCAACGCCTTTTCTTAAGTGCGCCGAAGATGTTCGCATGGATTTAACTTCCCCGTGTTGATCATCAAGCTCTTTAAGCGCTCCGCAGCCAAGCAATTCTTCCCCGTCCCATGCACTCCAAAAGGTTATTTCCGGTTTTCGCAAAGCATCAAGATCCAGTGCATGGATACTTTCCTTCGGAGAGTTTTTCTCCATGCCTTGAAGATGTTCTCTAATCAATCCGATCACTTGAGTTCCGGTTAAATCATCTCTTTTTATCTTCATAGATATCCTCCGCAGGATTATTATTTTGTTTCTTGTTAAAGAAAGTAGACCAATGGGACGGGCGAGAAAGCAAGCGCGGCAATTTTGTGCGTGCATCTCCCTTCGCCGAACTAAGTTGAGCTTGAGTGAGAAAAACACTCCCTGTAAGATCAGCTCCACTAAGGTCAGCGTCTCGTAAATCAGCACCTATAAAGTCAGCTGCTCTCAAATCAGCATCACGGAGATCAGTGGCAATGAGGTATGCCCCTCTTAAGTTCGCTCCTTTGAGATCAGCGCCACTAAGGTTCGCACCCATAAGATCAGCGCCCCTACGATCGATTCGCTTACGCTTTCTTGAACCCTTTTGCTGCTGTTGCGATTCCTTCCATACAAGTTCACTTGTTTTTATAAGTAACGCGTTTACTTCTATTCGGTGTGACGGAATGTCTAAATCCATAAGTGCGTTAGGACTAAGTTGAGTCAACCGTTCTGTCTGATCAAGTGCGGAACAAAGTGCTTCTTGAATCGGAAGAGTCGCTTTCATCGTGAGCGCTTCATTCAGATACCAAAGCATCTCATGGAGTTGAAGCATAATGGGAAACACTTCGAACATTTCCTTGGCCGTTTCCGGACCTTCATGCCAGCTGACTCCTCCGAAAGTGACTTGAGAAACCTTTTGCCCGGCACCGAAGCAATCAAAGGCGGTACATCCCTTGAATCCCTGTTGTCTGAGCTTTTCATGAATGCTGCAGCGATAATCCGATTGCAGATTGGGGCAGGGTTTACCGGCATCTTTTTCGATTGCAAAATCTGCTGACGCTGAGAACGGCAGTGCAACACAACATAAACCGAAACAGTTTCCACAATCAGGACGTAAGTTGCTGCGACTCCTATCACGCTTTGGATTTGTATAATCCTTGTTCTCAAACACGAGGTGTATCTCCTTTATTTCCATATAATTCGAATGATTTTAGGCTCTTTTTTCGTTACCTCAGTCCATTTGCTACCATTAATACTAGCATTGATCTTCTCGCAGTCAATCATCGGATTGGCCTATACTTTATCAGATCCGGTGTACGGCAAAATGTCTCAAAAACAATGTTTCTGAGACATTAACTCTATACGTGATTCAAAGATTATCTATGTTGCGTACTGACAGTAGAGTCTTTAATCGATTTTTTTCTGACCCTCTTGTCAGTAAACAATCCAAGGAATGAAGAGGCGAGGAGAATAATGCCGGCAATCATGAAATCCTTATCAAAAGCCTCTGCAATTTTGTCATTTTTTATTGACTCAATATGTTTCATCGCTTTTTGCATCGCTTCCGCTTGACCAGTAAGAGCAATCCCTTTTTTGAGCTGAGCACTGCCGTGTTCGAGTTTTGCCCCGGCTGCTTCCAAATCATGACCGGCTGAAACAAGCGTTGTATTCTTTTTATCCTGATTTGCCATTTGCTGAAGCTTTGCCTCAAACATCTGTGCATTTTTTACAGAAGGATCCGTTCCCACTGTATACAACGTTATCAATCCGGTAAGATTGGCTATGCCTTTTTGCAGCTGGTCCTTCTTTTTGCCTGTTGCTACCTGATAATCGGATACTTCCTGAGCAAGTTCTTCCCGATAAAGTGTTAATTTCTGTGTAGACATACGGTCATTTCTGATTATAAAAAATAGAGTCTGATTGACGCCCATTGCGTACGTCTTCACATATTTTGAAAGAGACTGTGCTCCGTTTTGCATCCTGTCAGCACCATCATACAATTTCCGAAGCGTCTGGTTATCAGAAGGATGGGATTCATAGGAAGACGCAGTTAATGCCTTTTTTATATCTTTCTTCATTTGGTTTTCTAAATGAGTTTGGTTCTTAGAACCCGAATGAGCTGAAACCCGTTTCATGTCCCCGATTGCAACGCTCTTTACTGAAGAAGCCACATCCAATTGTCGAATGGTATGAATGGCTTCATCCCTGATCTCCGTTTTTGCATCGGAAACATGCATATCCAGGATACTGACAAGCAGTGCAATGCCGATACATGTACCAACCTGACGCGCAGCATTTACAATCCCTGAACCAATCCCGCTTTTCTCCTCTGGCAGGTACTTAATCGCTGAAACCATCGCCAAGCAGGAAAAGCCGAACCCAAGCCCAAAAATAATCATTTCAATGATCATTATCGGTTTGGACGTGTCAACATCCAGCCGTGCCAATAAAAGTGTGGCAACCCCCATAATGATAATACCGAGAACGTTGACCGGCCGAAAACCAAATTTGCTGGAAATTAGATTTCCGAGTGGCATCGCAATGATGATGGTCAGTGATACCGTCATCACAATATAGGCTGCTTGGAGCGGCTGATAATTGAGCACATTTTGCAGGAAAAAATTGAAAATCAGCGACGTCGTCACGATACCAAACCCTGAGATCATATAAACCGCTGAGGATGCGGTGAAGGTTAACTCACGGAACAGATGAAATTCAATCATCGGTGCCTTGACTTTTGCTTCGACGAAAAGAAACAAGGCGAGACTGACGGCCGTACCAAGAAACATTAGGACAATTGTCGGTGAATGCCAACCATAGTCATTGCCCTTCAGCAAACCAAACGTCATCAGAAATAATGCAGCAGTTAAGAGCAACATTCCGGCAAAATCCACACTCTTCGATACGGTTGTGTCATAGGACTCTCTTGTGAAGAAGACAATCAATACAAAGGCAATCACGGTAAAAGGTACATTGACAAAAAATACACTCTGCCAGTTGAAGTAATGTAGAAGTACACCGCCAATCAGTGGACCCCCTGCAGCCGCTAACGCGGTAACTGCCCCCATTGCACTGGAAACCATGCCCATTTTCTTTTTGCCAAACAAAGCAATTCCCATAGGTATTGCCACGGGCATTAGGATCGCACCGCCAAGTCCCTGAATAAACCGCACAATAATTAGGAAAAGCAGTGACTGAGAAAAACCGCATAATGCCGAACTGGCACCAAACAAAAACAAACCAACGAGCATTACCTTTTTTCTGCCAAACTGATCGGCCAGTTTTGATGCGGTAATCGTAAAGATGGACAGCGCCAGTACATAGATCGTGCTGATCCAGCTTGTATCGCTCAGATTCGCATGAAAATAATCCGTAATATCAGGTAAAGCAATGTTAATGATCGTGCTGTCCAGAATTCCCATGAACATGGCAATGGATAGAGCGATGAAACCAACGATCGTTTTCCCCTTACTCATTTTGAACCTCCACAATATCAAATATGAAATCACATTCATATTATACTTGTTTTTTACACTTGTAAATAAAAATATGAAATTACATTCATATTGACAGCAATCTTAATGGTTATTAAGATATAAAAAGAGCACAACTTTGGAGGTATCATTCGTGGAAAAAAAGAATGTCCGTATCCCACAGCAACAACGGTCAATCCAGAAAAAAAGGCGTATTATGGATGCCGCCTACCGTACGTTTACAAAAAAAGGCTATTTCAGTACATCCACTGCCGACATTGCTAAAGAAGCAGACCTCTCCGTTGGCAGTATCTATGCTTACTTCGCAGACAAAAAAGATATTTTGCTTTCCTGTATGGAACAGTCTGCCAATGATCTTCACGAACATATCCGAACTGAACTGAATCGTATCCCTGAAGATTACGATATCTATGAAACGACCAAAAAAGTGCTGCAAATAACCATAACTTTTCATAAGCGTCAAAGCTTACTCTATCATAATGAAATTACATCCCTTCAGTACCGTGACACAGATGTTGCTAACTTTTTCGTCCAAATTCAAGACCGAATGGCCAAAATGGTCACCAAAATTGTTGAAGCACATGGCTATACGTTTCCACAACCGCGCGAACAGTTTTTCCTTCTTTTTCGTATGTTTGACACGCTTCAAGACGAGTTAGCCTTCAATCAACGACCTGATTTAGATCATACGATTCTTCTGGATGAAGCCGTACAACTGATTGTCAGCATGATTACACGAGTAAAAAAAGATAATCAATAAATGTTTAAATTAAGATAACTCAGTTTATTGCAATTGCACCGATCCCAAGTTTCCCATTGTTTTGGGACGCAAATAAGCCGAAAGGATGTAGGGAGTAATCCCACATCTTTTCGACTACGAGGCTTGCCTTTTTTTACTTATTTGGCTCCCCACTGGATTTTCGCCCGATTGAGGTGTCCGCCTCGAACGCATGTGAACTACATCGGCATTAAAATGCCGAGCTTCTAGGAACATTGCACACTTGTCCAAAAAATGGGTAGAGGTCACAACTCTTTTACTAAGGCTCGTCCCAAGCCAGTAGGTGATGTTTGTGGCAACTTGGTTTTCGTCTTAATGAGTATATTATAGAACGTACGATCGCTTTTATCAATGAGGTCGCCTGAGACACTGATTCATCGTGGTAATCAATTACCGAGTTTTCTCAGTTGGCGACCTGTATAAATATAACCGATTAAAAGCAATGAGCCAAAAATCAAGGATACGCTTGTCCATTGCCCGGCTGTCCACTGCAGAGCATAGCGCGGTGAATCTCCACGAAGATATTCCAGCATGAATCTGGCAAATGCGTACAAGATGTTATAGATGAGGAAATGGCTACCTGCAGGCAGTCTCTTATTCCGCAGGATAAGTAGTACCGCAAAAATTATGAGATCACATTGCCCTTCCCAGATTTCAGCCGGCCATAGAGGCTGTGATCCATAGCGGTCATAAGCCATTGTCCCTTCCGGATAAACAATACCAAATCCGGAACCGGTTGGCGATCCGAAGGCGTCTCCGTTTAAGAAGCAAGCGATCCGTCCAAGCGCTTGTCCCAATATCACTGCCGGAGCAAGATAATCTGCATATTCCCAAAACGACAGTTTTTTCCGCCATGCATAAATGACGATCCCGATTGCTCCACCGACAATTGCGCCCATGATCGAGATTCCACCGTTCCAAATCGCAAAAATTTCTGTTAGATGCTTGGAGTAATAGCCCCATTGAAAGAAGAATACATGCCAAATCCGCGCAAAAATTAGTGCACCAATAATTGCATAAACGCATGAATCAAGCAGATGCGCTTGATAAATTGTGTTCTTCGTCAAAAAGTACGCAACACCAAGGGCAAGCAAAACGGCAACGGCGATAATCACACCATATGAGTGAACGGCAAAACCACCGATTTCAAACAAGGTTACTCTCACCAACATTCTCCTTTCTCTTTAGCAATTGAAATTCACATAATAATATCATAAAGAATAATTAATCAGCAAAACCGATTGCTAGATCTCGGAATTGTGGAGTGGATGTTCTCTAGCTTTAATCATAAATTATAATGACCGCCATTACGCGGTCTATTTTGGCTCATTATACTTTTTGTTTGGCACTCTGAAGCAGATATCTTTTTATGCCCGTCCTTCACTCTTGGCTTTTAGATGTCACTGACTTCATTTATTAGCGCGTCGTCCCATCTCCAATCGCTGACGTCCAGTGCTTCGGCAAGATGTTTCGGTTGACTGGCACCAACGAGTGCCGTAGTTACACCTGGACGATTCAGAATCCAAGCAAGTGCTAATTGAGACATACTGCGATCCAGACGTTTCGCCAACTGACTGTATTTTCGCACCTTCTCAAAATTTTGCTCAGTGAAGTAGCGGAAAATTAACTTCTCACCGCTTGCTGCACGGCTTTCTGTCGGATATTCGGCACTCTCTGTATATTTTCCCGACAGCATCCCCCTTGCCAGCGGGCTGTAGACAAGCAGGCCTATTCCTTCCGATTGACAGTAGGGAAGAAGCTCCTGCTCCGCTTCTCTTGAAAGGAGATTGTATTGTGACTGTGACGAGATAAACGCCGACAGTCCGGCTACTTGGCTGATTTTCCGTGACTTTTCAATCTGCCATGCGGCAAAATTAGAACAACCGAAGTACCTAATCTTGCCTTGACGTACCAGATCCGTTAGCGTCTCGAGTGTCTCTTCAATCGGCGTTTCTTCATCAAAATAATGGACCTGATAAAGATCGATGTAGTCGGTTTGCAGCCGGCGCAGAGAATCTTCAACAGCTTTCATAATATGTATCTTTGACAGCCCCTGATCGTTAACACCACGACCTGTCGGAAACCCAACCTTAGTTGCAAGAATCACTTTGTCTCGCCTGTGTTTTAAAGCGCGGCCAATAATTTCTTCAGAAGCTCCGGTACCAAATCGAAATGCTTCATCCTGCCCTTTCCCATAAAAATCTGCCGTATCAATGAGATTAATCCCTCTATCTAATGCAAGGTCAATAATCTCACTAGATGCTTTTTCATCAATCCAGCGTCCAAAGGCCATTGTGCCTAGAGCAATCGAGGATACTTTAAGTCCGGTCCGACCAAGATTTCGATAGATCATTTTAGTCCCATCCCTTCATCGATTTTTGCGATTTCATTGGATTCATTTTAATAGATGAGTAAATTCAGGCGCACACTTGGATGGCAGAAATCCAATGAACGAATACTCGGCAACCTCATGAATCAAAAATGGATCGTGCTTTGCAATTTCCTGAGCTTCCTCTAATGTCGCGTCCATTAAAATTACTCCGCCCGTTCGTGGATTCCTTCTTCCGGAAGCGATAAATTTTTTCTCGTTATAATAATTGTCCAAATAGCTATTATGTTGCTGCAGATATTTTTCTACTTCTTGAATGGGTTTTACATAAGTAAGAATTGAAATAATCATAGCTGTCATCCTTTCGTTTCATATTTGAAACTAAGTTTCTTATATGATACAACTAATATAATTGTTTGTGATTAACACTGTCAAGGGATGATAATTATGGAGAATCAAGAACTGTTCGTGCCTTCTGTCCATTCTTCTTTAGAAATATTAGAGTGGCTTTCAAAAGAAGAGCATAAGTATTCAACACTAACGGATCTATCTAATAACTTGCACATAAGCAAAAGCACCTGTTTACGCATATTAAAAACATTAACGGCGAAAGGTTATCTTTCCTATAACTCTGATTCAAAGAACTATAGTTTAGGATTCTCACTCATTCCATTAGGGATCAGGTCACAAGAAATCAACGACCGTATTGGCCGAGCAATTGCTTATTTGCCCCAAGTGGCAGAAGACACCGGGATAACTGCTGTATTAGTTAAAAGGATTGATCATCGGCTGATGTATATCGGCAAGCAAGAGCCGCTTCAAAAAATCAGGCTGACGGTTACTGTTGGGGAAACTTTTCCGATACATGTAGGCGCGTTGGGGAAATGCTTCTTGGCCTATTTAGATACTGCAACAAGGGCAGCATTATTAAGTGAGTACACGACAAATGGCACGTTTCCAACGTATACCGATCATTCATTGACTCACCTTGATCAATTGCTTGAGCAGATTGATCAAATTCGACGAGAGGGCGTTGCACAAAGCAACGGAGAATATAACGTCGGAATCAATGCCGTTGCCTGTCCCATCTTTGATGAAAGGAAAAAGATTATTCTTGTGCTAGGTGGCTTCACACTTAATCCCATTCAGGATACAGACAAATGGGAAGAAATGAAAAAGAAAATGATAAGACACGCACACAAAATATCAGAGTTGATAATCTAAACAGATCGTTTTTCTCATGATCCCTAATTCAATTGGATTTCGTTCACACTTCATGATTTCCCGCTTTCATTCCCGGCGCAAAATTCCGGCTTTGATCAAGCGGTTTTTCTTTAGCAGTGATCACTTCCGGTTGCAGGCAGAATACTGCGGTCGCACTTCCAAGAGATGAGCGGTATTTCTCAACATGGTTTCGTGACAAGGCCCGGTCATAATATCCGGGAACATATTTATCAAGTAATCTTTGCATCACTTCTGTCGCTTCATCCCAATCGGAGATGTGCGTGACTTCACCAAATACCATGACACTCATATAAGCGGTGTCTGTGTGCGCTGGTACTGGATGTGCCATGGTCCCGTATTCTTCACAAACTGTAAAACAGATCTTGGCATTGGCTTTCATTAAATCTGCCTTTTTGCCCTCACTTGCCCCGTGAAAATAGATCTTGTTGTTGTACCAAACAAAATTCAATGGAACGACATAAGGATATTCCTCATCAGAAAGTCCTAAAAAACCAATCCTAGCCTTCGTCAAAAATTGACTAATTTTCTCTTGATCACGACATTCGAACATCTGTTTACGCAATGGACGCATATTATTTTCCACCTTTTCTGTCATTTATCGTTTATAATGTTTATTATAAGAACAGTTGTATCTTTTAAAAGATACAGATTCCTAGTTTTAGACCAGTACAGAGGTGGGAGAAACGTGGAAATCATTCCGAAGCTCGACGATCGTTTAAAGGATTCATTATATATTCAGCTTTATCGCTATTTTAAACATGAAATTGAGCAATTTACCTTTGAAACAGGCATGCGCCTTCCATCCATCCGCTATCTTGCAGACCGATTAAATGTAAGCAACACCACTGTACAAATGGCTTATCAACAGCTTCTCGCTGAAGGATATATTGAAAGCAGGGCACGCAGCGGTTATTTTATTGCCGAACTGGACAGTGATTTTATTGAATCAACCGTAACTCCATGCACAAAACTTTCCTCTGAGGATTCTTCTGAGCAAAAAGAAAAGCACATTTTATACGACTTCTTTATGTCAGACATCGATACCGATCATTTTCCACTGGCTAGTTGGAGGAAGTATGCGAACAAACTGCTAAACTCTGAACATAAGGATGTGCTCAAATATGGAGAATATCAGGGTGAGTTGGGCTTAAGGAAGGCTTTATCTGATTATCTGCACCGGTCTCGAGGTGTCCATTGTACTCCGGAGCAAGTGGTTATCGCTTCAGGCACCCAATCTATATTGCATATTCTCTATCAACTTATAAGGTGGAAAAATAAGCGTTTAGCTATGGAAGACCCGGGCTATCAAGGCGTTCGGCGGTCTTTACAAGGGCAAGATATAAAACTGGTGCCAATCCCGGTTGAGAAGGATGGTCTATCCATTCGTGAATTTAAAAAGGTTCAAGCAGATGCAGTCTATATTACGCCTTCCCATCAATATCCTCTTGGTATGGTCATGCCGATCGCAAAAAGAATTCAACTGCTTGCCTGGGCCAATGAGCAGGAGAGCTGGATAATTGAGGATGATTACGATGGGGAATTTCGTTATCGTGGGAAGCCGATCCCTTCATTGCAGGGGATTGATGAACATAGCCGCGTGATTTACATCGGCACTTTTTCAAAATCCCTAATGCCTGCGATCAGAGTGAGCTATATGGTCCTTCCTCCAGCTCTTCTCGAAACCTATAAACATCTTGAATGGGGGCAAACCGCTTCACGGCTTCATCAACAAACGTTAACCTTGTTTATTGAAAATGGAGAATGGGAGCAACACATTCGTAAAATGCGGACACTATATAAGAAAAAGCAAGCGGTACTCCTTGAAACCATTAAGTCAGTGATGGGAGAACATGTACATGTGAGTGGGCAGAATGCGGGGTTACATATCGTCCTTCACGTGAAGAGCAATTGTCCTGCCGACACACTCATCGCATGTGCCGAAAAAGCGGGTATAAAAGTATACGGTACCTCTTCCTACCTAAATCAGAACAAAACTTCATGTTCCCTGCCTATCTTACTTGGATTCGGCGGGTTATCATTGAATGATATAAAGCAAGGCATTAAACTATTGCACAAGGCTTGGCTGCCTTATTACAAATCATCCGAGCAGTGCAGTGTGACACCTTAATTTCACAAACAGTTAACCAAACTTTTCTTTACGTAGGATGATCACCAAAAAGTGAAACTTTCAGGGCACACAAATATTTAAAAGCGATATTTTCCTTTAGCTATCTGTAAAGCTAAAATCACATAATACAGGCAAATGATCAGAAGGATAGATGCCTAACTGATTATCGGCAAGAATTCCATAGAGTAGAATCTTGATCCTTCCCACTCCTCGATAAAAAACATGATCGATTGCTCGGAATATCCGATCATGTTTTTGCTGTAAGCTCAACAAATCTGTCGTATATTGATGCATCAAGAAACGATGATAAGTAAAAGGTAAGCCATAGCAGATTGTCTCTTTTGCTGTCGAAGCATCTATAAAGCCAGAATGCAAAATCTGTTCGTAGGCAGGAGATTGTTCCGGAGAGTTGAAATCCCCACACAGAAATATTGGGCAGTTCGGCTCAACCAAGGCTAATTCATTGTTGATTACATTCGCACTATTAGCATTTGCTAGCTTACCAATGTGATCATAATGAGTATTTGCAATTACCAAAGAGTGGTTGGATGCTTGATGTTTTAATTGCTTCCAAACGACCGTTCGAGGTTTTTTAGCATCCCACCCGATACTACCTGCAATATGCGGTGTTTCAGATAACCAAAAATCTCCTTCACCTTTTAGGGTAAACATATCTTTGCGATGAAATATAGGCACTTGTTCACCATCTAATTTTCCATCATTACGTCCGATACCAAAACATGCATATTCCGGAAAACATTCCGCTAGAAAAGCCTTTTGATGCTCTAACGCTTCCTGAACACAGAAAATATCCGGATTATAATATCTCAATAATGATACAATCTGTTGACAACGACAGTCCCACGAATAAGGGGCATCCGTACGTCGGTCGACAAGTATGTTAAAGGTCATCAATCGGATGGTGGTATTTTTTTGCTCCATATTAAATTCATCCTCTACAATCGGTGTTCGGTAATATACAGGAAGCTAAGCTATAAACAAAAATGTCATTTATCATTTTGTGGAAGCTATTTTACCGGGTCTCATTGCTTGCTAAGCTTTACTTACAACTGAGGCTTTAGAGGCACCTAAGTTTACTAATAGTTCGTTTGCATTCCTTGCAAATTTGGGTGTATCACTAGGTACAGTCTCGGGTGGTAGGCTTATTATCCCTGTTCAGAACACAACAAATTGTATTGAGCGGTGTATGTTTCAGATACTTGCATTCATTGCTTTGCAGTGAAAATTAAGCTCTTTGAGCTAAAAGAAATAAAGACTTAAATGCTAATGATTATCTCCGGAGACCGGCGATGTTAAAATAGCAATTTTGGGCATGCTGATTAATTTTTTTCATTTTAACAAGATGGTTGCCCTCTCAATTCTCATCATTGCTACTGGGTTTTGAGAGAATTGATGATGGTCCACCTAAGTAAACAATAATAATGTAAAAAAGGAGAAGACAAAGTGACAAGCAACTCGTTCAGATAATTGATAACTCTACCTGTTTTCCCGAATAATCTTCATGATCTGATTCAATGCGGGCAGATGCTTGTTTTTGCTTTTATATGCAATATAAATGACATTTTTAACGCTTAACTTCTCTAATATAACCTTGGCTTTTTCTTCATCCATTGAATTTTTTAATATATATGTCGGGATTAAACTGATTCCTGCTCCGTTTTCGATTGCCTTTAGAATTAAGTGCAAATTAGGAATGATATGCTTTGGTTTAATAATTGGGCGTTTTTTAAAATGTACCCGCCAAAACCTTCTGATGATTGGCAAATCCAGACCATAGCTGATCCAATCCTGTGATAAAAGCCATTTTTCTTTTGAAGTTAAATCATCATCATTCATGGGTACTTCCAATTGTTTTGGCGCAGCAATGACAAATTCCTCTTCATCTAATTTTGTGAATTCAATTCCCGGTATTTGCGACTTTTGCGAGGTAATGATCAAATCGACTTTATCTTCCTTCAATAATTCCAATAATTGATCGGCTGTTCCAAAGTAGGAAACGGTACCTGTTTGATACTCCTCAAGCTGATCCAGAATATGTTCATAAAAGTACTCTATGGCAGATCCAATTCTGATAATAGAAAGCGTTGGCAAAGAAGCCGCCTTAAAACTTAAGGTAGCTTCCTCTAAGGATTCAACAAGAGGCGCGAGCTGTGAATATAATGCCTTTCCTCTTTCAGTAGGCACCATTTTTCTCGCTGTCCGTACGAATAACGGTTCACCAACCTCAGCTTCTAATGAAGCTAAGTGCTGACTCATCGCCGGCTGTGTCATGATGCGGATCTTGGCAGCTTCAGACACCGAATTATATTTATATATAGAAACAAAGCTGCGATACCATTCAAAATCCACCAAGTTGTAAAATCTCCTCCTCAGATCAGTTCATTAACATCATAAACATGTCCGTTAATTAAACGTTTATTCAACACCAAATCAACCAATGCTTTCGCTACTTGAACAGGTTGCCGTAAAGCTCCACTGGTTTTGAAGTCTTGAAATTTATCAAGTTCAATAAATGCTTCTTTTTCAGCGCCTCTGATTGTCCCCTGCATTTCTGTATCCATAATACCGGGGCTAAAAGCTACAATCCTGTGAGCACTATCTATACGTTCCTGTTCAAGACCGGCTACCTTTGTGTGCATATTAATCGCCGCTTTGGTCGCATTATAGACACTCCATCCATGAATCGGCCGTTCAGCCGCACCAGAGGTTACATTAACAATAATCACTTCAAGCTCTTCATCCCTTAATTCTTTCAAAAGTGTATTGTTCATGAGCATAGGCGCAAGAAGATTTAACTGGACAGCTCGCTGGATCGCACTGTTATCTAGATAGCCTAAGCGTTCAATCGGTTCTACCATTCCTGCATTATTAATGACATATAATTTTTGAGGCTTTCTTTCAACAATCTGTTTGCTTACTTCCTTTATAATCGCTTCGATTTCTTCTACATTAATAAGATCGACGGGGTAGTGCGAAAAGCGCCCCTCACTTTGAGTTATAAGGTTTTGTAACCTTTCATTCGTGTTTCGGGACAAACCGATAACTTCAATACCCTGTTCAATCAAAAGTTTACTAATTTCATACCCAAGTCCTTTAGATACTCCGGTAACAAGTGCCATTTCCATAGTTTCCACCTCATTTTTCCTACAAAAGAAAAAGCTGATATTCTTTAAGATACCAGCTTTTCGTAGATTAACCTAGTGTTTCGATCACTGCTTTGGCTACAGCTATCGTGGATTGAGGATTTTGACCGGTAATCAGATTACCGTCTATTTCGTAATGGGTAGTCCAATTTGGCGCAGCAACGAAAATCGCACCCAGATCACGAATCTTGCTTTCCAACAAGAATGGCAGTACCGGTTCCAGTCCTGTCTGTTCCTCTTCTTTGTCCGTAAAAGCATTCACACGTTTGCCGGCGACAAGCGGCTGGCCATTCGATAGCGTTGCACCAACCAATCCTGCAGGACCGTGGCAAACAGCAGCGACAATTTTGTCTGCTTCATAGAAATCACGCAGCAATTCTTGTAACTTTTTGTTCTCAGGGAGATCAAACATTGCTCCATGTCCACCTGGGAGGAAAATCGCATCAAAAGAATCATAGGATACATCATCAAGTTTTACAGTGTCCTTCAAATACTTTTCCGTATCAAGAATCTCCTGCGATGTATTTTCATCTACACTACCAGGATCAGGAGTGCTTACCCCGCCAAGCGGACTCGCAACCGTAATACTGTACCCTTTCTTTTTGAATTCAATATATGCTTCACCAAACTCGGACAACCAAATCCCCGTGGATTTGCCTTCTGTGAGTTTCGTATGATTCGTGACAACCATTAAGATATTTTTTGACACAACCATAACCTCCTATAAAGTTTTTTCGTTTACAATGTCATTCTAATCCCAGACTATATATAAAACAAATTATGTTTTTATGTATATTGTATAAATATATTTATACATCAATATACAAAAAAGTTCTTTACTGATCGCTGTTCGTCAATCAGTAAAGAACTCTATCTCGATTACTTTACTTCTAAACACTTGGCAGTGACATTATCTAACCTTAACTTCTGCAAAAAATTCTTCATAAAGCGCTTGTACGGCTTTTTTCTCAACGGCATCCTTTACGCCGAACATCATGCTTGTTTCAGAGGAGCCTTGATTAATCATTTCAATATTAATATTCGCTGCGGCTAATGCATTCGACGCTCTAGCCGCCGTACCGACTTTTTGGCGCATGCCTTCACCAACAAGCATGATTAGTGCCAGGTCATGCTCGACCCTGACTTCATCGGCATCAAGATCATCTATAATTCTTTTCACAATACTTTTCTCAATTTCTTCATCCATTTGGTTCTGCCTGACAATAATTGTAATGTCATCGATACCCGATGGAATATGTTCAAAGGACAAGCCGAATTCTTCTAAAATCAGCAGAATTTTTCTTCCAAATCCAATTTCTTTGTTCATCATGTATTTGCCGACATAGATACTGCAGAATTTATCATCACTGGCAATACCCACTACAGGACCGTTTATATTTTCCCTTGCACTCATAATTAGCGTTCCAGGTGCTTCGGGGTTATTTGTATTTTTCACATTAACCGGTATACCCGCTCGAAACGCAGGGATGAGCGCTTCGTCATGAAAAACCGAAAACCCGCAGTACGATAACTCTCTCATTTCACGGTAGGTTAGTTCGCGAATTTCTTTCGGGTTCTTAACAATATTCGGATTCACTGCATAAACTGCATCGACATCAGTAAAGTTTTCATAAAGATCCGCTTTTATACCATTTGCCAAAATTGAACCAGTAATATCCGAACCACTGCGTGAGAAGGTCACAACATCGCCTTCCGTGTTGTAGCCAAAAAATCCTGGAAATACAATAATACCTGATTGTTTTTTCAATTCGTATAAACGTTCATACGACTCAGGCAATACTTGCGCATTCCCCGGTTCGTTACTTACTAAAAGCCCCGCTTCTTTTGGAGAAACATAGTGTGTTTCTAAGCCTTTATGATTAAAGACTGCTGCGATCAGCTTAGCATTATTATCCTCGCCGCTTGCTTTTACTGCTTCTATAAAGGAAGCCGGGTTGTCTTTGTCACCGTTAAGCAGGGACAAAAGATCATCCGTTATTTTTTCAATAATATTATTTGAGAGATTCAGCTCGTCAGCGATACTTTTATATCTGCCAATAATGGTTTCGACAAGTTCACTTGCATCTTCACCGTTAAGATAGTGTTCCGCACAGCTGATTAATAAATCGGTGACTTTAATATCATCCGAATAACGTTTTCCCGGAGCTGAAACGACCACGATTTTGCGTTCAGGATCCGATGCAACAATATGAAAAACTTTCTCGACTTGCGCTCCGGAAGCAAGTGAGCTTCCGCCAAATTTAACAACTTTCATTCTGACAACCCCTACTATTGGTCACTTACCGCAAATGTACCACTAGTATCACTTATTTTAGAAAAAGAATCAAACCTTTTTTACAATTGGCAATAATTTAATGAAAAATAACTTCAAATAAGTGATTTATTCGGATCATCGTAAACTCATGATAAATTTTCCGATCCGATCCATGCCTTCTTTGATCTTCTCCATAGAGGTTGCATAGGAGATACGCACGTATCCGGAGGCATTGGTCCCGAAGTTATCCCCCGGTACTACGGCAACGTGCTGCTCATCCAAAAGGCGGTCGCAGAATTCCTTAGCGGAAAGACCTATATCTTTGATATTCGCAAAGAGGTAGAAAGCGCCCATAGGCTTGATACAGGAAATCCTATCTATCGAATTAATCCGTTCATAGATATAATTTCGCCGCTTTTCGTATTCTTTCACCATCATTTCTCTATATTCGGCGCCATTGGAAAATGCCTCAATTGCGGCATATTGCGCAGAAGAGTTGACACAGCTCCAAACGTCTTCAGTAATTTTCGTCATTTCACGAATAAGACTGATGGGGCCAGTAGCAAAACCGACACGGAAGCCGGTCATGGCATGTGTCTTGGAGCAACTGTCCACAATCAAGGTACGCTCCTTCATGCCGGGAAAGGTAGCAATACTGGTGTATTCCTGATCATCAAACAAAATATGACGGTAGACCTCGTCACTGATGACAAAAAGGTCATGCTCTTTTGCAATTTCAGCGATCTCACGTAGCGATTCTTTATCCATAACGCTCCCGGTAGGATTGCTTGGGGAGTTTAAGAGAATAACCTTGGATTTTGGCGTGATGACTTTTCGTACATCATCAGGCGACATGATGAATTCATTTTCTTCAGTTACGTCGACGCAGACCGGATTCCCTCCGCAAAGCACGACTTGTTGACCATAATTGGTCCAATATGGCGAGCTCAAAATGACCTCATCCCCAGGATTAAGAAGGGTGGTCAGACCCAGAAAAAGAGCACCCATGCCTCCGGTAGTTACGAGGCAGCTTTCTACATGATAGGGAACACCGATCGTCTTCTCTAAATAATTTACATAGACCTCTCTAAGCTTGGTCATGCCTGCGCCAGGTGCGTATTTTGTTTCTCCCTCATCAAGGGATCGTTTAGCAGCCGCAATGATGTTTGGTGCTGAGATGAAATCAGGTTCGCCAACTGCAAAAGAGATCACATCGTCGATACGTGATGCGCGTACCATCATATCTCTAATAGGCGAAGGCTGAATCGCTGCAACTTTATTCGAGTAGTTCAAAAGTTTATCCTCCTGCTTTATGATGCGTATAAGTTAAATGATTATCTTTGTTCCATAAAGTAAAAATAACACACAAAAACGCTCTATTGCTATAGAAATTTGTCTTAAGGAACGTGAATCGTTGCATCATTTATCCTCTATGATTTTTTCAGTAGTTCGTTATTATTTGGAAGTCATGTGTTTAATTTCAATTTTGTGTTAATTATCCCTGAAACTATTATAATGAACATATGTAAAAATTTTTAGATTTATGTAACACATTGTCGGCTCATCATTCAGCGCACGCCATCATAAACTGTCAACAATGTGTTCAGAGGGAACTTACTCTCTTGATTTTTGTACCTCCCATCTCATTCCTTGAGAATGAAACAGCAAATAAAAAAGTATAGCGAGGAGTGAGGTCATGAAAAAATATCGCTGGATTATGTGGCGGAAAGTACTCATTTTTGTTGCGGTTATCGCCATCATCGTTAGCTCTATTTGGGCAGGGGGACAAGTTGCACAGAATTTCGCATGGACGGTCTTCAGCCTTCTGTTTCAATTGTTTTTCGCAATTCTCGTGATGATCATTCAATTTGTCGCGCTCTTCTGGTTCCTTGCTAGGGGCCGGACCTACTGGATCATGCCTGGCGAAACCGGATCGAGCTGGGATGATTATCGGGGCAACCCAGAAATTGTTGAAAATGCCAAACGTATTGTCACTTTGCTTAAAGGCGTTAAAGGCTTTAAGAAAATGGGGGGACAAGCGATACGAGGCATGCTGCTTTGCGGGCCTCCGGGAACTGGTAAATCTTATCTCGCCCAAGTAATCGCCAACGAAGCCCAGGTTCCCTTCGCCTATGCTTCAGCCCCAAGCTTTCAAAATATGTTCTTCGGTGTCGGCAACTTAAAAGTCATGAGCCTTTACAGAAAAGCTCGGAAACTCGCAAAACCGTATGGTGCCTGCATTATTTTCATCGATGAAATTGACGCAATCGGCATGTCACGGCAAGCGAATATGGGTGGCGGCGGTCTCGGCGGACTGATGGGCATGGGAGGCTCCGGGCTGCTTAATGAACTGCTTCTGCAAATGGATCCGCCGAATATCGATCATTCACGTTTTGCTAAACTCCTACGTGGGCTTGGGCTGAGACATAAAAAAGCAGAGCCTCGTGCAGTCCTGACCATCGGCGCAACGAACTTGCCTGATGTGCTTGACCCTGCCCTGCTTCGCCCAGGTCGCTTTGATCGGAAACTGTGGGTTTATCCACCAGATTATGATGGCCGGGTGGATGTGTTCGACTATTATCTTAAGAAAGTGAACCACGATGAAACTTTAACGCCGCAAAAGGCTGCTCTAGACACGATTAGCTACAGTCCGGCGCAAATTAAGCATATTGTTAACGAAGCGATTGTCATTGCACACGAACGCAAGGCGAAAAACGCAAACTATGAAGATTTCAGAGCTGCCATGGAAACCTATGAATGGGGGCTTAAGCAGCCTCTTCGCTCAATGAATGCCGATGAGAAACGAAATGTTGCCTATCATGAAGCGGGTCACGCTGTTGCTCAATATTTACTGAAGCCTCATGAACGTGTCTGGAAGGTAACCATTATCCGCCGAGGCAGCGCGCTCGGTCTGGCCGCAACGAAACCAACCCATGAGCGCTATAACCAAAGTGACAGCGAAATGCTGGCAGAAATTCAAGTATGCCTGGCCTCACGTGCTTCCGAAGAACTCTTTTTAGGAAAAAAATTAAACGGCGTCACCTCCGACTTGCAGCAAGCAACTGAACTGGCCGGTGCTTACATCGGCGCAGTTGGGATGGGGGACGAACTGTTCAGCTTTCTTTCGACAGGTTCACGACCTGACGCACTCAAGCAGCTCAGACCAAAAATCAATACGTTGTTAAAGGATCAAATGAGCCAAGTAAAGACATTAATCGAAGAGCACACCGAATTTGTTCATGCCATTTCCAGAGAATTATTGACACGCGGCGATCTCACAGGAGAAGAAATTGAAGAAATCTACATCAATCTGTATGGTCACACCCGGCCTGATGTTCCGGAGATCAAAGCATTAGTCAATACAGAGGATGCAGAAACCTCTACTAAAGAAAAGAACGAAAAGGAATAACTAGTTTACCTTACCCAAGCTGCTTAGGAAGTCTGCAATTTAAACCTAACTATTAAAGCCGATCATTACTCCTTCCAGGAGCCAATGATCGGCTTTTTTCTGCCACACATTTTCACTTTTCCGTACAACTTGACGTTAATCGTTCGCAGCTTCTGAGATCCACACAGCACGTGAATCATCCGTATCAAAAGGAATACTACAATCGGCGCTAAGGAGAATACCTTTGCGGCCATTTTCTTTGAGCAGACGCTTTGTTTCAGTCTGAACATCTTCTCTTGTGCCCTTGTAAAAGACACCATTTTCCGTGTTTTCAAATCCACCCATCACTGCGCGGTCGCTGAAAAGCTTCTTTCCTTCTTTCAGAGAGACGTTTTCAACATAGGAAGCCCAGTGAAAAGCTTTCACCGGATAGTCCTTGTAATCGCCCAGTCGATTGCGTTTGCCTTCAAAGCCGCAGATGTGGATCATATTGTAATCATGAACATTTTGAACAGCCCGCAACAATTTAACTTCGCTTGGTTGAACATAGTGCTGCCACTGCTTTGTACTAATGACCGAATCCTGGGGTTGCTGCACACACAAATAGATGCCGTCAATCCCCGAATCCTTAATCAATTTGGTGCTCAATACAATCAGATCATCGGCAAGAACATCAAAAGCATTGGCAATTGCCTGAGGATTCTCTTTGAATAAACGATAAATTTTTTCGGGATCATGTTCAATAATTTCGAATCGCAGACGCAGCTGATACCACGGCGAAAAAAAATTGTAGAAGCTGCCGATCTCCCCGTCATAATGATCGACAATTGCCTTAATCGCATCGACTTGGCGTGTGATCCAAGGATCGTCATGTTCAATGTGCTGAATTTTTTTCAGGTCTTCCGGTGTCTCAAACTCATTATCGATCACACTTGGATGCAAAAAGAAGCCGTCACTCATAATCTTTGTGAAATCAGGGTGGTAGCGATCATAAAAATTCTGCTGCAACTTAACCACCTTGTCGATCACAGCTGAATCACGATATCCAAGCACTTGCTGCTGCTCGTTTGACAGATAGTGATGCCAGAAACCGGACAGTATCCGATCAGTGGGTTTGTTATCCAATGTATCTAAGAAAATCTGATGTTTGTTTTCTGCCACTTTAGTCACCCGTAATTATCAATTTTTTATCATTATGCCAAACGCCAGCCGCCATTGACGTGAAGACTTTGACCAGTGATATAGCTGGCATCGTCAGAAATCAGAAATGCAATCGGCTTAGCTACTTCAGAAGCTTGGGCAGGACGCTGCATCGGCACCTTTTTGCGGTACTTTTCAATGTTCTCCTGAATCCGTTCATGTGTCATTTCAGTATCAGTAATTCCAGGAACGACCGCATTAACGCGAACATTTTTCGAAGCGCCCTCCAGTGCCAGTGTTTTGGTTAGACTGGTCACCGCACCTTTTGAAGCTGCATAAGCATCGTAATCCAAGATTCCGTCAAAAGCATCGACAGAAGTAACGTTCACGATACTTCCAAAGCCCTGATCAACCAGCTTTGGCAGCAATGCTAGACTTGGGTACAAGGTGCCGAAGAAATTTACATCCATGATTTCTTTCCAGGATTTATCATCATAATCTAAGACGTCTGTTGTATAGAAAAAGCCTGCCGAATTCACTAACCCGTCAATTCGACCGGTTTTCAAATAAATATCATCAAACGTTTGTTTAACGGCTTCCTTATCGGTCAACTCCAGTTGATAGATATGGCTATGAACGCCGTTAATCGTCGTCTTTGACTGGACTTCAGCCAGCCGTTCTGCATTCCGACCGATTAAATGAATAGTGTATCCTCGCTGTGCCAGTTCAATCGCAGTTGCTTGACCAATACCGCTGCTTGCACCAGTAACAATCACATGTTTTTCTTCATTTGCCACCTGCCTGTGTCTCCTTCTAAAATGGTTTAAACCTCGTCGAATTCTTGAAATCTTTTTAAGAAACACTCAAAGCAGGCAATTTTGCCACGATTTTATGTTTATTCTTTAGACATTCGCTAAGATGTCTGTCAGGAATTCTTGAGTTCTTTTTTCTGAAGGGTGTTCAAAAATATCCTCAGGTGATCCTTGCTCGACAATGTAGCCGTCAGCCATAAAGATCACTTTATTTGAAACATTACGTGCAAAATTCATCTGGTGCGTGACGACAACCATCGTCGTCCCCTCATCAGCAAGATTCCGCATGACTTTAAGCACTTCCCCGACCAATTCCGGATCCAAAGCTGAAGTAGGCTCGTCAAAGAAAATAACCTGGGGATTCAACGCAACTGCCCTGGCAATTCCGACCCGCTGCTGCTGTCCGCCGGAAAGCTGTGACGGGTAGTGATTCCGGCGATCCGACAGACCGACCCGTTCCAGTGCCTCCAGAGCAATTTTCTCAGCCTCTCTTTTTTTCACCTTTCGGGCAACGATCAGCCCTTCGGTGATGTTCTGCAACGCTGTTTTGTTATTAAAAAGGTTATAATTCTGGAAAACAAATCCGACATTGCGACGAATGGTCTGGATGTCTTTGCTGTTCAATTTTTGAAAGTCATTATCGACTCCGGCAAATTGGATGTGCCCGCCGTCTGCCTGCTCAAGAGTGGTTATGTTTCGCAAAAGCGTCGTCTTCCCGGAACCACTGGGTCCGATAATCGAAATCACGTCCCCCTTGTTCACATCCAAACTGATGCCCTTTAGAATTTCATTACCGTCATAGCCTTTTTTTAAGCCCTCTATTTTGAGCATGATTGGTCCTCTCACTTTCTGTTAAATCTGCTTCCGCCCTCACTTCAGGCTGCTTGATACTCAATGGACGCCAGTTGAAGAGGTTTGTTTTCTTCGTTGATCTTCGGAATTTGCTGAAGTAGCGTTCGAGCAGATAGAAGATCACTTCCGCACTATAACAGATGATCAGATAGTAAATCCAAACAACCAAATAGGCTTCCAGAAAATTGTAGTTGAAGGCCGCTTCCGTCTTAGCAATCGCTGTAATATCCTTAACCGACATGATGAACGCTAACGACGAATTCTTAATCAGGTATAAGGTTGCATTCGTAATATTCGGCAGCGCTGAAATTAACGCCTGAGGCAAAATGATCCGCCAAAAGGTCTGGCGAGGCTGCATGCCGACCATCAAACCCGCTTCCATCTGACCCTTATCAACCGTTTGCAGAGCTGAACGAAAAACTTCCGTCAAGGTTGCAATACTGTTCAATGTGAAGACGATGTACGCGTAATAAATCGGATTTATGCTGAATGCAGCCTTGCCGATGATCATGTTCAACAGGCTTGGAAATGCACTGTAGACAATCAGAATCTGCGCAATGATCGGTGTACCTCTCACAAAGGACACATAAAGCTTTACGATTTGTTCCAGACCCTTGACCCGATATATTCTGATTAAGGCAAACAAGCAGCCGACCGGCAATGAAATCAATAATGCAACGAGAACAATCTGCAGCGTGACGGGGACACCCTGTATGGCCGTTTGGGCAACTTTAACCATAAAATCTGTATTTAATGACATTTAAGATGCTCCCCTTAAGCGGCAATCGTTTTTCTTTTTGCCTGATAGGATTTCTCAACCAAGGTCACGCCTTTGTCAATCGCCAGCGAGATCACCCAGTAGATTAAGGCTAAGGCACAGTAGGTCTGCCAAGCATAGCCGCCAGAGTTATTGGCTACAATCATCTGAGCCTTGGCCACCATGTCGACAACCCCGATCGTGAATGTCAGCGCGCCTTCTTTCAAAAGGTTAATAGCTGAATTCGCAAAATTGGGCAGTGCGACAACGAAAGCCTGCGGTAACAGAATCCGATAAAAAGTCTGGAACGGCGTCATGCCGACCATCAGACCCGCCTCCATCTGCCCCTTGGAAATCGACTCATAGGCTGACCGCATAATTTCTGAAACAGGTGCTGAAAACAGCAGTGTCAGCGCAATAATGACAAAGTACATGCGGTTCCAGCCCTCAATGTTTATATGAAGCCATCCGCTAAATAAGAGCGGCATTCCGTAATACACAACGAAAATCATGATGATTGACGGCGTTGCCCGAATAACACTCACATAGATGCTGGAAAGCACACGTAAAATGATCGATTGACTTTGCTTGGCCGCCGCGAGTCCTAGGCCTAGCAGACTTCCCAAAACGATCGATGATACAGATACAATCAAGGTAATGTTAATGGCTGGTAATAGTTGGCCTAAAAAATTAATGATTAATTTAATATTCTCCATTTACACAACCTCATCTATTATTTACTCGAATTATTCAAACGGCTTGTTCAACAACTTAAAGTTATCCTGACCGAAGTATTTTTCTGAGAGTTGTGCTGCCTTACCAGAATCAATAACCTTCTTAATGGCCTTGTCATAAGCTGCTGCTAATTCTTTCTGGTCCTTGTTAAACAGTGGGTACGTCTTGATTCCGCCTAACGTAACATAGGTTAACTTACCTTTCAGATCAGCATTCGCACCGTTCTTCTTTTCAACGTTTGCTTCAAACATTGGACGGATCGCGAAGTAAGCATCGTAACGGCCTTCATTGACCCATTTCAGAGCATCAGAAACGACGAATGTGTCGGCACTGCCTAGATCGATCTTAGGGTTGTGATTCTTGTTATAGTCAGCGATCACTGCGTATTGTCCGTTTTGCGGAGCGATGGGAACCAATTTACCTTTATTATTTGCCAATTTAGCTAAACCGCCGAATTTATCTTTATCTTTTGTTCTGACAACAAATCCAGAGTCACTCACACCTAAATAGTTCTTAGGATAAAGGTATGTCTTGGCACGATCCGCGGTGTAGAATACATTCTTAACGCCGACTTGGTACTTGCCACTTTTTACACCAATCAAAACGTCATCGTCACTGGTACCTACATATTCGAACTTGTACTGCGGCAATAATTTATCAACTTCACGTAAGATCTGCACATCATAACCGTCGCCTTGCTTCTTGTCATTTTGATAAGTAATCGGGAAGTTCGTGGTCGCATATGCGACTTTAATCACCTTTGGCTGATCCGAGCTGGCTTTGCTGGAAGACTTTGTTTTATCCGAACCCTGATTGCCGAGAAAATAAACTCCGGCAAATACAATGACAACTGCTGCTATAACCCCAATAATAATCTTGTCCAATTTCCTCATGTTGTGAATCCTCCTCATTTAAATGAAAATTTTATGTTATCAAGTGCTAATGTTTGTTGTTTTAACTGATCACCAGCGCCGTCAAAATTCAGTTGAACAATGTGGTTTTCCGGGCCCTGTTTAAAAGTCAATTGCCGATCGCCCAATTGAACATGGTATTCGGAATCTGTATTCTCAGTTTTGCTTTCCAATAATCCACTCCAGATTCCGGCAACTTTTTCCGGATCAGGAACACTGAAAACAGCTTGTCTCGCCACTAAATCTCCGGCAGCATGCTGCACGATCAAGCCTTGCTCCGTGAGTTTTTGTTCACGATCTTTATCGCTGCCCTGCCATTGAATGAAAAACGGATACGGCAATCCGTCAATGGTGTCATCGATAAAGAAAATCAACCATGTGATCAGGTGGCCTTGTTCGTCCAAGCGCTGACCCTCTTCGATTTCACCAACATTGATCCCGGCATCCTTCAGACGCTTGTGAACCGCTTCAATATCCGTAGTACGGATCGCGATCGTGTTGATTCGCTGAACTTTTTGTTGATAATCTTTAACCGCATCATAAACTGCGGAAGCGTCTGAGCGGGAAAACTGCTTTGCTCGTACTTTATCATACACAGAAATCAATTCGATATAATTCAAGCCAAAATACCCTAAGGCATTTTCGGTACCCCATTTTTCATGACGGCCACCGCGTGCAAAGACAATTCCATGATCGCCGAAGAACTTCGCAGCCTCATCAACATTTTGAACATTGATCATTGTGTGATCCCAATTTAAAACGGCCATTCTTTAGCTCTCCTTTCCCAATTCTGTCGTCCGTTTGATCGCTGCCAACACCGCATTCTGGACGCCTGCCGCAAAATCACTAGCATCCAACTCATGCTGAGCAGCAATGCCAACCCCACCTGCTGAATTGTTGATATCCAACAACTCATAAGGATGTTTGCCTGTGATCTCCAGCATTTTCGCCGCGCCCTGCAAATTCTCAAGTGCTATTTCGTTTGCTTGTTTTCTCGATAAGCCGCCAAGAACACCGGCGTTTGTTAAGGCAAGATAAAAGTTGTAAATATAATTTGGTCCCGCTATTGCGTAACCTGTGTAAATATCAATTTGTTTTTCAGGAATGTAATCGACTTTCCCGAAGCTCTTCAGAAATTCATCCACATCCTCTTGCCTCGCCGACGCATTCAAAGCTACGCCGGAAACTCCGAATCCCGTATCCGTGAGTGTATTCGGAATAATACGTACAACTGGATAATCCTCATCTCCGATTGCGTCCGTCAATTGTTCAATCGTGACACCAGCAACAATAGAGATAATTGTTTTCTTTTGGCCGCTTGCACCAATCTGCTTGGAAATGCCTGCCCAGTCATCTTGTGGGCGAACACCGAGCAGAATTAAATCAGAATCCTTTAATGCTTGAGTTTGAAATTCCCGGCTGGTTGAAATGTGATAAGTATCTGCTAAATAGCGCACCCGATCCGGACTGATATCGACCACATGCGTCGTCTCAGGAGAAGTCGCCTGATTTTTTAGCGATGCACGAATGATTGCCTCAACCATTTGGCCGCCGCCAATGGCATACAATGATTTCGTCATAGTCTTTCTAACCTCCATTTTGATAAAGAAGAAAACTCGGTCCTGTGATTCAGATTGTGTATACCTGCAATCCATTAGGTCAAAATGAACCATTTCCTTTAACTCTTAATGGTATGTTATCTGAAAAATCAGATTTAGTCAAATATTCCATAATTATCCAACACTATACATGGCTTGTATACAACATATGGACATTATTTAAATTGACTTTCATGATTACCAACTTATCAAATTAATGTGGTATATCCTATATTAATAGTATGCTTTTTAGCTGTCAATTGATTTCTTCCGCTGTTCATTCACCCTGTTGCAATCTGCTTGAGGTCTTAAAAGTGCAGAAAAAAACGTATTCACACTGCAACCGCACACACGCACAGCCATTTGGTGCTGCGAAGCAGATCCTTTCAGGCAGAATAAAATCTTGCATTTGGCAGAAACTGGTAGATGGCTTTCTCGAAAAAAAACTCGAGAGGATTTTATTCCCTCTCGAGTTTTTTGTGGAGACTACTTTTTGGGACAGCCTCGTCCTAAACAGAAACCATTCGTTAACTTGATTTTCTCAGTACAGATTCAGGTACTTAGCACCGCATCAACGACTCATCTTTGATGCGGTTTCCCCATTTCTCTTTTTTCTTTTAATAGCCGCTGAAATTCTTCCTCTAGTTCTGGAGAAGGCTCAATACTCAACCTGCTGAGTACCTCCGTTATTTTTGTTTCGAGGACCAATCGCTTTTCCTTATCGTCATCGCGCACTTTTTTCGGTTTATCGTTTTTCCATTGTCGATAGGTTCCTTCAAATACGTGAATCGTCTGACTGCGGATTTCCAGGATCCGTGTTGCGATGTTTTCGATGAACCGGCGATCATGGGAAACAAAAATGACGCTTCCTTCATAGTCCTTAAGCAGCGACTCTAATGCAGCGACGGCTTCCATATCCAGATAATTCGTCGGTTCATCCAGAATCAATGTGTTCATGTCGCTCAAAAACACTTTAGTGAGTGCGACTTTGACCCGCTCGCCGCCGCTCAGAACACCGACCGGCTTATACACATCTTCACCAAAAAAATGCATCCGGGCGAGCACCGTGCGGATCAGCGATTCCTCTTGCTTTGAGGTCGCACGGACGTTATCAATAATCGACTTTTCTTCATCAAGGATCGTTAGGTTCTGATTAAAGTAGCCAAGTTTCATCGACGGTGAGTACGAAACTCCGCGATCTTGATTCATGATTTTTTTAACGAGTGTCGTTTTCCCGCTTCCATTGGGTCCGACAATTGCCAATTTGTCCCCGCCGCGGATAAAGAAACTGGTGTTGTGCCAGAGCTCACGTTTACCGAACCGCGCCGATACATCTTCGACACGAAGAATGATTCGATTTTTAAACGTTTCTGCATTTGGAAGGTTCATCTTAAGCGGCTGAAGCTCTTTCACATTTTCAACTTTTTCCAGCTTTTCTAATCGTGTTTCAATGGCATTGGCCGTTTGCTGAAGCTTTTTTTGTTTCTTGGCAAAGTAGGGTTTGGCTCCTGTAATTCGTGCTTCAGAGCCGCTCAAGTTTTTCGGTTTCTTTGTTGCCCGCTGAGCTTTCCTCTCTTTTAGTTTTAATGCTTCTTCCAGCTGCCGTTTCTTCTTTTCATAGCTTTCATAAGCTGACTGTTGCTCTGTACGCTCTATTTCCTTTTGTCTGGCATAATCGCTGTAATTGCCTGTGTATACCTTGAGCTTGCCTTCATTGATTTCCCATATCGTTGTACAAAGTGCATCCAGAAAGGCCCGGTCGTGCGACACAATAACAAACGCCCCTTGCCATTCACTGAGCTTCTTCTCCAACCATTCAATATGATCCGTATCCAAATTGGTCGTTGGTTCATCAGCAAGCAACAACTCCGGATGGCTCATAAGTGCTTTTTGGATGTATTCCTGAGTCACTTCTCCGCCGCTTTTCGTTGTATCGGTTCGCTTTAGCTGTGGCAACAGGGTACATTGAGTACGTTGAATCACCGTTCCTTCTTCCGGAACGATCTTTTCAGCAAAAATATTCAGAAGCGTTGTTTTCCCGCATCCATTCCGGCCAACCAATCCAATACGATCCTTTTGAAGAATGTGTAGCTGATCTACATCAAGTAATAAACGATCCTTTACATAATGCTTTATATGAAGCGCTTCTAACAAGATCATCGAATCATCCCCGTTTATCATTTTCTGGGGACATAAAGAAAAACTTGGCGAAGCCAATGCTTTGACGCAGGCTAAGCCTTAGATTTTCTTATACTAGCTTCCGCTAATTTTTATACAATCCTATTTGTATAAAAATGCCCCCTATCTGGACTCAGAATAGGAGGCATATATAGGCGAATACCAAAAAGAAACCCGATCTTTTCGGCCGGCCGCAGATAACCAATCCTATCCTGAAAACTCCGATCTGAAGACATATGTGCAGAAAAAATCCGCTGCTCACAAACATCTTTCAGTTACCGGATTTCGAAAATAGGATTAGTTTTTCATCGGCCTTTGGTTCACCCTTCCGTTCATTTGATTATTCTTAGTTTAAATCAAAGCACAGTCACTTGTAAAGTAGCAACGACATGGCAGACGGCAAGCCCGTGTTCCTCCGATAGCGATTTTTTCAACAGGTTAGCATTTGGTTAACATATTGAAAAAGGGTCATTGGTTTTGTCGCTATTCCAGACATACTCAATATGATGCGCAATTTCTCGCGCTTGTGCCTCACCAAACTGATCGGCAATAAAACCTAAAGTCATATCAATGCCTGCAGAGACCCCGGATGATGTATAGTATTTCCCATCGTTGACCCATCGCGCGTGTTCCATCCACTGTACCGAGGGATTCACACTTTTTACCCATTCAAAAGCTAATTTATTTGACGTTGCTTTTCGTCCATTCAGAAGTGATGTTCGCGCTAATAGAGCCGAACCGGTACAAACCGTCAGACAGTAGGTAGATAGGTTGGCTGCATCCCCCAGCTTCCTAATAAAATCATCATTATTAACCAGAGGGCGCGTCCCCTGTCCACCCGGAATCAGAAGAATACCTGTTACATCTGTGTGGTGAATCGGCTCAGTCATTATTGGCGTCTTCTGTCTGCTCGTTATCGTCCCACCGTCCATAGACACATAGCGCAGAGTATATTCGCTGATCTGCCCCAGTACTTCTACCGGTCCAAAAGCGTCCAGCGTTTCAAAATCTGGAAAGAGCAGGATATTTACATCCATGATCTTGGCCTCTTCTCAAAGTGTTATTTTTCCATAACAATAACAACAAAAAGTTACCTAAACGGCACATCTAAATGACAACTGCTTAAGTCAATTGAATAACGCAAATCTTGATTGCCGCGAACGGTCATTCCGAAATCGGTCGCATAAATAACAAGTCCTAGTTGATGCCCGGCAGCCAATCGGTGGAAGGTAGGCTGCAAATCAATGTCGATCTCGTAGAACTGGTCAGGCTTTAATTCATCAACTTTCCAAGGATTTTCCCGGTTTTGTAAATTGATATGGCCTTTCGTGATCATTTTGAATGGTGTGGCGAACTTGGCCGGAGTAAATTCATTCAGCCGATCTTCGCGCCAACGGTACCCTTGATCAATTCCATTCATGCCAATTGGGGTTGGCGTTGCATTAAATCGCTTTGCTTCGCCATAATCAACAAGCTGAAAACTCAGCATCCCCAATGATTGATTTGAGGCTGCTTTTACGTGAATACGCACCCGGCCATCGATAATCTTGTCCGCTTCAATCGGCTCGGTCTTGAACAACAGGCGGTTTTCACTCAAATCATTTTTCCGCTCCGCCAGAATGTCCTGTTCCCATTGATCAATATGATCAGCGTAACGGTTAAAGATGTCCTCCGGAAGGCTATCTTTAATGGACAGCACTTCATGGCCGACCGGAGTTGAAACTAGTTTCTCGACAGCAAAGTGATAGGTTTCCTTCGGTGTATTCGGCTCAGACCAATCTTGATAAGCGTTCCATGTTTCCGGGGTCACGTTGTCCTGAACGATCACGTTAGGCAGAAGTTCCTTTGCTCCGTTTTCGATACCATAGAGTTCATGGCTAATCCAGAGGTTGATCATATCCGTATAATCAATGGAGCGAAACGCATTAATGTAGATGTGCTGCCCCTGGTGCAGGATGATCTTTTTTGTTACCGGAACCTCACGCAATGCCTGCCACAGCTGTTCCACTTGGCCCGGTTTTACGTTCCAATCGTTCAGTCCATGAACCATGAGCACGTCGCATTTAATGTTCTTCACCTTTTTGAGATAGTTGCGTGCATCCCAAAAGGTGTTGTAGCTACCTGATTCACGGTCCATATCGCGCACCATCTGTTTCATCTGCTCAGTAAAAAATTCTTTGATGCGCAAATGATAATCGGCAGCCGCCTTCATTCGGCTCAGTGTCTCAATTGCCAGCACGTCTGCGTCTTCACCAGGGAATCCGTCAGGTGCAACCATCAAGCCACCTTCGCGATAATAATTGTACCAGGATGAAATGGCAGCTTCAGAAATGATCGTCTTTAATCCTTCAACCCCAGTTGTAGCAGCAGCTGTTGCCAAGGTCCCGAGATAAGAACGTCCGGTCATCGCGACGTTACCCGTGCACCACCAAGCCGTAATCGCTATGTGATCCGTGCGATTAGTGAACGCACGTCGTTTGCCGTTCAGCCATTCAATAATGTCGATGGTTGCTTCGGTCTGTTGCGGATCCCCACAGGTTTGAATACCATCCGAATCTAACGTGCCAATGCCGGCGGAGTATACCGCCGCAAAACCGCGCGCCAAGAAATAATCATTCAATGTATAGGAAAATTCGCGACTGAACGTCTCAGTAGCGTATTTTGTTTCTCCGGCAACCGGCCGCGGCTCCGGCAGCACCATTTCCTCATCTTGGTAGGCAATGTCCTCATAGCTAAGATCATTCGGCTGCTTTTCGGCCAGCAGCACATTGACCTTATGCATGGCTTTGGCACCGGCTTCATCATTGGTGTCTTGGTTATACGGGCTAGCTGTAAAAAGTGCCGGTACCTTGAGTCCGTTTTCCGTTTCCGCCGGACGAATAAATTCAACTTTTAGTAAATCTCGCTTACCATCATGATCCGAATCAACGGAAGACTCCACGTAAACAACCTCGCGAATCAGTTTGGACGTGTCAAACACAGCTTGGGCTTTGCCATTAAAGAAAAGCGGCTTCTGTTCTACCGACAAATCATAAAATGGAGCACAATATCCTTGATTGGTCAGTTGATCAAGGAACGTCTGTCCATTCTTCGTATGGGATGTGAGCAGCAGATACCAAGCATCTAATACCTGATCTTTGTTCCATGCGCCTTCAGCTTCAATCATCGGCAGCTGCATCTTTTTCATCGCAGCCAGTGGATCAGTAATCTCATAGTCAACATCCGCTAAAAAACCGAAGAGTTGCAGAGCGATTAAATAGAATACCTCCGCCGTGATCGGCTTGCTGGCATCAAAGTAATCTTTAAGATCAATTTCAGGGGTCGCTAGATAGTTTTTCAGTTTGACATCATAGTCATGACCTCCTCTAACCTTCAAGAACGCCTTTTTGAGCAGCAAATGATAGACAGCAGCAGGCGTTAGCGCAACTCTGATTTCATCATCTAAAAAATGAATCTGTTGTAATTCTTCGACCACGGTCTGGTGATCGGTATTAATCCGTGCAAATTGATTGTTTTTCATCGACAAAACTCCTCAGCAAATAACTACAGCTAGTATACCATTCATTCAGCATGATTCATGGTCAGGTATTCGTCTTCAGCATCCCTTAATATCCTTTTTCATTTGGATTGTCCTTGCCCCGTTTGTATCACAAACTCATCTGTTCTTAATCGGTATCGGAGTTCGTAACATGCGCACCTACACTAAGAAGAACGAAAATGACCACTACGTTTAAAGATAAGTTTTTGTGCTGCAGATTTTGGCGATTTATGCATTGTACCCCTTGTTTCCTATAGAACACTTTTTCACTGTCTAATCCCAAACTTCATCTAATTTATCCGAATAGAAATGGATTGCTCGTTTATAATTTAGTAATTCATTGTCTGATGTGGTTTCTGCCAAACATTTTAGGAGTAACTCCATTGCTTTACGATGTTCGTTCAAATTATATAAGGTCATCGAATAAAAGACTTTAAGTGCTCTACTGTTTGGAAATGCTTCAATTCCCTTTAAAAATGTTTTCTTTGACTTTTCATACGCCCCTAATGTTCGATATGTGCTCCCTAACCCAAGCAAGGCTCCTTCTAACTCGCCTGGGGGCAGCCCTAGGCGTATAGCTTTTTCATAATAAGGAACAGCTTTCGATTCCTCACCTAATAAATCATAACTCCAAGCGCATTGATAGTTAATTGAGGCATCTTCAGGAAAATCTCGAACAAGTTTTAGAAGTAATTGGTTAGATTCTTTGTGGTTTCCACTATTTCTTAAGTCAACTGCTTTTTCCAACTCTTTTTTCATTACGTTCATCTCCAATACTCAAGTCTGCTTGTTCCACGGTCTCCTGAACGAGGAAAAATTGACTACTTATCTCATATTATTTAGGTGGGACCCTTGTTTTGCATCAAGAGTATACAGGACTTGGTTATAGTTTCAAGACCTTTTATATTCCGCAGATACTCAATCTAAAACACTTGTTGAAATTTTACAATATGTGTATGGTTAAATAACAAATTAGTAAGGGAGCATCAGAATTGGAAATACGAAAATCAAATCCTACCAACGTTGCGCCTCCGGTTGCTCAATATTCTCACGTAACTGTAATCCCAAAAGATGCAGAACTGGTTGTTCTATCCGGTCAAATTGGGAACGATAAAAACGGGCAATTGCCCACAGATATTGAAACACAGTTTGGAAATGCCTTAGAAAATATCAAATCCATTCTTGAGAGTGAAGGCGTTGATTTAAAGAATGTCTTCAAAGTCAACTTTTGGTTTACTGAAAAAATGGATCGAGAACGCTATTTAGAAGAATGGAGTAAATTCGCTAATCAAACGCCACCGGCTACAACCTTGGCTTACGTTTCAGCTTTAGCCAGACCCGAAATCAAAGTGGAAATTGAAGCTTGGGCTGCAAAATAAGCTGAATCATTCCCATTGCTTTTGGACATTTCAAAGGACGCCTTTTCTTGGTGTCCTTTTTATTATCAAAACATTGATTCCCAATATAATCCTGCCTATGCATCCACTGTAATGATTCCAGTTCTAATTATATTTTTCAACTTGGCATCGTTCCATGACCTTTCAATAGCTGTGTCTAAAGCAACTTTATTGTCCTTGAGTACAATAAAAGAACTGAACTTCCAAACTTATTTTGGAAGTTCAATTCTCTCTTAATTAATGTAATCCTCAAGTAAAAATAAAATGAACACTTTTGCTTTCAATTCATCCAAAAATATACTTCACAACACGAAATCCTTTCGAGGCTTCCCCGGCTGCCCTTGGTTATCTTCGTCAAGAAAAAGACGCTTAGCCGATTGCGTTCCTAGGGCAGTCGGTAAAAAAAAGGAACCCCTAATGCGCAAGCAAATGGTGTCCCTTTCAACTTTTCGTATCGCGACCATATCACAACTTTAAAGTATTGTGTTTATCAAAAATACAGTTGGGTCTTTATATAATAATACATTTAGCGTTCTGACTAACTCAGTAACTTCCTTAGGTGCTTTCAAATCGTTTTCTAAAATACACCAAGAAATTTTATTTATTAAACTATTTAATAAAGGCACATCATTCACTTGAGTACTTAATTCATGCTTATATTCAGTTAACAAGTCGATTAATGATTTATGCTCGTTAGGATCACAATGTTTCAATGTTTCTTCTTAGCCTCTATAGCTTTCAAAGCGCTCTTACTCGGCTTCATTTGCTCACTTCCTTTGAGATTAAAGCAATTATAGATCTTTTTTGAAGCCCCACAACACTATTTATACAGAAAACACAAAACTGTCATTTTCCAGACAAGTATTCCCCAGAGATGCTGACGTCTCGTCATGCGGCCCATTATTTTTTAAAAATTCAAACGAAAAATTTTTATATAGGACATCAGTTGAGAAAACTTGGTTATTTATTGCCGAGATGAATCAACGGCTTCGGTGTCCGTTCTCTTACTCCTTGTCTAAAGGAACAAAGCAGCGAACATACGTGCTATAATCAATAGTGAAAAGAGGTGAGATCATGCCTTTAAAAGGACTAAAAGTACGGATCTATCCAAATAAAGCGCAAAAGATCAAAATTAAAATGAACTTTGGCTACAACCGCTTTGTCTGGAATCAAATGCTCAATATGTTGATTGAACGGTATAAAAACAATCCAAAAGCGCCCTTTTTAAATGCTTATGCGTTAAACACTCTTTTACCTGCACTTAAAAGGGAATACCTTTGGCTAAAGGATGCAGAAAGCACCAGTCTTCAGGCGACCAATCATGACTTAATTGAAGCCTATAAAAAGTTCTTTAACGAACACAAAGGATTTCCTAAGTTTAAGTCAAAGAAGTTTTTAAAACAGTCTTATCAGTCAAAATGTGTCAATAAGAACATCAAACAAGTGGGGGCAAAGTACATCAAGTTGCCTAAATTAGGCATCCTGCGTTTTAAATCCGGACGCCCGATTCCAGATAAAATTAAATCCGTAACGATAAAACAATCGTTTACCGGAAAATACTATGCGGTTTTGTTGGTCGAATGCGAAAACCAAGCATTTGAGAAAACAAATCAGCAAATTGGTTTAGACATGGGCGTCCAGGATCTGCTCGTTTATTCGGATGGCACAAAAGTTCCGACCATTCGATTTGATAAACGACTTGCCCAAAGAAAGCATTATTGGGAAAAACGATTAGCGCGACGCAGATTAATCGCTCAAAAAGAAATTGCATGGGACAAACACAATAAAGTGTTGAATCCAAGAGTTCTTTCTGATTTTGTTAATTACCGAAAAGCCAAGGTAATGGTGGCAAAATATAACGAAAAGATTGCCAATCAACGTAACAATTATCTGCATCAACTGACAACGAAGCTGGTCAAACAGTATGATGTGATCGCCATTGAAGATTTAAAAACAAAGAACCTGTTGCACAACCATAAACTGGCACGGGCAATCGCCAATCAAGCGTGGCGAGAACTACGCCGAATGCTCAGCTATAAATGCGAGTGGTATGGAAAACAGCTCATCGTTGTTAACCCCTACAAAACATCGCAGATCTGTTCCCACTGCGGGCATGATGATGGAAAACACCCTTTGGACGTCCGTGAATGGACGTGTCCATCTTGCCATCATCATCACGATCGCGACGTCAATGCTGCGAAAAACATCTTAACAATTGGCTTGGGACAAGCCTTGGTAAAAGAGTTGTCACCTCTACTTTTGCGTCTTCGGACAAAAAAGCAAGTATGCAATGTTCCCAGAAGCTCGGTACTTTAGTGCCGATGTAGTTCACATCATGTTAGCATTCGGAATGTAGGAAAAACGAAAACAGGAAGGGAAGAGAAAAAATGGAGATCAAAATCGAAATGCTTCCAAAATACCGTATCGCATACGTGCGACAAGTTGGTCCATATGGTCATGCAAATGTTCAAACGATGCAACAGTTAAAGAAATGGGCTTCGGCCAAAAATCTAATCAACAATACATCAATAATTCTTGGCATTTCACATGACAGCCCCGAAACAACGTTACCTGAAAACTGCCGCTACGATGCCGGTATCGTTATCTCAGACGATTATCAAATGGACGATTTCATTAACGAAGGCGAATTTATCGGTGGGAAATATGCCGTATTCAAAGTGAAACACACAGCGGAGGCCATTCAAAAAGCGTGGCGCATAATTTTTTCTGAGTTATCAAACGGTGGGTATCAGATTGATGATCGGCCAATTTTCGAAAGATACATCGGAGAGATGGTTGCCAATCATTACTGCGAAATCTGCGTGCCCATAAAATAAATAGCATCCGATTCTCTAATTAAACGGTTTGATGATCAATGCAAATAATAACTCACGAGGAAAGAATGCCGTTTTCTGCCAAACTACCACTTGCTTTTACCGTGGTAGTTTATTGTTTGTTAAATTACATTTCGAAGTGACTCTCTTGAAAAAAACTGAAACCTATATCTATAATCACAACCGTTAATGGTTTAATTGTTTCCCTCTATACTACTAATGAGTTTCTGAAGGACTAACACATAAATTCTCTCAACTTTTTCTCTGTAGCGGTCCCGGGTACCGGCGTATAAATACTCAGTCGCAAATCATCGTTTCCCTGTACATCAAGTGAAGTTAGATTAAATTCCATTTTTCCTGCTTTTGAATGACGAAATTCAATAAGTACATCCGGTGCAGTATTGACTTCACTCTGTTGCCATAAAGGTTGAAACTCCGGATGCAATAGGCTCATGTTGTCAATAAACTGTTTATACCAATCATCCTCTACGTAGCGCCCATAATAAACGCGAAAAATGGCCAAAAATCCTCTGACGAAGTGTTCCCAATTCACAGCGAGCGCTTTTAATTCTTTTCGAGTAAAAAGTAAACGAATAAGGTTACGTTGTTCAATAGGAATTTCTTCAAAATCAAGAAATACATAGGCAGCCGCACGATTCCAGCCGACAATCTGGCAATAACGGTCAGTGACTACAGCTGGACAATAGTTCAGCGCTTTTAGGATGGTCGTCAGGGATGAAGTAATTTTCGTTTGCACCGTTTTTTTCTGTACTAGTTTTGCATTCATATCCAGCGCCAGATTGAATAGATAGGTCCGTTCATCTTCTGTCAATTGCAAGGCCGAAGAAACGCTGTCCAGTACACTCGAAGAAACTTTAATATCCCTTCCCTGTTCAAGCCAGGTGTACCAGGTTGTGCTTACGTTTGCTAACTGAGCAACTTCTTCCCTCCTGAGTCCGGGTGTTCTCCGCCTAGATCCCGTTGGAAAGCCAACCGATTGAGGCGAAATTAAAGCACGTTTCCTTTTTAAAAAACTTGAAAGTTCTTCTTGTCTTGTTTTCTCCCCCATCCGCTCCATCCTCTCTATGGTTACTCTGTTACTCATTATACCAGTATAAACAACAACTTGTACTAGGATCATCCAAGGTGTATTACTAAACTAACAGATTACAATCATCGCCATAAGGGGGAACCATAATGGAAAGAGTTGTTGTTACAGGAATGGGAATCGTTTCACCACTTGGGAATGATGTCCATACGTTTTGGGACAATTTAGTCGCCGGAAAATCGGGTATTCGAAAAATAGATACATTCGATACGGAACCATTTAAAACAAAAATTGCAGGCCTTGTAAGGAATTTCGATGCAGCAGAGTGGATTGGAAAAAAGGATGCACGAAGGTTGGATCCCTTTTGCCATTATGCACTCGCGGCCGCACAACAGGCGTGGAAGGATGCCGGACTAGAAAATGACAAGGTAGCACCAGATCGTTTAGGGGTTTATGTAGGTTCGGGAATAGGCGGCATTCAAACCCTGCTTGATAATGCCAAAAAACTTCATGAACGTGGTCCACGAAGAGTTAGTCCGATGCTTGTTCCAACAATGATTGCAAACATGGCAGCTGCCGAAATAAGTATTAAATGGCAGGCATTAGGGCCTTCCATGGCACCGGTAACCGCCTGTGCGATTAGCAATACATCGATCGGCGAAGCATTTAAACTCATTCGCAGCGGTGAAGTGGATGTCATGTTCGCCGGTGGAACAGAAGCCGCAGTTACAGAACTTTCATTGGCAGGTTTTGAAAATGCAACTGCTTTGTCGTCAAGAAATGATCACCCAGAAAAAGCGAGCAGACCTTTTGATGAAGATCGAGATGGTTTCGTCATGGCTGATGGTGCAGGAATTATTATTCTGGAATCACTGACCCACGCCCTGAATAGACAAGCGCCTATCTATGCAGAGGTAATTGGCTATGGTGCCAGTTCAGATGCTTTTAATATGGTCGCTCCTGAACCAGAAGGAAGAGGCGCATGCTTAGCCATGAAAAAAGCGCTTGAGGATGCAAAAATATCGGCTGATGCTATAGACGTGATCAGCGCGCACGCGACAAGCACGAAACCGGGTGATTTATCCGAAACCTCAGCGATTAAACATTTGTTTGGGAAAAAAGCATACGACATCCCGATCACAGCAAACAAATCGATGACCGGTCATATGTTTGGCGCAACCGGCGGTGTAGAAGCCATTGCCCTTATAAAAAGTCTTCAAGAAAATATCGTTCCTCCAACCATTAATCAAGAAAAGGCAGATCCTGAATGCGATTTGGATTATACTCCAAATGTTGCTCGCAAGCAGACACTCAATATTGGACTCTCCAATTCATTTGGATTCGGAGGACATAATGCCGTGCTGATTATGAAGAAATATAGAGTGGATTAATTAACAACGGCCTGAAGCCTTTTTTCAAGATAAAAAAGGAGTCTCCTTAGTCATTTTTTTACTAAGAGACTCCTTTTTAATGACCAAAAGTTAAAATTCACTTTGAAATCAACCGCTGTTTCTAGACATACTGTGCCATTCCATTTCCGAAGGACCAGTTTTCCTTCCCAACTCCCACGATCCCGATTAAAAGATTTTCTTTTCCGATTCCTACTTCTTGATACAAGTTCTCCGTAATCGAGAGAAAGAGACTCTGCTTCTGTTCCATTGTTCTTGTGTTATTCGCGAAGATTTGTATGATTATTAAGTCATCCGTCTTTTTCAGACCCAGGTAATTTTCATCATAAATGAAATTGTCCTTGCTATGTTCGTGAATCACAATAAATTTGTCTCTTTCCGGAACATCAAATGTTTCCCTCAATGACCGATAAATGGTTTCAGCTACTTTTCCTTTATAGTCCTTATTTTTTCCTTCGATCATAGACACTCTTACGAAAGGCAAACGACTCACTCCTATTACTATAATTTAATCTTTCTACCCGTATCTGCTGATTCTTGCACTTTATCTAACAAATAGTGCAGTTTAACCGCATCATTAAAGTTTGGAATTTCTCGTTTATGCTCAAGAATATCTTGAGCAAACACTGTATAGGCATTCTCAATATACTCTTTAGGACCTTTTCCATTCTCCCGAGAAACCTTGACTTCTTCAATGTGAGCTTTCTCTACTACACTATCTAAGCCCGAGTAGTCCTGGTGCGAGATCTTTTCTAGTTTTAAACCACCAAATTGAACATGACCTACTGAATTTGGCTGCGTTAATCGAAAAACACCCTTTTCCCCTTTAATCTCCAGCTTAAACTTTGGGTATACGCCTGCCTGAATGTGAGCTGAGACAGATATACCGTTTTTTAACGTTCCATGAATCATGATTTGATCGGCCGTATCCTTCATCACGCTCTTACCCGTTTCTCGTATCAATGCTTCTTTATAATTTGTGTTTGTGATTGCTGAAATTTCCTTAAAGTCACCTAAGAGGTAACAAAGAACATCCAGCGCGTGCCCACCATTTATGGTGAGTAGACTGGCTCCGTTTTCTCTTTTTAGTAGATAGGCACTTCTTTGATCTGTTATCCTACCTTTAGCATGAGTAGCTATCTCCATGGTACATGAGCGTACTTCTCCAATTTCCTTACTTTCCAATGCCTTCTTTAGATAGTTGATTTCAGGAGATTGTCTTGCTTGAAGTCCAACAGCATGGTGTATCTTTTTCTGGTTTGCTCGTTTTTCCAACTCTTCAGCTTCTTGCGTATTTTTTCCTAATGGCCATTCACAGTAGATTAGCTTCCCTTCGGAGATAGCCTCCTTAACAATCTCGTAATGAAAAGGTACTTTAACACTGACAACCACTAAATCAACATCCTCTGATCTGGTTAATTTTTTGTGATCGTCAAAGGGTAACGCCTTATATAATGCTGCACTTTTCTTTGCGCTCTCCATATGAGACGTTCCAATCGCTTTAAGCGTGTAGTTGGGATGTTCATTTAATACCGGTAAATGCGTTTGACTTGCCCATTGATTATTAAGAGACCCGCCCACAACGCCAACATTAATCTGTTGATGCGCCATCCAATCATCTCCTCATTGCTGTTGCTGTCATTTTAACGCCTATATGTTATCATTAAAAACGTTAATATTTGATATTGCCATCATTATTTTTGATAAAGGAGAGTCAATGAACGATGGATATTGAGGATATGAAAGCATTTGTATCCGTCTCTGAATTACAAAATATGTCTGCGGCAGCACATAAACTGAATCATCTGCAATCAAATATATCTGCAAAAATTAAGAAGATCGAAGCCCATTATCATACTGAATTATTTTTACGAAATTCAAAAGGCGTCACGTTAACGAAGAAAGGTAAGGAGTTATATGACCAATACAAGAAAATGATCCTGCTGTGGGAACAAACCGAAGGCAAGATGAACAATAGTGACTGCAATCTGAGGCTCGGGACAATGGTGTCTTTTGGGGGAAAACAGATTTCTGCAACGCTAAATGTTCTCTATAAACGATATCCCGATTTAAATGTCACGTTAAAGACAGGTTCAACCGAGAAAATTGACCAACTTCTCATTAATGGACAGATTGATGTGGGGCTCAGCATCGGTTCACTTCAAAACAAACAAATCCATTACGAAAAGACAGGCACTGAAGAAATGGTGATCATCGGTGCAGGAATAAATGAACGCACCGTTTTTACCGACTATATAACGAAGAAAAACGTTCTTATTCTTTCTAAGAAATGTCTCTATTTTTCCATTTTACGCAACATCTATAAGACTTTAGGCATTCCATCCGGAGACTATGTTGAAATTGGCGACCTTGAAACGTTAATTCAGTTTGCATCCATGGGTATGGGCATTACGCTAGCCCCCAAACGCATTGCAGCCTTTTATAAAATTGACGCCTATTTAGAAGTACCGAAGCCCTTTAAATGCATGGATTCCTACCTAATCACACGAAGCAATCATAAATTAACACCCATTGAGAAACAGTTCATAGAGCTGATTAATAACTATAACTTTGAGCTTAGATGAACTGATTACAGGTTTACTTTTTCATACCTTTCTAGCTTTTTGATTAATTACATCAAGCGCCTGGTATAAGCTTCCGTCTCTGAAGAATACGTTTAAGATGTTCCAACAGCATCTCTTGTCAGCAAATCTGAGTTTAAAAACGTATTTATTCAGGCTTGCTGTTTTCTTTCAGAAACTGGAGAATGTCGTTCTGGATTTCTTTTGTGATGGTATGCTCTACTCCGGGATAGAGCACAAATCGAGCGTCACATCCGGCATCCTTATAAAGGCTTTATGCCATTGACCACCGTGCTACCGGTGTCTTCCCGAACAAGCACATACAAATAGCATCACCGATAACCGTGATCGCGTTCATGCCACTTGCCGTAGAAATCTTCATGGCGCAAATGACTGACTCTTCAGCTCATACGTCAATTGTTCCGACACATGCGGCTGATCTTGCTGCACGTAGACATCCACGCGCGATGCATTTTTTGGCACTTCAAACTCGGTTACATGAATAAAATCCAGTCCGACAATATCCCGAAAGATGTCGGGCTGCTGCCAGTCCACATGATAAGATATATTTGTTTCATTGCTGTCATCCATGATATCCATATTTGTATCATTTGAAAAAGCGGAAGGGCCATAAGATCTGCTGCCAATAGTCAATTGATGAATGTCGAACTCCGGTACACTTGCCCAGATCTGCTTTGCATTGCTCGCCAGCGGGTGATAATCTTGCCTGTACTGTATCTTAATTGATGATGGCCTCATGTTAGCCGGACTATAGTCAACCCTTTCATCGCCTACAAGTACAAATGTGCGTTGACCTTTGTAAAGGAGATTCAAGTGGATTCGTACGAATTGTGTACGCTGCGGAAACTTTGAACGAGAGACTTGAGAGAGTGCGCCTTCGTATTCCTTTTTTGTCAATTTTTCCTCATGATCTTTGGCGACCTTCAGATAGATCGTCGCGCGATCAACGATTTTACCCTTCAACTGGCTCAACCGCTTCAGCTCTATATCTGATCGATTTGCAAGAGAAAAATCTGACAAGCCAAGTTCTTTCGATACACCCTGAATACGCTTTTTCAAATGCAAAGCTTGATCTTGTGTTTGCAGCGTACGAGGATTGATAATCAAGGCTGATTGATACAGTTGATCGAAAAATGTATACCCTACATAAACAAGCAGCAGACCAATGACAACGGCATACGCAATCAATATTTTTCTATTAATCAGACAATTCCCCTCTCATTCAGCTGATATATAGTATAATGATACCAAGGAACGAATTAAAAATCGAACACGATTGGGGCTATTCTTTGTGGGTTTTCACCTCATGTTAATCGGTTTTGTCTTCATTTTCTTCCACCTAAATATAAATTCGTTTGATATCCTTCCTGATATGGTCGGGTATATTCTTGTATTTTACGGGACACGCACCTTATTATCTCATGTTCACAATGATCAATTTGTGTATGTAAAATTTTCAAGCTTGCTGCTGATTTTGCTATCGGGATTAGATTTCTTTATCCAACATTCCGTTCTTTTAAACGGTGTCATCAACAGCACACAGTTTAGCGGCAGGATGTTTTCACTTCTATTTGCTGCCGTAAATATGTCACTTCTTGCTTACTGCGTGTATCATTTGTGCAGGGGCATTGAACAAGAGGCTCGGCGTATTGAAAATATCCAAATAGCTTCATCAGCTAATCGGACGTGTATGTTCTTTTTGTCCTATCTGATCGTCACATTTATCTTCACAGCAGCAGGTATCCTTTTCACAATAAATTCCTCTGAAGTTGCTCAGCTTAACGGAAACGAAGGAACTTTACTCTTTCTTCTGCTCTTTCTTTATATGATCGGTGTCATTGCCCAATTGTTCATCTTGCTATATAAATCAGAAAAAGCTTTCACAACTGTACGAACAGATAAATCGTGAATTTTACTGTTATCAGCATACGGTAGCCACACCCCGCCTAGTTCCTCTGCATGCTATTCAAGAAGTCCCAAGGAAGGAGTAATTTTATGAATTTTAGAAAGAAAGGCTCATTAATTACTCTATTATTTATCAGTCTATTCTTCATAACTGGTTGTTCAATCAATCATCCGATTGAAAGAAAGTCACCGAATCACTCCAGAAAAGATGGACAAATAATTTCCGTACATCAGATCCATTTACAAAAATTAGACGATCGTCTAAAGGCATATCGAATGATGTATTGGAGTAGCGGAGTGAAAACTGAGGCCTATTTATCGGTCCCCAAAGGGGGAGGAACCTATTCACTAGAGGTCAATTTGCATGGTGGATGGATTGGACCAGTCAAACAAACACATGTTTCATCAGTGGGAGGTGTTATCTTTGATAAGCACTTAATCGAAGGTTCAATGCCGAACATCATCACTGTGGTGCCAATGTATCGGGGCTATGGGGAGAGTGGAGGGACAGTTAATGGCCTAGAGGGGAACACAAAAGATACGCAAAATGCGATCACGGCAGCGAAAAAATACTTAGAAAAGAACGGAATTACCATTTACCAAGGAGAGACCATATTGATAGGGACCTCTACAGGCGGTGGCGTTGCATTAAAAGTGGCGTCTCAACAAAAGGGTATTGCCTCTGTTATTGCCATTAGTCCTTATCTTGGTGCTGATTTATTAGGGGCATGGTACAAAGAACATCTGGATAACTCCACCTATAAAAATTATTTTACTTACATGGAGAAAGCATTTGGCCCTTATAATCCTTCAAAATCGCCATATATAAAGGAATCAATTGACTATAAAAAGATAAACGTTCCTGTACTTTTAATTCAAGGAAAGAAGGATGAAATTATTCCTTGGCAAACGGTCCAGAGATTCAGTGACAAAATGAAAGCTGACGGGAAAAACGTGACGCTTAAATTAGTTCCGGATGGAAATCATGCATTGACAAATAAGCAAACTGAATTGATGGATACGATTCAAACGTGGTTTAAAAACCATCCAATACCTTAAAATGTGTAAATACCATGATTGTTATAATCTACATTACTGATTTAACTAGTACCAGACTATAGAAAAGACAGAAAACGAGAGGGATGAAAAAATCCCTCTCGTTTATTCGGCTGACCTTTTCACGCGTGCAACCGTTCTATTATTTTTGGTTATTGATTGGTATGGCTTTTATTTGTCTGTGTCCTTAACTGCATGGCGTACTTCTTTTTGATTTAAGCGTAGAACTTCTGGATCGTAAAGTATTAATGGGACGGGTTCTTCAACCACTTCACTGAATTTCAAACCGTACCAAATCGCAGGAGATGTAGTGATGTTTTGTAGGAAAATACGTCCGCCGATCAGTAAACGATTAAAGCGATTCATTTTTGGATCTGCCGCTAAATCCATCAACTGCTCCATTGTGATGACAAATTTAAAATCACCGACGCGTCTATTTTTAAGCGTTGTATATTTAGGATATTGTGTATCAATGATCTTTTGATCAATAAGATCATTCACGATCTGTCGGACATAGACATTAACATGTTGTGAATTTTTAAAACCCAGATAGAGCTGTACATTGATGATATTACGAGTACCCAGCATATCTACAGTATATTGGCTCTCATATGGCGCATCTGTTTCATTAACCGTCACAAACCAATACAGTTTCGCCCGTTTCGGTCGCTTGTCCAGAATTGAATACAGGACTTTCCGTTTAATGCTGTAATGGGGTCCGACTTTGGTCATATAAACTAGGTTCGTTGCATAAAGGAGCTCTGAACTATCGTTGCTCAGTTGAATTAACTGTTTCCTATAGTCCATCAAAGAAACATATTCACTCGTCCGCTCATAGTTCTCACGCAGCTTATTGCCAAAGTACCAAACAACCATAACAAAAAGGATTAATAGCGTAATTAAAAGCGTTAAATAGCCCCCATGAGCAAACTTGACGAGGCTCGCCGTCAGGAATAGGACTTCGATGACGCCAAAAAACAGAACCATCCCAAAAGCAGCAAATTGATTAATCTTATCCTTGATAAATTCAAACAACAGCAGAGTCGTCATCAGCATCGTTATAGTGATGGCTAAACCATAAGCAGCTTCCATGTGATGTGAGGTTTGAAACAACCAGACAATGCCCAGGGTAATAATGCACAAAAACCAATTTACGGTAGGAATATAAATTTGACTCCGAATATTACTTGGGCGTTTAATCACCATTCGAGGCAGAAACTTTAGGCCAATTGCTTCATTCACCAATGTATAACTGCCAGTGATCAACGCTTGGGATGCGATGATCGCTGCTAAAGTAGCAATGACAATGGCAAATAATCTTATTTGTTCCGGCAACATCTCATAAAAAGGATTGACATCAAGAAGATTACGATAAGCAGCATTCTGGTAATGACCGATAACCCACGCGCCCTGGCCCAAATAACTGAGCATCAGCATAAGATACACAAATGGCCAGCTTCCATAAATATTTTTCCTTCCAACATGACCCATGTCCGAGTAAAGTGCTTCTGCTCCGGTAGTTGCTAGAAATACGCTTCCAAGAATAAAAATTCCTGCTTTATTTACTGGACTGAATAAAAACTGAATGGCATAGTATGGAGAAAGTGCCTTTAGAATTTCCAAATGTGGCACCATATTCATAAAACCTGTGACACCGATAAAAATGAACCATAGAAACATTATAGGTCCAAATGAACGTCCAATAATAGCTGTTCCAAAATGCTGAATCAAGAAAACGCCTAATAAGATCGCCGTCACAACGAGAACGACGACGAATTGATTGTTGCTGAATTCAAGCGGGCCAATATGCTGCCCTTTTAAGCCTTCAATCGCTGAGGTTACAGACACAGCAGGCGTTAACGTTCCGTCCGCTAAGAGCGCAGCACCGCCTATGAGTGCAGGAAAGATCAGCCAGCGAGCACGATTGCGAATTAATGCATATAAAGCAAAAATGCCTCCTTCATGATTATTATCTGCGCGCATCGCTATGAAGACATATTTTACTGTTGTAATGATCATTAATGTCCAAAAGATTAAAGATGCAGAGCCTATAATATATTCAGGAATGGCATCCTGCATTTTTCCGGCATCAGAAATAATCGCATTCATGACGTATAATGGCGAAGTACCAATGTCGCCATAGACAATCCCCAAAGTAACCAACATGCCACCAAGCGACAAGCGTTGGTTTGTTATATTATCCATAATCTTTACTGAACTCCTCTTTGAAAATTTTTAGTCAATCACTATCGTTAAAGCAACTGTTGATGACTGACTTATTCAAAATATAATGAGCGCGTATTGAATCTTCTTATATTTTTTGGATATGGCTTAAAATTACTATTATTACTTAGTTAATATCCGCCATTAAGGCCAATACCTATTCAATTAAAAATCGGTACAGCAAAAAGACCACAGAGGATCAACCCTGTGGTCGAATTATTTTCCGATCATCAGTTCACGTCCTCTCTCCTAACGCTTACGAGGTTAGCTGTCGGATTCGGACCATGAGAGTAGCCCGTCCCTACGTTAAAGGATTCACCCCAAGTGATACTGGTCATCACAGTGTTGGTTCCCCCGCTCCTTACGGATTCAGCGAACAAAGAATGATTCAATTTTTGAGGCAATTATACGCTTGGATTTTTATTCTGTAAAGGGAAAATATGAACTCTATATGTCACTTTTTTATTTGCTTCATTTTACAATTTCTGATAAAAGAAATCGATTTGGCGCTAAACTACTTCGTATCATAAAAACATTTTCCGTTATAGAGACAAAAATCCTCTTGAATCTTCCGAGGGGTTCTCAGCACTGAAGTTGATTTGTAATAAAGTTTGATCAAAAGCATGCTACGAAGGGTGATTTTATTATAGAAGTAAAATTCATTGAATCCTTCATATCCTTTTTTTATTTCCGCCAAAAAGTCGAACAGTCTGCCTTGTCCATAATATTAAACGCGATCATTTTCTCAAGTAATGAGTAATCAACCGGACGCTCCCACTTGATACGTACCAAAAGCTTGGTGTGATCATAGCCAGCCTGCACAATCTCATCGGAAAAATGATCAATTCCCGCCTTTTCAGGGCCAACAGCCAAATGATGTTTGGCTACGCTAAAGCCAATAATAAATGTACCGTGATCGGTAAACATAGGCTGATTCCAAGCGATTTTTGGCTTTAAATTTGGAAATTTCTTAGTGATCCAAGCCAATACTTCTTCCGTTCGAGCTCGATGTTCCGGGTTATCAATATGTGCTAAATAGTCTGCAAAGACTTCCATGTCATTCTCTCCTAAAAAAATTATTGTTGAACGATGTATCTTTTCATGCCAATATGGCCAATACTTCATGACATCATTTCATCCACTTACCTATTTTAGATAATCATAGCCAAAGGAGTGAAACGGTACAACTTTTTCAGCGTACTCTAAAAAAACTATATATGAACGGAAAGCAATGAATTAAAAACAGCAATTTTTACATATCAGCACTTATTTGCGAGCATCCGCTAATCACGCTATCATGAGATCAGTAGCTTTGAAATTAAGAATGCAGTTTTCAGAGCCGGATCAATGGAATATCAAACATGGCACTGTCTCCCGAAATTTTTATCGACAGGCGATGAAAGGATACAAAAGTAATGACGGATTTTCAAAAGCTGAAAGAACAGCTGATCACATATAGTAAAGAAATAGGCGTGGACAAGATTGGCTTCACGACGGCTGATCCGTTCACCGAGTTAAAGGGACGACTCTACCAGCAGCAGGCGCTTGGGTTTCAGTCCGGATTCGAGGAGAAGGATATCGAAAAAAGAACCGAGCCGTCTCTGCTCATGGATGGTGTGCAGTCGATTGTTTCAATCGCCATGGCGTATCCGAAGAGAATGCCCGAACGACTGGCAAACACGAAAGGTCATCGTCGCGGTGCTTTTGCCCGGGTCTCCTGGGGGCAGGACTATCATATGATTCTTCGCAAGGCCATGCAAAAGCTTGGCGAATTTCTGGTTGACACAATTCCCGGAGCCCAATACAAAAGTATGGTCGATACCGGAGAATTGTCTGATCGGGCGGTGGCTGAACGTGCCGGAATCGGCTGGTCTGGAAAAAGCACCAACCTCATTACGAAAGAATTCGGGTCGTATGTTTATCTTGGCGAGATGCTGACCAATATCCCGTTCCCGCCGGACAAGCCGGCAACCGACCTTTGCGGTGACTGTACGATTTGCATCGACCACTGTCCAACCGGGGCCCTGGTTCAGGGCGGACAGCTTAACAGCAAAAAATGCATCGCCTATCTTACGCAGACCAAGCAGGAACTTCCGGAAGAATACAAAAAAGCGATCGGCAACCGGCTCTATGGCTGTGACACCTGTCAGCAGGTCTGTCCGTACAACCGTGATGTAGACAGTCATTTCCATGAAGAGATGGAGCCAGAACCGGAACTGGCCCGTCCCCTTTTGCAGCCGCTGTTATCGCTGTCCAATCGTGAATTCAAAGAGACCTTCGGCCCGCTGTCCGGCTCCTGGCGGGGAAAAAAGCCGATCCAACGCAATGCGATTGTGGCACTCGGCAATTACAAAGAAGTCTCCGCCGCACCGGAACTCCTTCGCCTGCTGAACGAAGATCCACGTCCGGTGATTCGCCGCACCGTCACCTGGACGCTTCAGCAAATGTGGGATCGCTTCGAACCCGACACGCGCGCGCAGATGATTCAATCATTAGAAAATCTGCTTACAAAAGAAACAGATGAAAAAGTTCACCGGTGGATCAAAGAACGGCTGGACACGGATAAAAGCACGGAAAAATGATGACGGCATAAGTCACTCTTCTGCCGTCAGACGAGTCGGTGAACGGAACATACAAAATGCAAAATAAGAGATTTTATTTTTCCTATTTACGCCAGAAAGTCGAACAGTCTGCCTTATCCGTAATGTTAAACGCGTTCATTTTCTCAAGTAATGAGAAATCAACCGGACGATCCCAAGGCATACGTACCAACAGCTTAGTGTGATCATAACCAGCCTGTTCAATTTCATCAGAAAAATGATCAATCCCAGCGCGTTCCGGACCAACAGCCAAATGATGTTTGGACACACTAAAGCCAATAATGAATGTACCGTGATCCGTAAACATCGGCTGATTCCACGCAATTCTTGGCTTTAAATTTGGAAATTTCTTTGTGATCCAATCCAAAACTTCCTTCGTTCGTGTCCGATGCTGTAATCCACCCGGTTTGCAGCCTGTGATGGATTACTTTTTCGTGATTCACGCAGTGTATGATCGCTCAGCGATTTTTGTTGTCACCCTACCGTTGATGCCAGAACACCAACGGATTTTATTTTGCTTTTGTCTGAATAACACGGCTATGAGTTTAGCTGATTGAGTTTATCAGGATTATTTTTTTCAAGAATTCTCTTAAAGTTAACCCATAACTGTTCGGTTGTTTTGATTTCAGGAACAAAACGCCACTGTTTCGTACAGCCAATATTAGTGAGATGTTCTACTAACTTAGGTTCAACCGACATTTTTTATCTCCATCATTTGTTATGAGCAGCAATTATCCTATTCATTGTACCCTCCCCATACCCCTTACGAACGATTCTGACATAATACTTTATCTTAATGAAGAGAGATCATGGATAAGCCGAGTGAAACGTTTCTTCGCAGTTCATGTTTACTACGTAATAGAATTGTGAGAAAATCACTTTATCATTTGGAAAAATAGTTGTTTGGTTTTATGCTGCAGAAGGGCTAAACATATGGACATCATGATTGAATTAGGAAAAACCAATGATATTGATGAATTAGAACAGCTTTATAACGATTTGAATGACCACTTAGCAAGGGAAGTTAACTATCCTGGATGGATAAAAGGTATTTATCCTGTGAGGCAGAATGCAATTGACGGAGTTACACAGAGTAATCTCTATGTAGCAAGATATGATGGGAAAATTATTGGTTCCCTTATTTTAAGTCATAAGCCTGAGCCTGCATATGATAAAGCGAAGTGGAAATTTGAGTCTGACGACTATTCAGATGTCTTTGTTGTACATACATTTGCCGTGCATCCCAATTTTTTGAAATGCGGCGTAGGCAAAGCATTAATGGACTTTTCTATTGAATACGGTAATAAGTCACACGCTAAATCAATCCGATTGGATGTTTACGAAAAAAACATGCCTGCGATCAAATTGTATGAAAAATGTGGTTTTAAATATATTGATACCGTTGATTTGGGACTTGAAAACTATGGATTGAATTGGTTCAGACTCTATGAAAGACTGCTATGATTCGCTCATAATAACAGTTTTTTATGCTGGATGATTATATTTTTTAGTCAAACAAACGATTGTTTGTTTTTTAAACTGATCCCACAAACGCTAAATTTTGATGATTGATGTTTAGAATTTAATAGCTTGCAAACATGCTTCTATCGTTTGATCTAGATTTATATGCTTTTTAACAAATAGTGAAATATGAAAACCGATAGTCCCATTAGAATGATGATCACAATATAGAGGTAAGTATAAGAGGATCGTTCCACAATAATTCCGCCTATTACTGGTCCGATCGCTCTTCCGATGGTGGATGACATATTCACAAAACTTTGATAGGCTCCCTTCTGCCCGGTTGGCGCAATCGTACTGATCATGGCCGGTATCGCCGGAAACGCGAGCATTTCACCAAGGGTCAGTAAAACAATTGCTACTAAGAATCCCGCATACTGCACGCTGAACATGAGAACAACGAAAGACAAAATAAATGAAATAACACCGATATTAATTTGTGCTTTATAAGTCCGTGCCGCTTTCTTAATAATCTGCGAGATAAGCGGCTGCCCGATAACAATCAGCACGGCATTGATGGTCCACAAGAAACTATACTGCTCCATTGACATATGTAATTCCGGTAAACGAGCTGCAATGTTGCTCTGCCACTGTACATAACCGATCCATATAACGAGATAAAGAGCACAAATGACAAGGACGTTCATGAACTGTTTCTGACTTCTGCGGCCCGTCTTTATTCTCTTTGTTTCTTCAGGATGATCCGGATGATGCACAACCGCCAGATCTTTGTAAAAAAATAAAACAATAGCTAAAAAGGCGATGTATAACAGCAGGTTAGCAGCAAATATAAGCGTAATATTGATATCAGCGATGAACCCGGCAATCGACGTGCCGACGGCCACCCCAACGTTAAGTCCGAGATAAATTGAATTAAAGACATAACGGTGATCATAGCCGGACATACTGGCGGCAAATGAATTAATCGATATGACGACGATGCCCGTTCCTAAGCCGAGTACAACTAAAAGTACTGCGTAAGCAGGCCAACCATGGTACATGACCAAGCCAATCAGTGAAACGATGGAGGTTATAAATGCTGCTACTTGCGACAGGGACGCAGGCAAGTGCGACAATGGTCAACTATGGGGTCGGCCCTCTGGCATATTTCTGGAAGCAGGAGTATCATCTGACTCAAATGCAGACTGGAACAATCATATCGGCGATGAGCATTGGGCCGCTCGTGTGCATGCTGCTTATTGGCCGAATGCTGGATCGTTGGCAGGAGCGGCAGATTATCGGCTGGGGATCCATATTGCTCGGGTTCTCGTTCATGGCGGTAGCGAAAGTGCCCAGTTTTCCAGCCCTACTCTTCACTTTACTTGTAGCAGGAATGTTTTACAGTACGGCACAACCCGGAGGAAGCAAAGTTGTAATCAAGTGGTTCCCCCGCGAAATTCGCGGGCTGGCAATGGGGATACGGCAGGCGGGGATTCCTATTGGCGGCGGATTAGGCGGATTAATTATCCCCCCGATTTCGGTCATGTATGGATGGCCCTCTGCTGTTTTTGTCATTTCAGGATTATGCGCGGGAGCAGGGATCTTATTCCTGATTTTCTACAAAGAACCACCAACTTCTCATAGAGTTTCTATATATGGGTATGGAAAAACGTTTCATATGCAGATCGGAGCCATCCTTAAAGATAAGTCGCTCTATCCGATCTGTTTCACAGGAATATGCATGATCTCCTTACAAATGGTTATGATTGGTCATCTCACTATCTTCCTTGTTCACAACGAGGCGCTCACTCCTGTGTTTGCCGGATTCGTATATTCTGTTGCGCTATTTTGCGGCATGGCGGGAAGGGTTCTGCTTGCATGGATCAGCGATTACTTTTTCCATGGCAACCGTCGCAGACCTTTTTTGATTTCTATTGTATCAACCTTTTTATTGATCTGTTTGTTTGCACTCAAACCGTTGACTTATCCGGTGTGGATCCTTTTTTTGATTAGCGGGTTACTCGGTTTTTTTGGGATGGGATGGTATAGTCTTTTTATTGTGGAAGTAGCCGAAAAGGCGGAAAAAGATTCGGTTGCCGTCACGGTAAGTTTTGCCTTGACACTTAATCAAGCAATGATTATCGCAGCACCCCCGCTGTTCGGATGGATCGTGGACACAGTTGGATATACGTGGGCATGGCTGAGTCTTGCCGCACTCGTTTTTCTGGCAGGAGTAGGAATGTGGAAAAGCCAATAGTCGCTAAAACGTCTCAATCAGTTCTTAGGTAAAGCGTTTTTTAAATGTCTTTAAAGTAGTCGCCTTCATCTTTGCTGAAAAGTTGACGAAAACGCGTAATAAAAAGGCGACCCGGTTACCAAGCGGGCTGCTTTTTCAAAAAATTGATCACTGTGTACTACTGATTAACTTGGGTAAAACATGATTAATAGTGCGAAAGTTAGAATTTTATTTTGCTTTATTAGAGGTTGCCTCTAGTTAAACACTATGGGCAACCGTTTTTTTGCTTTTGCAGTACTGGTCCTCATCCTTTATTGATTACTATTCGCTTAACGTTTCAATAATCTTTCTCACTGTTTTATTCTTCGCACTCCCCTGCTTGACAACAAAGTGGATGATGATTGAATTCATCTCTTTCGGCAGGGAAACTTTACTCATTTTTGATGTGACCAGGGATTGGGGCAAAACGGTTACCGCGTTCGTACTCTCGACACTTCTGATAATAGGTTCCAGGGTATCATATTCGATGATGTCCACTGTATTCATTTTGTTATCTAAGTAACGGAGCAACGTATTTCTATAAGGGCATTGCGGATTCTTATTCACGACAGCTATTCCTTCATCTCCACTGTCAGGTACGGATCGTGCCGATACTAAAAAAAGTTTTTCAGTGTAAGAAAATATAGAGATGCATCCATCAGGTATTGTCCTTTCATTCACAAAAATTCCATCAAGGAGATTCTGTTTCAGATCTAAATACAATTGTGATTTTTTATCCGTTTTCAACTCGATTTTCACCAGTGGAAAATGGAGATGGACCCCTTGAGTAAATTTTGGGAATAATTGAGCAGATAAGATGGGTGTCGCTCCGATGGATAACAGAGCCTGGGAAGTTAGTTTTTCTTCGGCCTCATCCATCAGCGACAGAATTCTGTCCGCATATGTCAACAAAGTCAAAGCCGATGGAAGTGTTTCTACTCCGCGATTGGTTCTCCGAAATAAAGGAATTTTCAACTCGTTCTCCAGCTTTTTTATTCTCAACGTGACATTTGGTTGTACATAGCCCAGATTTTCCGCCGCTTTGGAAAAAGATTGGGATCTGGCGACCGCCTGGAAAATACGTAAATCACTTAGTTCCATTAATGAAGCCCCCGCTGATATTAATATAACTAATACCTGATCTAATTTTTAACTATTATACAAAGAAAAGCCCCCATTGTATATTAAAAGCGTCATTTTGATTAGTGATTCCCTAAATATCTAAATAAAGCGAGGTTTTAAAAATGAATGAAACAATCCAGTTATTATTTCATCATCGCAGTATTCGCGGATTTTCGACTGAAAATATTTCACAGGAAAAAATCGATCTATTAATTCAATCAGCACAGCATGCACCGACAAACAACTTTCTGCAACAGTACTCCATTATTGATGTCACGGATGAAATGAAGAAGAAAACATTAGCCAAAATCGGTAATCAGACTTACATTGCTGAATCAAACCGGTTGTTTGTTATCACCGCTGATTTGCACCGGAACGCAGAAATTGCTCAGGAAAAAGGAAAATCCACTGAAGTTTTAGGTTCGTTCGATTATTGCCTGAGATCTTTTAGTGATGCATTCATATCCGCTCAAAATATGGTCATCGCTGCTGAAAGTATGGGACTTGGAACCGTATACCTGGGCAGTATATTGAATGATGCTCAGGCCGTTATTGATTTATTGCATCTTCCAAAATACACTTTTCCGGTTGTCGGCATAGCGATTGGTTACCCTGACCAATCGCCAGAATTAAAGCCGCGATTGCCTCAAATCGAGATTTACCATGAAAATGAATATCACTCTTCGGAGCGAATGGTTCATGACTTAGAAAATTATGATCAAACCGTTTCTCAGTATTATGACCTGCGTAACAAAAATCGCCGGATTGACACATTTACCGATCAAATTGCAAAAGCCATGGAAAAGCACCCAGAAAAAAGAATGTCCATGCTCAATGTTCTTAAGTCGCAAGGTTTTATGCAATACTGATTTTTTATACAAAAAGGCGACCCGGTCACTCAGATGGGTTGTTTTTTTATATTTGGGCAGTAAAAGACAATCAGTGATTAAAGACCATTTCGCTGTCTGCCTTCTCGCGATATTGCTCCTTCAAAAGATCAACGAACAGTTCTGCCGCTTTCGATAATTGCCGCCCTTTCAAATAAACGATCTGCACCAATTGAGAGAGTTCTTCCGTGGCAAATGGAAGGCACGTCACGCAATCACTGTTTATTTCGCGGACAAATGGCTCAGGCAAAATGGTCGCTGCCACTCCGCTTTCAGCGAATTTGATTAAAGAATTCATCGTCGAGAATTCAAATTTAGGATCAATCGTAAAACCTTGTTTCTCAGCTTCATCATTTATCATTTCACGGACAAGAAAGTTTGACGGATATAATGCTAAGGGTATTTTAACAAGGTCACAAATCGACAGGACTTTTTTCTTTTGCAAATCTTTTAAAATGTCTTTTGTGGCGATCAATGAAAAATGTTCGGTGTAAAGCGGAATGGAGGTCAGATCAGGTAAATGATATGAGGAACGGACAACCCCTATCTCTTTTTTATTCTCCTCAATGTCCTCTATTGTCTCTTTCGTTGATTTTATATTTGCCTGAATCACAATGCCCGGATGTAAGTGATTGTATTGAATCAAAACACGCGTGATTAACTCGTTGCATGAAAAACCAAGCCGCAGGGTGCCTTCTGAACTTCCCTGAAGCTTCTTAAGTCTGGTTTCAAATCCGGATAGTTCATTGAAAATCCGAGAAGATGTTTGGTAAAGAAGTTCTCCAGCCTGTGTCGGGTATATCTTCTTACCGACACGATCAAATAAACGTGACCCGATCTCGTCCTCTAAAACTCGAATCTGCTGGCTTAAAGTGGGTTGTGAGATCCCTAGCTTTTCTGCAGCTCTTGAAAAGTGAAGCGTCTGGTAAACCGATACAAAATATTTAAGATGTCGGAGCTCCAACATAATCCCTCCCATAAAAACGTGTCATGATCATTGTCCAAAAGTCTATATATAGTTTACATCTATCATTTATATAGAATAAATAGTATTGATCTATTATTATAGCCTATCTATACTTAGGTCACAAGATCGCAGGAGGATAAATCAATGAAATGATCGGTGGAGGCCATCTGTTTTAAGCAAGATTTTTGATTCAATATCTAGAGAAGTGAGGGGATTGTCAATTATGTTTGAAGTTATTATTGGTATTGCAACCGGGATTATTTTGCCGATACAAACAGCCATCAGTGTCAAGCTCCGAAAAGCGCTTAGATCACCGCTTCGTGCAGCATTTGCCACTTTTTTCATCGCAACCGTTTTTTTAGGACTGATTCTCATTTTGTCCGGTCATTCGCTATTAATCGATCCAATCATTATTAGTGAACAGCCATGGTGGTTATGGATCGGTGGATTTTTGGGTGTTATTTATGTGACCGGAAATATTATTTTATTCCCTCGTTTAGGCAGTGTACAGACGGTCATTATGCCAGTGCTCGGTCAAATTATTATGAGCATGCTCATTGACGATTTTGGATGGTTTGGTTTAGCACAACATCGTTTTGACTGGATACGCGGTGTTGGTTCTCTGCTGATCCTTGGGGGTATTATTCTCGCAGTATTAGTGGATCAACAACTGGAAAAGCAGAAAAGCAAGTCAACCGACAATGTCAAATCAGGTATGCTTTTGCCATGGCAAATCATCGGCATTTTACTTGGCATGTGCAACGCGACACAGACCGCAATAAACGGTCATTTGGGGGAAGTGATTCATTCACCGATACAGTCTACCTTCATTTCTTTTGTTATTGGAACACTCACATTGTTGATACTCACTCTTATAAAAGATCGATCCTTGGGTATCTATCAAGGGGTAACTTCTGATCAGCCCTGGTGGATTTGGACTAGTGGATTATTCGGTTCCTTGTTCATTTTAGGCAATGCCTTTTTATCGCCAAAGATCGGAACGGGTCTAACAGTTTCGATCGTACTCTTCGGACAGATCGCTGGAAGTTTACTCATTGAAAAGTTCGGCTGGTTGGAGGCTCAGCAAAAACCGATATCTAAATTCAAACTCATCGGCCTGATTATCATGTTAATGGGTGTCCTTTTAATCAAACTCGTGTAAATAGAAAAATGTGTCATCTTTTATCAACTCACGTGTAAGAAAGTTTGATGAATATAATTGGTAAAGTATTAGTACAAGGTCACAAGATTGAAGGAGGATAAAATGAATGAAAATAAAAGCCTGGCTGCTTTTGCTCTTCTGTAATTTGTTTTGGGCCGGTAATATGATCGTCGGGAAATTTGTTACCGTGCATTTTCCAACAGTCTGGATGATATTTGCCAGATGGCTGATCGCTTTCCTTTTTTTATTGCCGCTTGCCCACTTTCTGGAACATCCAAAATGGTGGAAACTATTTAAAGAAAATTATCAAATCCTTCTTTTTATGTCTGTTATTGGAACCGTTCTGTACAATTGGATCACCTATACGGCTTTAAGATACACAACATCACTCAACGCTTCACTGATCAACGCCCTTAATCCAGGTCTGATTATCTTATTCTCGGCAATATTGCTGCACGCCCGAATGAAGATCGGACAAATAATTGGATTAGTTCTATCTTTCGCAGGTGTATTACTTGTCATTACTAAAGGACAGCCGTTGCTGGCCTTCCAGACGCATTACAATAAAGGGGATGCCCTCATGCTGATTGTTATTTTTATGTGGGCGATCTATTCCATTGTCGGACGGGCGGCAAAAAATGTGCCCCCAATTACACTAATCACCATCACTTCATTTATAGGGTTTATTGTGACGCTTCCGTTCCTGCCATTGTATCCGATAAAACTATCAAATCTCAATTTGTCGGCAGTGATTGGAATAGTTTTTATTGGTATCTTCCCGTCGTTTCTTTCCTTTGTGATGTGGAATATGGCAACGCAAATGTTAGGTCCCGGAGTCGCCGGACTGTCGATGAATCTAATCTGTATCTTCACAGCGATCATCAGCGCCTTACTGGGTGCAAAACTTCTCCCGTCTCAAATAATTGGTGGCTTAATTATTATTTTCGGCATCGCATTAAGTTCGGGAACCCCGCTTTTCCACAGAAAAGTATCTTTGAAAAAAGCAGAACTGTTCAACAAACCATGAGCAGTTCTGCTTTTTTAGACCATAAGTTGAACAGCCACGCATATCACCTCTGTAGAATTGGTTGGTGCTACTATTATATTGAATAATTCAACCCCGAAAAGATAGATGATGTCTGCGCGGGATGCTACAATCAAATTGTTCCAGGTAAAAATCTAAGATTCAGAACTTAACTCTGAATTACAAGGAGTGCTATATTCGATGATCTATAATTATTGCCCTGTGTGTGGTGAAAAATTACTTGGTAAGCTTGCAGGTGACGATGGACCAACCCCATTTTGTCCCCAATGTGACAAATTTTGGTTCCCAACATTTTCCGATTGCGTGATTGTCCTCGTCACAAATGAACTAAATGAAATTGCTTTAGTAAAAATGCCGTATCTTTCGCAAAAATATGAGTCATTAATCTCTGGTTACATGAAGCCGGGTGAGACTGCTGAAGTTGCTGCTAACCGTGAAGTACAAGAAGAACTGGGAATCTCTTTAACTAGTCTTCGATATTCAGGCACATATTGGTTTGCCAAGAATGAGGCACTAATGCATGGATTCATTGGTACGACTGTTAAACAAGACTTCAAAATATCTGACGAATTAGCCTCCGCCAAGTGGGTTCTTGCAAAAGATGCACCACAGTATATGTTTCCAGATAGCCCAGGTAATGCTGCATTGGCAGTCTATCGAAATTTTATTCGGGAAATCTATTAAAATACTTCTGAAATTTATAATGTATTCGTTGGGTAGAGTATTTTGAGATTGTCCAACATTAGCTCGTTTTTTTGTTGCTCTGGAAAAGCGCCCGATTGTTGAAGATTAAGATAATTATTATGATTGCTACTTTATTTGTTGAACTTAACCCCCCGTTAAATTAGTGCAATATTTCGAAAAATTAGTAAAGAAAACAAATAAAAACATTCCTATTCCAAAATTGACAATGGTACTTTCTGGATATTATAATAAAGGGTGATTTCTATTTAATAATGGAGGGAGATTTATGCATGGAGGTAACATTTACAGTAAGCAAATGGGACGAAAAGCCAGTAGATGATATTAGAAAAGAATTTCCTATTAATATAGCCCATGTCGAATATGATATAGAGGGTGAATTAACAGGAAAAGCTTTTGTTGAATATTTATTATATTATATAGACTCTAATATAGATGATGGTCACTTGGCCACTTCTAAAATTTCCGGATTTCTGCATTTCGAAGGAACTTACAAAGGAAAACAGGGGACATTTGCAGCTATAGAGCAAGGAATATTTGATAAAGGAAATCTAGATTCTCCAGGAACAATCATCAAAGCTACCGGTGACTTAGAAAACTTGCAAGGGTCTTATAATTATAAATTTACAGGTCAAACCAGTAAGATGATTCTAGACTTTAAATTCTAATAAAACAGTGATAAAGGGCATCCCTGTTCTACCAGAAATGTCCTTTTCGTCGAATTAACTTCTTCAATTATCTGATCCTTATCTTAAAGAAAGAGAAGAATTCTTGCTGTATAATAGCGCCCGATTATGAAAGAAGAATTAATAATGTTTTCTTTTTAGTATTGTAGCTTTTAAATAAAGTTTCAACAAAAAATATCTACTAACGTTGATTTTGTAATAGAAGAAAAACGGCCAGTTGTAAAATCAAATTAGCCAGCTAGGTTGGAGGAATAAAACACCATTATAAAATCCGGTGTTATCATTAAAGTGACCAAACC
>NZ_AWTC01000013.1 GCF_000497245.1 Sporolactobacillus laevolacticus DSM 442
TTTCGGACAGAATCCTCTTCCGCTACATCAATTCGTCCATGATCCGCACTGTATAATTCAAACTGATTCATCAAATGAATCACCTTCTAGGTTTTATTCATTTAAGTTTTGCAACGTTTTTCAACTGAAATTTAGGTAAATGAGATGAAAAAGGATATGACTTTCTTCTGAGGTGCTTAAGATGAAATTTTTATGAGTGGTTTCTTTCTTTCACGTATTATATAAAATTCAGTAGACTCCCGAACACGGACTTTCCTCCTGAAAAACCCCGAAAAATCCCGCATGACAAAGATTTGATGACAACTTTCGACAAGAACCACCCGGACTTTTTTACTATCATTAAAATAAAACGTTTTCATACCTGTTTTTATTCTGATGGGATCATGAGCGTAAACAAGTATTTTGATGTCTTTTACATACAAACAATAACCTGCTAGAATTGCCATCTTCGGGAGCACGAAATCAATCATTGATGACTTACCACCGTTGCATGATTATCCAAATGTAGTTTCTGCACGATAAAAAAAACCTGGAAAATGGCACCAGATTTTTAAATTTAAGCTTGAGTATTAACTGTTAATCCGAGCTTCATGTCACTTAGGGGACTCGCATCAACTAGTGCGTCCACGGACAATCAGAAGCCTCCTCAGACATACGTTTGCCTCACAAAGTCTCCCTCGACCTGTAATCAACTGGAATGATCCGCAGATGTCTCGACCGCTTAAGCTTTTGAACAAGCACTTCCCCTCAAAATTTTATAATGTCTTTTCTTTTCTAAAATTCATAAAATGAGTTTTTGACATCTTTTTCTTTATGGGTTGATATTATTTGCTCATTCATAACCCACCTAATATTCAATAGGTGAGCCGGGAAAACTATCGGCTATTTTCGAAGTATCCCCCGCCTCACAACCCAACTTTCTCAAACGCCTGCTTCAAATCTTCAATTATGTCTTTTGCGCTTTCGAGGCCGACACTGAATCTGAGAAAGCCGTGTTTGCGGAATTCTTCGGGATAGTAATGGATGCGTTCATCATCCGGCCCGGTATAAACGATCAGGCTTTCATCGTGGCCGATGGAGACGGCGGAGATGATCAGTTCCAGCGAATTGACGAAGTCGTTATGGCGCGCGACATCGCCATCGATTCCAAACGAAAGCACACCGGAGTATAAGCCGTGCATTTGCTTTTTGGCGATTGCGTGTTGCGTGTGGCTTTCGAGTCCGGGATAAGCGACAAAGGTGACCCCCGGATAGGATTCTAGAAACTCCGCAACTTTTTGTGCGGTCTCGCTATGCTGTTTCATACGCAGCGGCAGCGTAACGATGCCGCGTGTGATCAGCCAGGCATTGAAGGGACTGATTGCACCACCGATATTGACCATCGCTTCTCGCTTAATCTTATCGATCAACTCCGTACGGCCAATGACCGCCCCACCCATCGCATCACCGTGACCGTTAATGTACTTGGTCAAGCTGTGAATAACCAGATCGGCACCGAGTTCCAACGGTCGCTGGATAAACGGCGAAGCAAACGTACTGTCAACGGTCAACAACGCTCCTGCCTTTTTCGCTATTTTCGAAATTTCGGCAATATCACTGACTCTTGTCGTCGGATTGCCCGGTGTTTCCAGATGAATCAGTTTTGTATTTGGACGAATCGCTTTGCGCACTTCTTCCGGATCAGAAGTGTCAACGAGTGAGACCTCGACACCGTATTTATCAGGAAAATATTCATGAAGCAGCCGGTAAACCGCTATGTAGGACACATCCGTGCAGATGACATGCGCGTTCTGATCAATAAAACTGAAAAATACACCGGCAAGAGCGGCAACACCGGTTGCCAGCACAACGCAATCTTCCCCGCCTTCAAGTGAAGCGAGCCGCTCCTGAAGGTAGATCTGATTCGCCGAGGTTGTACGTGTGTAGATCAAATTGTTCGGATCACTCCAATTGAGTGTCGACGCGTCATCCGGCAATCGGTAACTGTTCGCCATTGTGATCGGCCTACGAATCGCACCCGTCTCCTTGTCGATGTCGTTGCCCACATGAATACAGCGTGTCAAAAAATCTTTGTCTGCGTAATCCGCCATTTATTTTTCTCCCTCCATAACTCGATTCGATGTAACCAAATCTATCTGTAAATTAATCGTAGGATGACGAAAATCAGAAGTCAATGATTAATCACACTAATTTCATGTGTTTTATTATATTTTTTCTATTCGTAAAAAACGCAGCCCAATTTATGAGCTGCGTTTCTATTTTTCTTCTATTTCTATTGCTGGGTATTGTCTTGTTTGTCACCCGAAAAATGTGCCGTAGATCAGGAAAACGTTCAGGCAAGTCAGGACAATGGCAATCACCCAAGAAAGATATTTCACCCAGACAGGGTTGGCAAATTTGCCCATCATCTTCTTGCTGCTGGTAAATATGGTCAAAGGAATAATGGCGAATGGGAGCTGAATACTTAAGAATACCTGGGTGTACAGGAGCAGATGTTCAACAGCATCTTCTTTGCCGCCGTAAAGAATGACGCAGATTACAACCGGAATAACCGCGATCAGCCGAGTGATCATGCGGCGCAGCCACATTGGCATCTTCAAGTGGATAAAGCCTTCCATAACAATCTGTCCGGACAGCGTTCCAGTGATTGTCGAGTTTTGCCCCGAGGCAAGCAGTGCGACGGCGAACAATGTGCTTAATACAGGACTTGCGATTGCGCCGACAATTTGTGAATTACCGAGTGCGTTATACAGATCGGTGAAACGTCCCAGATTGCTCGCATGGCCATAGAACATCGCAGCACCGAGCACAAGCAGCAAGCTGTTAATGACAAAGGCGACCGATAAACTGATGTTCGAATCAATCGTTGCGAAGCGGATGGCTTGTTTCTTTCCTTTATCATTGCGTTCAAACCGGCGTGCCTGAACAATCGAAGAATGCAGATACAGATTGTGGGGCATAACTGTCGCTCCTACAATACCAAGAGCAATAAGAAGTGCGCCTTTGTCTGTCGCAATCGCCGGGCTAGGCACATAGCCCCCGAGAATCTGCCCGACGGACGGATTGGATAGAATCACTTCATAAAGGAAAACAACAAGAATCGTCGCAATGAGTGTCACAACAATCGCTTCAATCTTTCTGAAGCCGACCTTTGTCAAAGTAAGCAGCAGCAGTACATCCAGAGTTGTAATCAATACACCGACGAGAAGAGGAATCTTAAATAAAAGTTCAAGTGCCACAGCGCCGCCGATGACTTCCGCAATATCGGTTGCCATAATCGCCAGTTCGGTGAGGATCCATAAAACAAATGACACGGGCTTATTCGTAGCTTCGCGCGTGGCTTGCGCAAGATCCATGCCGGTGACAATCCCTAATTTTGCCGACATGCTTTGCAGGAGCATCGCTATCAGATTTGAAATCAGAATCACTGACAAAAGTGTGTAGGCATATTGTGCGCCGCCCTGAATCGAAGTAATCCAGTTTCCCGGATCCATATACCCTACCGCAACAAGAGCACCCGGACCGCTGTAGGCGGCAAGCATTTTCCAAAAGCCTGCTTTCTTTGGCAAGGCAACTGTATTATTAATTTCTTCCAAACTCGGCCCGTTTGAATAATGCACAACATGCTGTTTGCTGCGCATTCGCCGATTGACGTTTATTGATTCCTCCATTTCATCCAACCCCTTTTGTTTCGTCTGTATTATTATTTTGCTTCAGGGAAACATTTTTGTCAATAAGAAATTTAAGGTTTATTCTTTCACTTTCCAGATCATAATAAAAAACAAAATTCCGCTGTAAAATTAATGAACATCCGTGCACCTGGTTTCTCATCAGAAACCAAAGCCCGAGAACTAGCTTTTGAACGTGAATCCATGCTCGATCACACTCCAGTTGCTCCCTTTCCGCGGGTGATCCGGGAGCCTCCTCGGTCAATCAACTGTCTGCGGGGTCTCCCCTGGCTCGCATCAACAATACCAGTCCCGCAGGAGTCTCGCACTACCGTGTTTGAATCAAAACTTTTTCAAAGCATTACTACACTGCTGATATAAACCCTGAGCCCATTCAAAACTTTATGCTTATTAAAAAAAAGACCTCTTTCCACATCATTGCGGAAGGAGGTCTCTGATCCTATCGTTCTTATTTTTTTCTCATTAGGAAATACGGTTCAACCGGCGCATCTACGGTCATGGTCACAGTCATCATCGGATTCGGTGCGCGATCAATTGGTTCGCCGTCTTCATTCCATAAATCGCGAACCGTCTGCTTGAAATGGGCAAAGCCCGGTCCGTAGAATTCCACTTCTTCACCTACACCAAAATTGTTTCGCTGCTCAAGTGTGGCGATATGCGTTTCCGAATCATAGCTTAGAACTTGAGCGGCAAATGTGTATTTCGGAATCTTGCGCGGTTTGCCGAAAAGCTGTTCTTTTTCAGTTGGTACGCCATAATAAAAACCGGTCGAAAGGTCACGTTGGGCCACCTTCCAGATTTCTTCATCCCAAGCCGGATCAAAGGTAAAATGCTCCGGATCGTTGCAATACGCATCAACAGCGTTGCGATATACATTGGCAACGGTCGACACATAATGAATTGATTTCATACGTCCTTCAATCTTCAGGCTGTTCACACCGGCGTCAATCATATCCGGTAAATGATGTAGCATTGACAAATCAACTGCGCTCATTGAAAATGGTTCATCATCGCGTAGCAGGCTTGTCAGCGCTCCTCCGTCCATCTCGAACAGGTCATATTTCCAGCGGCAGGACTGCGCACACCCGCCACGGTTCGCATCACGGTTAACCATATGATTGGAAAGTGTGCAACGTCCCGAATAAGCGATGCACATCGCGCCATGAACAAACGCCTCGATTTCGATGTCCGTGTGACGGCGCATCTCACGTATTTCTTCAATACCTACTTCTCTGGCCAAAACCACCCGTTCCAAACCAATGCTTTTCCAGAATTCAAGCGTTTTGTAGTTTGTCGCCGATGCCTGTGTGGACAAGTGAATAGGCAGTCCGGGTGCAGCGTTAAAACAAACAACAATAAGAGCAGGATCGGAAATGATAACCGCATCCACACCTATCGATTGCAGCGTTTTGAAAAATTCCCCCGCCCCTTTAGCATCACCTTCATGTGTGACCATATTTGCTGCCACAAACACCTTTGCTCCTCGAACATGAGCAAATTCCACGCCTTCCGTCATCTCTTCATAAGAAAAATTGCCGGCGCGCGAACGCAGTCCGAACGCCTGCCCGCCAATATAGACAGCGTCTGCACCATATCGGATCGCCATTTTCAATTTTTCTAAATTACCTGCCGGAGCAAGAACCTCAGGCTTGTTTTCTATCTTTTTCATCAGCGTTCTCCTTCGTAAGGCTAATCGAATCAAATTTTCAGTGAACATCTTCGGGATTTTTCAAATAGAATCCGGTACCGAGAGGCCTTGACGCAGGCTGCAGTTTAGCTAGCCGGTTGCAGAAGCTCTCAGGGACGAATGCTCCCGATTCAATCGCGTGTCTTGCTTCATCAAAAAGCGCGACAATCTGAACAAAACGCTCCCCACGAAGCAGCACACCATCTAGTTTCCATGTATTCAAACCTTGATCATGCATTATTTTTAACTGGCCCACCAGCGACAAATCTTCTGTTGAAAAAATATGAGTACCGTCTTGATCTTCAAAAATCGGATACTGGCTGTCCGGATTTTTCGGGTCACGAAGGTATAGGCCGTCCGGTTTATCGACTTGCCCAGGATTTCCGGTATAGTTGTAATAATTAGTCAGCAGCGGTCGCCCGGATTGATGAATACAGGTCGGTCCATAAACCTGTACTTCAATCGGCTGATCCAGTAATTGCTGCATGGCAATCAATTCTGTTAATGTCAGCTCACGAGCGGCAACTGCACCCGATGCACCCTGTCCGACCCAAAAGGCAACCTGTTCAGCAGAGGTAACAAGTGTTCCTGCATCATAAATAAAAGACAATGGCAGGCCAAGTTCCTTCAACACAAAAATAGCGCCCGGATCACCGATTGTGACGGCATCAGCACCAATCTCAGCCAGTTGGGACAGATAAGGGGTCAATTGTCCGATCTGTTCATTATGCATCAGCGCGTTGCAAGCAACGGTCACCTTTTTCCCATAGCTATGGGCAAGGCAGATAATCCTATTAATTTCTTCTAGGCTGAGTGCTTGCGGGAGGCGCAGCCCAAATGGATGACCGCCAACATAGAGCGTGTCCACCCCTGCATTAAGGAGCGACTCTGCCTGCGCGTACGATTCTGCAGTTGCAATGATGTCAATCAAAATAAAACCTCCGTATTCAAACATTCCATGCCTTCCATTATAACATGATCCCTGGTGTAGCAACAAAAAGGGCATGAGTCAATTTGATGTGTATTTTCAGAGCGTTGTGCTATGCTGACAATGGAAATAATCCTAGCAGAAAAGAAAACTTGGCGAAGCCAATCCGTAGACGAAGGATGAGCTTCGATTAAGGAGAGACGACAGATGATTGGATTTATCGGAATAGGCATTATGGGCAGCCGAATGGCGGGAAGACTGCTTGAAGCGGGACACGAATTGGTAGTCTATAACCGCACAAAATCAAAAGCTGAGCCGCTGATTGAAAAAGGAGCAGTGTGGGCGGATTCACCGCAAGAAGTTGGAAAACAGGCAGACATCGTTTTCACAATGCTTGCTAATCCTCAAGCTATCGACGCAGTCGCTTTTGCGGAAAATGGGCTTTTGAACGGCTTGAAACCCGGCGCACTATGGGTGGACAGCAGCACGATCAGCCCTTCACAATCAGTAAAGTTAGCTGATGCTGCGAAAGAAAAAAATGTTCGTTTCCTTGATGCGCCGGTGGCCGGCTCCACGGCACCTGCTGAAAAGGGAGAGCTGATCTTCTTTGTCGGAGGTGAGGCTGATGCTCTGGAAGAAGCCCGACCTTTACTTGACATCATGGGCAAAGAGATCCATCACAAAGGCCCGAACGGTACGGGAACATCGATGAAACTGGTCAACAATTTAATGCTCGGTCAGAGTGTAGCTGCTTTTTCTGAAGCAGTGGCCTTCGGGGAGAGCCTCGGTCTGGACAAGGAAGGCATCATTAAGTCCCTCTTTGCCGGACCTACTGCGGCGCCGATCCTTCACTTCAAAGAGAAGAAAATCATGAACGAAGACTTCGAAAACGCGGACTTCAAAATCAACAGTATCTATAAAGATATGGAGCTTGCGTCTGAAGAGGCTTATGCACACGGATTCGCGTTGCCTCTATCAAACTTAGTCAAAGCGTTCTATGGTCTCTGTCAGCAACAAGGCAAAGGGGAATATGATTTTGCAACAATCTATGATTTTCTGAAAAAGAAATAATCGTTCAGAAAATGAATAAATGAAAAACCGTAGTGATCATCTACTCACTACGGTTTCTTTATGGCAATTTTTTAGCTGCTTCGTCTTTTTCTCCATTTTTTGCTGGAGGTATACCTTTTCCGGGAATTAAGTGATTTCGACGTGATCAACTCTGCGACACGTCTAATTTTCTCGGTTAATTCAAGCATTGGCTCAGGATCAATCATTACCTTTACCCCATGCTTTCTCGCGAGGATTGCTGTTTGCTCTACGACACCGACAACCACATTCTGCAGCAGCAAAACAGCGCCGCATCGTGTAATCACCTTTTCTAGGATTGGCATGTCCTCTTTGCTGATTTCATCACCGTATCCATGTAGAAATAGTACACGTGCGGTATTTTGATCGCAGCTCGCGATGAGGCCTGTCTTTTGTCTGCGCCGCGATTTGCTTTTTGATTTTCTGGTGCCTGATCCTGTTTCTTTCTGATTCACACAATGAAAAGGAGCGCCAATCACCATGATGGCAGGTTTTCTGCGTTTTGAACTCATTTAGACAGGATTGGAGACAATCAGATCCGCAGTTCCGAAGATTTGCAGTGTCTCGACTGAAGCCGGCACCACAAGATGATCGCCTTTTTTCAGGTCATAGCTTGCGTCGCCAATCTGAAGCGTTCCTTCTCCGTCAAGAACACTCATCAGCAAAAATGGCCAATTCTTGTGAATCGGCTCCGTCTTCCCGCGAACCTCCCAATGTGAGACGGTAAACAGGCTTTCCCGCAGCAATTCGGTGAATTTGGCTTCCGCTTCCTGATGAACATGATACGTAAGATCAGGATCAATATGCGGATAGTTTGCGACTTCGATGGATTGCTGGATATGGAGGTCGCGTGGTTTCCCGTCAGAACCCGGTCGGTCGTAATCATAGACGCGGTAGGTCGTGTCCGAGCTCTGCTGCGTTTCGAGGATCAGGCAACCGCCGCAAATAGCATGGATGGTGCCGCTTGGAACATAGAAAAAGTCGCCTGGCTTTACTTTGACGCGGCGCAGGAGGCTGTCCCATTTTTTCTCTTCAACCGCTTTTTGGAAATCTTCTTGAGATTGTGCGGTATGCCCGTAAACAATTTCCGAATCCTCATCGCAATCGATGATATACCAGCATTCCGTTTTTCCGAACGGCACATGTTCTTTTGCTTGCGCGTATGTATCGTCGGGATGTACCTGAACAGACAAATCAGTCCGAGCATCGAGAATTTTCGTGAGCAAGGGAAAATCGTCCCCTGCATAGTTATCGAACAGTTCCCGATGTGATGCCCAGGCATCTGCCAACGTTTTTCCTGCGAACGGTCCGTTTTTGATTACTGCCGGACCATTTGGATGTGCTGAAATGCCCCAGCATTCTCCGGTTGTCTCGCTGGGTATATTGTAGCCAAATTGATCGCGCAATCGTGTGCCGCCCCAAATTTTATCATGAAGCGCAGGCTCTAAAAAAAGCGGTGTTGTATCCATAACTGAACTCTTCCCCCGTTCTCCTTGAATGCGCTACTATTATACCATTCTTTTTTGCAAAAATAGACAGCGCTTAGAATCGGCATACGGATCAAGCCTTTCCTCGATGCTTCTGCCGAGATTTCTCTCTTCTTAACTGATAGCGGCGTTCCTGCAAAGCCTCTTTATCAGCTTTTTTCTGTTGATGAACTGCTACCTTTCGTTGTTCAACTACTTCTTTTAAAGCCCTTTGCGCCTTTGTCCCGATCCCCGCGCTCCGCAACTCTTTTTCAGCAATACGTCTCAATCTTTTGGCATTCATACGTTTTCTCATTCGGATAGGTCTTTCGAGACGATTTAACGGCAACGTCCGTTCAAGTAATCGCATCAAGTCCTTTTGCACAAATGACAGTATTTCCTGATTGCTCGGCTCAGAACCAAACAGGTAACGCACAATTAGCGGCTGCCTTTCTTTCTCAGATTCAATGACACCAATCCAATACTGTCCATCAAAATAAACCGTTAACTTCATCAAAATTCCTCCTCTGCTGTTGCATGAAATGACGGACATCCCGAGGAGGGTAATGCTGACAATATTGACTATTTGTGACGATCAGAAATTAATTACGATTAGTGCTAACAATTAAGCCGTCTTGATNTCCCGAGGAGGGTAATGCTGACAATATTGACTATTTGTGACGATCAGAAATTAATTACGATTAGTGCTAACAATTAAGCCGTCTTGATTAATTAATACAAACTGTTTATCTTTATTATCAACTAATAAGTCAGTCAGTTGGTCAGTTTCTACTTTTAACACAATATCTTCTAAAACAATGCTCATCATGTACAAAAAGGAATATCTGCATAAATAAAAAAGGGAGCCCGCACATTTGTGGGCTCCCAATTATGTATACCCGGACAAGCCGGGTGGTAAAGCATTATGTTATTTCTGAACATCTTTAATTACTTCTTGGCCATTTGATTCAAGTGTATTGATTTCTTTCTGTACATCAGCGATTGTAATATCCTTGATCCCATGTTTTTCTAATACGTTGACAATAGCCTGTGCTGTTGCATCTTTAGCTTCCGGACTAGCGAGCAACTTTTCAGCGTCGCTTTTAATCGCTTCAATCAACTTGTCCAATACTGGAGATTTCTTTTCGACAGCCAAAACAAGCTTTTCAATCCGCTTGTACGTTGCAGAATGATAGACATAATAGCCAACTAGCGATAGTACGCCAGCACCAAGTAACTGCAATAGATTGATAAGTACATCTTCAATTAATTTTTCCATTCAAAACACCCTTTCAGTATTTAAGTTTTTGTCCAGGACGAATAAGGTCAGAGCGTAGATGATTCAGCATTTTGACGTGTGTAATAGTCGTTTTATGTGCGCGTGTAATACCCCACAGCGTGTTACCGCGCTTAACGGTGTAGGTGTGCGCCTTTACCTTTTTGACCGCTTTCTTAACTGCTTTTGGATTCTTGGCAGGTTTAACACCACTTTTTAGTTTCACCAACAGAGCGATGTTCTGCGCTGCCGTTCCGCTATAGTTAGTAATGCCGTAAGACTTGGCTAATGTTGAACGTTCTGAATAACTCCAAGCCTTTTTGTGCTGTTTGAGCCAGTTAACTAGACTTACACTGCCGATCTTCTTAACCTTTTTTGGAGCTGTAGCGTTCGGCGCTACATACCGACTTGCATACTTACCGGCAAAGTCTTGAGACACATCAAAACTTCCACCAATGCCATTAAAGTGATAGCCAGATGACCACTGCCATGCCCCTTTGCCGTTGCGCCATACTGGTTCTGTCTTTCCACCGTTGTAACGCGCTAGCCAAGGTTGCGAGATTGATAGTTTATCTGCATCTAAATGACTGCTATAGAATCCGGATCCGGAATAAAGATCAACAGTCGGATATCCTAATTGATGCATTTCACTTGTAAATGCGTTTGTTGCGTCTGTAAGCGTTGCTTTGCTCGCTGTTGGCAATTCTACGTCGACCACAACAATTCCGTCTTTAAGCTTGTCAAATCCGACATATTTAAGCTGTTTATCGAACCAATCAGCTTCCGTTTTCGCTTCTGAAACAGAAGTAAAACGAGCGAAATGATACGCGCTTACAGCCATACCTGACGCTTTCGCATTGGCTACGTTGACGCTTGCTGCAGGATCAATGTAGCTTGTCCCATCTGAAACCTTAACGACAACACCGTTTACACCGGATACCTTAATCGTCTGGTAAAAACTGAGCGGAAGACCACCCTGAGCATTGTGATGAGATACGTCGATAAAGTCTACTTTTGGCGCGGCATGTACTGGCGCAACAAAAGAGAGCACCAACGCGATTGTCAGTGCTTCTGCAATAAGTCCATCTATTATTTTTTTCAAAGTTGCTCGCTTCCTTCTATGATATTTCCCCATTATATTTCGCCTCCTTTCATTTCTATGTATGAAAAAAGCGCCCATTTGGACGCTTAATGAAGGGCTAGATTGATAATAAGCGTTGCTAAACTGACAATCGCCCCAACGGTGACTGCAATTTTACCAGCGGATTGCCATGTCACAATGTGAGCTTCCTGCTTTTTCTGTTGAATTCCCCCGAGCATTCGGATTACTTCTGTGTTTTGCTCACGTAAATACTTGTTTGACTCGTCATTGCTGATATTTCCGCGCTTTACCTCATCCGACAATTTATCCATACGCTGACGGATGTCGTCCTGACCGTCCTCCAATCGGTGGATTCTTTTTTCATGATCTTCTAATCGCTCTACCGTATCTATCATGTCATCACCGCCTATTATGCTTGTGCACTTCCTACTAACGTTTGAACCGCAGGCGCAATTAGTGCATTGATCTGATCCACATTGCCACCTGCTGCCGTAAACTGTTCTATAGTGATCTTTACGCTACCGTTTAAAAACTCCCCGGTGCTGTCATTGCGTCCGTTAAAAGCCAATAAAAAACCTGTGATATTTCTTGATGCATCGTAAACCGGATTGAGACTTGTGAATTGATAGTTCATGAGTGATTCCTCCTAAAATTTTGTATTAAAAAAGCGCCTTATTTGGCGCTGTCTTTCTTCGATTCTGCTTTTTCAAATACTTCACACAGATAGTCGTAAATATCGGCTTCCTGTCCCGACAGCTCCTTATCACAATCATCAAGCACCTTTTTCACTGTCTGCAGCATAACTTGATTGTCGCCGCCATCAATTACACGTAGTTCCTCATAAAGTTCTTTCTTCGCTTTCGTAAAATGTTCCAGGTCTTTTACATCAAGCAACTCTTGTCCATTTTTCTCATAAGTTTTCGGATCTCCTTTTTCATCGAGGTTGCATTCCTCCTTTCGCATCTCCTTTTCACCATCTAAGAAATCAGCAAGCTTTTCCTGGAGCAATTTAATAAACTTTGTCCGATGCCGAGACTGTTGACCTTTAAGAGATAGTGAGTATAAAAGATTAATAGCCAGTGCTAGTTTTTGATTTTCGATTTTTATTTCCATTATGCTGCAGCTCCTTCGAGTAATGAGATTCGTGATTCAAGTTCTGCTATTTTCAAGACGTCTTGTTGGTGTAATTTAGTGAGTTCCTGGATTGATTTGATTGCGATAAATATTGAAGAATAAAGATTAACTCCTTGCCGGTTATAATCAATAAATTCATCTGGTAGATTATAGCCTTCGCCTATGATCGCACCATATATTTCCTTAATTTGACCAGACTCTATTTGACTTTTGTACTTGAATTTGTAGACATCAAGTGAATTGATAAGGGAAAGACCGATGTTATCATCAAGTGCAGTTATATCGGTTTTTAATTCTACACGTGATGTATTTACGAAACCATGTTGTGAATACATAGTTCCGCTTGTTTCTACTACAGTGGGACTCATATGGGATTCGTTTCCATCCTCGCCATGAATCCTAATGCCATCAAACGGTTGTAAATGACTCCAGTTACCATAAATATCGGTTAAATCTACATAGCCACTGTGTATCCAAGCATCCCATTGGTTCGTATGCTGATGAAATCCATTGCCATCAAGCCACGTCTCGTAACCATTAGCGTTCTGGTAGAAGCTAGAACCGACAATGTTAACACCTTGAATGGTTCCGTCAACGATTAAATTACCTCTCATTGCACGTCTAACCACAACATTTGTAGCCCACCATTGAGGAAAATTATCGAATTGATCGATTTGTACCCATACCCAAGCACGATAACACCCACTAGGGATTGTCAATATACCTTCGTTACTTCTATGCGTACCATCCCAATTATTAGTTCCTACTATCCATTGGACATTTCCGCCGTTGCCATCATCACAATGCAACCCAAGGTTGAAGTTGCCGTTCTTTGCTCCGCTACACCAACTAAAGAATGAGCAATAGAACTTCTCTCCCGGGGTTACTGCGAAATAGCTACCACAATGGCTGTCTCTTCCTTGAAAACAACCATAATATTTTGTAGGACTTCCTCCATCACCAGTACTTGTATATGCATAGCCTCCCCACCAACCATAGCCGTTCTCCATACCACTAGCATCTTGAAAATTTGGGTTAATACACAGATTCGTAAAATCCCCGACCATAATTTGTTGCGCTGTCACACTATTAGCTGCGATTCGGTCTGAACTAATTATTCCGCTTGTAATACTCTCGCCGTTAATCTGTGACCCTGTAATTGTTGTACCAGTTATATTTACACCAGTTATATTACCTGCTGTCACGTTCCCTAAATCAGCTGCTATCGCAGACAACTGTGCCACGTTTAATTTTGTCGCGCTGACACTCTCAATCATGGCATCAGTAATTACTGCGTTATCGATCGTCGTCTGTCCGGTGATATGAACTTTATTGCCAGCGATCAGGATAGATTCAGTACTGACATTGATCTGATTGATTACGTCGTCTTTGCTGACGCGCAGATTGATGTCGTTCGCAAGCTGTGTAATCTGCGATTGAGTTGCTGTGTCAGCTGGTGCTAGCAACCAATCAGTGGCTTTATTCCCTTCTTGTATCTGAATGAGGGCTATGTCAATGTCAGTAAATCCGCCCATTGTTATGCGAATGCCTATCCCGCCATCTGTTGTTATAACCGTCAAAGTTGCGCGATGCCAGTTTCCATCTTTTACGAACGACGAGAAGCCACTAAGACCAGTATTTGCCGCGTAATTAGTCAAGAACGGAATACCGTTTGCTGCTCCGTAGCTTGGTTGGCTTGAGGCTATACGGTAATAAAGTGATACCGTGTACGTACGGCTCGTTTCTAATACGAATTTTTTAGATATTCCCTTGTCAGTTCCTGTTCCAGATGCCGTAATATGATAAGTTGGTTGACCATTAAACGTATCAGTGTTTTTAGTCGCTGTGATACTCCCCGTGGATCCTCCGAATAAAAAAGATGCCCATCCATTTGCGGTCGAAAAATCCGTAGACTTTGACGCAAGGTTCTGGCCACCAATCTGCAAATTGTTAAGATTATTTTGTACAGCAGTTATGCTACTTGTTAAGCTGCTACTCGTCGCCGTTAATGCCGTCTGTGTCGCGTAAGTATTTGCGGCATCTGTTTTTGTCAACAGAGTTGCAATTGTATTAGCTGTCTGCGCCGTGTAACTGTTGTAGGTTGATGTATCAACTTTATTAGATACTTGCGTCGACAAACCATTAACGGTTTGAGTCAGTGTAACAACGCTCTGATTCGCGTCGTCTGCTGCGCTCTGTGCTGAGTTCGCTGTATTGATCGCTTGCTGTGCCTGTGTAATCGCATTACCAGCCTGGCTAATTGCCGCATTTGCCTGATTAACGGCATTTGTCGCATCTTGCTGTGCTTGAGCAACTGATTGATCCACGCCATTTATATCAATGTCTGTAACCCACGACAAACCATTCCATGACTTAATAGCGATTGTATCGTTATCGTTATCCGTAACATACCAACTATCTCCAACCTTCGGATCGATAGGTTGATCTTGTCCTCGATAAATTGTACTTTTACCGTCGGCAGAAGCGTAGGCTGCATCAGCTTTAGAATTTGCTGATCTCGCAATAATGACCGCGGTATTGGCAGTTTTATTCGCAAAGATAATTGAATCCGTTCCACGTGTTAATACATTTCCAAGTGTATAAACAGGGGGAGTATTAGGATCAGCATAATCTTTGATCTCGACTACGCGAATAGATGCGTTAATACCCCAAGGATCGATTTTCACGAAGCAATAATCGCCAAGCTGGATATCTTGGATGCCCATTTTCTTAACTTGTGTGTAGTTAAATGACAAGCTAATTGGAATGGAATCATTTAAGGCTGCTTTTGCTTGATTCATCAGTGTGTCATTATCAAAACAATTGTCATCCGTCACTGGATTCGCAGCCTTGATCCCATATACAGATGCTAGTGGGCTTGTATACTCAATCTGAGCGGCGTACGTTCCATCTTCGTATTGATGACCGAAAGCACGGATATACGTCCGCAAAGACGATGTATCAATCGTATTCGTTGGACTCACAAGATTCATTTTGTATCTAAACTGATTGTCTGTTTTTCGGGCAATTTGCTGTGCAATGATTATTTGATTTCCATTCACCGCGAATTCAGTTCCAAAGTCGGTCATTACTTGCTGAAACAAGGAAAGCGAATCACTATTTCCGAAGCTATTTGCTGCAAAAGTTGCTGCAATTCCGTTCGTGTCAACAGAATGAGAATAACCTGTTCCAGCTAGACAATAATCGAGCATCTGCTGTATGGAAAGATCACCTGATGTAGTTGTATATATGAAGTTGCTGTCCAGATCTTCGAAAAATTTACTGATCGCCGTGCATTGTATCTGATTGGGAAGGTTTTTTGTGACCTGCTTAATCACGTATTCTTCATCAAGATAACCGAATACACATTGATTCTGTAATAGACTAAACGCATGTTGATTTTTTTGTGTGAGATAGACCGTTACTGTCAGCTGTTTAGTCCCGTCTGTTCGTACATCTCGCTCAACTATATAATCAGTTAATCTTTCCCTTGCACCAACCGGTGATCGAATATAAAGAGGTGTTAGCATTAAACACTACCTCCTAAAAATAATTGCGTAAATTGAAAATCAATTTCAAAGGGGCTTCCATAACCGGAAATAGAAAAAGTATTTTGTCCTTTTGCTAAACTGATCGATTGACCGTTACAGTTTCCGTAATCACTGACGCCATTTTTGAGCAGTTGGACGTTTTTGATGGTCAAAATATCATCTGAATTCATTGACGTATTGTACTGAAAAGATTCGCCGGTTGTAATATTGTTGATTGTTAGATTGTTTGACGGTCCTTTTACTGTAATTAAAAAATCCGGCTGGCTTGAGTCAGTCGGATCAATGGGTATATTGCCATTATTGGTGACGATGAACGGACTTCCTGTCTCTATTATGAGAACAGGATTAACATCCTCTGCAAATCCCCGGTAACAAGTAAACACAATTGTCGTATCACCATAAGGGCCCTTCTGAGCAAGATCGGAAAAAGATGTACATTTGACAAGCCATCGCTTGCTCGGATCCCTCATATCTGATATATAAAATTCTTCGTCACTGCGAAAAATTGAAAACACTTGATTGCGAAGGCTAGTATAAGCCGCGAAACTTGCAGGACGTATACGTACTGGCATGGTGATTGTCCGCTCGCCAAACGTTGTTTCTTGAACAACTAATCCGTTAGCTCCGGTTACTTGTGCCGTCACATGTCGATAATTTGGTGCTGAGACAATGAAATCTTGTGCCCATATGCCGAGAGGTTTCAAGTCATACTGTGTACCATCTAATCGTGTCACAAGTGGCATCAGTTATTCCTCCCTTGCATAAATTGGCGCATATTGATACGCTGCTGATTCATGATGTCAATTGGCATCTGAGTTGTACGTGCAACTTCTTTGCCATCATATTGCGTAACAACAGTTAATTGGACTGGACGATTATTTGTTTGTGTTGTAGTCGTCCCTTGATATATAGCCGGACCTCCTGCCATTGAGACAGTAGGAATGTTAATAGCCGGCATCATTTGCGCGGCCGACGAAACAAAGTTGCTAATACGATCCATAATGCCACTCGGTACGGCTGCTTTAGCCATTCGCTGTGCGGCCGCAGCCACGCTGTCGTGGGACTGATCAATGCCTTGCACCAATCCGGCACCAACATTCGCACCAACTTCATCGCGCATAACTTGAGAAGGTGAATGGATTTTCAGTGTTTTCTTAATGACATTCGTCATCGACTTGGCTATTTTATTCAGTTCATCATTGAGTGCCCCTTCTTGGCCTTTCAGACCTGAAATAATGCCCGTAACCGTATTTTTTCCAAGAGACATTCCGGCTTTTTTTACACTCTTAAGCGATTTGAGTTTAGCCACAAACGTATTTTTAGCGTCCTGAAGCTGTTTATCTGCTGATTTCTTCGCTGCATCAATCTCAGCTTGAGCAGATGCTTGTGCTGCTGCAATCTGTGCATCCGTGGAGTCTTTTTCGATTTGTAATTCTTTTGCTGCTTCATCGTTCGAAATTTGATGACGCTGATTCCACATATCCACGTATGTGCGTAACTCAGCATCTGACATTGTCGTTATGGCATGTATCTGACTTTCTGCCCCTATGCCAGCTGCTTTAAGTTCATCCATCATGCTCGATGGCAACTTATCACTTAAACTAGCCATATCGGACTGGTATGCTTGTAAATCATGAAGCGATTCTTGCATTTGATGTGTTAGGTCTTGCTTATAAGTCACTGATCCAGAATTATTATCAAAAATACCTCCGTATATATCGCTCTGCTTGCTCGACAAGTCACTATTGTACTGGTCTTGCAGCGTCTTGATATTGTTCTGAAGGTCTGAATTAATCGACTTTATTTTGTTGGTCAGGTCTATATTAATGGACTTGACTTTGTTCGCATAAGTTGTTGCCGCACTAGCAATGTCCTTATTAAGCGTATTTTGTGCCGTTGTAAATTGTTTTTGAGAGTTTGAAATATCAGTGTTAATCTTTCGCACAAGATCACTGTTGAGCTTATGATGTTTTTCAATCTCTTTAAGGTCAGCGACATATTTCGAACGGCTGATCTTACCTGTCTTATATTTCGTTTCAATGTTCTCAATCTGGTTTCGATAAGATTTTTGTCTTGCTGTTTCTCTTTTTTTAGCAGCCGTTTCTCGTTCGTGTTGGCGACGTTTCGCTTCATTCTCACGCTTTTTAGCTGATGACTCCGCCTTTTTCGATGCTGATTCTCTTTCACTAGACATTTTCTTTTCAGCAGCATGAATACTAAGCAGAACTGAGCGATGTTGTGCAGCAGTTAGCTTATATCTCTTTTCAATGCTTTCAAGTTCCTTGATATAGGTAGACGTGCCAATATGACCCATTGAATAATTGAACCGTGCTTTCTGAATAGCGGCCGTACCATTCGCATATTTAGGGAAGAAGTTTGTTAATGATGTGGTTCCCTTTGCATATCGCTTCGCACCGGTTGGGCCCCATCCTCCTGGCATGTTGATGTCACTCAACCAGTGGGAATCGTTGAACATAGCGAGCAGTTGATCAAGTCCACTGCGTATGTTTGTATGCCCTTTACGTTCCCAGTGGGAGAATGTAGAAGGAATGTATTGCAGAAGTCCAATTGCCGGATGACCAGCACGGCTATTCACGTCTTGTACCTTCTGCAAGACGGTTGGATCTCCGCCAGATTCCTTTTTGATTCTATTAATGATCGCTGACATTCCGGATCCATCTAACTTGATTCCTGACATACCAGCCGCGCGCTCTATAACTGGTTTCCATCGATCTATTTTTGATCCAGATGGATTATCAGCGCTACCCATAAGTTGCTTTTTAACCCAATTAACAGCATCCGAAGCAACTGTTTTTACTGTTCCTTCAGCCATCTTAGCAATATTCGGTGACAATCCAGACAAATTAGTAAATTTAGCAATGGCCGTATTCAACAATTTGGCTGGATGTGTAACCTCGTTCCAAAATCCTTCAGCACCCTTAGCAATCGAGTTCCATCCACCCTTAACGAAATCCATTGCACTACCGATCCATGTCCCTTTTGCAAACATTTTGGGCATAGACCCAAGCAATGCTTCTGTGGCATCGCCGCCTAAAATATCAACAGGGTCGGTGAAATTATAGAGCGTTGCCGTGTTTGGAGACATTTCTACCTGACCATCAGAGTGACGAATTAATTCGTTCTTGCCTGCTTCACCAACGATTGACAACCCGAACGCTTTACCACCAGTCGCAAACTTCGGCACTTTCCATGGTTTGATTGTTGGGGCATCTACTTTTTCGAGTACCCAATCAATGCCTTTTATAACGCCATTTACGCCTTTACCGATTCCGCTGACCATTCCATTTCCAATGTCAACGGCTCCTTTTTCAACATTTTTCCAACCATTATGAAGTGCCTTTCCAATTTTTCCTGGTAATTGTTCAAACCATTTGACAGTTTTATTTAGCCATCCACCGGTTAAATCATTCAGTACCTTGTATCCGGTATTGAAATAATTCTTTGCTGTTTTCATCGAATCGCCGGACAACTTTTTAATATCTCCACCGACTTTAGACCAGCGGCCATGAATAATATCTCCCCATGTGTCCGTATAGTCCTGTAGAACGTTATAGCCGCTTTTCATGGTCTTTTTAACGCCTGAGAACAGGTCTGAAAATACACCGTTTGTATGCTTGTTGAGCCACGAATTTTTATTTGCTATGGAATCCGCCATGCTGTCCCAATGTTTTTTCATTCCACTTACAAATTGGGATGTGTTTTTGCTAACCTCGCCCCATTTGTCTTTAAACCAATCTCCTAAACCCCCGAAAAACTTTTTAACGGATTTCCAATGGATAACCAGTTCTGATACCGCAATCACCAATAGTCCTATCCCTGTAATAATCCATCCAATCGGTGTCGCTTCAAGGCTTAAATTGAGTGCTGCACTGATTATTCCCCATAGTTTCATAGCCTTAATTACAGTCATAATTCCTAAAGCAAAGGCCGCGAAATCCTTTGGATCGCTGGCAATTAATTTCACAAGTGGCTTTAAAAGTGTTGCTGTAATCTTGAAAACATCACCTAGCAATTTAAAAGATGCAATTCCCGTTTCTTTAACCTCTCCAAAGAAATGTGCAATATCTTTGGCATGACTAGCGATATAATTACTAAATGACTTTATTCCTTTTGTTGCATCATCTGTAAACGTCCGCATACTCGAAGCTACGCTCTTTGAACCAAACACTTTACCAAATGCCTTGATGATTGTATTGGTTCCCTCTTCTGCAGCTTCACCCATACGCCTGAACTCTTTGTCTGATTCCTTGCTATTCATCCACTTCGAAATTGCGCCAAATAATCCAGACTTTGTGTTCATGAACGGTTTTTCAAAGTCACCCATCAAAGCAGGAACACGCGCTTTGACTATACGTTCCATTCCCCACATGGTTTTCATCATGTTGTCGGCAGCCATGCCGTATGTCTTATTGCCTAGCTTTTCAAATTGCTGAATGAATTCTTGTGCCGATATTCCTCCGGCACCAACCATCTGACGAAAGATAGCTTTTGATGCATCTGCTGTCGGACTTCCTGCGCCCTTAATTTCGAGCATCAAATTTTTATATTTCTTTTTGGTTATCTCGCCTGAGTCGAGCATACTTTTGAACTGTTCGGCAATTAGTTTCTTATTCCCGGCGAAGTGCTCCGCCATTTTTTCGGATAGCATCGGGAAATATGATTCGACTTGGTTCAGCATTTCAAGCGTCATTTTACCTGTCGCTAGTCCGTGAACCATGTCATTCGTGACATTGGTAAGTTGTGCACCAGATAGGTGAACGGTATCGCCCATGTTTTCCATCGCATGCGTCATTAACTCGGCTTCTTTGGCGTTAGAATGCAGGTGGTAAAAAGCTTGAGCCAGTTCGTCAGTTGTATTCGTTGCTTGTCCAGTTTTAACCGTAAGCTTGTTGATCATATCGACCATTTGTTGACCTTTAGTAGCAGATCCGGCCAGTGTCGTCCAACTCGCAAGCATGACCTGTTGTTCTTTGTTATATTCTGCGCCTAATCCGATTAGTTCCTTGACCTTATCCTTAACCACATCGAAGGCTTTGACAGCAGCCATTCCAATCATAGTACCAGCAATAACATCTTTCATGCTTAACCATGCATGTTTTGTCTTTTCCGTTGTATCATTTACTCGGCTTAATGCAGATCTTAATTTTCCCATTTTAGATGCATTGTCCTCAGCCGAAGAAGATGACTGTTTAAATATTGTTTTCAGATCGGAAACGCTAACACCATAATGCTTCGCAGCATTAGAAAGACTTATTAATTCTCCCTGTTGAGTACGCCAAATACCCGGTCCGTCTTCAAACGCCCCCTTAAAATCATTTGAAATTTTATCGGCTGTTTGCTTAGATATGGTAAGCATTTTATCTGCTATTTGCTTAACCGTTCCTGTCGCTTCATCTTTTGTGCTTATTTTTTGAACGACAGGTTCCTTAAAGGCACTTTTCACCTTATCTGATGTCTGCTTTGCTTGATTATCAACGGACTTAGCGTTCTTAGTAAAGTTTTTGTCCATCTGATCACCAGCACTGATGCCAAGTACCTTCAGTATTTCGTTAATAACCTTGGCATCCGACTGGATTTTTGACTTATCGCCTAGCTGGACATCAATAACGACCTGACCATCACTCATTTGTTACCCTCCCTTCTTTGCCATATTTACAAGCGATTTGAACATGCCGTCCATCGCTGCATCTTGTTCCTCAACAGATTGATTCTTATCAAGCGCATAGATTTGCTTGAGTTCCTGTAATCTTTCGCGCTCTTTTACTGAGTATTCATCATTTCCTGTTGGCAATTCTGCCGCTCGGATACCGATGATCTGTCTAAATTTCGTTTTATCACGCATGCCATTAAGCAATGCAACAAACTTTTCCCATCGCATAATGCCCTGTTGGTCCAGAAGATCGATCCCATATTCTTGCAAAAAAGACGCAAAGATAAACTCTGCGTCTTTGTCAAAGCTATAATATTGTTTCTGATCGGGGGGTTTTGCTGAACCGTCATTGGGCTCCTGCTTGCCTACAACATATTCATCGATGATACGTTGGACCGTATAAAGCTTTATTTTAATGTCCGTTTCGCAATCGACGACAAACATGTCAAATGCTATTTCAACTTTTCCTATATCGTCTATTGATTTGTCATTCATCAGATCATACCAGCGCAAGACGTTGTCAAAGCTTAAATCCAGATTGTAGGCGACCCCGTCTATTGTTATCGTGTCATCAAGCTTCTGCTTCAGGCTCAACATGAGACATCAGTGTTTCACATATTTGTGCTTGATGGCATTTAGCTTATTTTCATGCTCGCTGTTGCGTTTGGCTGATAGTGCCGTTGCCAGTTCCTCAACCTTGTCTGATAGATAATCCGTAGAACGACCACATTTTGCATAGATACGTTGGCCAGCTCCTTTACCAAAAAGCAAATCAAGGAATTCAATATTACCATTCTTGACGATTTCAAGCATTTGAACAGCCTTTTGAGCAAGTTCATCACCTGTTGTCTCGTCTTTTTCTTCAAGTTCTGTGTATTCTTTTTGACCAACTGTTATTTTTCTCCGCATTTTTTCATAAGCAGCAGTGTACTGCTTTTGCTTTGCATCAGAAAAGTCAATTTTGAATTCTTCACCGCCAAATCTTACCGTTTCAATTTGCCTATTTTGTTCTATGTCAATATTAATCAATTAAAATCTCTCCTTTCGGGTTATGTATGAAGGGGGCCGAAGCCCCCAAAAATTATGATGCAGCAGTTGTCTTAGATACAGGTGCAGAAAGTACAGATTCTTCGCCATTTTCATCAACAGCAGATACCTGATAACTGTATGACGTTGATACTGCAAGGCCGGTGTCTGTATAAGCGTTTGTAACAGGTGATGCTGCCAAAACACCATTACGGTAAACTTTGTAAGATGTAGCACCTGAAACAGCATTCCATGTGAGTGCAATGCTAGTTCCCGTTACTGTACCTGCAAGACCTGTCGGCGCAGCTAATCCAGAAGTAACAGTCGGAGCTCCATTGAAGTTCGATGTGAAGCTGAATGTTTCCTTCGCGTTTGCAGCACCGCCGGAAACGACAATCGCATTCAGCGTTACGCAACCAATAATGACGGTGCCATCTGGTCGAGTCCAACGCAGCAATGTTTTTACCGCATCACCAACAGCAAAGTCTTTGCTCGCGACATAATCCTGCGCAGCGTCACCTTCCAAACGGTTACCGGAGAAAGCGATTGAATAGTTCTTTCCGGTTACATCCGTATTTGAGAATCCGTTTCCGTCCAAATACGGCGTGTTGTCAGTCGTGTCACCGGCAGCTGGTGTAAATGTGTTGATACCGGCCGCTAGTCGTGCCCAGTTGGCTTCCGCGACTTGTGTGGGGTCTGTGTGGCCCAACGTGTCAATTTCAAATTTGTTTTTATAGTTCAAAGGGAACATTCTATCACTCCTTATTCATTTAGTAGTAATTCAATTTGATAGCTTGCAACATAGACATATCCGTGATCATCCTTCAACAGGAAGTTAGGTACGCTTGCTACTTGACCGTTGATAAAATAAAAAGAGCCATTTTGGCTCTTAATATCATCATCACTTAATCCGTCTACATATCTGCAGATAGATTGAAGTGTGTTTATAGCAGTCAATTGGCTTGTGTGACGAACGGTAATTTGAAAGGCATATGTTTTATCCCATTTACCATCCATACCGCATACAGCTTGTCCTATTGGCGTCAGCATGAATGCTATGCCGTTTGACGGCGTGCCATCAGCGGATACCGGGATGATCGGCACACTAATAGGTGCGAACAATCCGCAGTTTGCTTCCAATGCGTCAATCATCCGGTCTTGGAAATCAAGTTCTGTGCTCATTTAGATATTGATTCACCCCATCCCGTGCGACACTTACCCATTTATCTCCACGGTCTGCTTTTGCTCTTTCAAACCAAAGTCCGCCTGCCTGTGGATGAGTAGTCTGATCAAAATTATATTCTGGATGATAATACATCCTACGAGCATACTCAGTATCCCATACAATTTGACTATATCCAGGACTTGACTGAATAATTGACGATTTCATAAGATCGCCTTCGCGATAAGGGACATACTTATTGCTATCACCAAGGACTTGTTCATCTAGAGCATATTGAGCGAACTTATTTGCTCTGTTTACCTTACCGGCAATATCCCCAAGGTTGACATGTACTTTTACTACCATCTGATCACACCCTGTTCAATTGGCATTCATAGTGATGTACGCCACGGTCCGTCTGCAAAACTATGACCTTATCAATTTGATAAGTCAGGTCGTTAAATACAATGTGATCCTTCTGCTTTGGAACAATCGACAAGTCTCGCTCGACACCGGAAATGACTTCATTTGATGTCTTAGTGTCGATATAGAGCATCGATGTGAAGTCTGTTGTCTCTGCTTTATTGCTGAATTTAATCTGTGACGAATCATCAACCCGAACATGCACGATTGTGACCGGATTAGTGTCATCCCAAGTGTCGTCATAGCGTTCGGATCCAGTGTAAGCCACATATTGAACCATGTTCGGTAACAATATAGGCGGTATTGGTTGAATTAGCATCACATCACCGCCTTAGTCATAATTCCATCCATAACCGTAGCGTCCGGTCCATGTGCGATCACGAATTTCTAGTCCGGCATACATCAATCCGGTTGGTTCAAGGTATTGCCGTGCGACATCAGATTGTAACTGTGTCCGCGTGGACTGGTCACTTGTTGGCATCTGGTAATGGAAACCACCGATTGAAGCTGACTGTACGGTCTGCATGCCAGCCTCGGAATGTGCACCAATTTCATAAAAGTACTCCATTTGTGCACTGATCGCCATCAAGATTTTATTCTGTATGAATGTTGGCCATGTCGAAAAATCTTTTTGAGATAGCTTAAATTGTGTGATCTGATCCACGGTGCGCTCAGCAGCACAAGCAATCGCATTGAACTTGTCATCTTGAATAGGTGTTCCGCCGTATGTGCCATTGTAAAAATCAGCCGTTATCCATTGCGGTGTTGGCATAACTCATCACTTCTTTGCTGACTTGTCATCTTGCTTGCCGTCCGGACTTTCCTCTTGCTTTTTTTCATCAGATGCTGAAATGTCAGCTTTCAACTTAGACAGTTCATCTTGTACCTTCGCAAATTCGGCATAGGGAACTGTTTTCCGTTTTCCAGCTTTGACAAGTTCATAGCTTTTTCCATCTTCGGATAGCTTCACCTCGTCATAGCCTTCATTCAAATAAAAAACCTCGGAAGTATCCGGGGCATTAATCACTCTGTTATTTTTTTTGAAAATCAATGTCGCCATTGGTCAATCCCTCCTTATGCAGCCGGTGTGACGTTGAATTGAACAGCGCCAGAACGACGATCAAACAAGAATACATCGCAGTAGAACCGTTCGTAGTACAGGTATTTGCCTTTCGTATGTGCGCTCGGTTCTTCCATGTTCACAAATTCATATTTCATTGGAGAAAGCACGCAAGCTGGATGCACGAGTAGCATATTGATCTGTCCAGCGGTCGGATCAGTAGCAGCACCATTCGTGAAATTGTACAGTGTCTTCATGCGGTTCGAAGGTACAACAATGATATCAACATCATCAAGCGAATGTACTGCCCGGTTAACATTACCTGGATTCTGCGTCACATTTAAATACCTCTGCAACTCTTGTGACTCTTTCAGTGTCTTATTCATCTGCGGCGTTACATACAGCTGACGTCCTGCGTCTGGATATTCTGAATCATCCATTTTCAGCATCATCGCATCAAAGACGCTCAATGCGTTTGAAGTTGTGATTGCCGTATTGTCAATGCTTCCGGAACCGTCTTTAGCGATTTTTTCCGCGTATAGCTTCGAGATCATATAGTCATCGAGTTCTGGAACCTTGTGTTCCGTGTTGTAAACCTGCTGAATGTTGGCGATTGCGACAGCGAGATTCGTTTCATCAACGTCCATCGGATCAATAAGCGTTGAAAATTCACGATCGTGTGTGAGCGACTTTGTTTCAAAACTGTTGTCCACATTACGTGCAAACCCTGTGATCGTATCACGGTTGACATCTGTTGCACCCTGCGTGTCGATGTGTGGAATCTGCACGGTTTTTGCATTGATAAATTTAATTTGTGAGTTTGCCGGGCTATTCCACAGTGCACTGAACATCTGTGGTTTAAAGAATGCCTGAAAAAGTTGCTGATTGAATATTTCAGCATAATTTAATACTGCCATTGCATGACCACTTCCTTAAGTTAATTTTGTTGAATACCAAATGCTTTCAAAAATTGCTGTTTCAATGAATCCGGCGTTTTGTCACCGTCATATTGTTGCTGACCGACGAATCTTGGATGTCCAGGTTCAGCCGGTGGCGTCTGTTGTGCTCCAAAAATCGGATACTTTTGAAGAACACTGTCAATCGCTGCGCCGATATCCTCGGCTCCTTGAACCATTTTGATGACATCATCAACAGCATCAGCACGTACACCTTTGCCAAGTGCGGCAATCTTCGCATCAGAAATGGTTTGCGCAGATTTTGATGCCTCAAGTTGCTTTTTCAGTTCAGCAGTTTCATCTTGCAGGCGTTGTGATTCAGTTTTCTGGCTGTCTTGAAATTTTTTAAAATCTGCAAGGCTTTGCTTCGCCGAGTCTAGGCTCTCAACACCCAATTCTTTAAGAATGGATGATCGAATATCATCAGCTGATGGCTGTGGTGTTGGGTCTGCACCTCCTTTGTTTGAATTAGATGGTTGTGGATCACCTCCTCCCTGTGCTGGCTGTGGATCTGCTGGATCACCTTCCGCGAAATACTGAAGGTTCAATTTATACGGTTTGGGCATGTGAATCCTCCTTTGGGCATAAAAAATAAGCCGTTTAACGCCATGCTCAGGGCAAAATAAAAAGACCCGAAGGTCTTAGATTAATTCAAGCTTTTTAATTTCGTTTAGATTAAAGTTGTATCCATAATTCAACTTATCACTATCGTCAGGGATTAAGTTAATGCTCTCAATGAGATTGTCATCATCGTCAAGCTCTGGTACGTAATTGACCAGATCTCCGACCAATACGCTACCACTAGTGGTTGTTAGACGCACACGTTTATCAATATAAGGTTTTATCTCACTTAGATTCATCTTTGATCACCTTCGTTGGAAAAACATGCACGCCTGTTTTAGAATAGCGAATTTCAAAATTGCCGGTAGCGTGCTCATTGCCGTCCTTATCTACATAATAGCCTATTTGCTTGCCATTTTGTACGATTATCTCTTGATTCTTAAAATTAAGATGATCATCAACCATTAATTTGCCTGTTCCGGCATGTTTATTAATCAATTGCTGAACTTCTTCATCGTTAATCGTTAAGTAGCTTGGTCCGTAAGTACCCTTCGCAGAAAGCTTTTTCTTATATGCTTCATAAGCCGGATCACCAACCATGTGCCGTGCTTGTTTTTCGGGATTAATCTGTGTCGAAATTGCACCTGACTTAATCTTGTCACGTATCTGCTGTTGCTTCTTTGTCACATCATTTTGATGTTGTTTCAGCAATTCAGCATCAGGCTTGTGCATGATTTGCTCACGCTCATATCTGCGTGTTCGCCCTGTCTGTTTAATAAACTCGCGTAGTTGTGCTTGATTGTTTCTAACATCCGTATTTGCCTTAGCGATCCCTTTTTCATTATCCAGAGCCTTCATCATGTCAAGCTTTGTTTTTGACTTACGAACCTGACGTTCTAAATAGCGTTGCTGCTGTGATTGTGCATATACTGCAGCATTTTCTTTTTCCGGATAAGGATGATAGGTCATCTTGGTAACGCCAGGTATATAGGGATAGCTGATATGTCGGCAATTGCATCCAAACAGCCCAGCAGCCTTACCATAGCTTGTACTTGCAAGCGATGGATACTTGCTACTGTTTCCGTTTCGACTATAAATATGCCCTTGATATGGCGCACACAACGGACGTGCGCCAAGATGACTGCTGACCTCGATTAAATCCAAGTCATAACTGTCCATCCGAGACCACTGTGCTTGGTTCGCTACATTATTGCTTATTGTGCGTGTCACAAGCGGAATGTAACCTTCGATTGACCAATGATGACCGGCTTTATCTACAAGCGCCGGTATGCCCTTATCAGCCCATTCAGCAGACGAATCAGCTAATGCTTGCTGATGGGTTTTAAAGCCCGTCATGACACTAGCAACAGCCTTAGAAATGATGTCTCTGTATACCTGTTTACTATTTTGCAAGATTGACGAGTTAACAAGATTGATATTTTGTCGCGCTTGTCTCTGAAAGTTCAGCAATGTTGAAAAGATACGTGGATCTTCGTTAACTGGTGGCGCTGGCTTGATCTTTCCATCATCAGATAGCTTCTTCAAATATTTTTCCATGTCCTGAATGCTTTGTGTACCGCTGTTTTCGATTAATGCATTGATTTCCTGTTCAGCCACACCAGACATCGCGGAAATAAGCTTGATGACATCCTTATTCAGATCGCCGAGCGCTTGCAACTTCTCAAACTGCCATTTAAGGATATTATCTTTTGTGATATCCTTATCTGTTTTCAGACGTTCAGCAATGGCTTTTAGAATATCATTTTCCAGTTGTGAATAGATGCTAACGATCGGTTGAGACAGTTGGTTTAGTTGGAAAGGCGTGAGCATCAGTAACAGTCCATATCACTTAACAATAGAGTCTTTCCTGCTTCGAATAGCCCTAACGCTTGTAATTGATCTTGCTCTGAGTATCCATATTTTATTTCACCATCTTCCGTTTTCACACAAAATACGACGTTTTCAACAAGGCCTTCATTTATGGCTTTGATAAGGTTCTCTATGACCGATTTTGGTGTAATAATGCCTTCTTTTTCAGCCTTATAATCAAGAAAATTTTTCATATGATCACCTCGATTGTGCATCTGCATTTTCTATTCCGTATTCTGCCTTGCCCATGATTGCACTCATAATCGGTGGCTGTTGCTGTGCTGATTCTGCTTTTATCTTGCTCATCCACTCGTTTGCTTGATCTTCTGTAATGTCAAAGATACGCTGAATCGCTTCAACCTTCGGCATCAACTCGGCGGCAACAAGTGTGATATAAAAATTGGCGTTCTGTGTTCGATCCTCGGCAATGCTGTCATCAAAATCGACCGTCACTTCATAGTTATCATCACCCGGATTGGTGAAAATATCGTACAGGTCAGCAAGTTGTGCAATACAGTCAATTAAATCCTTAATTCCTTGTTCAATAAGCGTTTCATGACTGTTCTTTGTCCGAAATGTCTCCGAATTTTCGCTAACTACTTCTGTTGCTGTTTTTACTTGCTGACCATCAAAAGTAAACGTTCCTGGACTAAATCCTTGCTGCATAGACAGTAAGTCTAGTAATGAGTTAATTGCTTTGACGTGGTCATCAACTCGTAAGGCAACGGCCATGTCCTTTATTTGATCAGCTTCCATGTCGCCAGTAGCAACAGCCTGATAAACCTCGTCATCCGTGTCAAAATAGCGATGAACCTCTCCTGTTTTTGGATCATATATGGCTCTGATCGCTGATGCCGGAACGATGATACGACGCTTACCAAGTGAGAACTCACGCTGATATGAATCAAATGCAATGTCTAGAGTTTTCAGTGTATCGAGTGCATTGCCAAAAATGCTAATGCCTAGTGGTGATGATGTTTCAAAGTTGTTGGCGATATTTGGTTTGAAATAGACAAATAAAGGCCTTGTCAATCCTTGAATCGGAATGTCATCTTCCATATTTTCATAGAGCAATGACAAGGGCACTTTAACACCCAAGTCATCAGGACTCATGCTCTGATACAATTCATTGCGTATGTGGTAGGTGTCGCCGTCCCATGTATGCCATTCTAGATGTGTGTAGTACTTATCACCTTTACGCGTCATATCCATGAATACGCCAGCCGTTATGTCATCGTTATTGGATCCTACAGGTAGGAAGTTTTGTGCTGTCACCCAACTTATTTTAATCTTGCCATTGTCAACATATGGCTTGGCAACCATTCCGCCCATTGCGAACATGTATTCCAAATAGCGTTGGAACAACTTGTGAAAATGGTTGTCATCCAACACATCCATTACGTTCGCCGAAAACTGTTTAATTTCCGGAGTAGCATGTATATCTCCATTTTCGTCAGGTTGACCATTGATGGATCCAATATTTATCTGACATTTCTCGTTGAATACGAGTGATGCCATGCGTTCAGCAGACTTTTTCGGCATTTTAAGGGACGCACGTTTTCTGTGGTGCCGTTTACCAACTGCATCAATGTAAGATGTCTCATGATACGGTATGCCGTCATATTTACCGAGATAGCCACGATAAAGCGATCGCCAATCAAGGATACGATCGTACATCCATTGCGATTCAATAACAGCTGCAAATTGTGTCACGTTGTTGATTGTTGCAAGTAATCCCATGCGTGCTAACACCCCCTTTATCGCCGCTCCAATCTTGGCGAACATCGCACCACCTCCTTATATGCCGACATAGTGTCGATAGAAATAGTTGCAGGCATAGCGTGCTTCGTCCATTGCGTGGTTATTCTTGTCCACCGGTTTGCCATTATCATCACGGACGTACAAACCAATCTCTTTGATGAAATGGTAGTGGTCGTACTTACTATCTGGTGGATTAACCAATAAAAAACGCCGCTCAGAAATGAGCGACTGCATGCGTTCAATGCCAACCTCAAGGCCCTTTGCTGATCCCTTGATGTCGTGTGCATTGTTATCCGCTTTGTACGTCTCGATGCCTACTAAACGCAGTTCTTCACGAAGCGAACGTGCCGCCGGATCGATAAAGACGTTGTTATAAAATAGATTGAATGTCTTATGGCACCAGTCTACGAACACCTTAATTTCTCGCGCATAGGTGGACATGGCTTTGACTTGGCCTGTTTCATTTCCGCTGTGGTAAAAATTGGCCACACGGTTCAAATAGGTCATAAAGCCGCGGCCATTTTCATTCGGTACTTGTGCCACAATCCAGCAAGCGATGGTTGTCGCATCTCCTTGCCCAGCATCACCAGTAAAGAACATTTCCACTGGATCGCCAATGAGCGTTTCCTTAACATTCTCATGCATGTCGAACATACCGTAAATTACACCTTCAGGAAGCACACGCTCGCCTAACCAGTCTCGATGATACAAATACGGATTCTTAATCAGCGTGTCATGCAGTTCCTGTTTACGTTCTTCAGTAAGAATCGGATTGTCATTGACATCCCAATGCGTCCAGCGTGTGTTCTGAACATCAAACACATCAGAAATAACTGGGTCATTCGGTGCCGGTGGGTTAAGGTCTGCTAGATGATAGCGCATTTTTGCCGCGAATGTACGCCGAAAGCACTCCTGAATCATGTCCATGTGTAGCAGGTTGATTTCGCAGAATACCACGGACCCGAGTGACATACCAGTGATTGCCCCAACGCTGTTTGACTTCGCTCCACCTTTGTAGTAGACACGTTTGTCACCATTTGGTGTATGCACCAATAAATGATCACCATGCTCATCATGCCGGATCTCTGACAGTCCGCTAAAAATGTGCATCAGTCCGGTACCGTCACCGTCGATGAATAGGCGAAATGCTTGCTCTTGATTGTAGGCAGTGACCAAGTGATTACCGTCTGGTGTCATCGTCAGGAACTCAGCATATCGAAAGTGCCCGGCAGTTGTTTTACCGCTTCTTGGTGTACCCTCGTTAACTTCTAGCGTGTGATCGAATGGGGCCCGGATAATTTTAAGCTGTTTATCCGAAAACTTAATCTTGCCCATTCGTACCACCACCATGTAGTGCGTCAACCAGTGCATCAAGCAGCGACGTATCGGCTTTTACGCCTTTTATGAGCGATGCACGCGCCTTTGTGAGTTCCGTATTTGCCTTTGTTTGCTCGATACGCTGACTGGTTAACTCTGATGTATTTCCAGCATTAAATATCCGCAGAAGCAATTCTGATGCCTTTGTGACATCAGATACTTTTGTAGTGATTGGAACTTTTTCAACATGATCTGCATACACAATCTTTTCATACGGACCTTTGGCACCCATGACCTCGATTGTCTCAGGTTTTTTAACTGTAATTAAAGCATAATCTGGCTGCTCACGTCTCAAGATTGATGCCAATGTTTGCAAGACTTCTTTTTGAGTCGCCAATGACTGTTCATCAAGTAGTTTTAACCTTGCATCGATATATTCCTTGATGTCAGGTTTCGTAAGGTTCTCACTGCCAATGGCGCGGGCTGTTCGTTTGCTATAACCAGCATCAATCGCTGATTGAGTTGCGTTGCCGGTCTCAATATATTTGTCAGCAAATCGCTTCTGTTTCTCTGTTAAGCTCATTTACATCATTCCCAACCCCTTTTATGCAAAATAAAAACACCCCCGAAGGAGTGCTTAACCATAAAATTCAGTCTCTATATTGAATCATCACATAAAAATTATATCTAGGACTAATCATTCCGTTTTGCCCTAATCCTCCTATAGATTCTGTAACAGCGTCAGAGAAGAATTGAACTTTAATGATATTTTCCTCTTTTTTGTCATCTAAAAAATCGTTTGCTTTTTTCTCGATTTTTTGTAAAGTACTTTCACCGAATATTTTTACTTTCATCTTTTACATCCCCCATTCTGCAGAATACCAATCTATTCCACAAAATAGGACAATGTTCCTGCTTTTACGAAAAATAAAAAGGACGCCTAAGCGTCCATCCGTTCTTATTCACAATACCATCATAACAGGATAATCTTTCCTATCTATGCCATCCTTATGCCATGTTTCTGCCAAATGTCTGCCATTCTTCTTCATATACCTCTATTCGGAGTGCGAACGCTAGACAAATTAGCGCTTTTTCCTGCTTACGGTAATAATTTCTCTCTGAGTAGTTCATCTTCATGCTTACCTGCAAGTTAGAATCAGCTTCTAACAAGAAACGTTCACGAATCAGCCTTTGATGTTCTACCTTCAACCGTTGAATCGCTGTGTTTACACGATCAATGTACTTCTCCCGATATACCAGACTATCAACATTATAGACTGCACAATCCTCTGTGTCGCTGTGGAATTCGTTTGTATTGCTCGCTGGCGCTAGGCAGTATGCTGGCGTTATCTTCGGCTCTCTGACGTTTGGGACACTCAATCGGTAGTATTGGTATTTCTCTAGGGCTTCTTTTGCAGCTTCAACCGTTTTATCTGTATCTATATCTTTGAGTAGGCTTTGCATATCGGTTATCCCCTCCATTATGGTAGAATGGAATTGCCTAGTCGGGATAACCGACTTTTTTTAATGCATCATTGTAAGCTAATCACTCTGTTACTAAATAAACTTCTTCTGCTGCGCTTATTCCTTCGAGATAACTCATGTAATTGAAATAATGATTACCTTGCAATCGGCATATTATTTCATCACAGCGCGCTTTATTTTCGTAGATGTTATAGAACATGATTTTCTTTGTTCTTGGGTGATGCGTAACCCAGTTGTCCCACCACTTAACCAAAATAGCATCGCCTTTTTTCAATGCCTTGAATTATTCAATCTTCGTAAGTTTATTGATTTCCACTCCTTATCCCTCCTCGCTTCCATCATCGCGTCATAATACCCTTTCAAATGCCCGTCACGTGCTATCCACTCATAGCGGCACTCGTTGCATTCCCTTTTACCTTGATCCGCTGTATCGGCTTCCTGTGACCGTTTAATTGCATTCACCGTGCATTGAAATAACTCTGCTCGTGACATTGTTTTAAGGTTGTCCATGTGTCACCTGCTTCGGTGTAGTGTCGAACTGCGAATTAATCATAATAGAAATCAATCAACGTTTCTTGACCAGTGCAAATTCTTATTTCTACGGTGCAATAATTACCATCTTCAACAGAATTAAATGTATTAGGATCAAATTCTGTTGGTACTTTATTTCCCTCGTTCTCAATTGCTTCTGCTAAAACAGGAGGAATGTACACTATTGATAGGACACTATAAACTTCACCGGATAAATCCGTATCTTGAGTAGACCACTCTTGATTAATCGTTTCTAATAACGCTTGCAGTAAGCTCATTTTTTGCCCTTCCTTCGCATTAGCTGTCAACTGTGCATCTTGACTTCCTTCCACCCATCGCGTAACCGTCTATTGAGATCATGCCGCTGCAACAGCTCAAACAAATGTACCTTCTGTCCGTCCTCTACTCGATACAGGAGCGTCCATTTTCTACGGCTCATGGCTTTTTCTCCCAAAGGACACATCCAAAATCATTGTCAGTTTCGAAGTGCTTTACATATCCTCCGTCCCAACCAGTTACAAGTTCAACTTCAACTTTATCCATTATTTTTTCACAAATACCCGAATACTGATCATCAGAGTGCCAAAACTTACATGTCTTACACGTTTCGTTCATGGGATCACCTCGTCCAATTCAAAGATTTTGGCTTCTATTCGTGGATCGTCGCTATAAAATTCCTTGGCATTAAGTTCCACAATCTGATTGTCATCTTCCCAAACGATTCCATTCATCGCGTCCAAAATCAGCTTTATTTTGTTATCAAGATCTGGTTTAACCGTTGGACGGATAATTCCCTTCTCTTTGGCTTCTCTCTCCTTCTTGCTCAGGCTATTTTGCATCTTTCGATAGATTGTAAGATTAACGCTAATCGCCCCTCTAAACGGCTTCTCGTGCGTCATAAAGCGAATCAGTTTTTGCATGTCTTTTTTCTCTTTGGCATTCGGGTTATAGGTAGATGTTTTATGAGTAAACTTATTTGTTACCGTTCGTGGTCGCCCTTGCCCGTGATAGTCTCCTGGTATAGTGAGTTCAATCATCACACCCACCCCTTAGACAGGCGCTCAGGATACTTTATTTCTCCTGGTTTTCCATACAGCTTCCATACCGTTTCTAACGGCAGAAAATAACTTTTCACCTCACCATTAACCGACAACGTACTCCGTTCAAACGGTCGCTTCTTCGGTCGTCTGTTTACGCCTTTTGGTGTACTTACTGCTTCTTCAAGTGTCCAGTGTTGCACAAGCACACGGTTTCCGATATTGTTCTTCGTTAATCCGTTTTTCTCACACTGCATCAGGAGTTCACCGTCAATTCGTTGTCCACGCACGTAAAATGGTTTAAGCATCAGTAATCAGCCTCCTGACGCTTGAAATTGACAGCGTTCTTTTTGAAATATTGTGCTTCGATTTGGTCATTGGTGAATCCAATCCGATGGCCAAGAACAAATAGATTAGTCATGAGTAGGCTATATGTGAATGAACTATCATAGAAGTTTGCTGAAAAATACACTTCATTTAAAATTTCAACGAAGGAATCATTTGTTCCGTCATCAACCTCTGTCATACTAATGCTTTCTACTATGTTCACTTTTTCATTAGTCAATCCAATGCTCAGCGCGAAATGCAGGCAATCCACAAATTCGTCCAGCACTCGCTTATCGTCTCGTGTCGTGTGCTCTTTCCAATACTTCCACTCACCTTGTACTTCTTGAGCAAGTTCGCCCAATTCCACATTCAGCGCAAGGATTTTGTTCGGAAGCAGGTTACGTCCCTGCAAACCTTTCTTTTCGATAATGTCCGCATCCAGTTTGGCTTGTGCTTCATATAGTTTTGCTAGATTCATTGTTTAAACTCCCTTTTGTATTCATTTGCTATTTCTTCGACTCGCGCAAGAACGTAAGAAGATGATGATCTAAGTTGTGCTTTGCATATCTCGGACATGAGTTCATGAAGCCGATCATTCTCTGCTCTCAGCCGTTCAATCTCACTCACTGCCCACTCTCCATCTGAATGTCTCAAAATCACAGCAGGGCTTTTCTTTTGTTCTTCTAGCTTTTGTTTGATATAGTCTAGGCGATCAGGCATGTGTTTCACCAACCTTGGTATGGAATTTTTTAAGTGCCAGATCAAATGTTTTCTGGTCAATTTGGTCAAGTACACCCATCAGCTCATTCTCGTGGCTCTTATGTTTTTCAACTTCGTCTCTCAGTCGTTCCACTTCATCACTCAACTGAACCATCAATCCGATAAGCCATACCGCATCATCCCGGCGTAAAGAAATAACAGCACATTCTCCCTGCTCACGAATGATTTGCTTAATTTTTTCCAATCGATCAGGCATCATTATCACCTAGCCAATCTGCAACGTCAGGATGCTCTTTTGCGATGATATCAACAGTTTCCTTAATGATTACGCGCACTTCTCGCCCTGCTGGTGTATCGGAGCAGTATTGGTCATAGTATTGTTCCAGTTCTTCCCTCGGAGACATCGGATTGACGATCTTCTTGCCACTTTTCAGTGCGACGATCCAATCTTGCACTTGATCAAAGCCATAAGGTATTTTAATATCACTTTCGATCGCTTCGCTCAGTACAGTAATCAAATAACTATCTGGATAATCTTCCGGTGATTCCTGCATTGTACGATCGTTTAAACGCACAAGTTGCACAGGCGTAACTTTATGTTTTAGCACATACATATCTTCACTCATCGCTCTTGCTCCCTTCGAAGGCTTCTATTGCCGCTTGGCAAATTGCTAATGGGGCTGTTTTACCCCATGATCGATATGGCCCGCATGTAGCAAGCCAAGTTCCGTCCAAAAAACTTTCTAGCCGTATAAGTCCGATATGTTCAGCAACTTCCCAAGCGCTTCTCATATCTTCAGATGGGTTCCAGTCAACTAATTCATTTTCTTTAGGATCAACAAATTGTTTCCATGTTTTTTTAGTTTTTCCGTTGGTGACTGTTGTTAAATACCATGTAGGATGAAGAAAACGTGCCAATTTCTTATCGATCTCCAAAGTAGTCATCGCTTCTGCTCCCTTCTCAACCATTCTTCCTTCGCACATCCCTTTATCCACCCAATACAAACCATCAGAGACGATGCGACAACCGGTATACTGATCATCCATGCCAATATGGTGAGTCCTTTATCCATAGAAAATCCCTCGTTTCCTTGGATTGATTTTCCCTTCCCTTGCAAGACTAAATATCAGCGCTAAAACGTCATCCTGAGGACGATCTAGCAATCTTTGCATCGTCCATAGTGAATTGCCTTCATCCCATAATTTAATCGCTGTACGGACGTCTGAATGGCTCCATTGGAAATCAACTGATTCACACGCGATATACGTCTCTCCGCGCTTGCGCGGCATCCACTGCTTAATAAGGCGCGATTCAGTTGCATTGTTGAATGGTTCTGCCATGGCCATCTATGCTCACTCCAATCTCCCTCATAAACGATCTGTACCACTGATCAAATTCTTCTTTCGTCTCAATGTGTCCGTCTCCACCTGTTACTTGGATGACTCCTGGCATTAGGTAGTGGGCTTGGTTCATTGGATCACATCTTTCATAAACACAAGCCAATGTGTTTTGCTTCGTCTGTTTCCGAATAATGGCTCATGGCCAATCGCCTTGATGATTTGTGTCAGCCTTATTTGTTCCTCATTCCACTTAAAAATCATGGTTCCGTTCGGCTTCAACACTCGCATACACTCATCAAAACCTTGTTTGATATCCTCACGCCAAGTATCTTTTAAGATTCCGTACTTTTTGGCCAACCACGAATCTTCACCGGCATGAATTAAATGTGGTGGATCAAAGACTACTAGATAAAAAGATTCATCATCAAAAGGCATGTTGCGAAAATCGCCAATCACGTCTGGATTAACCTCTAACGTGCGGCCGTCACATAGCTTGTCCTTCAATTTCCTGTTGTCCATGTAAATGGCTTTTGGATTATGCTTGTCGAACCAAAACATCCGACTTCCACAGCATGCGTCAAGTATTTTCTCCATCCCATTCACCCTTTCTTCATCCGGTAATCCGGTACATCAAAATTACTTTTCCCCCTCTGACTTGGTCCCTCAATTGCGTAGCATCGATGATGAGCCATGCCTTTGATTAATCGGTCAGCTGTTGCAAATCCGATCCGTTCAGCAAGTGTTGCTTCATCCTCATTACTAGAGAAAATGATTGGCTTTCGGCTCCGGTACCGATAATCAACAATTTGGTAATAAAGGCTTTCCTTGGCTTCCGATGGCTTCGCTTTACCAATGTCGTCCCATACAAGCACATCTACATGCTCTACACCATTTAGAAGCTGTCTGAGCCGTTCTCCGCTGTCATTTAGCATCTTCGCTTGCGTTAGTTCATCCATCAATACCGCGTCAGAAACAACCAGTACACTGTTGCCTTTATTGAGCAAATATTTAGCTGCCGCAATCTGTAGATGTGTTTTTCCAATTCCGAAGTTGTTATGTTCTGCCTTTGCTTTCGCCTTATCAGCCATGGTCTGCAAATTTCTGATATTCTGCTCACCAAATACTGCGATAAATCCGAAGCTGTTATTCTTGCTGTCTTTAATAGATTCAAAGTATCTGAGATAATCAGTGATCTTTTGGTACATATCACGCTGCCATTGAAATTCCCGACGAAAATTTGTAAATTGCGCTTCTTTGAATTCGTCTGGAATCATAGATTCTTTAAAAATCCTATCCATTCGTGAGCGAGTGACACATTGGCAATCGCCATAAATTGGTGTGTACCACCATTCACCATTTTTGTGCTTTTTATTTCCCTTTATTTCTGCGCCTTCTTTGATCTTTACAACACCAGTATCTTTGCAAATTGGGCAATCATATTCAGTTCCAGACGGCTTTTGCTGCTGCTGATTCTGCGAGCATTTGTTCATAGCTACTTTTTTCTGGAGATCGGCCATAATAGCGTCGAATGTCTGAAATGTTGGTTCTCGCTTTGCCACCGGCATTCAGTCCTTTCTTTTCTTTCCACTTTCTTTGAAACTCTCGGGCTTCATCAAGCGTTGTTACATCGGCATCTAACCATTTGTTGATAATTCCTTCCACGTAGCTAATCCGTTTATTATCTTCTTTGAGTGCCACCTTCATAGCAGCAATCACAAGATCACTAGAGGACTTATCCACTAATTCATCAAGAGCCTGTGCATTAATCGGTGACAGGAAGTTATGGTAATTCTCTTGATAAAACTGTGATACTAGCTTGTACTTTTGAATATCATCATAGAAAGGGTCGGGTTTACTACTACTACTTGATGTATCAGTGTTACTTTTAAAAGATGTTAATGATGAAAGACTGTTACTTTTCGTTCCCCCGTTTTGACCACTGTCAGGTTGACCACTGTCAAATTGACTGGTGTCAGAATGACTGGTGTCAAATTGCGTATGGTCAATGCTTAAATTTACTGTATAAAGATTGCTTTGATTTCTCTGTCCGTCATATCTGTGAGTAACTGTTATATAGCCAAGATCAATTAGCTGTTTTCTATACTTGTAAAACCGTTTTTCACTTACACCCAAGCAATCAAGCATTAATTGCACACCAGGGAATGCTGTTAGGCCTGCTCCTGTATAGGAACAGATAAATGCATAAATGGCTTTAGCTTCGATTGATAGCCGTTTATCCTTCAATGGCTTTTTGAAGATTATTCCGTAACCTTCGTCAGCAATATTTCCGCTTAGTTTGGCTTTATCTTCGCTACTCATATCAATCGCCGTCCCATTCATCCCGGAAATAATCCGGTCCGTACCGCATTTCAAATTTCCGTTGCAACTTAACAGCATATTTATGATGTTGATGTACGCTTGAGTGACATGTCTGGCATAGCGTCGCCCCATTTGTCACTACTCCGCGTCCGCCTTGGCTACGGAACTTCACATGGTGGATGATGTTTGACCATTCACCACAGATCACGCAGCAATGATCATCACGTTCGAATATTTTTTCTCGCGTCTTTTTATTGAAATTTGACCTCTGTGTCTGTGTTGGCTTATATCGCTTAAAACTAGGCTTCGGTACCGGTATCCCCATCGGTTTCACTCCTTGCGTGGATTGATGTTTACGCTGCTATCTTCATCAACCTTAGAAACATTTACATATTGGTCATTCCTTGGAGTAAAGCGAGTTCTATATCTTTCAAGCGCTTCTAAAGCATTTGGTGCAATAACAGTAGCTTTATAAGTTCTTTGAACAACTTCTTCAATCTCAAATAACAAATTGATCACTCCCTCACGCACACAATCCAATATGGACGGTGTATTCTTATTGGTTTCATGCCTGGTTCCATTCGGTCGATATAGTTGCGTACAGCTTCTTTAAATCGTTCATCTGGAAAACTCCAAAAGTTATCCGGTATGCTAATGTGATATTCCATCAGTAGATCAGCTGCCCAACTTCAATAACTTTGGTGATCGTCTTTGTACGCCGGCAGTAGTCACATTTTCCACACTCGATCGGTTCTTCTTCACCTGATTTGAGTTTTAAAATTCGTTCCATGTGGTTCTCAACGTACTTCAATTCAAATTCAAAACGTGACGGATCAAAGTTGATGACCGCCACATTAGGCGGAGATTCCTTGCTAACAGCGACGATATACGGCGTATATTCATCACCGGTGATCTCTTTCAATGCGCGTCTGTATACTGCCATTTGAAGCACATAGCCCCAATGCTCGACAAAGGAGCACCATCCGTCGTACTTGTCATCCCAAAATCGTTTATTAATGTTCTCACATGTTTTGATATCCGCAAATCGGTGTGTTTGATGATTGATAACGTCCGTCCGAATCTTCCAATCAGCTCCGAAAAGATGTACTGAAAATATTTGTTCAGATTCACCTTCAAGGGCGAACATTGCCAACTTTTGACGTTTAATTGCTTCAATCATTTGGTCAGCCTGTTCAAAGTCCGCATACTTTCCACTACCACGTTTTTTGAAGATAGATTCACTATTATCATCAATAAATTTCTGATGCGCTTCTGCGCCCTCAAACGCCGTGTGAACGTACGATCCAACCGTTAAGGCATTTGTATCATGACGGACATATTCGCCGCTTAGGTGGGCAACTGCAGACGCTTCACAGGTCATGAACTGTTTGAATTGAGAAACTGACAGATAGTCACGATCAGCTTCAATCGAATGGTAATTCTCCCTGTTCAGATTCAGTATCTTTCTTTGCTTTGCTTCCGCTTGACTTGGCATTCTTCTTCACTTCCTTGTCTGCTTCTTCAAAGTCCTTTGTTAGATCATCTGATGATGAATCATTTTTCTTTTCATCTTTTTCTTTAGGACTAAACACTTCATAAGGCTTGATCATTCCGTCTTTAATAGAGTTGAACAGGCTTAATGCTTTAGCGATATCAATTTCTGTGAACGCATCACAGTTATAACCGAAGTATTCTTCTATTTGGTCCTGTGTGACTTGATAGTTTTCCTTGAACGCTTTAAGCATCCCTTGAATGCGATCCTTAAGAGGTTTTGTTGACTGCCCTGCCAATGTCTCGTAGCATTGCTTCATGGCCGCTTCCACAATGTCACCGGGAATAATGCTGAGAATGCAGGCGCGCATCCGACGTGCAGCTAGATTTGCCACATGCTCATAGATGTCTCTCTCGTCAGTCAGCTTTTTAATCTTCCCTTTTGCCATATATGAATGGGACATCGTGAACAATTTAGTTTGCCGTGTATTTGTTTCAAGGTCCCAAGCATAGGCAAGAACTTTTGATTCTTCCTGTCCTTGATCTAATTCCTTAACGCCAAAATCAATATTTCCCCAGTTTTGCGCGATAACTTCAGCCATTCTAATACTCGGTCCTTCAACCATTGACCCACCTTTTGGATAACGATATATTGCTGTTTTCGCTAATGATGGCCGCTTGCATGCATCCATGATTCTGTTTTGTGCTTGGAAAACGTTTCTAGGAAACTGCTTTGCCATGAATATTTGTCCTTTGACTTCTTCCATTTCACGGCTACTTGATGCCTGAGCAACTGCACCTTGTGGTTGTTGGCTCATTTGAAAGGATTGTTCAAGTTCATTCATTGCCATTGAAATTACCTCCTTGTCCATGTAAAATGGACTTGTAAATTAATTTCTTGCTGATTGAAGACCGCCGTCGTCACACGGCGGTCTTTTCATTTTCTGAATAAATATCCAAAATGTTTTTGTACGATCGAACCGTCGATTCAGCTTCGATAATGGTTCCTTCCCACAACGCTTTTTCATAATCGCTTTTTGCCTTTTCCTTGCTCTCCTGAGCCGTCTTAATCCAGTTTTCTTTATCTCTAAGTTCACAAGCCAAACGGCGTAACAATTGTGATTCCATTGCTTTCCCTCCTCTCACATGTGTGCTAGTTCGTCTTGCCATTCCTCAATCACTGCATCCATTTCGTTCAGCTTGTCCTGCAACAAATCACGCTCTGCCCGTTTTTCTTCGAGCATGACAGTCAAATCGTATTTGCTTGCACCTTGTGGCTCTGCAAATCGGCTTAGCAGTGGCATTGTCTATCCTCCTTCCTAGTGTCCTCATGCCCACCGCTGATGTGACAACCTACCCCATAGACTTCATGGACGAAACAGTTAGTTCACTATTTCAGCAAACCAACCGCTGCATACGCCAGTTGTCATCATCGGCGCTAGGTATGAGTGAGTAAGCTCTACCGCGCGCATATCATATACAGTTGTCTCAACAAGTAAATTGAATAGGATAAGAAAGGAGAATGCTCACCTCTTTTCATTTTTTATTTGGCTTACACGCCTACCAAGGAAGATATAGGGGGTTAATCCACTCCTTCTATTGGATTGGCGTGTGGCTACCATCATCGGTACCGTGACACCACTCACGGTAGACACCGGATAAACCGGTGTTTCGGCTTATGGATTGTTAATTTTATTACCTGATTCAATAGCTCCAATCCAATCTTTCACCACATGGAGTTCTGGATAGGATTTGTTAATCGAGATGTATAAGAGAAATACATTTTTGAATTTAACCGGATCACTTTCTGCTTCATTTAGTTCAGCAAGTATCTCGCCATCAACCTTGGTTTTCAGTTTAATTGCCATGTTATTTCCTCCTTTAGGACACCGGATGAACCGGTGTTTCGGATTAGACATGTTTTTCTTCTTGAAAGTCAATAATTTCAATTCCAGTAATGCATTCACCATCTAGTGCATCAATTTTTAAAACATCGTCGCCATCATAAAGATTGAAATGCTTAGGATATCCGTACTGTTTACCGTCATCTTGCTCGAATTCGATATGTTTTTCGTTTACTGCTGTACGCTTAAATGACATGTCGCCGTCTTCAAGCATGGAAGCAATAGTCTGAATAACAGAAGCGCCTATTGAATTTCCTCCAAGACTTGTCACTACTTCACCTTTGTACTTTCCCCACTGTAATTTAACTTTCACATCATGATTTCCGTATCTTGTTAACAGTCCTTCACCCATGTATTTATCCAATGTTCTTTCCTCCTTTAGGACACCGGATGAACCGGTGTTTCGGCTTAAATAGTTTGCTTATTTCGTTGTTCCTGCTCTTCTAGTAAACGAGCGTATGTTTTTGCGTAATCAATCTCGCTTAGGCGTATAACTTCCGTTTTGCGAACACTTTCCGGATAATCAAAATCTGTTCTCGAGTAGACGCGTCCTTCAAAGTCCCTGAATGTTTCGGCACGTTGACCTCGCAACCGATACATATTGAAGCAGAATCTTATTTCTCCGAGCGTCTTATAATCTTTCAACTTCCACTTATCCAATAGTGAAAAATAAAAATCTCGTAATTCCTTTTCTACACGGCCTCTTTGCTTTAAAAATCCGTCTTGCTTAAATAACTTTTTATTTTCTTCGCTAAGTTTGCTTATGACTGATTCAGGTAAACCCAAGTTATATGTCTTGGTATAGATACGATCTATACTATGGTCTTTCATATGAACCGATAATGATTCAATCACTTTTGACCATTTAGCATCTTGTACGAACTGTTTCATTACTGCTTTGCCATAATCAGAATCGTCTTTCGATACGTAACAATAAATTTCTCCCATGTTATTTCCCCCTCTACCCCATGTGTGCTACAATTAGGGCATATCCTAATTTTTGAGATTTGACTGATCCTCATTGCCGTGAGGATTTTCTTTTTGCAAGATAATCGTCAATGAACGCGTATGCTGCTAGTCCCACTATTGAAGCTGCTGTGATCAGAATCCTCGTTAGTGTCAGTTCCATGGATGATCACCTTTATTGATCGTGCTGATTACTGATAAATATTGTTTAGCTGTCATCACACGATCTGAAAGATCTTTGTTAAGTGCTAATTGATTAATCCGACGTAGGCTAGCAACCTTTTCGATCGCATGTTCAATAGCATCTTCAAACTTTCCGAGTGCTAAATCTAAGCTAGTTTGAGCATCAAGAATGTCGATGCAATCAAGTTCTGTTTTTAACTTTCCATAATCAAGCATTGCGACACGATCTTTCGCTTGCTCTGTAAATGTGTTCATCTTCTATGCTCATCCCTTTTGTGCTTTTTATAGCCTTCAATTAGTTCACTTCTGCTAACACCAATTTTTTCGCTAAGAACACCGATCAACACATTTCCTTCCATCAGTACATCCATAGATTCATAAATTGTTTTCAATGCTGCATCACGATCCGGATATTTCTGATAGGCACGTAGTTTTTTCAATGCATTTGTTGCCTCCTCCAAGTTGTCGGATAGACTTTCTTTTAAGCAAGATGGTTCAAGGCTCATATCAGGATCAATTCGTAACGGATTGATGAATAAACCACCGGATATTCGCTCCCAAATCGCTAGATTGAGCATCCAATGAACACGAGATAATGAGGAGTCAAGATCGCTTGAATAATGAATGATTCCTGCTTTTACCTTTGGAAAATAGGAAGGATCAACATGTACCAACTTTGCAAGCGTTCTGAGTGACATGCCTGTCTTATCAGAAAACATGTAAATGAAATCAATGAATTGTCGTTCGGCTTTTTGTTGCCAAACCTCACTTTCAATAGCTGCCAATTTAATCACCCTCTTTTTCATCAAATTCCTATTTTTTGATGCAATAGGTTCATGGTTTAATAGAATAGTAGTCAGATCGCATTACTTGGCTACAGGTTATCGGTTATCCTTTTTGTTGCCGGATTTGGTAGATCCGGCTTTTTTATGAACCGGTCATTACGTCTTGTTGCTGTTTTAATTTCCAATCATCAATTACTTTTTTAGAGAACATGATTTGATTTCTTGCTCGCCAAAATGGGATTTCTTTATGCCTTACCATTGTGTAAATAGTGGTACGACTTACACCGATGTATTCAGCACATTCAACTGTGTTCATCCGATCTTTATCAAGCATTGGATACACCTTCAATCTGGCTGTTTTCTAAAAGGAGTTGATGTGTTATTTTTACCTGTCCCTTTCCAGTAATCATTGTGGTGCTTCTTTGAACATCGCCTTCCGAACGGGCAACAATGGTAGGAACGCTAATGAAAAGCTCTTGCTCAACATAAGTTTGCTTCGGTGTGTTTTTCTCACGACCGAACTTGATTAAATAGCCTTTGTCACGCAGCCAAGCAAACATTTTATTGCGTCCCATCGAAATGCCGTGCTTTTGGTAAATAATCTTGCAAAATTCACCAATATTAATGGCCCCGTTCGAATTGGACACTTGCTTGCCAAACTTAGTAAATGGTTCATTTTGTTTTACTTGTGTTTCAAGTGCTTCATATTGCTTGCGCTCAGTAATCCATTTTTCTGCGCGAGTAATCGGGTTATCGATCATGTAAGAAGGCTGATTCAACTCGGCAATCTTAGCTTCCATTTCGTTAAAGGCAGAAATGTATTTCAGTTTGAACTGAATAGCTTTACGACCGGTGAAGCCCATGGCTAAGAGTGTGAAACCATCACGGTTCATATAAAACACCTTGCGTGAGCGTCCGTATGAATCAGGTTCAACACCTTCACGGAAGATCTCCTCAAAATTGAGGACATCTTTTTTAAGATCTTGGATGTCGCGCAGAACATTGTCATGCCGTTTTTCAAAACTCTCAGCGACTATTGTTGATGTAGTGACTGCTTGACTGTTTTTGAGGACCACAAGTTCTTTCATTTTTTCCACTCCGTTCCTTTAAAATTTAATAGTTTTTCTTTTCACCTCTGCTAGAATGGAAATGTCTGGGGAGACAAAATTCACAAGAAGGGAGGCGATTTTTTTGGCTAGTTATTTAGTTACCTATGATTTAGATTCAAATGACGCTGATTATCCTGACTTATTTAGAGCTATAGAATCTATTGGACCAAATAGACATATTCAAAAATCTGTTTGGATAGTCAAAAGCTCTAGCATGTCATCATCGCAGGTAAGAGATTTTTTAATAAAGACTGTACATGCCGATGACTCTTTGATCGTTGTTACTGTTGGTTCTAACTGGGCTGCTTTCAACATTGATAAAGAAGATTCCAAATGGATGACAGCAAATATTTATTCATAACCACCCACTGAACCGGATTTAGGACAAAACCGCCCAAGATAGTAATCACGGTTTAAGTCATAAGGAATTCCTTCAATCGTACAGATACCAACTTTGAAATTAAGCCAGTCAGGAAAATCTTTGTCTCCGTGTTCGGAAGCAATTTGCTTTCCGAAACTGGCTATTTTTTTTCTGAACTCATTTACTTCCGGAGTACCATTTGAAAACATGTCTGGCATCATATAGCCTCCTGTTCTTGTTTATTCTTTGTTTCTAAGAACTGATCATCAAAAAAATATGAAGTAGGTACTTCAAGAACTTTGCATATTTTCTCATATTCATCAGTTTTAATAGCTTGTTGGTCAGTCATCATCCTTGAAAACTTTGAATCATCAATAGATGATCGTTCTGCAACGAACCCAAACTTTAAGCCATTATTTTCGATATACTGACGAATCCGATTATTGATCTTCATTTTATCGCCACCTTTATTCTTAGATATTAAGAACTCCATGTACATAATATAATTCTTATTTTCTAAGATGTCAATATATTATTCTAAGTTTCTAAGATTTTTTTCTTTGATCTTAGGAATCGGGATATAATCTAAGAAACGAGGTGAAACGAATGTCCGTTCTATCCGATCGACTAAAAGAAGCAAGAGATTACAGTAACCTAAAGCAAACACAGGTAAAAGAGAGAACAGGGATAAATAATAAAACTCTAAGTGGATATGAAAATGGGGTAAGCGTTCCTGATCCTGACACTTTATCGAAATTAGCCGATCTATATGATGTTTCTGTCGATTATTTAATTGGTCGCACCGACAAAAAACACTATTATGATTTAACCGAAAAAGACGAAAAAGATATTGCTAAAGATATGGAAAATCTGGTCAATGAGTTAAATGGTGATAGTGCCTTAGCATTCGATGGCGAACCTATGGATGAAGAGACTAAACGATTAGTCGCACAAGCCATAGAATCTAATTTGAGAATGGCAAAGCAACTTGCAAAGAAAAAATTTACTCCGAAGAAGTATCGTGATCAGGAGTGACCAGCCATGGACTTTGTGTCTCGTTATGTTGATAAAACAATTAAAATATACAAAACAAATGATCCATTCAGTATCGCGAATCAAAAAGGAATTATTATTACCGAGTTGCCACTAGGTGAAACTCTTGGCCTTTATATGATGAGACGCAGATTCCAATTTATAACCCTCAACTCAGATATGAACCTTCATGAAAAACGTTTTGTCTGCGCACACGAATTAGGACATGCTATTGAATACCCGGAATGCAACACATCATTTTTGAGAAAGACAACTCTCACATCAATCAGTCGGATAGAAGTCCAAGCAAACAAATTCGCAACACTTCTATTAACCTATTACGATAAAATGGAAAATTGGATGACTAAAGACCAATATTTAAAGATGTGTGGTATTCCGGTGGAAATGAGTAGATTTATTTGAGGAGGATATAAATGGGAATGTTTATCGGACTATTAGGCATTTTGGCAATGTTTGGGGCGATCATCGCTCTTATTGTACGTTTGGTTATATATTTTATAAAAAGAAAGCAAATTGATAGACGCCAATTTAATAAAAAGACGCTATATACATTAGGTATTTTTTTCATTGGACTTATCTTAATGATAGTTGGCGTAAATACAACGTCAGACGATAAACCAAAGCATCAAGTGAAAACAAGCGAAACTAAACAAGCAGCTATAAAAACCAACTCCGCTATAAAAAAGCATAAAGAAGCAACTAAACAAACGATGAGTGCTACCGAAAAAAAGAAACTAATTGAAGAATTTAAAGGCGATTCTCAAGCTGTTATTGCACAATTCAAGGAGATCATTAACAACACTAAAAAACAAGGAAACAACATTTCGTCCGCCGATGCATCTAAGCTAGTTGATGCTTATAATTTTATCGCGTTTATGGATGAAACAAATGATTACAAGCTTAATAAAAATACAGAAGCTTTTTATGAGGATATAACAGATGCTGCATTTAACCGAGCTAAGGCAGCGAAAATTATGCAAAAAGCATTAGAAAATGGTCAAGACCTGAGTGATAAGATGCAACCATATATTGATTCTAGTAATGACTCTTACCAGCGAGCATTAGATGATGCAGCAAAAGTTAAATAAATGATGCCGCTTCACGCGGCTTTTCTTTCACATCAAAAAAGAACATACATTCGTTTAAGGAGGTCTCTATATGAGTAGCGTTCGTGAAATACGAAAAGGTGTATTCGAGCTTAGAGCAGAACAAGGTTATGATGCAATGGGTAACCGCATACGTAAGTTTCGCACTGTCCAAGCAAAAAATAAAACGGTAGCTAAAAAAATGCTTTCGGCATTTGAAACAGAACTTACCAATGGCAGATATTCTGATGACGAACGCATGCCATTTGTTCAGTATGCCGAAAAATGGAAAGAAAACTATGGCCAGACTGATCTTGAACCAAGCACTTATGAGACTTATCTCTATATTCTTGATTCATCTATTATTCCTTTTTTCAATAAAAAAAGAATTGGTGATATCAAAACAATTCATATCGTCGAATATTTCAACCATGAAAGAAAGCTTGATCCAGGACAATACGCACTAGAACGGCGCCACCGCATTATACGAAGCCTATTCCGAAAAGCAAAAGAATGGGGAATCATTAGTGACAATCCAGCTATGGCTGTTAAAAAGCCACGTATTGTTCCGCGTGAGAAAGAAGTTTACAATGAAAATGAAATTACACAGGTTCTTGAATTAGTTAACGAATTACCTGTATATCATCAATTGATTATTAAACTTGCACTTATTGGTGGTCTCCGTCGTGGTGAAATCTTAGCTTTAGACATCGACGATGATATTGACTACGAAAATAATGAAATACGCATTCGCCATTCCTTGCAATACAGCAATCAAAAAGGGAAACGACTTAAATCAACTAAAACGTGGACAAACAGGGTGGTTACCTTACCTTCTCTTCTCATGGATGAACTAAAGCAATATTCAGTGCAGCGTGAAGAAGAACGCCGTATATTTGGTGATAAGTGGGTTGGATGCAATGATGACAATGGAAACAAGTATTTTTTACTGTTTGGTCATCCGGATGGACGTCCTTACTTTCCAAAAACAATTACGAAAATGTGGAACGACTTTTTAAATCGTCATCCTAATATAAAGAAAATATCTTTCCATGACCTAAGGCATACGTCGGCAACCTATCTTTTAAGCAATGGTGTAAATATTAAAGTGATCCAAAAACGGCTTGGACACAAAGATATCAAAACCACATTAAACATCTATGCACACGTTACAGAAAAAGATCAGGACTTGCCAGCGGAAATATTCGAAAGCATCATCAAGAGTGATGAAAAAACGGACGAAAATGACGACAAAAAATGAATCGGTCAGTTTTTCAGTCAGTATTACTCTTTTATAACTACTAAGCAAGTTCAATAAATCCCCGCAATAAAGCATTTTCCCAAGATAAATTCAACAGATAGTAAAAATAATGCCCTTCCCGAGGAGGGNCTAAGCAAGTTCAATAAATCCCCGCAATAAAGCATTTTCCCAAGATAAATTCAACAGATAGTAAAAATAATGCCCTTCCCGAGGAGGGAAGGCTACTGATATCACTAACGATACATCCGGACTACCAACCGGATCGTGTTTTTTCATTTCATATCGCGATTGAACCATATTAATAAAGCGCTGTCAATGACACTTATCAACGATAAAAAAGATTGCAGAATGATAATAAAGATTTTATAATGACTATACAGTCAGTGAGTTAGGAGTCATTCAATGAAAAAACGTGAACAGCAAAGACAGCAAACCCGTGCAACCATATTATCTGCCGCCGAGCACATTTACGCGAGCAACGGCTTTGTTCAGTCGTCGACTCAATTGATTGCGAAAGAAGCAGGTGTTGCACACGGCACTGTCTTCCTCCACTTTCAGTCACAAGAAAAATTAATCTTAGCCGTCATTAACGTTTTGGGAACTGATATTACGACGAGAATTCATGAATCAGCAAAACAAAGCCATTCCTTGGCCGATGTACTTCGGACGCACCTGACAGCAATTGAAATACATGAATCGATCTACTCACATTTGATTATGGATATGCCTCAATTACCGAAAGAAGCACAGCAAACGGTGATCGGCATTCAGTCGATCATTGCTCATCATTTTGACCAGGTACTTAATCAGCTGAAAAAAGAAAAACAAATGAAAGATCTGCCTATTTCTTTTATTTTCAACACATGGATCGGACTCATTCATTATTATTTAACAAACTGCGGGCTGTTTGCACCGCACGGATCGGTCCTCGCCATTTATAAAGACGAATTAATTTTAAACTTCTTAAAACTGCTGGAGGTGGACAAATCATGAATACCATGGATTTTTTTATGAAAGAAGCACCGGAAGCTGCACAAGCTTTCAACGGGTTAATTCAAACCGTTGCTGCATCAAATGGACTGGATGCAAAAGTTAAGCACCTTATTTACATTTCAATGAAGGCTTCGCAAGGCGATACAGCTGCTGTGACTGCTCATACCGTTATGGCAAAAAATCTGGGTGCAACACGTGATGAGGTCAAAGACGCCATTTTAATGACATTAACCGTATCCGGAATTAAGGGGATCGCTTCGTGTCTGCAACCGGCGCTTAATCTGTTTGATCGGGAGGCTAATGAATAATGAAAAAATGCATTGCATGCGGCATGCCAATGAAAAGTCCGGAAGATTATCCGCTAGGGGACACAACCAAAAATTATTGTAAATATTGCGCGAAACCAGACGGGAGCATGCAAAACTATGAGGAAAAATTAACGTCTATGACCGAATTCGTTGTCAAAACTCAAGGACTTGATCGCCAAGTTGCTGAAGAATCAGCAGCATACATGCTCAGTAAATTGCCCGCTTGGAAGAAGGAAAGGTCCTGATGACCATGTTATCAAGCTCGCCCAATATTGGGCCTATTCTGATTAAGGAATTGCATAAGATTAACATTCGAAATGCTGAACAACTACGAAACATGGGCAGCAAACAAGCTTTTTTAGAAATAAAAAGAAATGATCCTTCTGCCTGTCTCTCTAAATTATGTGCTTTGGAAGGCGCCGTACAAGGTATTCGCTGGCACACATTGCCTGAGGAAAGGAAAAAAGAGTTAAAGGACTACTTCTCTCAATGCTCTCAAAAGTAGAAATAGAAAAAAGATCACAAAAGAACAGTTCTTCTCTCGTGATCTTTTCTTATTTATATACAGCTTAGATAATTAGATTCTTACTCCGCACCGGAAACTTCAACTCCGGCAGTTAAGCTTTCACTACGTACGATTACTCCGTAAACAATACCGGTTATCGCTACACCGATCGGCCATGAGAAAGCTGCTACTGCTGAAAATACAGGGACAAGCGCAAGCGGCACCGTGATGATAATGCCTATGATGAAGGCGATAAAAGCTTTCATGTGATAGCCTTTCTGGTACCAGTATTTGCTCTTGCTTTCTTGATACAGTGCTTGTACATCAATTTTTCCGCGTTTAATCAAGTAATAATCAACGATGATGATTGCGAAGATTGGTCCTAAGAAGGCACCTAATCCACCGAGAAAATAGTTGACGGCCACCGGATTACTATAGATTTGCCATGGCATCACAACAATTGAAAGAATTGATGTAATCATCGCGCCGCGACGGAAGTTAATATGTTTTGGTGCGACATTAGCAAAGTCATACGCAGGTGATACAAGATTTGCGACAATATTGACACCCATTGTTGCGATGATAAAGACAATCGCGCCAACAATCAAGAAGAACGGGTTACTTACACGTTGAATGAGCAGAACCGGGTCGGTAATGGCTTTACCAAAAACAGTAATTGTTCCGGCCGTAATGACTACAGATGCCAGTGAGAACGCCGTAAAATTGACGGGAAGTCCCCAGAAGTTGCCGCGTTTCGTGATCTTTACCGAAGGCGAGAATCGAGTGAAATCACTGACATTCAGAATGATGGTTGAAAAATAAGCGATGACAAGTGAAATTGCGCTGAAGAACTGAACAATTGCCTGTCCCGATGAAATCTTGACCGGACTAACGCCAATATTTATTTTTCCGCCAGCCTTAACAGCAATCCAAATAATTAGGACAAGCATCATGATATAGACAGCCGGTCCGCAGAAGTTATCAAATTTGCGGATAAACTCCATTCCATAATTAAAGACAATAAATTGAAGCAGCCAAAGAAACAAGAAACCAATCCATCCTGGAAGCGAAAGCCCGAGGAACGTGTAGCCCATCATCGACTTCATATCCGGAAAAATAAGAAGCAGAATTGCTACAACAGCAACCGATGAAAGATACGTTTGGATTCCGTACCAGAAGATTGCGATAAATCCACGAATCAGCGCAGGCACGTTTCCACCGAATACGCCGAAAGAAATACGAGAAAGAACCGGATAAGGCACACCCAGCTTCGTTCCGGCAGAACCCGTTAGATTCGCCAGATACATAACAACGATCGCACCAATCACTTCAGCCACTAATACTTCCCAGCCGGTTAATCCAAGAAAAAATAAACCTGCGGCAAATGTATAAGTCCCGATACTGTGAACATCCGACATCCACATTGAAAGTAAACTGTACGTCGTCCAACGTCTTTCTTTAGCTGGTGCCAAGTCCTCATTATATAGTCGATGGCTAGGCTCGTTAATCGTTCCCTTAAACACTTCATTTAAATCCATAGTGTTGCTCCTTCCATTATCCAGAATTATTAGAAATTTGTTTGTATACGGTCTTCACAGGTGCCATTCAACGATCTCACCAACTGTTCCCTTGTTCATCTATGAGGCCATTCTCACCCTTCCATCTATGAATTGAATTATCTACTTGCTCGTTTCTTAACACATTATGTTAAAAATGATTACAATTATAATTTTACTGAGCGATTATAAGTATGTCATTATTCAAAATAGACAAAAAGAGATAAATGTTTGTGCTAAATCAACTAATATTCTGAACAGTCATTATTCCGATGTGTTACTTTTTCTAACAATCAGTACTATCTTTTATCGATTTTTATAGACTACTTGTGAGTTGGTCCTATCTCCATCCGGTCACTATTTTCTATTATCTAGTATCCATCCATCATCTCGGTTATTCGTTTCAGACCCCGCCTATGGAATAACCTTTCTTTATAGCAAAAAATCCGCACCTCTTTCGGCACGGAAATCGTTCGTTGCTGCTCTTGCAACAATATGGCAGTTAAATAGATGGACGGATCCATCTTCCTTTGGCTTCATGGTTTATTTGTCTGTCAGCCGAATAAACAATCGTACCCCGATTGATCGTCATCTGAATACTTGATGGAAAAACATGACCTTCATACAGGCTGAATTTATTCTTCTGATACAATCGATCGACGGTCACTTTCTCTGGTATGTTCAGTGCGACGATTGCAAGATCAGCATCCGCTCCCTCGCGGATTTCTCCTTTGTCTGCAGCGATCCTGAACCGCTCAGCAGGACGTTTCGCTGTCCAATCAGCGACTTGGGATAGCGGGATATTATGTGCTAATGCAATCTCAATGGCGCTAAGCAGTGAAAACTGTCCCCCACTGATTCCGCCCCATGCTTCAAATAAATTATCTTTCTGTTTGTCTTCCCACTCACATGGAGAGTGATCTGAGGAGACCATATCAATCTGATGATGAATGAGCCGATCAACGAGCGCATGACGCTCAGATTCAGGACGAAGCGGAGGCGCGCATTTCCCCACTACACCAAGGCGGCGAAAATCTTCGTGACTATAGAGCAAATAATGTGGGCAGGTTTCAAGCGTTACATCTTGCCCTTTATTTTTGGCTGCTTGAATCAGATCAACCGCTTCAACAGTGCTTATGTGGACAAAATGAAGCGGGCATCCGGTCAGTTCGGCAAACATCAGTGCGCGTGAGACCGCCTCCGTCTCTGCCAGTACCGGTCTCGACTCAGCATAATCATCAAACCCAGTTAATCCTTTAGCTTCTTTTTCCGCTTGAAGGAATGTGACAATCGGCGCGCTTTCCGAATGCAGTGCCAGAACCGCACCGAGCTTTGCTATTCTTCTCATTCCTTTAAGAAGTGTGAGATCGTCTACAGAATGAAAATATGGATTTCCGGATGGGGAAAGAAATGCCTTAAATCCAATGGCACCCGCATCGGACAAACCAGCCAAATCATCTAGATTTTCAGGAACAAGCCCTCCCCAGAGCCCGAAATCGATATGTGATTTTGCCTCACCGCATTTCACTTTCTCTTCCAGTGCCTGCCGGTTTACTGTGGATGGAATCCCATTAAGTGGCATATCGAAAAAAGCGGTACACCCACCTGCGGCAAGCATGGACGAACCTGTTTCAAAGCCTTCCCAGTTTTCACGACCCGGTTCGTCAAAATGCACATGAACATCAATCATGCCTGGAAAAATTATTCTGTCGTCAGCATCAATTACTTTTTCTGCCTGTTCACTTAACAACTCACCAAGTGCAGAAATTTTTCCGTTCTGTATACCAAGATCAAGTTTTTTCACGCCATCCGGCAATACAACGCTACCGTTTCTGATCAGCAAATCGTAAGTCATGGCCGTCATCCCCTTTTTTGAACATAACAAGCAGATCAGCACGACATTTTTACATTAATTAATCGGCAGCTTCATCATAGACATCCATGGCCGCCTGCAAAGCTTCACCGCGGCAAACCGTTACACCGCAACGAATGAGTGAGGCTTCTAGCCCAGCAAGTACAGCAAGCACATTATCCTTCCGGCAGCCGTAACCCATCGTGCCAATTCGCCAAATTTTCCCCTGCAACGAGCCGAAAGACCCGGCAATCTCGATACCGAATTGATCCAATAGGACATTACGTACATCATCAGCATTCACGCCAACCGGAACTGAGACGCATGTGACCGTTGGCATTTTGCAATCCGGATCACCGAACAAGTCTAAGCCCATCGCTTCAATACCGGCCATTAGTGCCTTCTCATTCAATAGATGGCGGGCGAAGCGCTGCTCAAGCCCTTCGTCAAGAACGAGGTGCAAGCCTTCATGCAGTGCATATTCCATTGATGTCGCTTCTGTGTGGTGATTAAGGCGGCGTTCACTCCAATAATCCTGAAGCTGGCTCAGATCAAAATAATTGCTGCGGATCGGCATGGCCGACGCCACTTTTTTATCTGATTCAGTCGCAATGCCTCGTTCAACCTTTTTCCTACTTAAAATTACTTTTTCAATGCGTTCATTATAGGTGATCGGTGCAATGCCCGATGGAACTGAGAGGCATTTCTGAGCACCGCCAATCACGGCGTCAAGGCACCAGTCGTCGACACGAACATCTGCACCTCCAAAAGTTGCCACGGCGTCAACAACAAGCAGAGTATCCAGTTCACGGCAGGCGTGGCCAATTTCAGCAAGCGGCTGCATTCTCCCCGTTGACGTTTCACCGTGCACGAGAGCGACAACCTTTGGACGTACTTTTTTAATTTCATTAATCACGTCCTGCGGATCAAAAACAGTCCCCCACGGACAAGACATTGTGTGAATTTCAGCACCATAGCGTTCACCGATCTCAACAAACAAATCGCCAAAACGTCCGTAGATCGGTACAAGCATCCGATCACCGGGTTCGATAAGGCTGGCAATGACTGCTTCCAATCCAGCACGTGAAGTGCCGTCAATCGGGTAAGCCCAATGGTTCTTTGTTTGAAAAGCTTCGCGCAGCATGACCATCACTTCGTTCATAATTTGGGTGAATGCCGGATCAAATTGGCCCAGAATCGGCATCGACATTGCACGCAGTACACGTGGATCTACCTCTACCGGACCCGGAGTCATAATTTTACGCGGTGGTATTTTTAACATTCTTTGTTCCTTTGTTCGTTCCATAGTTTCACTCTTTTCAAAAAAAGATTTTAGTAAGCCATTTGATAGAGAATCTTCATCAACATCCGAACCCCTGTTTCCAAATCCTCTGTTTTTGTGAACTCTTTAGGTGAGTGACTCACACCGTTGTGACTGGGCACAAACATCATAGCGGTCGGACAATAAACCCCGAAAATCTGTGAATCATGTCCGGCGCCGCTGACCATCTTCTTGAATGAAATACCCGCCTCCTGTGCAAGTTCCAAATGGCGCTGAGTCATCATAGGATCCATCCGAACCGGAGAATCATCAAGCCATGTCTTAATCTCAATGTCTATGCCTTCTTGTCTCGCAATCGACTTAAATGTCTCTATTTCGTCCCGGCAGAACTGATTAAGCACATCATATTCATGATGGCGAACGTCAAGTGAAAACACGCATGTACCCGGAATCACATTTCCGACGTTTGGCAGCAAGCTGAGTTGACCAACCGTCGCCACCAGCCCGTTCTTTTGTTTTTTTGCATTTCCAATCACGTCGGCGATCATCTGCGACGCCGCATAAAGCGAGTCGCGGCGCCGGTCCATCGGCGTTGTTCCTGCATGATTACTTGTACCAGTTAAGTGGATGGTCATCCGCTTCATACCAACAATATGGCTGACCGCCGCCCAGGATATCTTTTCACTTTCTAGAATTTGGCCCTGCTCAATATGAGTTTCTAGAAAACAAGCAATATCTTCGCGCTTTGCCGAGGGGTAAGTACCCGTTCCGAATCCCACCTCATGCATTGCATCTTCCAAGGTTACGTTTTCTGCATCGGTCACTTGGCTCGCATCCGAAAGATGATACCTGCCGGTGATACTTCCTGAACCCCAAAAGGCTAGATGAAATCGGCTGCCCTCTTCTTCGCAGAGCGACACCGTCTCAATGGTTTTCTTAGGAGCCCCGTATTGCAAATAAAGCTGTTCAGCTGCAATCATTGCTGCTAATACACCAAAAGCACCATCATACTTTCCACCGTCAACAACCGTGTCAATATGGGAACCGACAAGAATAACACGTTCACGTTCCTCAGTACCCTCAAGTCTTCCGAAGACATTTCCGACATCATCAAAACGTGATGAGAGCCCCATTTCTTCCATTTTCTTTTTTACAGCAGTCTGAGCCTCCAGCCACGATGAGCTGTAAAGTAAGCGTGTGACTCCGCCATTTTCTGTATAACCAATACTTCCCAACCATTCAATTAATCGATTGATTTCCTGAGACAACGTTTCTGAGGTTCGAAAAACCATCTGACGAGCCCTCTTTCTATGTTAAATTACTTGACATTTATCTGAATAATTTCATTTTAGCAAAATAAAAGATGTTGACCATTGGCACAATCTCTGTATTTAAAAACTAGATTCAGTTAAAATGCACAACTAAATCTTTTGAATCAATTCCCTTTTTCATTATTACTCAGAAGAGGCTGTAGCCGAAAGGCAAATCGAATCAGGAATCCCGTCTCAGGATCCTTCAAATCCTTTCCAAGGAGATGCTCGCATTTTTCAATTCTATAAATAACGGTATTGCGGTGAATGAACAACTTCTTTGCTGTCTCTGAAATCTGGCAATTGGATTCAAAGTAGACAATTAACGTGTGAAAAAGATCTTCATCTTCCTGTTTTTTTGAAAAGGACAGAACCTGAAAAGTTTCATAGTACAGCTTGCGCAAATCTTCCAAAGGCACCATGCGCAACAGATCGGAAAAGCCCTTAGACTGATAGATTTGAATGAAAGAGCGCCGGCTGGAATGCAGACCGGTTTGCAGAGCATCGATTGCGGCTTGGTATGCAGCAGAGACATCGGACAGATTCACGCAAAGATTGCTAAGGCCGAAGGAAATCGTTTCTGAAAAGAATTGTTCCACTTGCTTCTGAACTCTACTCAAATAAGGCAAGAGCTGTCTCGGGCCATTCGCCCATCCTTCCCCGACATCAAATAAGCAAATACAGAAACTATCTTTTACAAAAAAGTAGCCAGTAAAAGGCAAATTTTCCATTTCTCCCTCGATAAAATCACTGACATCATTTGTTTTCATTCTGAATTTCGTAAAGCTGATCTGTTTGTCGTCAATGTCGAGTTTTCCAACAGCAAGAATCGTTTTTTGTTCGCTCAGCATCCCGAATTCCTTCGCACGGCTAACCATCTCCTCCTTAGAGGAAAATTCATCCATGATTAATTTCAGAAAAAAATCGTCGCGGATTTTTCGGTCGCTTTGCTTCAATGCCTCATCTTTAATCAATTCAAAAGCCAGAACATTCGCCGCCTGCTCAATCGTCAGAACGAGCATTCGTTCTTCCATCGGTATGTGTCCGGCAATCATTAGAAAATGACGTTTTGTTTTATAAGTATAAAGAGGGAATAGTGTATACGCCTGATGTGTTGCTCTCAAGCAGAACGCTGAATAAGATTTATTCATCTGCGCAAAAGAAGAGCCAACTTGTTTCAGTGGCGCAAAGAGTTCCTGCCCAGATCCATCCGCTTCCTGACCCGTTACCGCAATCGGCTTGAAATAATTGTCAAGAAGAGCGGCCGGGTACCCGATTAATTGGGAAAGACTGTTCAAAAGCTGTACTGTTCCTTCGCCATTCATGATGTGGCTGGAAAACTGTTGGTGCGTGTTAATCGCAAATTGCAGTTCCTGCGTACGCGCATGAAGAATCAACGTCAACGTCTGGTTCACAATATCAACAAGCGGGATGCTGTTCGGAATAAAAATCAGCGGAAACGACAGCTGGTTCGCAATTCGAATCACTTCATCAGGAATGTCCTCGATAAAACGTTTCGTTTTGATACCAAGCGCAGCACATCCTTTTTCAGCCATCTGCCGAACCAGCTTTTCAAAAAACTCGGTATTGTTTTTCAGATGATAGCCCGAGGTAACCAGCCAGTCACCTGGCTTAAGGTAATCAATGATATCCGGAGCATCCATCATATTAATATTGCGTATCTCCCGATCAGACCCGTTATCACCTGCAATGAGTCTGAATCCGGAAAATATTTGTTGAGAAAAAATATCCGAGACAATCATCTTCATGTTCCCCCATTTAACTTCTATTGCTTTTAGTGAACCATTTTTCGAATGTTTTGTCGATTGTTCCAACAATTTTCCAGCCTTAATCTGCGCTTGATCACACTCCAGTTGCTCCCTTTCCGCGGGCGATCCGGGAGCCTCCTCGGTTCACCTAGAGACCTGCGGGGTCTCCCCTGGCTCTTATCAACTAGAACAGTCCCGCAGGAGTCTCGCACTTCCGTGTTTAATCAGAACCTTTTCCAAATCATCACGCCGCTTATTTGAACCCTGAGACCTTTCAAAATTTAAACTTTTTTTCTTATGAAAAAGGCCGTCTCCCGTTAAAGGAAACAGCCGATACAGATCACAGTTTTCACTTACTTGGTGCTCTTATAGGACCATTTCTGTAGATTGTGCGCAGTTCCCGGCCAGAATGAAGCCGGACCGCCGTAGGCCACATCCTTGCCGACTGCAACGGTGTCATCACTTGAATACAAGGTGAAAATCGGCATATCCCGATCCCATATCTCTTGAAGCTGGTTATAAATTGCATGCCGTTTGCTGCTGTCTGGTTCGAGCTTTCCTTGCTCAAGCAGTTTTGTTGATTCGGGATCATTATAGCTCATGAAGTTATAAGCGCCGCCTGGGGCATAAACGGATGAAATATCCGGATCAATGGTGAAGCCAAGACCGATCAGAAGCAAGTCAAAATCTCCTGCTTTTCCTTTCTGCATCACGGTTGGAAAATCATAGGTGGTCTCATTCACTTTAATGCCTACAGCCTTTAGATTTTGAGTAATGATATCTGCCGATTGTTCACGCACTTTATTGCCGATTGGCACGACAAGATTGATTGTCTTATTAAAATCAAAGCCCGCATCCTTGAGCATTTGTTTTGCTTTAGCCGGATCATACCCAATCGTTTTCATTTTTGTATTCAAGTACGGATTGATTTTTGTATAAGGTCCGTCAACAATGTCGCCATAGCCCTTTAGCAATTGTTTCACGATCTGTTCACGATTAATGGCTGTTGCGATGGCTTGGCGTACTTTGGCATCCTTAATGGTCTTTGTGTTGAACATCATCGTTTGATAGCCGATCTGTTTATTCAATTGTGTTTTTACGTTGGAAAACTGCTGCACTGTCTTTAAATCCTGGAAGGAAATATTGCCGTTTCCTCCTGACGCGGTCATCTGTATGCCGCCTGTCTTTAGTTCATCAACAAGATTTGGTGCCTGCATGATTTTGAGAATCATGCTGCTAACTTTGGGTTTGCCAAGATAATAATTCTTCGAAGCTTTAAATTGTACGTAAGTATTTTTCACATATTTCACAAATGTATAGGGACCGCTTGTTACATTCGGTGCTTGCATATACGTACTGTTTGCTAAATCCTCCGGTTTGATCTTCTGAAGCACATGCGCCGGGAGTGTGATGATCTTCGTGCCAATCATTTCTTTGATGTAATTGGGATCGACAGGTACCTTCGTCTTGAAGCTCACCGTATGCTCGTCCACTTTTTTCAAATCCGGAATTGCTGTTTCGCCTTTTTTCAATTTACCGCTATTATCCATCCCTTCAAGAGCCGAAAGATAAGCGCCGACCGCAATTTCCGATTTTGGATTTGCAATCAGATTAAACGTAAACACAACATCATCAGCAGTAATTGGCTTGCCATCCGACCATTTTGCCTTTGGATTCAATTTGATTTTGTAGGTCTGATTATCTGTTGTGTCAATGGATTCTGCCAGCTTCGGTTCAAATTTCAAAGGGTGCGTCATATCCAAGAACGAATCAAACATAAAGCGTTCAATGAACTGTCCGGCAATATCACCTGTATTAATGGGATTGAAGCTTGTTGGAGCATTAACTAAACCTACCGACATCGTTTTGGTTGAACTCGTTGAACCTTTGTCAGTATTCCCGCATGCTGTGAGCAAAAGAAGGGTTAAGGATAACAAACAAATAAGTAAAGTTTTGATTGATCGTACCTGCATTTTCTGTTCAGCTCCTATTCGAATTTTTGTGCCGTCAGTGTCTGCTTCCATTAGTTTTCAAATTTTCAAAAATTAATGATAGCGACTTCGTGTGTAATCTTTTGTATATGCATTATGTTAAATTTATTGACGCCGACTGTCATTGGTCTAAGTAGCCAAAATCAATAACTGGTTTTGTTCAAAACAGATAAAAAAATTGATGTGGCATCATTTTTTACAGGTATATACGTCATCAACGATCATAAATTTACATTCCAATGCTATAATGAAAGACATCGAAATATAAAAATGTTCACAATTTTGACAAATAATCCAAAAGAAAAACTTGTTCATGAACTAAACCTACAAAAAAAGCGGATAATTGTAAGATCTTCTAACACAATGATGCAGTTTTTACGAGATTTATTATAAACTTTCTGAGAATCAAACATTTTGGGAGGGAGAATCGTTATGGCAATAGTAAATACCAAAAGGAACATATCCTATCCAACAGATTGCACATTTAGCGTGGAGGACTGGACCGTTCTGGCCAAATACTGGTATCCGGTGGCGAGAAGTGAAGAGGTAACAGACAAACCGCTGGCTGTTAAGCTGCTTGATGTTGAGTTGGTTGCATACCGTGCAAACGGCAAGCCCGTTGTCGCCCGCGATCTCTGCATCCATCGCGGAACACCGCTAAGCATGGGATGGGTCGAAAATGATAACATTGTTTGCCCTTATCACGGATTCAGCTATGCCTCCGATGGACAGTGCGTCTCCATCCCAGCCCACCCTGAAGCAAAGATTTCGCCGCGTCTCTGCCTGACTGTTTTTCCCACCGTCGAGCGATACGGACTGGTCTGGACAACCTTAACCGGGGAAGAAGAAAAAGTTCCTCCGTTTCCGGCCTGGAAGGATCCTGACTATATTTCATTTATTGCTCCGGTAATCGATATTAATGGATCGGCCGGACGTCAAGTCGAAGGTTTCCTGGATGTCGCCCACTTCGCCTGGGTACATACGGACACGTTTGCCGATCGGAATAACGCGTTTGTTCCGAGCTATAAAGTAACTCGCACGGATGACGGTTTGCATACGGACTATTTGAGTTCCGTCAGCAACTATCCGAAGGGCATGGAGGATCCGTCACCCGCCGATTTCAAATGGCTGCGGGAATACGATATCTATCCACCGCTCGCAGCTAGGCTGGTTGTTCATTTTCCGGATGATAAACTGCTCTGGATTCTGAATGCAGTCAGCCCGATCTCGGCGAGGAAAACGCGGCTCTTCTGTCCGATCGCCCAGAATTTCGATAAGAATCTGTCGATCGAGGATGCTTGTGCTTTCAATCTAAAGATTTTCAATGAGGATAAGGAAATGGTCGAGAACCAGAAACCGGAGGAACTGCCTCTTGATCTTATGGCTGAAGCACATATCATGGCCGACAAAACTTCAATTGCCTACCGCAAGCTGCTTAAGGAAATGGGACTCGGCAAGCACTACACGAGTTAATGTACTTTGGTAAAAATGGAGGTGACCAATGTATGAAGTATGTTATCGTCGACAAGGATACATGTATTGCATGCGGCGCCTGTGGGTGCGCAGCACCGGATGTCTTCGGTTACGATGATGATGGAATATCACAGGTTCTTCTCGATGGCAATCAGGGAACTGCGGAAATACCGGAAGACAGCCTGGATGATGTCGTCGATGCCTATGAAGGGTGTCCGTCCGAATCCATTAAAATGAGTAATCAACCGTTCAATGGTGACCCCTTGAAAGAAGAGAATGAGGCAAGCTGAGATAATTCCCCCGGCATTATCTCTTTATTTTATAGATACAAAAAATCATAGAGTAGGAGTGTGAAAAATGGATACGACTCAAAAACCCGGAAAAATTTTATCGCTCGGCATTCAACACATGCTGGCAATGTATGGAGGAGCGGTTATTGTTCCTTTGATTGTCGGCGTCGCTGTGGGGCTGAAAGGTGCGGAACTCGCATTACTCGTTTCAATTGACCTGGCTGCGTGCGGACTTGCCACATTGCTTCAGGCCTGGAAAAACCGATATTTTGGAATCGGGCTTCCGATTGTGATGGGGTGTACCTTTACCGCTGTCTCACCAATGATTATCATTGGAAAATCGTACGGGATGCCCGGAATTTGCGGTGCGATTCTTGTCGCTGGGCTGGTTGTACTGATTTTATCCACGTTTTTCGGTAAAATTGTTCATCTCTTCCCGCCTGTTGTCGTAGGTACGGTCGTGATGATAATCGGCATTACGCTGATTCCGGTTGCGATCAACAATTTAGGCGGCGGGGTTGGTGCAAAGGATTTCGGAAGTCCACAAAATTTGGCGCTCGGGTTCGGTGTACTCGCGCTAATTATCATCATGAACCGCTTTTTCAAAGGATTTCTGCGCACGCTTTCTATTCTTCTGAGCATCGTCATTGGAACAATTGCCGCTTCTTTCATGGGTATGGTCGATTTTTCATCGCTGGGCGGAGCCGGCTGGTTCAGCCTGATCAAGCCGTTCAGCTTCGGTGCACCGACTTTTCACGTTGACGCGATCATTGCCATGTCGATCGTCGGCATTGTCAGCATGATTGAAACAACCGGGGTGTATTTGGCACTCAGTGAAATCTGCGAGCAGCCGATCGATGAGAAAGCAATGGAGCATGGATACCGAGCAGAAGGCTTGGCGATTCTCGTCGGAGGATTGTTCAACGCGTTCCCTTACACAACATTTTCACAGAATGTAGGGCTTGTCCAAATGACACGTGTAAAAACGAGAAGCGTTGCGATTGTCTGCGGCATCGCGCTGATTATCCTTGGCCTGATTCCGAAGATCGGCGCTTTGACCGTATTGATTCCGAATGCGGTGATCGGCGGCGCCACACTCGCTATGTTCGGCATGGTGATCGCCTCCGGCGTCCGGATGCTTGGCAAAGTTGACTTTTCACGTCAGGAAAATCTGCTTATTGTTGCCTGCGCGATTGGGGTCGGCCTTGGTGTTACCGTTCAACCTGCGCTGTTCGCAAAGTTTCCAAGTCTCGTACAGATTCTAACCAATAACGGCATTGTTTCCGGCAGTCTTACCGCTCTTATTTTAAATATTATCTTTAATGTCGGCCGCCACACGACCGAAGAAAAAGTTACCGACCTGTCGAAGCAGATGATCGCTGAAACCAGTGCGACGAAATCCTGATTGAATCAATCGGGAAATGCTATCCGACAACGTTAATTTCTATTAATCTTATACTTTTGTACGTAAATGTGATGAACGCTAAAAAAGTAAAAAAAAAAGACTACTCCTGATGCATGAGCTGAATTTTTTTCAGCTTATGCTGTTTTTTCGTGAATTTCTATTTCGTGACCGAGAAGCTTCTCTAATTGTCGTTGATAGTACTCGGCGCTGCTTTTCTTCTTTGGCAGGTAATCTGGACCCAACTCTCTGTATTTTTCTTTCTTTTTAAGCATTGAATAGATAATCCTTAAAATAAGGTGAGCGAGCGCCACATTGGCTTTTTTCGGTCCTCGTCGCTTAACCAATCGATAATAATAGGCAGACAATCGAGTTTTTTTACTTCGGGCAGCCGCCCAACTCACTTGGCAAAGGATTGATTTCAACGCCTTATTGCCCCGTAGGGTTCGAGTCGCTTTTTTTTTACCTGCACTTTCATGGTTTCCAGGACTGAGTCCGCCCCAGGAAGCAAGATGAGCTGATGTTGGAAACCGAGTCATGTCCGGACCGATTTCAGCCAGGATTTCCGCCGCCGCATCCTGGTCAATGCCTGGAACCGTAACCAGCAGACCCAGTTCTTCTTTATACGCTTGAACGCTGTGATCAATTTCCGCTTCAATCTCACAAATATGGTCTTCAAGGACGAGCAGTAGATCATATTGCCGGCGCATTAATTCCCGATGATGCGCACGCACCTTGCCATTTAACGCATCTACCAATTTGGGTGCCTTGACTTTCAGTTTTGTTTTGATCAAACGACGTACCTGTTCCAAGGTCAGTGTTTCGCCATTCATGATCGATTCCAAAAGCAATCGGCCGGATACCCCAAATACATTACTCATATAACTGGTTAATTTTATGTTGGCATCCTGAAGCACTTTATGAATTCGATTTTTTTGAGCCGTCGCCATCTGCATCAAGCTACGTCGATATCGAGTTAAGTCGCGCAAATTACGGATATCGACCGGAGGCACAAAACTTGATTCAATTAATCAATTGAGTAAAAGTTTGGCAATCCATTGGGCATCGCTGATATCTGTTTTTCTTCCTGGAACATTCTTAATACGGTGTGCATTAGCCAGCACCAATTCGAATTCCTCTTCGAGGATATTCCAAACGGGTTTCCAATAGACACCTGTACTTTCCATCGCGACGTACCTACTCTCCATTTTGAGCAGCCAATCACTTAAAGCAAGCAACTCCTTGGTGGTTGTGCCAAAGGTCCGAATCTGTTTGTTTACCTTTTGACCCGGTTCCCCATAAAGAACACAGGCAACAACGGTTTCCTGATGCACATCTAAACCTGCACAACGCGACAATAGAGCATCCATGATTGATCATCCCCTCAATAAAAAATGGAAGGACAGGACCTGCACCCGAGTCAATATGAATTTTTGTACACGTGCTTAGAAAAGCCACAATAGGCGGTACTCAACAATGCAGGAGGTCGGTTTCTTTAACGGAGTTCACCCAATGAGACTGCCAAAAGTATTCGACCTCAATTCTGTCCTTATTTTACTAGTACCCACTCTATATCGTGAGTAAGCGTAACCTACATTTTCATTCAAGCGGTGTCCCGCTCCCCTCAAGCGGGTCATGGATGTTTCTTTTCTTGAAAAAAGAAGCCCGGCGATCTCGCCGAGCTTCTTTTAATATGCCTTGCTCAACTTCCTCGGTAAACCTGATAACCGAATGGAGACACAAGCAACGGTACGTGGTAGTTTTCGTCTACGTTCGCAATGTTGAAACGGATTGTGATGATATCCAGAAATGGTGAATCCGGGAAGCCGTTCGCGTACTTAAAAAAATCGCCAATATGAACATGCAATTCGTAGGTTGCTTTATGTAGAGCAGGTCCGGCGAGAAGTGGTGCGTCCAGGCGGCCATCCGAGTTTGTCACACTGCTCTTTAAAAATGTTATCGACTCCTCATACGCTTCGTACACATCAATCTGGACATTTGCTGCAGGTCTACCTTTTGTTAAATCCAAAATATGTGTGGTGAGCTGCCCCATACGCATCCCCTCTCATCTTATCATGTGTCTGAACCCATGTTCTGCACGTCATCTTCAAAATTCTGCCGATACAACTCCAAGTGGCACTTACTTATCTCCTGCTTGCAGTAGATCATCCAGGCGAAAATGGGCGATCTGCAATATTTCCTCAATAGCAGTTTCAAATTCATCCTTTTTTGCATTGCTCAACCGCGTCTTCATTACGGCATAAATTTCAGATTTGGTCTTCCCGCGGACAGCCATAATGAACGGGAAATCAAATGTTTTTTCATACTCAGCATTTAATTCCGAGAAGGCTGCCGCTTCCTCTTCTTCCAGATTCCGAAGCCCAGCTCCTTGCTGTTCACCGGTTGAGTTTTTGGTCATTTTGCCGGCAGATCCGAGTCGTGGATGGGCATTGATCAGTGTTGCCTTTTGTTCATGTGTGGCTGATGTGACAACCGACTCCATCGCTCCGAACAGTTCATCAACAGAAGAAAAAGGTTTCAGCTTAGCTGTTTCCGCAACAATCCATGGCGAGTGCTCAAAAATTCCGTCCAGCAGCTGCACAAATTTCTCTGTGGCCGCCGCATTCAATGTCTCAAGCTTCAAACGACATTCCTCCCATTGTCGATTGTGTCAGTGAGCATTATTTTTGAAAAGTTCTTCAACAAACGCTAACAGTTGCTTGTCTGTGCTTTCACCGGAAATCAAAGAAAGACCAATCGGTCGACCGTGATCCATGACAGGAATGGTAACCTGCGGCAATCCTGAAACACCTGCAATACAGGTCAGCTTCATAGTCTGCGCACGGACTTTTTCACTCTCTTCAAACGATGCGTTACGTTCCGGAGCCGGTCCGTAAGTGGTCGGAAGAATCAGCAGACTGTCTGATCCAAGCAGATTTCTCATGTCCTGTCGAAACTGTTTTTTGATCTGCACGGCGCGTTCAAAGACTTCATCCCGCTTCATTTTTGATGCCGCATCAAATCTTCCGGCAATATCCTTGCCGAATTGCGGATGATTTTCTTCAATCCACCGACCATGTGCTTGCCAGGCTTCGACGCCTTGAATGATGCGAAAGGTCTCCACAAGCTCCGAAAGTGAGGAGAACGGCAAATGGCATTGCTGAACCGTTCGACCGGAAAATAACTTGGATACAGAATGATTTAAAGTTGCTTTGACTGTTTCAGAAGAGATCAGTTCCCATGCCTCTTCCAGCATATAAAAATTCCGGTAAGATGATTCTTCTTGAACAGGCAGCAGACATTCGCCGACCGCAGCCAGTACATCGGGTTTCTGCGCCATCCAGCCGACCGTGTCAAAGCTCGGCGCCAGGGGAATAACACCATCAAGAGTGATCACACCATGGGTGGGGCGGATACCAAAAAGGCCGCAATAGGAAGATGGGATCCGGACTGATCCACCGGTATCGGTACCGATCGCAAAATCGGCTAGCCCAGCTGCAGCAGCTACTGCAGAGCCACTTGACGAACCGCCGGAGAAAGATTCAGGCAGGTGTGGATTGATGGTCGGCGGGAAATGAATATTGTCTCCTTTCAGGCTATACATCAGTTCGTCGGTTACGGTCATACCACGGAGCAACGCCCCATTTTTCAGCAGCTGGTCGACTGCCCAGGCATGTTTCTGTGCGGCAGAATGCGTTCTTTGCCAGTCCGGATTTCCGGCACTATTGACATGCCCTTTTACAGCGAAAGCATCTTTGACAGCAAAATTCATATGATCAAGCAATCCTTTGCTTGCGGGTTCAATGTTCATTTCATCCTCGATGAAAGCGCCAAATCGATCTTGCTCCATTTTTACGACCACCTCTTTTTATCATAATTTTTTGAAAAAAGCTCTTCATCATTATACTGCAAAATCATCTAATACTAAATTAACTCACGCCAGCAGCCTAGGTCATGAACAAATAGTACAAAAAGCTACCTCGTTATTTGGTTAAATTGTTTATTTCATCCATCCAAAATGATCATCCCATCGTTCTTCTAGTGAATTTGAATAATAAAAACAAGAAAATTTAGATATATCGCAATTGATCTATATGTACGAAAATTATACTATAAATATAAATGATGTAACAAAACTTCACATCAAAGGAGTTGTGCGGCCGTGAGTCTGGAAGCGTTGAACGAACGAGTGAAACAAGATCTTTCTTATCTTGTTATGGATAGTCCGGATTGGGTTCGTCCGGTCAGCCATCCTGACGGCCATGTCTATGACGCGGTGATTGTCGGCGGTGGCCAATGCGGCCTGGGTATTGCGTTCGGCCTCCTGCGTGAACGCATTTCCAATATTCTGGTCATTGATGAAAATGAGGAAGGCTTAGAGGGACCGTGGGTGACTTACGCCCGCATGATAACATTAAGAACACCGAAACAGCTGACCCCTCTCGATTTTGGAATCCCATCTCTGACTTTCCGCTCCTGGTGGGAAGCGCAGTTTGGAGAGCAAAGCTGGGAAGCTATCGACAAAATCCCGCGCGGCGACTGGATGAACTATTTACGCTGGTACCGAAAAGTTCTCGGTCTCCCATTAAGAAATCAAGTAAAATTAAATGAAATCGAACCGTCGAAAGATGGTATTTACCGTCTGCGCGTCAGTGGGGATGGTACACGATCCGGAACACTGCTTGCCCGCAAAGTAATCTTGTCGACTGGCATTCAGGGTGGAGGAAAATGGTATATTCCGCCGATGATTACGGAAAAGCTGCCGAAGAAACGCTATGCGCACACTTCTGAACTCATTGATTTTGATCGATTAAAAGGAAAGAAGATTGCTATTTTAGGCGGAGGCGCTTCCGCTTTCGATAATGCTAATTTCGCTCTGACAAAGGGTGCTGCTGAGGTTCATGTCTTCGTAAGGCGCAAAGAACTGCCGCGTGTCAATCCGATCCGCCAACTGGAGCCGTCCGGCCTGATTGAGCATTTTCATATGCTTGCCGATGCGGAAAAATATGCGATCATGGCTCATTTTTTCAAGCTAAATCAGCCGCCGACTAATGACATGTTCGCACGCGCATCTTCATGGCCAGGATTCCGGCTGCATCTTGGTTCGCCTTGGCTCGACGTGGTGGATTCTGGCGACTCAGCATCAGTGAAGACCCCTCAGGGTACTTTCACTTTTGATTTTCTGATTATCAGCACCGGTCTTCGCACTGATCCCGCCCTTCGTCCGGAATTGAAACTTGTCGAAAGCCACATCGCCCGCTGGAGTGATCGGTACAATGCCCCTGAAGAAATTAAAAATCCTGTCTTAGATGCACATCCCTACCTCAGTCCCGGCTTCTCGTTATTAAGCCGCGATGAAGAGGGCAAAAAACTGCTTCATGGTCTTTTTGCTTTTAACTATTCGGCAATGATCAGTTGCGGTCTTTCCGCTTCTGCGCTATCCGGAATGAAATACAGCTTGCCGAGAATTGCACAAGCTGTTGCCGATGAGCTTTTTTCTGATGACCGCAATGACCATATAAAGAACTTTTTTTCGTATGATGAACCTGAATTTGTTGGAAACGATAACAGATGAAACGATAACCATGCAGTAAAAAGGTGGCTCGAAATTCTTTAATGAATCTCGAGCCACCTTTTTTGACGTACTTACTCAGTTAAAGTTTTGTGTTCTTCACGTACAGAGAATCTATTTTATTTGTTTTCGAAATTTAGCCCGATGTTTTCCAATCTCCAGACATTTAATCTGGTCATCCGGACATCCCCTTCATTTGAGAATAAGCGAACACCTTCGTTCTTCTCAGTAGGATATATACGGCTGGTCATTACTGTTTCGCCATCATTAGCAAAGACTTCTACCGATGACCGATCAAGATAGATATGCAGCCTGAGCCGTTCACTTTTTGGAAGTGCGGTCTGACGCACACCGCCAACTCCCGTGCCACTTTTGGTTCGATCCAATATCAGTTTTTCTTCTTTAAGATCGTAGCGGATCACAGTCTCTTCAGTCTCACCGACACGAAGATTGATGCCAAAGTCAAAGGCTTCAACTAAGGTTGTGTCAAATTCAACCTCGATTTCAAGCAGTTCGTCCGTTAATTCATGATAAGTTTTTTCTCCTGAGATGTATTCATTTTCAACGCTTAGAAGTTTGTTCTTCCGTAATTTTTTCAATTCTTCTACCGGTGTCATCCGAATTTTGCCATCGGCGGCAAGTGTTAGTTCACGCGGAAGTGTCAGCGCACCTGCCCATCCTTCTTCCTGTTCCGGCATTAAAGACTCCCACATGTCCATCCAGGCAAAAGCGATACGACGTCCTTGATCATCCTGAAATGTCTGAACTGCATAAAAGTCATGGCCTTTATCCAGTTCATTGAATGAGCCATGAGAGAAATCAAAGCATTCATCATCGAAATGACCGACAAAGTAACCTGTCTGGTGCAAATTTTGGTAACAATCGTCTTCTGGCTCAATTCCTTGCGGGGATTTGAGTTCAAAAAAGTCCGGGCATTCCCACATGTACCCCTGATTACCTTCACTTTGCGCAATCCCTCCGAGATATGTCCAAGTTCTCAGATCACTCGAACGATAAAGAACGACTTTGCCAATATGGTTTTTTGTTGTTCCGGCAATCAGATACCAGAAATCGTTATGGCGCCAAACCTTCGGATCACGAAAATCGCCAGATCCTTCTTCCGGATAAGAAGCAATGACCGGATTATTCGAATCCTTTGTGAATTGAATGCCGTCCCTGCTGACCGCCAGGCATTGGACTTGATCAGCCAGCGATTTTTCTTTATCCAGATAACGATGTCCTGTATAAATCAAGCACAATTCACCTTCATCTTCTACAGCGCTTCCTGAAAAGCAACCGTCACGGTCATATGTATCGCCTGGAACGAGTGCGATCGGATAGTACTTCCAGTGGACTAAGTCATGGCTCGCCACATGCCCCCAATGCATCGGGCCCCATTCAACACCATATGGATAATGCTGAAAAAATACATGGTAATTTCCTTTGTACTGAATGAGCCCGTTTGGGTCATTAATCCACCCAGATGGTGCCATGATATGGTACCCGAGTCTCCATCTTTTTGCTGTTTGAGTTTCGTTATCTACCTTCGTGTTGGTCTGCTGGTTTTCAAGAGCCATATTTACACTCCGTTCTGAAAATAATCAACGTTTTCTTCATTTTTTTGCCTTTTTAATCGGTGTATTGTCAACCGGATGACAATACACCGATTACATAAATAATGCTTATTTCCCTTTTATTATGCCTGAATGACAGCAATCATGCCAGCAGCAAAGTGGTGTCGTGTATGATTCGCGTTTAACGTAAATATTTCATATAATTGACACATATGTACAGTTCGACAGCACCTAGTGTCTAATTAAAAGGATATTTAATAGAAAAAAGAACATACGGAGGATAAACATGAATAACGACACGTATAGTCAAAACCAGCCGCTTGCTGTTGAGGCTTCCGGCTTGGTTAAGGTATTCGGCAAGCAACATGCTGTAGACGGCGTTGATTTAGCAATTCCTCAAGGAACGGTCTACGGTTTTCTCGGTCCGAACGGTGCCGGGAAGACAACGACAATAAAGATGCTGGCAACGTTACTGAGGCCGGATGAAGGACAAGCACGGGTCATGGGCCATGATTTACTTAAAGAACCCGATGCAGTTCGCAATCGGGTCAGCCTGACCGGCCAATTCGCATCGATCGATGAAGATCTGTCCGGAATAGAAAATCTCATCTTGATTGCTCGGCTCATGGGGTATTCCTGGCGTACATCCAAAAAAAGAGCATCCGAACTTCTAGATGCTTTCGGACTTCTGGATGCGGCAAAACGCCAAGTTAAGAAATATTCGGGCGGCATGCGCCGACGGATCGATATCGCTGCCAGCATGGTGGTCCGGCCGGATTTGTTGTTTCTCGATGAACCGACAACAGGGCTTGATCCGCGCAGCCGGAATCAGATTTGGGATATTGTCCGGGCATTAGTCGGCACCGGAACCACCGTCCTTCTGACGACACAATACCTCGATGAAGCCGATCAGCTCGCCGACCGAATCGCCGTCATTGACCATGGAAAGATTATAGCCGAAGGGACAAGCGGTGAACTGAAAGCTTCCGTTGGCTCTGGTGTGCTTCATGTCCGGCTTCTTGATCCTGCAATGCGTGCCGAGGCGCAAAAGCTTTTGATTGAAGTTCTTGACACTCCGGTGCATCTTTCCTCAGATCCTGCCGCTTTATCCGCACAGCTCTCTGAAACGAACCGGGCAGCTCAGGCGCTTAATGCTCTCGACGCGAAACACATCAAGGTCAGTGAATTTTCACTTGGACAGCCAAGCCTTGACGAAGTGTTTCTGACGCTGACCGGCAAACCGGCTGATAACACGGACAAGAAAGAAGGTGTCAGGGAATGAGCACAGAAAATGCGCAAACAAAACAAGATAAAATGAAAAGCGCGCTTGTGGAGCAATCGAGACCTGCACGGCCAAACGGGTTGATTACCTCGCTAACTTTTGCTTGGCGGGCACTTTTAAAAATCAAATATGTGCCTGAACAATTGCTCGATGTCACCTTTTTCCCCGTGATGTTTACGTTGATGTTTACCTATCTGTTCGGCGGTGCGCTCGCCGGATCAACCAATGAGTACTTGCAGTTCCTGCTCCCAGGTATCCTTGTTCAAACGGTTGTCTTCACAACCGTTTATACCGGAGTCGCCTTGAATACCGACATTTCACAAGGAACATTCGATCGATTCCGCTCGCTTCCAATCTGGAGCCCGTCACCGCTCGTGGGCGCACTGATCGCGGATGCTTTCCGTTACACCATTGCCTCAATCATTGTCATTATTCTTGGGCTAGTTCTCGGATTCCGTCCATCAGGCGGGATCATTGGTATTGTGCTCGGTATCGTGCTGATCCTTATTTTCGCTTTCAGTCTCTCTTGGATTTTCACTGTAATCGGTCTGCTTCTGCAAACGCCGAAATCCGTAATGGGCATCAGCATGACGCTTCTTTTTCCATTCACATTCGCGAGCAACATCTTTGTCGATCCGGCAACCATGCCTTCCTGGCTGCGCGCATTCGTCAATGCCAATCCGGTATCAATACTGACAACCGCTGTTCGCGGGCTGATGCGTGGACGCGCATCAGTCGGTGAAATGGGTTTAGTCCTGCTTTCTTCTGCTATTCTCATTATCATTTTTGCGCCGATTACGATGTACCTTTACCGGAATAAAAGATAACTTATCTCCTATTTAAGAAAAACCGGGCAAAAAGCGCCCGGCTCGTACTCCCGCAAGACGCGGTGGCTGGGCACTAACCTTGACTACGCTCCAATTGCTCGCATCAACAGGTGCGGCCGCGGGCGATCCGTGAGCCTCCTCAGACAGGCGGCAATCTGCGGGGTCTCACTTGGCTCGCGATTCCCGCAGGAATCTCGCATCTGCGCGTTTGATCATCAACTTGGTTTTGCCAAAAATCGTATACTTTCTTTACTTGGAACAAAAAGGATGAGGACACTGTGCCTCATCCTTTTTGTTATTCGATTCTTCAAATCACTTGATCTAATTACAAGCTTTCCGTTTGGCCGGACACCGGTGCTTGTCGTCTATAGAATATCGAAAACATCAGTCCATAAATGATCATGCCCAAAAAGGCGACTGTTCCTAGTACAACGAATGTCCATGTATAACCGAACCACACCGTCATCGGTATGGCAATCGGAGCGATCGTTCGGCCAAGTGAAAACCGCAGACCTGCTGCTGCAAAATATTGACCGCGCAGGTTTTCCGGAGCAAGTTTGGCGATAAAACTGTCCTGTACACCAACGGTCATTAATTCCGCCCACGAGAACAGCACCACTCCACAGAGAAGCAGCCAGACATTAAGTGTAGATCCCATCAGGATCATTGCAATGCCATAGCAGAATGCAGAGCTCATAAACACGTTGCCTTCACGAAACTTAGTCATCCATTTCGTCACGAGAACAGTGAGCAATGAAACACATAATCCATTCATCGAAACCATCATGCTGAACAGATCTTTGCCGCTCACCATGAACTTCCAGTCTCCGAATGAAAGAAGGGATTGAAGCGGCACTTTATTCGTTGTATAAACAGCAATCAAAAGGTCGAGCTGCATAAACGTCTGAGCGACAAGCACACCGGCTAATATGTACAGCAAGAAAATATGATCCGTGAAGATTACTCGATAATCACTGAGCTGATTCTTTAGATGCTGCGTCCAACCTTTTCTAGAATCCGTATCGTTCGATGGCTGAACAGTCTGAGGAACCGTTTCGTGAATCCAGTGCTGAAGTGCCCAAATCAAGCCGGCACTCACAACCGTACAAACGCTCAAGAATGCAAAACGGTTGTCGAAGAAAAAGATGGCACCAAGAAGCGGGCCGATCACCACGGTAACATTAATCGACGTGTAGAAAACTGCGAACACGCCTGCACGGTGCTTCTCAGGAACCACATCGGCAATCATCGCACTGCTCGCCGGCCAATATAGCTGGCCAAACAACCCCAATAGCGAGAAGCTGATAAAGGTTACCCATGGCGAGACAAACCATGGTGAATTCGCCCAGGCAAAGAAGGCAAAACAAACCGTCTGACCAATTGCGGCGAACACCATCATCCTTTTGCGGCCAAAATGATCGGCGCAATAACCGCCGAAAAGGCCAATCACTGTTCCGATAATTTGTGAAAAAATCAAGAGATATCCGGACATCTCTTGGCCGAAATGATCGGAAAAGTAAATCGCCATAAAGGGAAAGAACATCCAAAAAAGGATATTAAACACTCCCTCGCCAATCAGCCGAACTTTTAAATTAACATCCCAGTCACGCCATTTCATCGTTAAAACCTCACCTTCACTGCTCAAATAAAAAAAGAGTCCGCGCCCGGCATGCATTATGCCAGGCAACAGACTCCTTTCCGTTTAAAGTCTGAAAACACAGCATAACTACGCTTTATGATGAACACCCGTCTGGCTTAACGGCAAAACATTTGTGAACACTGAAGCATTCATTTTATCTGTTGCCGGAAAGCTCTTGTCATCATACGTAGCCATGTTCTAACCCTCATTTTCTATAAAAATAAACCTACTATAGTAAACCATTCATCACGTTGCAATTTTTATGCCCTATACATTTTAACCGAATGACAATCAGAACGTCAATCAAGGCTACTGCTTTATTTTGCGGTGTATTCATGCTGAATGCCTACTGCCTGATCAGCCATTACGGCTTTCCGGCGGACAACGAATAACACCAAAAAAATTAGGATCATACTGACAGACCCAAAGAACGGTGCTGAATCATGGAAAAAGAACAGCCAGCCGGCAAGCAGCGGACCGACACTTCGACCAAGACTATCCATGGATTGCTGCAGCCCCATCACCATCCCCTGTCCAACCGAATCCTGCTTGGACAGAAGCGAGACCATTGTCGGCTGGACAAGGGCATGGCCAATACCAATGAGCACGCAACCAAGAAAAATCATCCAGACAGATACTGAAAAAGCAACACACGCATAACCGGATGCGTCAATCAGCGCTCCAATTTTTGCGATTCGTATTTCGCTTAGTTTCCGATAGATTGTTCCCATAACAAAAAGCTGCAGGATGACCATAGAAAATGATTGTGTACTAAACGCGAGACCAGTTTGACTCGCATGTGCGCCGAAGCGTTCAATCATAAAATAACCTAGCATCGAGAAAAACCCGGAACCAGCTACAGCAAGTCCAAAAGTCATAAGGAACAGTTCCGTACAACCGGGTTTAATTAGAATACCCAGCGACTTTCCAAACGAAAGATTTTCTTTTCGAATTATTCGTCGATTTGGCTCCCGCAAAAAAATTATGGCAAAAGGAATCGTGACAAAACTTAACATCGATGCCACGATGAAAGGCATATTGATCCCAAACGGTGAAAGCGCGCTTCCCACGACCGGACCGCAGAGAAAGCCGAATGTATTAGCAGCCGTCATTTTTGCGATCGCCGGTCCCCGCTGCCTTTTGTCATACACATCGCTGATCATCGCATAAACCGCCGGCATCGTTCCTGTCGATACCATCGCTCCAATAATCCTGATTAGAAGCAGCTGCGCGTAACTCTGGGCGAAAATCATTAACAAGAAAGCCACACCGAACCCGGTTAGCCCGAATACCAAAACCGGTTTCCTTCCTAAGCGGTCGATCAACCTTCCCCAAAACGGGACAAAGATAAACTGCGAGAAAGCCCACCCGGTGATCAGTGAGCCCATCTGAAAAGAATTAAGTCCCAACTTGCTCGCCAGATAAGGCAGTGCTGGAAAAACGACACCATAACCTGTCATCGAAAGAAACATAATAAACGCCAATAAATAAAACGATCGTTTTGCCATTGTTGTCCGTCCTTGCTCAACTAAGATGTCCTTGTGCCTAAAAAAACAGCCATTCAATTCATGCCTGAACAGCTGTTTCAAATTCAACTTTACAAGTTTACGATACTATTAATGAAAGATCACTAGATTACCGGAAACTTAATTCACTAATTTCTTTCTTGTACACCAGTATGTCACAGATCCATATTTCGCTGTTAATATAGTCAGACTAGAGTCTCCGCGATGAACTGATCCACGTCTTGATTGAATGCGTCAAGCAGGCGTGTTGTGATTTGTCCCGGCTTGCCATCACGAACAAGGTGATCGTCAATCTGAACAACCGGAGTAACGCGTACACCGGTACTGGTGATGAATGCTTCATCCGCATTTAGCAGTTCTTCTGTGGTGTAGGTCCGTTCCTCAACCGGAATGCCAAGCCGGTTTGCCAATTCAAGCACAAAGATGCGTGTGATGCCGTTAAGGATAAAATGATTGGCGGGATGCGTGATTAAGGTGCCATCTTTCACAATGAACACATTACAGGTTGACCCTTCTGTCACCACACCATCGCGATGCAGAATTGCTTCATCGGCTCCTTTTTCAAATGCGTCCTGATTAGCGAGCACATTGCCTAGCAAATTCAATGTCTTGATATCGCATCGCAGCCAGCGAATATCATCAACAAGACTCGCCTTGATTCCTTCCGCATGCAGGTCCTCATCTTGAGTTGTCTCCTCGACACTGCCGGTCAGCACGCAGCTGATTGGTTTTTCGGGAAAACGATGCTTACGCTCAATCGCGCCTCGCGTAATCTGAAAATAGACATAGCCGTTTTCCATCTTGTTTTCCTTGATCAGCTTGTCTAGATTTTCAGCCAGATGATCCGTGTCATAAGGAAGCGTAAGCCGCAACTCACGTGCGCTTCGAGCCAAACGTTTCATATGTAGATCAAGTAAGAACATTTTTCCGTTATACACGCGGAGCGCCTCATAAATGCCGTCTCCAAATTGGTAACCTCTGTCTTCCATATCCACTTTGCCCTGTTCCCTCGTCAGGAACGTGTCGTTGTACAAGATGACACTCACTATATGCGTCCCCTTTCTGTATGCAAGCATTCCATGTTATGAATCCGAATCACAACCACTCATCACTGGGCAGGCGGCAAACCTCAGAAAACTGCTCAGATTAAATAGACGCGCTTGATCGAATTCTATAAATCATTACTTGAATCATTATACCCTTTATACCGGCAGTGCCGTCAACGGTAAAAAGATCGATGTCATTGGGAAAGTGATAAATTCTAGTGATTTATTTTTTATCGATCATTTCTGGGAATTTATCGGTCATTTCCAAGATTTTACACGTTCACTTATGTTTCGAAAAAAACAGAGACGCTACCGTCTCTGTTTTTTTATACCAGTTTGATTATTGTCCTATGCCTTCTAATGAGCTACACCAAAACATCCTGCAAAATCGGATCATTGTGGAGGATCTGATGAGCAAGTTCTCGATATTCGGCCACGTGCAAGAATGTGTAACGCATCGGTTTCATTTCCGGGGCGCGATCAATCGCCATGTCAAAATCCGCCTTAGTCATGCCGGCTGTCTTGGCGAATTCGAAAAAGCCGGTGTCTTTTAATACCTTCGTAATGCGCTCGTAACGATGATCCTGCACCTTGCTCATTAGATAGGTGGCGACGCCGACCTGGATACCATGGAGCTGTGGTTTTGCAGAATAGGTGTCAAGCGCGTGCGAAATCAAGTGTTCACTGCCGCTTGTTGGTGCACTGTTGCCGGCGATTTCCATCGAAATACCCGCCATCGTCAGCGAATCGACGAGTTCTTTAATAAACAAATCATCCTTTATGGTGCCAAAATCGGTACGAACGAAGCTGTTCACAGCCTTTTTCGCGATCATCAGCGCACAGTCATCCACCCGGGTACGCCCGTTTTTTTCTTCAAAAATCCAATCTTCCGCTGCCGTGATTTTCGAGACCAGGTCTCCGACACCTGAGTAGATAAAACACTCCGGTGCATTCTTGACCACATCAATGTCGATTAGAATTCCGTATGGCATTTTGGCATGTACTGAGATCCGGCGTCCATGGATCGTCAATGATGTGTTAGAACTTGAAAATCCGTCATTCGATGTTGAAGTCGGCACACTGATAAACGGCCATTTTCTTAAAAGCGCCGTGTATTTTGCCGCGTCAAGCGCTTTGCCGCCACCAATTCCGATTACAGCTTCGGTCTGAAAGGGGAGCTGGAATGCTTGATCAACAACACTATCGATATCAATATCGTTGATCTCTACTGTTTTCAAAACATCGATCCCTGAATCATTCATTGACGTAAACACTGTATCACCAAGCATTTCCGTCAAACCCATGCCGAAAAAGATCACAACTTTTTTAAACTGGTGACGACCGAGCAGGTGCCCGATGTCCGCCAAATTCCCCTTCCGCACATCGAGTAGCGAAGGAACAACAATCTGATGATTATCGGCTCCCATTAGCCATTTCCTCCTCATGAGTGGCAAGATAGTCCTCTATATCTTTGAAACTTTTGATTGCGACATAATTCTTCTTTTCCTGATCAAGTAGGCCCTGAAGTTTGCCCTTTGCAAAAATGGTGTCCGCCAGCATTGCAGCCTTTAGATCAGGCAGACTGTCACCTGCGAAAAATACTGTATCATACTCCTTCATCAGATCTCGCGCAAGCTTTTGTTTATCTATTCCATAAAGTTCCGAATAATATGGACCTTTTGGATCGACCTTCAGTTGAATACCTCGATTTTCATAAACTCCGGGATTTGAGTAGATTTTCACGCCTTCAATACCATTTTTCTCGAAGATGCGCTTGATATAATAATCTGTACCTGCGCTGATTACAACAAAATCACCGCCAAGTTCTTTGACAAGATCAATCACTTTTTTCGCATAAGGATCAAAGGGCACTGCATCAATATCATCGTCAATCCCCGCCTGATCCCGGTCAATAGATTTGAACAAACGGGTTAGGTAGTCAAGATCTGTCATGACCTTCTTATCCCAGTCATCATACAGTTTATCACGCTGATCGGCAAAATGATGATCAATAATGACATGAAAAAAATCTTTATCCGTTAATGTACCGTCGAAATCAGAAAGAAAAAGGAAAGACTTTGTCATATAATAATGCTCCTTTATTTGTTCTGTTATATTACAGTTTTAGTATAACAGATAAAGTATCTACTCAATTTTTTTGCAAACGTAACCAATGTGTCGAAGTCATGAAATATAAAATAATCTATAGCCCACCATGACACCGCTCGATTTATTTTGTTACTAGTATACCCTGTTTCACTGATTTACATTGTCAACAACTCCATAATAAAAACATACCCCGATTTATTGGTATCCAACAATCGGGGTATGCAGTAAGTATTCGATCTATTCTATGTGCATTTATGCTTCAGCGTCCTCAAACGCGTCTGGTTGAATGAAAAAAGTGCCTCTTTCATTAAAGATGATTTTTCTGGGCTCTTTTTTCTTTCTCGGTATATCTGTATCAAGCATCTGGTATGGAGAAATCCGCTCACGCAGCTGATATCGGTATTGCGTCGCCTTCATGACACGTCCGCTGAATGGGCGTAAACTCATCGGCAACTCGATTTTTTGTTTATGGGTCAGATACACGTAAACAGTATCGGACTTCTTTCCGCTCTCCATCCACTGGCGGATATGTGAATGGGCCAGCCAAACGCAGTTCTCGGATTTTTCAGTCATGGATGGCAAGAAGAAAATCCCCAATTCACTGCACACACAGATTGGCGGCATGCTTTTATAGCCCATCGCCATTGCACCTTTTTTTCTTCCATGATAAGTTGAACCATAGTAGCCACATGATTCATCAATAATCTTCTTTGGCATTTGCTTTACATAAAGTTCTCCGGATTCTTCAATAACCATCGTTCCCAAGGTTCCATCGGCAAACTCATAGGGCAGCAGCGCCATGGTCACCGGACGGATAATGTAATTTTGTAATAATTCCATTCATATGCTCCTTTTCCTGAATAAAATTTTTTCTTACTGCTAAAGAAAATTGCACTACCACAAAAAACACGAAAAACAACCTTGCCAGCTTACTCACATGAGTTTGGAAATAACCGCTCCGGGGGATACTTGATTATTTAGCGGTTGATAAAATGGAGAGAAAATGGATATAGAGTCTATTGAACTCTGTATTTATACCTATAATTATACAGAATATGCCATTAATTTCAATAATTATTAATTGCTGTTTTCTGAAAAAAGTGATAAATTCACAAAATGTTCATATCAAACGTAAAAATCCGCTCAGTTCACGGAATAGTTGGCTCTGTTCGACCAAAGTAGCAAAATCTAGCATAGCTTTAACATAGTCAAAAGCAAAAAACATCAGCGCCCATGGGACACTGATGTTTTTATCAACTATTTATTTTATAAGAAAGATTATGGCTTGGTGCTGTAATCATCCTTGGTAAAGAGGTGCAGCTTGGTGCGGCACAGCCATTCAAAGAACCAGCCGCCAGCAAATGGAATGATTATAAATACGAGTACGATAATCAATAGATTGGCCGCAGTCGCTCCCCCATGCATAAAACGAATGGCATTGATCGGTCCAACGAGGCCTGAGAAACCGAATCCGGCGCTGATTGGTGTGCCTTGAATATTGAAGATAACTGCTAAAACGCCGAGAACGGCAGCGTTTAAAATCACTGGAACGACGATGATCGGTTTGCGGACAATCGCCGCAATCATGATCTTCGGTGTACCAAGCAATGCCGAGAGGGACAGCCCAATTGGGTTTACACGAAGTCCGCCAATGAACATGCCGACTGCTGCTGCAACGACACCCAGGTTACCTGCACCTGACGCAATTCCGCTCATGCTGATGGCTGTTGCAATTGCAACAGTTGAAATTGGGGACAGAATGATGATCGAAAAACTGACTGCTACAAGAATACCCATGAGAATCGGAGCCAGTGCAAAATAGCTGTCTACCAACTGTCCGACTGCCATCGTAATTTTACGGACGAACGGCAGCATCCAAAGGCCAAGGCCGCCGGAAACAATGCAGACAATTGTTGGCAAAACCAGCGGCGCAAAAGCCTTCAGTTTATCGCCAATAAGTAAAACAACACCGACCGCAATGCTGGCGGTAAGCAGCGTGTTGATCAGGTCACCCATACCGGTCACGACCACAGCAGACGGTGTAAAATTCAACGCTCCAGAACCGATGTATGTGGCTGCAGCAACAGAAACCATTTGAATCGGATTAAATTTAAATTTAAAGGCAATAGCTGTACCAATTAATAACGGCACTGTAAACATGATCGTGGTTACGATCTGCAGAATAATGCCAAATACCGGTGCGTGAGGAGCCAGCGCCTTACAGATTTCGCTGAGCAATGCCGATGGGATCAAGCCGGCAACAATCCCGATTGCCAAACCGGTAAGCACATTATTCACGTAAGCCTTTACAGTCAAAGCTTCGTTCTTCACTTCGTTTGTCAACGTCAACACTCTCCATCTTCCATTTGGATAATCCTTATCTTTATGTTTATGTCTGTGCATGCTATTCTATCAAGTATTCTTCAGGTTGTCGATACGACGCGTTGTATCATTAAAGTATTTTTTGTGAAAAAGGATTTGTTAAACTTGCCCGTTGCTTTTCTGCAAGCGCCTCCTCGACGCTTTGCATCTTCTTGGTCTCCTTTGACCCGCAATCAGCTGATGCCGTTCTCCAGAAGTCCCGCAACTTCTCCTCTAATCAACAGAGTAGCAAAATCAAAAATGAGCTTTACAATAGCTAAAACAAATAAGGATATAAACCTCGAGTCAACGCCAAGGGGTTATATCCTTATTCGTATTTATAACCTTATAAAGTTCTCAAAGAATCGTCCGTCCAAAATTCTCTTTTTCAATCAGTGGACAACTTATTTATGATTTAATTTACCCGCAATAGACCCTGCACTAAAGATAATTAAACCGATAATTATAATTTGAACGACTCGGTTGGTAACATATAGATTATCAATAGTGACCAGAGCAACAGTAACCAATAAAATCAACGCCAAATACAATTTTTTTTTCATATCAGTAATTCCATATAAATGCTAAACAACTACCACTGTATTTTTCATCAATATATACGTGTCTAGCTACTTTGTGATTAATATACGCAATAATTATTCCGCCTATAGCTGTCGCTAGTGATACACCAAGCCCTGGAAAATAATAGCATAACAAAACACCACCAGCCGCTACTCCAATGTCCATAATCATTGCTACTACATCTTGGGCAATCCATAATTCAACATGGGTGGAGTGCCACTCTGCATGATTTCCACTTTTGTGATCAGTAAAAAACTGGGGTTGAATGTTATTTGAACGTTGTTCTTTAAGGGTATTTAAATCAAGCGTCGGAATCTTTTTTGCTGCAGTATTTATTTTGTTTAATGCCTTTAATAAACCCTTGTAATCTTCTTTCGAGACAATTCCAAATTTAACTTGATTTAGTAAACCTTGTTCATCCTTCAATACAAATCTATTATCCTTAACAGTCACATTTTGTTTTGACAATTCGATAATTCTTTGTGTTTCAGTTTGTGAAGAAGTCAAATTGTTATTTGTTATGTTTGGGGTTGGAGCTTCTGCATGAGCTTCATTGGCAATTGGTGCGAGGACATCGCTAAAAACAATTAGCGCAACAATAATTGAGCACTTTTTAAGAAACATCCGATCAACTCCTTTTTTGATTTTACTGATAATAAACAAAGACAGAACAAATTTTGTTCCAGATTTAGGACAATATGGAGCTACAAGATTAAGATGTAACTACAAAATTATCCATTTTATCGCCTCCTTTTTTTCGATTATATTACAAGTTTCTAAACGTGTCTCCGCATTTTTTGTGCGTGATCACGCACATAAGGTGCGCGTTCGCGCACTAATACCGCATAAAATAATACCTTATAAATCATTCAAATATCCCACATGAAAATATCAGACAAGTATCGACATTAAATGCTAAAACTTATTTACTATGTTTTATATATGTTTATTAATATATTTTCTTAATCAATATCTATTAACTTTCAGCTGCTTTCGCTTTGCTTAATAATTTGGACACTGTTTCCTTGTCGACCTTAAAACCCTGTTTTTGTACTGCCGTAGAAATAATCTCCGCGCCCTTGTCGATCGTCTCTGGTGAGGTCAGTACTTCATTAGCAGTATCCTTAACATCTTGCAAGTTTTTTGATCACAGGTTTGCTCTGCACAAAGTTATAACCTTTTTGAATTTTGCTAGATCAATGTGATTTTAATAAAAAGCTATGTTAAAGCTTAATGTTGATATTGCTATTCTTTTGATTGGAGTGGCAGATCCGAGACTCTTACGGGACGGTATCCATTGATTTCGAACCATACGAGACCCCATAGAGGGTTTCCGGTATTCTATAGAAAAGGTTCACTTTTCTTACTCACTGAGCTCTCGTGATGGTTGTATTGATCGGCGACTGAAGATTCGTCTTGAGAACAGATAAACGGAAAAAGCAGCAAAGGAAAGCAGCGCCAAAAAGAATCCCGCTGACAGTCCCGGTGTCCGATAATCAAAGCGGATATGATTTGCGCCATCACTGACCGGCACAATCATCATGCCGTCCGCATCCAAAATATGAACTGGGGCGCCGTTGACCGTTGCTCTCCACCCTTTGTCGAATGGAACACTGAAGAACGCATATTTATCAGAATCCGCGCGAATATCCGCGGTGAAACCTGTATGATCACGATGGAACGCCGTCGATGCCTCTTTTGCCCGCATCTTCAAGTCATGCTGATACTCCGCTTTTGTTGTCGTAAACATATCCGTTTCCGGAAGCGGAACAAGGAAATTTTTCACTTTCGGCACATCACTGTCTTTAATAACAACCGCACGAAGCAGTACTAGATGCTTGTACTCATCAGAAACATGCTGAAACTGGCTTTGCGTTATATAGTAGTCATAGGTGAAGCCGATCGGCAGCGCATCCTTATTTTCATAAATGTAAACCGTATTCGTCCCATTGTTGAATGAAGTATACAGCTTGCTGTTATCCATTTTGACCGTGTCGACAAAGAAACGTTCCGACAGAAGCGGTTTTAGTCCATAAGCGTCCGGAGGAATCACTGTCTTTACACCTCGCGGGGACCCGATCGACTGATAAAACTCAAAAATGGAGCCGTTGACCATGCTCGTAAAGGAATTGACCGTTGGCAAATTCGCAACCATGGCCAGATTCCATCCATCATCACTGATGCCGATACGATAATTTTCCGTTTTTGGCAGCACGCGTTTTAATTCTTTTCCCGTTTTCACTACGGTATTTTGGATCGCTTGACCGGACTGATAGTCGTATATGGAATGGGTCGCAAAAATGTTAAACAGTCCAAGTCCCGCGCAAAAGATCACGAGTAAAATTAAAGCTGCACGATGCCAGTATTTTCCCCTTCTAAATCGCCAAACGAGATAATAGGTCGCAGCAAGACCCGCTGCCGCCGCTGTAAGGTAAAAAAGAAACTGATCGTAATGAAAAATTGCATTCTTCTGGGTTTCACTCCATGGATAAAAGAGCAGAAATGCTGCAAGCAGCGCAAGCGAGGATGCTGTGATCAGCAAGCTCTTCTTCAACGGAATCTCATTCCGCCGTTCAAGCGCCACGGCCGACATCAAAGCCATAATCAGCGCCGGCATATAGAACCAGCGTGCGTAATAAGCAGCATTCAGCACATAAAAGAAACTGTTCAGAAGCGGTACTGAAGCTATGATTAACGAAGCAACCATCATCCGCTTCATCCAATGCTTTCGTCCGAGCATCATTGCAATAACCAGTACAGGGCCAAAGAGTGGTAGATAGGCGCTGCTCGATGAAAAATCTGATGGAAAAATAGAAGATTGATGCGGCATCAAATCTGCAGGCATCAGGATCGCTTTGATGAGTTCAAGATAGCGGCTCCCGGTGTAGACCAACGCATTTGGTCCATATAAAAATGCATCCAATCGCGGATTTTGCAAGGTAAACAGGATCGCCGGAACAAACAACAGACTGGCCATACCGACGCCAAGCAGTCCCTCCCATGCAATTCGCGGCAACTGGCGAACATACCCTTTCCAATCCTCGACCAAATACCGAATCACATAATAGATAACTAAAAAAATAACTTCACCGATGAAGAAAAAGAAATTCAGTGTGGCGTTCAATGCAACCGCCGCTGCAAACCACCCTTTTCTCTTGTCTACCACCAAACGGTCAAAACCGGCAAGCAGAAGCGGAAAGAAGGCAACGACATCGTGGAAATGATTGAACATCAGGTTAACAGCTGAAAATCCGGAAAAGGCGTAGAGCAGAGCCCCCATGATTGCGTAACGTCCGTCTGTTACATAGCGTCGAATATAGCCATATGCCGTCAGCCCGGCAACACAGTATTTGAGCATGAACATCGGACCAATCACATAAGGAAAAAACGAGGCTGGAAAAAGCAAACTAAGCCAGAAAAAGGGGCTGCCTAAAGTATAAAAGCTATAAGAACCGATAAAATTGCTGCCTAGGTCTGTCGACCAGTTCCAAAACAGATCACCGCTCTTGATTGCTCGATTACTCAGCATGTTAAACGGAATCTGCTGATAATTAAAATCACCAACTAAGGTAAACAGGCCCTTGTTCGCTATGATTGACGGCAAAAACATGAGCCCTGAAGTCAGCAGGCAGAGGAAAAAAACTTTGGTATAATCCGAACGGCGCATTTTTTTTAAGAAGGAAGAAATGATCACTTTACAGTAACTCCTTATGTATCACATCAATAAAAAATTTTCTATCTACTTCTATTGTACAACGGAGATCAGAGATTGATAAAAAAAGAAAGGAAGGTTTTTTAGAGATCAGAAAGAGGGAAAAAAATTCCGCATCATATCATTCGTATTACGCTCGTAAATGTGGGAATATAGAGATAATGATTAAGAGAGAAATGCTTCGTTAAATAGATTAAAAAACTAAATCAAAGAAATCTACTGATCCCGGAACAAACCTACTGCTAATTACCTAAGAAAGGCGGGATTAAATGAGCTTCGATATTCGTCCGCTCATAACCGCATTTGAAGATCATCGAAATCCGGAAAACGCACGTCAAATGGAGCAGTATATGAGAAACCAGTTTCCCTTCTTCGGCATTAAGTCGCCGGAACGTCAGGAACTGGTGCGGACTTTTATCAACGAATATGGTCTTCCAGATGCGGAGCAGCTTCACGATGTTGTCAACGTACTTTGGGAACAGCCCCAAAGAGAATGCCAGGCCGCCGCGCTTGATATGATCGGAAAGGCCAAGCAGATCTTAAACGAACGGCATATGCCTCTGTTCGAATGGATGATTGTCACAAAATCATGGTGGGATACCGTTGATACGATTGCTCCAAATAGCTGCGGTCTGCTTTTTAAGAACACACCTCATCTGATAGACAGTTATGCAGAAAATTGGATCACCGATAAGAATTTCTGGCTTCGTCGCGCAGCGCTCTTATATCAATTAAAGTATAAGCGTGCTACGGATGAGAAGCGCTTATTCCGCTACATACTGCTGAACACAGATTCAGATCAGTTTTTCATTCAAAAGGCTATTGGGTGGGTTCTTCGCGAATATTCAAAGACCGCTCCTGAAACAGTTCGGCAATTTATTCACGAGCATGACCTCAAGCCTTTGAGCAAACGAGAAGGCTTGAAATGGCTAAATCGTCATTCCACTTGCTAAAAGGAGGAGCAACATTCATGCAATTAGAAGATCATGAAATTGATGCTATTCGGAAACAATTGGAGAAACGGACCATCCTACTCGCAGATGGAGCAAGGATTCCCGCAATAGGGCAGGGCACATGGCGTATGGGAGACGACCCATTCAAACATGCTTCAGAAATAGAAGCACTGCGCTTAGGTGTTCAATTAGGTCTAAAATTGATTGATACTGCGGAAATGTATGGCGAGGGACGTTCGGAAGCGCTCATTGGCGAGGCAATCGCTGATATTCGCAATGACGTGTTTCTCGTCAGTAAAGCCTACCCGAATCACGCGGACCGGAAACGGTTAGCCGCGGCATGTGAAAAAAGCCTGAAGCGACTAGGCACCGACCACCTTGATCTCTATTTACTGCATTGGCGAGGCGCCACTCCACTTGAAGAAACGATCCGCGGTATGGAAGAATTACAAAAAGCAGGTAAAATTCTAAGATGGGGCGTCTCCAATTTTGACACTAAAGATATGGAAGAACTCGTCTCCAATCCAAATGGTGCCAATTGTGCGGTGAATCAAGTACTCTATCATCTTGGTTCCCGCGGTATCGAATTCGATTTGATTCCTTGGCAGCGTGATCATCGAATGCCAATCATGGCGTATTGTCCGCTTGCCGAAGGAGGATCGCTAAAAACACAGTTATTAAAAGATCCTGACGTTGTAAGAATCGCCGCTGTTCATCAAGTGACCCCTCTTCAACTGCTTCTTGCCTGGAGTATTCGCCGTGCTGAATCTGATGGCATTGTGGCTATACCAAAGGCCAGTCGTCCCGAGCATGTGCTGCTGAATGCACAAGCGGCATCCGTCCAGCTATCAGAGGGAGAACAGCGTTTCCTCGACAACGCCTTCCCTCACCCATCTGAAAAAGTTCCGCTTGATATTGTCTAAACTTATGCCAAAAGAGTAAATTCTATAAATTTCAGCCCTTGAGTGTTAAGGCTATTGCCGTAAAAAGATTAATTAAAAACACGTACCAAATAAAAGTGGAGAGAAAAAATCTTTCTGCTTTTTCTTTGTTGACATTTATTAAATTATTGAGTTGCCGACTATAATGGACCTTAGAAAAAGACAATTTCTAGATATCGCGGGATATATTAAAAAAAACACTTGATAACCAATTATACTAAGTGGTATAGTATGAATAATCTCAATCCTTCAGTTAAATTTAACTCACATTTTCTCTGCAATAAGCAGAGAATTTTTTATAGGTTAATCTTTCAACAAAGTCACATGTAAAAAGTACCATTAAATTTTTCGTATTAAGGAAAGGATGAGGAAAATAATGAGGAAAAAACTAAAATATCATCAACTGATACAAATGAATAGAAAAGAAATTTTAAATAATAAGGATGCTCTCGATAGAATTGATATCCTTATTGAGCAAAGGCGTACAGATAGAAAAAAGGAAAAACTAAAAAATAGATGGTGAAAGAAGGAAACTAAAAAGGTTTAATTGCTGAGAGAGACGAGATGTATGTACACTGTTGATTGAGCTATTGAAAATTACTGAAAGATCATTTGCTCAGGCTGCCCAAGAATTCGAACAATCGTAGAATGATCTTCCAAAAAGTGAAACTGAATAAACGAAAATGAACAGAACAAAACCTAATGCGATCTTACCAGCCCCTAATAAAGCTACAGCACCTGGGGCTATTTCTGTTTCTTGCTTGTTTTATTGTGCCGCCACAGAGAGCCCTCGATTTTAGCCCTTTTCCAAACCATAACCAAATGCTTCGATGACAAAGTCAGGCACTTCATCTTCTTTCCTACACTCCAAGTAACTGAAATTGGCCATCTGTGTTTCCTCATCCATACCCAGCGGATCTTCTTTCAGCTTGCTAAATCTGGGTTCTGCTTAACCAAAACGTCCAACCATACATAAGTATTTCAATGGGATGTGCTGAAGCAGGTTAACGGGTATTTATCCACAAGTCGATCGTTTATAATTTCCTAGACAATAAAAAAACGTCTCCGGGATGAAGTTCCGGTGACGTTTCACTGAAATGGATTATAGTAACGACTGCCATGTTGGATCGCCAGCCACAAAGAGAGTAACAGCAGCGCCAATGAAAATCCGATCGCAAAAAAATCCCGAAACGCAAATGGCTTTGCATTGTACCACGTCCGCTTCTTCTTCTTACCAAATCGTCGGAGTTCCATCGCATTGCTGATCACTTCGATTCGCTCAAGACTGGAGAAGATCAGCGGAATGACAATCGTTGCCGCCTGCCTCATCCTTTGCCTGAATTTCGCCTTCCTAGACAGGTCGACTCCTCGAGCTTGTTGAGCTTGTGCGATTTCATGATAATTACGCTGAATATCGGGAATATAGCGCAAAGTAATGGAAACCGCCAATGCGATTCGATAATTAACGCCGATTCTGTTTAGCGAGGCAGCGAATTCGCTTGGCTGTGTTGTAACCACAAATAAAAGTGCGAACGGAATGACGACAAAATATTTTAATGTGATGTTCAGTTGATAAAAAAGCTGCTCCCAAGTCAGCGCGTATCGCCCGGGCAGGTCCAGCAGAACATGCCGCGTTCCATATATGAGCGTCCCCTGCTGCGGTGCAAAGACATAGATGGCAATGTCATTCAGCAATAGAAAAATCAGAATGAACGTCAGGACAAAAGAAACCTCACGAACCTTGGTCTGTGACAGTTTAAAAACAAGCAGACCTACAATCAGCATGACGAAAAGTATCCGTGTATCATAAGTGCTCATACCAATGACAGACCATAGAATAAAGCAGATTAATTTTGTTGCGCCCGTCAGGCGATGGATCGGAGACGGCCGATCAATGTAGCTGAGCATCCGAAAGTTCATGATGCGACCGCCTCCTCTTTTCATCTATGACACAATGGCGAACAAATGAGAGGGGATCCGGGGAACCAATCCGTTCCGCAAGTTGAAAAAGCGATGTCGTCTTTAAATTCGCCTTTTCTGCAATTCGCGCATCGGAAAGAAGCTCGGCAGGCGGTTCATCAGCGATCAGTTTCCCATCTACCATCACTAGCGCACGATCCGTATACTCAAGCATCAAATGCATGTCGTGTGTAATCATGATCAGAGTTACCCCGCGCTCACTTAACTGTTCCAAAAAGCGCATGATTTCTGTATAATGCCGGTAATCCTGCCCCGCAGTTGGTTCATCCAGAATTAAGATTTGCGGTTCAAGTACAAGAATTGATGCAATGGTTACACGCTTTTTCTGGCCGAAACTGAGTGCGGATACCGGCCAGTTTCTGAATGGGTAGAGCCCGCAGAGTTTCAGAGTTTCATAAACACGTCGTTTTGTTTCATCCGGATCAACACCCTTGATCTTAAGCCCAAAAGCAACTTCATCAAAAATCATATGTTGCGAAATCATGTGATTTGGATCCTGCATCACAAGACCGATAGATTCGGACCTTTCCTTGATTGTCTGATCGCTCGCGTCACGACCGTCCAACAAAACCTTGCCCGAGGCGGGCCTTTCAAGACCGCAGATCAATTTCGTTATTGTTGATTTTCCTGCACCGTTTTTCCCTACAAGAGCGATCCGTTCACCTTTGCGTATCGAAAAACTGACGTCGTTAAGAACCGGGAGATCTTTCTCGTACTGAAAATTGAGATGTGACAGCTCCAGAACTGTTTCGCCTGTCCTTTTCCTATCAATTGGAACATCGGTGTTGGACCACTCCAATAGCCGATTCCGCAGTCCATCCACAATAAGTCGACTAATCGTTTCAGGATGAATGTCAGGATCTACATGAATACCGGCGTGTTTCAATGCAGTCAGATAAAGCGGCTCACGAATACCGTACGTACGGAGCAGATCCGAAGATAACAGTTCGGCAGGCGGAGCATCGGCTGCTACCTTGCCATCCGAAATGACGATGATCCGATCGATATCCATTTCCAATACATCCTCTAGACGGTGTTCAATAATGACCACTGTGACTCCGGTTTCCCGTTGGATGCGATCAATCAACTGCATGGTCTGCCGGCCGGCCGTCGGATCTAGATTTGCAAGCGGTTCGTCAAACAACAAGATGTTCACAGGATCAACCATAACTCCTGCCATTGAGACACGCTGTTTCTGTCCCCCTGATAGTTCATGCGGAGAATGCTCCAGAAAGTTTTCCATGCCAACCCTTTTTGCTGCATGAAGAACTTTTTGCTTCATCTCTTTTTGCGAGACAGCATCGTTCTCCAATGCGAAGGCAATATCCTCGCCAACAGTCAGGCCAATAAACTGAGCATCCGTATCCTGGAGTACTGTGCCTACTTTTTTCGAGAGGTCAAATAGGCTCAGTTCACTTGCAGGTTCACCCATTAGTTCAATCGAGCCCTTAATTTCTCCCTTATAAGCATTGGGAATTAGGCCGTTGATACAATGACCAAGTGTACTCTTTCCTGAGCCGGAAGGACCAGTGATCAGAATCCGTTCACCCTGGCGAATATCAAGCGAGATGTTTTCCAATGATGGGCTTTCCTGGCTGTTGTACTTGAAATTGAATTGTTTAAACGACACAACCGTATTTTTCATAGTGATCCTTCTGCTTTTACTTTTTCATCAACTGCGACTTATGCTTCTTTCTTCAGGCTTCCAGTTCGCGTACGTGTCTGCGCATAAATCCAGATAAGCAGCGTACCAAAGATACCTACCGTGACAATATCCAAAATGCCGGCAGTGAAGCCTTGAACAAATACTTTATTTGCCGGTTCGCCGTAGATCACAATATCGAGAACAGGTGCGATCAGAAACCAGCCGATCGCCTGAGTAATCACTTGCGCGATATTAAACAATGCAATAGATTTCCAGTTAAAATCACCTTCGGAAATCTTAAGCCTTCCTGACACAAGACCAAATCCGATGCCGACAAGTGTTGAGACGATCACCCAGCTCCACCAGACGGATCCGTATTGAAATGCATCACCAAGCGAATGTCCGATCAACCCGATCAGGCCTCCGGCAACGGGTCCGTAGATCACGGCGATTAATGCGAGAAAAATATAAGACAGCTGAACTGTTGTATTCGGAATAAAACCGACAGGAATTGAAATATAACGAAGAATGATAAAGATGGCGGCGCCAATACCCGCTGCAACGATTGTTCGAATAGACAGCCAATTTTTCATACGGCAAAACCCCTTTTTGATTTAATTAAGTATAAGTTCATAAATTAAAAGCCGTACTACATTAGTATAAAACAAGAGAAAGTTTGAAAATATGTTTTTTCTAAACAGTAACTTTTCTGCCTCGTTCACCTCCTCAATAGGTGTTACTTCCAAATAAACGCACTGAATCACCTCCTTAAATTGTCTGTTCAAAGAGGAGGACAAAAAGGGCCGAGAAGATCAAGGAAGCGCAGTTTCGAGCACCGGAACGTATGAATGGAATACGTGAGGAGCGGAGAAACAAGCTGACGCTGAGATTCGACAGCAATTTTTCCCGGACTTTTTGAACATCCTTTTAAAATCACAATCTTTAAGCTTTATGAAATGAAATATGCCAATTCGTTCCAGTGCCAATGGTGTACGCCTTTGCGAATGATCCCTGATTAATTGCCACGCCGATATTTTCAAGTGAATTTACATAGATCAGCGGCTCACCGATGGCGACTTCTGCGAATGACCGTGCAAACACCATCGTGTTCTCATAAACGGTACGAGTATCATTTTTGATATTGACCGCAAGCCGTTCTCCGCGCTCATTTCCTAACTCATGGAACAGCAAATGATTGATGTTCGTCCAGAGATTGCCGAAACGAACATCCAGTACGTCAATTGTACCGTTTACTTGATTACCTTCTCGATACGATGGGATAATCGGCAATTCAACAACTGAATCGACCGAAACAGGTTCACCAAAATGATCATAATCAATGATCCTCGCCGCCAGTTTCGCGCCTGTAAATGCATAAATATCTCTTCCGAAAAATGTGAAGGATTCGCCTGCTGTCGGCAATTTGTTCAGTTTCTCATCAAAGCTGCGTACACTTTCAATGCCTTCGATTTTTTTAATATGGGTCAGTGTTCCATTATCCGGCGTAATGATGTACTGGTTGCGACGCGTTCTGGCAATTACACTGCGTCTTGTTGAACCAACTCCCGGATCGACCACGGATACAAATACGGTTCCCTCCGGCCAATAATCAATCGTCTGCCGCAGTCGATAGGATGCTTCCCAAATGTTGTACTGCGGAATGTCATGCGTCAAATCAAATATTCTTAATGTAGGATCAACGGTGCTAGCCACACCATACATTGCGCAAACCGCTCCATCCACGAGTCCGAAATCTGTCTGAAATACTAATGCCTTGCTCATTTAAATCACCTTTCCTTCTGAATCTTTTTCTATTTATTCTTGCCAGATCCTGAGTGCTTCATCATGCTCTTATTCGCCATGTTGCGCAGACATCAAAAAACCCCCGTCCTTAATCATTTGACTAAGGACGGGGGTTATCCCGCGGTACCACCTTGATTCACCGGACACTCGCATGACCGGTCTCAGCAAGTACGGAGCTTAGAAAGCCGCTCGATACTTTGGTTTTGGCAACAAGAACCTTAACTTGTCGCGACTTACTTTGGTGACGAACCGCCGTTCAGCCGCGCAGCTCAGAGGCCATGTTCGAAAGCTTGCCTTTGCTCCTTCGCACCAAACGGAGCTCTCTGCGGAAAAGCTGCACTTTCTACTTCTTCTCTTCATCGCTTTTTTCATCTTTATTTAAGTTAACTTATTATTGTCCGTTTGGAGAAATTTGTCAAGCCGATTAATTATGCTTTTGAATGTTTTACGCGATGCCCCCAATGTGGAAGGTGTCGTTGCGATAGCGCCTTTTGATCCAAATGCAAGTGAATAAATCGATCGAAAAACAGGATGAAATAACCCATGCATAGAAAGCTGACGGCTGTACCTAGGTTGATGCCCAATAAATGATGACGAAAAAGGCCAATGGACAATCCAACTGTAAGCGGAATCCCCAGTGAAATACGCTGGGCAAGAACCACATTGCCGTGCAAGTAGTTCTCACGAAGAATTTTCAGCAAATCATCAAAAGGATGGAGCACAAGGTTTACACGAAAATAAATGGAAAGCGCGGCAGCAATGCAGAGCACACCAAAGACACAAGCGACTGTGCGCAGGAACCATCCATTCACATCCACGGACTGCATCAAAAACAGCCAAAAATCAATTAGATAGCCAAAGGACAGCATATAGAGGAAATTAAAAATATCCTTAATGCCGTTCCAGCGGCGGCGCAGAAGATCATCCGCAATCAACGTGATCAGTCCCAAAATGATCAGTGCGTTTCCTACCGTTAAACCGGTAGCGTTGGAAATATTGATTCCCGCTGCCGTCCAGGGCGCGGAGCCAAGTGCAGCCTTCACTGTCAGAGCATTCCCGAATGCATTCAAAAATACGGACATACACAGCCAAAACAATCCTTTTGCCATTTGCTCTTCATTCCTCACAATGTACATGGGTTTCACCGTCTGCAGCTGTCAAGGTCATCTCTTTTTCTATAAATCACTCATTTATGTTATACATCCAACAAATTGAAAACGCATGCAATATGCCTAGATGCTGGTAAAACCAGTATTTCATGAATATCCCATGCCATTTTCTTTGACGTATAACACTCACATTCTACCAACTTATCAAGAAAAAAGTAACCATTTTTTTCAGTAAAGTGTAGCCAAAAAAGTTCGTTCGATAAGGAGGACAAAAAGGGCCGAGGTCAGGCAGAACGCCACGTCCTGTGGCATGCCTGACACTAGCACGTCCTGTGCGTCGAAGATCAAGNGAGGACAAAAAGGGCCGAGGTCAGGCAGAACGCCACGTCCTGTGGCATGCCTGACACTAGCACGTCCTGTGCGTCGAAGATCAAGGAAGCGCAGTTTCGAGCACCGGAGCCTATACAAATAATACGTGAGGAGCGAAGGAACAAGCTGACGCAGAAATTCGACAGCAATTTTTCCCGGACTTATCGAACATCATATAAAAAGGAGAGGAACAAAGCATTCACTTTTCCCTCTCCATAAGTACTGCTATCCTATGCAGCTAAATGTCATTTGACGCCTAGACATGCGCTTATTTTTCCAAATTTGCGAGCTCAGCCATTGCATCTGCGTAGATCGCAGACGCAAGAAGCAGGTCATCCACCTTGACGTGCTCATCGACTTGATGACCAGTATAAGGATAATCCGGCATACAAGCGCCGAATGCAACGCCTGCATCTAGATACTGAGCGTATGTTCCGCCTCCGGAAGTGAGCAATTCAACGTCTTTGAGTCCCATGTGCTTTTCATAAACTTTTTTCAGGATCTGTACACCCGGATGTTTCTGATCCATGTAAAGTGGCTTACTCGTGCCGAGTTCGCCAATAGAAAAGCCAAGTTTTTCTACTGATGCCGTTAGTGTCGCCTGGATATCCTCAAGAGACAGCTTGACTGGGACGCGGATATCTAATGAAACGGTGCCACCTTTTGTCTTGTCAAATCGAATGACGCCTGCATTAACGGTCAGTTCACCTGAAACATCGTCATGACCAGCGATTCCGAGGCGAGCACCGCCAAAATCGTTATTTAACGTGTCTGCCAGAAAATTGATGAACGCCTGCTCTGCTTCCGCAAGTGGCAGATCCTGTAGCGCTCCGGCAAGTAAAAATGCAGCGTTGACGCCGCCGGCAGGTTCTGATCCATGAGCAGACTGGCCTTTCACGGTAAGTTTCAACCCTTGTGCTGTTTTTTCCGCTGTAAATGGCACATTTTTAGCTGTTAATGCGGCTTGCGCATGAGCTGACCATTGTTCTGCTTCCGGTCCTTCTAGAACCGCGTAGGCATGATCAGGTACCATATTAATCCGCTCACCTGAGTAAAAATCAGTAAGATGAACAGGTGCCTCTTCAGCCCTTTGCGGTAAGTTGATCCAAGCGCGGATCTGGCCTTTTTCAGCAAAAATCAACGGAAATTCCGCGTCGGGAGCGAAGCCGAACAGGGACATCGGTTCCAGTTCATTATACTTTTTCATACATGCACAGCCGCTCTCTTCATCTGTACCGATGACTAGGCGGATTCTGTGTTTAAGGGTTTCGCCGGATTCTCTCAGCGCCTTCAGTGCGTAATAAGCAGCCATGGTCGGTCCCTTGTCGTCGATCGCGCCTCGCGCATACAGCGTTCCATCTTCCACGTAAGCGGTAAATGGATCATGCGCCCATTTGCCGGTCGCGGGCACGACGTCCACATGGCCGAGCACTGCAATATAGTCTTCTGCATCTTCCGGACCGTATTCAATATAGCCGGCGTATCCTTGCAGATTCTTTGTACGGAATCCGTCCCTTTTACCAATTTCCAGCATTTTCTCAAGGCCGGCAAGCGGACCCGGTCCGAATGGAGCCCCTTCCTTTGCCTGGGAGGCATCCTTCGTACTTGGAATCGCGATCAATGCTGAAAGGTCATTGAGGAATGCTTCTTTGTCTGTCTTCACGTTTACTTGGCTCATTGTATACCCTGCCTTTTCATTCAAATAATCGGGTGTTCGCAAATCTGGAAGACGAACATCTTATCTAATAAGCATTCTAGCACAAAGCATCAGGCAAGGAAAAATATGGAGAGAAAACTGCTTTTTTACTTAGTCTGCCAGTTTCTCGGATTTAGCAATCATTTTAAAAACGATATCGATCAATTTGAAAATTATATCGATCATTTCACAAATTTTATCAGTCATTTCTATCCTGACGAACAAACCGAGCGAAGAATTCACCTCTCCGCTCGGTTCTATATGTTCATCGCGATCTTATCCTCTTACTTGTGAGCAATTCGCTTCAATTTCTTCCCACTTCATAAATTTGCGGTCAATGTCTTCTTCAATCAGTTGGCTGCCGATCTGAACCTCGATCAATTCAAGCGCTTCATCGGCTTTAATTGCATGGAGCGTCTCTGCCTGAACAATAACCACGTCACCCGGTTTGATGGAACGAATGACACCATTTTCCGCATAACGGCCATGACCTTTGACGATCGTCCAAACCTCCTGGCGCATATGATGGCAGTGGTAGCTGATGTTGGCACCTTCATCGATTTTTATTTTTTTGGTCAGCACTTCTTCGTTATTTGCTGAGTAGCGTGAGTAATCCAGTACTCTGTAAGAACCCCATTGGCGTTCTTCATACATTGGCCGCTGATCAAAGCCTTTCATGACTTCCTTAATGCGCGGGCTTTGCTCTTTATCCGAAACCAGAATACCATCCGGGCTGACAGCGACAATCGCATTGGAGACACCAAGCACAGTCACAGGGAGATCCAGTTCGTTAATCAGATGTGTGTTCTCTGAATCGTCACTGATGATTCCTTTGCCAATCTGCTGTGTGGCCATTTCTTCTGTCAGCGTATTCCATGTACCAAGGTCTTTCCAGAAACCTTCATAAGGAAGCGCCACAATATTTTTCGCTTTTTCCACAACTGCATAGTCGAAACTGATTTTCGGCAGTTTGGCAAATTGCTGCGAGAGTTCTTCATAATTGAGCGGCAATCCAAGCGATTCCAAAATCGAAATCACATAGTTCAAGCGAAATGCGAAAACACCGCAATTCCATAATGCCGATTCCTCGATCAGTTGTTTCGCAAGTTCTGTATTTGGCTTTTCGGTAAAATGATCGACATTGATGTAGTTTTTGCTTTCTCCCTTTGTCGGCACAATATAGCCGTATTTTTCAGAAGGATATGTTGGCTTAACACCCATCAGCGCCAAATCAGCACCCGTATCATCAAGCAATGTCTCCAAGTCGAGAATGCGTTTAAAAAAGGCCGTATCGACATAAGGATCGACAGGCAAAACCGAGACAACGTCGTTAAGTGACGTTTCGGTCATCGTGTAGAGATATGCCGCTGCTAAGGCTATCGCCGGAAATGTATCGCGGCGCTCCGGTTCCACAATCAGAGGAACATCTTTGCCAAGCTGGTTCTCCAGCATTTCAACCTGGCCTTTCCCGGTGGCAATTACCGTGGAGTCACCTAATCCAACATCGTTCAATTGACCGAAAACACGCTGTACCATTGAAGACAACTGCTTCTCACGGTCTTCAAGCACTCTCAGGAACTGTTTGGATCGCGCGTCATTGGACAAGGGCCACAGCCGCTTTCCAGAACCGCCTGACAACAAAACTAAACGCATATTCATCTCTCCTTAAGCTCTAACTTCCACAGGATAGGGTGGCTTCGATGCAGTACACCAAATGGAATCCGAATCTGAGGGTGTCTTGATCGTCCGTTTTCATACGCACAGATCTTTTTGCGAAAATGACCGATCCAAGGGGAAGAAAAACTGTTTTTTATCTTTTTCTTAAATCTTTTTTAGCATCTTTTATAGACGAGCACAAAACAATAAGTCTATTATGCCACTAAAACCAAATAACGATCAATATGCCTCAGTCAATCTGCCCATTCAAATCTACAAAAGATAAAGATTTGACCGCTTTATATCAGATTTTTCTAAGCTTTCATATTTCGACACGTTTTTTATCCGCCACACTTTAAACTTACGGGGAAGAACTTGATAAGCATTCCACTCACCATCAATTCCTTCTAAAATAAAGGAGTTCACGCTATGCCAAATAAAAAAATCAAGAACAAAGATATAAATAACATCATTGGCAATGTCCTTATTTTTTTCTGCTTGATCGTTATGATCGGCGGAATCATTGTTTCATTCATACTTTGGCTAACAACGAAGAATCTCATATCTATTCTGCCTGGATTTGTCGGTATCCCTGGGCTAGCATTCAATATCTACCTTATTTCTAGAGAAAAAACTAGAAAACAGGAGTGAGCATGACCGCGCAGTTATATGTCGTTAGGCAGCTTTCTTCTAATTTAGTACCCGTACTGCGGTCGCATCAAACAAAATCCTCAATGATCATCCAACTCCGTGATCCGGTCTTTATCAGCAATTGTCCGGCATTCGCAATAGTGTACAAAAAAACGCATCGGGACAATGGCGTAAATGCCCCGATGCGTCTCACAAACTTGGCTTTTTTTTTAGGAAAATTGCTTATTTTTCATCGCGGTGACATGTCGCCATTCTTCTAACGAACGTTTGACCGCCTCCCAGTCTTCCGCTTGAACGGCTTCCTTTGATATTAGCGAGGACCCAACCCCTACTGCGTCTGCGCCAGCCTGAATGAATTCAGTACAATTACCGAGATTGATGCCGCCCGTCACCATTAATGGGATTTCACTTAACGGTCCTTTTAGATTTTTAATAAAGCCGGTGCCAAGCGCGGCGGCCGGAAAAACCTTTACCATCGCCGCGCCGTGCTGGTATGCGTCAAAGATTTCAGAAGGAGTGAATGCTCCTGGAATAAATGGCACACCTTTTTCATTCAAGTACTGAAGTAGCTTGTGATTAAGGATTGGCGTGACGATAAAATCTGCGCCAGCATCCAATGCTTTGTCAACATCGTCAATCGTCTTTACCGTTCCTGCGCCAACATAAATGCCGGAATACGCGTGTTTGATCAACCGAATAGATTCAACAGCCTCATTGGATTCCATTGTAATTTCAACCGTATGGAATCCGCTGCCTAACAACAGCGGGCATACCGAGACAATGAATTTGGCTGATTTTTTCCTGAACAACGGCACAATTTTTTCAGAATGAATACGTTGAATAAGATCTGCAGACACAATCCTTCCTCCTCTGCTTATTCATTACTTGCCGACAATGACCTGCTTATTCACATCGATCGGATCATCATCAGTTGAAAGACTCGTTTTCGTTCCTTTGACAATAATTGTAAAGATCACAGCCAGTACTAGTGATACGGCCATAAATATATATGAGGCTGAGAATCCCCCAGTCGTTCCATTCAAAAAGCCGACAAAGTAAGCGCCTACAAAAGAGCCCAACGCGCCCATACTGTTGATCAGTGCCATTGCACCGCCTGCAACATTTCTCGGAAGCAGTTCCGGCACAATCGCGAAGAATGGGCCATAAGGGGCATACATGGCGCCACCGGCGATCACCATTAGTGTGAAGGAAATCCAAAAATGTGATGGGCCGACAAGATAGGATGCATAGAAAGCGAGACCGCCGACAAGCAAGAATGGCCAAACGAATAATTTTCGAGTTAATAGTTTATCGGAGAAATAAGAAGCGACAACCATCAGGATGGCTGCTAATAGATAAGGGGCAGAAGAAAGCCAGCCCGTTTCAACGATGCTGATATTTGGAGCGGATTTGATGATTGAAGGAAGCCACATCACGAAGCCATAGACACCGATGCTCCAGAAGAAATATTGCAGGCACAAGTAGACCACAGATTTTTGCTTAAAAGCCTCACGATAATTTGGAACGGATTTAAAACCTTTCTGCTCATTGGCAAGTGCATCATCCAGTGCTTTTTTCTCATGCTGTTCCAGCCATTTTGCTTCATCAGGCTTATCATCAACCAGTTTCCACCAGATAAACGCCCAGAGAATGGATGGAAGACCTTCGATAATGAACATCCAGCGCCATCCGAAACTGTTAAGCAGGTACCCGGACACCACCGACATCCAAAGCACAGTAATCGGGTTTCCCAAAATCAGAAATGTGTTCGCACGCGAACGCTCTTCACTGGTGAACCAATGACTGAGAAAGATCAGCATGGCAGGCATGATCGCCGCTTCAACAATCCCGAGTAAGAAACGAACAACAAGCAGCATGTAAATGTTCGTGACGACACCAATTAAACTAGCAAGAAAGCCCCAAGTAATCAACGACCAGAAGACTAGTTTTTTCGCACTTCTTTTTTCTGCATAACCGGCGCTTGGCACCTGAAAGAAGAAATAGCCAAGGAAAAAGAGCGCACCAAGCAAGGAAGACATGCTGGCTGTGATATTCAAATCATGAGCCATGCCTGATGCGGCGCCGAAACTGTAGTTTGCACGATCAAGATAAGCGAGACTGTACGTAAAGAACACAATAGGAATTAATCGAACCCACCGGACAGATGACAAGGCATTGTTTTTCATGGAATAGACCTCTTTCCCAATTGGTTTTTTGTCTGACTCCTGCTTTGCGCTAACTGGGCGCTTTAAATGCTCTGTTAAATTGACTCCATTCACCTTGCAGTTCGCGTATCATGTGTGCCATCGAGGTTGATCTCATTCAAGGTATTATGAGTCTTTTTTTGATGAAAATAACGACATTTTGTCAGCGCTTACATTTATACTCAATAAAAGATGCCTTAACCTCACAAATTAGCCGATCAAAGAAGTAAGACATCCATTATGTTGTATCCATTTATTCTTTTTCACAAGATGAATCAAAATCACTGATGAATCGTTTGTCGTTTAGCGACTACTTTTTTCAGCACCGACGCCACATTTTCCGGAGTAAAGCCGTATTCCGTGGTCACGATGCCTGCTGGCGCTGATGCGCCGAAACGGTCGATCGTGACGAGCGCACCTTCCAAACCGACGAACTCATGCCAGCCCTGGGATGCGCCCATCTCTACGCCGACGCGTGCGGTTAGGTGTGCCGGAAGCACGGCTTCCTTGTAGGTCGCTGCCTGCTCGCGAAATAACTTCCACGATGGTAAGCTGACGACGCGTACATAGATCTGTTCCGTCTCAAGCAGCTGTTGCGCTTTTACGGCCAGCCCCACTTCTGAGCCGGTTGCGAGTAGAATGCCCTCCGGTTTGCCGCCCTTCGCTTCGCTGACGATATAACCGCCGCGCTGAACGCCTTCCGCTGCGCTGTCCACTTCCCCTTCCACCGTGTCAACGCTCTGGCGGGTGAGTACGAGCACGGTCGGACGGTTACGGCTTTCCGCCGCTACTTTCCAAGCCTCGCGTACTTCGTTGCCGTCTGCCGGTCTGAGCACATTCAAATTCGGAATCGCCCGCAGGCCGGCCAGCTGCTCAATCGGTTCATGCGTCGGACCGTCTTCGCCGACCGCGATCGAGTCATGCGTGAACACAAAGATTGATGGGATGCCCATTAGAGCGGCCAGGCGAATCGCCGGTTTGGCATAATCGGAGAAGGTAAAGAACGTTGATCCGTAGGGAATCACGCCGCCATGCAGCGCCATACCGTTAACCGCGGCACTCATGGCAAATTCACGCACACCGAACCAGATGTTACGGCCGCTGTAGGATTCCGGCAAGAATTCGCCGCCGCCTTTGATCGCTGTCTTGGTCGAGGACGCTAAGTCCGCTGCACCGCCGAACAATGCTGGCACTGTTTTGGCGAGCGCATTGATCACTTCACCCGAGGTCTGGCGCGTCGCTTTTTGCGTCCCCGCTTCGTATTGAGGCAGCTGATCCGCATAGTTCGCTGCGAGTTCCCCGCCGATTGCCGCTCTCAGCTTGGCAGCTAGTTCTGGATATGCTTCGCTATAGGCTTCAAACTGTTTCTTCCAAGCCGTTTCCGCAGCGGCTTCAGACACATTCAGCGTATTGAAATGGTCGCGGATTTCATCCGGCACATAAAAGGGTTCATGTTCCCAGCCGTAATTTTTCTTTGTCGCTTCGGTTTCTTCGGAACCGAGCGGATTGCCATGGGCCTTGTTCGTTCCGGCAAGATTCGGCGCGCCATAGCCAATCGTTGTGCGTACCTCAATCAAGGTCGGCCGCTCCGCATCGGCATTCGCCTGATCCAGTGCTTTTTCTATGTCTTCCACATCATTGCCGTTTTCGACCAGAAGCGTCTGCCAGCCGTACGCATCAAAACGCTGGCGCACTTGTTCGGTAAACGACATGTTCAGCTTGCCATCCAAAGAAATACTGTTGGAATCATAGAGCAGGATCAGTTTTCCCAGTTTCAGCCGTCCGGCAAGTGATGCGGCTTCGGAAGCGACGCCTTCCATCAAATCGCCATCTCCGCAAAGCACATAGGTGTAATGGTTGATGACCGAATAGCCATCCCGGTTATAAGTTGCCGCCAGATGTGCCTCGGCCATCGCCATGCCAACAGCCATCGCAATCCCTTGCCCAAGCGGACCGGTCGTTGCCTCAACCCCAACCGTGTGACCGTATTCCGGATGGCCAGGGATTAGACTGCCCCATTGGCGGAATTTTTTGAGTTCCTCTATCGGCAAGCCGTAATTGAACAAGTGCAACAGGCTGTAAAGCAACATCGAGCCATGGCCTGCCGACAACACAAACCGATCACGGTCGAACCATTTGGGATCAGCCGGATTGTGCTTCATCTTCTTTGCCCAGAGCGTGTATGCCATCGGCGCCGCCCCCATTGGAAGCCCTGGGTGTCCGGAGTTCGCCTTGTCAATGGCATCTATAGATAATGTGCGGATCGTATCAATCGATAATTGTTCAATCGCTTTCGTCATGACGATCACTCCTTTTCATTCGTCTCATCTAGAAACAGTTTTAGAAGTTTCTTCATTGTTCAGAATGGTGTACCCCAACGTTTTGATGTCTGTGTTGAACCCTTTTACAGTATCGAGTGAAACCTGTTCCAGCGGTTTGCCCACCTTTTTCAGCTTGGTGATGATCTCTGGCGTACACGTGATGATGTCAACGCCTAAGCGATCAGCTTCATACACATTGAACAGTTCGCGTGAGCTTGCCCAGAGCAGATTCGCACCTTTTTTTGTCTTGCAAATGTCAACAGCTTGCTTCATATAAGGAATGGGATCACGTCCGGTATCAGCAATGCGTCCTGCGAATACGGACACGATGTTTTCAACGTTAGGATTCAGTGCGGCAACCGTTTCTTCCACTTGTTTAATCGTTAGAATCGCCGTTACATTGAGGGAATAGCCTTTGTCTTCGAGTTTTTTAATTAATGGAATGGAAGATTCACCTTTGGTGTTGGTGATCGGAATCTTAATGAAGACATTCTTGCCGAAGGAGTGGATCTTCTCCGCTTCTTTTTCCATCGTTTCAAAATCGTCGGCAAACACTTCAAAGGAGAGCGGCAGGTCCGGGATTTTTTCAACGACATCCTTAGCAAAAGCCACATAATCTGTTACCCCGGCCTTTTTCATCAGGCTTGGATTCGTTGTAAAACCGCTAACGAAACCAGATTCATAGGCTGAGAGCATATCATCGAGTACTGCACCGTCTGCGTAAATGTTCACATTGAGATTATCCATTATGAATTCCTCCTGAAAAATGTTATTTATTTTAAAAACGTTGATTATTCAACGTTCGTATGCATTTTGACTGCGTCTTCTTCCGACGTGTGATCACGAAGACTGAGTTTGAGGCAAAGTGCGTCCAGTGTGATGTGAACAGCCTGATCGAACAGAGAGCTGAGCAGCTGAACCGATTTCTTATTTCTATCGCCTTTGGTTGCTCCAGGGATCACAATCGTGCAATCAGCCAGTTCAGCAAGCGGTGAATCCGCTTTGCTTGTCGCAGCGATAATGGTCAATCCTTTTTCTTTTGCAGCACGTGTGTCATTAACAACATTCTTTGTCTTTCCAGAACCGGAAACGGCAAAGTAAACATCGCCTGCCGCGATCGCCGGGGTAACGGTTTCACCAATAACATGGGACTGGTAGCCGATGTGCATCAGTCTCATCGCAAACCCCTTTGCTTGAAACCCGCTCCGGCCGGAGCCGTCAACGAAGATCCTTTTGTCCTTGCTGATGAGGACCATCGCCTGGTCAAGGTCGACTTCATCCACTTGATCAATAACATCTTCAATTTCTTTTAAAATCACATCGAAAATTTGCATTGCTCTTCCATCACCTTTCTAAATTGCTTTGCTACTTGTATTGGGTCTTCTGCTTTTGTAATACCTGAGCCGACAATAACGATTTCCGGAGCGGATGCCGACAAAGCTGCGGCGGTCGTTAGATTGATGCCGCCAGCTATGGCGATGCGTTTTACTGAAGGAAATGCTTTTTTAAAGGTTAGGACATCTCCGTTTGGGTCAGCCGTCGCACCTTGATCAACTGAAGTGTGCAAGCAATAAATAGCATTTGGGAATTGAATAATCTCCTCAACTTTTTTCGGTGTACACTCCAGCAAGTCGATCATCATCTCTTTTCCGTACTCCTCAGCCACTTCGTAGCATTTTCGAATCGTTTCAACAGAGGAAGCCCCCATAACCGTCAGCAGATCCGCACCATGACGATAGCCTTGCCGGAATTCATAGGCACCCTCGTCAATCGTCTTGATGTCACCAAGCAGCTGGGTATCGGAAACCGCCTCTTTTAAATCCCCAAGAGCTGTCACACCATAATCTTTGATTAACGAAGTGCCTGCCTCCAGAATGTCCGCGAAGGGGGCCAATTGCTTCATGAGCGCTCTGGCTTTTGTCAGCGGCACACGGTCAATCGCAATTTGCAGTTTCATCAGATTCACCACTTTCTCAAAATTTGAGTTCGTTGAATTTGAGTTCGTTGAATAGATAGAGTTAAATCGCTTTCAAAGCATTGTCTGATTGGGCCTTTGCATTCAAAGTTTTCAAGTCTGTCTTTTTGATAAACGCAGCTAGCTGCTCACGATTTGGGAGCCCCTCGTTATCACTGATATGCTGCACTTGAATGGCACCGATCGCATTTCCTCGTTCTAACAACTCTGCATCCGGCAAGCTATCGAGAAGTCCTGTGATGATTCCTACCGCAAAGCCATCGCCGGCGCCCACCGTATCAACCACTTGGTCAACGTGGAAAGCTGAAACAACCGTTTCGGCAACGTTGCCATCGGACTTCAGTCTCTTGCAGTATGCCCCCGTATTGCCAAGCTTGATAATGACGGTTTTCGCTCCGTTATTCAGGTAGAAATCAGCGATTTTTTCTTTCGTTGTTCTTCCTGTCAGACGTTTGCCTTCTCTGAATCCGGGAAGGACCACGTCGCACAATCCGGCGAGCTGATTGATCCGTGCCTTCATCGTTTCCTCGTTCTTCCACAAAGTCGGTCGCAAGTTTGGATCAAACGTGATCAACAGATTATTTTCACGCGCCTTTTCAATCAGTCTTAGTGTCGCGTTAAACGTCTCAGCGCTCAATGCCGGAAAAATACCGGTTAAGTGAAGGATCTTGGCTCCCGAAAAATCAATGTTGTCTATTGCGCGTTTATCTAATCTTGAGGCAGCCGATCCTTTTCTGAAATAAACGACTTCCGGATCTTCAACTTCTGTCTTACTTTTTAATTGAAATCCAGTAGGATAGCAGTTGTTCACTGAAACAAGACCTGTATCAATACCCTCTTTATCAAGAAAGAGACGGATATACGCGCCAAACGGATCATCTCCAACCTGGCTGATCAATGAAACACTGTGCTTCAAACGTGAAACACCAACAGACACGTTGACTTCTGCCCCGGCAATATAGCGTGTAAAATGCTGGACATCCTTCAATTCTCCCTTTGTATCCGCAACAAACATAATCATCGGTTCGCCAATAGTGATCACTTCGCCCATTACCCGAGCACCTTCTTTCTGATTCGTTAATACATCACGGACTTTTACAATTTCCTTTTTCAAGGCTGCAAGAGATTCAATCGGATATTCAATGACTACTGGAATTCCGATTGTGCAGATATGCAACGCACTAACCCAATCAATCGTTCCTTCACCAAGCAACTCAGTATGAAGGCCGTTTTTCTTTGACACATCCTTCAAATGAAAAATCGTAGTGAATTTGCCAACTTTTTTTGCGGCATCAACTGGATCTGCGCCTTGCCAGAGCCAGTTTCCTAAATCAAAGGTGTAGCCAATTGGACTATCCAATGCGCATAATTTTTCCAATGTAGCGCTCACAAAACCGAGTCGTCCATTCTCATCCGTTTGGTCATTTTCAATGGTTAGCTGAATTTGATACGTTTGTATCAAATCCTCAATGATCCGGAACGTTTCTGAGTTAAGTTTTGGTGGTTCACCGATATTAAGTTTTATATTTTCAGCGTTCAATACGGCGCCTTCACGAAAGTAGGTTTCCAGGCGGTTCGAAACCTTTCCATTAATAAAAAGCTTTTCAGGAACGGAGTAAAACACATGCAGTCCAAACTTTTTCGCCTGTTCGCCACATCGTGCCATATCTTCCAATAAACCGTTTTCAAAAAAGTACTCTCTTCGGACCTCGATGCCTGAAGCACCTAATTCTTTCACGGTTTGAAAGAGTTCAGACTGACATTTTTCATGTGCATCCAGCTGCTTTTTGAAGATCAGTGTATTTAAAAATAATGTACTCACTTTACTCACTCCCTTTATACGGAAAAGTATTAAAGATTCTGGATAAGATTTCGATTGGCCAGAAGCTTCCCAATTGGCAAGTGTTCTAATATGTGTATCGATTAACGAAAACGGTTACATAAATAACTAAATAAAAATTTTACTCGGTTGAGCCACGGATCATTAAATTTGCGGGAAGTTCAAACAACTCCGGTGCTCCCAATCGTTTTCCTTCCAAGCGATCAATCAGAAGCTCCGCCGCCTTCTTACCCATTTCGTATGGATCTTGCTGAATGACCGTGATACCGGGCTGAATTAATTCGCCCCATCCCCAGTCATCATATCCATATATGCCGATCTCATCAGGAATAGACCAATGAAGTTCATGAAGCATCTGCAGCAAGAGAAGAAGCACTTGGCCATTTACCGCGAAAAGCGCTAGTTTTTCATTTTGATAGAGTCTCTTGATCTTCATTAACTTTTCTTTAATATCCAAAGGATTATCTTTATCAATAAACAACATGCAATGCTCTTTATCTAATTTTTTCTCGCTCAGCGCATCTTCAACCGCCTTTTTGCGGATTGAACGCGTGCTGATACTATTAATATTCTCGGAAACGAAAAAGATTCGCGAATAATTATTTTTAATGAGATAAGCCGTCGCTTGATACGTCACGTCATAGTTGTTTGATGTCACAGAATCGAATAAAAAATGTTCGATCTGCCGGTCCATGAGCACGACAGGCACCTTGCTTTCCTTTAATTCCGTATAAATCGAACTTGAATAACCAGTTGGGTTGATCAGTAAGGCATCAACATTATGATCGATAAGTGAGAGAATACCCTCCTCTTCATTTATCTGGCTATTATCCGTGTTCAAGATCAGCATATGATAGTTTCGCTGCTTGCACACATCGTTAACACCTTTCATCATCATCGATGAAAAGGGATTTTCAATATCTGCGACAACGACACCTAATAAGTTGGTTTTCTTCGATTTTAACCCTCTGGCAATATTGCTCGGTCGATAATTGAGCTGCTCAATGACCTCTTTAATCCGTTTCCGTGTTTTCAATGACATATATTCATATTTTTCGTTTAAATACCGGGAAACCGTTGTCGTTGAAACGCCGGCTTTTTCGGCCACGATGGAAATTGTCGCATGTTTTGATTGTTCATTTGTTTCCATCGCTGACCACTCACTTTCCCTAACCTTGATTTGTTAATCGATTGCTACATCATCATTATAACGCTTTCATTTTACATTTCAACAATTAGTACACGAACTTCTACGTTAACTTTTCAGAGCAGGTGTCGGTACAGCATCCGGTATTTTCGTTTGTTGCGGTTGCGCTTTTTCTTCCTGAACAATATCTTTTCGCAATACACCTAGGAGACCCGCAGTTACCAATACACCAGCTAAAACAGCAAACAGATAGAGCCCTTGCTGGATGAGTCCGCCCTGTACGATCGGGAGTACAAAAAGGCCGCCATGCGGCGCTGGAAGCGCAATGTGAAAGGCCATTGATAACGCGCCGGCAACCGCTGATCCTGCAATGCCCGAAGGAATGATTCTGAATACATCTTTTGCTGCCACAGGCATCGCACTTTCGGTGATAAAGCTTGCGCCAAGCAAGAAAAAGGTTTTCCCCTGGTCACGATCGAACGCGTCAAATTTCTTTTTGAACAAAACCGTCGCAAGACCAATACCGATCGGTGGGACCATGCCGCCTGCCATGATTGCAGCCATTGGGTAATAATTGCCGGCGCTGATCATAGCCAATCCGAAAGTATACGCAGCTTTGTTGATCGGTCCCCCTAAATCAACAGCCATCATCGCGCCGAGGATCAACCCGAGTATCTCAAGGCTTGAACCATGAAAACTGCTCAGGCAAGCAACCAGCCAATTGTTGAAAACACTCATCGGAAAAGCAACAACCTCATACATGACCGCCCCAGTAAACAAGACACTGACAACGGGATAGATCAGTACGTTACGTAAATTCACCAAGTTACTAGGGCATTTACGGCACAAGTGATTCAGAAAACGAATAAAGTAGCCAGATAGGTATCCAGCAATAATACCTCCAAAGAAACCGCTGCCAGTACTTGCCGCGATTAAACCGCCGATCATACCCGGAGCCAGTGCCAAAGTTCCAGAAATTCCATAGGCAATAAATCCCGCCAGAATAGGAACCATCAGAGCAAAGCCATTACCATGGCCGATATTAAACAAAAGCGCAGCAACTGCATTGTAAGAAGGATCTTTAGGATCTGCCGCGTTGACACCAAACATGAAGGATATAGCCATCAGAATGCCGCCACCTACAACAAAAGGAATCATGTGCCGAATGCCCATCATTAAGCTTTCATAGAGTTCATGAGGAATGTTGTTTTTCTTCGTCTGTTCGTTTTCCATCAAAACTCGCTCCTTTGTTTATCGATTAACTAAATCGATTGCTAGATATCCTTTAACACCAATCATTGTAAACGCTATCTTTTATTTTTGCAAGCCCTTTCATTTTGTTTTTTTCACCAATCCCTGATCATGTAGATCGCCAATAATTAGCATGTTTTTTTTATTGATCGACATTATTTTAATTTTTTTTGAATAACCCCTTGCATATATTTATCAAACTGGGTATAATATTTCTTGTTCTGATTCATTACCCCATGGCCAAGCGGTAAGGCAACGGATTCTGATTCCGTCATGCTCAGGTTCGAATCCTGATGGGGTAATCACACAAAAGCCCGAAATCCTTGGTATGGTAAGGATTTCGGGCTTTATTTATGCGCCATATCACAATTTCAGGTTACACTGTGTCACCATCCGATTTTTCAGCTGGCTGCTGAGAGGCAATCATTCGGCGATTTCTCCCCCTGTTTGTGTTCTTTTTGTAAGCAATTTTCGTCCGAGTTCTGATTCGTTTCTTTGGCCTCAGACGTCGGCAATGTCAAAAGTCCATCGAGCGTCTGTGCGAGTTGCTGATCGCGGTTCGGATAGAGATTCCAGGTCACTCTACCATATAACCAGGCTTTTTTTGAATTAGATGATGGAGATCAAATCTGCTTCCATATTTCCGAGCGGGTACTTTCCCTTTTTATGATTAAAATCACACGAATAGCTCATCAATCAATTTATAATGGGGAGAACTGGGTCTTATTGCACGGTTGACGGATATGAGCCAATAATGAGGAGAGAATGATATGTCATACTTAATTTTAGGGGTTGGTTTGCTAATTACTTTTTTTATGATGTTGTCAAAGAGTATTTTTTATAGATACTGTGATGAAATTAATTTCAAAATAACAAAAAGACTATCCAAAATGTTGAAATTGGCTAATATTGCTCCTGTAATTGTTCTATTTATAATATATATTTTAACTATCACTTATCTCAAAACTAAATTAAATATTAGGCTATCCCACGCCTGGTTTGTAATGAGTTTTTGGATATGCGATGATATTTTCTTTTACATAATCGCAGCGATGGCAAGAATAAAAAAGTTAGTTATAGTAATACCCTTCCTAGGAATGATAATTTCTACATGTATTGCAATTTATTTAACGCCTTTATATCATTACGAAGGCATATTTCAAAATACTAACATAATTATCCCAAATTTCTTCGGGTTTATTATGTTAATAACAGCATATTTTGTAAACCATACGCTTTTGAAAAAAATAGCTAAAAAATGATTGATTTTAGGAACTAAAATCAGTTTAGACTAAGTACTTGTTTTCAACTCGTGTAACCATCCAAACCCTTTTTAACCCTGCTTAAGCGTCTCTAACTCATTCAAAATCCCGGTAAATCAACGTTCTGCCTGCTAACTCCGTTGATCAAAAAACAGATGGGGTAATAACACAAGAGGCCGTAATCCTAGATACAGTCATTCGTAATTACCCAATGTATTCCGAGCTAAGTTAGACTTCGTTTTCAGGCTTCGTTTGATTCTCAATGCAATCATCGCTTTCGCCAAGCAGTCCTCGTAAAAACATCTTGTCCAGTTCATGGTCAATTTTCTGCAACAATTGAGGTGTCATCTTGAACTTATCCATATGTTCCTGATTGCGAAAGTACTGGGAGAACATGTCAATGTAGATAAAAACCGCAGTATCGCTAAGATCATCGGCAATGTAACCGTCTGCTCGACCACGAGCGACAAATTGTCGCCAAAAATCACTCCGACTGTCAAACAGCCGATTAATTTCATTATTGTCCTGGTACATTTTGAAGAAGAGATCCATCGTCTTCATATTCACATTACGGTGTGCTTGTCTCGAAAAACGTTGCATACGCTGCAAGATCTCCGGGAATGTCAGTGTCGGGTCATTTAAATCATCCATAATCGTATTCTGATACTGGGTTAGTATTTGCATCACTACTGCCCTTGATAACTCGTCCTTGCTTGAAAAATATTTGTAAAGCGTTGCTGATGAAATGCCAATGATGCGCGCTAATTCACGCATTTTAACTTCCTCTGGATCCACCTTTAAATACAGTTCAGAAGCAGTCTGTAAAATGCGTTCGCGCATCATGTCTTTTCGTTCGCTTCGTTTCATACCTACTCACTTCCACACTTCTATGCTCATTTTTTGTCACAATTATTTTAAAAACAATTTAAGGTTTTGTCAAAAAAAAACTAAAACATTGTTGACTTTCTGTTTTAGTTTTCTTATATTTAACTTTGGTGCAAAATAAATAAAGGAGGAGACTCATGGCCTTTCTCGAACTAAATGATATCCACAAGTCGTACTTTTTAGGCAAAGAAGAATTTCCCGTCCTGAATGGTATTGATCTCCAACTAGATCGAGGCGAGTTTGTCTCAATTTTAGGAGAATCAGGTGGAGGAAAATCAACCCTGATGAATATCATCGGCGGATTGGATCGAAAATTTACCGGTCAGGTTAAGGTTGACGGCCGTCAGCTTGACCACACCAAGGAAAAACAGCTAGACAACTATCGTCGCGGTACGATCGGCTATATATACCAATCGTATAATTTAATTAGTCATCTAAACATCGTTGAAAATGTTTTGGTATCTTTAGACATGACTACACTTAAGGGCAGTCAGCGGAAAGAACGAGCAATCGCACTACTCAAAAAAGTGGGTCTTGGCGATCACTTAAAAAAACGACCAAGTCAACTCTCAGGCGGTCAAAAGCAGCGCGTGGCCATTGCGCGCGCGTTAGCCAGCGACCCTGAAATCATTATCGCCGATGAACCAACCGGCGCTCTAGACTCTCGAAACACTGCGGAGGTTCTCAAACTCCTCGACCAAATCGCAGCAGAGGGAAAACTGGTCATCACGGTTACTCACTCCCAAGAGGTAGCAAACTACGGAACTCGGATTGTCCATCTAACAGATGGTCAGATCGATGGAGACACGCGACTAAAACCGGCTTATCCTGTCCCTCAAGAAGATCAGTCAGAATTCCGAGCAAGGCCTCTTTCTGCTGGCGCAAGTTACAAAAATGCGTTCAAGCACCTCACCTTTACTTTCTGGCGCAATTCACTCATTATGCTTGGAACAGCAATCGGCCTTTTTGCCGTACTTCTCTTTAGCGGCCTTGGCAATGGAGTTAATGCCTTCATCGAGAATCAAATCAATTCAATGGTCAACCCCAATTCTGTCACGGTGTTCAAGAACCCTACCGGTAAAAAAATGAGCAGCACCGAGTTACAGCAGTCCATGCAGCAGTTTGCCAATGACCCGTCCAAGTTACTGCTCACAGACGATCAGATTGACCACCTACGTGATTTAAAGCATGTCAACAAGGTAGAACCCGGCTATCAGCTAAGCACGTATACCGTGTCCTATAATAAGAAGAATTCAAGTGGTTCAGGCATCCAAACATGGACCAAAGCCTTTTCTGATAACACAATTAAAACCGGTCACAAGCCCGGAGACAATGAAATTGTCATTAATAAAAATCAGGCAATCGCGCTGACCAGTGCCAAGAACTACAAAAAGCTACAAGGCAAAACCGTCCAACTGACGATGCAATGGATCAATAAGAAAAACCAACCGATTCAAATTACCGGAAAGCTTAAGGTTGTCGGCTTTTCCGACAATGCACAGGCACTGGCGGCAGCAACCAACTATCACACGATGCGTCAGCTAATCGAAAAGAAAAATGGTGTAACAAAGGCGAATTATGTCTCTGTTAATGTGACGAATTCCATTTATGTCAAACAAGTAGCCAAAAAAATCCAAAATCTAAAAGATAACAATAAATACACCTATGGAGCGATTACGGTTGGTGACATTTTGGATACAATCAACCAGTACGTCCAAATCGCTGCAATTGTCCTTTCAGCGATCGCCGGCATTTCGCTCGTGGTTTCCGCGCTCATGATTATCGTGACCATGTATATGTCGGTAGCTGAGCGGACAAAAGAAATCGGCATTCTTCGCGCACTTGGTGAGCGCAAGAAGGACATTCGCCGACTGTTTACAGCCGAGTCGATTCTGATCGGCTTGTTCTCAGCAGCGCTCGCGCTCCTATTGGCTTATGGCTTCAGCTCGCTGCTCAATCACATACTCTATAAAATCGTCAAATTCAACATCGTTCAGATTTCAGCAGCAAACATCATCTCAACCGTGATCATCGCTCTTGTGATCTCATTTATTGCCGCGCTTTTACCGGCAAGACGAGCTTCACGGCTTAACCCAATTGATGCACTGTCCGCAGATTAATCGTTGTTGATTCATAGAATAGCAGATGAATAGTGTCAACGGTTGTACCTTCTTAGGTTCAGCCGTTTTTTTATGACTTAATGATCCCCCTACTTGTTCATGGAAAAAAATTTAGCATATTCCCCCATTTACCGGCTCTGATTTCTCCTGATGTGCCTCCTCTTTCCGACCGAACCCACAGTGATTTTCCCCTTTGTTTTTGCAAACGTTTTCCACCTAAAAACAAATACTGTTTTTTTGGGTTCATTTCTATTGACAAATAAGGTTTGAATAATTATATTGAAATTAGTTTCAAAGACATAAAAAACATTAAAATAATTTTCATTTTTTTAGAGTGCGAGAAGATGAGGTTTTCAGTCATTCACTCTTTACAGAATTATCCACTTAAATTTTTTTCGCAGAATCAAAAAAATATTAATTCGTGAGAGGATGAAAGAAATGACAAAGTATAATTGGGGTATGATTGGTACTGGATGGATTGCACATGAAATGGCGGATGCATTAAATAGTGTTAATGGAGAAATTTATGCCGTAGCCGATGTGAATGAAGCAGCCTTACAGGCATTTAGTAAAGAGAAAAATATTCAGCGCACGTTCTCTAACCCAGATGATTTACTTAAAGATCCCAATGTAGATATTGTGTATATTGCAACGCCGCACAATTTTCACTATGGTTATATTATAAAGGCCCTACAGGCAGACAAACATGTTTTCGCTGAGAAAGCCATAACCGTTAATTCTCAACAATTAAATCATGTCAAGCAACTGGCTGATGAAAAAGGATTGATTGTGACCGAAGGCCTAACGTTATTACACATGCCGCTGTATAAAAAAGTAAAGCAGCTGATCAATTCTGGAAAACTTGGCGATATTAATTTGGTTCAAGTTAATTTCGGCAGTTTAAAAGACTACGATGCCAAAAATCGCTTCTTTAATAAGGATTTAGCTGGTGGTGCATTATTAGATATCGGCGGTTATGCCACAGCCTTTGCACGTTCATTCTTGAAGTCGCAGCCAGTAAATGTTCTGACAACCGTTAAATATTTTGAAACGGGGGTAGATGAACAATCAGGAATCCTCTTAAAAAATCTTGATGATCAATTAGCGGTTATGGCCTTGTCCATGCGCGCTAAGCAACCTAAACGTGGGGTTATTTCAGGCACGAAAGGATATATTGAAATATCTAATTATCCGCGAGCCACCAAAGCTTCTATAACCTATACCGAAGACGCACATACAGAAACACATGAAGTGCTGACTGCGGGAGACGAATCTCTTGCTTTGCGATACGAAGTTCAGGATATGCAAAGATATATTGAACAGGGCCATGATGACGGCGAGTTTGCATTATCCGTAGATATCATGGACATATTGACAAACGTACGGAACCAGTGGGGAATGAAGTACCCGTTTGATCGTACAGATATTTAAAAGGGAAGTACAGGATGGAATCCAATACTAAAGAATTTGTAAATCGCATCTATTCAAGTTTGGGCAAGTTTTCTAAATCCGAGAAAAAAATAGTTGATTTGATGATCAACGATCCTCAGTTTGTGATTAATGCAACCATTTCACAACTGGCAAATCGAGCGGATGTGAGCGAAGCATCCATATCACGTTTCTGTAAAAGAATCGATTTGGATGGGTTTCATCATTTAAAAGTCATATTAGCACAGAGTTCATTAGTTAATGTTGAGTCTCAAAATAGTAATTTCCTGAATAGTGATGATAAAACATTAGACAAATTAATGAACGATAAAACAGATGAGATTCAAGCAACCTTAGAGGGCCTTGACACTACACAAATCAAGGAAATCATTCAAGTCATTAAAGATGCCCGGTTACTTCAAATCATGGCTGAAGGCAATACATTTCCTGTAGCACTTGATGCTTGTTTTAAGTTTAATCAGATTGGGAGGCTGGCGTTTACCGCTTCTTCTTGGGAAGTTGCGATGGGTCAGGCGTTAAACTTAACGGATTCAGATGTGGTGATCGTCATATCTAACTCAGGAGAATCCCGACAGTTAATTCAATTAATCGACGTTGCTAAAAAGAATCATGTAAAGGTCATAGCGCTTACGAATAATAATAGTTCCCCTATTGCCGCGCTGTCTGACTATAATATGGTTACGGCGAGCAGAGGCACTATTTTTATGTCAGAATATTTCTTTTCCAGAGTATCCGCCGTCACTGCGATTGAAGCTATTTTTATGTTGTTGATTGCGGATAATCCTCAACTGAAGAAGAAAATTCAAAAGCATGAATTGTTAATTTCGTCAAAAAAGATTTAAAAACTAAGTTAAGATGGGCACTCAGGCCATAAAAAGAAGGGTAAAAAGTCCACCTTGATTGATAAAAAAAGAGTAAGCGGAGAGAAAATTCGAATCATTTCTCTCCGCTTACTCTTTTTCAGAGGCTTTTGGGACAGCCTCTTCTTTATTGCCTTTTAATTCAAAACCGTCAATTTGGTATGCGTTAATGTTTTCCATAATTACGGACACAAGACAAATAAAAAGTACGATTAACTAGGTACTACATAGCAAAAACACTTGTCAGGTTCACCTTTTATGAGACGGGAGAATAAATCAATGAATCGATTAGCTACAACTTTACCTCATGAGCAGAGTATATTTTCCAAAGTGCCGGAAATCACAGCCTACTTTTGGATTGCCAAGTTACTGACCACTGGAATGGGTGAGGTATTTTCCGATTATCTGGTCAAACAGATCAATCCGATCATCGCAGTTGCACTCGGTGGAGTTGGTCTTGTAGCTGCAATGGTATTACAGTTCATGGTGAAACGTTATGTAGCGTGGATTTACTGGCTCGTCGTTGTCATGGTTAGCATCTTCGGTACAATGGCTGCCGATGTAGTCCACGTCGTATTGGGCATCCCATACACTGTTTCAACTTTATTCTTTTCAGGTGCTCTAGCGATTATCTTTATCACTTGGTACAAGATTGAGAGAACGCTCTCCATACACAGCATCTACACTGTTCATCGCGAAGCGTTTTACTGGATCACCGTATTGGGAACGTTCGCTCTCGGCACCGCTTCCGGAGACATGACCGCGACCACCTTGCACCTGGGTTACTTCTCGTCTGGGATATTATTCGCAGTCTTGCTTGCTGTACCAGCTCTTTACTATTGGAGGTTTAAGAAGAGTGCTATATTCTCCTTTTGGTTTGCTTACATCATGACTCGGCCGGTAGGTGCCTCATTTTCAGACTGGCTATCAAAACCCCACAGTCTCGGTGGTCTCGCATTTGGGGAGGGTCAAGTTAGCTTATCTTTAACGATGATCATCATTGTCCTTGTCGTATTCCTGCAGACAACCCGAATCGATGTTAAAAGCGAAGCTCTTTCACCACAGATACACAGCTGATAAACGTTCGCTTGATTGTCCAACGGTGGAATTAATCGAATTACATTATTTGTTTAACGATTACTCTTGAGAAATTTGTGAATGAAAGAAGTGCAACAACTCATTCAAATGGCGGGCATCAATCTGGCCAGGCGCACTTGCTTCTTTCGCAGAACCAAAGGTTAGAGCTGAGCCAAATAATTCACCCATTAATCGACTAATTACGCCCGTTCCTGACATAGACATCGTGATAAATGGCCGATCCGCATAAATTGTTTTCATCTGATCAGTAGCTTGAAGTAACGTGAGCACATCCGAACTAGCGGTTGGCGTCACCGCGATTTTCGTCATATCTGCATTCAGTTCCTGCATCTTCTGTAATCTCTTAATGATTGTCGCTGAACTCGGTGTTTTTTGGAAGTCGTGGCTGGACATGATGACTTTTACTCCATGGGTATGGGCAGTTTCGATCGTCGAAGCTGCCCGCTCTTCCCCTATCGACAACTCTACATCAACAAGATCAATAGCGCCTCTTTGAATTAATGTCTTATTCAATGTTTCATAGGCGCTCCGCGAGATGTCCTTCTGCCCGCCTTCCCGCTTGTTTCGGAAAGTGAAAAGAAACGGAAGGCCGGGGATTCGATCACGAATAACAGCGGCAGCATCTGCTAATTCCTGCGGGTTGCATTCATTTCCATAATAATCCGCTCTCCACTCCACCAAATCAACAGGAAGATTTTTGATTGCCACAAGTTCGCCAAGTAAAGCGTTCAGGCTTGAACCAACGATGGGAACTGCGATTTTGGGTATCCCCGCACCAAATTCAATACCTTTTACATGAACGGTTTTCATTTTGCATCCTCTTTTTCTTACATTACTTTTATGATTGTTCGTGCATATCCAATTTTTAGTTCAGTTCGTTTCCGAGTTCTTAATTTAAGATAACGATAATCAACGAAAATGCCAAGCGCAAGTATGTGGAAAATTTTAATTGAAGAAAAATGATTTTTTCACCTATCTTGTCAGATACCCGAGTTCTATCGCTGTTGCCTAACATTTTAAAGTTTCGGTCTAACTTTTATCGGGGTCAGTCTAACCGTTTTTAATCATAAGAAAACCGGGCAAGCCCGGTCTTTGACTATCGCTTTTTATGCGGCTTTAATTCAACAAACTTATGCTTCGACGACACTTCAGTTGCTGGCATCAACTGGTGCGACCGCGGGCGATCCGTGAGCCTCCTCAAACAAGCAGTAATCTGCGGGGNTCAGTTGCTGGCATCAACTGGTGCGACCGCGGGCGATCCGTGAGCCTCCTCAAACAAGCAGTAATCTGCGGGGTCTCACTTGGCTCGCGATTCCCGCAGGAGTTTCGCACTTACGTGTTTGAACCTAAATCATGGCGAAGTAACGCGGAGCATCCTAGTGACTAAGCCCCAAATTTTATACTTTCTTTTCTTGCAAAAAAGCATCCACCAAATGATGGATGCTTCAATGTGCGCCTCTTATTTTTTCAATAAATGACTTTGTTCATACTGATGCACGGCTTCCTGCGTGATCGGATCATCGGCATCAAGGCCGCTTACGTTCTGCAGGACGGCGAGCACACCTTTTTCCTTTAACTGCTGCTGCAGTTTCACTGCTTCCGCATCTTCGGTAACATCAAAGCGAAGGGCCGCTGCGATCACCTTTGCTAGATGAGCGAAGGACAAGCCAAGCTTCTCAGCTTCTCGCGCTGGTTTTACCAGCCGATCTTCCGGTCCGAGCTTACGAAGCGGCGAACGCCCCACGCGGATCACATCATCGTTCAGTTTCGGATTCTGGAATCGGTGCAAAATTTTTTCGATGTATTGTTCATGGACCTCTGGTTTGAACCCATATTGCTTGATTAGGTAAGCGCCGGTCTCCTCAATTGTTGCTTTCACATCCTGATAGATTTCCGGATCACGAAGCGCTTCATGAATCTTCTCTTTTCCTGCTTGATAACCGAGATAAGCGGTCGTCGCATGACCGGTGTTGACGGTGAACAGCTTTCTTTCGATATAAGGTGCGAGATCCGGCACAATCTGCATACCTTTCACTCCAGGTAGTTGTTGGTCGCTTTCAACGATCCATTCATGATAATCCTCCACAAGCACATCCAGAAGTTCATCATTATGTTGAAGCGGTACGATCCGATCAACCGCAGAGTTCAAGAAATAGACTCTGCCATCCAGCTGACTTACAACAGATTTATCAAGCGCTTTCAAAATTTCTTTTTTTAATAGATCCGTCGCGTTAATTTGATTTTCACAGGCGATGACATAGAGTTTCTGATCCGACGTTTTCAGTCGTTCGGCGATCCCCTTTGCGATCAGCGGTGCAATAAAAGGCAGTACCTTTGGCCCGATCGCTGTCGTCACGTACACAGCCTTGCCAATCGCATCAATGACTTCTTCAGGATTCTTTTTACTATTAATTCCCGACACATTGTGAATGGCAATAGTCTCCTGATTTTCCGCAGCTGTTCTCACCACATAGCTTTTCTTTTCGTTCAGCGCGTCAATGATTGGTTCGGCGATATCCACAAACGTGACATGGTAGCCGGTTTCCGCGAACAATGCACCGATGAATCCTCTTCCAATGTTTCCTGCACCAAAATGTACGACTTCATTCATAATTCTCAGTCCTTTTTTTAAAATTTATGAATTAAAAACCGATAAAAAATCGCTTCCAACTTTGCACGAATCATCGCTTCGTTTGCCGAAGCAAAAACAAGTGTACTCTCTCGATCCTCTACCAGCGCTGAACTGATTGTGCTGATGACTTCCTGTTCAATCGGATGCAGGTTGTCTGGCGCAAGCATTAACAAAAAGTTGCTGACTGGAAGCTTGCTACCGTCCATCGCTGCCAAGTCAAAAGGCTGATCTGAATGGGCAACTTTAAAGCAAAGGTTTCGCACCGATTGATCACGACAATGAAACAGTGCCATCGTCGTTCCCGGAATGGCAAGACCTGCCATCTGCTCACGTTCCAACAATTTTTGACAGACCGCCTCGGGATTTGAAATAAGCGATTCGTCATACACACACTCTGTCAATTGGCGAACCACAGTCTCCATTCTGTCCGCATGACGGATTGGAATCACTGAGAAATGCTGCATGATTTCCCTGATTGCTGTTTGAGCATGGTCAATATCACCCATTAAGCTCCATAGGTTACGGTTCGGAGCTTCTTTACTCTCCTTTTGGGCGGTCACCGGCAACACATTCAGCCCTGTTGCATTCTTTGACAGTTGTTGCGAGACTTGATGGATCGCCTCAATATCTTCCTTGCTTAAAAGTGGATTGACAAATAAGCAGGGAATGATCTGTTTGGGCAAATGGACCGTTGACAGGATCACGTCATAATCTTTCAGATTCATCTGTCCCATATCATGAATTGACGCGACAGAGACAGAGTAGAGCTCAGGCATTTCTTTTCTCAGCCGAGCGGCTAGCATTTTCGATGCGCCGATGCCTGTCGGACAGACAATCAATGCGCGGACAGATCTGCTTTGTTTTCTTTGTTCAAGTGCAGAACCGAAATGCAGGACAATGTACGCAATCTCATCATCTGGAAAACGGATCTGCCCGAAAACTTGATTTAGGCATTTTTCCGTAATCTCAAACAATATAGGAAATTGATCTTTGATTTGCTGAGTCAACGGATTGAATGATCGCAAATCTTTTCTAATCCGGAACAGCGAAGGTTCAAGATGTGCCATCAAACCCTGAAAAAGTGAAAAATCGCTGGTCAGATCAATGTTCAGCTGCTGTGACACATGCTGAATCAATTTCTTGATCGCTTTACCCGTTATCACTTGATCAAAATAAATAGATTCAGCACTTTGCAGACGTGACCCTTTTAAAATCGTTGCTAAAAATGCCTTTTCTCGTTCCGGCAGTTCAACAGACAATTGTTCAGTTAGAGTGGCACAGATCTTTTCAATAAACGGTAACGCTTCTATTTTTTCGGTGCGCTCAGCATCATGTTCTGAATCAGCGTTCAGCGACCATCCCGATTCATAACGCTGAAGTGCGATACAAACTTGAATCATAAAACTGATATAATCACTGTCTGCAAGTTCAGCGTACAGGTTTCCGATGTTCTTTTTCATCGCACGTTCAATCTCAGACAAATAGCGAGCTTTGAAATAATGAAGAACAAGTTGGCTGTTTTCCAGCACTGAATGATTGATTTGAAAAATAGCAGCAATTAAATCTTCATTGAAGTAGAACAGATAAAAGTTGCCTAATGCCTTTCTTTTTGAGCGCTCCGTACCGATCATGTTGATACCAACGCCCCGTTTTCGATTGATTGTCAGATTAAAATCTTGAATCCAATCGTCCAGTTCATCTAAATAGCCGCTAAGCGTTGTGGCTGAAATATTGAGTGCCTTGGCCAATGGGCCCGTCTTCAAGGGTTCACCCGAATGAAACAATTTTAGAAAAAGGAGCAGTTTTCTTTCCTTAGCAGGTAAATCCACGGGCTCGATTTTGGTTAATTCCTGTGCCAACTTAAAAATTGCCTTATCAGGCCCCTGTATGTGGAGACTCTTATCTTCACTTTGAATCATGTGTAAACCCAACGGTTCTAAGATCTTCTCTACATTTTTTAAGTCGCGGTGAACCGTACGGACACTGACCTGAAGATATGTCGCGATGGACAAGGATGAGTGCCTGCCGCTCGTTTTGAGCAGCAGTTCTAGTATGGTTTTTTCACGATTGGTCATGAACATAGGATTCATCCGCCTTTTTTCTTCACCTTAGCACAGGTGTTGAAGGATTACTCAATATTTGGCCTAAGAGGAGATTCAAAAAATCCGGAAAAAATTTCTGTCGAATCTCTACGTCAACTTGTTTCTCCGCTCCTCACGTATTCTTTACATACGCTCCGGTGCTTGAAACGGCGTTTCCTTGACCTTCTCGGCCCTTTTTGTCCTCTTTTTTGAACTGTTTCTATATATCAAGCATTTTGAGCGATTGCGCCATTGATCACTGCTTTAATGTCTTGCGCTGATTTTGCCTGCACCAATTTTTCTACATTTCCAATCTCGGCACAAACAACGGCGATTTTTGAAAGCAGCGCCAAATGGCCGTTATTCTTTCCGGCTATCCCAAAAACAAGCCGTACCTTATTTCCGTCAAAATCAACACCATCAGGAATCTGAATAATCACGACGCCGGAAGCAAGCACTTCTTTTTTCACATTTTCTGTTCCATGAGGGATCGCAATCTCATTTCCCATATACGTTGACATTTCTTTATCACGCTCAATCATGCCGTCAATATAGGAAGGCAGAACATACCCGCCATCGACCAGTGCCTGACCTGCAAAACGAATCACCTCTTCTTTGCTGGCAAATGATCGACTGATAAAAATATTCTCGTCTCTCAGCACGCCCTCATCTTCAAATGCTTCTTCACGGTTGCTGTGATCTTCCACTTCAACCTTCACACTATTTTTCAATTGGTTGATTAAAAGATCATAAGCCGGACTGCTCAGAAAATTGTCGACGGACACATGATAGGCGTTCGGGGCTTTGTCTCTCGCCCGTGGCGTTAACTCGGATTGTGTAACCACAATCTGTGCATCGCTTGGAATCGAACTTACCGCGATATTGGTGACATCAATAGCTAATCCAGCCGCCTTAACCTTCTTTCTCAATAATGAAGCACCCATTGCGCTGGAACCCATGCCCGCGTCACAAGCGAAAATGATTTTCTTGATTGCTTTGGGATCGAAACTTTGCGCTTCGGTTAGGACACTGGAAATGCGGCTCTGTTTGCCTTTCATGCTCTCCATTTTTCTCGTTGCTTCATCCAGATCCTCATTTCCCGCTTTGTCAGTTTTAAGAATCAAGCTTGAAATCACGAAAGAAACAGTCAGAGAAACAAGTACATCTGCGATATTCGCTGCAAATCCGCTAAATGATTTTGGCGTCACAGCTAGCACCGCAAGAATGCTGCCAGGTGATGCAGGTCCGACAAGTCCGCCTTTCAAAGCAACTAACGTGAATACACCACTCATCCCACCAAGAATCGTTGCTACAAATAAAAACGGTTTCATTAAGATGTATGGAAAATAGATTTCATGAATCCCACCAAAGAAATGGATGATCGCTGCACCTGGTGCTGTTTTCTTGGCGTTTCCTTTTCCAAAAAAGCAGTAGGCAAGCAGGACGCCCATGCCCGGTCCAGGGTTCGCTTCAAGCAAGAAAAGTACGGATTTGCCATATTGTCTTGCTTGCTCAATTCCGATTGGTGTCAATACACCATGATTAATCGCGTTATTTAAAAACAGCACTTTGCCGGGTTCAATAAACAGGCTGGCAAGGGGTAGGAGACCGGCGTGGACAAGCCATTCCACACCAGACGCCAATCCAGCACTGACCAAATCCACTACTGGACTCACACCTAAAAATGCCCCGATTGATAGTAAAGCACCAAGAATTCCTGCAGAAAAATTATCGACGAGCATTTCAAATCCCGTTTTTATTTTTCCTTCAATGATTTTATCAAACTTCTTAATCAGATAACCGCCAAGAGGACCCATGATCATCGCACCAAGGAACATGGGAATATTGGCTCCGATAATGACACCGGAAGTCGCAATCGCTCCAACTAGACCTCCACGGTGGCCATAAACAATTTTGCCTCCGGTATACCCTATTAATATGGGTAGCAAATAGGTAACTGTAGGCCCGACAAGTTCTGCCAGTGCCTTATTTGGTAACCACCCGGTTGGAATGAATAAGGCCGTGATCAGTCCCCATGCGAGGAATGCGCCGATGTTTGGAAGAATCATTGAACTAAGCGCGTTCCCGAACTTTTGTACCTTGAGTTTAATACCTGTACCACCTGACATAATTTCTCCTCCTCTTAAAAATCACTTTCTTCGGTTCGGAACCGTTTTTCTATCTTGAAGGGAAAGATCAAAAAGGACCGCCTTTTGATTAAGCGCTTTCATTTTAGCGATATCCTTACATCCTTTCGCTCTACATTTTTATTATAGTGACCGTTTGTTCACAAAAACAACACAAACTAAATACAGTTTTGCCGCAACTGACGTGACAAAACTGTATCAGATGAATTTTAATGAACTCTTTTTCAGAAACATGCCATTTAGAAACTTTTGATCTCATTCAACTCATTTATGTTGATAATATAGGCACCGGGACGAAGCAGCTGCATGAGTCGTTTCATGTACTCTGTTGGCAGTGAGACGCACCCCGCCGTCGGACCGACACCAGAGCAATGCACGAAGAATCCTGATCCTGCATAAGGTATTCGTTCCATATTGTAGTTGATGACAATACCATATCGGTACAGTTCAGGATAATCGGCCATATGCTCGCTCGGTTCATTGAAGTGGTCGCCTTCCTGCCATGTGTTGTACTGCGGATCTTCCCCATCCTCTACCCACCATGATTGAGGTGTGATGGCACGGTAAGTGAGTGCCGTTCCGGGGTTTTCCGTGCCAAATGCGAAACCGAGCGGATAAGCGCCGTAGGGTGTCGTCTGCAAACCTTCACGTGTCGGTCCAACACCATTTGCCCCAACGAAACCATCTGTGATTAAACGTACCGGCCAATCCTGTTCTGCCTTTTCCAAAAGTGTAATTTTTGCTCGGTTTCCATCAGCGACAACGACAACGATCTGTTCCGTTTTCTGCGCAATTTTGGACTTTGAAACCAGCATTGATACCTTTTCTTTAAACGCACATGGTGCGACGTTCTTTTCGAGTTCGTTATTCACGAGATTTTCCATCCAATCTTGGTGTTTCTGTTTGTCCTTCATTTTATCATGGGAACGGAAGATTAAGTAAACAAATCAATTGAAACTTAGCGCCAAGTTCATAGAAAAAAAGCACCCACCTGCTTCATCGAGAGCAGATGGGATGCTTTACGGTTATGCTTGTTTCTTCAGCGGTTCTTCGATCTGGACGTCAGATTGATCCAATGGCAGTGTGCGCACCGACTGAATCAATTCATCCAGCTTGCCTTCGATACGATACAAGAGGAAGAAGGTAACAACAGCCGGAAAACCCACATCCTTAACCATGGAAAACCATACCTCCATGAGAAAACCTCCCTTCATTACAGATAACATACAAAGGCCGAAGAGAAAGGTTGTCCTCATTCTCTCCGGCCCGGTTTTAATCAATGCAGTTATTCAGCCAATTCAATCGGTGTTGTGTTATTTTCCGAGATCCGAGCCGATTTAATTTGAGTCAATTCACCGCCAGTGGTCACAAACACATTTTGCGCGATGATGGCACTCATTGCATTCTTAATTGCAGCAGGATCCGCCGGTTCAACCGGGTCATTTAAGGAGAGCGTTACACTTTTCCCTTCACTGTTCAGAAACACGAGATTCAGTTTTTTCATGAATCAGAACCTCCTTTCTACATAATAATTGTTTGATCAGCCGGTAATTTCAGCTGTGTCGTTGCGCTCAATAGAAAGCAGCGCATGTTTCTGCAACGGGGCCAATTGCTGCGCCACTGCCAGCAGGCCATCGTATGAGGCTGCCGGCTTAATGTTTCTGAATGATTTTGCGAGCAGAATTTGCTCACCTTTCTCATCCAGGCCGCCATCCAAATTCATGACGAAAACGGATGCTGTGATTGTGCTGTTTGCCATCTTGATCACCTCCTACATCTATTAAGTAGGAGGGTGCATACAAAATGGTGGGTTGGAAGGGTACATAAAAAAATAACCCCAGATGCATGACACACCTTAGGGGTACATAAGAGCATTCAACCGAGAAGATCATAAATCAGATCTGCATTTTCAGCATCGATCAATTGATTAACTGTATTTTTGTTCACCAGCTTCGCCGCCGTATCTGACAGATAGTGTAAATGAGCTTCGCTTCCCTTTGGCGGAATCAAGAACGCGATCACGAAAGATACCGGTTTTTGATCGAACGTTTGCCAATCTGAAATCGGATCGGCCAGTTTGACGACCAGCATGGTGGCCTCCAAGATCGTATCGGATTGCGCATGAGGAATAGCAAATCCACCTTCCATGCCTGTTGATCCTTGTTCTTCTCGCTTTTGAAAAGCTTCAATCAGTTTGGCACGATCTTCAATCACGCCATTTTTGTAGGTATTCTCAGCTATAAACTGAAACAGTTTATCCTTGGTGTTAATATCTTTTTCGAAATAGATGTTTTCTTTTTTCAGCAAGCCTGTCTGCTGGACGGTTGGTGCTGATTCTTCGCGAGCTGCTTTTCCGCTTTGAACTTCCGCTTCAGCTGCGAGTCGTGCATTCTGATTCTTAATAAAACGATGCTTCTGATCCAGACCAATCAGATAACCGGACACAAGTGCGCCTGCGAGGATGGCGAGCACCCAAAGAAGCGGATGAGTGACAATCGGCAGCACGATGAACCCGCCGTGCGGTGCAGGCACCTGCACCTTCATATAGTAGGTCAGAATCGCTGCGATTGACGAACCGACCATCAGTGACGGAATGACTGTAAACGGACTCTTCGCCGCAAATGGAATCGCACCTTCAGTAATATGAGTGGAGCCAAGCAGAAAGTTGACATAACCAGCATTCCGCTCTTCCTTTTGAAAATATTTCCCAGCGAACAACACCGCAAATCCGGTTGCGATTGGTGGTGCGATGCAAGCTGCTGAAACACCAGCCATAAAGTAAAAGTTGCCTTGGCCAAGCAATGCCACCCCAGTCACATAGGCTGCTTTGTTCACCGGGCCGCCCATGTCAAACGCACACATGATGCCGATGATCAGTCCAAGCACTAGGGGACTTTGATTCTGCATATTGCTTAAGAAATGCATCATACCTTCATTAATTGCTGTCATTGGCGAGGAAAGGAGAATCATCAGATAGCCGCCGATTAACCCGCCTAGCACCGGAAGAAGAAAAATAGATTTCAGACCATCCAGTTGTTTCGGCAATCCCTTCAAACCGTATTCAAGCAACAAGATCAAATATCCGGATAAGAAGCCGCTGACAATACCCCCAAGGAAGCCGGTTCCGTTTGTGAAAGCGATCATACCGGTGATAAATCCAATTACGAGACCTGATCGTTTGCCAATCGCCTGAGCGATGTATGCGGACAGAATCGGCACCATTAATCCAAGGCCTACTTTGCCGATCGCATTTAGATTAGCCGCGAACACATTGTACTCATTGCTTTTCGGGTCGGCCGAATTAATCCCAAACATAAATGAAATAGCAAGCAGTACACCGCCCGCAACAACCACGGGAAGCATATGGGAAACGCCGTTCATCAAATAAACATAGAGCTTATGAACAAATGATTCCTTTTCAACACCTACGTCCGTACTGCCTCCGCTTGGAGCCTGTCCGCTTTTAAACAGAGGAACGGAACCGTTTACAATTTCTTCAATCAATTTTTCCGGCTCTTTAATTCCTTTTGTTACCGAAACCTTGATCACACGCTTACCTGCAAAGCGATCCTCATCAACATCCTTGTCAGCTGCAATGATCACGCCATCCGCCTCTGCAATTTCTTTTGGTGTCAAGCCATTTTCAATACCGGATTGTCCATGCGCTTCCACTTTTATTTCAATACCTTTTGCCTTTGCTGCATCTTCAAGTGCTTTCTTAGCCATGAACGTATGCGCAATACCCGTTGGGCATCCTGTCGCCGCAATGATTTTTGTCATGATTTTCTTGCCCCCTTCACATTGATCGTTAATTTAATTTGTTTCATCAATTCCGGAACATCTTTCAAATCACTCAATCCTGCGGTAAAGGCCGTCGATGAACCCGCTGCCGTCGCATAAATTAAGGCATCTTCAAGCGTCTCTCCCTGAATAAGCGAACCAACGAAGGTCGCGAGTAGTGTATCACCGGCACAAGCGGTGTTCACCACTTGCCCCTTTGGCGCTGTTGTGAACAGCACGCGCTTTCCATCAGCGTACATCGTCCCTTTTTCTCCTCGAGATACGAGCAGACGCTGCGCTCCTTTATGCAGCAATTGGTCTGCGGCCGCAATCAGCTGTTCTTCATCATCGAAGGTTGCCGGATCGACATCTAACCAGGCAGCTAATTCCTCATCACTAGGCTTAATAAGATAGGGTTCATCGACCAGACAACTGATCAACGTATCCGAACTGACATCCAGAACCAGATCGAAACCAATCTGCTTTGATAATTCGGAGATTTTCTTTAAAATCGCATCATCTACGCCTCTTGGCAAGCTTCCCGAAACAAATAGCATATCCTTCGAAGATAGCGTTCCGATTTTTTTTATCAGTTTCTCCTGTGCCTCCATGCTGATTTCAGGTCCGCGATTTACCGCCTTAAACTCTCGCAATCCCGCTTTGATAAATGTATTGATACGGGTAATGCCGTCAACGCTGACAAAGTCGGTGGCAATGCCAGTCCGTTCGAGTTCTTCTTGTATATACCTCCCAGTGAATCCGCCCAAGAAACCAGTCGCCACGCTGTCTATGCCCATTTTTTTCAGCATAAAAGAGATATTTATTGTTTTTCCGTTTGCCTGATAGTCTTCGAAAATACTCCGATTGACCACATGCGGTTCAAAGTTTTCAAATTCAGTAAATAGATCAATAGCTGGATTCATCGTGCATGTATAGATCATGTAGCTTCCCTCACTTTCACTTCTGTCTTCTCTACTCTTCTATTTTGCCATGTTTTTCGATGAAAATGTTTTCGGAAAAGGCTATACTTAATGTAAAGGTTTTCAAAATGGAGGATTGTATGGACTTTTCTTTTTTTGAACGTGTTAATCACTATTTCGATACGTTAAGTGACAGTGAAAAATATTTGCTGAGTTATATACAAGACCACTTAAGCGAGATGCCGGAAATATCAATCGTTCGATTAAGCCAGAATGCGAATGTGTCGACGGCGACCATCGTCCGCACGATGAAAAAATTAGGCTATGACGGGTTTACATCCTTCAAAATTCGGTTAAAAGATGAGCATCAGCTCGCGCCTGAATTTTCAATTGTTGAACAAGTAGATAACAAGATCAAAGAAGTAATCTTGAAAAATGAACATGAAGTGAGCAAAACCATACAGATGCTAGACCGAGGCACTATCGAGGATGTGCTGCAAAAAATCATTTATTCACGCAAAATCGTTCTGTTCGCCCGAGGGTTTTCAGAGCTGATCGCCAAAGAGATGACCGTTAAATTCCAGCTTGCCGGAAAGTATTGCGAGATGCATGATGACCCCAATATTATAAAAACGATCAGCCAGCGTATTGATAAGAAGGATCTGGTCATTTTCATATCCTTGAACGGAAGCACAGAAGAACTGGTAAAGGCTGCAAAAAATTGCAAGGCGAATGGCGTCAGCACAGTCACACTGACTGCAAACCGAGAAAGTCCGCTCTATGCGCTTTCTGAGCTTGCGCTTGTCGGCTACAAATCAAAAATTTCTTATTTCCCCGACTATGAGGTGCGGTCGCGTCTTCCGCTTCAAGTTATGGCGAGAATTATTCTTGACGCTTTTGCCATTCGGACGCGCTCGTAAATAGACACGTTACAAGGATATTCCGAAATGGAATCATGGGCTATCTTAAAAAGAATAGAGATCAGCAGCTTGATGGTCATGAATACTCTCTCACTATGGTAAAATAATAGATACTATTCATTTGCGGTTTGTTGCGTGATTATCTTTGTAGATTGCGCATGTGCCGCCATACATAGATTTGGAGGATTGATTGAATGAAAAAGCAAATCGCAACAAACGCTGCGCCTAAGGCAGTCGGCCCTTATTCCCAGGCTGTTGCTGCAGGCGACTTTCTGTTCGCATCCGGACAGATCCCCCTGGATCCGGCAACCGGAGAAATCGTTGAAGGCGGTATTGAAGCTCAGGCTGAACGCGTCTTTCTCAATCTGAAAGCCGTATTAAACGAAGCTGGTCTTGATTTTTCAGATGTCGTGAGTGCAACCGTTTATCTCGCAGATATTAATGATTTTGCGACCGTCAACACCATTTACTCGACTCATTTCACAGGCGAAATCTTGCCGGCACGCTGCGCTTTTCAAGTTGCCGCCCTGCCAAAGCAAGCGAAATTGGAAATTTCCTGTGTCGCATATAGAGGGTAAAAAAGGATCGGGCAAACGCCTGATCTTTTTTTAATTTGTAGAAAACCCCGACTCTTTTTTTGGTTTACGTAATTGGAACGTACTGCGCAATAATAAGATGCATGAGTACGAAAGTATTCGTCTTGATTCAGTGCCGTTGTTCCCTAACTCGGAGCGGTTGATGATCAGTTCATTGCGCTCAGCTGATTTGGTGCGCCTAGGTACGATTAGTTCTTCTCCTTCATTCTTAGCTTACTGATTCAATAAGTTAACGATTTAATCAGCAGGTTAGCTGATTATTCAGTAGGTTAGTAATTAAATTGCCACGCCGTATCCGTCTTCTATTTAAGATTATAAAACCTAATCCACACCCTCAAAATTAATGATATATAATAACTTTGGGTGATGTTTCATGCAAATCAGCAGATTATTTACAACTGTCTATATTTTGCTCAATAAAAAGAAAGTAACCGCGAAAGAGTTAGCTTCGTATTTTGAAGTTTCTGTGCGGACAATATATCGTGACATAGATACGCTATCAGCGTCTGGAATACCAATATATACAAGCAAAGGAAAAAACGGAGGAGTTAGTCTCCTTGAAAATTTTGTATTGGATAAATCTCTTCTTTCCGATCAGGAGCAGGATGAAGTATTGATGAGCCTGCAAAGCCTTAGTTCTTTGGATGTTCCTGATGTAGATCCATTGCTCAATAAATTAAAAACTCTTTTCAGCAAACAAAGCACAAATTGGATAGATATTGATTTTTCTCACTGGGGCAGCAGTAACAATGAACGTCAAAAATTTACTTCGTTAAAAATAGCTATTTTGAATCAAACGCCTGTGACTTTTGACTATTATAGTTCGTACGGCGAAAAGACTGAGAGGACGGTTGAACCTCTAAAGATTCTTTTTAAAGGACAGAGTTGGTATCTCTATGGTTATTGCCGACTGAAAAAGGATTTGAGGCTTTTCAAGATTACTCGAATGAAGGATCTCACTCCATTGAATGAAACCTTTGAAAGAGAAATTTCTGGCGATATTTGGCATAACTTTCAATCCAAACATGCTAGGGACGTCACACTTGTTATAAAATTTGATAAAAAGATTGCTTACAGAGTCTATGACGAGTTTGATCCAACATGTATTCAGAAACATGAAGATGGGTGTTTTACTGTTACGGTGACTTTTCCTGAGAATGAGTGGGTTTACGACTATATCCTGTCATATGGTTGTCATGCCGAGGTATTAGCGCCAATACATATTCGTGACATCATAAAAAGAAAATTTGAAGAAGGCTTGAAAAAATATTTATAATATGACAGATAGTTGCCATATTATCAGTTCTATACTGAAAACGTCACAATAAGTGAAAGAAAAGTTCATCCTGCTAAATAATGTGGAGGAATGTGCATATGGATAAAGTGGATTACAAGAAGAACTTCAAGGATTTATATGTGCCCAAGCAACAACCGGTACTTATAAACATACCTACGATCAATTTTATTTTGATTGAAGGTAATGGTGATCCCAATTGTGAAGCATTTGCTCAAGCCACAGCCGCCATTTACGCTCTCAGTTATGCGGTGAGAATGTCCTATAAAAGTAAAGATGTTCCCAGAAGCTATTATCATTACACCGTTTTTCCGCTTGAGGGAATTTGGGATCTGGTGGATAAAACCTTGCCACCTACTGTTAAAAGTAATTTAAAGTATCAATTGATGATCCGTCAGCCTGACTTTCTGACGGCTGATTTATTTGATCGGTTTTTATCCGAAACAAAAAAGAAAAAGCCCAATCCTTTTCTGGATGTAGCAAGATTCGTCTCAATAAGTGAAGGTTTATGCTGTCAGATGCTTCATAAGGGAAGTTATGATGACGAGCCAGCGAGCTTTGAAATAATGTCTAACTTTTGTGTGGAAAATAGGTATAAGAGAATATCTAATACACATCGGGAGATCTATCTGTCAGATCCTCGAAAAATTGAAGTTGATAAGCGGAGAACAGTTCTTCGGTATCAGGTCATGGCAACAGAGAAGTAATCTGATTACAATAAAGTTTCTTATTATGATACTGCGTATTATATCCATCAACCGTCCTTTAACATCCATTGGTGTGTTATCCATACCACACGAATTTTTTCTTAAACAAAAACAATCTGCCGACAATTTTTCTGCTGGCAGATTGTTTTCTAGATTTTTTTCACAACAGTTACTACTCTTTATTAAACACTCTGACCTGAATTCTCATCTTCATCGTAATAGTTATTTAATGCGTGTGTCTTGGTTTTAACTAAGTTTGGAATAAAAAGTGCCAAGAGCGCAATAATCACAATTGCATATACCGCTATGCTACCTAGAAGGCTGTTGCTTTGCCCAAGCAAAATGCCAATCAGAGTGAAATCGAGATCTCCGAATGTAGTGTTTGCAAAGCCGAGACCCCCGAGTACCGGAAGCAACGCGGCAGGCAGGAAAGCAAGCAATAAGCCGTAGACAAAGGAACCGGCAATGGCCCCTCTTCGTCCTCCCGTCGCATTTCCGAAGATTCCGGCAGTTGCCCCGCAAAAGAAATGAGGAACAAGTCCGGGAACAATCAGGACACCGCCAAAGACACCAAGCAGCAGCATACCGATCACACCGCCAATAAAGCTGCAGACAAAGCCAATGATGACTGCTGTCTGTCCGTAGGTGAAGAATACGGCACAGTCCACTGCCGGAACAGCATTTGGAATTACTTTTTTAGCAATCCCCTGAAATGCAGGAATAAGATCGGCAAGAATCATTCGGACTCCTGCATAGACGACCGCCACACCAACCGCAAAGTTTAATCCATTAATAATTGCAAAAATAAATGGCGACTGTCCGTTTGAAATGGTCTCTATATATTTTGGACCGGCAGCAATTGCAGCTACCAAATAGAAGAAGACCATCGTTATAGCTGTAGCTATTGTAGTGTTCCGTAAAAAACCCCATTTTTCCGGAATTTCTAGTTTTTCAGTACTTTTTTCCGGATCTCCAACCTTTGATCCGATCCAGGATGACAAGTAATAGCCCAGACTGCCGAAATGCCCCATCGCAATCTCATCACCATCGGTCACTTTTAATGTATAGCGTTGTCCGATTGCTGGTGAAATCGCACTCCATGCACCGAGCAATATGCCACCGCACAATACAATCATGAAGCTATTGATACCGGTTGCGCTAAGTACTGCTGAAAGCAAGCAAGCCATATAAAAGCTATGATGACCGGTGAGAAAGACATATTTATATTTGGTAACTCGAGCAAAAAACAGATTTAGTAGCAAACCAAGAACCAGAATGAGCATTGTATTCACGCCAAGTACCTTTTGCGCAACAGCAACGATAGCTTCATTGTTTGGGACAACGCCTCTTATATGGAACCCATGATTGATCATTTTCCCAAGTGGATCAAGACTTGAAACAATGAACGTCGCACCGGCGCTCAACATCAGATAACCAAAAATAGGCCCCAATGTGCCGGTCAATATTTTATGTGCAGGACTCTTAAGCGCAAGCAGACCGACCATAGACATAAGACCGAGTAACAACGCTGGCTGGGAGATAACGCTCTGAAAAAAATTAAGAATTTCTTGGATCATGGTTAACACCCCTCTGTTAGTGTTGATTCAATTCCTGTAAAACCGGTAAAATGTCTGCAGTTATCTTTTTCTTGTTAATGTAACTGCGGATGACTGCAACCCGGCGTTTGCCCCCTTCAAGCTGCGAGGCAAGTTCCTTAACAGTCACGAGCAAATCACAGTCTTTACCTAAAGCCGCATTAAAATCTGAAGACTCTACCTGGGCCGCAATACCTTGTTCTTCGCAAATTTCCTCAATTTTCATTTTCAGCATTAAACTGCTTCCAATCCCATTCCCGCAAACGGTTACAATTTTAATCATGATGACTTCCTCCTAATGGCTATATTTTTCTATGATCTGTGAAATTTCCTCAACTGAGGACGCCCTTATCATCTCATCAATGTTCTCATCATCACCGAGCAGTTCTGTGAGTTGTCTTAAAGCTTTTAGATGGGTTTTATTGTCAACGGCTGCCAGTACAATGATAATGCTAGCTGATGTCTCCAGATTACCCTCTACAAATTCGACCGGATGAGCTAAGTGAAGCAAGCTCATGCCCAACTGATTAACTCCTCTTTCTGGCCGTGCATGCGGAATCGCAACATGCGGAGTAATCACAATATACGGTCCCACATTTTCTACTGTCTCAATCATTGCATTCACATAACTTGGCTGGATAAAGTCGCGATCAAGCAGTGGTTGAGCTGCTACTTGAATAGCCTCTTTCCAATCATTCACATGATCCTTAAACTGTATTTCATCCTTAAAAAGCAAATCATTGAGCATCGGACTCACTCCTTGGTATATACCAGTAACAGTTGAAATTAATACATTGCCTATCGCTTCATACAGACCTACCTCATCACGTATCTCCGCAAAATTTTTAACTACCTGAATGATTTTTTCAATTTGAAAGTGAATGGGAAGTCCTTTTGTTTCCGCATTGACACGTTCCAGCAACTTTACTTTGTTCATGTCTGAAAGGATTGGCTTAACAACAAACAATGACTTGCTGGTTTTTAGCGGCACCGTTGAAAAAATGAGATCAATAGCTGCCTCATCTATTTGGGAGAATTCCTTAACAGAAACAACCGGCGCCCAGTCCATATCCGGAAACAAATCCATCAACTGCTGTTTCAGCATATTTGATATGCCAATCCCTTTAGGGCAGACAATCAAGGCACTTTTCTTTCCTACTGAAACACCCTCATCTTTTAGAATTGATGCAAAATGCAAGGTTAAAAAACCAATTTCATCATCCGAGATGGTCTTGTGGATCAATTTTTCCATATTTTTCAGGCAATACCTAACAATGAAAAATAGATCCAAATATTCTTTTTTAATTGATTTGAGGTAAGGATTATAGACTGGGGTATCGAAAATCAGTCGATAATAACAAGGTTCCAAATGCATCATTAGATTTTTCTTAAAAAAATCACGATTTTTTAACGGAATAGAGCTTAACTGTTCAAAACGACGAATCATTTGATTGGCGATCTCATCTAATTTTTCCCGCTCTTCGGGTAAGGATTGCCGCATAAGATGATCTTCTTTTAATTGCAGACCAAGAAACAATGTGGTGAAATAGACATGTTCATCTTGATCACTGGCTACTCCTAGCAACCGTATAAACATCTTGGAAATCTCTGAAGCTTGAGTCTTTTCAATGCAAAGATGTTGGACATAATAATGAATGATATGCCTTGGAAAATCTGATTTTGTACAGGCGTTGATTCGAAAAAGAAGAAACACGAGATAGGCCGCCAACTCTTTGGCATTGTCTTCAACATACTTAATTTGATGTGTATCTTCAATCTGAGTCAGTTTTTGATGAATATCGATAAAAACTTCGAAAAATTTCTTACCATGTTGATTTGAATTATATAATTGCGCCAGCAGCTCCATTCCGGACGCTAAATGATAAATCTTTGAAACACATTCTCTGGCAAGATTACGAATTTCCCATTCACTCCCAGATAAAAAATACCCTCTTCTTCGGTCATAATTAATAGAAACTTCGCGATACATGGAGTGGCTGCCGGCACGTTTGATTAGCTCGATCATTGTGTTCCTGCTTAAACGAAGCGTGCTTATAAACTGCTGAAGAGGTAAATAGTCATTCTGAATGAATATGAGCAGGTAAATAACGCATAGTCTTTCCTCCTCTGAGAGATCGTAGCCTTGATTCAATACAGTCTTCATTCCATCGATTTTGATTGTGTTAATCTTCCCATCAACGACCAACCCATAGCCCCTTCGATTTCTTATCGGCGCTAGTTGATGGTCATCGAGCCAATCGTTTATTTTCTGAAGGTCATACTGGATCATCCTTCTGCTCATTCCTGTAATGCTTTCCAACTGTTTCATCGTAATAAATTTGTACTTTAAGATTGTCTGAAACAACTGAGCTGCCCTTTGATCCAACATCTCGTTGATCCTCCCTCAATAATCATATAACGAAAGCGGATACATTTTTACACTGGTTGAGTACAGTTCTTGTGCTAATCTATGCACAATGTTGTATGTTCTTTTTTTTGATAACCATTGACAGCAATAAAAAAGGCCCTTATAAAATCCAGTTATAAGGGCTTAAATAAGGCATGAATTTAGATATGTTGCTTAAGTGACTTCAAACGTTTGAATTGATTTGCCACTTTTTCCGGCGTAAAACCATATTCCTTGGCAACCGTACTTGCAGGTGCTGATGCGCCGAAACGGTCGATCGTGACGAGTACGCCTTCTGAACCGACAAACTCATGCCAGCCCTGGGATGCGCCCATCTCTACGCCGACGCGTGCTGTTAGGTGTGCCGGAAGAACAACTTCCTTGTAGGTTGCTGACTGCTCGCGAAACAACTCCCACGATGGCAAGCTGACGACGCGTACATGGATCTGTTCCGTCTCAAGCAGCTGTTGCGCTTTTACGGCCAGCCCCACTTCTGAGCCGGTTGCGAGTAGAATGCCCTCCGGTTTGCTACCCTTCGCCTCACTGACAATATAGCCGCCGCGTTGCACGCCTTCTGTGGCCTGATCCACTTCCCCTTCCACCGTGTCAACGTTCTGGCGGGTTAGGACAAGAACGGTCGGGCGGTTACGGCTTTCCACCGCTACTTTCCAAGCCTCGCGTACTTCATTGCCATCTGCCGGTCTGAGCACATTCAAATTTGGAATCGCCCTTAGGCCGGCCAGCTGCTCAATCGGTTCATGCGTCGGACCGTCTTCGCCGACCGCGATCGAGTCATGCGTGAACACAAAGATTGATGGGATGCCCATTAGAGCGGCCAGGCGAATCGCCGGTTTGGCATAATCGGAGAAGGTGAAGAACGTTGATCCGTAGGGAATCACACCGCCGTGCAGCGCCATGCCGTTAACTGCGGCACTCATGGCAAATTCACGCACCCCGAACCAGATGTTACGGCCGTTGTAGGATTCCGGCAAAAATTCGCCGCCATCCTTGATCGCCGTTTTTGTTGATGATGCGAGATCCGCTGCACCTCCGAACAACGCTGGCACTGTTTTGGCAAGTGCATTGATTACTTCACCTGACGTCTGACGTGTGGCTTTCTTCGTACCCAATTCGTATTGCGGCAGCGGATCCGCATAATTCGCTGCGAGTTCCCTGCCGATTGCCGCTCTCAGCTCGGCAGCTAGTTCTGGATATGCTTCGCTATAGGCCTCAAACTGTTTCTTCCAAGCCTTTTCCGCAGCGGCTTCAGACACATTCAGTGCATTGAAATGGTCGCGCACTTCGTCCGGCACATAGAACGGATCATGTTCCCAGCCATAATTTTTCTTTGTCGCTTCGGTTTCTTCTGCGCCAAGTGGGTTGCCATGTACCTTGCTGGTGCCAGCGACATTAGGTGCACCAAAGCCAATTGTCGTTCGCACTTCGATCAGAGTAGGGTGTTTATCATCTGCAGTCGCCTGATCAATTGCTGCCTGGATCGTCGCCACATCATTGCCGTCTTCGATCAGAATCGTCTGCCAGCCGTACGCATCAAAACGCTGACGCACCTGTTCAGAGAACGACATGCTAAGCTTTCCGTCTAGTGAAATATTATTTGAATCATAGAGCAGAATCAGTTTTCCTAATTTCAACCGCCCAGCAAGGGATGCGGCTTCCGAAGCCACACCTTCCATCAGGTCACCGTCCCCGCAAAGCGCGTAGGTGTGGTGGTTAATGATCGGGAAACCGTCGCGGTTATAAGTGGCGGCAAGATGTGCCTCGGCCATCGCCATACCGACCGCCATCGCGATTCCTTGCCCGAGCGGGCCGGTCGTTGCTTCAACCCCTACTGTGTGGCCATATTCCGGATGACCCGGTGTCAGGCTGCCCCACTGGCGGAACCGTTTGAGTTCCTCCAACGGTAAGCCGTAATTGAACAAGTGGAGCAAGCTGTAGAGCAGCATCGAGCCATGCCCTGCTGACAGCACAAACCGATCACGGTCGAACCATTTGGGATCAGCCGGATTGTGCTTCATCTTCTTTGCCCAGAGGGTGTATGCCATCGGTGCCGCCCCCATCGGCAGTCCAGGATGTCCAGAATTCGCCTTGTCAATCGCATCAATCGATAAGGTACGGATCGTATCAATCGACAATTGTTCAATAGCAGTGGTCATTGTTATCCTCCCTATTCATGTAGTGATCGGATCACGTCCCCGCTAATTTTTAAACGTTTTCACTGATTCAGCTTACAAAATTGAATAGCCGAGTGACTCGATATCTTTGTTAAATCCTTTGACGGTATCCAGCGATACCTCTTCCAGTGGTTTGCCAACTTTTTTCAGTTTCGAGATGATTTCTGGCGTACAAGTAATAATGTCAACGCCTAAACGATCAGCCTCATACACATTGAACACTTCACGAGAGCTGGCCCAAAGCAGATTTGCCCCTTTTTTTGTCTTGCAAATCTCAACCGATTTCTTCATATACGGAATCGGATCGACACCAACATCAGCAATGCGTCCGGCGAATACGGAGACGATGTTTTCGACATTCGGATTCAGGGCTGCTACCGTTTCTTCCACTTGCTTCAAGGTCAGGATTGCCGTCACATTCAGAGAATAACCCTTATCTTCAAGTTTCTTAATCAGAGGAATCGAAGATTCACCCTTGGTGTTGGTGATTGGAATCTTGATAAAAACATTATCTCCGAAAGAATGGATCTTTTCCGCTTCCTTTTCCATTGTTTCAAAATCGTCTGCGAAAACTTCAAAGGACAACGGCAAATCCGGAATTTTTTCAACGACTTCCTTGGCAAAAGCTACATAATCTTTTACGCCGGCCTTTTTCATTAGACTCGGATTAGTCGTAAACCCGGAAACAATTCCAGATTCATAAGCTGAAAGCATATCGTCAAGTACCGCACCGTCCGCATAAATTTTCACGTTCAAATTTACCACTTCAGTCACTCCCTATTAAAATGACATCAAAAAGACACGATTAATAAAACTTATTATTATCCAAAAATAAAAATTCAACTTTTCGCAGAATTTTTTTCATAAAGTGGGAAGTAAAATAAATGAAAAAAAAGATTTGCAACCATATTAATTTATATGATCATTTTTGACAGGATTTCAATGATTATTATCGCCGCAATGAAAATACTCAGAAAATCCCGAAACCCTTAACTCGTCTATTAATAAAGCTCGTCAATGCATAAAAATACCTTCCACGATGCACGATTATGAAAGTGAACATACATCATGAGAAGGTATTTTGTTTTCGTTCTTATAGTGACAATAACACTATTTTTTCCCATCCATTTACATTCTTTTCAGTTCCAGATCCGAACACCATCATTAACCTTTTTCCTTTTCAGGAATTGTCCCCGACCTTCATGTCCGATAAACGCTCCATCTTTGCAGATTACTTCTCCTCTAGATAACGTCATCACAGGATAGCCTTGTAGCTCAAAGCCTTCATAACATGTGTAATCAACATGTTCATGGAGAAAATCGCTTCTGAGCGTCACTTTCTTTTTTGGATCGATCATTACAAGATCGGCATCTGCACCTACAGTGATGTCTCCCTTTTTTGGATAAAGGCCCATCAGCTTTGCCGGATTCGTGCTGATGATCTTTACAAAATCTTGCAGACTAATTCTTTTTTTCATCACGCCTTCTGAAAAAAGAAGTGGAATTCGGGTTTCAATCCCTGGTGCGCCATTTGGGCATTTGCTGAAATCATCTCTTCCAGCCTGTTTGTCACCATGAAAATTAAACGGACAATGATCGGTTCCGATCACATCCAGTGTACCTTCACTTATGTAGTTCCAAAGCAGATTTTGATTGGATTTTCTCCGCAGCGGAGGACTCATGATGTACTTCAGTCCTCCATTATCCGGCTCACGATAACATTCCTGGTCCAGGAATAAATATTGCGGGCAAGTCTCACCGTGCACATTGCGCTTTTTCTGTTTCGCTTCGGCAATGATTTTCGCCGCTTTCGCTGTAGAAACATGAACAATATAAATCGGCGCATCTCCAGCAATTTCGGACAGAGTGATCATTCGGCCGACTGCTTCGGCTTCAGCTTCTTCCGGCCTGCTGAGTGCGTGAAAAATTGGCGATTTCTGATTATGTTCGAGATAGTGTTTCTTAAAAAAGCTAAGTATACCGTCATTTTCACAGTGAATGGCGGTGACAGCGCCAAGATCGCCTAGCCGTTTCATTACTCTCAGAGCAGCTTCATCATCTAATTTGTAGTCATAAGTCAGATAAATTTTGAAGCTTGTAATGCCCTCGTTTTCAATGATGCTCGCCATTTCATCTAAAATTGCCTCATCGACATGCTGAATCACACCGTGAAAACTGTAGTCAATCACCGCTTTTCCGTAGGCGTAGCCATGATAGACGTCTACCCGGTTTTTCAAGCTGCAACCCGCTGGACCGAATTCCATATGATCCACGATACATGTTGTACCGCCACAGGCTGCGGCAACCGTTCCGGTATAAAAGTCATCGGTTGCTACATAGTTACCTTGATGAAGATTCAGGTGGGTGTGCACATCGACACCGCCGGGCAGAATATACAGTCCGGACGCGTCGATGACTTCATCCGTCACCAAGCCTTCACAGTTACCGATCATCTGAATGATTCCCTCAGACATATACAAATCGCCTTGCACGACTCTCTCAGAAGTGACAATGGTTCCATTTTTAATCAAACCCTTCATAGATAAAGGCACCTCTTCAATCGTTTATTTTCACACTTTTTCGGCTCAATTTATGCTTGATCCGGTTGTACTTCAGGATTTCGGTTTCACTTCCGCTTGTTTCGGCTCTACTTTCACAGGTTTCGGTCTAACTACTTCCTGATTCGGCTCTACTTTTTCGGGGTTCGGTCTAAGTTTGCTCTTGTTCTGTCTAACCTTTACTCTGCCTAACTGTCTGCTGCCAATCACTAGGCCAACCTGCTCTGAAAGTAATACTTTCTTACAAAGGAAACAGCCCTTTCGGCGGTTCTTGATAAAGCCCTGCTTTTGATGTGTTCAGCCCAGTATCCACGATCATCTTCAGCATTTTAATACCCGTGACAACCGGATCAATAACCGGGATATGGAGACTGTCCTCCATTTTTTCTTTCAATCCGGTCATGCTGGCGCAACCAAGGATTAGTACCTCTGCACCATCCGCCACACATGAGCGGCCCACTTCAATAAAACGAGCATATTTGCTGCCTCGGTCCTGTTCAATTGCCAGTACATCAAGATTAATGGCGCGTACAGTGGCGCAGCGCTTTTCTAAGCCGTACTGGTCGATCAGATCCTCCATCATCGGAACGGCTTTCTGCAAAGCCGTAATAACCACAAATTTTTTCCCGAGCAGAAGTGCAGCAGAAAAAGATGCTTCTGCAATACCAATGACCGGACAAGAGCAGATTTCCTTAAGTGCATAGAGTCCCGGATCTCCAAAACATGCAATCAGAATACCATCATAAGTTTGTTGATCCTTCTGAACCATCTTTATGAGTTCATAGGCAGCGATTTGGTAATCATAGAACGATTCCAGTGATTCGGGTCCAGTGGTTGGGCGGACAACACGCACATCCACATGTGGAAGAACGCCTGTAATTACCTCGTGAATCGAAGCCGTCATATCTTCACTCGTGTTTGGATTAATCACAAGTAGTTTTTTCATACCGATCACCTGCTGATCGCCGATTGAAATTGATCCCAAAGCTCATCGGAGGACAGCACATCCCGGCTGATTCCAAATCTGTTCAACGCCTGAGCGATCCGCGTCGCCTCCGGTACCTTCACATAAGCTTTTGCCAATACATCCGGTTGTGAAAACACTTCTTTTGTGTCGCCGTCGAGCAGGATTTTCCCCTGACAGAGCACAATCACACGCTTAGCAAATTTGGCAACGATATCCATTTCATGGGTAATAATGATGATGGTATGGCCCCGCTCTTCGTTCAGCTTTTTCAGAAATTCCATAATCTCCACGGACTGACGGTAATCCTGTCCTGTCGTCGGCTCATCAACAATAATCACTTTCGGCCGCAGCGCAAGAATCGAAGCGATCGACACGCGCTGTCTCAAACCCTTGGGCAGGAAAAAGGGATGCATTGATAGATAGTCTTCTTTAATCCCTGCGACGGCGGCAGCTTCAGTCACCCGCTCTTCGATTTCTTCTTCCGACAGACCAACGTTTTTCGGCGCATAGGCAATCTCTTTCCTTACCTCATTGTTGAACAGCTGGTGATCCGGATTCTGGAAAACATAACCGACTTCCTTGACCAGTTTCTTAATCACTCGCTTTTGGCTCGTGTCGATACCGCCGCACTTTACATAGCCCTGTGAAGGTTTTAACAGCCCATTCAAGGTTTTCGCGAAGGTCGTTTTTCCAGCACCGTTCTGACCGATCAAGGCAATAAATTCCCCGCTCTTGATAGTCAAATCGATTCCTTTCAGAGCTTCTGTTCCATCACGATAGGCAAAATGCATATCTTTCACTTCAATGACATCGGTCATTTGATCGCCTCCTTACGCGCACAAATTGATTGTGCGATTTCAATCGTTTCTTCAACTGAGGTCGTCATGGGGCCGTCATACAATCCTGCCTGTTTCAGCTGATCGAGAAAAACAATAGAAGCCGGCGGATTGAGTCCGAGTTCCAGCAATTCCCCGACATTTTCAAAAAAGCGTTCCGGCTCTGCATATCGTGCGATCTTCCCCTGATGGACTAGAATTAGGCGATCCGACAGTCGGGCGAGCCGATCCAATGTGTGCTCAACCATGATAATCGTCATGTGCAGCTCTTCTTTCATCCGCGCGCAAATGTTGAAGATGCTATCCTTACCAATTGGATCAAGCATCGACGTCGGCTCATCTAAAATGATAACTCTTGGCTGCATCGCAAGGACAGAAGCAATCGCAACGCGCTGCTTCTGTCCGCCTGACAGATCATAAGGCGATTTATCGAGCAGGCTTTCAAGTCCGGTAATATCCGCCACCCATTGAATTCTTTCTTTAATTTCATCGCTGCCCAGCCCGATATTTTCCATGCCGAACGCCAGCTCCTCTTCAACACTCATTGAGGTAAACTGTGCTTCGGGATCGGCGAAAACAAAGCCCACATACTTCGCAAGTTCTTGCGCGTTTAAATCACGGATATTTTTTCCGAATAACCGAACCTCGCCTTTGTAACTGCCAATAAAATTATGCGGAATCAATCCTTTGATACAAGAAACAAGCGTCGTCTTCCCCGATTCATTTGGTCCGCACACGCCAATAAACATGTTTTCTTCGATCTCCAGACTCACATCTTCGAGGGCAGGATGATCGGTATCGGTATATTGCCAAGTTAATTGATTGATTTCAATAATTTTTTCCATAAATGATTCTCCTGTAAAGCTTTATTTTAACAAGGTTTGAAGAAGTGAGTGATTCGCGTCAAACCATTGGTATCGGTACTTAAAATAGATAATCAGAAAAAGCAGCAGGACCAAAATCACACAGGAAACAACATCTGCGGCAGAAAAATGGTATTTTGTCAGAATATAGTCCGCCCGCTTACCTGAATTCTTCATCGAATAACCCTTAACATACAGTGCATTGCTAATCTCATCGCTTCGTCTCAGTGCTAGCGACAGCAGAGGAATAATGTACATACTGTACAACTTCACCTTGTCCGTGAACTTCAATGCTGCATAATCCAGTCCTCTTGCTTGCTCCGCTTCGCGGACTGTGTGCAGATCTTCAAGAAACATCCCCGCCGATCTTAGTGACAGGCCGAGCACATAGCTGGCAACGAATGGCATTTTCAAGGTACGTAGCGCAGCAAGTATGTCACGCTCACGGTTTGTTGAAAAATAGAAAATTGATGAGAGCAGCAGTGCGAGAATTTTGCTGTAAGCAATGCACGCATTCATTATCGGTTGATCATATAACGGAAGCCCGAAAATGTGGCCGATCACTTGATAGTTCGGATCTTTTCCCGGGAAAAAGATAAAGGTCAGGAACGTAAAGATACCGGCACAGATAATCACCGGGAGATACATTTTCAAGCTACTAAGTGCGACTTTTGAATAGATAAATAAAAGCAGCACAAGAACTGCAAACATAAAATTAAGTTCCGGCATGTTGATAAACAAAGGAATAAAACCGGTGATGACAAATAGCAGTAGCCGTGACACCGGATGAAATGAATAAAGTGGAGACTCCACTGGTATTAAAGCCAGCAGAGTCTTCATCATTTTTTTATTTTGAGCCCCTTCCATGATTACCTCCATGTTTTCTCAGAGGATCAAGTCCTCTTTTTTTAGGCAAGCAGCGGTTCAATGATTAAGCCCAATATTTTTTGCAGAATGATTTTGACTTAACGATCAGCGGTGAAACGAATTTCAGCAGGATTGCGCCAAGAATAAAGGATGGTACCGAGTTGCCGATCGACCAACCGAAGAAGACAGTGATTGTTGAAGATGGCGAAATCATCCCGAACATTCTAAGTACAGTCACGCCCCAAGCTGCGCCGATCGCGTTGCAAAGGATTACACCAAATACAGTGAATACAGCCCAGTCTTTGCCACTTGTAAGACGCGGGTCACATTTGAAAAAGCGGAATGCCCAGCCGGCCATGATACCTTGGAGAAAGTTGCCCGGTGCGTAAGCCAGTGATACAGCAATCGATGCGCTTCCTGCGATCGCGTTGGAAATGAGCGGGAAGACAATGCTAGCGATACCGCCCCACATGCCAAACCAAATGCATCCGACACTCTGAATCGCCTGGCCCGGCCAGAACGCAGAGACAAATCCAAGCGGTACTGCTAAGCTGCCGAATGTTCCAACAACAACGCCGACACCGATAAAAAGAGCCATCATGATAATGTGATTCATTTGCGGTGTTCTTAATTCACCTTCATTGAGACTCCAAACATTTGCATTCATTTTCATATTCATAGGTAATCCTCCCAATTGTTTGTATTGTTTTATTTTTCAGATATTATTGCTCAAGCATGTCTTTTCATTGTAAAAAATCATCAGCAGTCGGCACTATTTACTGAGAAGGAGTCTGCCCTCCCCTTTCTCACCTAAAAATATATCTCCATCAACAATCAATTTTCCGTTTGTGTAGACTTTTACCGGACTCCCGGTCACTTGCTCGCTTTTATAGGGGCAAAAATCAGAAGACATATGATGATTCCGGTCATCCAGCACTTTGGTTGGTTTTGGATCAAAAAGAAATAGATCTGCGTCCATCCCAATGTCAATTTTTCCTTTTCTGTCGGCGATTCCGAATACCTTGGCAGGGTTTTCCGATAACCAGCCGACAACTTTTTCAATCGGAATGTCGCGGCGCGCAACCGCATGCTCATACATCAGCGGCCAAAGCCATTCGATTCCATGAAGCCCCGGCGATATTTTTGTAAAATTGGTTTTCGCGGCTATTTTTTTATCCGTACTATAATCACAATGATCACTGCTGACAATCGAAAGTGTGCCATCTAATAATCCGGCCCACAACGCCTCAATGTCCTTTTCCTTGCGCAGTGGCGGCGCCATCACATATTTGTAACCGTCATTCCGCTGGTAGCAGCAGTCGTCTAAAATAAGATAATGTGTGCACGTTTCAGCCGTGACATCAACTCCTTCGCGTTTTGCTTGTCTGATCAATTCCACGCTTTCAGCGGTTGTTACATGAACGATATAGAGTTTAGCACCTGTTACTTTTGCGAAAAGCAGCAGTCTGGAAATGCATTCTATTTCTGCCATCGGTGGGCGGCTTTGCGCATAATGCACAACATCCGCTTGATCTTTGGCAAGCAGCCTGCCCGTCAGTTCTTCACAAAACGAGTCATTCTCGGCGTGAACCATTGAAAATCCGCCGTGTTCCGTGATCACGTTCATCAAGGTAAGCATATCCGGATCTTCAATTTTAAAGCCGGCGCTTTTGTAAGTTGTAAACATCTTGAATGAAGTAAATCCATCAGCAATCAGTTCCGGTATCAACTCAATTGTTGTTTTTGAACTGTCGGTGACATGGGCGTGCACACCATAATCAATGCAGCTTTCGTTTTCGATCTGACGGATTCGACGTGTAACCGCCGTTCGCACATTTTCCTCAGGCCGCTGCACAGCAAAATCAATGAATGTTGTCGTTCCGCCGAATGCTGCCGCACGGCTTCCAGTAAAAAAGGTATCTTCTGTGTTTGCGGTACCGCCCCAATGATCAATGTGCGTGTGTACATCAATAATACCGGGCAATACATAGCAGCCCTCCGCATCTACAATCTCAGAAGCGTCTTGTTCTAAGCGTTCGGCAAGTACCACTATTTTTCCGGCACGCACGCCAATATCCATTTTTCGAGTTGATTTTGCCGAACAAACGCGACCATTTTTAATAAGAAGATCAAGCAACTTAACAGCCTTCTTTCTGAGAAAGCGGTAAACAGCTGTACTTTCTGCGGAACACAATGCCGGCCGGCTTTCGGTATGCCTCTTCACCGTCGATAACTACCTCACCATTGACAATCACCTTGTCAATACCGATGTTATATTGACGCGGATTCTCAAAAGTTGCTTGATCAATAATTGTGTCCGGATCAAAAATAACAATATCTGCTGCGAGTCCCTCGCGCAGGATGCCACGATCCTGAAGACCGATAATCCGAGCCGGCTGCGATGTGAAACGACGGATCATTTGTTCAAGCGGCAATACATTTTCTTCGCGGACAAATCGCCCGAGCACACGCGGAAAAGATCCATATGCACGCGGATGCGGTTCGCCGCCTAGCAGACCGTCTGTTCCAAGTGTTCCAGCCGGATGGCGGACAATCATCTTGATGTCGTCCTCATTGATGACAAAATCAATCATCCCAACTGCGTTTTTTTCTTCATAGATGAGATCAAGTGCGATCTGTGCGTAATCGGTCCTGTTCTTTATCTTGCCTATTTCCGCAATGGTTTTGCCCACGCAGTCTTGATTTTTCTCGCTCTCAACAGAAGTAACGATAATCCCGTTCCAGCCGGCCCACTTAGAAATGCTGTCCCAGCCCTCAAGCGCGGTCTCCATTTCCTTAATCATCCGCTTAGACAGGGCCGGATCCTCGAGCCGCTTCAACATCATTTCAGTCCCGCCGTCATGTGCCCATGGCGGCAAGGTCGCGCTGAGCATTGTACTGCCTGCGGGGTACGGGTACTGATCAAAAGTAACTTCAAGACCATCTGCTCGCGCTTGATCAATTTTTCCAAGAACCTCAGGCGTTTTATGCCAGTTGAATTGACCGCAATTTTTCAAATGCGAGAAATGCAAATGGGCGCCGCATCGCTTCATCATCTCAATCAGTTCATCCATCGATTCAATAATTTCGTCCCCTTCGCTGCGCTGATGAATGACAAGCGGCACACCGTATTCGCCAAGCACCATGCATAAAGCTTCTAGTTCTTTCATCTCGGCGAAACAGCAAGGCGGGTAGATCAGCCCGGTTGACATGCCAACCGCGCCTTCATCTAGACAGCGTCGCAGCACCTTTTGCATCTGACCAATTTCTTCGTCAGTCGCCGGCCGATCATCCAAACCCATCACTTCCATCCGAATATTGCCATGCGGTGCCAGAACAGCTAGATTGTAACTTGGATGGATGTCTTCAATCTTTTTCAAGTACTCATCTATCGTATTCCAGTCCCAAGAAATATCGGGGTTACCGTCTAGACCAGACAAGTTGCCGCGCCAGTCTTCCTTATAAGCATCAGGGAGCGGAGCGGCTGCGATCCCGTCTTGACCGAGCAGCTCGGTTGTGATCCCCTGGCGTACTTTCGCTTCAACAAGCGGATCCGCTAAGATAAACAAATCAGTATGCACATGCATATCAATGAATCCAGGACAGACAATCTGATGATAGGCGTCAATTTCTGTTTTTCCAGTCTCACCAGTCAGCTTGCCAATTTTGCTGATCTTGCCCAAATCGACTGCAATATCACCATAAAACCATGGAGAACCTGTACCATCGATAATTCTTCCGTTTCTGATTACTAGATCATGCAAATCGTTCATCTTCTTTCACCTTCATTTTTCAATAAGCAGCGCATGCATGATTGCTGCAAATCCTTTAACTGCTTGTGTCAGCTGTTCAATTTCAATGTACTCGTTATCCGTGTGTGCCAAATTTTCTCTTGAAGGACCGAATCCGATCGTCGGAATTCCTGCCTCACCAGCAAAATGACTGCCATTAGTGCAGAAGGAATAGTGGGAAAGTTGTGCTGGAATGCCAATCTCCCTCAGTGCCTGCTGTGTCCTTGACACAAAATCCTCGTGCTCATCAAATAACCAAGCGGGGAAGAAACGCTCTGCCTCAATGGTTTTGCCGGTATAGCATGTATCCGTTCCTTTTGAGTAGTACACTGTTGCCTCAAAGGTTGGATCCTCTTCGCTTAACCTTTCAATCAGCTGCTGAATGGGCTGCAGAACGGATGCTTTCGTCTCATTCACCAAAGTGCGTCGATCAAAAGTCGCCCGGCACGAAGCCGGAAGAACAGATTTCCCCGGATAAGGCGATGACACAATGTCAGTCAGAACAAGAATTCCTTTACCCAACACCGGATCCTCCGTCACCGGCAATCTTTCAATTTCGACAAGCAGTTTCATCATTTGCGTAACGGCGTTTACGCCTTTTTCTGGATTGGCAGAATGGACGGATACGCCAGTTGTTTCAACCACAATCTCCGCTCTGCCACGCTGTCCTCGATTCAGGTTTAGTTCGGTCGCCTCGCCAATGATGACAAAATCAGGTTTAAAATGTTCACTTACTGATCTCGTAGCTATGCCTTCGAACGTTTCCTCATGGACACTGCAGGAAATAACGATCTTTCCGGGAAAGTTTTTTCCTGTTTCTCGCGTGAACTGATCAGCGGCAATAATCATCGCACTGACGGATCCCTTCATGTCCGAACTGCCGCGGCCATAAAGTTTACCATCGATTTCAACCGGTTGAAAAGGGTCAATCTCCCAATGATCTTTGTTCACAGGAACGGTATCGATGTGTCCGTCTAAAAGCAGCGTCGGTCCATCAGGCGTTCCATTGATCACAAGTGCGACATTGCCCAATTCATCAACGGAAATTTCATCAAATTGCTTTTTCTCCGCAAAATCGGTGATTACACGGGCTGTTTTGTCTTCTTCACCTGAATAGCTCTTCTCTCTAATCAACGCTTTGCAGAGCGACACAACTTGACTTTTCATCTCATTAGCCAACATTTAACTCGCCTCTCAGATCTCTTTTCAGATTTGGATAACCGCCTTTCCAAACAATCTCTCGGTAGGATTGTGGATCCGTATCCCCTTCTGTGCTGATCAACAAAATTCTCGACGATTCATTGATCCCTAGCTCTTTCCTTCCGTTTTCCAGGCTCACTTCTGTACAAAGCAAGTACAGAACGCCCATTGTTACCGCACCTGATTCACCAGAGACAACCTGTGGATCACCGTAAAGCGGATTTCCATAAATACGCATACCGAGCGCGGTCACTTCATCCGGGCACGATACTGCGCCATAGGTGTACCGGCTTAAAATTTCGAAGGCCGTGTGGTTCGGTTCACCGCAGGCAAGCCCTGCCATGATCGTCGCCATATCACCGCCAACCGACTGCATCGCACCGTCTTCTCGGGCAAACGATTGAAAGTAACAGTCTGCTTGATCAGGTTCTACGAGTACAATTTTTGGCGGTGCATCGGGATATTTGTGCAGAAAGTAAGCAGCAATACCTCCAGCGTACGAACCAACACCTGCCTGAAGAAAAATGTGGGTAGGCGGCTCAGGGATTTGTTCTGAAATCTCTTTTGCAATCGCTGCATACCCTTGCATAATCCAGAGCGGGATTTTCTCATAACCCGGCCATGCGGTATCTTGAATCATCAAATAGTCGTTTTTGCGAGCGATCTGTTCACAAAGCCGAACCGTTTCGTCATAATTAACATCACAGATTTCCGCGTCGGCGCCTTCCGCCCGAATAGCAGCCAGCCTTTTTAGTGACGAGCCTTTTGGCATTCGAATGACTGATTTCAACCCCAATTCACGAGCTACCCAAGCGATTCCTCTGCCATGATTGCCATCAGTCGCCGAAATAAAAGTCAGATCGCCAAGCTCTTTCTTCACTTCTCCCGTTTTCAGCATATCAAACGAAAGCTTTTCAATCGGGAGCTGGAGCTTTTCCGCCAGGCAGCAGGCAATGGAATAAATGCCGCCCATAACTTTGAAAGCATTCAAGCCGAACCGATAGGATTCATCCTTGACATACACCTTTGAAACATTCAAATGCTCTGCCATGGCATCAAGACTTTTTAGAGGCGTTTCTTTATATGCTTCATGCGTTTTTTGAAACGAGAGCACCTTCTCAATCTCCGAATCCGAAAACTCATGCACATCTGTTAAATCAACGTTTGCGTATAACCTTCTATTGCTTTCTATTTTTAAAACATCACTCAAGGAACTAATGACGACGTCCTCCCTTATTGATCACTCTGGCAAAATCGCAATTTTTTTGGATGATCCGGCCTCCTTTTATTTGCCGATTTATCGTTTTCTCTTTGCTCATGAGTGCTTTATTAAGCTTAACTTGACTATAATTTCAATTGTCTGTCTATTCAAGTATCGAAATGATACTTATAAAAACCATAGACTCCAAGTCTCTGTCATAATTTCTGACAAGTTCATTGTTTTATAAACATCGGTCTGATATAGTGTAACCACAATAATCATAGCCTTTTGAAGTAAAATGTATCATTTGAATTTCAGCGATTCCTGTTTTCAAAATAATCATAAGTATCAAATTGATACTAGTGTATCAATTTGATACTTAGCAAGGAGCGCACCTATGTACGTTGAATTACGAGAGGTTCAGTCAACAATTCAGCAAATTGTTATGGCAATATCGGCTGTCCTGAAAATTGAGGTGGAGGTGGCCGATGCCGATTTATTCCGTATTGCCGGAACCGGATTGATTAAACAAAAAATATGGAAAGAAATGAGCGGCGAGGACGCCGTTTACAGGCAATGTGTTGAAAGAGGACAAACAATCGTAATCGATCGGCCAGGCTTTAACGATATTTGTACAAGCTGTCCGCATTTTGGAAACTGCGCCGAACACGGAGAAATATGCACACCGATTAAAATTAATCAGCAAGTAATCGGAGTTATTGGATTGATCGCCTTCAGCGTTGAACAGAGAGAAAAACTATTCGGCGATATAGATGCTAATATTTACTTTTTGAAAAAGATGGCCGATGTGATCGCTACCAAAGTAAACGAAAACATTATTTTCAGGCAACAACTGATTGCAGAAAAAAAGATCTCCACTTTAGTCAATTGCATCGATATGGGTCTTCTGATGCTAAATCAAGGCGAGTGCGAGTTTATCAGTAAAACTGCTAGAAAAATGCTTCAATTAGGAGAAAATGAAGCGGCTAACCCTAAGCTAGTTGCACAGTTCACAGGAAGAAAGCACATAGATCCAAATGGAGCTATTGTCTGGATTGATCTCGGCTCCTACCGGAAGAAATTTTTCATAACTGTCCACCAAATTGACGTTCTGGAAAAAGATGAAGCAGAAGTTGTTCTGATCGAAGATCCAGAGCATATCACTCAGATCGCTACACATATCACAATTGATAAGCAAAATCATGCGACCGGCTTAATCGGATCATCCACGGCGATCCTCAATATCAAGCAAATTCTATTGAAAATCAAGGATGAATCGATTCCGATCCTGATTACAGGAGAAGATGGAACAGGCAAAACCTTTGCAGCCCATTTCGTTCATACAACCGCAAATAAGCCTGAAGATATGTACCGAAAAATCAATGTTTCATACTACTCAGAAGACGACCTGAATCAATTACTGTTCGGTGATCGGACAAATCCGTCAAAAAAAGGATATTTAGAGAAGCTAGACGGCGGGACTCTTGTGCTGGATGAAATTGATCGCATCGGCCAGTCCACACAGTTGCTGCTCAATAAATTTCTCAGTGATAAACTGATCGAGAAAAACGGTCAGGCGATGAAAGTCAATGTGCGTTTGATCAGTGTCACAAATAAAAATCTCATGGATTTTGTGCAGAGGGGCCGTTTCCGTCAAGACCTTTATTATAAAATTGGTGTTGTTCCTATATTTATGCCACCACTGAGAGAGAGAAAAAGCGACATCATGATGCTTGCCGACTACTTTTTAAATCTGCTTAATCTAAATGCGGAATCGGTCCGAAAAACATTTGCTAGACAAATTCAGGATGTTGTAGGTGCCTATGATTGGCCGGGAAATATCCAAGAATTGTATAATGCGTTTGCATACGCATTCAGTGTCTCCGACGAACCCGTCATTCGCGTTGAACATTTTCCTGACTATCTGCTTGAGAAATATCACTCGCGCATTAAACAATCCAGTCAGAATTTTAATCTGCAGACAATTGAACGAGACACAATAAAAAAAGCCCTGATCAAAGTGAAAAGCGAAGGAAAGAAAAAAGAAGAAGCTGCCGCCCTGCTCGGTATTGGACGGGCAACCTTGTTTCGCAAGATTTCTGAGTATCGGTTAAACAACCAATAATAGTTGTACAGAAGGGCCATAAATATCGATAAAAAGCGAAAAAGAGAGGCTCTCCTCTCTTTTTTCCTGCCCATCGAAACTATTTAGTCGGCTATGTTTATCGACACGTATTTCGTCTCCAAATAAGGTTCAATGCCTTCAATTCCGCCTTCTCTGCCCATTCCACTTTCTTTCATCCCGCCGAATGGGGCTTGAACCGTAGAAGGTCCGCCATCATTCCAGCCAATAATGCCGTATTTCAGATGCTCGGATAAATAAATGCCGCGCTTCATATTTTCAGTAAAGAAGTATGCAGCCAGGCCATATGGTGTGTCATTTGCAAGCCGCACTGCGTCTTCAATTTCTGTGAATGTAATCACCGGTGCGATTGGTCCAAATGTCTCTTCATGCATGATCCGCATTGACTCGTCAACGTTGGTCAAGATTGTTGGCCAGACAAAATAGGTGCCGGCTTCGTCATCTCCATGATGGCTGCCTCCAAGCGCAACGACTGCCCCACGCGAACACGCATCTTCAAGCTGACCGATAATTTTCTCATAACCCTGTTTGTTAATGATCGGTCCGATTGCAATACCGTCCTCCATACCATTTCCGACCTTCAATGTGCTGGCGGCTTGCACAAGTTTTTCAACGAAGCGCTCTGCAATGGATTGATGAACAATCAACCGGTTGGCGCAGATACAGGTCTGGCCAGCGTTACGAAATTTGGATACAAGTGTTTGCTGAACTGCTAGATCAAGATTCGCATCTTTATCGATTATAAGCGGTGCGTGGCCACCCAATTCCATCGACGTGTGTTTGACTGTACTTGCGCTGTTTTTTAATAATTGCTTGCCAACAGCCGTTGATCCTGTGAACGTAATTTTTCGAATCAATGGGCTTGCTGTAAAAAGTTCCCCAACCACTTTGCCTTCAGCAAGCACGCAGCACATCACATCTTTTGGGATGCCTGCTTCATAACCGAGTCGAAACATTTCGAAAGCAGTTAGCGGTGTTTCAGGAGCCGGTTTTACGATGAACGTGCATCCAGCCGCAAGAGCAGGGCCAACCTTGCGTGTGATCATTGCTGCCGGAAAGTTCCATGGTGTAATTGCAGCAACGACACCAATCGGTTTACGAGTGATGACAATCCGTTTTTTTGTCGATGAAGCCGGAATTGTCCGTCCGTATATGCGTTTTGCCTCTTCCGAATACCACTGCAAATATTTAGCAGCGTATGCGACTTCCCCAAGCGCTTCGCTATAGGGCTTACCATTCTCAAGGGTGATCAGTTTTGCAAGTTCGTGCTGGTGATCCATGATCTTCTCGTACCATTTGTACAGCAGTCCTGATCTTTCTTCAGCAGATGTCTTTGACCAAGTCTGAAAGCCTTTATGTAATGCCATTATTTTTTCTTCAATAGATTCTAATGAATCAAGTGTTAATGTATCTACAATTTCTCCGGTTGCAGGATTGAACACATCAAAGGTTTTTTCTTCTCCTGGAACCCCATCTCTATCGATCGTCTCCATGATCGCTCTCCTCTGTAAAATAAAATTGATCACAAAAATGGAAAATCCAGATCTGTTTTGCCCTAACTTTTCTAGTTTCTATAAAACAACGATCAGAACTCAGAAAATACTTTTTCAATAACGTTCAATGTTCTTTGGATATCTTCCTCTGTATGTTCGGTAGAAAGGTAGATTCTGCCGCGATTCGGGGTAAAGCGCACGCCGAGCTCAAGGCAACGCATGACAAAACGGTCATAAAGTTCTTGATCAATTGACGTCAGGCATTCTCTAAAGTCATTCAGTGGATGATCCACGCCTAGTTCGAGCAGGCAAATGGCTCCGGCATGATCGCAGTGAAGCGTGACTTGGTATTTTTCTCCCAGCTTTCTGATACCCTCCGTCAGTACCCTACCCAAATGGTCAAATCGTTCATACACGCCGGGCTGTTCAAGCTGGTTGATTGTCGCTAGTGCAGCGGCAACCGATACAGCATTCCCATTGAACGTCCCCGATGCGTGAACGCCGCATTCCATCACCTGCCGCTTTCCCGTAACAACGGAAATTGGAAATCCTCCGGAGATCGCCTTAGCAAACACAGCAACATCGGGCGTGACGCCAAAATATTCCTGTGCACCGCCCAAAGCCATTCTAAAGCCTGTGATCACTTCGTCGAAAATAAGTAAAATCCCATGTTCCGTTGCCAACTGCCGAAGACCCTCAAGATAGCCTTTTTTCGGAAGGATCGGCCCGGAATCACACATAAAGGGTTCAGTGATGATTGCCGCAATATCATGACCCTCTTTGTCTATAATACGTCTGATCGCGTCCAGATCATTCCATGGCGCAAGCATGATATTCTCCGTTGCGCTCGGCAGCTGCCCAAGTGATTCCCGCCTTTTCCATGGATCATTTCTCGGGCCCAATTCTTCTATAGATCTAGCGTCGGTACTAATTTTTTCCTCATCCGACCAGCCATGATACTGGCCCTCAAACTTAATAATTTTTGATTTTCCGGTATACGCCCTTGCTAACCTGAACACGAACATATTCGCTTCGGTCCCGGTATTTTGAAAAACAATTTTCTCCGCACAAGGAATGATTTCTACCAGTTTTTTAGAAAGCTTGAACAAATCATAGGTTGGTGAGCAAAACTGGGTTCCGATCTCGAGTTGCCTGCTGACCGCCTCATTCACCGTATCGGGACTGTAACCCAAAATGAGCGGACCCATACCAGCTACATAATCGATGTACGCGTTGCCATCAACATCATACAGGTGCGACCCTTTCCCTTTTTCGAAACAGATTGGGTATTCTTGAAAAGACGCTTTATGAAAAGAACTGGCAACGCCGTCTAATAAGTACGTTTTGGATTGTTGGAACAGCTTTTTGGAATTGCTCGTGTTGACCGCATAATCGTTCAGTCTTGCCACCCCACTTTCTCGTTGATGTTCCAGCATGTTTCGAAAGTGTTTACAGCAGAATTAACAGATTAAACTTTTTCAGATTCAGGATGCAGCACCTGATTTATAAAGAGCTTGGTCCGCTGATGCTTTGGCGCGTTAAAAATGTCACTCGGCTTACCTTCCTCCACAATGACACCTTTGTCCATAAAGATGATCCGGTCGCCGACTTCCTCAGCAAAGCGCATTTCGTGCGTAACAAGAACCATTGTCATTCCTTCATCCGCCAGTTCGCGGATAACCTTGAGTACTTCACCGACCAATTCAGGATCCAAAGCCGATGTCGCTTCATCAAAAAGCATGATATTCGGTTCCATAGCTAGCGCCCGGGCAATTGCGACTCGTTGTTTCTGTCCGCCTGAAAGCTGGTTCGGGTAATGATTCATCCGTTCAGCAAGGCCTACTTTAGTTAAATATTTCTCTGCCGTCTTTTTTGCTTCTTCTGCCGATTTTTTCCTAATCTTAATCTGAGCCGCCATAACATTTTGAATGGCCGTCATCATCGGGAACAGATTAAAGCCTTGAAACACCATGCCAATCTCCGTTCGAAGCCTAGCGACACGTTTCTCATTATAGCGGCCGGATTCATCCGAAAAGCTCGTTCCTTCGACCTTCACCGTGCCTGAGGATGGCAATTCCAAGCAATTCAGACATCGAAGCAATGTTGATTTTCCTGATCCGGAAGGTCCAATTATGACCACAATTTCGCCTTGATGGACAGTCAGATCAATGCCTTTCAAAATTTCATGAACACCAAAGGATTTATGCAATTGAGCGACTTCAATCATCGGTTTAGACATGTGTGGACAACCTCTTCTCTAACAGACGTACAACTTGAGACAGCGGTAGGCTTAGAATTAAATAAGCGATCGCAAGTATAGTATAAGATTCAATGGTTAAAAAGGTCTGCGAAGCATAGGCCTGCGTGCGGAGCAGCAATTCATTAACCGTGATGAAAGCGAGCAGCGACGTGTCTTTAATCATCATGATCAAGTAGTTTCCAAATACCGGGATGGCTTGCCTTGTCGCCTGCGGGATGACAATCGACCACAATGCCTGACGATGTGTATAGCCGAGCGCAAGGGCTGCCTCAGTCTGCCCCTTGTCAATCGACAGGATGGACGCGCGCACCACTTCAGACAAATAACATCCATAGTTGATTCCCAGTCCGAGTATCCCTGCAAGCAGTGGATTCAGCTGGAATTGATAACCCGGGATCATGAACTGAACAACAAGGGAAATGAGCAGCGGCGCAACATAAAACATGTAGACGAGTTGAACAAGCAAAGGTGTGCCTCTCACAATCTCCAGGATGACAACCAAGATTCCTCTTATTATTTTTGAATTTGATAAACGGCCGACAGCGATTAGCACGCTTAAAATAACCGCGAGTAAGAATCCACCAAGCGTCGCCTCAAGCGCAATCAGCAATCCTTGTCCTAATTCAGGCGAAAGTTCTCTGAAGGCAGTAGCAAAATCTAAATGATTCAGAATATCCATTCAATACACCTCATTAATCAAACGATTCTCTTAGAGGATGTTCAAAAAGTCCGGGAAAAAGGTTAAGAAGGATCTTCTGCTAATTACATGCACGTCCTGTGCATAACGCAGAAGTCACCGCATCCTGCGGAAGTTCTGTGTCAACTTGCTTCTACGCTCCTCACGTATTACAGGGGGATCTTCGACTAATTACACTCACGTCCTGTGAGTAACGTCGAAGTCACTACATCCTGTAGAAGTACGCTCCGGTGCTCGAAACTGCGTTTCCTTGATCTTCGACGCTCAGGACGAGCTAGTGTCACGCATGCCATAGGACGTGGCGTTCTGCCTGCCCTCGGCCCTTTTTGTCCTCCTTTTTGAACAGACTCTCTTAGTTTTCAGGATTGACCTTCACCATCGTTTTCCTCTGACAATAGCAGAAATCAGAGTTCTCTTTAGGAAAGAATAACTCTGATTCAACATTCATCACTTTTGAACAGGCACGTAATAATTATCAGGCATTCCGTATTTCTTCAAAGCTTTTTTGATAAACCCGTTTTCTTTTAAGATATTTATTTGCTTATTGATCGCGTTGACTAATTTCGTATCGCTTTTTCTTGCCGCTGCTCCAATCACACCGGAAGCCTGTGGTGTATATGGATCAAGCATTTTTAATTTCAAGGAAGGATCCTGTTTCAAGCTGTATGCCGCAACTGCTCCATCAGTAACCAAAGCATCGATTTTGCCCGTGTTCGCAGCAAGAAGTAAATCTGCTTGAGAGCCAAATACATTGACTTGTTTAATTTTCCCTTCTTTTTTCAGCTTGTTCGCGAAATCAAAGAATGCAGTCCCTTTCTGAGCACCGACTACCTTGTCTTTCAAGTCGTCAACGCTTTTAATCGGAGAATTTTTCGGGATGATAAACGCTTCGCCTTCTGTATACCATACTGTTGTAAACTTCGCGATCTTTTGTCTTTGCGGATTAATGTACATGCCGTCTGTTACAAGATCCACATTCTTATTATTCAATTCCAGAAGGAGGTTTTCGAATTTGGTTTGCTTCATTTCTACTTTGGGAATTCCGAGACGTCTGGCTACTTCTTTGATAATCTCAGCGTCAATGCCGGAAAACTTTTTCGTTTTCTGATCAATAAACGCAAACGGCGCGTCATTTGAGGAGCCGACAACCAGCACGCCTTTTTTCTTTGCGGCTGCTAACGTATCGGTAGTTTTACCGGATGAACTTCCTGAACTTGAATTGCTCGAACCGCAGGCGGAGAGAATACCGACAAGTAAAACGAGAATCAGTGCAGACATAAACCAACGTTTCATGAAAAGTGCCCCCTTATATGGATGAATTTATAAAATCATAAGACTAAATGAAATTTTCAGTTATTTATGAATAGAATTCTACTAGCTTCACGAATAAAAAGCTAGAGTCAGCCTATGGGAATACTTGTCCTTCCAAAAAAATTCGATCATTTAGCAAACTCAAGTGCTTCTTCAATAATAGCTAATCCTTTTGCAAGCTCTTCATCTTTAATTGTCAATGGTGATAAGAAGCGAATGCAATTCCCCTTTAAACCTGCATTCAGAAGAAGCAGACCATGCTGATTGGCATAAGCGACGACCTTACTTGTCCGTTCCTTATTCGGCTCTTTTGTTTGTTTGTCTTTTACGAATTCAATCGCCGCCATTGCACCGAGCCGTCTAATATCACCAATGAACGTGTATGTTTTTGCCCATTCTTTCGCACGTTCCTCAATAACTGTACCAATCTTCTCCGCCTGTTCTGTAAGATGCTCGTCTTTAATAATGTCGAGCACGGCCAGTGCTGCTGCGCAGGCAATTGGGCTACCGCAGTAGGTTCCACCCAAAGAGCCATTAAGCTTGCATGCGTCAATCATCTCTGCTTTGCCCACAACACCGCTTAATGGGAATCCTGCCGCTAATGATTTAGAAACCGTCATCAGATCCGGTGTAACATCGAAATTTTCAATGGCGAACATTTTTCCGGTTCGAGCAAAACCTGCCTGAATTTCATCCGCTATAAAAACAATCCCATGCTCTGTACAGAAATCGCGAACATAAGTCACAAAACGCTTCGACGGAATAATAAACCCGCCTTCGCCTTGAACAGGTTCCATAACAAGACATGCGACCATTTCCGGCGCGACATTGCTCAGGAAGAAATAATTGAACTGTTCGATGATTTCTACATCATATTCCTCATCAGTCATGCCTTCCGGTTTGCGATAGTAATAAGGATAAGGTGCCTGATAAGTCTCCGGTGCAAATGGTCCAAAGCCCATCTTATAAGGTTTAACCTTACTCGTCATGCCCATCGTTAAATTCGTCCGTCCATGGAAGGCGCGATCAAAGGTGACGACCGCTTGACGGCCTGTATAACTTCTAGCGATCTTTACTGCATTTTCAACAGCTTCCGCCCCGGAATTTAACAAAATCGCTTTTTTCGCAAAATTGCCCGGCGCGACCTCGCATAGCTTCTCACAAAGCTCAATGTACTCAGGATACATAATAACATTGAATCCGGGATGAATGTATTGATCCAGCTGCTTCTTTACCGCTTCAAGCACTTTAGGATGACGATGACCGACATTTTGGACACCGATCGCCCCTGCAAAGTCGATAAATTCATTCCCATCAATATCTGTAATCACTGCCCCTTCCGCTTTCGTCGCAAGATGACGATTGCCGTTTCCGACCGCCGATGCCACATAGCGATCGCGTTTCGCCTGCCATTCTTCTGTCAGATTTCCTTCCAAAAGTTCCTTACCCATTTTTTCTCTCACTCCTTTAATAGATATTTTGCTAATTTTTTGGTATTATGTATAGTATCAAAATTCAAATAATTATGGTATCAGAGGTACCTATGATCTCATTAAACATTAAACCTGATGCTAAAAAAGACTATATCTACAGGCAAATTTATAAACAATTGAAACGAGAGATTCTGCTGCATCATTTCTTGCCACATGAAAAATTACCTTCAAAACGCGAACTATCGAAAACCTTACGCGTAAGCGTCAATTCAGTTAACAGTGCCTATCAGCAGCTTCTTGAGGAAGGCTATATTTATGCGGTAGAGCGAAGCGGCTTTTTTGTTGAAAAGCTGGATACTATTCCTTTGTCGCAGAGTGTACCAAAGACCCTTGATCTTGATCTCATCGAGGAGCAGGATTCAAAGAAAAATTGGATTTCCTTTTCACATATGTCAGTTGATCGTTCTATTTTTCCATTTGACAGCTGGTTCGCCTGTGAACATAAGGCACTTAAGCTTAGCCGATTGGAATTAAATGATGATTCTTCCCGCTTTCCGCAAGGCATTTATGCCGTTCGCGAGACCATTGCGCGGTTTCTTTCAATCGCTCGTGGTGTCACATGTTTTCCGGAACAAATTGTTTTGGGAGGAGGCACCCAATTTCTTATATACCTCTTACGCAACTTATTTCCTGAAAACGCATTGTACGCGGTGGAAAATCCAGGATACCGGCGAATCTATGAATTGCTTAAAATGGAGCATGCCCGGCTTCAAACCATTCCACTGGACAGAAAAGGTATTTCTTTCGACCTCTTGAAACAAGTCAATCCGAATGTAGTGTACGTCACTCCTTCCCACCAATTTCCTTCAGGTGTCGTCATGCCGATTTCTAGACGGATCCAGCTATTAAATTGGGCTGCGCAAAAAGAAGATCGTTACATTATTGAGGATGATTATGATAGTGAGTTTAAATACGCGAGTGATACAATCCCTTCGCTTCAAGGTCTGGACAGCTATGATCGAGTGATTTATTTTGGCACTTTTTCAAAATCTCTGCTCCCGGGGTTGCGCATCAGTTATATGATCCTCCCCCAAAAGCTTCTCAAAAAATATAGAGAAAAGTGCAGTTTCATCATGTCAACCAGCAACGCTTTAGGGCAGCTGACATTAAAACAATTTATTGACTCCGGCGAATACCGTAAACACATCAAACACATGAAACAGGTGTATGTAGAGCGTCAAAAAAAGCTTATCGGCGAGCTAAAAAAACGTTTTGGAGCATCAATTAAAATGCATGGTGCAAATGCCGGGCTCCATTTTACGGCTGAATTTGATACACATCGACCCGTTGACGAAATCATGGTCCGTGCCGCAAAGGAGAAGTTGGAATTGTACAACATGGAGCCTTACTGTCTGGATGGACCGTACATTTATCAAAAGCCCGCATTCATCCTTGGTTTCGCAAATCTATCTGTTGAAAAAATTGAAGAAGGTGTTGACCGGCTTTATCGCGCAATCGTACACTGAACCTTAACAACACTGTTTTATAACCTAACCGCTTTTTCAACAAGAAGTGCAGAAAGAAGGACCGGAATGAAAAAACAAAGGATCCGTGACATTCTCCATCGTTTTCGACCAATCATTCTTGATGGTGCAATCGCAACGGAGATTGAAAAACAAGGCATTTCAATAAACAACAAACTCTGGTCGGCTGCCGCAATTCGTGAACACCCTGACAGCATGAAAAAAGTTCATCTGGATTATTTCAGAGCCGGGGCTGATGTAGCGACAACGAACACTTACCAAGCGACAATCCCCGGATTTCAACAATGCGCGTACACGAAGAGAGAAGCGGAAGAGTTAATTGGGAAGGCTGTGACGATTGCAGTAAGAGCAAGAGCAGAATTTTGGGACAGCCTATCACCTGAACAGCAGAAAATTCGCCCCTTCCCTTTAATTGCCGGAAGCATTGGCCCTTACGGCGCCTATCTTGCAGACGGATCGGAATATACAGGGAACTATTCGCTTTCTGATGCCGAATATAAGGCATTTCATTTGCCCAGGATGCAACTTGTAAAGCATGCAGGTGCTGATGTATTCGCGTTTGAAACCATGCCCAATTTTCACGAAACCCAAGTTCTAGCCAAAGTACTCGAAGACGAATTTCCAGATGATGAAGCTTGGCTTTCGTTCAGTCTGGGTGATGAGCAGCATCTTTGCGACGGCACCCCGCTTTTGGATGCAGCCGCTTACTTCAACACCTCGCCACAAATCGCGGCGATTGGTGTTAACTGTATAGCTACGGCAATGGTCCTGCCTGCTATCGAACAGATAAAGCAGGTAACTGACAAACCGATTCTCGTGTACCCGAATTCAGGCGAAATCTATGATCCTGTAACCAAAACATGGCAGGATTCCGAAACAAGACAAGACTTCGGGTCCGCATCCAAAGCATGGTTTCATACAGGTGCTTCGCTGATCGGCGGATGCTGCCGGACAACACCGGAAGAGATCCGGCAAATTGCACAATGGGCGCGATCGGAAAAGCGGTAAAGTTAAAAAAGCAGCACGGATCCTGAACCGAATCCAGTGCTGCTTCTTAATATGCCTTTATTCTTCTCTGCTTCTCATTCTGAAGCCACCCTTAATAATTTCGTTCACGACAAGTGGAACCAGACCAAATCCAATTACAATCATCCAGTCACGCAGCGACAGCATCTGGACATGGAAAGCGGATGCCAGAAACGGTACGGAAATGACAATAAATTGCAGGATAATCCCTAGCAAGATTGCGCCGATCAAATATTTATTCGAAAACAAGCCTACTCGGAAAATGGTATGCGTTGCGCTCCTCATGGACAGCGCATAAAAGAGCTGGGAGACAGCGAGTACAACAAAAGCCATTGTTTCCGCATAAGTGAGCACATCTTGCGGAATTAACTTGGATCCAAGCTGATAGCCGTGTTCACTAAGCCCAAAGTAAAACGCAGTCAAAGTAAGAATACCGATTAACAACCCGCCGATGATGGCGCGAGTTGCGGCACCGCCTGCAAAGAAGCTTTCCTTTGGATTTCGCGGAGGCCTTTTCATGACATCTTTATCTCCAGGATCAACACCAAGGGCAATCGCTGGGAAGGTGTCTGTGATGAGATTGATCCACAGAATTTGAGTGGGCAGGAGCGGCACCGGCCAATAAAAGAGAACGGAAGCAAGAATAGCAACAATTTCACCTAAGTTGCAGGAAAGCAGAAAAACGACTGCTTTCTTAATATTGTTATAGATATTTCGCCCTTCTTCAATCGCAGAAACGATCGTTGTAAAGTTGTCATCCGTCAGGATCATATCGCTAGCGCCTTTTGAGACATCCGTTCCGGTGATCCCCATTGCTACACCAATATCTGCATTTTTCAGAGATGGCGCATCATTGACGCCATCACCAGTCATTGAAACGATATTCCCATGTGATTGAAAAGCCTTTACAATTTTCACCTTGTGTTCCGGAGAAACACGAGAAAACACGCGGTATTGATCAATTTTCGCAGAGAGCTCTTCATCAGGTAAAGCGTCAATCTCACTGCCGGAGATGGTTTGCTCAAGTGAGGTCGCCATGCCGAGTTCCATGGCAATGGCAGCGGCCGTATGCTGATGATCTCCTGTAATCATGACCGGCCTAATGCCCGCCCGTTTTGCTTCATGAATGGCGTCCTTCACTTCAAGCCGCGGAGGATCGATCATGCCAACCAATCCGAGTACTATAAGATCTTTTTCCATGTCATCCGGATCAATGATTTCATCGGTATCTTTATAAGCCGCCCCAAGTACACGAAGCGCCTGATCAGACATTTCTTTGGCTGCCCCCAAATAATCTGCTTTGATCTCATCAGTCAGGGGAATTTTCTTCCCCTCAACCAACGCATGCGTCGCGATTTTCAGAATACTGTCAAATGCGCCTTTGGTGTGCAGACGGTAGTGGCTTCCTTCCTTATTCAGTGTCGACATCAGCTTCCGATCCGAATCAAACGGTTTTTCCGCAACCCGTTCATGCCCGTCTTCCAACGTTTTTTTCGATGAATGGTATTTCTCGCCAAGCTCAAGCAAGGCGATTTCAGTTGGATCACCGGTACTTTCCCCATCGACAAGTGTCGCGTCCGTACAAAGCACCAAGGTCTGTATCAACTTCTTTTGGGTACCTTCGGTCGCAGTCGCTGTACCTTCACTTGGCACATCCAGAAAATTACGCTGCGTATAAAGATGAAGCACAGTCATTTTGTTTTGCGTCAGTGTACCTGTCTTATCCGAACAAATAATATTTACGGACCCCAACGTTTCAACAGCCGGCAGCCGTTTAACGATCGCGTTAATCCGAGACATTCTCGTGACACCGAGTGCGAGGACAATCGCAACAATTGCCGGCAAGCCTTCGGGAATTGCAGCAACGGCCAGACTAATCGCGGTCAGGAACATCTCAAAGAGGTCCCTCTTCTGAATCAAGGCAACAATAAAAATCAGTGCACAAATGGCAATCGCAATATAGCCCAGAACTTTCCCGAGCTCCGCCAGCCGTTTCTGCAGCGGTGTCATATCCGTTTGATGCTCTTCAAGCCCTTTAGCGATTTTGCCAATTTCCGTGTTCATTCCGGTGCCAACCACAACACCCTCGGCTCGGCCGTAAGTGACCAATGTAGACATGAACGCCATGTTGGCCAGATCACCAAGCGGTGTTTTCGGATCTTCAAAGACGCGGGCGGCATTCTTTTCAGAAGGTACGGATTCTCCTGTCAGCGCCGACTCTTCGATCTGCAAGTTGACACTTTCAATCAAGCGTAGATCTGCGGGTATGTAGCGTCCGGCGTCAAGCACAACGATGTCACCCGGTACAATCATTTTTGAATCAATTTCAATAACCTCGCCGTCACGCCGGACAAGCGCTTTCGGTGTCGTCATTTTTTGAAGGGCTTCAATAGCCTTTTCTGCTTTATATTCCTGAAAGACGCCAATCACAGCATTTAAGATAACAACGAGCAAGATGATGATCGAATCTGTATATTCCCCGATAAGCAGCGTAATCACCGCAGCCCCGAGCAAAACATAGATCAGCATATCTTTTAACTGCGCAAAAAATAAGACCAACACATTCTTTTTAGGTTTTCCCTTTAATTTGTTCTCCCCATATTGCTCAAGCCTTGAATTCGCTTGCTCCGCCGATAACCCATGTGTGCGATCTACGTCCAACTCTTTCAGAGCACGCTCAGCGTCACTTGAAAACCAAATCAAATTATTCACCCCATCCTTATCACACAGTCACCAATACCTTTTCTATTATCTTTACCCCTTTTTCCATTATCACAACCGAATCATTCAATTTTTAAAAGAATGAATTTTCCGTCATTTTTTTCATGTGAAGTGACACGCACTTCTACACCTAATAAAATAGTCACTTCAATACAGTAAAGAACTGTTGCGGGCTCAGGTTTCCCGCCTTATCTCTTGCATAAGCTGCCAATTTTGTTCCAGACTTCTGTATCTTTCTAATTTTAATTGTAAAAATGCCTTTACTGTTTGCATGTGCTGAACCAAGTACTTTATCACCTAATAGAATCGTTACAAAAGCAGCCGGTTCAGATGCCCCATGAATCATTATCTGCCCATGATAAAAACTGCGAATGACCGGTTTTTCCGGTGGTGTCTGATCAGCAACGGTTATTTTTTTTGCTCGTCCGGCATTGCCTGACGCGTCCACCGCAAAAATGGCGAATACCGTTCCTGCCTTCTGTTGTTCAATTGTAAAATGGAATTGTCCGGAATTGTCCGCAGCACCCTTTATGAACATGTGCCCGTCTTTTGTGACGATGAGCGCGGCACCCGGTTCGGTTGATCCACTGATCACCGTATCCTTTTCACCAACCGTTTGAACCTGAGGCTTTTCCGGTGCTTCCTTGTCTTCCTGTCGTTCAGACAGATTCGTAAACGTGATATCTGCGCCTTTTTCATCAGGCAAGGCTGAAAGATTGTCAGTGACAATGGCACCGCCGCCTTTGAGATTAGGATCTTGTGTCTTCCCAGTATATAATTTAGGTTTCAAGTCCTGAAAACCAGTTTCTCCATGAAATCCATACGGACCTGAACTTTGATTCAGGTAAAGCGCTTTGCGAAAATTACTCAGGAAGCTGCCAAAAGAAAGCTGCGGACTGATATAGTGATGAATAACATCTTGAATTGCTTTGTAATCATTATGTTTGTCCTGAATGATTCGTTTGTACAAGTCTTCCGGATGGCCGCATTGAATTGCCAAATATTGGATAAACAAATAGGAGAGTGAATAATTAGCTAAATTATCACCAAAATCATCCCAGTAGAGAAGTGATTTTCCGTTACTGATTGATGAAGCTTCATTGTAATAGTCTATTCTGTCATTCAGAGGTTTTCCGGAAAGCAGCTGCTCTGCCGCAAGGGACAGCCCTTCATCCAGCCATGTGTCCATCTCATCATGCTTCTCAACCAATACACTTTGGTTGTAATTAATTAAATGCTGAAATTCATGAACGAGCGTGGAATAGGCCATCGATACTTTTTTATTCTTACGCAAACCCAAGGAAGGATAGGTATCAACATAGAGAAGCTCACTATAATTTGATTTCTTTACGGCATAAAGGTCGTTCGGATCAAAATAGCCGGATGCAAAACCGCCATCCTGTTCAGCAGACCCATCCTTAATATCAAAGCAAAGCAAATTGACTTTTCCGTCGTGATCAACATCTGAGGGAGCACCAAAGTATCGTTTGTCCAGTGGAAAAATTGTTTTGTCAAACTTCTCTCCTAAGGTTTTTGCGCTCCTATTTGAGAGCTGGCTGCCATTAACCCAGACTTTTGTATGCTTGCCAACGTATTTGAGTACAGCTGTTATTTGATACCTTTTGTCATTCGACAAGTTAGAAACCCAGAACTTTTTCCTTATACCCACTTTGACACTTTTTTTCTGTTGCTTGGGCTGCTGTGAAAGCTTTGGTTGATCCTGTTTTACCAGCGGCTTGACCTCATCGAGACGATAAGCGGATCTTTGTATCTTTCTACTTTTCACGTAACTCTTATTATTGACACGGAAAGCACCTGAATTTTCTGCTTGATAACCGTTTGCGGATTCATTACTGATCAGAACAGGACCGCTAGCCGCTGCTGCGTTTCCTGATGGGATCAGCAGAAGGATTGCCATAAATAAAAGACAGATTTTATCACGCATGTGGTTCATCGAATGGCCTCCCATTGACAGATTGCTAGTGAGCTAATTTTTTCCATCAATATACTTTATTGTTTAGGCTTTGTTGAATTTCCTGTTGACTTCTGCTCCATGCACTCCAATTAACCGAGTAAATAATCTAGCACTAACATAGCCACTGTTTAAAGTGTAGCGAATCCCATGTACGAACTCAACTGTGAGCAGATTACAGTTGAGTTCCATTTACGTCTCAGTAAAATAAGAAGATTAGAAATTTCATATAAGCTGTGAGAAAGTTGGTAGTATGGCTTACAGAATAGATATAAGATGAATGAGTATTTTCACTTAAGAAGGTGTTCAAAAAGTCCGGGAAAAATTGCTGTCGAATCTCTGTGTCAACTTGTTTCTCCGCTCCTCACATATTGTTTGCATACGCTCTGGTGCTCGAAACGGCGTTTCCTTGACCTTCTCGGCCCTTTTTGTCCTCCTTTTTGAACAGACTCTTAAAAAATTTAGGAGGTGATTCACCATGGGTGAAGCACAGTATGTTTTCCCGTCGACTTTTGCGGAAGCTGATGGGAAATCATAATCAAATTGGAGTCCTCTGAATGACAAATACTTTTCAACTGCATATCAAGCCGCTTAACCAATTGGCGGTTCCTTTAATTGCCAACTCGATTTTCGGCTTATCTATAGAACTGATCGACCAGGCTATGGTCGGTCATCTTTCCGTATCCGCCTATGCGTCGGTCGGTGCGGTGGGCAATTTCTTGTATACCATCGCGGGCATTGTTGGCGCCATTGCCATTACGCTTAATATCTATGGTTCCAAAGCGATTGGTGAACACCGGCAGGACAAGTATCTCAATTGCCTTTCATCGTCACTCATTCTCGATTTGCTGCTCGGACTAAGCTTTGGCGTGCTCTGTTTCTTGTGCAAAGATCCACTTTTGAGAACAATTTACGGATTTTCCGGATCAGCACTTCGCAACGGAACGACTTATCTGTCTCTGATGAGCGGATACCTGTTCCTTCAGCTCGTAATTTTTACCCTCACGAACTGCTTGAAAATAAAAAAACGTACCCAATGGATCTTGATTGTTTCAACAACGACCACCTTACTTCATACAGGATTAAATTATATGCTGATTTTCGGAAAATTCGGCTTCCCTCGATTAGGGGTAAGTGGCGCAGCACTCTCAAGTACGGTCACGCTTTGTCTGGATGTCCTCATTTATGCTTTTATTCTAAGAAAGGACATCCAATTAGCACTCGCTATGCACCCAAACAAAGTTCTGTTCATAGCAGGTAAAAGTCTGCCCTTAATGGGGCAAGAGCTCCTTCAAGGAAGTCTGTTTGTCATCGCACTTAATGCGATGCTTGCCCACCTGAGTCCACTTGTGTTATCAGGATATTTACTTGTAGGACAGTTCCTGCAAATCGGATTAATTCCCGCATTCATGTACAGTTCAGCATTGTTAACACTAGTCAGTGAGAGTCATGGCTCAGGCCATGCAACCGATCTAGTTGACTATCCAAAAGTCGCTGCTGTCCTGACGATGGCGCTATTCGCTTTAGCCGGCTTCCTCTTTTACGAATTTAGAGTGCCTCTTGCCGGATTGATCACAAATAATCAAAATCTCGTCACCTATTCATCGAGCATTTTTCTTGTTCTTTGGCTTGCGAATCTGTTCAACCCGTTGTTCGAGATTTTCAAAGCGGCCATGCAATCGGTCGGACGAAGTACCTACGTTCTGATCATTACCTTTATCATTCATGCAGCCGCCTTAATTCTTATGCTCATTCTGACCTTTGCGTTTCAACTGGGGATCTACGGAATCGCAATAAGCCTAATGATCGATTATTTAGCGATTTTTGTTTCTCTCAATGTTTCGTATTTGAAAGTGGTTCAGCATATTGAAGAAGTAAGAATGAATGGTTGATCAGAACCCCATGGCGAAAAACGAAGAATCGTTTTCGATCATGGGGTTTTAATAGATGCAGTGATACGTACAAAGCGAATGGATCAAAGGAAACGCTCCTGCTTGTTAATCTTGATTCCTGATTCACCTCTATATTGAAATTAAAGACTCTGTACAGCACCAATACTTTTAAGTACTGGCATCGTACAGAGTCTCTTTCGTTCATCCAATTTTACGAATAATGAACGCTTCGTAAGGTTTTAATGGTGCATGCGGGTCAGCATCAGAATAGTTGCTGATCACAGCCTCCCATTGATCATAAATGAAAGGCGCAATTGGGTTCGCTTCAACAGTGTCCTCCCAAAAGTTAGCAACGACCAGCCATTTTTGATCCTGGTAGACACGTTCATATACGAAAAGCTGTGGATCATCCTTCAATAATAATTGATAAGTTCCCTCGGTCAGAATCGGTTCATGATGACGTAGATCAATCAGCTTCTTGTAATAATAGAAAATGGAATCTTGATCGGCAAGCGCTTCGTCCACATTGATCTCCGGAAAACGCGGATTGACCTTCAAACATGGCTCACCGGTTGTAAAACCGGCTTCTTCACCGGCACTCCATTGCATTGGTGTTCGCGCATTGTCACGTCCAACCTGCCAAACCGCCTTCTTAAACACTTCTTCAGATATTGATTTATTCTTAATCACGTATTCCTTATAGGCATTTTTAATTTCGACATCATCATATTCATTAAGCTCATAATGGGCATTAACCATTCCGATTTCTTCGCCTTGATAAACATATGGTGTGCCCTGCATTCCATGAAGCACAGTTGCAAATGCTTTAGCACATTCTTTTCGGTATGTTGTGTCATTACCCCACCGTGAAATGATTCTCGGACGATCATGATTTTCAAAGTACAGTGCATTCCAGCCGCATCCGTGCAGCGTGTCCTGCCAGTTTGAGAGCACCTGTTTCAATTCAGTGAAAATAAACGGCCGGAGTGCCCATTTGCGGTTTGGAGATCCTGGAACGCGGTCAAGTTCAACATGTTCAAAAGTGAAGATCATGTTGAGCTCTTGGCGTTTAGGATTAGTAAAAAGTTTGGCAATCTCCGCATTAGATCCAGGTGCTTCGCCTACGGTCATGCAATCGTTAGGAGCCAGCACCGCACGATTCATTTCTTGTATAAATTCATGCAAGCGCGGACCATTTCTATGCATAGAACCAACGATGAATTCTTTGCCAGATTGAGGCTCATAGTCTGGAAAATCTGTGTATTTGGAGATTTCGGCGATGACATCCATTCGCCAGCCATCTACACCTTTATCAATCCAGAACTGCATCAAATCGTAGATTTCTTGACGAACCTTTTCATTTTCCCAATTCAAATCCGGCTGCTTCTTCGTATAGTAATGGAGATAGTACTGACCGCGTTCCGGTACATATTCCCAGGCAGAACCACCAAAGTGAGAGCCCCAGTTATTTGGTGCGCTGCCATCCGGCTTTGGATCCTTCCAGATATAGTAATCACTGAACAGGTTATCCTTGGATTTTTTACTTTCTTGAAACCATAGATGTTCATCCGATGTATGATTGGCCACCAGATCCATGATAATCTTGATCTGTCGCTTATGCGCTTCACCAATTAACCGTTCCATGTCCGCATTCGATCCGAACCGATCATAGATCTTGCGATAATCACGGATGTCATACCCATTATCATCCTGCGGGGAATCATAAACGGGGCTGATCCAAAGTGCATCTACACCCAGTAGTTGTAAATAGTCAAGCTTGTCAATGATTCCTTTTAAATCGCCCCATCCGTCGCCATTACTGTCCTTGAAGCTACGCGGATACACTTGATAGATAACAGCTTTCTTCCACCAGTCACTCATCATCTATCTTCCTTTCATCGATCATAATTAGCTTTGATTTACGCAATTTGTAATACTGAAAGCAGAATACTCAAACCGATAACACCAAAAATCAGGTAATTGATGCTGACTTTTTTATTGAGCAAATAGAAACAGAGCAATGTCAAAAGAAGCGGTACGATGCCAACAAAAATTTGATCCAGCATATTTTGCAGTTTCAGAACTGAAGCTCCTTGCATACTCATGGATATCTTCGTCTGAAACTTAACCATCTGGCTAGACATTCCTCCGACCATGATCAATCCGACAATGCCTGCCGCCTTTGTCAAAATATGAATCAATCCGCTTTGATAAACACGTTCAATATACGTCGATCCCAGTGTGTAACCGAGAAAAGTTCCATAATAGCGCACTAAAATTGTTGGAATATTAAAGATGAGCAGGAAAACGATTGGTGCAAGAATATTTCCTGTACTTCCCATGCTTACTGCAATTCCGGCTGCAATAACGCGCAGTACCCCCCAGAAAAATGAATCACCAATGCCGGCAAGCGGTCCCATTAGACTTGATTTAATAGCATTGATTGAATTCGCATCAAAATCTTTGTTCTTACTGTTTTGTTTTTCCATTGAAGCAGCAATGCCCATAATAAATGTAGACAATGGAATGGTCGTATTAAAGTAGGCCATATGTCTGACCAATGCTTCTTTCTTTTTTTCAGGATCTTTTTTATAGAAATGATCAATAAAAGGCATCATTGAATAACAGAATCCAGAAGCACCTTGTTTCGCAGGAGTAACAGCTGTATACAAGGTAAACGCACGCCAGAACATTTTTCGCAGCATCTTTTTTTCATCTTTAGTAACGTTTGTCAGTTTACTCATTGAAAAAAGTCCTCCTCTTCTGAATCCATTTCATTTACACTTCCCGATGGGGTGGCCAAAGCCGGTGCATTTTCCATTTTTTTCGTTAATTGGCTGATCTGATAGTCTCTTTGAGCGATTGTTACAGCGATAATAGCGCCTAAAACAGCCAGAGCAACTAATGGCAGTTTCAAATAAGCGACAAGAACAAAACCAAGGAAGAAGAACAAGTAAATTTTCTTATCCCAAAGCAGTTTCAACAGCATCGCCATACCTACTGCCGGAAGCAAGCCTCCGCAAATGTTCAGTCCATTCATAATTACCGGAGGAATTGCTTTTACAAAAGCATTAATCGCACTGGAACCTGCCAAAATACCGATAAAAGGAAGCAAACCGTAAATTCCCCACTGCAGGCACCAGGCACCGTAATGCAGCCCTATAATCGCTCGTTCTTTTCCCTCTGCAGCAAGTCTGTCGAATACAGGTGCGAAGAATCCAATAACACCAACATATAAAAGCGTTTTCACTTGAAGTCCGAGAATACCGATGGGTATCGCTAAAGGTAAGGCGATTGCGGCTCCTCCACCAAGATTAATTGCGAAAGCAGTGCCTACGGCAGTGGCAAGTCCTGGTTCTGCGGCACTCGCTCCACCAATATTGACAACACCCATAAAAACAGCTTCCAAGGACGCACCGATAATCACCCCGGACTGGACATCTCCTAGTGCCAGACCGACTAATGGCCCAATGACGATCGGACGGTTAAGCATGGTTAAACCTAGAAGTTCAGCTCCGCCGACAGTAGCAATAACAATCAATGAAACAACGATTGCTTCATACAGCATCATTCAAACACCTCGCCCATTTATTTTTTTAACTGTCCCAACAGATCAGCAGCTAGCTTCTTCTCAGCAGAAGGAACGACCTGAAGTGCTGTCTTTGGTTCGAGTTCAACAAGTCTTTTCAAATTTTCAAGTTCTTCATCCGTCAGAAGCACAAAGCTGCTTAGTTCGGTTTTGTTTCCGCCTACAGATTTACCAACATTTCCGATGTTTACATATTGGATGTCGGGAACATTTTGAACAATCGTGAGTGCATCCTTTATCGTCTTTACAATGACCAACATTCTCATGCTCGCGGCTTTTGGATTGTTCAGCACCTTAATCGCTTCTTCAACCGGCTTAATTAATACTTTGATCTCACTTGGCACGGCCATTTTCAGCGCCATTTTCTGCATTTCGTTGCCCGCTGCTTCATCATTTGGCACGACAATACCTTTAACCTTTAATTCCTTTGACCATGTCATTGCAATCTGGCCGTGAATCAGCCGTTCATCAACTCTTAATGCTACGATCATTTAAATCAGCTCCATTTCATTAATTGTTCTAACGTACATCCTGCGCCCCGTTCTTACCCATCAGCTTAAGAATTCTTCTTCTGTATCCTCAGATGGATCGGGAAGTTTCTGTTCCACAAGCAGCAACGCATTTCTACTTGATTCAATCTTCTTCTTCAGTGATTCGCTGGTCACAGGCTCTGTCATAAGCAGAACCTCCAGAATAATAGGCAGGTTAAAACCCGCAATGATGAATGCATGATGATTTTGCGCGTACAGTGTAACTTTTTGATTCACACTGCCGCCGAGGAGATCGGTAAAGATTACTGCCTGATCGTCTTCCCCTAATTCAGAAAAAAAGTGTTCAAGTGTTTCATCAACGTCTTCTTTATCTACATAAGCGTTTAAAAAAGTAATCGAATCGGTGTTGCCGATTAAAATGGATAAGCTGCTTTTCACCCCGTCGGCAAAGTTGCCATGAGAAGCAACTAATAGTTTCTTCATTTTTCTTCACCTCGCCTTCTCTTTTTACAAAGCAACTTTCATGCCAACTTTTTTAAACACATAAAAAACGATCAATAGTGACCACCAGACGCCATAAAACGCCAAATTGTGACCTATTGACCGTTCATAAATTTTGCTTTCTTCCTTTTTTTAGACACATTCAATACATGCCAATATAAACTTAAACACTTTGAAAGGTCTATTAAACCCATCATCACTCAATCGGTAATTTTTTGATAAACGGTTTCAACAATTCATAAAGTAGGGAAAGTTCATAGCCGTTGATTCGAACATTATATTTCGATTCAATGTCGTGAAAAATCTCTTTGGTTACGGCTGTAAATTCCTGTTCTTTATCTGAAAGCTGAACACTCGTATTATCTCGTGCGCTATTTTCCTTAGTAATAATCAGCCTTTCGACCATAAGCGCAATGTGCATGTACAAATTCAGCTTTACCTTGCCGTCGAGCTGTATCTCATAATACTTTTCATACAGCGAGATGACATGCTCCACTTCATTAATAATGACATTTGGATTTAAAAAGCTTAGACGATTCGATACCCCTTCAATGGTAAAGTTCTTTAAGAAATCCTGAATCATCAATTCAAAATGCGGCCTACCGATATAAGACTTTAACCCATGCCAAAGATGGTTCTTACCCTTTTCTTCCAGTATTTCGTAAATGTTGATGTTTGGCACATCAAGTGTAGCAGGCAGTTCCGTCGTCGTGATGATAAAAAGCGTCTGCTTAAAATAAGACTCATCATTGCGTTCAATCGCATCTCTTAGTTCCTTGTATTCAATCGTGAGTACATCTAGTCGCTCCCGTGGAATATAGTGTTCAATCATCTCTTTGACTTTATTAGAAATACCAACTCCGGACATACATGAGATGATGATATTTTTTCCTTGCGTCAGTCCTTCAAAATATCGTGCTTCAATAATATAGTTGGACTTCGCTTGCTCGGCGATCTTTTTAAAAGGGATATTTTGAACCATTTTCATGCCGATGTCCAAGGCAACGGCAGTTGTCAAATTATTGATAACCAGCAAATCCCCATTCAGCAGATTTTTAATTGATGAATACAGCCTATTTAACGAGCCCATATCCACCAGTAGAACCAGACCGTCGCTCGTGTCCGTCTTTTTTAAATAATCCTTGACCTTCTCAATAATTTCGCCAATATCAGTGGACATGGGCATATCAATCGATTCGAAAACAAAGGTATGGCATAGCTGATTGGCGACCGCCTGAATACTGCTCGCCGTATGCCGCCCATGCGCCACGATAAGACCGTGCAGCCTGATGTTCTCCTCAACATATTCTTGCAGATAAAAAGTATTGATGAGCGTCAAAACATCGCTCCGTTCATCAACAATGAGCGAATTCTTCTCTGCTAGTTTCTCAGAGATATAGTATGCTTTTGGAAAAAGCCGAGCGACACAATTAATCAGCTGATGATCAAAGTTACTTAATTCAACACTTTGAAAATAGACAAAAGTATCATACATAGCATCTATTATTTCATTGGGACAATTTACACCGTATCGTTCTTTTAACCATTGAACATGAGCGCCATATTGCTCTCTAATTGCCCCAATATGATCGAAGAAAAAATATGAATTTTCCTTGCCTTGGCGAATAAATTGCATCAATTTCTTAAATGTAAGGACTAATTCGGATCGATCACGTGCCGAATCTTCTTCCGGGTAATCCGCTAAAAGAGAAAAAAAGTCCGTTGTGCTTTGCCTAATCTGATCCGTTGTCTCACGCTCAGGAATTTTGGTCTCTTCATGATAACGAATATGCAAGGGTGCTAATTCTCGGTCAAAGACAACATGCTCCTGACTCTGTTTTTTAACAGGAGGCAGATGGGAATGATCAATCTTCAAGACTTCTGTGCTTTGTTGCGCAGTAAACGCGTGTGCGCAGCTCAATTGAATCATGTTTCTTAACATGCCTACATTGCCTTCCATCGGCTGAAAACATAATTGATTTAAAGCTCCACTGCTCACATCAATATCTTTCTTAATCTTCTTTGCTTCCTGCAAAAAACTGTGATACACCAATCGCAGACGTTCGTTGAATGGCCGTGCGTCCAGATTACTGATATGAATCTTTAATGGAATTCTTCTTCGGAATGTGGCGAGCAATACTTGATCATTCTCTTCTGTTGTCGCAAAAATAAGGCGCACGTTCGCTGTATGCCAGATTTTATTCTCTCCAATTGGGCGGAATTGGCCTTTATCCATAAAGATAAAGAGCTTTTCCTGGTTTTCAAACGATAGTCGATGGATTTCATCAAAGAACAGATAGCCTCCGTCTGCTTGTTTGAGTAACCCTTGCTTGTCCTTGTCCGCTCCTGTAAACGCACCTTTTTTATAGCCAAACAATGTTGTCGAAAGCAATTCAGGGTTATTTGCATAATCGGCGCAATTTAAGATTATGAAAGGCGCATCAGGACCAACCGCACCACGATCCACAGCATAGCGAAAGATCAGGCTGGCGAGAAAGCTCTTTCCAACGCCGCTTTTCCCATTAATAATCAGAGGCAAACCATTTGGCGGATAATTGACAGCCGCTTTACATTGTTCAACGATCGTACGCTGACTACCCTCATAACCAACAAAGTTCTGGAAAGCATCCGTTTCTTTCGTCCGATTTGCTTTCTCATTTGTGATTGCGTGCCAGTAAACAGGTTTTGTTCCCGCTTTTTGTGCGCGCCCGTCTTTCAATAAACCGGTGAGATAATGACTGGTTACCTGCCGACTCAGATTCAAACGTTCAGCTAACTCTGTTGCCGTAATACCTGCCTTTGATTCATCAGCGAGCTGAATCAATGCCTCGAATACTTTATCTTGTGCTTTCATGAAGGCATTTCTTCCTTCCGTTTATCACTTAACTGCCCTCATTATAGCAAAGTTGGTTGAATTTCTGCATCCGTTTTCATATCAGAAACTATTGCTATTCAGCACTTTTCTTGCTTTTCCCATATAAAAATTGGCGAAGCTGTGACATCCATTTATGCACCTTTTTATGATGACTTTTGCTGATGCTTGACCTGCCCTGCAAAAGCATTGTACAATGCTTTTTGTGACGATCTTTGTTTACCACTTAGCTTTTTGTTTTAAGGGGCATTAGCTCAGCTGGGAGAGCGTTGCGCTGGCAGCGCAAAGGTCAGGGGTTCGAGCCCCCTATGCTCCATAAAAATGATAACAGCAAGGGTTTTCGGTGTATTCGAACCCTTGCTGTTTTCTTTATTTAGCCTAATTGGTCACCATAGATGGTTTCTACTCTATCATCTATTTTGCGCTTATTGGCATATATTTTTCTATATTGGGATTGAATTATATTATTTTATAAGCATCTGGGTTATCAATAGACAAATAATTATAATTAGCAATGACTTAGCTATTTTCAAAGGAACTTTAGGCAAAACAAGAAGACCAATTTGCGAACCAATAATGGAACCTAAAGCCATTGCTACTGCATAGGACCATTGAAGAAAACCAGTCTGATAATAAACAATAAATCCTCCTGCACAACTACCAAAAATCAAAACCCTTGTCAGTTGGACAGCTTTAAAATATGTATGCTGTTTCTTCATGTAATATAAAATGCAAAATGTAGAAGAGCCAGGACCGAATCCCCCATCATATGCAGCTATAAAAAAAGGAACTAAAGAATGCCAAACTGTATCTGAAGATTTATTTTGATCTACTTGAATCGTCTTTGTCCATTTAATATTTTTTAGGGTAACGATTAATGCGAAAAATAGGAGTATTAATGCAATCTTATTCATTGCTTTTTCTGAAACTTGAGCTGTAAATATCGCTCCTCCAATCCCTCCCATAAATGCCACAAATAAGTTTTTTATTATCGTTTTCTTACTTAGCTGCTTACGATGTATAAGATAGAATACACTCGAAAAAGCAGCGATGCCTGAAGAAAATTTATTAGTAGCAATGCTTGTTTGAATGGGAATACCCGTTAACATCATAGCTGGAAGTGTAATGAGTCCTCCACCGCCAGCTAGAGTACCAACAAATGAAGACACAATTCCAATTAAGCACAGAACGATAAGATGATTGTTAAAGGATAACGTACTCACTAAAAACAAGACTAAGCTCATAAAAAAAATGATGGTAACAAGGTTAAAAACAGTAATGAGTTGTTTTTTCATAAATAACTCCTTTTTATCAGTTAATAAAAGGATATATAATGAATATTGATAAATCTAATATATGTTTTTCTATCATTTATAAATAAAATTTATGAAAGGGATCTATTTATGAATCTTCATGCCTTACGCATATTTACTAAATTAGCTGCTATGAAAAGTGTTACCAAGGCTGCTGAAGCCCTTTCGATAAGTCAGCCGGCTGTAACCGTTCAAATACGAAATTTAGAGAAAGAAACAGGATTGAAACTCATAGAAACAGAAGGCAGAGGTATAAAACTAACTAAAGAAGGAGTATTTTTAGTTGTACATGCGGAAAGCTTGTTCGATATGGAAAAAGCTATTGAAAATAAGCTGATTCAACTAAAGCATGGAGAATTGCAAGAACTGCGAATATCCTCTACCTATTTACCAGCTAATTTTTTATTACCTGCTTGCTTAGCAAAATTCAAGAACGATTTTCCTTCAGTAAAGGTAAACCTTTATTGTGGTAATTCAAATGAAGTTATTGAAAATTTACTACACTTCAAGTCTGATATAGCTTTTGTAGTGAAAGAGGAGTGGAATAACCCGGATATAAAACGTGATCACTTAATGGATATAGATTTTTGGTTTATTGTCCCAAAAGGGCACAAATATGATGGAAAAGAAGTTTCATTAAGGGAAATCATGTCGGAACCCTTTTTATTAAGAGAAGAAGGGAGTTCAACAAGAGAAATACTCTTTTCTTTATGCAAAATTCATAACGTACCTATTCCCAATGTAGGCTTGCAATTTCATGGATTGAATGAATCGATCCATTCTGTTATTGCGGGATATGGTACAATGCTGGCTCCAGCACCTGCAGTCATAGACTATTTGAAACGTAAGGAAGTAGGTAGAGTACTAGTAAAAGATATTGAGATAAGACGGCCTGTATATATTTGTAGCCGCAAGGGAGATAAACAAATGATCACTTCTTTAAATAAATTTGTTAACTTTGTAAAAAGTTATTCAACAGTAGAATGGAATTAGAAAAAGTTCTTTTAATAATCAACACCTATGTTTTAATCGATACTTTTGTTATTTCTCCAGTGCGCAATACTTGTATTGGATTTTTTTTTAAGGGTTTCCTCTATCCAATTGCCCACAATCTTATTCCTTGAGCTTACTCATTACGCTTTTAAGTAAATATAAATTAAGCTTCAAATCTTCCAAAAGCTTGAAGCAACAATGTATTTTTAATAACGACATTGGCTTTCCACCAATTTTCACTTATAGCAAATTCTTTGTTAAAGCTGCTCCATTTCCACGTTATATCCCAAACACCATCCGCGTTTCTTGTATTGAGAAGATAATCAAGTTCTCGGTCAACAATTTCTTTGTTTTCCTTATAAGCAGGATTATCAGGAGATTTAATGAATGTAGTTGGCCTACACCCATAATCGTTCCAATGATCTGCGTCTCTATTAATTAGGTGAGTTATTTGCTGATCAAGCAGTTTACATAGACTGTAATACTCAAAATGGTTTTGTATCTCTGCCTTTTTGATATATGCAAGCATATGTTGTACACACAAAAGGGGGTGCATGTCTAGCTGCGGTTGGAGTAGAAATGATTTTGAGAGCTCTTGAGAAAGATTAAAGCCTTCTGAAAAAAGATCACTGCCTTTGTCGGAAAATGCTAGTATAAATCCCGCCAATATAGCTGTTGGGTTATATTCCCTTCGGCTATTGCTATCTGAATCCGTGTGCCACCATGGAGCATGGGGATAATGGTTATTGGACGAAACAGTGTTTTGCCATCTACCCTCTTCAAAATCAGTACCGCTTTCCAGAAAGTTGAGTATTTGCTGGATTAATAGATGCTGCTTATCATCAAAATGAATCTCTTCAAGAATTTCTATAGCTGTGGTGGTTTGAATAGGTGTCGAATTGGGATTCCAAGAGTCCGGCTCAAGTGCATGACCAAAACCACCATCTTGATTTTGATATGCTTGTAAGTAAGTCAGCACATTTTCTCCAGAGCCATTTTCAAAATGATAGTTCCATCTCGCCAGATCCAATGGGCGGGCGTTGCGATGCATCCATGTTTTAATTGAATTAAAGTCAGATTTCAATAGTTTCATAGTCAATCCGAATCTCCTCGTATTGAAAAATCATCATCCATTATGCATTTTCAAATCATTACAAAGAAAACACATACACTGCGGCCATTTATCATCGGTTAATAGCTATATGGTCTGTCGGAATCCAGCCCTTTTCACCGGCTCTAGTTTCACAGTATGTCCACTCGTTTAGATTTTTGAATCCACGCAGCAGCTCGCCTTTTTTAACGGTCAGTTCGTGAGCCGAATAGTCCTCTCAACTACCACTGACTAAAGTCAGTGGATTGAGTGCAGTAGTACCAAGTTAACGATCCTCAGATTTTTCCATGTCTTTTTGGCATCCTTAAATTGGTATTCGTCTACTTAACCCTCTCAATTTGCTTAGATACGGCACTGCCTTACGCATAAGGTACGTAAGGTCTTACACGCTAATGACCAAAGCCATTTTAGGATTCCGAAGTTGCTACGGCACCTGTTTTTGATAGGATCAACAATCCTTTTCGCTTGATGTTGATCGCTGCATTGTGATCGCGAATATGAAATGTACAACAGTGAGGACACATCCATTCTTCCATACCAAGCTTGACATTGTGGTTAATTTCACCGCAAACATGGCATGTTTTGGTTGTGTATGCTGGATTGACTGGTAGATATATTCGACCATATAATTTGGCTTTGTAATCCAATTGGTTAATTAACGTTCTCCAACCAACATCACTTATGGACATTGCAAGGGCATGATTTTTAAGCAAATTCTTTCCACGCAATTCTTCTGAAACAACCACATCGTGGTTCTTGATGAGTGTTGTCGAAACATTGTGTAAAAAGTCAAGACGCTGACGAGCGACTTTATTTTGCAGTTCAGATAATCGAAGGCGTGCTTTTTGATAATTTTTGCTGTTACGTAACGCGCGTTTTTCTTTTTTAGCACGTACTGCTCGTTTAGACACAACACGTTGGGCTTTGGCTATTTGACCTTTGATCCGTTTGTAGAAATGTGGGTTTTCGACGACCTTGCCATCACTTTGTGTTAAGAAATTAGATAGGTTTAAGTCAATACCAACTGCTTTGTTTGTTTTAACTAGTTTTTCTTTAAATGGATGATCCGATTTCACTTGAAAAGAAATAAACCAATTTCCATTAGGTTCTTGTTTGATTGTTGTGATGCCAATCCGAATACCTTTTTCACGAGGCAAGTGTTTAATGTTGTTTGCTGACGCTTTCAGCACATTAACTTTGGGAATCTGGATATGATGCGAATCGACCACGCGTACTTTTGATCCATTGAAAATGTCGTAACCTGCAATACGTGCTTTAGCAACGTAACTATTCTTGGTTTGGTACGACAAACGATAACTGTCTTTACGTTTCGGTTTAGGCGTTCCGGCGTTATTGACTTTACGCCACCTGTTCCAGGCAGATTGATACGCAGCATTTGCAAGACTCGGCATATTTGTATCTAATCGCTTGTCATTATTAAGCCACTTAGCATGTTTTTTTGTGCTCCATTCGCGAAAAACAAGGGCGTTATAGATATAGCGAGAAGTGTTTGCGTTAAAACGCATAATATCTGCTTGTTGTGCACTTGGATATACGCGAACTCGAAACCCAGATACATACTTAAATTGTTCTTTAACTTCAGCCATACGTTCTTTAATTGCGATTTTCTGTTTGTCTGGCATTTTCCCCTTCAATGGATTATCCTCCTTTCTTAGTTGTTACTATTATTATATCTTTATTTAGAATTTTAGGGATATTTTAGTAGTTACTATGGCTTACAGCCACGGATTTCAATCCGTGGCTGTAAGCCACTTTTTTTGTAAAACCTTTGCATGTGAATAAAGATCGGGCAAAGTTAGGATCTGTTTAGGCACCCAACCTTCTTTTTCTGAAATTACTGATTTGCAAAAGATCCAATTTGGGTACTGGGTATCTTCTTTTCCATAGACTACTTCTTCATCCTTTTTTAGAACAATTGGGTCCGGATAGCAGGACTGATAGTCCTTAATAACAATATATTTATTCACAAGAAAACACTCCAATCATCAAATGTTGCTGGACCACTGCAGAACATTGTGAAAAGTTTTTATTCCGTGGTTTCTGCCACTCGATCCAACCATTCACTGATGAGCGAATTAAAGAGCTGAGGTTGTTCTATTTGTAAATTGTGACCGGCTATATCCATTACAGCAAAGGTGCCTCTCGGGTATTTGTCTATGATTTTAAGTGCGTCCTTATAGCCAACCGCAGAGTCTTGTCTTCCCAAAAGAAACAAGCTTGGTTTGTTAAATTCGGATTGATCGATCTTAAAGGAAAATGCGTATTTATTTTTCACCTTTTCCAAAAACTGCTTATTCGCTATCGTGCAACCTGTGAGTATTTCTTCACGGTAACGCAGCCAATTATATTCATCGAGAACTATTGAATTTGCTTTGAAGTCCTCTAACTCTTCCTTACTTAAACGAGAAATAAATTGATTATCGATTTTCATCACTTGATGCGGCTCTATCGAACGGTCTTCTTTTAGCGGGGTAATGCAAGGACATATGAATGCTGCACCAAGTATGTGTTCCTTTTGCTTTTCGATGATACCTCTCTCAAGATAACCACCGTATGACTCACCGACAATTAAATAGTCTTGATTTGGAAGAACAGCTTGAATAAATGCTAATACAGCTTCCAGCATATCATCAGAACTATTAATCGCCGCGTAGTTTTTTGTCAATCCCATGCCGGGAAGATCAATATAGATGCGTCGCCATCCACCTTTTTTATTGAAAATAGGTTCCATACAGCCGCTAAGTAAGCGATGATCCGGCGTATAGCCGTGGATCATGAGAATCGGCGTTCCTTCTCCTTTATCTTCATAATAGATGTCAGCCTGACGAACTTTGCAGTATGCCATAATGAATCCTTCTTTCTCAAATGGTTGTAAAGCGAACGTATTTTCGCATATCGTTTTATAAGTATAACTAATTCATGGGCATTTGTCTGCAAAAATAATAAAAATGTGATTCATCCAGACATTGATAAGACTAAATAAATAGATTATGAGTTTATTTCCTCGGAAACAGTACCATCTAGACTAATCCATCTTTCCTAATCGTTGTTTACTTTTTACATTCATAAAACATTAAAGATATCAATAGTTAATCTTTTGAGTTTATGATCAAATTGTGACAGAATATTTAATTGGGAGACGATAAAAAAATGATCAAGCTCAAATTAAAGAAAAAATGGACAGCTGGTATTCTGGTCGCCACACTTGTTGCAACCGGCAGTTACTTTGCGCTGACGAATGCTCAGATATCGACCGCAAAGTCAATGACGAAATCCACTAACAAATCCTACGTCAGCGATCAAGGGAGTACGACAACACCGATCAAACATGTTGTTGTCCTTTTCCAGGAAAATGTCTCATTTGATCATTACTTCGGCACCTATCCTCATGCACAGAATCCAAAAGGCGAACCTGCTTTTCATGCTGCGCCGAATACCCCGACAGTCAATGGGCTGAGTTCCTCGCTACTCACCAACAATCCAAATGGAGCGAATCCTCAGAGACTTGATCGAACTCAGGCTGTCACAGCTGATATGGATCACGGTTATACAGATGAACAGAAAGCATTTGATGGTGGATTGATGGATAAGTTTGTTGATTTTGGCGGCCATGGTAATAATCTTGTATTGGATTATTATGATGGAAATACAGTCACGGGGTTATGGAATTATGCGCAACATTATTCATTGAATGATAATTCCTTTGGTACAACCTTCGGGCCATCAACACCAGGCGCTCTGAATCTCATTTCCGGACAAACACATGGAACGGTTTCTTATACGGCTAATAGCGATGCAAACGGTGAATTAATCAACAGTGGCGTAGTAGACAGTAAGATTAATAATGACACAATGTACGGCGATATAGACCCATACTTTGATAAGACTTCTGTTGGAAAAGCAGCTAAGATGACGGGTAAAAATGTTGGCGATATGCTCAATCAGAAGAAGATTACTTGGGGATGGTTTGAAGGTGGTTTTCACACATCAAGTGAACAGCATACTAATGTTGCAGGTGGGGCATCAACCGATTATATTCCACATCATGAACCCTTCCAATATTATGAATCCACGGCAAATCCTGAACACCTGACCCCTTCCAAGCCTTCGATGATTGGTAAAACAGATCAGGCGAATCACCAATATGATTTAACCGATTTCTGGACTGCTGCAAAATCAGGACATTTGCCTTCTGTAAGCTTCTTGAAAGCCCCAGCTTATCAAGATGGACATGCAAAATACTCCGACCCTCTTGATGAACAAACATTCCTGACGAACACGATTAATAATCTCGAACAACTGTCTTCATGGAAAGACACGGCAGTGATCATTGCTTATGATGATTCAGACGGATGGTACGATCATGTGATGCCTCCGATCGTCAATGGTTCGAATGATCCGGTTGTCGATGCATTGAATGGCCCGGGGAAAGCGGGTACAGTTAAACTAGGTGCTTATTTGGATCGTGCCGGTTATGGTCCACGTCTGCCGCTGCTCGTGATCTCTCCATACGCCAAATCTAATTTCGTTGATAATACTTTAACTGACCAATCCTCAATTTTACGGTTCATTGAAGATAACTGGAAATTAGGGAGAATGGGCGATCAATCCTTTGATACCTTGGCCGGAAGCCTAGAGAACATGTTTGATTTTACAAATCATGGGAAAAATAAGCCGTTTTACTTAAATGCGGATACCGGTCTGGTTGAAAGTAAACCAACTGCCAAGAAACAGGGTATAGATTACCTGAAAGCTCTCTATAAAGATGCAGGTGTAACATTGCCTAAGCAACAATAAAATAATCTGCCAAAAGTTGATGACCGGTTAAATGTAATTTTATTCGGTACCATTTGATATCTTTCACCATACAAAGTATAAAAGTCGACTGGCCGCGCAAAGGTAAGATTGTTGAATTAACTATGTCTCTAAAAAATATGAAAACAGCAAGGTTTTCGTTCGAATGGAAACCTTGCTGTTTTCATTTTATATGCTCATTTGAATAGATGTGAGGCTATCCCATATTTTATCAGATACTTCGCTTGTTACCCTCTCAGCGAGATTTCGGATTCTGATCCTGAAGCCTTAAGTTCTTCGGAATCAGACTTGACCAGCATCATGATTAGTGTAATCAGCAAAAAAGCAACTGCGGACATGAACGGGATCGTGATAAAGCCAAAGATCGAAAAGTCTTTCACTGCGCACGGATTGCTAGGCGAGCAAAACCGCACTGCATTGAATTGGGGCAGCATCTGAATGATATAATGATAGCAGGCAAGGATAAATCCTAAGCATGAGACCGGCAAAATATATTTTCTAATCGAAAAATCATTCATTAAATAAGCAATACCGAGACTGATGACGAGCGGGTACATCAGAATACGCTGATACCAGCAAAGCGTACACGGAACCAAATGCATGATTTGACTAAAAAAGAGACTGCCTCCTGTTGCGACAATGGCGACAATCCACGAAAATAGTAGTAAGTAGTGATTCGGGATTCTGTTCTTTATCATATATACGCTCCTATGCTTCAAGTCAATCTATTTACAGTCTTACGGATCTAGGCTTATTTTAAGCAATTTTAATCCATTATGAGAAATAATATAAATTAAGATCAATAATGATTTGTTTTGCAATAGAAAACGAAAGCATGGTGAATCCCCATATGAACCATATCGAGCCTATTGAAAATCAAACGATTTTTCTTGAAGAAATCGAAGAAGGTGCTGTATTAAAAAATTGTGAAATCGACAGCAATCAGGAGCGAAAACTGCTGAGCGGCGCTCAATTTATTAATTGTGTGTTTTTATTTGATGATTTTTCGAAAACCGAGATTTTGGACTGCTCCTTTTCCCATTGTGAGTTCTCCAACTTTAATTTTGAGAAAGCAATTTTGTATCGAGATACGTTTACCGCATGTAAGCTATTGGGTACAAATTTTATTCAAGCCGGTGTAAAAGATACACAGTTCTCTGACTGTCTCATGACCTATGTAAATTTTTCAGACTCAAAACTCACCAATGTAAAATTCGAATCAAATAAACTAAATGAAAGCTCCTTCCAGCATGTCCAAATGAAAAAAGTGAGCTTTGATCGCTCTTATATAGATGGTGTGGACTTCAGCGAAACGGCACTTAAGGACATCAACTTGTCCAGCTGTGAGTTTACGATGATCCGGATCGACGTCAATTTGGCAACGGGACTAAAAATTAACCAATTCCAAGCGGCAAGTCTTATTTCATCCTTTGGAATTAAAGTGGTTGATTAATTACATTCATCAATGCATTCTATTTAAAATACGTCGACGGAATGAACAGCGTTGGTGCGCCAAGCGCAAAGGGTGCCACCTCATATTGCCCGAACTGAATCTTCAGTCCATTTGAAGTCCAGTAATAAGGGTGCCCGTATATGGTTGCTTTGTTGCCCAAGCTAAAGGCAAGCGGATAGCTCTTATGCTTCTTCATATACAATTGGGCATAGTTGTTCGCCTTGTAATAAGCGGATTTGGTTTTAAAATTTGCTTTGAGCGAAACATCTTCACCAGTTTTTGTATAAAAATTAAAGGTTTTAAATGATGAAGCATCGTGGGCTGCGCCGGCAGAGTAAGAGTTTTCGCTGAATTCAATGCTCAATTTTCCATGTGCGAAATACTGTACCTTGTAAGATAGCCCATATTGGCTCTTGCTTACGCCGCCATCGCTAGAATACGGGGGGATTCTTTTTTATAAACTTCTGTCTATCTACGTTTACCTTTTTCGCAAAGTTTTTTAAGGTATCATTAATTCTTGTCTGTGCAGCACGGTTCGAGAGGCCGCGAACTTGCGGATATCGGATGTACCTCAGTCCTGGTGTGCTCTGACGAAATGGTTTCGCCGCATAGAGTGTGTAGGTATGAATTTTCGACGCCGCCAGGGCGTTTTGTCCACCGCAAAGAGCAGTTAATAAGATAAGTGCGAATGCCATCGACAGTGTTATGGGTCGTAAGTATTTTCCCATGGTTATTCCCTCTTTCAACAATTCTATTTCTATCATCGTTGAAAATCAGAATCCATGCAACAGCATCTCTTGTACTTGAATACATTTCCGCCTTATGGACTTTTCCCGAATCTTCATGAGCTCGATTATTTTTTTTTTTAAATTCACGTTCTTCTTCATCACTAAAACGCAAAAACAGCAAGGTTCGGTAAATGTTTCAAAACCCTGCTGCTTTATAATCCGGACTCTTCATCAGATGAGCTATCCGTTCCTTATTTTTTGATGCTTTTTTTCATTCCGGAGATCCGTCTCTCATCAATGATCGTTTCGATCCTGTTTAATTCATTGCTGTTCTTCCAAATTTCTTCTTGATTTTTTTTCACCAATTGCAAGTACGTTACTTTTCTTTTCATAGGATTCATCCTCTCTTCTTTCTCCTATCTTAACTGAACTTTTTGAATAAATGATTAAGTTTATGTGGGATTTTTTTGAAATTTGCATGCATGTTCACCCTATTTTTCTTTTTACCCGTTTCCTTTATACTGATTGTGTATAGGAAAAGATTGGTGGGATCGCAATGACCATTGAATTCTTGAGTAATAAGCGATTGGATGACTTCATCGCTTATTGTAAAAAGTACCGGGCTGAAGTCGATGATTCATTTCTTTATGATGAAGACCTGGCGAACTTCAAGCCGGATGAAGAAAATCCGACCTATGTGCTGATCAATGAGCAAGGCACGATTTCCGGTGCCGCTTCTCTGCTTATGGAGGAGTATTACCGCAGAAGCAAAAGAGGCCGCTTCAGAATCTTCCATTCAGAGCAGCCGGATGCAGAGAATTACCGTTTGCTATTGAACGCAATTATCGGTCATACAGATGAATTAGATGAACTTTCCCTGTTTCTTCCAACGATAAACACCGAATTGATCAACATTATGGAAAAACTGCAGTTTAACAAGTGGCGCTATTCATTTCTTTTGGTTAAGAAAAACGTGAATCCAGTTCCCGTCATCTTACCAGAAGGTTTTGAAATTAAGGCTTTCCGTCCGGGAATAGATGAGGCAGTCTGGGCAGAGGTGCGTAATGCGGGATTTGCGAAACTGCTCGGCAGTGAAACACCGGTCACTCCTGATATGGTGACAAAAATGATTTCGGAAAGCGATTATTTGGAAAACGGAATGTTAATTCTTTATCATAACGGCAAGGCTGTTGGCATTGTCAGAGGTGCAGATGATGAGTATGAGAACGCGTCAATTATGAACATTGGACCGCTGGCGATCATCCCTGAATACCAAGGCAAAGGTTTAGGCAGAGCATTGCTCCGCTCATCACTGAATTTCGCCTGTGAAAAAGGGTATTCCAGCACAATTTTGTGCGTGAATGGCGAGAATGAACGCGCAAAGACGTTATATACTCACGAAGGATTCAAGCAAGTAGAATCCGTGGTTTGCTACACGTATTCGCTGAAATAACAGCGATTCGTTCACTTCCCCCAAACCATAAATTCACATTTATTTTGCTTTTTCCGTACATGAAACACCCGATCTGAAACCCTCATAAGTTGCCGATTGGGTGTTTAGTTATTTTTACGCTTTTTCTTGCTCTTTTTTGTGTCCTGATCAAGATCAAAGCTGAACGTAAAATTGTCTTTATTTTTCTTGAACGCGTGTGTACGGTTGACTTGAGGAGAGAATGTGCGCACATAGATTTTGTCGTGTGTGAGATCAAATCCCATCACACGAATGTAGCCTTGTCCGCCTTTTACCGACTGATAGTCTGATAAAATCTGCATCACTTTACGATCTGGTTTTCCATCACGGTTATCATCAATAGCGTCAACACGCCTCGCCGCACCATAAGAATGTCCATTCATAACCATGCGTACATTTCGGTTTTGTTGCACAACTTTTTCAAAGAGCATTTGTCCCTGAACGGTTCGCTTTCCATAGCTCCCAAGATAATCATGAACAAAAAGAATTGCGATTCTCTTCCTATATACATGCAGCACATGGTTCATCCAGGAAATTTCCTGACCGCCAATGCCCCAGCCCATACCAAGCATAATGTACTTCTGTCCATTGGCATTGATCAGGTCAAAATGGCCTTTATTATTCTCATAAGACCCGCCGTACCATGGATTCCACATATAGCGATCGTCACCAAAATAATGATAAAACGGCCTGTAATTCTTTTGAAAGCCAACATCATGGTTTCCGGTAATAATTCCATATGGAAGTTTGGCATCATCTAAAATCCGCATCGTTTTATCAGCTGTTTTCCACTGGTAAGGCTGATCAAAATTATTAACGATATCGCCTAAATGAAAGATATATTTTAAATTCAAAGAATCTCGATTGGAGACAAACCACTGATTCATCCGTTTAAAAATGTCCGGATGGGATCGGCTGTAATACTGGGTATCCGGAAGCACGCCAAACGTAAAGTCAATGGAATGAATGCCTTTGAATAATTTATGTGCAACTTTCGGCTCTTTATCAAAATATCCCTTTAATTCAGGCTTTTTGAAAAAGACATGCTCAATCCGTTCCTGCTGGCGCGTATGGTGCTCTGCATTCACCGTCTGAACATTTGTTTCTGTTTGCTTGCCGGGAAAAAAGCTGAGAACGGCTGAGATCACGCACCCAAGAAACAAAAGGACAATTATGATTTTAATAACTAAATAATTTTCCCGTTCGTTATGTCGCATACAATGTCTTCTCCCTTCCGCGTTGGACACAACGTCCCGGAGGGCAGGTACGCTGGCCTCCGCCAGGCATGTTTTCCTTACCTGAACCAGCCGGCGCTTGTGCTCATCAGCACTTCTACGCCCACATCACTTTCTTAAATTGCGCGGTCACAGCCAATTTCATGCAAAAAAAAAGAACTTTTCTCCACTTCTGAAGAAAAATTCTTTCAAAAACATATCATTTGCATGAATAATATCTATAATTGGCGGGATTGATATTTGTTAATAAATACTATTTTGTACTTTACCTCACGTAATTAAGATTTATTTCGAAGATTTTCTTTCATTAGGTGAGCAATTTTTCGGCTATCTTCACTTTTGGATTGTTCTAATTGCTGAATCACACATTCAAGACGCTCAACTGAATGATTTTGACTTAATTTTGCTTTCGCTTCAATTTTATCAATTTTTATTTTGAACCCCACAAGTCCCCTAGTCATTCCTTTAATGAATTGCGGATCAATCTGATCATATTGATAGGAACTCTTCTGATTTTCATACTTTAATACCAAGTCGCGTAAAGCCCCCATTAACTCTTCACCATCTAGAATCTCTACATAGCCATACACATGAACAGCAACGTAATTCCAAGTAGGAACCGCTCTCCCCGTTTCATACCAAGAAGGCGAAATATAACAATGCGGACCATGAAAGATGGCGAGGACTTCTTGTTTTTCAATGTCTTGCCACTGCTCATTTGGCCGAGCAAAGTGTCCATACAAATATTTATTTTCTTTATCCAAGGTCAATGGTATGTGAGTTGCACAGGGACTCCCCAGATGCTGGGAAAATAGTGTAGCAAAACCATTTTCTTTAATAACTTCATAAATAGCGTCTTCATCATCGATTTGAAAGTGCTTTGGAATATACATACAAATCCACCTCTCCATTAACGATTTTAAAAAATTCGTACTTCTCAATAGGACTGATAAATAATAAACTCGTAAACCCTATATCTCAAAGTTTACGAGTCTAAACACTTTTTACTATTTCGAAAAGTACTGTCTTGCATACATATTAAGTCAATCTACACTTTTTTAATGTATTGGCAAACGATTGATTTCTTAAGCCTAATTCACTTTTTCTTGTTTAGTCACCGCAATGCGTCAATTAATATACAGGCGGCGTCACTTCCGGCGGAATCAGGCATTTGTAAGTTTCGCCGTCCAGTCTTTCTTTGAATTCGCGTGTCGCTTCTGCAAGTAATTCCGGATCTTCCAATGCTTTGAGAGCTGTACATGCCATTGCTTCCCCGGCATATAGTGCAGCATTTAAAGCAAAATCCTGGGTGCCTTGGGCGACTACTTGCCATGTGTGCGGCACCGTCGCAAATGCCCAAGTTGACGTGAAGCATTGGGCTGTTGGTACATTCCAGCTGACGTCGGAAACGTCTGTGGAACCTTCCATAAACGTATCCTGATCTGGGCATGGAAGAACCCAGTCGGCAATTGGTTTTTCATCAATCGTTCCACGCTGTTCAGGCGGCAGGAACTTTTTGGCAAAGTTCTTTTCATTATCGCCGAGCGATGCATAAATATCTTTGATAAAGGCAAGATCCTTTTCCGATGGTTCTGGATAACCGATCTCTTCCATAAAGCCAGTCATCACTTGGTGAAGCGCCTTATTTGGAATCAAATTACAGCATCCGCCTTCAATCTCGTAGCTCATTTCCGTGTCGGTCATCAGCGCTGCGCCTTTGGCCACATTGACAACGCGTTTGAAAAGCTCTTTTACTTCATTCGGTTTCGGGGATCGGACAAGAAATCGTTCCTCCGCGATCGCCTGAACAACATTCGGCGACACGCCGCCGGTGTTCGTTACAGCGTAATGAACACGAGCTTTGTCGGCCATGTGCTCCCGCAAATAGTTGACGCCGACATTCATCAGTTCCAAAGCATCCAGCGCGCTGCGTCCGAGTTCTGGAAGAGCGGCGGCGTGCGCACTCACCCCTTTAAAGGTAAAACGTGCTTCAATAACCGCGTTGGACGACAAATGTTGTACTGCATTTTTGGAATCCGGATGCCAGGAGAATGCAGCATCGACATCACTGAAACAGCCTTCCCTCGCCATATAAGCTTTGCCGTTTCCGCTTTCTTCAGCAGGGCAGCCATAAAAGCGCACAGTGCCTTTAAGCTGATGTTTCACCAAGTATTCTTTAGCAGCAAAAGCGGCCGCAAGTGAGCCGACGCCAAGCAAATTATGGCCGCAGCCATGACCGTTTCCGTTTGGCACAATAGGATCATGCACTGTCTTATCTCGTTTCTGACTAAGTCCGGCAAGCGCGTCAAATTCACCAAGAAAGGCAATCACCGGTTTGCCCTCGCCGTAGCTGCCAATAAATCCGGTTTTCAGGCCAGCAACGCCACGTTCAACCGTAAATCCTTCCTCTTCAAGTGCGATGCTCAGTAATTCAGAGGACTTCTGTTCACCAAAATGTAATTCTGCAAAATCCCAAACCTTTTCACTCAGATTTTGGTAGAGGTCTCTTTTTTCATAAATTAATGTTTTGATTTCATCGATAAGTCCCAAAACTAATTCTCCTTTGTTATCAATTTATTCAGCTGCAAAATCGGTCAGTAAATAGGCCATATGCAGGCATCCATCAGCATAATCTTTCATTCGGATTGACTCATTCGGCGCGTGTGCCTTGGATTCGGCCCAGCCAACACCTGTACTGACAATCGGCAGTTGCAGACATTCGTTAAATTGATACATCGGACCGGTTCCCGGTGAATTCGGATAAAGAACAGCTTCTGAACCATACGCTTCTTCGGCTGTTTTCTTTACCAAATGAAGGAACGGATCAGTAATGTCAGAGCGATACGCACGCTGTGATTCAATGAGTTCCACCTTTACATCAGAAAATCCATGACGAGCGAGATGACGTTCGAAGCAGGCAAGTAAATGTTCACCTGTCTGTCCTGGAACCATACGACAATCAATTTTTACTTTCGCTTCTTTCGGAAGAACCGTCTTCGCCCCTTCACCAATATATCCGCTGACCATTCCGCATATGGTCATTGTCGGATAAAGCATCAGCGCATCTCTTGGATTCTCGCCGCGTGCTTCTGTAATGAGCGGCCGAGTTAATCCAAAAGGACCAGTTAGTCCGGATTTATCAAATGGCAAGGCGCGTACGATCTCCATCAGTGCTTCATCAGGTTCTTCAATTTCGTCGAAAAAGCCTTCTACCGTAATGTCATTATTTTGATTTTTCATGCTTGCTAGTGCCTGAACCAATCGCCATGCCGGATTATCAATGACTGCTGCAAGCGATGAGTGAATATCGATTGAGGCACTTTTCGTCGACAATTCGAAGTATGCGGAGCCTTTGATTCCCGCATAGAGTTCGACACGTTCCTGAGCATCTTTGCTTCCGAATTCCCAGATGCATGCATCCGCTTTAAAGAGTTCAGCGTATTCCTTCAAATAGCGCGGAAGATTCGGACTCCCGATTTCTTCCTCACCTTCGATAAGAAACTTGATGTTGCACGGTAATCCGTCAGCCTGTTCCAGCGCTTTAATTGCTGCAAGGCGAAGCATCAATGAGCCTTTATTATCTGCCGTTCCACGTGCATAGAGAATTCCATCCTTAAGAGAAGGTTCGAACGGCTCTGATTCCCATTCATCAAGCGGATCCGGCGGCTGTACATCGTAATGATTGTAGAAAAGCAATGTTTTATTCGCATTTCCTTTGCTTCCCGCGGCAAAGAATCCGTAAATAACCGGATTACCACCCAAGTCATCAAGTATCTTAACTTCTCCGCCAACACTTTTCAGCAAATCAGCAACAAATTGAACGGTTTCCGGTATTTCCAAATGTTGTGCTGAAACAGATGTCAGGCGTAAATAACGATACAGTGTCTCAACCGATTGATCCGCTTGAGCGATTACTTTTTCCTTTAGATCTTGTCTATTACTTGTAGTCATCAAATCGCTTCCCTATTCAAAATTTCACTAATAGAATTGATCAAATTTTGGCTGTGTTAAATCTCAATGTTGATACTCTATTGATTAGAGCGGAAGGTGCGAGACTCCTGCGGGACCAGCGAGCCAGGCGAGACCCCGCAGCGAGGTACCCGAGCGAGGAGGCTCGCGGATCGCCCGCGGTCGCACCTGTTGATGCGAGCACATGGAGCAAAAATCAACAGGCAAGTTTAACAAAACTAAAATTTAAACAGCTGTCTCAAAAAGAGCAGCTGTTTAAATGTGTAAACATATGATTAGATAATTTGCATGGCTTCAGAACCTATGCTTATTTCTTATAAGCCCATTTCTGGAAGTCTGCAACTGTACCTGGCCAGTAAGAAGAAGCACCGCCATAAGCAAGATCTTTGCTCTTTACAACAACTTCATTGTCTGAGTACAGGGTAAGTACAGGCATATCTTTTTCCCAGATCGATTGGAGTTGGCTGTAAATTGCCTTTCTCTTCGCGCTGTCCGGTTGTGATTTACCATCAGCAATCAGCTTGGTAGCTTTCGGATTTTCATATTTCATGAAGTTATATGCGCCGTTTGGTCCATACAGTGCAGAAACATCAGGGTCAATGTTGAACGTGAATCCGATTAGAAGAAGGTCGAAGTCACCTGCTGCACCTTTTTGCATGATTGTTGGGAAGTCGTAAGTCGTTTCTTTAACCTTTACACCAATTGCTTTAAAGTTCTGAACGATGATGTCGGCTGATTGTTCACGCACTTTGTTTCCAATCGGAACAACGAAGTTCAGTGTCTTGTTGAAATCCCAGCCAGCATCCTTCAGCATTTGTTTCGCTTTCTTAGGATCATATTTAATCACGTTCGTGCTCTTATCGAGGTAAGGGCTTTGTGATGTATATGGTCCGTCAATAATCTCACCATTTCCTTTAAGCAGTTTGTCTACGATTTGTGGACGGTCAATCGCGTAAGCAATTGCTTGACGGATTTTCGGATTAGGCAGTGTTTTCGTATTGTATTCCATTGTCTGGAATCCGATTTGCGGGTGAATTTCTGTTGTTACATTCTTGAGTTTCTTAGCTGTATCAACATCTTGGAACGGAAGGTTCCCAATACCGCCGGAAGCATTCGCTTGAATCGTGCCGGCTTGCAGTTCACTCAAGAGGTTCGGAGCCTGCATAATCTTGATGAAGAACTTAGGTGTTTTAGGCTTGCCAAGATAGTAGCTATTATTTGCTTTGTATTGAATGTACGTATTCTTGTTGTATGTTACAAATTTGTACGGTCCGTTTGTTACATTAGGTGCCTGAGCGTATTTGCTGTTTGCAAAGTCTGCAGGTGCAATATCTTTCAATACGTGCTGAGGCATTGTAATGATTTTCGTACCGATCATTTCTTTAATGTAATTTGGGTCAACCGGTGTCTTTGTTTTGAAAGATACCGTATGTTCGTCAATCTTCTTCAAATCAGGAATTGATGTTTTTCCACCGGTCAACTTTCCGTTTGCGTCCAGCCCTTCAAGCGTTGAAATATTCGAACCAACAGCAACGGTTGATTTCGGGTTTGCGATCAAGTTGAACGTAAAAATAACATCGTCAGCTGTAACTGGCTTGCCATCTGTCCATTTTGCTTTCGGATTCAGGTGAATGGTATACGTCTGATTATCGGTTGTATCAATCGATGTTGCCAGCTTAGGCTGGAATTTCAGCGGTGATGTCATGTCAAGGAATGAGTCGAGCATCACGCGAATAGCAAATTGTCCTGCAATGTCACTTGTGTTGATTGGATTGAATCCACTAGGAGGGTTCACCATACCAAGATAAATGGTGTCTTTTCCTTTGCTGCTTCCTGAAGAAGAACTGGATCCTCCGCCGCATGCTGCTAGCAGAACAAGCGACAATGCCATGAAGGATGTGATCACATATTTCAAAATGCGTTTTGAAATTGATTTTTGTCTGTTCATATTGTTGTTTGCATCCCCTTTATTGTTTGATTATTTTGCATTCTGTGACTCAATAGCGTCACGGAGGCCGTCACCGATAAAGTTAATCGAGAGAACAGCAAGTAAAATCATCAAGCCCGGTGGAATCCAAAGCCATGGCTGCGATGAGAGCACGGTAATGGATTCAGCCTGTGTAAGCATGTTTCCCCAGCTGGCTGCCGGTGGCCGTACGCCCATACCAAGGAAGCTTAATGAAGCCTCCATAATGATCGCCGACGCCACACCAAAAGTTGCATTAACAAGAATTGGTGCCAGCGCATTAGGGAGAATATGCTGGAAAAGGATCTTCGGCGTTGAGTAGCCGAGTGCAACACCTGCCTTTACATAGTCCATTTCTTTTATTGAGAGCACACTGCCCCTGACTAAGCGGGCAATGGCAGGCCAACCGAGAAGACCAATGACAAATGTGATGTTAAACAAGCTTGGTCCGATGATACTGACCAATACGAGAATAACCATGAAATAAGGAAAGGACATAAAGATATCAGTAAGACGCATAATGAGCATGTCCACCCATTTACCAAAGTATCCAGCAACTAGTCCGAGAACAATGCCTAGAGCTACATAAATAGCAACAGCGCCGATACCAACCGCTATTGATACCTGTGCACCATAGATCAGGCGGCTCATCACATCGCGCCCAACTGGATCAGTTCCTAAGATATGTGTTGCTGATGGCGCAGCTTCAAATTCACCGAAAATTTTATTCGGATCATGAGGCGAAATAACCGGAGCCAGCGCAGCAATAAGAATAATTAATCCAAAAACAATAAGTCCGGCAACTGCCAATTTGTGTTTTAAAAAACGCCTCATAACCATGTGCAGGTAGCTTTCTTCTTCTCCAAGCTGCAGAAGAATCTGCTCCGAGCTCTTCAGGCCTTCCGTTTCCGGAACGTTTTTATTTGGGTTTAAATTCATCGCCATGTCATCCGTTCCTCCTTAGTCATACCTGATTCTTGGGTCGGCGACGGCATACAGAATATCTGTCAGCAGATTCGCAACAAGCACGGTTACTGCTGCAAGCAGGTTTATTGCCATCAGTGTTGAATAATCCCGAGATGTGATCGATTGGATGGTAAGCAGCCCCAATCCCGGCCATTGAAAGACCTGTTCGGTAACAATTGCACCGCCGATAAGCATTGGGATGTCAATCCCGATCACAGTAATAATCGGAATCAGCGAATTTCTCAGTGCATGTTTATTCGTAATAATAAACTGAGACAATCCTTTGGCCTTCGCCGTTCTCAAATAATCTTTCCCAAGAACATCCAGCATACTGGAGCGGACATAACGCACCATGTTCCCGGCAATTCCGGTCGCAAGTACAGCAACAGGAAGCACAAGGTGATTAATTGTATCCATCAGGCTCCCGTCGCCGCCAAGGGTATTCATGCTTCCCGTTGGAAATAATAGGAGCTTGCTTGCAAAGACATAAATAACGCCAAGTCCTAAAAAGAAGTGCGGAACCGAGATTCCAAAAAACGAGAATCCTGTAACCAAATAATCAATCCATGAGTTTTGCTTTCTCGCACAGACAATACCGAGTGGGATGGCAATTAAGTAACCAACGATTAATGAAACCCCCATCAGCAAGACCGTTGGGCCTATATGTGATGCCAAAATCTGAGTCACAGGTTCACGTGTTGAGTAGGAGAATCCCAGATTGCCATGGAACAATTGCACAAGCCAGTGTAGATACTGTGACCAAACAGGCTGATCTAATCCAAGTGCATGTTTTTGCATTGCGAGCTGTTCAGGCGTTGCAGATGGATTGACCATCATGTCTACAGGGTTACCCGGAGCAAGATTGATAATGAAAAAATTAAGTATGGTAACGCCAAAAAGCACAGGTATGGCAATTAAAATGCGTCGAAAAATGTATTGAAGCACTGATAATCCTCCTTTCAGACATTGACTGACTCAAGTGGAAAATGGCAAGCGACTGTATGGCCTTTGCCGGTCAGTGTCGGAATTTTTTCTTTGCAGATATCTTTTGCGAACGGACAGCGTGTATGGAAAACGCAGCCTTTCGGAGGATTGGCGGGACTCGGTACATCGCCTTCAACCACAATCTGCTTTCGATCCCGCATGTGCGGGTTTGGAATCGGATATGCATTGAGCAGAATTTCTGTGTATGGATGTAATGGGTGCTCGAAAATTTCTTTTGTTGTTGCAAATTCCATAACTCGTCCAAGATACATCACGCAAATTCGATCGCTAATATATTTGACCGCACCCAGTCCATGAGCAATAAACACATAAGTCAGCTTCAATTCTTTTTGAAGATCTTTCAGCAAGTTGAGCACTTGCGCTTGAATGGAAACATCAAGTGCCGATACCGGTTCATCGCAAATGATCAATTTCGGATGAAGCATCAACGCGCGAGCAATACCAATTCGTTGCCTTTGTCCACCTGAAAATTCATGTGGATAGCGGTTTTTGTATTGTTTTGAAAGACCGACAATTTCCAAAATTTCATTTACTTTTTTATCTGCTTCACTTCTTGTCGCCAATTTATGAGCGATCAGCGGCTCAGCAAGCAAATCACCGATACGTTTTCTCGGGTTCAGCGACGAATAAGGGTCTTGAAAAATAATTTGCAACTCTGTCCTTAATTTCCGCATTTCTTTATTGGAAATCTTCGCCAGGTCCTTCCCTTGAAAGATAACTTGTCCAGCTGTTGGATCTTCGAGCCGGACCAGGGAACGTCCAGTTGTGGATTTCCCGCATCCCGACTCTCCGACAAGCCCGACTGTCTCGCCCGGATAAATATCAAAGCTTACATCATCCACAGCTTTTACATAGCCAACAGTCCTGGAAATGACGCCTTTTTTAATCGGGTAATACTTTTTTAGATTTTTGACCTGAAGTAAGGGTTTCTCTTGCTCGCTCAACGGCATGTTCAAGAACTCACTTCCTTTTCTGCTAGCTTCTTATTTTCATAGTCTTGCTCTTCTTTTTCATACAAAAAGCAGCGGATGCTATGTGATTGCTTATCCTCAATTGGTTTAAGCAGAGGCTTTTCTTCAAGGCAACGCTTCATTGCATGCGGGCAGCGGTCATAGAAACGGCAGCCCTTCGGCATGTTATGCACACTAGGTACCGATCCAGGAATCGAGTCGAGTCTCATATCATCCGGATTGGTAATATGCGGAATGGATTTCATCAGGCCGAGTGTGTATGGGTGTTTCGGGTTATCAAACAGTGTGTACACATCAGTTTCTTCAACAACCTGACCGGCGTACATTACAGCTACTTTGTCTGCCATTTCGGCAACAACACCGAGGTCGTGTGTAATCAGAATGATCGCTGTATTTGATTCTTCACGCAATTTCTTCATCAAATTCAGAATCTGAGCCTGAATCGTCACATCCAAAGCGGTTGTCGGTTCATCGGCAATGAGGAGTTTCGGTCGGCAGCTAAGTGCCATCGCGATCATGACACGCTGCCTCATACCACCTGACAGCTTGTGCGGATATTCCTCGATGATTCCTTCAGCTCTTGGAATGCCTACTTTTTTCAGCATGTCGATTGCATATTTTCTTGCCTCAGTCTTGGAATATTTCATATGCAGCCGGATTCCCTCGGTTAACTGATCACCAATTGTGAGAACTGGATTGAGTGAAGTCATCGGTTCTTGGAAAATCATTGAAATATTATTACCGCGAATTTTTCGCATATCTGCTTCGGTCGCTTTTGCCAGGTCTTTTCCCTCAAAAAGGATCGAGCCTTCAGTTACAGAACCGTTTCGATCCAGCAGATGCATAATGGAAAGCGAGGTTACCGATTTTCCGCAGCCTGATTCACCGACAAGGCAGATCGTTTCTCCTTCTTTTAAATCAAAGCTCACTTCATCAACGGAAGTAACAGGGCCCTTTTCCGTTTGAAATTGGGTTTTAATTTTGTCTACCTTTAAGAGTTCGCCCAAAACGCTGTCCCTCCTTATTATTTTCCGAAAGCCACATTGGTTAATTTCGGAGCTTCCTTTTCACAAAGGTATTTGTCTACTAATGAGAGGAACGCTTTTCCGGCAACAAGCATGACGCGTTCATCAAAATTGAATTTCGGATGATGGTGCGGGTAACTTGCGCCAACCTCCGGATTGCCGGCACCGGAAAACCAGAACACGCCCGGTTTTTTAAGAAGAAAATGTGAGAAATCTTCCCCGCCCATCTGCGGTGCAATCTCTCTTGCTACATTTTCGCCAAAAGTCTGATCCATGACATGCTTAAAAACATCTGTCTCTTTTTCATGATTATATACAGCCGGATAACCGGTCACATAATCAACGGTTCCCTGCGCATGAAAGGCGGAGCAGACGTTTTCAACAATCACCGATAATTCTTTTTTCACTTTTTCACGAACAGCCGGATCAAAGGTCCGAACGGTTCCTTCCAATACAGCGGTATCTGCGATTACATTTGGTGCGACACCTGCGTTAAACTTGCCGATCGTTACAACCGCAGCTTTCTGAGGATCTACTTCTCTGCTTACAATGAGTTGTAGTTGATTAACAACTTGAGATGCAACCGCAACAGAATCAACAGAAAGGTGCGGTGCGGAGCCATGTCCGCCTTTTCCTTGGATACTGATTTTTATGTAATCCGCGGAAGCCATAAAATAACCCTTGCGGTAACCAATCGTGCCAAAGGGTTCGGTGCTCCAAAGATGTGTGCCAAATACGAGATCCACATCGTCCAAACAGCCGTCCTTGATCATCGCCTGAGCTCCGCCCGGAGGATATTCCTCAGCGGGTTGATGGATGAGTACAACATCCCCTGCTAATTCCTCACGGTGCTCTTGAATCACTTTTGCAACGCCAAGCAATGTTGACGTATGCCCATCATGTCCGCATGCATGCATGACATTCGGAACTTTCGATTTATAGGGAACTTCCGTCTCTTCGTTAATTGGAAGCGCGTCGAAGTCTGCGCGTAGCGCAACGGTAAGACCGGGTTTTGCTCCATGAATTCTGGCTACAATTCCATAACCGCCAACATGTGTTTTGATATCTGTAATACCAAAACTTTTCAGTTTCTCCAGGATAAATGCCGATGTTTCTGTCTCGTGATAAGACAGCTCGGGATGCTGGTGAAGGAATCTTCGCCATTCAACCATCGTATCAAAAGAATTTTCCAAATCGTCAGACCATGAAGCGTTCATTTTCTGACCTCCTGCTTAGAAAGTAATAATAAATAACAAGAATGACACAATATTGTATTTTCAGAATTCATCAAATCTATAAAGCCATTATAAATGAGCACACACCATTAGTCAAAAAAATTATTAAAATAATAAACGTTTTTCACGTTCATTTGTCAACTAACCTGACATTCCAGCTGCTTTTTCATTCAATTTATTTATTTTTCATCATTTTTTTTCGTCAAATTTTGGTGTATGATAGAATTTATTACAATAATAATAAATTATTTCGAATTTGACAATACACAAATTGTTCAAAATTTAAACGGAGCGTATTCTTAAAGAGTTTGTTCAAAAAGGAGGACAAAAAGGGCCGAGAAGATCAAGGAAACGCCGTTTCGAGCACCGGAGCGTATGCAAACAATACGTGAGGAGCGAAGAAACAAGTTGACACAGAGATTCGACAGCAATTTTTCCCGGACTTTTTGAACACCATTTTAAATAAAAACTTGCCTTTGCCAAGCTTTTTTTTAAAGAAAGTTTTATAATTTCTAATAGTACACGTTCAAATACATGTTTAGGAGTGAAAAAACGATGGATGGTCAGAGCAAATCTCTTAACTATGATCAAGTGATCAGCGACTTGCTGACACTTCCCACAGTCAATGAAGCTATGAACTTTCTCGCTGCAGATAATGAAGCGACCACCGCTGAACAAATTGAGCTGACGTCGATTCCCGCTCCCCCGTTCAAAGAGGCGAAAAAAGGTGTCTGGATAGCCGGCCGTTTTCAGGCACTTGGATTAAAAGACGTACATACTGATGCTGAAGGCAACGTGCTCGGCTTTATTCCCGGAACTGCGGATGAGAAGAAGATTGTCATTTCTGCACATCTTGATACTGTATTTCCTGAAGGTACAAAGGTTGACCCAGTGATTAAAGATGGAATCGTTTATGCTCCGGGAATTTCTGATGACGGCAGAGGGCTAGCCGTGCTTCTGACTTTAATACGCGCCATCCAAGCTTCAGAAATCAAGCCTCTACACACACTCCTGTTTGTCGCCACAGTCGGCGAAGAAGGTCTTGGCGATCTGCGCGGGGTCAAGGCACTTTTCAGAGAGCGAGAAGATATCGGTGGATTTCTTTCGGTAGAACCCGGTACCCCTGAACGGGTCACAGCAACCGCAGTAGGCAGCCACCGCTATAAGATTACGTTTAAAGGACCTGGCGGGCATAGCTTTGGGCAGTTCGGATTACCAAGCGCCATTCATGCGCTCGGACGGGCCATCGCAGCGATCAGTGATCTTACTGTTCCTTCAGACCCGGTAACCACCTTTACCGTTGGAACGATTAGCGGCGGAACTTCCATTAACTCGATTGCACAAGAAGCTTCAATGGGGCTGGACATGCGATCGGTATCCCAAGAAGCTCTAAGCGAACTGGAAGATAAGGCAATGCAATACATTCACCAGGCAGTTAAAGATGAAAACGCGCGATGGAACAATGGGGATCTTATTGAGGCATTTATCGAACAAGTCGGAGATCGTCCGGCGGGTGCTCAACCAGCAGACGCCCCGGCCGTTCAGGCTGCTACAGCTGTCATTCGCGCTTTCCATCTGGAACCTGTTTTCAAGCCCATGAGTACCGACTCTAACGTTGCGATCAACCTGGGCATTCCGGCACTTACCCTAAGTGGCGGGGGTGAATGCGGGGGTGAGCATACTCTTGAAGAATTTTATAATCCTGAAAAAGCTTATCTCGGTGCGCAGACGGTTCTACTCATCATGCTTGCTTTCTCAGGTATCAGTAATCAATCACCATCCGTACTATTGCCACCTGTTCAATAAATTGCTTAAAACCGTACCCTGCGGCTTTAATAGATTAAATAACTAAATGACTAAACTGCTGAAACAAAGGAGACTTACCATTGACAAAGACCCTTGATGACACACAATTAGAACAAAAGTTGATTGAGTGTCGCCACCAGCTGCATGAAAATCCTGAACTGGCTTTTGAAGAATATGAAACTACCAAAGCATTGAAGAGATGGCTTTCAGAAGCTGGCGTTGAAATGCTTAATCTTCCCTTAGAGACAGGCGTGCTCGCCGTTATCCGTGGTGGAAAACCGGGACCAGTCATTTGCCTGCGCACAGACATTGACGCCTTGCCTATTCAAGAAACGACAGGATTGCCTTTCGCTTCAAAAGTTCCGGGAAAAATGCATGCTTGCGGCCATGATTTTCACACCGTGTCTATTCTCGGCGCAACCTTGTTGCTGAATGAACGTGCAGCGGAGCTTGAAGGAACGGTCAAAATTATCTTCCAGCCTGCCGAAGAAAACGGAGGCGGAGCTCTAAAAGTTCTAGAAACCGGAGTGCTCGATGACGTGCAGGCGATCTTTGGCATGCACGATATGCCACATATTCCAACAGGTACAATTGGCATCAAACCTGGTGCCTTAATGGCCGGTGTTGATCAATTCACCATTGATATCGAAGGCATAGGTTCACATGCTGCCGCTCCTGAGAAGGGGATCGACTCTATTCTCGTAGCCTCTCACATCATCACAGCTCTGCAATCGATTGTAAGCCGAAACATTTCGCCATTAAACAATGCAGTTATCAGCGTTACACGTTTGGAAGCCGGCAACACATGGAATGTGCTTCCGCAAACCGCACAAATGGAAGGTACCGTGCGCACTTTCCAGGAACATGTCCGTGACCAAATACCGGCAAAAATGCAACGTGTTGTCGAAGGAGTAGCTGCCGGATTAGGTGCAAAAGGCACATTGCATTATACAAAACTTGGTCCTGCATTGATCAATAACGAAAAACTGACGAATTGGGCTGTTGATACAGCCAAAGCTTCAGGACTGAATGTCATTACCCCAATTCCATCCTCCGCAGGAGAAGACTTTGCAGAATATATGAAAAAGATTCCTGGGGCATTTTTCTTCATGGGTGTATCCGGGAATTCAGGACTTCATCACCCGGATCTGATCATCGATGAAAAAGCGATCCTGCCAAGTGCGAAATTCTTCGCAAACCTGGCGGCCGACATGCTGAAAAAAGTATCTGATCTCTAATCTCTTTGCTAAAAACGACGTTATGGAACGAATAACCTTAATCAAGCATACACACAGCATTCAATGATTTAGAAATGAACAGATTTATATTTGAAAAGCCGGGTAAAAAGTCCGGTTTTTTTGTATATCAATATTTCGCTCATCAAGACTATTGCTGCGCAGCAGGGGATCGTATTTCGGCTCTATTTTTTTCTCGTTCGGTCTAACTTTGCGTGTTTGTTTGAACTCCGGAATTTCACTACAACTTTTGATCGATTTGCTACGACTTTTCCAGAATTAGTTACTACTTTTCCAGAATTAGTTACTACTTTTTACTCGTTCGTTACTACTTCGTATTTTCGTTGCTACTTCAAGCGTTTATTTACAATTTCCCTGGGACTGGTTACTACTTTTTATTCATTCGTTAATACACTGGTATTTCAACCTAAAATTCCAGGAGCCTGAGTGTTGAATCAGTCCCTACCTTTCTCGCAAAAAAGTCCTGAAGGGCCGTTTTCGGTCCCTTCAGGACTTTTTGTTGAAGTGTTATAGATTTCACACACTGCCGTGTACTTTTTTCACCTTGCTCAGGTATCGGTAGATTGATGCTTCAGAGGTACACAATTCTTCGGCAACAATACTGACAATGCCCTTGAGGAGAAAAATTCCGTTCTCATTCAGTTTTTCAATAATTTCCAATCGTTCTTCTTGAGACATGCGTTCAGGTGGAATGTTTACTCCACCTACAATTTCTTTAATGCTTGCTTTCGCAAGATCCTCAATAGATGGGCTCAGGTGCTCAACGGTTGGCGCGGTTTTCTTTTCAGCAATTTTTTGCACGCCGACAAATTTGCTTAAGTAATCGATCACACGCTCCATTTTTCTGTAGTCAATATTTATACAGAGCATGCCGATAATCTCATTATTTTCGTTTCGAATGAAGAAAGTAGATGAACGTAGAACCTTTCCGTCTTTGGCAACACCCTCGTAATTGGTGATGAACGATTTATTCTGTGCACGTCCTTCTTTCAGCATCTTCAAAATCAGATTCGTAACTGGAGATCCGATTTCACGTCCGCTCAAATTCGTTTCACTGATCGCCACAACTGAATTTTCAAGGTCGGTGACATCGTGAAGAATGATTTCAATATCGTCGCCAAGCACTTCTCCAAGAAAAGCGACCAGATCTTTGAACCTTTCTAATTCCGCGTTAATAAAACCACCGCCCTACCATTTCAAATCGCAAAAAAAAAATAATTATCGCAATAATAAATCAGTTATGTTTATTTTCTAATACCAGCACATACTTGTCAATGAATCAGTCGCTAAGATGCTTTTCTCGGATTGGTTCGCAGGCCGATTTCGTTGCAGCACTTTTCGTGAGTTCATTCCAGGCGTAGACGACTATAGACAGCCAAATAAAAATGAAAGATAAGAGCTGGATGCGATCAATCGGTTCCCGAAAAATAAACAATCCGATCAGAAATGCTGCTGATGGGGTCATATACTGAAAGAAGCCGATCATCGTCAACGGTATCCGTTTTGCACCTTCTGCAAACCAGATCAAAGGAAGCGCAGTTAGAATACCCGCACCGATCAGAAGCAGTCCGGTCACCTGAGTAAAATAGTGTACGGAAGCAGGCGATTGAAACCCATCAAATATCAGGAAAACGACGGCAAATGGCACCATCAGCATAGTTTCGATTGTCATTCCGACATACGCTTCAAAAACGACAAATTTCTTGGATAGGCTGTATACACCTGAAGTGGCGGCGAGGGACAACGCTAGCCATGGAATGTGTCCATACCTGACCGTCATGACCAAAACACCGATTACAGCAAGAATGATTGAGCTGATCTCCCACACCCCTGTCCGCTCTTTCAGGAAAAGGATGCCCATCAGCATGCTGACCAGAGGGATAATATACAGTCCCAGGCTCGCTTCAATTACGTGTTCATGAGCAACCGCCCACACATAAATGATCCAATTGGCACTAATCGACACAGAACTTGCCGTCACAACAAGCAACTGCCTCGGTTGGTGAATAAGCCATTTTGTTTGCGCGCGAAAGGCTCCGAATTCCCTACGTACTGAAATCACAACAAGCATAAATACGAACGCCCAAGCAATACGATGGGCCAGCACTTCGGCCGAGGAAATTGATCCCAGCCATTTCCAATATAAAGTCAAAAATCCCCATATTGAAAAAGCAGAAAAAGTATAAAGAACGCCTGAACGCATACGTTTTTCATCATGAGGATTCATCATCTGCATCCCCCTGAGGTAAAAGTAAACCCAGAATAAAAAACCCGCCGGCTTAACGCTCTATCCATAAACCAAACACCCTTATCAGCTCAGAAAATCCAGTGCGATTTTCTTGTAAATTTTAATAGACTCAAAAAATGGCGCACGTTCTACATATTCATTGGGCTGATGTGCAACAGGCGGATAGCCGGGACCGACTACCGCGATCGGGAATGTTTTATTCACTTGTGAAAAGAACGCGCCGTCTGTATATCCCGAAAAACCGTATGGTTCAATGTTCTTGCCGCGCACGTCCTCAATCACTTTAACAAGACTTTGAACGAAGCTGTCATCCTTTGGCGTCTTGACCGGATGCATATCGTTAATGATTTCAATTGATGCATTTAACTCTGGAATATCTTCTCGAACTGAATCGATCAATTTGTGAATCGCAGCAATGATGTCTTTATGATTCTGTGAAGGCAGTGTACGCATGTCAATTTCTACCGTACATTTATCAGGAATGACATTCGTTCCAGCGCCCCCATGCATGACATCGATACTTGAGGTCGGCGCGCTAAGCAGATCATCGGCTTCATAGTCAAATTCAAATTCGGACTGGAATTTTGAGAGTATCGCAATCATATGCTCATTCGCGTTAATGCCATGACTAGGAGTTGACCCATGTCCCGTCTTGCCAATTGTTGTCAACCGTACCCATAGTGCTCCTTTTTCAGCAATGGACAGTTCATTGCCTGTCGGCTCGCCGATTAAAACGGCATCCAGATCATCCGCGTATCCGCCGTTAACCAGCTGCTCAGCACCAATTGAGGAGGTTTCTTCACCCACCGTTGCGATAAATTTAAGCGTACCTTTAAGCGGTGCCTTTTCTTCTTTTAATTCAATGATCGCAGCAATCATCGCCGCCAGACCGCTTTTCATGTCCGATGCGCCGCGTCCATAAATCTTCCCGTCGGCCTCTTCAGCGCCAAACGGATCATAATCCCATGGAATTTCTCCCACCGGAACGACATCCAGATGACCGGTAAAAGCAAGCACTTTTCCCGGTTCGCTCCCCTTGAATGTCGCAATCAGCTGCTCGCGTTTTTCTCCATACGTCACAATCTCCGTATCAATTCCTGCCTTTTCAAAGATCGGTTGAATCAGTGCAACCGCCTCTGCTTCGTTTCCCGGAGGATTGGTCGTATTAATTTTTAATAGTTCTTTTAGCAAGTCAACTGCTTTCTCATCACCCATAAATTATACCTCATTTCTCAGGACAAAAGTCCGTCTTTTTTTGTTCCATCGCATAACTGTGCCTTTTAAAGGGGCTTATGTCTTCGTAACGCATAAGAATATACGAATAACGATGCACTTGGCATTCCGAAAAGCCAAGGCAAAACATTTTTAATCGTAGAAATGTTCAGAATGATTAGTGCATCGTTCATTTCTTCGAATCGAGAGTAACAATCCCCCCTTTGAAGTCAAGGCTCTGTTAAACTTAGATGTTGTTTTATATGGTCTTTAAGTCTTTAAACGCTTTCGGTGCTCGCTTTCCGCGGCAGTCCGGGAGCCTCCTCAAACAATTTAGCCGTCTGCGGGGTCTCCCTTGGCCTGTATTAACTGGTTCAATCCCGCAGGAGTCTCGCACCACGCGTTCTTCAGCTTATACATGGGTAAAAACAACATTAGATTTAAACTTAGCCAATTTTAAAAATGTTTATGTATAGTGTTCTTTCTCTTTTTAAACTCGTGGCATTTTGATTGCATAACCCTTATGGACAAGTATAGCAAAATTCTGTCGATTTCTGCAGTCCCTTGTTAAAATTTCTCAGGAAGCAAAAAAACTACCGTCTCATATACGAAACAGCGGTTTCCTCTTTTAGAAAGCCTTGATTTGAACTTGTCATCAGTAACTTGAACTTAGACAAGAAACATGTTTTGTGATCTTTAATCAACTGATACCTTTCAGATAAACATTCATTCTTCCGATTTTGCTGCATCTGGTGCTTTCTTATTTAGCCGGACAATGAATTCACTGCCGGCAGGTTTGATATCTTCAACCCAGATCGTTCCCTGATCCAGCTCAACCAATTCTTTGACAATCGCGAGACCAAGACCGGATCCGCCATTCTCACTGGTTCTGGCTTTGTCCAGCCGGTAGAAACGCGTGAAGATTTTCTCTTTTTCATCGTCGGGGATTGATGTACCCGAATTCTGGACATGTATATATGCGTATTGCTGATCACTTCTGATTATCAATTTGATCCATCCGTCAGCCGGAGTATATTTGCGCGCATTACCAAGCAGAGATACCATAACTTGATGCACATAATCTTCATTCGCCAATGCATACGTATCATCGGTGATATCTACGAAAAATTTCTGTTCGAGGTCCGTCGCATAATCGGAGATCACATTATCTGCGATCGTCGATAGATTGACGACATCAAGCACTTTTGATCTTCGGTCCAAGCGGGCAATCATTAAGAGCTGATCAATCAGGCGCTGCATGCGTTTGGATTCCTGGTCAACGAAATGGACTGACTTCTGAATCAGCTCCGGATGACTGGTTCCGTGGCGCTGAATAAGTTCAACATGACCGCGGATTGCCGACAGTGGTGTTCTCAGTTCATGAGAAGCGTCTGATACGAAGCGCAGCTCCCGCTCAACTTGCTCATCAAGCTGTCCCATCAGCTGATTAAATGCCAAAGCAAGCTCGTGCACTTCCTTTGGGCGGTCCGGCACGGGCACACGCTGTTTCAGGTTGTTTGTTTGCGTTACCTGATTAATCAGCCTAGTGACATCCATAAGCGGCCTGCTCAGTCTTTTGGACAGTTGATAGATCGCAAGTGCACCGATAAGAATACCTAATAAAACACATATGCCAAGTACTTTGACCATCAGAACAATAAACTTGTGGATACTGATCATCCGCACATACAAATCGAATATATAGCCATTATGAGATGCGCGATGGTGGTAGATGGGCACAAATTTCTTTTTAAAAGAGATCGATGAAAACAGAGAAAGCTTGATCATATATTGATTGTGATCGGTAATACTCTCGCTGCCTTTGGAATAGATCGTTTTTTTATCAGGCGTTTTAATACGAACATAGAAGTCGGGGTGCTGGGTATAAAAGATATTTTCAATGGAATCGGTCCAATCCGGATGTTTCTCTCTCGACTCGATATCAAGTTGCTTCTCAACATACTCCACTTCATGTTCGGTGTCTTTGTATAGCTGATAACTCACAATCGAAAGAACGGCCACTCCGATAGATACTGCTGTTAAAAGTAGTATCAAAATATACCAGAAATTCATTTGAAAAAGTGTGGTCTTCTTATTTAATTTTAATGCAGTCATCCATTTTCTCATTCTTCAGTCCTCAATGCATAGCCGATCCCACGAACAGTATGAATCAGACTGGTTGTCTGATTTTTATCAATCTTATTCCGCAGATAGCGGACATAAACATCAACAATGTTGGTTTGCCCCATGTAATCAAAACCCCATACTTTAGAAAGCAGCTCTTCACGAGTCATCACCTTGCCCTCGTTCTTCATCAAAACAGCGAGAAGATCGAATTCCCTCTGTGTCAAATTGAAGGTCGTTCCCTCGCGTACAACGGTTCGTTTCTCAATATCAAGGCTCAGATCGCCAACTTGATACACATGGCTCGCTGGTGCCGCTTCATAACTGTTCTTTCGTCTGATCGCCACGCGAACCCTGGCAAGCAGTTCCTCAATATCAAAAGGCTTCGTGATGTAATCATCTGCCCCACCGTCAAGTCCCGCCACTTTATCACCAACATAATCACGTGCAGTCATAATAACAATCGGGACAAGGCTCCTCTTTCGAATGCGTCTGCACACTTCCAGTCCATTAAGTTTCGGCAGCATCCAATCAAGCAGAACAAGATCCCACTTTGATTCGTTCTGAAGAAACAGATCAAGAGCCTGCTCCCCATCATAGGCTTCCTCGACTTGGTAATTTTCAAAGCTTAATTCTGTGGACAAAAATGAAGCCACGCTCTTCTCATCTTCAACAAGTAATATATTTGCCTTATTCATAGAGAACGCACATCTCTTCCAATGTTAGAAATTTTCCCTTACTTTAATCAGTTTCATTCTTGCTTATTATACTGTTCCTAGAAACAGCTGTCAGGAATCCAGCATGAGAATTCAATGAGAAAATTCTCATGATATTTTCATACTGCCTTTGTTACCACGTAACAATTCAAGTTTAAGATGGTCAATGTAACCAAATTTGAATGAAATCGATTAAGAGAAATCTCAGGAGGAAAAAATAAATGAATGAACCTATTCTAACGATTGTCGTTCCTTGTTATAACGAAGAAGCCGTCCTAAATGAGACAGTGACCCGGCTTCGTGCCGTTTTGGTACGGGCATGCCGAGAACAGCTGATCTCACAGGGAAGCACAATTCTGTTTGTCGATGACGGGAGCAGTGATCGCACATGGGAAATCATTAATCAGTATATACAAGAATATAAAGAAGTTACCGGCCTGAAATTAAGCCGCAATTTTGGACACCAGAACGCCTTGATTGCCGGAATGGAGACAGCGACTCCTTATTCCGACTGCGTAGTCACCATTGACGCAGATCTTCAGGATGACGTAAATGCGATCAGAAAATTTCTGATCAAATACCGGGAAGGCTTTGATATCGTTTACGGGGTTCGCGACAAACGGGAGACGGACACCTTTTTCAAGAGAAACACTGCACTTCTTTTTTACGGGGTTATGAGCCGGCTCGGCGTTAAAACGGTTCCCAATCACGCTGATTTCAGGCTGCTCAGCCGCCGCGTGCTTGAAGAATTTGTGAAATACCAAGAAGAAAATATCTTTTTACGCGGTATGATCCCGCTGCTTGGTTTCAAGAGCACCGAGGTATACTACAACCGCGCTGAACGTTTCGCAGGAGAATCAAAATACCCTCTGAAAAAAATGCTGAATTTCGCCATTGACGGCATCACCTCGTTTTCAATTGCACCGATCCGGATGGTCACTTATCTTGGAGGCACGGTTGCCGGGATCGGGTTCCTAATCGGTTTGTACGCGCTTATCCAGCACTTTCTCGGTCATGCGGTCAGCGGATGGACATCAATGATTCTCTCGATTTGGCTGATTGGCGGCATGCAGCTTATTGCGATCGGTGTCATTGGAGAATACATTGGCAAGATCTTCAAAGAAACAAAGCATCGTCCGCGCTACATTATTGAAAAACAGCAAGTAAGACCGAAAAATGAACATTTTGAGCAAAAAGCGCTTTGAATAAAAACGTCAAAGAATAAATCTGAGAACTTTCACCGGGGCTTTCGTGAAATTGCTCCCCGGGTTCAGATGGGATGTGTCAACAATTTTAAGACTTAAACAAAGCTTGATCACGCTATTCAGTATTGCATTTGCGTCATGCTTTCTCGCCGTACTCGCGATCGGCTTTCTTTATCCGATGATTTTTCAACATTATACCGGTCTTCTGCCAATTGCACTTTCTCTGGCGATGTTCGCACTGATCGTGATTCTTTTTTTTCTTGCTGTCTACCGTTGGCTTGTCAGATTTACTGATCCGACGATTAATAAAATCTCAGCAGGGATTTTCCTGATCATGGTGCTGCTTGAGGTAACGATGATCATCACTTTTCATTCGATTATTCCACCGATTATTGACGGCGGGCACACATACGTTGAGGCGCTTTATCTGCTTGCTCATGGACATGCGTCCGACAGTATTTATTTTAAAATTTACCCGAATAACATACCGATCACACTGCTGCGCTACTTTCTTTACAGCGGGTTTGGTCTTGCACATATATCAAATTACATGCTTATCGATCGTGCATTCTGTGCACTTATGCTGCTTGCCGGTATCTTTCTGTCCTGGAAACTTGTTGGAAAATTATTTGATGCCCGTACAGCCTGTTTGTTCCTGCTGATCGCGCTGACCTGTCTGCCGTTGTTCTTTTACACAATGTATTTTTACACAGATACTGTTGCGATCATATTTCCCATTATCCTCCTTTATCTATGGTATCTTTACAGTCAAAAGGGAAAGATTCGCTACATTGTGCTGATTGGGCTTGCTCTCGGTATCGGTTATCTGATCCGTCCGAATCTGATCCTGTTTCTTCCTGCATTAGCCATTTACATGTTTTTTGTCCTGAATTGGAAGAAGGTCCTGATCAATCTCGCCATCATCGGCATGCTGATCAGTGCTACCAATTTCGCTTCCCAGGGCGTAGAACGGCATTTCGGGTATGTTCAGGATCCTTCACTTTCTATGCCTACTTATAACTGGATTTTGCTGGGATTTTCCCGCGATGGGGGTTACAACCATCATGACTATCAGCTCTCACGACTGCAGCCGAATCAGACTTCAAAAAAACAGGCGGAACAGCTGGAAATTAAAAAGCGAGTAAAGGCCTACGGAATAGCCGGGCTCGCCCGGCTATGGGCCATCAAGACTGCGCGAACCTGGGGAGCAGGCGCTCATGGCTATTATTGGTACACGCATCTGTCGAGCCATCCGACAAAAGCCTATCAGTATTTATTTAATCATAAAAATCAGCTGACGATCTTTATCATCCAGGTGTTCTATCTTGTAAACATCATTCTTTTGCTTGTTTCTGTCTTCCGCTATTTCCGAACCAAGCAAGTCGACTTGAATCTGCTCATCCAGATCTGTCTGTTTGGAAATTTTATTTTCTATGTCTTTGTTTGGGAGGCAGAGCCGCGATATAGCATGCTCTTTACACCATTCATTTTACTTGGCAGCGTTTTTGGCTTTAAAGAGCTGGTCCATGCTCTAAATATGAAAAAGAGAGACGATCCCCAAGGTGTACAGATTGGAAAAAGATTCAGACTCGTACTAGCAGGCAGCTTGCTAGCTGCAGTATTTCTGTGTGCTTACGCAGGGTTCTTTGATTATACGCAGGCAAAATCACCGCAACAGAGCTACATTGTCGACCAACGTTACTCCGTTGGCAAGAAAGGTATTACCGTGGATGCTGGTCATTCCATCACTCAAACATTTCTCGCGTATGACCAGTATAACCGCGTATCCATTGGCATTCGAGATGTTAGAGGCGCCGGTACGTATCACGCCACCATCAAAAATATGCGGACAGGCAAAGTCATTTTTTCTAAGGACTTTTCTGTCACTAAAGCAAAAAGCAAAGTAACATTAAAAGTGAATCATGGAAATTCGGCAATCGGGGACGAAGAAATCATTAAGATTACACGCATCAAAGGCAGTCCCGGATCCGCCCTCACCTTTAATATAAGTGGAAAAGCCTATGACCAACGTGATGCTTATCCTGACGGCCGCTTGATTCAAAGCGATATGACGAGCACAAAGAAAGACTTACAATTTATGATTTATCAGACTGAGAGTGGCGCTTACATCAGTAGCACCGCTTACTGGATTATGTTCATTCTTCCTATCCTGATGCTAATCTGGTACGCTTATGTTTCGCTCAGTATGGATGGAACGGAAACAGATCGTATCCGCCGCAAACGGAATCAAGTGCGAACGTCTCAAAACGGAATCCGTATTATGAGAGAAGAACAGCTACGCCGAAAAGATTATTAAAAGCAATTAGAAAAAAAATAGTCGATTAGAATACGTATGGATCCAATATCTTACATTAATAAAAAACCCTGAGCCGCGATGTGATCATCGCAAGCTCAGGTTTTTTTCATTCTATTTGATGCTTCAAAACACTCAATTTTATCAGGACAACCGAGTTTTGAAGTCGTCATAACTGAATTGTTTGATGACGCGAATGCCGTCTTTTTCATTGAACGAAGCTATTGCAGGCAACGCAATCCCATTGAATGTGTTGTTCTTGACCATCGAATAGATCGCCATATCGCAGAACACAATTCTGTCGCCTACTTGAAGTGGACGATCAAAAGAATAATCGCCGATCACATCGCCTGCCAGACATGTAGGGCCGCCGAGCCGATACGTTCGGGTACGTTTCCCAGGCTTTCCGGCTCCAATAATCTCCGGACGATACGGCATTTCGAGAACATCAGGCATATGACAAGTTGCCGACGTATCTAGAATTGCAAGTGGCATCCCATTCTCAAAAACATCGAGAACAGTGGAAACGAGATAACCTGTATTCAGTGCGACTGCTTCACCAGGTTCCAAATAAACGTCCACATCGTATTTCTCTTTAATACGTGTAATGCACCGTGCCAGACGATCAAGATCATAATCCTTGCGTGTAATGTGATGCCCACCGCCGAAATTAATCCACTTCATGTTTTTTAGAGCGTCGCCGAACTTTCGCTCGACCACAGCCAATGTATGCTCTAGCGCGTCTGAATTCTGCTCACACAACGTATGAAAATGCAGCCCGTCAATTCCGTCAAGTGCTTCAAAGTCAAAGTTCGCCTCGGTCACGCCCATTCGTGAATAAGGGGCGCATGGATCATAAAGGCCGGTCTCCACTTCTGAATATTCAGGGTTGACTCGAATGCCGCATTCAATGTGCTTAGGCGAGCTTTTCACTTGGTCTTTGAATTTCGCCCACTGGCTGAATGAGTTAAATACGATGTGATCGCTGACCTTAAGAATCTCTGCAAAGTCTTTTTCATCATATGCCGGTGAATAAATATGCACCTCTTTGCCCATTTCCTCGCGTCCGAGCCGTGCCTCATAAAAGGAGCTCGAAGCCACACCGCTCAGGTATTGGCCAACAAGTGGATAAAGCGAGAACATTGAGAAAGCCTTCTGAGCAAGTAGAATCTTGCAGCCTGTCCGTTCCTCCAGGTCTTTCAAGATTTCAAGGTTGCGCGTCAGCAGCCGCTCATCAACGATATAGCTTGGAGACGGGGCACTTTTAAAATCTATATTCATTGAATAACTCCTTAATCAATCAGCGCCGGAGCGAAATTCTCATGCCAAGGCAAGCCGAATTTATTCAGCGCATCCATGAATGGATCCGGATCGAATTCCTCAATATTGTAAACACCTGGTCGTTTCCACTTACCGGTCATTACCATCGATGCACCGATCATCGCCGGAACACCTGTAGTATACGAAATGGCCTGAGAACCGACTTCTTTATAGCATTCTTGATGATCGCAGACATTATAAACATAATAAGTCAATGGCTTACCATCTTTCACACCTTGGAAGATACAGCCGATGTTCGTCTTGCCCTTCGTCCGTGGGCCGAGTGACGATGGATCCGGCAACACAGCTTTAAGGAATTGCAGCGGCACAATTTCCTTACCTTCAAATTCAATCGGTTCAATCGAGGTCATACCGACATTTTCCAGTACCTTAAGGTGTGTCAAATAGTTTTGGGAGAACGTCATCCAAAATCTAATTTTCTTAATGCCTTTGATGTTAAGTGCGAGCGACTCCATTTCTTCGTGATGAAGCAGATAGATGTCCTTCGGTCCGATCTGCGGAAAATCGTAGACGCGCTTGATGGACATCGGTTCCGTTTCAATAAAATGGCCATTCTCGAAATAGCTTCCATTCGCAGTCACTTCACGAATATTGATTTCCGGATTAAAATTTGTCGCAAACGGATAACCGTGATCTCCTGCATTCGCATCGAGAATATCAATCGAATGGATTTCATCGAAATAATGCTTCTGTGCGTAAGCCGAGAAGACACTCGTGACACCAGGATCAAATCCGCTTCCGAGCAGCGCAGTGATACCTGCTTCCTTGAAACGGTCACGATAGGCCCATTGCCATTTGTATTCGAATTTTGCTGTGTCTTCCGGTTCATAGTTTGCCGTATCTACATAATCGACCTTTGTCGCTAAGCAAGCATCCATGATCGTCAAATCCTGGTAAGGCAGTGCAACGTTGATGACGATATCAGGTTTAACCTTTTCAATTAACGTGATCAGTTCCGGTACGTTGTTCGCATCGACTTGCGCTGTCGTAATTTTTGTCTTTCCACCATCAAGCTTCTTTTTTAAAGCCTCACATTTTGAAACTGTTCTGCTCGCAATGCAAATTTCTTCAAAAACCTCTGAGTTCTGGCAGCACTTATGTACCACAACGCTCGCGACGCCTCCCGCGCCGATGATCAATGCTTTACCCAATCGAAACGCCTCCTTATAGTTAAGCCTGTCCATATGACTTGCTCATTAAATGCTTTACGAACCGGATTCTGGATTTTGCCTTACAGTCAGGCAGATCTCTCCTATTCCATTTCTTCAAGCAGTTCCTTCACGTAATTCGGCAGCGCAAACGCACCGACATGAATTTTATCGTTATAGTATTTTGTTTTCAGCCCAAGCGCTTTCCAAGCTGCAGCATCATAATTCTCAATCGGATGATATTTCTTCGACGCGAATCCGAACAGCCAGTGTCCTGAAGGGTATGTCGGGATATGTGCCTGGTAAACCCTGCTGATCGGGAAGGAATCAATAATCCGCTTATGCGCACGCTGCATAGCAACGGCATCCTTAGGATAGAACGGACTCTCATGCTGGTTCACCATCGCACCGTTTTCTGTCAATGCCTTGTAGCAATTTCCGTAAAATTCTTTTGTGAACAAACCTTCACCAGGTCCGAAGGGATCCGTCGAATCAACAATAATCAGATCGTATTCATCCTTCTTTGAGCGGACGAATTTCAATCCGTCAGCATAATGAATAGCTACTCTCGGATCATCAAGCTTGCCGGCCGTCTGTGGAAGATAAGTTTTACATGCCTCAATCACTTGTCGGTCAATTTCAACCAGATCAATCTGTTCGACGTTAGGATAGCGCACCAGTTCACGAACGGCTCCACCGTCACCGCCACCGATCACAAGCACCTTTTTGACTTCAGGGAGAACAGCCATTGGTACATGGACAATCATCTCATGGTAAATGAACTCATCTTTTTCCGTCAGCATCATATAGCCATCAAGGGTCAGAAATCGGCCAAACTCCAGCGAATCAAAAATATCGATACGCTGAAATTCGCTCTGACCACTGTAAATCTGCCGATCCACCTTTATCGAAAAAGTGACATTATCTGTGTGCTCTTCTGTAAACCACAGTTCCAATCGGATCACTCCTTTACGGTCTGTATTTTGTTCACCAGACTGTCCTGGGTACCGGTCAGAAAACAGCCTTTCTCTTTCGCATACTTAATATACTCCAGCACTTCAGCGGTAATTTTCTCTCCGGGTGCCAGGATCGGTATCCCTGGAGGATAACACATGACAAATTCACCGCATATACGTCCGAGACTCTGGTCAAGCGGTGTCGGTTCGCTCTCCGCATAAAAGGCTTCTTGAGGACCGAGCACCACTTGTGGCCTTATATATTCTTGGCTGAGCATTCCCGTTCTGTCCTTCGCGTAACGGCGCTTGATTTCTGAAAGTGCGGAGACAAGCCGCTCCAAGTCAAGGATCCGGTCTCCGATTGAAATATAGGCCAGAATATTGCCAATGTCGCCAAATTCAATCTGTATGTCATATTCGTCACGGAGGATATCGTAGACTTCGATGCCGGCGAGACCAATGTCCAGCGTTAGTATCGATAATTTCGTCACATCGAAATCATAGACCGAATCTCCGTTAATCAGTTCGCGCGAATAAGCATAATAACCGCCGATCTGGTTAATTTCCGCCCGTGCGTATTCCGCCATTTCGCCAACCTTTTTGAAAATCTCGCGTCCTCTGAGTGCTAAATTTCTTCGTGAAATATCGAGTGAAGAAATAAGCAAATAGGAACCACTCGTCGTCTGTGTCAGATTGATAATCTGGCGAACATAACCTTCGCTTAATTCGTTGTTGACAAGGAGCAGCGAACTCTGCGTCAGCGAACCACCTGATTTATGCATGCTGACTGCCGCCATATCTGCGCCAACCGACATTGCAGAAGCAGGAAGCCCCTCGCCAAAATAAAAGTGGGTACCATGTGCTTCATCGGCGAGTACGAGCATGTTGTGTTTGTGGGCAAGCTCTGTGATCGCCTTCAGATCGGAACACACACCATAGTATGTCGGGTTATTGACGAGAACAGCTTTCGCATCAGGATTTTCAAGAATAGCCTGCTCAACATCGGAAAGCGACATGCCAAGGGAAATACCCAGTTCTTTGTTAACCCCTGGATTGACATAGACAGGAATCGCGCCGCTGAGAATCAAAGCATTAATCGCGCTGCGGTGCACATTGCGCGGCATAATGATCTTCTCGCCTCGCTTGCAGGCGCTCATCACCATACTTTGAACAGCAGATGTTGTTCCATTAACCATAAAAAAGGCGTGACGAGCGCCAAATGCGGCAGCTGCCAGTTCTTCCGCCTCTTTAATGACCGAGACCGGATGACAAAGATTGTCTAACGGTTTCATCGAGTTGACATCCACAGTTAGGCACTTTTCTCCGAGAAATTCAGTCAATTCCCGGTTTCCTTTGCCCCGCTTATGCCCCGGCACATCAAAGGGCACAACACGCATCGATTTGTAGCGGTTCAGCGCCTCAAGTACCGGCGCACTTTCTTGTGTTAAATGTGTCATTTTCTCTACTCCACTAATCAAATATATTAGCTCCGCTGAAAATTTCGATCATTTCTTTGCGGAGGTTGTTGCTGATTTTCAGTCGCTCCTTCGGCGGAATTTCAAGTACATCCCGATTGAACAAGTAGTTCTGCAGTTCCGGCTCTTTAATGAGTAATTTAGTATGAAATAAATTGGCTTGGTACACATTAATATCCACTGCATCATATTTTTCAAGTGTCTCGTCATCAATATAATTCTGGATTGAAGTCATGGGATGATCCATGAACAGCTTTTTTCCATTTACATCGCGGGTAAAACCGCGCACGCGGTAATCCGCCGTAATAATGTCCGAATCAAAACTGCCGATCAAATAATTTAATGTATTTAACGGGGAGATTTCTCCGCAGGTGGCCACATCAATATCAACACGGAACGTAGCGATCGCATTCCCAGGATGGAATTCGGGATACGTGTGTACCGTGACATGGCTTTTGTCCAAGTGTCCGACAATCGTATCACTCGTATATTGACCTAAGTTGCACGAGCGATCAATCTTGTCTTTTGGAAATTCCTGCTCCGCGATTAAGATCGTTACGCTTGCGCCCTGGGGATCATAGTCCTGTTTGCTAATGTTAAGGACATGGGCGCCGATCATTTCTGTCACTCGGCAAAGAATATGGGTCAGCCGTTCTGAATTGTACTGTTCATCAATGTAAGTAATATAATCGCGCTGCTCACGTTCACTTTTCGCGTAACATACATCGTAAATGTTGAAGCTCAGTGATTTCGTGAGGTTGTTAAAGCCGTACAATTTCAGCTTATTTTCCAACCCTATCCTCACAGCCTTTCCCAGTTATTTTGGGTCCATGACATCGCATCGTATTAGAAGAGGAAAAATGTATAAGTGAGTGTTCGAAAATTCCGGGAAAAATTACCGGCGAATCTCTGCGTCAGCTTGCTTTTCCGCTCCTCACGTATTAACAGGGGAACTTCAACTAAGAACGCGCACGTCCTATGCGCAACGTTGAAGTCACTACATCCTGTAGAAGTACGCTCCGGTGCTCAAAGCTTCGCTTCCTTAACCTTCGACGCTCAGGACGAGCTAGTGTCAGGCATGCCACAGGACGTGGCGTTCTGCCTGACCTTGGTCCTTTTTGTCCTCTTTTCGAACGGCGAGATAAGTGCTCTATCCATGTAGCGAAATCGGACGATACAAAATTCGCGCTGATTCGCTAATTTTTACTATTATGAGTCACTCAAAAAGGAGGATTACCTCCTAGTATTCGACAAAAATTCAATTTCAATTATATAGAGAAGTAGCCGTAAGTCAAGCAAAAATAAGTTCCGCTTCTCCTCTCTTATTCACAATATATTATAGCGCTGATAAAAGAAAAAAACGCGTGTCGTGATTATCCGTCACAAGGCCATTTTAAATTCAGGCTTTTTGAAATGGATAAAACGAACGCGAAGGCACATTACGTTATAGAGCTTCCATCATTTGTGTAAAGATTGTCGGCCAATCTTTTGATCGCGCCAGAGCTTTCCTCCGTCCAACAGCGGTTTGATTGTCGTTACCATGTTCCATCTGCTCAAAAACACGAATGAGCTGCTCTGGATCCCCACTATCGAGACATGTGTATACAGACGCTTCCTCATATTTTTTGGTGGACGGCAGATGAACACCAACCACCGATATGCCCGCCGCAAGAAATTCAAACAATTTCAATGGAAACACCGCGTCGTTATAAGGAGAGGATTTATAGGGCATCATTCCGATCGTAATCAAACGCATGTACTGAGGTACCTCTTTAGGCGAGACGCCTCCAACCCATTTCACATTATTGCGTTCAAGCAGACGAGCGAATGTCGGATCGCCATTTGTTCCATCCGGACCAACCAGTAAAATTTGCCAATCAGGCTTTTTACGTGCAACGGCATCAATGAGTGAAAAATCCAATTTAGGCTTAATGCCGCCGATGTAGCCAAGCACGGTTTTTCCGGCATAATCTGAAAAATCGGCTGGTATGTGCTCATTTGTAGCGAATAGGTCATAATCAACCCCATTTTCAAAAGTGAGCACACGGTTTCGCTTCTCGGCAGGCAGTTTTAAGTCCGTCTGAAGATGTAGGAAGTCCGAGGTGCAGAAAATCTGATCGGCTCGGTTAACGATGTGCTTCTCAGCATTTAAGATGAGCTGTCTGCGCGTTTTTCCGGCAAGTGACATCCTGCCGCTGATCGGAGCTGCCCAAAGATCGCTGCAGTCATAAATCACTTTATCCCAATGAAACATCTCACTCAGAACGGGAAAACCTGGGAAAGTATACCACAGATAGAAATGATACTGACCGGAAAGCGGTTGTATTCGGCGAACAAACGACTCTAGCTTCTGTTTGTGAAGGAGCTGCACATAGCGTCCAAACCGAAACCATTTCTGTGGGAGTAAATCTTTTATTGCCCACTGCTCAATAGTTCCGGACGTACCCACCCTCGTGTCAGATGCCTGACTTGGCGAGGGACATACCCAGAATACCTGATGTGTTTCTGGTTGCGACGCCAGAAAATCCGCAAGCCGGTGACGGCGGTAACGCAGCCCATCTTGCTTCCACATGCCCGCACCAACCACAACATGTATATTTTCCAAGGTCTTCCTTCCCTTCGATAGAGCACTAAGGCACTCATTCAAATACTGATAAATCGTTTGATGACTGCATTTGCGGCGTAATTACAGAAATACCAGCAGGACAGCCAGAGTGGAAGTCGTTCCACCCGTCGGTAGACAAACCACGTTTTTTTAGCCGCTTTCCACTTATTTCCGGACAGAGATGCCTTGCCGCTAATCCGGTATTCCGCCAAAGTTTCATCTAACCCATATGCCACTGTCCCTTTTTTGAGCAGAGACAACCATGTGGCCAGATCTTGCCGTGCGCGCAGATCCGGCATATGAAAAGAACCTGTCTTTTCTCTGTCAATCATTACCGTTAGGCAGCCGACAATTGTGTTCTTCAGCATACGCTTGTAGGTTACTCGTGCCGGCGCCGAGATCACTTTATTTAAAAGATTTCCACCTGCGCTCATCAGCTCATATCCCGTAAACGTAAATTCATATTGATGCATCTCCATAAAGCGAAGCTGTTCATCCAATTTTTTTGGTTTCCAACAATCGTCGCTGTCGAGAAATGCAACGTAGCGGCCTTGTGCAAGATCCAGGGCTGTATTTCGTGCCACTGCCGCTCCGTGATTGCCCTCCAGAAAAATAGGACGTATACGCTTATCTGCCGCTGCAGCTTCACGAAGCAATCGACGAGTTTGATCTGTTGATCCATCATCAACAATAATCATTTCCCAATGAGGATAAGTTTGGTTACGTACAGATTCGATCGTTTGTTCAATTGTTTTCTCCGAACAATATGTCGGTGTAATAATTGAAACCAGCGTATGTTCTATGGCCATGTTCTCCACCTCCTACGCTTCTTCCTTATTGCGTACAAACTCCGGCAGCGATGCCGCAACCAGAATAATTGTGATTCCAACCATAAAGCCCAGTATTGCTCTTTTCTTGGAAGAAAAAGGCACAGTTCTTGATCCGGTTCCCGGTACCGCAGCCTCTAGCAACTGGGCCGGTTGTAATTTGAATTTCTCAGATTCAAGCTTGTAGAGCAGCCGCACGCGATCCACAGCATCACTCTGTGACGTCTTTACCTTTTTCAGGTCACCAATTGCTTGATCGATCATTTTTGATTTTTGATTGAACTGTTTCCGATCATTCGTGAGAAAAGCATTTGCAATTAAATTAACGCGTCTCGCAGTTTCATCAGCTGTCTTGCCGCTAGAGCTGATCTGAATCAGATGATTCGGCAAAGAACTGATGTTCAGCTGACTCGTCAAGTTTTGCTTATTTTCCTGCCATAAATCCGGCAGTGACTTCTGATAAAAAGGAGCATTGGAAAGAAGAATAATCACCTGTTCTGGAGTGTTGTACTCTGTATTTCCATAACTCCCCAATTGAATGGTCGCCTGCGCCGTATAATTTGATGGCATTTTGCCTAATGGGACAACACATCCGGCGATTCCAAGCAGAATAGGCAACGCGAGGACAATCCAAATATGTGTCTTCAATCTTGTTGCCACTCGATTAAAAGCATTCATCGATTTTACGCCTCTCCCGACTGTATAGGTTGTTGTTGAGATTGACTGAGCACAGAGACCGTGCAAATGACAAATCCCAAAAATACCCAGTGAAAATACAAATTGCTAATAGAACTAGGACTGATGCTCGACACCAAGAATGCAATTTGAGCAGTCATGCATGTTTCCAGAAGCAGCTTTGCTTTTCTACCCATTTGTTTTGCATATATTTTGTATAACGAGAAAAAAATCGTCAGATACATTGCTAGATAACCGGCACCAATCAGAAATCCAAAATTTCCGGTTAGTTCAGCCAGCCAATTGTGAATTTCGAAAATATGGTTCGTATTCAAGATGGGTTGATGCTCAAGATAGACAGGTAGATTGCCCGCGCCAACACCTATGCCGAACGTTTCCGTCAAATAATGCCAGCCGCTTTGAAGCAGATGGACACGCACCGTATTGGAGCTGGGATTTTCGTTCACTGAATATGCCGTGTATGGTACAACTAAATCATGCAACTTCACAAACAGCTTGCCTGAGATAACGAGAAGGCCTCCGACAGTCAGACACAGGCTGAATAGCAATGTACCTTTTTTGTACTTTGCAGGAAGCAACAGAAACAAATAAAGAATTCCCCCTGCTGCCACGCCAAGCAAGCTTGCACGAGACTCAGTTAAATAAATGAGCCAAACTGAAGCAGTCGCGAATACAAGACAGGTTGCCCTAGCAATAGGCTTTTTGAAATGCCTGGCTGCTGCCAAATAAAAAAAGAATGAGATCGCAAGCATTGTCGCGAAATCATTTTGATTCGTGAACACAGCGGTTGGATACGCTTGTTTATAGTTCGGCCCGCCATACAAAGTCGATGTCGGCAATTGAATATGCCCAAAATGGTTGAGCATGCCAATGGCAATAAGCAATCCGCTCATCAACAACCAAATCATGTGAAAGGCAATTAAGTGATCGACACGCGTAAACGTGAACACGGCCAGAAAAATAAAAAGAAGACCAATGCCAAGCAGAAAAAGATATTTAATGCCTTCGATAACCGACCAGGACCATAGCAAAGATACAGCGCCGTAGGCCATCCAAAACATGAGAAAATAGATTATCCCTTTCACCGGCATTGTCTTCCACTCTTTATAGAAACCGCCGATCTTCACAGAATGAGCCAAAAACACGACAAGACAGGTGATTAAGAGCAATCGGTATATAAATAGAGTGAAAAATCCTACAGAAAGACTAAGCAAAACCTGATTCAAGAAAGTGGACGCGATCAATACGTACATCATGCTTGAGAGCAGGTCAGCGCTTGTCGCACGTTCCTTGAAATACAGTGCAGAAAATACAGTCAGCCATGTCCATAACAACAGTGCGACCACTTGCAGCCAAACTGTTCCGATCCAGTAAACCCCGATGAGACCCGCCGTCAGGAGGCTAATGATTAACGCTGTTTCAAGAACGATCCGATGTTTTTCTATAGGACTCTCGCCTACAAATAATGAGGTTTCGGCCATCCCATGCCTCCACATTAACGCGCTTGCACCGCTGCACGTTTTTTGCGTCTAATTGAACGGATCGTCATACGAAGACCATCAGATAAAGAGACAGTAGGTTCCCAATGCAGCAATTCTTTAGCCAATTGATTTGAGAGCACACTGTGTCTGATGTCTCCCTCGCGTTTTGGACCATAATAGACATCAAGTTCAGAGCCGGACACATCTTTCATTAATTGAAAAAGATCTTTGATGCTGATTGCAGTCTGTGATGAAATATTCACGCACAGGCTCTCCTTCACATTGATGGCAGCTACAGCTGCTGCTGCAACATCTTTAACGAAAATGAAGTCCCTCGTCTGGTCACCATCACCATAGATCATCGGCGGTGTTCCTTTTTGAATACGGTCTGAGAAGATCGAAACGACTCCTCCTTCTCCTTCCGCATCCTGCCTTGGTCCATAGACATTGCTGAAGCGAAGAATGCTGTATGGAAGCTGGTAAAATTTCTCGAACATCTGCAAATAATGCTCAACGGTTAGTTTCGTCAAGCCATAGGGTGATTCCGGTTTCGTCGGGTGCTTCGTGGTCACAGGAATTTCAATAGGATTTCCATAAACGGCAGCCGAAGAGGCGAACACGATTTTCTTCACTTCGGCAAGCCTTGCAGCATTCATAATGTTCAATGAACCTGTAACATTGGTCCGCTCATCAAAAAGCGGATCCGCAACGGACTGAGAAACGCTGATTTGCGCTGCTAAATGAATAATGTAATCAGGCTGAATGGACTGAATCACATTAATGACGGCAGGATCAGCAATATCGCAAATATATAAGTCAACGGGCAGTCCCGCTATATTTTCATGATGCCCAGTTGAAAAATTGTCGATAACAGCAACCGCATAGTTTTTCCGGAGTAATGCTTCAACAACGTGAGAGCCAATAAATCCAGCTCCTCCTGTAACCAGCACTTTTTCCATGAAAATTCCTCCTGATTTCGTATTCCATAATGCGATTTATCGTGCACCTTCGCCGGTCAAGAGCACTTTGATGGTACGCAGCAAAATTTTCAGTTCCAGCATCGGCGATAAATTGCGTACATAGACAAGGTCAAAAACAAGTTTCTCTTTTGGTGATAAATCATAACCTCCGCTGACTTGAGCAAGTCCCGTCAGACCCGGTTTCACGAGCAAACGATTTTTAAAGCCTGGAATCTCGCGATCAAATTCCTCCGTGAACATCGGCCGCTCAGGTCTCGGTCCGATCATCGACATATCTCCTTTAAGAACAGAGATAAGTTGAGGAAGTTCATCGATTCTCGTTTTTCGAATAAAGCGGCCGACTCGGGTTACACGCGGATCGTGTGCCTCTGCCCACTTTGCGCCTCCGCGTTCAGCATCCTTGCGCATCGAGCGGAGCTTGACCAGCCGAAACGTTTTTCCGTTTTTGCCGACACGTTCCTGAACATAAAATGGCGATCCAGGAGTCTCTAGCACAATAAGGAGTGAAAAAACAAGGATGATCGGCGCGGCAAGCACCACTCCAACAGATGCGCATAGAATATCAAAGACCCTTTTGATCCAGAGATAGGTTTCGATACCCTCGGGAAGGGCCATCTTTGACGGCTTCACCAACGTATAACCGCTATAAACCTCTATTTCTTTTTCCGCCTTCACATGAAACACCTCTCTAGTTCATCTGCTGCTTGCTCTGCTGAACTTGTTTCAATTATAGAGAACGTTTATGTAGGGAATGTGGTGTTTTATTAAAGGTTGTGTAAACAATGTGTCGAGCGCTTTACAAATCCCCTCTATTCAGATCATCGATAACTGAAGTTTTAAGAGAAAAGTGTGGACGAGCCCTCTTCCGAATGTTTCGTTCGGATCCATTTTCGATAAACAGTACTAAGCGATCGCGCTTGAATAAGAATCACTACTAAAAGCATGCCCAAATTTGCCAAAACCATCAATGGAAAATGGAAAACATTAATAATTCCCGCAAACAGAAGGATCAGCATCACTAGGTAATGCTTTTTCAGGGAAAATCCTTGCCAATTTTTTGCGGAGAAATAGCTTCTGCTCCAAAAGAACAAGACATAGGAAATGCCTGTTGCGAGGCCTGCGCCGATCACACCGAAGCGCGGGACCATCAGAATATTAATGACCAGACATGGCAGCAGTGCGCACAAGCTGACCCAGATATTCAGATAACTTTTACGAGAGAAAACGATGCCTAGGGTTGTTGTTTCACTGACCGTATAAAGGACAGGCTGCAGGCAGAGCAAGCCAAGCAGACCTGCTGCGGGCACATACTCAGGTGAAAGAAGATACATTACTTGATTTTTAAATAGGAGCACGCCAAAATAGAGGACCGACATGACAAGGAGGACACCTTCGCTGACCACTTTGAAATTTCTGATCGGCTGTTTCTCGCTGTACCACCGATAGGCGGTCGGCACCCAAAAACTAGTGAAGCTTGTTTGGACAACAGCTAAAACAGCCGCAATTTTCAAGGCAGCCGTAAACATGCCGATATCGTAGAAACTGCCCCATGATCTGAGCGCAAGACGGCCGGCAGAATTCAGCAGCGTGGAGGCAGAAGCAGCAACCACAAGCGGCAGTCCGAAGACCAGCATCCGCTTTAGAAGCGCTTTGTCAAAACGAAAGGTACGAAAAACGAAATAGCGGCGATGCCGAATGATTAAATAAGCGTCGCCAATGATCTGACCAATAGCTGCCGAATATACCACAGCCAAAAAGTCTCTTCGAATCATCAGGACAAAAATCAGTGTCGCAGCTAGAATGACTAACTTAATAAAAATGGTAAACATGGAGTAAGCCAGCGCTTTCTCCTCCATACGAATGGACAGCAGAATAAACCGTTCAAACGTGACAAAAATGAGCAAAATTCCAAGCAGGATGGATGCAACATATTGGTCGCTTTCACCAAATAAGAAATGGGACGTTGCCCCAAGATTCAGCATGATCAAGATCAGCAAGAGGATGGAAAATGCTAAGGGAAGAAGCAAGGCATGAAGAAAAAGCGAAGCTCGGTCTTTCACTTCATTGAATTCCCGGGTATAGGCCTGGTCAATGCCTAGATACTGAAAAGTGGACAGCATCGTCAATACGAGTGCAAACATACTTGCCTTGCCATATTCCCCCGGTGAAACAAAATGTGTCGTCACTGGGATCGTAATAAACGCAATGATCGCACCACCTGCCGGGCCAATTGAAAAAGCAAGTAACCGTTGAATAAATGCCTTCATTTTTTCCCCTTTTCTTCAAATAGCTGAATCAATTGCTTATTCAACTTCTGAATGTTGAATGCTTCTCGGATTGTCCGTCGTGCATTTTGGGTCATCATTCGCCACTTCTCAGGAGACAGAATCGCCTGTTCCAATGTATCTGCTAGTACTACGGCATCCTTTTCTCCAACAAGATAACCATTCTGTTGATCCTGGATGAGTTCCGGAATCCCGCTATGGTAGGTCGAGACCACAAGCTTCTGCATCGCCATCGCTTCCATTAATTGGACGGGAATGCCTTCCATATCACCATCGACAGCAGTGACACTTGGTGCGAGCACAATCTGTGCATCTTTCATGAGCTCGATCCACTCATCCTGTGTTTTCCATCCAAGCAATTGGACATGACGAGTGAGTTTGTTTTTCTCGATCATGCCTTGAAGCCTGTCCTTTAGCGGACCATCCCCAGCGATGAGGTAATTCAGCGAATAACCCTTCTTTATTAATTTTCCAACGGCTTCAATGCCGTATTCCAATCCCTTTTTCTCAACAAGCCTGGCGGCTGATACAATTTTGATTGGTTTGCCTGGTTCGGATGGATGGCTGTCGAAACGAAGGAGATCAATGCCCATGTGATGCACGCAAATTCTTGCCGGATCCGCACCTAACTCCATGCAACGCCTTTGCCAACACTCACTGATTGGCAAAATGACAGCGGATGAACGAAACAGGCTTTTGTAGGCGCCTGCCCCTTTTTGCTTCACATAACGAAGCATGTCATAACCATGAAAGGCAGTAAACAATTCCCCTTTGAGTAATCCAATATCGATACATTTTTGCGCCAGAATGCCATTTGGCCCAAAATGCGCCATAATAATGGCCCGGTCAGACAAATCAACTTTATTTAGCTTTTGAATCAGCAAAATTAGGTTTGGATTCCGCAACAAATCGCGAAACGGTACATTGCCCTTATAGTTTTTATTAAAAAGTCGAGCAGTCGTGTGTGCACAAAGCGCACGGGCAAAAGACAGCCCCTTGCGTAGGCGGCTGTCTGCCTGCTCCGAATTGCCATAATAAATGACATGATCGAGCAATTCATAATTGCGGACATCCGGATGGATTTTCTCTCCCGTGCCGCTTTTTTTGGCTAGAATCGTTACCTCATGCCCGGCGTCAATCATGCCGGTGATCTGATTCAAAATAAATGTTTGCGAAAGCTTCGGAAACTCTCCGACAAAAAAAAGAATATTCATAGATTTTCTCCATCATTTGTAACATTAGGGACACGAGTTCCGCAGATGCGGTAGCATCGACGTTGCTAATTAACGGATAACTTCCGGAACGACGTCCGGCCGCCCGACTGAATAATATTCAATGCGCGCTTTCCGAACCGCAGCGATGCTGTAGCAGTTACGCCCGTCAAACACAATCGGAGTCTTCATAAAATAAGCGAAAGTCTCTGGCTCCATCCGCTTAATGTCCGGCCAATCGGTCACAATCACGGCACAATCGGCATCCTTCAGAGCCTTTGCGATATTTTTCGTATACGCAGCCGGCGCGTTGATCCAACGCGGACCCTGATTTGCCGCGATCGGATCATAGGTGATCACTTCTGCACCCAGTTCCACTAATTTAGGAATGATGACCAATGCCGGGGATTCACGCAAATCATCTGTATTGGGCTTGAATGCAAGCCCAAGTACGGCAACTCGTTTTCCTTTCAAGGAACCAAACCTGGCCACCATTTTCTCGACAAGAACGCGCTGCTGATGATTGTTTACTTCAATAACGGATTTCAACAGATTGAATTCGTGATGATGGTTGCCCGCGAGCTGAACGAGTGCGTTCGTATCCTTCGGAAAACATGAGCCGCCGTAGCCAATGCCCGCTCTTAAGAAAGACATACCAATACGGTGGTCAAGGCCCATTCCTCTGGAAACTTCCTCAACATCGGCACCCAATTTTTCACACAAATTGGCAATCTCATTGATAAAACTGATTTTCGTTGCAAGAAAAGCATTCGACGCATATTTAATCATCTCACTGCTTGACAGATCCGTTTTTAAAACCGGAATGCCGAACGGAGCATTGATTTCTTCAAGGACATCGGCTGTCTCGCGATCCTCTGCACCGATAATAATCCGGTCTCCTCGAAAAGTATCGTGAATGGCGGATCCTTCTCGCAGAAATTCAGGATTTGATGCGATCCGAACCTGAATTCCTGGACGGGTATTCGCGTTCATAATCTTCTTTATATGCAAATTCGTTCCGACCGGAACCGTACTCTTAATAACAACAATCACAGATTTCCTGATATTGTTCGCAATATCGCGTGCCGCCTGTTCTACATATTGCAGGTTGGCTGATCCGTCAGCTCGCTGAGGCGTGCCGACCGCGATATAAATAACCTCTGCGCCATCTAGGCCTTTTTCATGCTGATCAGTGAAGAACAAGCGATGGGCGCTTTGATTTCTCAGCATCATTTCTCCAAGTCCTGGTTCGTAAATGGTTGGGATGCCTTGATTCAATTCCGCAACTTTATTCGGGTCAATATCAATGCAGGTCACTTGATGTCCAATTTCAGAAAGCGCAACACCCGTAACCAATCCGACATACCCCGTGCCAATGACTGCGATCTTCATTTGCGTCCCCTCACATTCTTCCTCATTAATTACTAAAATACCCATGGGTATTCTAATTCATGCATCTTTCTTAATTATGAATAGCCCACGTAAAGAGAATATTAAGGAAACGCATAGATTACGTTAAATTTTCGCAGAGGGACAGGATTGGAAAGAGACGATCCTCGAAAAGAGTTGGTCCTATCTATGGAAAAGTCGGTCCTATTCGCAGCACAGTTGGATCCATCCTGAGAATAGCCGAATTGAATCTATTTCGAAACGAGTTCCGAGTTAATATCAATCTTAAGAAAAACCAGACTAAGCTTGTTCCTTGTTTATAAAACTGACTGCTGGCTTTTGAACATCACTCTCTGCTCGACTACACTCCAGTTGCTCGCTTGCCGCGGGCAGTCCGGGAGCCTCCTCGATCAACCGAACATCTGCGGGGTCTCCCCTGGCCTGCACTGAGGTCACTGAAAAAGTCCCTCGTTTTCATTGGGCAGTTGAACGTTTATTCAATCAAACATTTAACTGCCCTTTTCCTTTATAATGGA
>NZ_AWTC01000014.1 GCF_000497245.1 Sporolactobacillus laevolacticus DSM 442
AGATGACCCCTATTCAATATAGGAATCATCTTCTAGTAGCTTAATCTCTTTTTTTATAGTGTCCTTGACATAGGTACCAGTTTAATTTCAGGGCTCTCTCTTTTTTTGCAGCTGAATGGAAATGGAACAGATTCCACCTTCTTTACTTGTAATCAGTTGATTATAAGAAATCACGTTTATCCATTGAAATAGAATATAATGTGGCGGTCTCTTTCATAATGGTTGAAGGAGACCACCATGTATGTTCATGTCACTGTGTTTATTATAAACCCTGAAGTTTCACATAATTATTCGGCAACCTGATGAAGCAGCTTAGCTTTTTTCGTCGTAGTTTCCTTGGCTGATCAATCGATATCCAATAGATGATAAATTTAATTCGGCGAATTTAATATTTTTAATAAATATAGTACCAGGTACTAATTACTGGTATAATGTTTTTGGGAATAACAAGGAGGTCTAGATAGATTGGAATCGAAAGCAAAAATTACGGCTATTGGTGGGTATGTTCCAGAGCACATCATGACCAATCAGGATTTGGAACAAATCGTTGATACTTCAGATGAGTGGATTGTGCGAAGGACGGGTATGAAAGAACGGCGGATTGCAGGTCCGGAAGAATTCGCAAGTGATCTGGCATGTGGCGCAATACGTGATCTTGTTAAACGCTATTCATTTGACCTGTCAGATGTAGATTTGGTAATCGTCTCAACAACAACTCCTGACTATGGATTTCCGAGTGTCTCTGCAATGATTCAGGCTGCCTTCCATCTTGAGCATGCAGGCGCGTTCGATTTAAGTGCGGCTTGTGCCGGATTTGAATATGCGTTGCATGTCGCGAATGGACTCGTTTCAAGTGGTTTGAACAGAAAAGTGCTCGTCGTTGCCGCAGAAACGATGTCAAAAGTGACCGATTATACGGACCGAACCACCTGTGTTCTGCTTGGGGACGGAGCAGGAGCAGCAGTGATAGAACAAACAGAATCAGACGGAAGTTTTCTTGGTGCTTACATGGGTGCAGATGGCAGCCTTGGAAAGGCGCTCTATCGTACAGGTTTGTCAACGGTCATGAATGGCGAAGTGCTCATTAATACGGGGAAAATGGTGCAAAATGGTCGAGAGGTTTATAAGTGGGCAGTTAAAACAGTGACAACTGGTATTCAAAAATTACTGGAAGAAAACGAGTTTCAGTTTTCCGATATTGACTGGTTCATCCCTCACAGTGCCAATTTACGATTGATTGAAGCGATCTTTGAGCGTTTGAATGTGCCTATGGATAAAGTTTTATATAGTCTTGAATACTATGGAAATACCTCATCGGCTTCTATTGCCCTATCATTATCAGAAGCGGTCAAGAATGGTAAAATAAAGAAAAACGACCGTTTACTTTTGTATGGTTTTGGCGGTGGGCTTTGTCATTGCGGCCAGATTATTCAATGGGGTATATAAATTGATCGACCAATAGTCTAGTCCACAGTAAGGATACTTCGATTGAACGAGTTGCTTAGGCATCTCGGTAACTGAAAGATGCATTCTCGATTCGCTCTCATCTTGGACTTTCTGTTTGCACCAGGCGATGTCTATTTAACTGTCTTCATATACCAACTAATCGAAAATTGACTCTTCGATGTAACATAAAGTGTTAAAAAATCGTTTAAGTAGGTAAAACGAGTTAGAGGGGAGATACATATGAAGATCCTTATTTTAGGCGGAACGGTTTTTCTTGGACGGCATCTTGCAGAGATTGCAATAAGAAGAGGGCATTCCGTAACTTTATTCAACCGTGGACGTCATACAGATGTTTTGTCTGATGTTGAACAGTTGCATGGAGACCGTGATGGCGACCTGGAGATTTTAAAAGGCAGAAATTGGGACTCGGTGATTGATACATCCGGCTATGTTCCAAGAGTGGTTCGCAAGTCGGCACGTCAACTCGCACAAGTAACCGATCACTCTACATTCATCTCGAGCATCTCCGTTTATGAAGACTTCAGCAAAAAAAATTTAACAGAGGAAGCCTCTACGGGCAAACTCGCTGATGAGACTATTGAGGATATTGGTGAAGGAAATTATGGCCCGCTTAAAGCACTTTGTGAAACGGTAGTTCAGGAGGAAATGCCTGGCCGTTCATTGATTGTTCGCCCAGGTTTAATCGTCGGTCCCTATGATCCAACCGATCGCTTCACTTATTGGCCATGGCGCATAAAGCAAGGCGGGAATGTGCTTGCACCTGGAAATCCTCAAGGACTTATTCAATGGATTGACGTACGGGACTTGGCATCATGGATTCTTGACCTTGTGGAGAAAAAGCAAACAGGCGTTTATCACGCGACCGGTCCGAGTGAACCGCTCACACTGAACCGTTTTCTTGAAGCGTGCAAGGACACTTTAAACCAAACAGCACGGCTTCAATGGATTCCTGAACAAATCTTGCTTGATCAAGGGGTCGAGTATTGGTCGGAGATGCCGCTTTGGATTCCTAAAACAGCAAATATGGATGGATTCTTAGCTGTAGATAATCAAAAAGCCATTAAGGCGGGACTCACTTTTCGACCAATTCAGGAATCGATCCGTGACACAGCGGAATGGGCTCAGTCACGTCCGGCTGGTTATCAATGGAAAGCAGGAATGGATGAACGGCGTGAGAATGAGTTATTGACGTCTTTCAGCAATAAAGAGGTTTGATAATCATAATCTTCCCTTGTCTTTGGAGGCATTAAGATGGAAATAACAGAATTATTAAGAGAAACAAAGTACGAGTATGAACTTATTCAGCATGATAAGCCCATATTGACTAGAGAAGATGGTTCAAGCTATTTTGGAATTGATGTGGGTCAAACAGCTCCAACCTTAATCTTGAAAACAGATAAAGGATTTTTTGGAATGATTATATCTGGAAGTCGTGAAAAAATAGATTTCGAAAAAATCGCCATCCTGTTAAATTGCAAGAAAGTAAAATTAGCTCGGCCAAGTGAGGTTCAGAAAGTAACGGGATACAGTGTGGGCAGCGTTGCTTTAATTGGTTTTCATTTACCATGTCTCATAGACAAACGCCTTCTCAATTTTGAATTTATTTATGGTGGAACTGGTAAATCAACATGCACTTTAAAAATTTCCCCGCAAGCCTTATTAGAATTAAATCGAGTCATTGGATTTATTGATTAATATTATTGAGAAATTTAAATGTCTTTAATCTGATAAAATCAGCGGGTACGTAAAATTAAGATGTTTCTGATTAATAGAACTCGATTTTCCTGATGGAACTATTCACTTTGTATCTACCGAATTTTAAAAGCTGAGTGCAGAAGTCATCCAGTTTTTCTGTGTCAGAAAAGCTGGTTTTCAACATATAGCATCCATCACCGGAAATTTTATGGGCTTCAATACAATCTGGATTTTGGATAATCATATGTTCGAATCCGGCGTAATCCGACGAGGACATGTATATGGTAATAAATTGAATCGCGTCATATCGCCTTTCAATTGAAAAACGTTGAATGGTTCCTTGATCAATGAGTCGCTGCACACGTTGACCAACCGCTTGTCCTGTCATATGTATTTTTTCACCGATCTGTTTCCAAGTAAGACGACTATTTTTCGTTAACCAGCTGATGATTTTTTGATCGAATTCGTCCATTTTGTTTTCCTTTCACAGCGAAAGAATAATGGTGTATTTCTTTTCACCGGCCTCTGTCACAGAAGGCTCTTTTTGTATACAATCACATTATCAGATACAACAGAAGGTGACAATATGAATGAAGCGTTGATCATTATTGATGTACAGAACGATTATTTTGAGGGCGGGCGAATGCCGCTTAACAAGCCGGTAGTCGCGCTCGAGCATATCAAAAAAGCACTAAATTATTTTCGTAAGACCAATAAAACAATAGTTTTTGTAAAGCACATCGCAAAAAATCCAGGAGCCACATTTTTCTTGGAAAACACAGATGGTGTTAAGATTCATACCGCACTTGCCGCCGGGAGTCAAGAAAAGGAATATATCGTTCAAAAGAACTTTCCAAACAGTTTTTTGAAAACTGGGTTACAAGAAGTTCTTACAAATAACAAAATTGATACATTAGTGATTTGCGGAATGATGACCCATATGTGCGTGGATTCAACAACGAGACAGGCGGCAGAACTCGGTTATCATTGCACACTGCTTGGAGATGCTTGCGCTACTAAAGATTTAACAATAGAGAATTACACAGTTGAAGCTGATCAGGTACAAGCCGCTTTCTTGGCTGCGTTAGGTGCATTTGGTCAAGTAAAGACTACAGATAGCTTTTTAACAAGCATGAACGATGAAAAATGAAATGTTATTTACCTGTTCATAAAGTTGATTACTAGACGAAAAAGTTTTAACTTAGCAAGAATATTTTTAAACACGAACAGCGAAGTATAAAAAGAGTTTTCATTACATGTAGAGTAGACTACATCGACCATGATATCGTTATAATTAGTGAACGTACGATTGGAGAATGGGATGTATGGAAAATACAGCATTAATAATTATTGACTTGCAAATAGGCGTTCAATCTGAAGCTACTCCACTTTATAACTTGGCTAATGTCATTGACGGGGTCAATCAAAGAATTCGTTTATTTAGAGAAAGAAATAATCCGGTGATTTTTGTTCAACATAATGATGCTGAGTTGGTTCTCAATTCGCCAAGTTGGCAGCTTTTTCCGGAATTGGATTGTAAGGATACAGATATCTATATCAATAAGACACACGCAAACTCTTTTTACAAGACCAATTTGAAGAATCAACTAATGAAATTAAATATTAATAAGCTTGAAATTTGTGGAGCACAAACTGAGTATTGTGTTGATACGACTATTAGAATGGCCCACGGGTTAGGATATCAATTATTTATGAAAAAAGGACTAACGACCACGCTTAACAATGACCTTCTAGGAGCTAAAATAATCATTGAGCACCATGAGAATATCTGGAATAATAGATTTTTAACATTTTTTTAAAAGTGACTTACTATTTTACGTAGTATCCGAAGAACGTTAATTTCTTTATAATAAATCCCAAATAGAGTTATCAGTCTGACAGAGAAATACGCCTTGTGCTGCCGCGAAAAAGCAACTTTATTGGTATTTATCACTTTAATTAATTTCAAGTGAATCATGATAAAAACCCTCATGCTTTGACTGAGCTGGTCGGTCAAAGCATGAGGGTTATTTTTGGAATTTAATTATCTTTTTTTATTCTCCTGACAAGCTGCTTTCCTTCATGATGACGTCGTGGGCACCGCCTTCAACAAGACTAGTGGCGGAAACAAGTGTAATTCGTGCGTTTTTTTGTAAATCTTCTATTGACCTCGCTCCACAATTCGTCATCGTTGATTTGATCTTGCCAATTGACTTGTCTAAGTTTTCTTTCAAGCTTCCTGCGTAAGGCACATAGGAGTCGACACCTTCTTCGAAAACGAGACCCTCCTTGCCTCCGGTATCATAGCGTTGCCAGTTTCGCGCTCGATTTGAGCCTTCTCCCCAAATTTCTTTGACAAAGTTGTTTCCGATTTTTAGCTTCTTTGTCGGGCTTTCATCAAACCGAGCAAAGTATCTGCCCATCATGACAAAATCGGCACCCATAGCTAATGCAAGTGTAATATGATAATCATGAACAATTCCGCCATCAGAGCATATCGGGATATAAATGCCTGTTTCTTGAAAGTATTTTTCCCTTGCTTCATTAACTTCAATAAGAGCAGATGCTTGCCCTCTGCCTATGCCTTTTTGTTCTCTCGTAATACAAATAGATCCGCCGCCTATTCCTACCTTTACAAAATCGGCACCCGATTCAACAAGATACAAAAACCCTTCGCGATCAACAATGTTTCCGGCACCAATTTTTACATCGAAGTTCGATTTTACGTATTTTAACGTCTCGGATTGCCATTCGGTATATCCATCTGAAGCATCAATGACCAGAACATCGACACCTGCGTTAATTAATGCCGGGACTCTTTCTTTGTAATCTCTTGTGTTAATCCCAGCACCGACAATATAACTTTTATTATCGTCAAGAAGAGCAGATGGATTTCCTTTATGGGCATCATAGTCTTTTCGAAAAACGAGGTATTGCAGATTCGTTGCTCCGTCCACAATGGGTAAACAGTTAAGCTTATGCTCCCAAATGATATCATTAGCTTCAGACAATGTGATGCCCGACTTACCGTACACTAGAGATGAAAATGGTGTCATAAATTCGCTGATTTTTTTATCGAGAGAATCCCTGCTTACCCGATAGTCTCTGCTCGTTACAATGCCAAACAGTTTTCCGTTTGGCGTCCCGTTGTCAGTAATCGCGACTGTCGAATGCCCGGTTTTCTTTCTTAAATCCAATACATCCTTCAGCGTGTGCTGCGGTGTCAGGTTGGACCGACTAACAACAAACCCCGCCTTATATTCCTTTACTTTCCGAACCATTGCAGCCTGATCAGCAACAGATTGCGAACCATATATAAACGAAATACCGCCACATCGAGCCAATGCAATCGCCATAGTACTATCTGAAACAGACTGCATGACCGCTGATGAGAACGGTATGTTTAATGAGAGATCCGGTTGTTCGCCTTTTTTGAATTTGCTGATCGGCGTTTTCAAATCAACATCCTTAGGTGTACAATTCTTTTCCGTCAAATTGGGGATCAGTAAAAATTCATTGAATGTCCGGGAGGGTTCTGAGTAATAAAAAGCCACCATCGTCAACTCCTTATTTTTTTGTAGATTTTTAAAATCTTAACACCTGATTATTTGAACGTCAATAAAATTATTGGTATATTTTTCTGGTTTTCATGCTATGAGAACTTACTACTGAGATTTTCATTAATAATCCTCCACCAGCATTAAATAAAAATGTATAATAAAAATCAGATTAAAGGATCTTCGATTTATAAGAGGCGGTGTCTCTGTGGAAAAGTGGCAGACGAAAGAACAATTGACAGAGCTTTTATATGAACTCGTTAAAATTCCGAGCGTTTCCGGATCGCAGGCGGAAAAAGAGTTTCCTGAATTCGTTATACATAAACTGTCTGAGCTGGACTATTTTAAGGAAAATCCGGCTCAGCTGAATAAAGTCCCGACCGAAGATGGTCGCTTTTTTATTTCCGCGTTCGTTCGAGCGCAGCGTCCGATTGAGCAGACAGTCATTCTTTTCAGTCACTTCGATGTTGTTGATGTGCAGGATTATGGAAAATGGAAGGAATTTGCTTTTGATCCTGAAACATTGACAAATCAATTTTATGATGAAAAGGAGAAACTTCCTAAGGAAGTTCTTGATGATCTTAATACTGGTAATTGGCTGTTTGGCAGAGGAATCATGGATATGAAGAGCGGGCTTGCGTTGCATCTGTCTTTGATCGAGGCAGCATGTGACGGGAGGTTTGAAGGCAACGTGCTGCTCATATCCATTCCGGATGAAGAGGTGAATTCTGTCGGTATGAGGGCGGCAGTTCCCTACCTGCTTCAATTAAAGAAAAAATATAAGCTTGAATACACTGCAGCTGTGAACTCAGAACCGATGTTTTCGCTGTATCCGGGAGACCGCAATAATTACATATATACTGGTTCGATCGGGAAAGTCATGCCAGGTTTTATGTGCTACGGTAAAGAAACACATGTCGGCGAGCCTTTTTCTGGATTAAATGGCAACCTGATGTCGTCTTTTGTTACTGCGGAAATAGAACTAAATACAGATTTATGTGATTATGATGAGGGAAAGGCAGCGCCACCGCCCTCGAACTTGATTCAAAAAGGGCTGAAGGAATCCTATTCGGTGCAGATTCCGCATCGTTCGGTTACACTTTTTAATTTATTCTTGTTAGAGCGATCAATTGAAGAAGTGACCGATCTTTTAAAAGAAAAAGCATCACTGGCAGCTGCTAAGATTGAGGTTCTTTACCGCGAACAGGCAGAACGTTATGCTTCAGCAACAGGATCAGCAGCTACCAAACATAAAGTGCGTGTGCTAACTTTTGAGGAACTAGTCAGTTATGCCCGACAGAATTTAGGCGAGGAACGCATACAAAAAATCGTTGACACATTAATTGCTCAACGTGGGGAAAAAGACGATCGGGAAATTTCGATTCAGATTGTGGATCAGTTGGCTATCCTATGCAAAGCGCTCGCGCCGATGATCGTCTTATTCTATACACCGCCATTTTATCCGGCAGTGCAATCACACCACCGGCCGCTGATTCAAGAAACAGTTACGAAAGTACAGAAACTCGCTCAAACGAATTATCAGACTGAACTCATTGAGCAGCACTATTTTAGTGGAATATCAGATCTGAGTTATATCGGCATGCCTGCAAAGCGTACGTCAATGAAAGAGCTGACTTCGAACACGCCGATCTGGGGTCATGGGTACTCGATCCCATTCGATGCGATGGAACAACTATCTGTTCCAGTATTGAACTTAGGTCCAATCGGTCGTGACGCACATCAATGGACCGAGCGTCTGGATGCTGACTTCGCTTTTGGCCCCTTAAAAGAGCTTTTGACCATTAGCGTACAGGAACTTTTGACTAAGAAACGCCGATCAGAATGAAAATAGGAGTTTGACATCATGAGATATCCAGTCATTGTGGACTATTTTGAAACAAAACATGCGACGGTCATTAAAAAGAATAAAAATGAGTATATTACCTACTCTGGGTTTTCTACTTCCCATGTCTGGATGCTTAAAGAAGGTGTTGTTAAATCAAGCCTGATTTTGAAAGATGGACGGGAGTTTAATGTCGCATATCTGCAAAAAGGGGATATTGTTTCACTCTTGCGTGAGGATAATATCGCTGAACCCTTAGCACCGTATAATGTTCGTGTTGAGACAGAAACAGCCTATCTCTATCAAGTAAACAGGATTGATTTCTGGCAGGATGTTTATAAAGACAGGGATCTTCAGCGTGAAGTTTACCGATTTTACCGAAAAGAGTTGGAAGACGCGATCCTGAAGATTCGCGACTTTTCAATGAGCGGAAAAAAAGAGGCACTCTATACAATTTTACTCCGATTCGCCCGTAAATTCGGTGTGCCGTATCAGGAAGGCATTCTCATTGATTTTGTCATCACCAATGAAGAGTTAGCAAAATTCACAGGGATCAGCACGAGAAACAGTGTAAACCGGATGCTGCATCAATTAAAGGAAAAAGACATTATTGATATGGTGCAATCCAAGATTTACATTAAGAATATTCAGTTCCTCGAAGAAAATGTTGTGAAGTAACCTTCGGAAAATTTTTATGGGGGAAAAACGAATGATTGGTGTAAACATAAGAAAAGCGAGCAGGCAGGATGTTCCTACGTTGGTAGAATTACGGATAAAACAGCTGAATGATGAGGATCATTATCAAACGGTAGACATACAGGCCAATCTTACTCACTATTTTTCTGAAAGTCTGGAAAATGGCTCGTTTATCTCGTGGGTCGCTGAAATTGATCAAAAAATAATCGCAACGAGCGGCGTATGCTTCAGCGCGGTTCCGCCACACTTTGGCAACAGAGATGGGCGAATTGCCACAATTGCCAATATGTACACGGCATCTCAATTCAGACGGCAAGGCATTGCGATCACATTATTGGGAAAGGTCGTTGATGAAGCAAGATATAGAGGCTTTGAGGTTATTCGGGTAAATGCATCGAAATATGGAAAACCAATGTATGAAAAGTTTGGTTTCAAAGAAAAGAAAAATGCACTGGAATATTTAAGTAATAAGTAATTTCATAGTTCATTGTGACGCGTAAAAAACAACCGGAGTGATTAACGCACAAGTTATTTACTCCGGTTGTTTTATAGCGAAAATCATAATAAATATTTGGATGAAATGCAATTATTTGCTGATGTTACTCCATTGTTGATTGAGGATACAGTAGTTTGCGGCATCATACACCTCGCGCAATGGCACTTGGTGCTTCGTTGCCAAAGAGGCACACTCCTCATATTCTGGAGTGTATTTTTCTATGTCATTGAGAAATGAATGCTTTATTTTTATGGCGCCAAACTTAGTCTCAACTGATTTGAAATCGCGCCTCATGACATAACGCGGACAACGAAAGGCGCGAACGCCAAGCGTTGTTGTTTCAGCCAGTATGATCTTAGTTATTTTTTGCTCGTCTTCGGGTTTTATGAGAACGGACAACATCGTTGCCGGCCGATTTTTTTTCATGTAAATCGGTGTGTAGAAAACATCAAGTGCCCCTTTGTCAAGCAGCCGTGTCATGGAGTAGCCCAGAAGCTCACCAGACTGATTATCAATATTTGCCTGAAGTAGGACAGTCTGATCCCGGGCACATTCTTCCTGCAGTTCACCGAGAATCCCGCGAAGAGCATTCATTCGACCAGTATCGCGTTTGCCGGTACCATAGCCAATACGCTGCACATTCATCCGTGGTAGTGTTCCGAAATCATGTGCGATCGTCTTTATTATGGCCATACCCGTCGGTGTAATCAGTTCGGTAGGCACATCTTCTTGAATATAGGGAATCGGCCGTTCACTGGATGCCAGCATTTGAGCAACCGCTGGAACAGGTACGGGCATTGTTCCGTGGGCGCATGTGATGAATCCATTGCCGTCATGCAAAGCGGATGAATATACCTTTTCCACGCCAAGCAATTCAAGTCCGATAAATGTGCCGACAATGTCCACAATGCTGTCTATTGCACCAATTTCATGGAAATGCACCTCACTGATTGATTTACCGTGCACGTGAGCCTCTGCACGCGCCACTTCTTCAAAAACGAGTACAGCATGCTTTTTTACCCACTCAGATAGATTACTGGAAGCGATAATCCTCGTGCAGTCCTCAAGATTCCTTGATTCGCCATGATGGCTGTGATGATGCTGGTGATCGAAAGATTTGTCCTTGTGCTCATGAGTATGAAGGTGGTCGCTAGTAAGTTCAACCGCGACATCGGATCCGCTGATTCCATTAACCAGTTTCTTAGAGAAGGTAATGCGGTAGTCTTTAACGTTCAGCTTCTCCAGCTCATGAATCAGTCGCTGCGGGTCAACACCTAGATCAATGAGTGTGCCAAGGATCATGTCTCCGCTTATTCCGGAAAAGCAGTCAAAATAAAGTGTTTTCAAGTGTTGCACATTCCTTTCATTCTCGATTCATCAGGCTGGCGCTATATGCCGCTCCAAATCCATTATCGATATTCACTACACTGACACCGCTGGCACAGCTATTCAGCATCGTAAGCAATGCAGCAAGTCCGTTGAAGCTAGCGCCATAACCTACACTGGTTGGAACAGCGAGTACAGGGCGATCAACGAGTCCACCGACGACGCTGGCGAGCGCACCTTCCATACCGGCGATAACAATAACAACCCATGCACCGCGAATCAAATCAAGTTTTGCGAAGAGGCGATGGATACCGGCCACGCCGACATCATAAATTCGTTCTACTCGATTACCAAATGTTTCAGCGGTTACGGCAGCTTCTTCAGCGACTGGAATATCGGAGGTTCCGGCTGTTACGACCGCTATGTAATGTTCCTGGCACGTCATCCTTTTTTCAGGGTTAATGACAATGCAACGTGCAGCTTCATAATACGTAACATGTGGCGTTACTTGTAAAATACCTTCATAGATTTCACGCGACGCCCGCGTACCGAGAATATTACATTCTGCGTCGATCATTGATCGGGCAATGCCTTGTACCTGTTCGATCGTTTTTCCTTCGCAGTAAATAACTTCAGGAAAACCATTACGCAATTTGCGGTGGTGATCAATCTTGGCGTAGCCCAGATCCTCAAAGGGCAGTGTTTTTAAATGATCAAGACCTGATTCAATACTCAACTCGCCGTTTTTTATCTGCTCAAGCAACTGTTTTAATGAATTAGACATGGTTTACCTGTGTCCCTTGGATTTTTGTACGTGGATCGAGTGTTTCATTCATGCTTCCGGAACGATAACCTCTTAAATCCAACGTCGTATAACTAAATCCGATCTTCTTAAATTGATCGGCAATGATATCTAGTACGTCCGTGTCGAAAAAAAGATGGCGTTCTTCCGGAGCAACTTCAATTCTGGCGATATTTCCTTGATGATAACGGACACGCAGTTTTCGAAAGTGGAGACTCTTCAAATACTGTTCTGCGGCACTGATTTTTTTAAGTTTTTCTTTAGTAATCTTTTCCCCATATTGAACGCGCGACGCCAGACAGCTGCTTGCCGGCTTGTCCCATGTTTTCAAATGATAGAATTTGGACAAATAGCGGATATCTTCCTTAGTCATACCGGCATCTTTGAGCGGGCTGACTATGCCAATTTCATCCAGGGCACGAAGTCCGGGACGATAATCATGAACATCATCAGCATTGATCCCTGCGGCGATCCAGTGAATGCCTCTTTTTCTTGCTTCATTAGCCATGCTTGTAAATTCAATCGTCTTGCAGATATAGCATCGGTCGGCAGAATTGTGACGAAAGGAAGCTGAATTCAACTGATTTAGTTTAACAATGACATAGTTCACGCCACTTTCTTTATAGAAACTATGAACATCTTTGAGATCATCCTCTGTAACAGTAGGGGATTGAATGGTTATTGCAAGCGCGCCATCTCCAAGTTCATCATGTGCGATTTTCAAGAGCAAAGTACTATCCACACCGCCGGAGAAAGCAATGGCGATCTTTTGATAGTGGTGGAATAATTTTTTAAGCGTTTCTAGTTTACCGGCCAGTTCAGGTGTCAAATCAAATTCCTCCTTTTGTTTCGTAGTGGGCCGAAATGGGTTTATTTAACGACAACAGCGAGGCCATCAGGAATAACTGTTACTTTGGCATCTTTACCCTCACGTTCATATGCGCGCTTTAGGGCCTCGTCAAATGTAGTCGCGATGTCCATATGCATTTTACGAACGATGTGTGGGTCGACAAGGTCAGATACGACGATAACATGGTGCTTGTCAAGAATTCGCGCAAGAATTTGTGATGTCCATTGGTCTGGAACGGTCTTCTGGCGCGCTGTATGTGTTGCTTTTTCTAAAAACTCAGCAGGTGATTCGGCATCGGCAAGATTTTTGTAAAAGCCTTCACCTCCGTGGCCGTCTGCACAACCGGCAACCATGATGATCACGCCGCCTTCTTTATTTGTCGCTTCAGCAGCCGTCATACCTTTAACCGCTTGGTAAATATTTTGGTCGAGCGGGTAACCGCCATTTGTTACAACAGCAATGTCGCAGGGCACTTTATTTACTTCCGCAAGTTTCTCAACAAAGCGGCAGCCGGTATTATGGGCTTTCTCAAGATCTCCTGCGAATGATCCAATAATGTGTTTTTCACCATCGAGCACGACATTAAGAATAAATTTCAGCCCTGCAGTTTTTGCTGCATACACCATGTCTTTATGAATCGGGTTATGATCCAGGTTTCCAGTGCGTGCTTTGTCAGAATTGATAAATTCACCGCAGTGATTTGCCATGATTGTTCTATAGGAAGCAACGCCTGGCAAAACAGATTTCCGCCCGCCTGAAAAACCCGCAAAGAAATGCGATTCGATAAAACCTTCTGAAATCAGAAGATCCGCTTCTGCAGCAACACGGTTAATGATGCACGGTCCTCCGGATGGCAGCGTACCGATTTTCACCATGGCAGAGTCATCAGTTGAGATATGCATGACAATCTGTTCATTGGCGACGATTTCTTCTCCGTATTTATCCACCAATTCTTCATGTGTGGAAGCACGGTGGAAACCAGTTGCCACCAGAATTTTAATGTCTGCATCAGGTGCTGCGGAACGAATCCGCCGAAGCAGGATCGGAGTCATGATTTTGGAAGGTACTGGTCTCGTGTGATCTGAGCTGATAATGACAATATTTTTCTTTCCTTTCGCCAATTCTTCTAACCTCGGCGTTCCAATCGGATGGTCCAGAGATTGCTCAACAAGTTCTTCTTGAGTCAAATCCGTTCGGAAATTCTCCGCTTTTGATGTCAGAACACCGATAAGATTCTTTTCATTGATCTCAGCAACAATCGTTTTCTTGTCGTATGGCAGTTTGATGCTTACCATAAATTTTCCCCCTCAGCTTGTGTGATTCACATGTTGTTCTCACCATGTGAGCCAGTATAGCAAAAGTGAAAAAATGATGGCGTAACGCAGGATGTTAACGATCGTTATTAACATTTGTTATTAACCAAAGATAATAACAAAGGATGTTAACCTAGGTTACTCAATTGTATAATGGATTGATATTTCAGAAAATAAATATTAGGGAAGAGCGAAATAAAGTAGAAGTGAAGGGGGCAGTTAATGAGATAGTTAACTTAACTGCGAATTGAGAAGGGGATTATTAATGAAATGATCATTTTAAAAATGATTAAGGCTTAAATTCTATATCCGTTAATTCATTAACCTCTTGAATGATAGCTTCAGTCATGAAATCTAACTCGAGAACTTTGCAGATTGATAATCCTTTTCTAATGAATTGAAGCCCTTCATCTGTCTTATTCATATTAATAAGAGCGATTCCTTTTCGTCCATAAACAAGTGCTACTCGATCGAATTGTCTGATGGCTTTACATTCTTCTAACGATTTTTCCACATAATCATAGGCTTCGTTATATTGCTTGTTTTTCATATATAGTATTGAAATGTTTAATAGATATGATGATCTAAGATCGACGTTTTTTATAATGTACGAAAATCGATCAATTTCTTGCAAAGCCCTTTTTGCAATAGAGATGGCTGTTTCAAGAGGAAAATAAAAGAAAATATTATTGATAAGTTTTAGCTCTAGGGAGTACCAATTGTCCAACTTAGATAGTCGATCCCATACTTTTTTTGCAAAAGGGAAAGCATAATCAAATGATTTTTTTGCATGAATGGATAGAAGTGCTTGGCAAACATAACTGATATCTTGAACAACATTATCGGCGTTGTTGATTAAATAATGCTCGCATTTATTATTCAGTGATTGAATTCTATGACTTTCAGTACTGTAAGATAGTTTGAAAAAGTCGTGTAAAATTTCGTCTTTACCATTAAGTGTATATAAATGTTGAATATAGGTTAATTCTTCATAGGAAATATCGAGCTTCTCTAATATATGCATGAATTTTCCCACTGTAGGCTGCATTTCACAAGCTTCAATTTTTGCATAGGTTGCTCGGGACATTTCGTTGCCGGCAACATATTTCTGTGTATAGCGTTTTGATTGGCGAACCTTCTTTAATACTTCCCCCAATTGATAGGCCATGAGAACATCCTCCTATTTATGTGAGTATATTATACATTTTACTATACGATTGTCGAATCATGCTACTATAAATACATCGAAGGAGGTGAAGGCCATGTTCAGTCCTGATATTGTTTGGTGTGTTGAGCCATGTAAGTGATTTCTGCTATTGTTGATGCTCCCCTTAACGATAGCATACAATTTCTTGGCTGCATGTGTGGCCTGCCAACTGTATTTTCTCCACGGAAAAGGTACATACGGGAGAGAAAATGGGTTGGTTAAGTTGAGAATCTACTATTAGGTGAATCTGGATCTGATAAGATTCTCAGCTCATTTTTTTCGAATGTATTTACATTATTTGTAAATTAAGATAAATAATGGCAATGTACGGCCGTTATTGTCTAGTTCAAATGATGGGCAATTGTAACAGATTAGATAACAGAAAATTGGGAAAAAGCCAAAAGGAGAGAAGTGCATGACTATTCAATCAACACTAAAGAAAGCGACAGTGTCAGTTGCTGCCGCAGCTATACTTCTAGGTGTAGGTGCAACACAAACGTATGCAAAACAGCAAACCAGCGATTATAACGATTATGGATTTACTCATATTACACGTTATGACATGCTGAAAGTTGCACAACAACAAGGAAGCAGCAGATATGAAGTTCCAGCATTTGATGCTTCAACAATTAAAAATATCGCATCAGCAAAAGGTTTTGATAAAGCAGGCAATCCGATTGATCTTGATGTTTGGGATAGCTGGCCTTTACAAAATGCTGATGGAACAACAGCTAATTACCATGGCTACCATATTGTGTTCGCACTTGCCGGAGATCCGAAAGATGGTAACGATACTACCATTTATCTTTTCTATCAAAAAATCGGTGATAACTCAATCGATAGCTGGAAAAATGCTGGACGAGTGTTTAAAGATAACGACCATAATATTCCTAATGACCCTTATCTAAAGCACCAAACGCAAGAATGGTCAGGATCAGCTACGCTGACAAAAGATGGTAAGGTTCGTTTGTTCTATACAGATTTTTCAGGAGCTCCTGAAGTTGGAGGAACGGGCGACAGCAATCAGGTACTCACGACAGCTCAAATTAATGTAAGCGAACCTGATCAGAGCACGTTAAAAATTGATGGCGTGGAAGACTATAAATCAATTTTTGATGGTGGAGACGGTACGATTTATCAAAACATTAAGCAATTCCATGACGAAGGTCTATTTGCTTCAGGTGACAATCACACATTAAGAGACCCTCACTATGTTGAAGATAATGGTCACAAATACCTTGTTTTCGAATCAAATACTGGGACAGAGACCGGTTATCAAGGTGACGATCAATTCTACAATCCGGCATATTACGGTGGAAGCTATGAGTTCTATAAAATTGAACAACAAAAACTTCTGAGCAGTCCTAAAAAAGACTTAGCATCTCTGGCGAATGGTTCACTTGGCATCATCGAATTAAACAATGACTTCACCTTAAAGAAAGTTTTACCGCCACTGATCGCATCAAACACGGTAACGGATGAAATTGAACGTGCGAACGTATTCAAACTCAACGGCAAATGGTACCTGTTCACAGATTCTAGAGGATCTAAAATGACTATTGACGGAATCAGTGATAAGGATATCTATATGCTTGGTTTCGTATCTGATTCATTAACTGGTCCATATAAGCCACTGAACAAGAGCGGACTCGTCCTACACTTAGATCTGAATCCTGCAGATTTGACCTTTACGTATTCTCATTTTGCAGTACCGCAGGAAAAAGGAAACAAGGTTGTCATCACGAGCTATATGACGAACCGCGGATTCTTCGCAGATCACAAGTCGACATTTGCGCCAAGCTTCTTGCTTAGCATCAATGGCTTAAACACAAAAGTTGTAAAAGACAGCAATCTTGAACAAGGACAATTAACAATCGATCGTTAAAGTTAACATGAAGTGCACCGTTCACAGTGAGATCCAACCTACTGAAGTTCGGTGCATTTTTACAAAAGTTTAAATTAAAAAGAAAGCCGCTGATTCTCATGCCCGAAAATCAGTGGCGGTCATCATGAAACTAAGCAAAAAGTCTTTAGTGATTAGTAATATAAGACTTTTTACTTAAAACTATAATATCAAAATTATACATGAAATTGAAACGGAAATGTAAAAAATGTAAAAAAAAACACAGGCGGGTGAATAGATTTGACAGTTATTAAACCTAGATTCAAAGTAATTACATCGATCATTGTTGCTTTGATTATTGCCTTAACCTCATCTATTTCAACAACATTTGCTGCGCAGCCGCATCCGGAGCGCCCATTGGACAAGAATAATCTGGAGAAGCTCACCGTTGATGACGCGAAAAGAATCAAGGACGGAGTAAAATTTGATCTCGGAAAGTACGATGGTTATATCCACTTTCTGTCTGAGGATATGATCAAAGTTTCAATTATTCCGGACGGATCCGCTGAAAAGGATTCATCAGCGATTGCCAAGAAAGATTGGGAGACACCGAGATTCAGCGCGAAAGAAAAACAGGATCACTACACATTAAAAACAAAAAAAATTACTGTTGAAGTTAATGAAAAAACTTTTGGCGTTAAAATTCTTGATAAACAAGGAAATGTAATCAATGAAGATGAAGCGTTGAACGGTTCATCTTCCGGATATGAAAATGGCAAGCCTTATGTGATTAAGAAAACGGATCCAAGTGAAAACTTTTATGGATTTGGCGAACAAACAGGCAGTCAATTAAACAAGCGTGGTAAGAGCTTAGCTAATTTTAACTCTGATTCTTACGGATACAATAACAGCACAAAGTATGTTTATACTGCGATCCCTTTCTTTATTGGCTTGAAAGCTGGTAACGCATATGGAATTCTCTTTGACAATTCATATCGTACCTACTATAACATGGCAAAAGATTCGGACGACTACTATTATTTCTATGCAGACGGTGGACCATTAACCTATTATTTCATGAATGGCCCGGATATTTCTCATGTCTTGGATCAATACACGGAACTCACAGGTAAAATCAAGCTGCCTCCGGAATGGGCACTCGGTCTTCAACAAAGTGCTTGGGCTTATACACCGGAACAAATTGAGAATATCGCTCAAACGTACCGTGATAAAAAGATTCCGCTCGATACAATGAACTTCGATATCGACTATATGAACGGGTACCGAGTATTCACCTGGAGCGACGCTTACAAAAAAGCTTTTGATACAATCAAGAGCATTCCGGGTATGCATGCGGTCACCATTAACGACCCAGGGGTTAAGAAGGACGATCAGTTCTCTGTTTTCAACGAAGGGATCGCTAAAGATTATTTCGTGAAAAAAGCGGATGGAACTCCTTATATCGGTCCGGTTTGGGCTGGCGATTCAGGGTTCCCAAATTTTGTGAACAGCCAAGTACGTAACTGGTGGTCTTCAAATATCGCGTCCACACTGTTAAATGCTGGTGTTGACGGAATTTGGAACGACATGAATGAACCTGCTGTATTTAATGATGATCAAGGCTTGTTCCATACGCTTCCATTAGACTCTTACGGAATCGATGATGAAGGTAATAAAGTACTTCATGAACAATTCCATAATGAATATGGTCACCTCGAAGATGAAGCGACTTATAATGCATGGGCAGCTGCTAATTCAAATAAACGGCCATTTGTTTTGACACGCGACATGTTCGCCGGTACTCAACGCTATGCAGCTGTATGGACCGGTGACAGCCTAAGTGATTGGGAACACCTACAAATGTCCATGCCTATGAATATGAACATTGGTTTGTCTGGACAGGCTTTTGTCGGTAATGATATCGGCGGATTCGGTAATCAAGCGACTCCAGAACTGTTTGCTCGCTGGATCGAACTAGGATCATTCCTGCCATTCTCTCGTATCCACTATGACCAATGGAGCGACCGTAATTATCATCAAGAACCTTGGTCCTTCGGATCTGATGTTGAGAAAATCAGCAAGAAATATATTGAATTGCGCTACCAGCTGCTTCCTTATCTGTATAACGCATTCAATGACGCATCGAAAACAGGCAAACCGGTTCAACAGCCACTCGTTTACCAGTTCCAGAAAGATCCGGGAACCTACAACATTGACGATGAATCTATGTTCGGCGACTCACTTCTTCTTGCACCAGTCGTAGAACAAGGTAAGACATCACGAAGTGTGTATCTGCCAAAGGGTGAAACATGGATCAATTATTGGGATCAGAAAGAATATCAAGGTGGACAAACCATCACGGTGGACGCACCACTTGATTCAATGCCAATTTTTGTGAAAAAAGACTCCATTATTCCAACTCGTGAAGTGCAGCAATACACACAACAAAACAAATTAACAAATCTTACTTTAGACACATACTTGGATCATCAAGCATCGTACAGCTTCTATGAAGATGACGGTAAAACGCTGGATCATGATAAAGGCCAATACAATATTACTGATTTCCAAGTCAAAAAAGACGGAAACGCGATTACTTTTGATGCAGATAAAAAAGTGAGCAACTATGATTCTGCTCTTCAATCCTACACATTGAAGATCCACGAAGCTAAGGATCCGAAACATGTAGTTGGCGGATTTCAGAAATATGATCGTGTGAGCAGCTTGAATGAGTTGGATAACCAGAAAAATGGTTACTATTTTGACTCAAATGCAAGCATTCTGTATGTGAAAGTGCCTGTAGATCATGCAAGTAAAGTAATCATTCACTAAGCAGCTTCGCATAGCAACAAGAAAAGAGTTCTGCATGGACGTGATCCATGACAGAACTCTTTTTTTCTTTATTTTGGATCATTTAATCTAGCTTTACAAAATCATTAGTGAACATTTTCCAAAAGTATTGTATAGTTTTGTTAGAGGTTCACCCGCACTTGCATTATAGTCACCACTTCGCAAACAAGGAGCCCCTACATGGAATTACATTATCAAGTCACAAAGGAAGACTTCATAGCCTTCAATCTGCAAGCATATCAGAACTCACAAACAGTGAGACGTTCGATTCTGATACAGCGCTTCCTAGCACTCATTTTCTTGCTCGTCCCTTTAGCTATTTCATTAATAACCGGTGAGTTTCTCCTGGATATGATTATTATCTTTTGTATCCTAGGTGTGCTTTGGTTTCTCTTTGCTCACAAGTTCTTTTATCGAAGTGTCAGACGCAACCTTTCCAAAATGATTGATGAACGAATGGGAAAGAAACTGCCGATCGATGAAACACTCATTTTGACTCAGAAAGGCATTATTAAACGAATGGGACCGGAAGAGGAGTATAAAACAACTTGGAATGGCATTGAAAAAATCGCAGAAACAGAGACTCACTTATTTCTTTATGTGAAAGCGATGGCTGCGATTATTGTGCCGAAAAGTGCAATTGGAAGTCAAGAAGCAACCATCAAATTAAAGCAAATCATTCCGGAATTTGTTCCGAAAGAATAAATAGGGTTAACGAAACATTCAGGCATTAATGCGTAAAATTTTTGCCTGTTTATCCACAAAGATTTTGGAATGATGGAATGAATCTCGAGGAGGAATTTTGTTGAAAAGAACTGGTGAAATTGCTTTAACAATCATTGGTGGATGTATTAATATCCTGGGTTTGCTTTTAGGTGTTCGTTTGAAAACTATTGACTATGCAGCTTTTAAATCACAATTACAAGCTGCTGGCGCAGAACAGAATTTAAGCAGTAAGGATATCAACCAGATCATCAACTATGCTCAGACGGCAGGAAGCGTCATCACCGTTTTCACGATCATCATTCTTGTGCTTACTGGAGTCGGTCTGTTTTTATTGTTGAGAACGAAAAGAGCTAAGACAGCTGGAACGCTTATTCTTATTGCTGGTGTACTGAGCCTTCCTGAGTTGCTTGTCCCAGGCATTTTACTGATTATCGCCGGAATCATGGCACTCGTAAGAAAACCGAAAGTTGAATTTACTGAGTAATTGCCCAAAGCCTCTCGCTCAAGGAGAGGTTTTTATTTTTATTCAAGTTACAAAATAAAATATATGTAACTTGAATATTGTATTGATTCATGAGAAGGTTTGGAAAAGTCGATATTCTCGTGAACAATGCCGGAATAATGATCACCAAACCGATTGCTGAAGTTACTGAAGAAGACTTTGAACGATTATTTGCGGTTAACGTCATATGAACAGAAAGGACCGGCATGATTCTGAAAGATGATCATGCCGGTCCTTTGTATTTAATGATTAAGCACACTGTCTTCAAGATAATCTTTCGTGTCCCCGTATTTCTTTATTATATGTTTTTCACCCCATAGACAAAGTGAAGAGAGGATTTCACTCAGTGTGTCTCCATATTCACTAAGCTCGTATTCAACTTTTGGAGGAACCTGATTATATACAATTCGATTGATGATTCCGTCATGTTCCAGTTCGCGCAATTGCTGGGTCAGCATCTTCTGTGTGATGTTCGGAATCAGTCTTTTTAATTCACCAGTTCTTTTTTTACCATGAATCAGGTGGCATAAGATCACAGGTTTCCATTTTCCTCCGATCACTTCAAGTGTTGCTTCGACTGAAATGTTATATTTTTTCATCATGCCGAATCTCCTTTAGGTACTTTTTGGTGCCTACAGCACTGAAAAGTGCGTACTTGTTGCGATGTCACGCACCATTCATAATAGCACGTGCAGGCAAATTTGAACATAACCTTATGAAAGGAGTCATACTATTGACATCAAAAAGAAGTTTGTTTTCATTAATATCATTGGCAATTAGTGCCTTTGCCATAGGAACGACTGAATTTATCAGCGTAGGCCTTCTACCGTTAATCATGAATGAGTTCCATGTCTCCTATTCACTGGCTGGATTGACGGTTACCTTATATGCGCTTGGTGTTACTATTGGGGCACCGGTTCTGACGTCTCTAACTGTAAAAATACCAAAAAAGGTATTGTTGATTTTAATCATGGTTGTTTTCATCATCGGTAATTCACTTGCGGTTGGTGCTGTAAGCATCACAATGCTTCTCATTGCAAGAATCATTTCCTCTTTCTCACATGGCGTGTTTATGTCGATTGGATCGATGATTGCCGCCGATGTTGTTGCACCGAATAAACGGGCAAGCGCGATTGCGATCATGTTTACAGGTGTCACATTGGCTACAGTAACGGGTGTCCCAATTGGAACATTCATCGGACAGACTTTTGGCTGGAGAGCAGCTTTTATCATTATTGTTGCGATCGGGCTTCTCGCGTTGATCGCAAATATTTTGCTTGTCCCGTCAAATCTGAAGAAATCCCCAAATATGAAATTCAGGGATCAGTTTAAATTGATCAAAACCGGACCTCTGTTACTCGTATTTGCGATCACAGCGCTTGGTTACGGAGGAACATTCGTTGTATTCACCTACCTATCACCTCTTTTGGAGAAGGTCACAGGATTCTCGCCAAGTTCAGTTGCTCTCATTCTATTTATTTATGGCGTTGCGATTGCGGTTGGAAATACTTTTGGCGGCAGAGTATCGAATAATAATCCGATGAAAGCTTTAATCTATATGTTTCTTTTTCAGTCGGCAGCGATCTTTCTTCTGTTGTTTACGGCTCCGTCGAAAATTTTAGGCGTTCTAACAGTTATGCTTATGGGCCTGTTCGCTTTTATGAATGTGCCCGGACTGCAACTTTACGCTGTTGTCCTGGCTGAACGGCTTGTTCCTGAAGGTGTGGACGTTGCTTCAGCGGTAAACATATCCGCTTTTAACGGTGGAATTGCACTTGGTTCCTTGATCGGCGGCCAGGTTGTCTCTCATCTTGGTTTGATCAACACAACGTGGATCGGTGCATTAATGGTTCTGGTCGCAGCCTTCATGAGTATGTGGAGTTACGCATTAGAAAGTAAATCCATGGCAAAGCAAGAAGCTTTACTGACTGATGGGAATGCGTAATGTATATCGATCTCTTTAAGAAACCCCGAACGAGGTATTTAGTCCTCTAATTCGGGGTTTTATTTGTTGAAATGGGCAAGGCTACGTAACTTTACGGCTGATTTTTTTATTTCTAAAATTATCTTCCAAACAACCATCCACCATTAACATTTAGAATTTCACCATTGATAAAGGATGCATCTGGCGAGGCTAAGTACCAAACGGCTGAAGCTATATCATCAGGCTTTCCAGCACGGCCAACAGGAATTTGTGTTACAGTACGATTTACTCGTTCGTCTGTTAATTGACCATTAAAAAAATTCGTTTCGGTAATGAGTCCAGGTGCAATAGCGTTTACTGTAATGCCGTCTATGCTTAACTCACGTGCGGATGCAAAGGTAAGTCCATGCAGACCTGACTTTGATGCTGCGTAAGCGAGTCCTCCTGCGCTGCTTCCTCCGGTGAATGCACCGATTGAACTGATATTAATAATTCGACCACTCGGACGTTTTAAAAATGGAGCAACAGCCATGGTCATTAAAAATGCTCCTTTTAAGTTGGCGTCGTTCACTTCGTTCCACACAGATTCTGCTTCGAGTAAAGGCGTTTGAGTTGTTATTGCTTTACCGGATCCCGCATTATTAACAAGAATATCAATTGATCCAGTACGTTCAACAACTGAATTAATAGCCAGTTCAACATCAGGCCGATTACCGACATCTGCCTGTATCCAATGAACATTATTTTCTAATCTGAACGCTGCTTCCTTCAGTGCAATTTGTTTTCTTCCTAATATTGTTACATCTACTTGATTTTCAACCATCTTTTTTGCTATTGCATAACCAATTCCGCTACTGCCTCCTGTGATGATAGCCACACGCTTCTTTTTCATAATTTAACCACCTCGTAATGTGATAATTATTGACTTTAATTGTATGATTAAGTGATAAATAAGTGAAATATATATGTTTTATTATATTAATAAGTTATTTGTATTAAAGGAGTGTGAAAAATGGAACTGAGACAAGTCAGGTATTTTGTTGCTGTAGCTGAAGAGTGTCATTTTGGGCGTGCTGCTCTGAGAATGGGCATTGCCCAGCCGGCACTCAGTCAACAAATTAAGCAACTCGAACAAGAATAGGTGGAGAACTTTTCACTCGAACGAAGCGCCACGTTTCAATCACTGATGCTGGAAAAGTTTTTTTTACTGAGGCGAAGCTACTTTTAGCACAAGCTGATCATGCGAAAAAAGCAGTAGAAAATGCGTTTTCAGGAACTGTTGGAGAATTGGTACTTGGGTTTGTTGAATCTGCAACATGGGCTATTCTTCCGCGAACACTAGCGATCTACCGTAAGCTATATCCTGATGTTAAAATTTCGTTACAGCCACTTCATACAGTAAACCAAATCAATGCTATTCGGGATGGAAAAATTGATATTGGGATATTAGGAAAACCTGTAGATGACTCAGCATTGTCTGTTTATACCTTAAGAAAAGAATGCTATCTGGTCGCTTTACCGGGAGACCATCCTTTGGTTTCGAAAGTCAAAATTCATATAAAGGATCTTGCTCAGGAATCATTTGTGACAACGCTTAGAGCAGTTGGCGCTCCTTATTATGATTCGATGATTAAGGTTTGTATGGATGAAAATTTCAGCCCATCAATCATTCAAACAGCTACAGATATGCAAACTGTTTTAGCACTTGTTTCCTCAGGTATGGGCATCGCGTTGATCAATGAATCAGCAAGACACATACGAGATGATGTGGTGTACAAACCCTTATTTGGGGCGAATCAAATAGCCTACCAGATGTCTTTTGCATGGCGAACAGGGAATGAGTCTCATGTTATCAAAAACTTTTTGAACGTTATTCAACGACTTTATTTAAGATCGATTTGATCCCATGTACTGATCAGTTTCTATTCGTTTATCAAAAACTTTTTCATGCTTGACAAAGGATGGGATCCATTATAAAATTATCTCGAATTCGAGATATTATTTTCAAAAATGAGGTGGTGGTAAAAATGACTTATCGTTACATTTTTAAGGAAGGTAAATCCTTGAACGAGCCCGTATTTGTATTGCTGCATGGTACTGGGGGGGATGAATACTCTTTGCTGCCGCTTATGGAGATGATCGCTCCTGATTCTGCTGTCCTTAGCCTACGCGGTAATCGAATTGAAAACGGCATGAATCGTTTTTTTAATCGCTATCCAGATGGCCGAATTGATGTGGCGGATATGATTGAAGAAACGGAAACCTTGCATCAATTCTTAAATGATTTTGGCAAAGACCATGGATTCAATGAGCGAACAATTATTGCATTGGGCTACTCGAATGGTGCCAATATGATCATTAGCCATTTTTATCATTCGAACCCCGTATTCAATGGTGCTCTTTTATTCCATGGAATGGATTATCGCTCAACTGATCAATTACCGGACTTAAAAGGCGTGTCTATTTTTGCAGCCGCCGGTTTAAACGACCCGTTGGTTTCACAGCAAGCAACTAGAGAGATGATCGCAAAATTTCAAGCGAGTGGTGCAGACGTTCAGGATTACTGGTCAACTTCCGGTCATCAATTGACAGAAGATGAAATCTTAGCAGCACAAAAATGGGTCAAATCTATTGATGACGGACAAAATCAAATGAAAAATCTGTTAAAAGAAATCAATCGTTTAGCTCGTTTGTCAAGAGAAAGGGTGCTGACACAAAAAGAACTTGATATGCAGCGTGAATTACGAGAACAATATCTGAGCATCTTTCGTGGCAGTCTCAAACACCATTTATTGAATATGAAATTAATTGACGAAAAAGGTAATGACGTGACGCCACATAAAGTTAAAGTGATCCAGAGCAATTTGGATAAAGAAAAGGATGAGCAATTGGTTAGTAAGTTATTAAATAAGATGAAGGAGGTTGAACCGATGAACGAGTTGTTAGGAATTCATCACGTTTCAATGGTCACCAGTGACGCCAAGAAGAATGTTGCATTTTATACAAAAGTATTGGGTATGAGGATGGTTAAAAAAACAGTTAATCAGGATGATGTGTCTGTTTATCATTTGTTCTACGCTGATCAAAAAGGAAGTCCAGGAACAGATCTGACTTTCTTTGAGTTTCCAGGTACAATGGCAACGAAAAAAGGAACAAACTCCATTTCACGTGTCTCTCTGCGTGTACCAAGTGATCGGTCACTAGATTTCTGGATCAATCGTTTTGATGAGCTGGGTGTGACCCATGATGAAATAGGTACATTGTTCGGGCATAAAGTGCTTGAATTTGAAGATTTCGATGGAACACCGATGCGTTTGGTTTCGGATGAAAAAAACAAGGGTGTATCAGGCGGAACCCCTTGGGAAAAAGGACCGATTCCGATCGAACACGCCATCTATGGATTAGGTCCGGTTACGCTCACCGTATCACGACTTGCGTTAATTCGTACCTTTTTGAATAATGTCCTTCATTTCAGAGAAGTCGCTCAAGAGGGAGATCTTATTCTGTTTGAAGTAGGGGAAGGAGGACACGGTGCACAAGTGATTGTTCAGGAAGATGCGTCTCATTCACCAGAAAGACCAGGCTACGGTAGTGTGCATCATGTTGCTTTTCGGGTGGCGGATCGTGAAGCCCTTAATGAATGGATTAATATTATGAATCAAACGGGGCTGCCGAACTCTGGTTTTGTTGATCGTTTCTATTTCCAATCTCTTTACGTTCGTGAGTATAACCACATCCTGTTTGAACTTGCAACGGATGGCCCAGGCTTTGCAACCGATGAAGATGAGGATGTACTCGGACAAAGATTGTCTCTGCCGCCATTTCTGGAAGGAAAACGTGCGTTTATAGAGGAACAGCTAGAACCGTTAGATCTTTAAATGGAAGGCTATGTTCAAATATAACGTTGTTTTTTTATCATAATGCCGCCTGAATGTGAGACGCCTGTGGATCGTTCCTGTGGATCGCGATCCAGGCAAACCCCGCAGATAAATGTCATATCCGAGGAGGCTCCCGGATCGCCGGCGGTAAGCGAGCACGTGCAGTGACGGCTAATAAGCGGTAAAAAAATCAACATCAAACGTTAACAAAACCAAACTGGAAAAATAAGTTCTTTGATCACTTGACAACATTAAATAGTCGTTTTATAATTATCTCGAATTCGAAGTAAATGGATGAAGGGTGAACCATCATGACGCTGAAACCGCAGGAAAGCATGACTGATGAAAAGGATATTTCTTTGAAACTGCTCGTTGTGCTGACACGTGCTGCCCAGTCAATTCGTAAAGGAATTGAAGAGGATATCAGACATTACGGATTGAATCAAACGGAATTCGGCGTTCTTGAACTGCTCTACCATAAAGGAGATCAGCCGATTCAGAAAATTGGCGGGAAGATTTTAATCGCGAGCAGCAGCACAACTTATGTGATTGATCAGCTAGAAAAGAAAAAACTGCTTAAACGAAAACCTTGTCCCAGTGATCGCCGTGTAACCTATGCATCGCTGACCAAAGAAGGTCAGGAGTTGATGGATAAAATCTTTCCCGACCATAAGGAAGCTGTAAACACGCTTCTTGGCGGACTGACTGCTGCAGAGAAGCTAGAGTTGATTGGGCAACTAAAAAAGTTAGGTTTGTTCGCTGCTTCATTAAGCGATCGATAAATGTTTAGTGATTTTGTTAAATTGGTTATTTAATGTCATATATCTCGAATTAATAATATATGAATTAAAAATAATATTTATGAGGTGATTGAAATGATGGGTTTAGGTTTATTAATTATTCGTATTGTATTGGGAGTAACTTTTTCCGGGCATGGTACGCAAAAGTTATTCGGCTGGTTTGGCGGACATGGCATTAAAGGAACCGGTGGCTTCTTTGATTCCATAGGTATTAAACCGGGAATTGCCATGGCGACTATGGCCGGGCTATCAGAACTGGTTGGCGGGGCTCTGTTCGCAATTGGGCTGTTAACACCGCTTGCCGCTCTTTTGATCACGGGCACAATGGTTATTGCCATTGCGACGGTTCATGGGAAGAATGGGTATTGGGTAACTGAGAACGGGTTTGAATACAACTTGCTGATCATTGCTGTTGTTGTTGGTGTGGCTTTCATAGGTGCCGGCCAATACTCACTAGATGCCTTAATATTTTAAGAAATCGTATGAATAGAAAAAAGCCTTTCTTGCTCAAATGTACAATGAGCGAGAAAGGCTTTTTTGTGTTTTGAGAGGTATTGAACAAAATGGAATTCAGATACAAATGAAAATCGTGAGCATTATTAGACTGGATTTTATTAAAGCACAAATTTTTCGACAGCAAAAGCGACACCATCTTCTGTATTGGTTCGCGTCACAAATTGCGCAACTTTCTTTAATGGCTCAATCGCATTGCCCATGGCCACACCGAGTCCGGCATATTCAATCATTGCCAGATCATTTTCCTCATCACCAAGTGTCATCATTTCTTCTGGTGCGATACCGAGATAGCTGCCAAGAGCTTGGAGACCTTTGCCCTTATCTACTTCTTTGTTAAGGATTTCAAGCAAGGATGGTCTTGATTTCATAATTGTATAATTTTCAAAATAAGTATTGGGTATTCTTTCGATTGCCGGATCAAGAGTCGTTTGGTCCGTGCAGAATATTGCCTTATTTGCTTTAAAAGGATCCGGTATTTGATCTATATCAATGTCGACGAAAGGAAGCGCCTTCATGATGTTGCTGTATAAAGAAGGCTTATCCGCCGGATAAGGAGGACAATAAACCTGTTTCAAATCGATAAAATTCATTGGAACACCAAGATTTTGACTAAGTTCATAAATAGAAAGAACCTGATCTCTATTAAGTACCTTTTCTGAAATCACTTCTCCTGTATCTGTTTTTTGCACGAGTCCGCCGTTATAAGTAATCGCAAAATCCCCATTTTCCGTTAACCCCAGTAGATCTAAATAACTTTTAATGCCAAGAAGCGGCCTTCCGGAGCAAAGCACGACTTTAACACCTTGTTTTTTTGCTTTTTTCAGTACGTCTTGCGTTTGATCTGAGATTTGTTTCTCATCATTCAGCAGCGTTCCATCAAGATCAATGGCAATCAGTTTTATCATTTTCTTCCCTCCCCAATCACTTCTTTTCTCAGTATACAGCGATCTCACTAAGAAAAAAATAAATAACCTAAGCTATACGAATGACAATGCTTGTCATAAGGGTTTTCATGATAAACTAAGCAGGCATGCAATAATAAGATTGTAGTGGTTTGCGGAAGTTTATAACAGGTGAGGAAAGGAGCAATCATCGATGGCGGAATTTATCGAAAAATGGAATGACAAAGATTCGGTCAACTTTATTCGCAAAGGTTTGATCAAGTATAATGCGAGCTGCTTGCCGGATGAGATTAAATCGCCGCTAGATCAGTTCAGTCTGCTAATCAGGGACACGGAAGGCTACCCGTTCGGCGGTGTTACGGGCACCATTTTTTGGCAGCATCTCCATATTGATTTTTTATGGGTCGATATCGAGTATAGAGGCAAAGGTTATGGCAGCCAGCTCCTTAAAAAAGCGGAACGTGTAGCCAAAGACAAACATTGCAGAATCATTTTGCTGGATACATTCAGCTTCCAGGCACCTGACTTCTACAAGAAACACGGTTATGTTGAATACGGAATAATTCAAGACCATCCTAAAGGATTCAGTCAACACTTTTTTCAAAAGCGCCTTTGAACTATAAGGGTAAATGAAAGCGGCTGATTCCGTGTCAAGGAACCAGCCGCTTTCTTTGAAGATAAGAATAGGACAGTAAGCTTAGAATGGGATTACAATTTTCAAGAAACAAATATATCCGGTGAGACTTCCAAGCAGCATACCTGCAAGTACATCTGATGGGTAGTGCAGTCCAAGAAAAATCCTTGAGATGGCAACGCTAAAACCTACCGGAAGCAAGATGATGCTGAGTGACGGATGAAACAGAATAAGCGGTATTATAACAGAAAAAATGGCTGTAGTATGTCCTGATGGAAAAGAATGGTCCCGCAGCGCGTTAATTGGAAAATTTGTTCCGTCAAGAATTAGATATGGTCTTTTTCGCGGAAAGCACTTTTTAAATATCTGAACGACCAGATGGCTTGCGGTTAATGATACGGCGCAAGCAACGGCGGTCAACCGCAATTGTCCTCGTGCGAAGACCAGCAAGAATAACACGAGAAGGATCTCTAAAATGGCACCTCCGATATTCGTGATGGTGCGGAAATAGGCGTTCCATATTTTTCTCTCAAAATGCTGATTAATCTTTTTGAAGATCCGGCATTCCATCTCGTATAATGCATGAATGGACAGCAATGCTTTTCACCTCCCCAATGGTTCACAAGCGCTGTAAGAAATGAAGTTCTTACTCATTCATGAGTTCTGAATGGCAAATCATTCGTTGCGAACGTTCATTTTTTGATCCAATGCGCGTGTTCAATTCAATTATATAGTAAACAATGGCTATTGAGAAAACATAAACATAAGCTAAAGATATTGTTAATCGATAATTAATTGTCAGCTCTTCATGTTTTGACGACACATACATTATTATATACAAACATTCTCTATATATTTGAAATGAGTTACAGTTTACAAGATTGTTTGGCAATAGTATACTCGATTCAATGTATGCGGGTGATTTACATAACGGACATATTGGAGGAACTAGGACAATGGAATCCAGGTTTGACGTGAGAAACGATCGAGATCTCACGATGCTGGTTGATTTTTATGAACTCACTATGGGCAATAGTTATCTTGCAGAAGGAGTGGGCGACCAGATTGTTTATTTTGATATGTATTTTCGCAGGGTTCCCGATGGTGGCGGGTACTGCATCATGTCAGGTGTGGAGCAGCTGATTGAATACCTCGAAAATCTAAGGTTTACAGTGGATGATATCAACTATCTGCGTTCTACAAAAGCTTTCTCTGAGAAGTTTTTGGACTATCTCTCCACATTTGAATTTTCTTGCGATGTTTGGGCAATTCCGGAAGGGTATCCGGTGTTTCCAAATGAACCACTAGTGACCGTGAGAGGTCCGGCGATTCAGGCTCAGCTTCTTGAGACGATGATTCTCGTTACAATCAATCATCAGACGCTGATCGCAACGAAAGCAAACCGTATCTGCCGTGTCGCCGGTCATCGTCCTGTTATGGAATTTGGGTCGAGACGTGCACAGGGTTATGACGGTGCCATTTATGGAGCCCGTGCCGCAGTAATTGGCGGCTGTGCGGCGACGGCGAATACACTCGCGGGCATGATGTTCGACATTCCGGTCTCAGGAACAATGGCACATAGCTGGGTTCAGCTGTTTGACAGTGAACTCGAAGCGTTTCGTGCGTGGGCAAACGCTTATCCGGATCAATGCCTTGTTTTGATTGACACTTTTAATGTATTGAAATCAGGTCTTCCCAATGCCATTCAAGTATTTAAGGAATTACGCGCAAAGGGCCATGAACCGCTAGGCATCCGTATTGACTCCGGGGACATTACTTATCTGACGAGAAAAGTTAGAAAAGCATTGGATGATGCGGGTTTTCCGAAAGCTGTGATTGTCATCTCCAACTCACTTGATGAGCACATCATTAAAGATGTGCTTGCTGAAGGTGCGCAAATAGATTCATTTGGTGTAGGCGAGCGTCTGATTACAGCACGTTCTGAACCTGTGTTCGGCGGTGTCTATAAATTGGTTGCCGTTGAAAAGGACGGCGAGATTGTTCCGCGAATCAAGATCAGTGAAAATGAAGAAAAGATCACAAATCCTGGATTTAAGAAGATCTACAGGATCTATGATCAAGATGCGGATAAAGCGATTGCCGATCTAATCTGTGACAATGATGAAGTAATCGATGAAAGCAAGCCGCTGACCTTGTTTGATCCGGTTTCTACCTGGAAAAAGAAACGATTAATTCGTTACAAAGCGGAATTGCTGAGAAAACAAATTTTTGATCATGGGAAATTATGTTATCAGAGTCCTTCGGTTACTGAAATCCGTCAATTTGCGCAGGAGCAAGTGCAGCGTCAGTGGGCTGAAGTGCTGCGCTTCGAAAATCCGCATAATTATTTTGTGGATCTTTCGAGAAAGGTTTGGAACGCCAAACATAATCTCTTGAACAGTTACTCAGAAGAGTTCAGTGGAAAATAAGCAATAATTAAGAAGAAGCTGGAGAAGTGACGGTTAAGTCGATTCTCCAGCTTCTTTTATTTTGCATGAATTATAATTGGAATGTCTCTTTTATTTTTTGTGCAACTTGTTTCGCACTAACATGGGTATTGTCGATCCTTAGATAATGAGGTTCGGTAATTTCACCATCGATTGAATTTAATCGATCATTCTCCATTGTCTCCAGCAAGTTTAGTTCGGAGTATTCAATATTACGTTTAGTAGGTTTTTCCTTTAAACGGTTTGGCGTTCTATTACGTTTCAGTCGTTCATCTACATTCGCTTCCAATTCAACGAAAAAAATCTCTCCTCCCGCTGAACGGAAAATCTGGCAAACTTTTTCGACAAACGCACGATCCTCAGGACGATTAAATGCCCAAACGGTCGTGAAAATAATCCCGTCCAGATCACTTTTCGCGACGACTTAAAAACTTCTTCCCGAAACAAATGACATAAACGCCACATTTCCGGACTAAATCCAAATAAAGGAACAAGTAATTCAATGGTCATATGATTATGGAATAGCTTTAGATCTGTTATTTTTGCTAGTTCCTGACCAACCGTCATTTTACCAACAGCTTGCGGTCCAAATAACAGTACAAATTTCATGACTCTGCCTCCAGACGATCAATAGGTTTCTGGATTCCCCTAATTGAGCGATAAAAACAATAGATACCTGATATACCCAAGATGAGATACAGTGCTGCCATACCGAAAGACGGAAGAAATGCGCCGATGATGACGCCGAGAGAACCCATGATCTTAGCACCTTGAAACACCAATCCATAAACAGCCATATATGAGCCGCGGACACTCTCTTGAGCCATAGAGGCCATCATTGTTTGGCAGATTGGCACATACATCAATTCACCTAGTGATGACACAATGATCATGAAAAACAACAAATACCATAAATTACTGAACCCTAATGTCACATAACCGGAAATATAGAGAATGAGACCGATAAACAAAACATGGTTTGGCTGATAGCGTTTCATCCATTGATTTACCAACAATGTAAAAAAGACAATAAGCACTGTGTTTTCTACACGTAACCAGCTGAGCAGCTTAAGTCCATCTACAGAATAGCCTAAAATCAGCGAATGAAAGTCGCGGGCAAGCCGGATAGCGATATAATTGTTCATTTGAAATTCCAATGAGACAATCAGCAAATGTGCCAGGCAAAAGATAAGGAAACGATGGTCAGTGATGACGATTTGATAACTTTTGCCCATGTCCCGAATGAGCTGCAATGCAGTTGTTGTTTTCGTCCGACTTGTTTGCTCGTGCCGGCTTTCTTTCATGAAAAAGGCAAGCAACATAAAGATAAATACGGAGGTCAAAGCAAGAATGACAAACAGTGCGAAACGATGACTGTTAAAGTAAAGACCCCCAATGATGCTTCCTGCCGCGATCGATAAATTAACCGACCAGTAATTAACGCTGTACATAAATTGCCGGTTTTCTTTTGTGCTCACATCAATCAGCATGGCTTCAGCAGCAGGGTTCATTAATCCGCTGCTGATACTTTGCATAACCATCATGGCAAAAGTCGTAACAGAAGAGATGAACCACGGCGAATTAGCTGTTGCCATTATCGAAAAGGCAATAATTTGGATGTCCTGAGCGAGAATCATGACTCTTTTTCGGCCAAAGCGGTCAGAGACATAGCCTCCAAAAAAACTCGTTATCAATGAGACGATAACATTGATTAAAAGTAGAAAACCTGCTGTTGCCGTCCCGAACTCCTTCGCAAAATAGATCGCCATGAATGGAAAAACCATGTTTCCCACAAATCGTGAAATGAAGGATGTCAGAAGGCGGATTTTTATGTTAGGGTGCAGTGCCATAAACGTATTCATAGGTTTGCTCTCCAATCTAAACTAAAAAGCTGTAAACCTATTTTTCTATAAAATAAATGATGAAAAAAGTGTAGAATGAAATTAATAATTTCCCCTTTTATCAAACAGAGCAAAGTACAATAAAAAGAAAACAGTAATAAACAACCGGTGAGAAGGTGACAAGATGAATGCACTCGATTATTACACCGAATTGTATCTTGCGGTGGTTCGCGGGCAACAGCAGCGCATTGAAACCAGTATAAAGGAGTGCGCAACAATTTTTTATTGCTCGGAACGCAATGCCAAATTGATCATTCATAAAATGGAAGACTTGCATTGGATTCGTTGGATTAGCGGCCTTGGACGCGGAAATAAATCACATATTGTTTTTCTTAAGACGCTTGACGCGTTAGTTGATAGACAAGTAAGCACATTCATAAGTGCAGGCCAATTAGATAAGGCGCTCAATTATATTCAGTCACATGCGTTGCCTGAAGGACTGAGTAAACAGTGTTATGAGCGTATTAAACAAGAGTTTGGCTACAAAGTTGAAACGGAAAATCAGCTTGAATTGGATATTTTGCGCATTCCAATGAGGCGGACATTGGCAACCCTTGATCCTGCCTATGCAGCCATCACAAGTGAATCTCATATCTCGCGGCAACTTTTTGATTGCCTAGTCAACTATAATGTTTCTACGAATAAGTTTGTGCCTCACATCGCGCATTCTTGGGAGGTTACTCTAGATAAAAAAGTGTGGACGTTCTACTTGAGGCGCGGCATCCTGTTCCATCACGGAAAAGAACTGACTGCACAAGATGTACTATTTTCTTTTGAACGGATTTGTGATGATGAAAATCAAATTCCTTGCCGTTGGTATTTTCGTGCACTGCAGAAAATTAATGTTGTTCATCCCTATGTCATTACGTTTACTTTTTCAGAGCCGACACCATTGCTTCTCTACTTGAGTTCTTTGAATCTGGCAATACTCGCTTCCGATATTGGGTTCAATCCTAAGCGGATTATTGGAACAGGCGCTTTTAGAATTGTAAAATACAATAGACAGCAATTGGTGCTTGAGCGATTCGCCGATTATTTTCGTGAGCGGGCGCTTCTTAACCGTATTGAACTTTATTACGCCCCAAACCTTATCAGTGGGCAGAAAGTATACGATGTGTCCAACACTCAGCCTTGCGCAGCGAAGAATGAACAGATGTATGAAGAAAACGGCAGCGGTTATATCATGTTTAATTTTAGAAAGCAAGGGCCGCAGCATGATCCTTGGTTGAGAAAAGCGATCAGTATGCTGATTGATCGAAATGCCATGATTCAAAAGCTAGGGGGAAACCGTTATCAGCCTTCTAACAGTTTCCTCCCATCAGAATCAAGAAAAAATCCGCCTGTCATGGAGCAAGAACAGCAAATCTTTCAGACACTAAAGAAGAGCAGCTATCATGGTGAAACGTTAAAATTTTATCATTTTAACCATGATACGGTCCTTCATGATGCATTGTGGATCAAGAATCGTGCGGAACGAATCGGAATTACTTTTGAACTTCTCCCTTTATCTTTGGAGAGATTTTACGACGCAAACCTTGTTCATGATGCGGATCTGGTTCTCGGCGGAGAAGTGCTTGAAGAGAATATTGAACTTGGAATCAATCATTTGTTTCGTGATCAGAGTAGTCTTGTGCGGCGGATGTTAGATACTGAGCAAACGAAAAAAATTGATCAATTCATGGATAATTTTATTCAGAAAGATTGTCTGGAAGAAAGAATGTCCGTTTTCAGAGAAGTAGAGAACTATTTACGAGAAGAAAAGATATTAATTTATTTGTACCATAGTAAACGAGAGATTACGTTTCATGCCGCTTTGGCGGGAATAAAATTGAACGCGTTTGGCTGGGCAGACTTCAGCAAGCTTTGGATCAAGCCAAACTTGTCTAAAGAGAAGAAACAAAGTTGAGGAGAATAAAATGAAACTGATTTCGTGGAATGTGAATGGATTTCGCGCGTTACAGCGAAAAATGGATGTCTATCAATGGCTTAAAGAAACAGAGGCTGATGTCTTATGTATACAGGAGACAAAAATGCATCGGGATCAAGTGGAGTTTGATACCCCGGGTTATTTTCAGTATTGGAATGACGCAGTCCGAAAAGGCTATTCAGGAACAGCTATATTCACAAAAAAAGAACCGCTGAATGTCATATATGGTATGGGGATTGACGTACATGATCAGGAAGGCCGCCTTATTACGCTTGAATACGAAAACTACTATTTGCTGACAGTCTATACACCCAATGCGAAGCGAGATTTAACACGTCTGAATTATCGGCTCGAATGGGGTGCAGCTTTTACCGAGTACATAAAAAGACTTGATCAACATAAGCCGGTCATCTTTTGTGGTGACTTGAACGTCGCACATCAGGAAATTGATCTCACGTATCCCAAGAGCAACGCTAAAAATTCCGGATTTACCGAAGAAGAACGGACTGATTTTTCACGCCTGCTCAATGAAGGTTTCATTGATAGTTACCGCACGCTTTATCCGAATCAAAAAGGTGCGTACTCCTGGTGGTCTTTTCAATTTAGCGCAAGGCAAAGGAATGTTGGCTGGCGGATTGACTATTTTGTTACATCTCAACGTTTAAAAGATCAAATTACCGATGCAAAAATCCTCAGAGAGGTTGCCGGATCGGACCATTGCCCGGTCGAACTTGATCTGGCTGAATAAAATGACTTATCAATAGGACGACATGCATAAGGTTAGAATAGAGTCTGCATATCGTTCGACCATTAATTTCAATGAAAGATGCAAAAAATGGAAGGATGTTGTACATGGATGGCTATGATGCCCTATTTCAGCCAATTGAATTGCCTAATGGTGTCCGACTTTCCAATAGGCTTGCAATTGCGCCAATGACCACATGGTCGGGAAATGTGAATGGAACGGTTTCTGATCAGGAAATTGCCTACTATGCAAGGCGCGCTGCATTGGCCTCATTATTTATTTCTGCTTGTATTGCTGTTTCTCCGACTGGTGTTGCATTTGACCGGCAATTTATCGCATTTGATGATGCAGTTCTGCCGCGTCTCAAAAAAATGGCTGAAGCAATGAAATCGGCCGGTGCAAAAGCCATTCTCCAAATTCACCATGGCGGAAGTGAGGCAAAAAAAGAGTATGTGCTGTTTCAACAAACGTTAAGTGCGAGCCCTGTACCTTCGTATTCTAACCCGGATGAAATTCCGGAAGCGATGACGGAGGAACAGATTGAAACCGTCATTAAAGAATATGGATTAGCCGTGAAGCAGGCAATTCGCGCTGGTTTTGATGGTGTTGAAATACATGGAGCTAATCATTATCTGATTCAGCAATTTGTTTCGGCACATTTTAACCAAAGAACAGATGCATGGGGCGGCAATTTAGAGAAACGGCTGCGTTTCCCATTTGCCGTTTTGAATGAAGTAGTCGAAACCGCAAAAAAATATGCGAATGATTCCTTTATTATTGGCTATCGTTTCTCACCAGAGGAGATAAACCGTGATTATGGCTATAATTTACAAGATACGTTCCAGCTCGTTGATGGACTGATTAAACGTGGTGTTCATTATCTGCATGTATCGCAAAATGATATCACCGCAGTACCGAATGAACGTGATCAGAGTAATTCTACTATTGTTCATAAGGTATCGGAGCATGTCGGCGGCAGAGTCCCGCTGATTGCGGTAGGAGGCATTCATTTGCCCAATCAGGCAGTTGCCGGTTTGCATGACGGGGCGGATCTAATCGCGCTAGGACGTGAAGCAATTATTGATCCGGATTGGACGGAAAAAGTGAAAAAGGGGCAAATTGACCAAATCAGTGTTGCGCTGGATTTGAATCAGAAGCAAACGCTTGTTATTCCGGATCGACTATGGTCAGTGATTACGAATAGAATCGGATGGTTTCCACTTAAAAAGGCATAAATAGATATCAACAAGCAAAAAAGCTGGAGCGTGTTTATTCTTCGCCCCAGCTTTTTAAGTTTATTATTTTACTGAATTCTGCCTAGCCCATTCTTCGAGTCCAATTATAGCGTCATAAACGGTATCTACCGTGCATTTCATCGGATGCATGTGGATGAGTGATGTTGGCTTCAACGCGGACACAGCAATTTCCCTGATCTCAGTATTTGATAGTCCGGACAATGAGAGATCTGATAGAGAAAGAGGAAGATTCAAAGCGCGATAGAATGGAAGCAGCCGGTTCATTTCCTCATATTTTTTCTCTATCATAAGTTCGACCAAGATGCCGTAGGATACTTTGATGCCATGCAGTAAATGATGCGTTTCCGGTCTGATTGTCAAAGCATCGTGGACGGCATGTGCGGCAGTAGCACGTGCATATTCATCGCCAAAGCCCCCGACGAGACCGCTAGCCATGATATTCGTTTCCATCACTTGAACCCAATCCTCGGAAAGCTTTCCCTGTTTCATATCTTGGATCGCCTTTTCTGCATGAGCTAACGGGATTTCAAGACATTGCCGAGCAGCTTCGCGAGAAAAGAAAAGTGCTATGCTCTTTCGGTCGGCTTGCTGCAGGAGCAAGTCGGATTCATACCATTTCGCTATCGTGTCTGCAACTCCGGCAACAAAATAGTCGACAGGCGAGTCAAGAATGACACGCGGTTCAACAAGCACCAGACTTGTTTGTTGAGGGTAGATTTCATGCCCGATACATTCGCCGTTATCCTTATAAAGAACAGATAGGCAGGACCAAGCCGCACAATTGCTCGCCATTGTCGGGAGCAGGATCACAGGAACTGCGCCGGCTTTATACCCTGCAGCTTTTGCGGTATCCAAGACTTTCCCGCCACCGAGACCGATGATTGCATCAAGCTGCTTGTTCTTTAAGATATCAATCATACGCTCGATTTCGTTATTTGAACATTCTCCATTAAAGAGAACATCGACGACCTCAATTCCTTCCTCAGATAGATCCGGTAAAAATGGAACAGCTTTCGTCATCGATTTTGTACCGTGCAGGAAAAGTACACGTTTGATAAAACGATCTTTAAGCGCAGAAGCCAAACGATTATAAGCGCAGACCTCTGAAACATATTCCTGCGGGGCGATACGTGAAACTAATTGCAATGTCATTTGCATTCTCTCCTTAGACGCGCCTATTCGATTGATTCATCCGAACGATGAATCACAAGAGTGTGAACTATATAGTAGTCGTAATTGGTTCAACCTGTCAATCAGAAAAGGACTAATTTTTTTGCGTTTCTCATGCAAATATAGCATGGTTTTGATTCAAGTCATAATAAAGCCTTTCATTAGATTCAAGCTTCATTTTTAATTATACTGAAGATTAGATTTGTTAACTTGGCACGTCTTTTTTACCAGTGAGGTTTTAAATCTATCAGTGCATCTTGCTGAATGAAGGATCGGTGAACATTAATGGAGAAAGTTGTTTTTGGATTTGAAGAAGAATTTCGCCTTCCAAAAGCGGAATTAAAGCAACTGGCGGAAAAATATCAAGAAAAATTTACGTTCATTGAGGTAAATAATGATCATGTGCCTGAAGGGGTATCTTTGGAAGATGCGGTTGCGTATATAGGCGCACCGTCGAGCGAACTACTTAAAAAAATGCCGTATTTGCGCTGGCTGCAGCTGCCAAGCGCGGGTGCCAATCATTTTGTAAAACATCCTGATCTTTCTAAGAAGGTGATTCTTACAAATTCCAGTGGCGTCTTTGGTGTTTTAGGCGCGGAGCATACTCTGGCAATAATCCTTGCACTCACTCGAGAAATACCTTTGCATGTGAAGCAGACCAACTCTCATGTATGGAAGTTAAGCAGTCATTGTCTGCAGCTGGATGGGGCAACAGCGGGCATTGTTGGTTATGGAGATATTGGATCGGAAATTGCGCATCGATTAAAAGCGTTTGGCACTCGGATTCTTGCGGTAAAACGTACGGCGGATAAAGTGCCAGAGGATGCCGATGCAGTCTTTGACATGAGGGGATTGGATGAAGTGCTCAGCTGCTCTGACTTTGTGATTAATGTACTTCCATTTACAAATGAAACCGATCATTTGTTTAATGAGGATCGTTTCAGAGTAATGAAACCAGGGACGATTTTTATTAACGTTGGTCGTGGCGGAACTGTTGATGAGAAATCCTTAATTGAAGCATTGAAGTCAGGGAGACTAGGTGGTGCAGGCCTTGATGTCACTGCTGAAGAACCGCTGCCTAAGACAAGTGATTTGTGGGATATTCCCAATGTGCTAATCACCTCGCATTCACTTGGTGTTGGTCCAGGTAAAGATGGAAAGAGAAACGCTTTGATCAAAAGAAATCTGGAAAATTTCAGTTTAGGCAAGACACTTGAAAACATTGTTGATCGCAAACTAGGTTATTGATTAGGTGGATCCCAAAAATTACGACACATAACTGAAGCGCTTATTCTCGCGTCTCCGTTCATTCGGGGATTTTTTTTCGGCCTTTATTCAGAAAGCCTGTAAAAAACTCAACATTTAATTTGCTTCTCTATTGATTGGATCGCCCGCGGCCGCACCCTTTTATGCGAATGCATGGAGCTAATATCAACAGGCAAGTTTAACAAAGTTATTCAGAAAGAAAAAAGGAACTATTGAACTATAAAACTATTGGACATTTCAACCGAAACATATTTGTAATCAAAATTTGTCAAAAAAACGCGTAAGTTGTTGCTATAATAAGAATAGAGCAGAAATGAAAGAGTTTATGAGTTACATAGAAAAATTGGAACAACATCTGTCTATGATGTGCAAACAGTATGCAAGAGTTCGACAAAGCAAGGTAGGGAGTCTGGTATAAATGAAAGCAGTAAAAATGAAAGTGGTAGTCGCAGCATGCCTTTCCTGCTCCTTAATTTTGGGTATTGGCGGTGGAAAGGTTTCGGCGCAGTCGCAGGCCCAACTAAATGAAAAATTAGACACAATTAAGCAACAAAAACAGGATAATAACAACGATCTTGCATCTTCTAAAAAGAAGCTCTCGGAGAATCATAATAAACAGGATGACGTGGTTAACAACATAAAAGATACGGAGAAAAGGATTGCATCAATGAATGGCCGTATTGACCAGACACAAGCCAGAGTCCGTCAAAATCAAACAGATATGGTTATTCTAAAAAAAGAGATAAGCAAGATTGACAGTCGGATCAAGATTCGCGGCCAACTTCTGAAGGGGCGTCTGCGATCTATATATATGAGTGGCGGCGCAGTCAGTTACTTGGACGTCATTATGGGCTCGAAAAGCTTCGGTAATTTTCTTGATCGATTGCTTGCACTGAAAATGATTACCGATCAGGATAACAAAATAATTACGGATCAAAAAAAAGATAAAGTCGCACAGGTGACAAAACAGAAAAAACTTCAGACTGTTCTGGCTCAAACGACAAACGATTTACATAATTTGCAAACGATGAAGACGAGTCTCGATCAAGAAAATGCGCATAAACAAGATTTGCTAGACAAGTTAAAGAGCCAAGCATCTGACATTGAAAAGACAGTCATGTCTTCTAACGAGCAATCTGAGATTTTGAATGCTCAAGAATCGGTAATCAAACAGCAGCTTGCTGATCTGGCAGCTTCACAAGCAAAGGAAAAAGCTCGTGCGGAGGCTGAGGCAAAAGCGAAAGCAGATGCAGAAAAAGCGGCAGCGGCAAAAACAGCAGCAACAACAAATTCTTCTTCCGGTCAGACTGTCTCTGTGCAGAATAATACTCAAACTTCGGCAGAAACCATTTCATCTGCGGATAGTCAACCAACGAATACCCAGGCTTCTTTCATCATGCCAGCCGCCGGATATATTTCATCAGGATTTGGTTATCGTTCATTTGATAACGGGTTTCATCCTGGTATTGATATTGCCAATAGCACCGGGACGCCGATTCGAGCTGCAGCTGATGGCATTGTTTTCAAAGCTTACCAATCAGCAAGCTACGGCAATTGTGTGATGATTTCTCATAGTATTGGTGGAAAAATATATACGACAGTTTATGCACATATGTCCTCGTATTCTGTATCGACCGGTCAGAGTGTTTCCCAAGGACAGGTGATAGGTTCAATGGGCAGCACTGGTGAATCTACTGGTTCCCATCTTCATTTTGAATTGTATATTGGACCATGGACACCGCCTCCGCATAATGGTGCCGTCAATCCTTTAGCCTATATAAATTAAGTGATTCATAGTCAAGCAAACAGATTTGATTAGAGCCGAATTGTTCGGCTCTTTTTTACAAGTGAAGAATGTATAGGGTTTTGCCTCGTATTCAAACACTAAATCAATGTCTTGGCCGAGAATCAAAGCGGAGGTGCGAGACGCCTGCGGGATCAGCGTGCCAGCAAGACCCCGCAGAGTTTTACCTGTCTGAGGAGGCTTGCGGTGCGCCCGTGGCAAGCGAGCAACCGATGCGACGATTCAGAATCATAAAGACACAAACGAATGACGCATAGCTGGAAATTAAGGACCGGGCGTTTTTGCCCGGTTTTTCTTATTTGGTGGAATATTTATCCAAATAAAATAGTTTTCAAATGAATTCAAGATCCTCTCTGTTCTGATTCATTCGGATGCGCATAGAGTTAGAGTATATGCGAAAATCCAGGTGTTTTGGATTTGATGAATAGGGGCGGATTATGATGAAACACCAAAATATTTGTGGCATCATCAACTTAAACGAATCAATTAACCCGACACAACCACTGACTGCACATCGGCCAGTAGCAGGTCTGCCTTTTTGCGGCAGATATCGGCTTATCGATTTCCCGCTATCAAACTTGGCTTCAGCACATGTGGAATCAATTGGTATATTTATGAACAACCAATATCGATCAATCTATGATCATGTGCGCAGTGGTAGCGATTGGGATATGGATCGTACAAATGGTGGCTTATTCTTTTTTTCTCCAGAGGTTTATCGAACGAAACCCGGAATGACAAATGAAGATCTTACTAATTATTATAATAATCTAGAGTTTATTGAGAAATCGGGGGCAGATTATGTTCTTGTGATGGGTTCACGCACATTATGTAATTTAGATGTGCGCGCAATTTTGCGCCATCATTTAGAACAAAATGCTGAAATAACCGTAGTTTACAAGACGGTTCATCGATTGGCAATTGATGGGCGACCGATGACTTGTGTTGTGCTTGGCGAAGACGGCAAGGTAAGGAGCATCATGCCATGCTCTACGTGCCATGATGACCAAATCGCTGTAAACATGGAAATTTACTTCATGAAGTGTTCGTTATTTGCGAAGTTAATTAGGCGTTTCATAGCTTGGAATGAACTCTACAATCTGAGAGATGCGCTTCATCAGGCAGTTACAATAGTCTCGACAAATGGATATGAATATACAGGTTATCTTAAAACCATTCAATCCATCAAATCCTATTATGACGGGAACATGGATATGCTCGAAGAATCTAATTTGACTGCATTACTAGGGGGCAATCATCGGATTCAAACAAAAGTCAAAAATGAAGTGCCCGCCTTCTATGGCAAGAATGCTGATGTTACGGATGCACTAATAGCCAACGGTTGTGTGATAAAAGGAAAGATTGTGCGCTCGCTCCTTTCTCGGAATGTGACTGTTGCTAAGGGGGCAGAGGTAAAGGGTACAATCCTGATGGAAGGATGCATGATCGGTGAAGGCGCATATTTAGAAAATGTCATAATGGATAAAGAAACCAGAGTTGCACCAGGTTCACAACTTATCGGATCAAAAGAACATCCAATAGTGGTTGAAAAAAAATCAAAGATTCATTTGGGCCAATGACGATTTATGCAACATTTGGAGACGTATGTGCTTTTTCTTCTAAAAGTGGACAAGCTTTTCGACAAACTCCAAACTTTTTTCAACAAAAAAGTTTAATTGACGTAAAGCAAGGGAATGTAACAGAGTAAGGAATTAAGAAAATACGAGGAGGGAAGCTGATGAGAAAATTGATTTTCTACACTTATCCGAGTTGCACTTCATGCAGGAAGACAAAAGGATGGCTGAAGGATCATGACGTAAATTATGAGGAAAGGCACCTGTTCCGAAATCGTCCGGATGCTAAGGAATTACTGGAACTGATTAAATTATCTAAATCAGGAGTTGAGGAATTACTTGCAACACGTAGTGCGACTTATAAAAAGTTGACTGTCAATCTAAATGACATGCCGCTTAGTCAGGCTCTTCAGCTTCTTTCCGATGAACCAAAATTGTTGAAAAGGCCGATTATTACCGATGGGACACAACTTATTGTCGGTTACCATCAGGATGATTTGCAAAGGCTAGCAATAAGAGATAAACGCGAACAACAGCAATCAATCGGATAGATTATTAGGCAGGTATCGTTTAAGATGCCTGCCACATTTTATGGGTAGACTTAAGTTGAATATAGTTTATGACATCTACGAAACACACACTTACGTTCTTAAACTAAATTGTATGGATTCAGCTCCCGTGAATTCATAGTCGAAGAATTTAGAAACATGAATGATCAAAGTACATGTGAAAAGAAGGGATTGGATTGTCCGGTGTAGAACCTTATAAATAGCCCTTTTTACCGGAAATCAGCCAGTTTTCATGAATAGTGAAAGCAGGTGATCTTGTGGACAATTTAGAAAATGTTGTAGAAAATGATGTTATTGAGCAAAGCCGTGACTTACTGGAGCATGCGTATAGATCAGGAGCCTCAGACATTCATTTTACCCCTCGAAGCTGCGACACATTAGTTGAGTTAAGGATTAATGGGTATCTGTACGAACTTGTAAAACTTGCTCCAGCTATTGCTGTACGAATGATTAATCATTTCAAATTTCTTTCCGGCATGGATATTGGTGAGCACAGGCTGCCTCAAAGCGGTGCGATGCAGGCAGTGATTAACCATGATTCCGTATCGCTGCGTATGTCCATTCTACCTACCCCTAATAATGAAAGTCTCGTCATTCGTTTGCTTCCCCAAAGAAATGAATTGCCAATTGATGATTTAACCGTATTCGATGAAGCGAAGAGAGGCTTATCGTCACTTCTTTCCTATGAAAGCGGCTTGATACTCATCTCAGGACCTACCGGATCCGGCAAGACTACGACATTATATAGCATGCTTTCAACCCTTCAGAGACGTTACCATGCCCGTGTCATTACCCTTGAAGATCCTATTGAAAAGAAAAACGATGCCTTTATTCAAATGGAAGTAAACGAAAAAGCTGATTTTACCTATGCAAAAGGATTTCGAGCAATATTGCGCCATGATCCTGATATAGTGATGATTGGTGAAATACGTGATGAAGTAACCGCAAAAATGGCAGTACGTGCATCTCTAAGCGGACATTTGGTGCTCTCAACCGTACATGCGTCGAACGCCGCATCCACTGTGCAAAGAATGCTTGAATTGGGAATCCCGCGCTTTGATCTGAAAGAGACATTGGTGGCGGTCATCGCCGAAAGGTTGGTTACCATCCAATGCCCTGAATGCGGGCAAGTCTGCGCTCAAAACTGCAAGCACCGTCACCACCCAAAACGGACCGGTGTTTTTGAAATACTCGCTGGAATGCCGCTTCACGATTTATTATCAGCAAAAATCTCAGGGCGGCGTCATACCGGTTATAAGACAATAGAGGATTATTTGGAGGAAGGTATTGAAACCGGATGGATTGCTGCCGAGGCCGTGAGGAGGCGTGGTGATGTTCTTTCAAAGAAGCTGGACTAAGAAAGATCAGGCACAACTCTTAATTGATATCGGGCGTTGTCTGAGTGATGGCTATCCCCTTATAACGGCGCTATCTTTACCGGAAAACCGGAAAAGGCCGAAGGTTCAGGAGGATATGGAGCGTATGAGACAAAGCATGATCGCAGGGTCTCCGCTTCATGAGGTCTTGCATGCATTACACTTTCCGGGAGAGATCGCTAGTAGCATTTACTTTGCGGAGACAGGTGGAAACTTATCTGCAGCACTGATTGAGAGCGGCACAATGATTTTGCGGAGGGAACAGTATAAAGAAACGATGAGGAGGTTCATGCGATATCCTTTGTTTCTGATTTGGGTACTTTGCACCATTATGTTTGTGATTGGCCGTTTTCTATTACCAAGTTTTATCCAACTCTACCGGTCGTTATCACTTGAACTCCCACTGATCACTAAGGCGTTGCTTTATCTTTCGGAGCATGTTGCAGAAGCAGCAGTGATTGCTGTAGTGATTGGATTTGCGCTTGCATTATGTGTAATTTATTATCGCAAACTACCGCTTTTACCTCGTCTCCGTTTTACATCTCGCTTACCCATCATTGGGCGATATATCCGACTCTATCACACACACCTTTTTGCATTTCATTTGGGGTCCCTTTTGAGTTCAGGTCTTAATATCAAACAATCGATTCACATATTAACAGAAAAAGGCACATCACCATTTTTGAAATCTGAAGCTGAACGTATGGAACAGAATTTGTTAAACGGTCTACCGCTGGATTCTTTTGTGCTTGGTCCTGTCTATTACTTACCGGAACTTGCAGAAGCCATTCATCAGGGCCAGCGTCATAGCTTGCTCGGTAAAGTTTTGTGCCAATTCAGCATGCAATTGATGAAACGAATGGAACAGCAATCCAAATGGTTAATATCTATGTGCCAGCCACTAATGCTTATTTTGGTCGGCGGCTTTGTGCTGATGCTGTTTCTTTCAATCCTGCTGCCGATTTTTCATATGATTAATGCCCTTTGATTAATCCCGGTAAAAAGGTCGAGGATTGAAGATAAAATATACCGGCGTTTATTAGCTTTACATTTATTGTTGGTTGATACTGCTCTTCTAGTGCCTTTTTTTCCTGAATATAACGTTCTGGTTTCTGCTCTTGATTTTCGTAGAAGGCATCCAGTAGCTGCTGGTCTTTTGCCCATCTTTCATTTGCCTGATCCGCCCATTCTGTCGGCTCTGCTTCCAATTCAGACTCGATAAAGCGCTCTATCCTCTGGATACCGCTTTGAATCTTTATTAATGGACTTAATGTGTAGCAGTAATCCGGCATTTTTTGATTAAGTTGAAGCTTCTTTAACATAGTCTGAAACCCTTCAATTAATGTTCCGTTAATTAATTGAAGGCCAACGGAACGGATCTCGTCCTTCTTTAGATCACACTGATAACTAATTTTCAGATTGAGCCCAAGCCATGGTTCGAGTGCCGGAGCGGATTGGGGAGGAAGAATTTGATATAGGCGAATAAATTGCCCCATTTTTTCTGCAGCATTAAAAATTTGATGAAGGCGTGGAGACCCGAAATGAATAAATTCGCCATCATCAATCTTGTCACTTAGCCGAAATGTCAGTGTCGCGGTTTCAGGTTCTGCACCGATCTGTTCAATATAGTGCCAGTAAAATGGTCGGTTCATCAGCATCTTATCCATTGATTTGTTCAATTTTACTTTTACCTGAAAAGTGCTTTGGACGGGCATAAGCGTACAATCTGAGCTGGTAAAGAAACGAACGAGAAAATCATGGATTTCCGCTTGCTGCATGATCTGCATCCTCTCTTAAACTGTTTTGCTCAAAATTAATAACACTGCTTAGGTTATCAAGCTTGATCTTTAGTTCTCCTTCTGATTCCGATTCCTCAAATATTCTTTGAACTTGTTTATCAACATCTTTCAGGTCAATATGCGCCAGAATTTTATCTAGTTCACCAATAACTTGTTCAAAAAGATGAATTTTGTTATAGAGCAAGTTCAGAATGTGACTCTCTACAGTTCCCTGCGTTGCAAGATTATAAATGTGCACGTCATTTTCCTGTCCAAGGCGGTGGATGCGTCCGATTCTCTGTTCAATGCGCATCGGATTCCAAGGGAGATCATAGTTAATCAGATGGCTGGCAAACTGAAGGTTAATTCCTTCTCCACCTGCTTCGGTAGCAACAAGTACCTGAACTTTATTTTGAAAGAGCATGCGCATCCAGTCTTTTTTGTTGCGCCTGAATCCACCACTGAAAGGAACAGAGCTGATTCCGTTTTTCTTCAAAAACCATTGCAAATAGAGTTGTGTAGCTCGATATTCTGTGAAAATGATCACCTTGTCGTTGATTTGCTGGATCAACTCAAGCGTTTTTTCCGCTTTTGCATTTTGGCTGATCGCGTTCAATTTTTCAAATATCTGATGCCAAATACGTTCAGTGGCCGGACTAGCAGAGGATCTATAAATTTTGTTTAATGTAACAAAGGCTGCCTCTCTGCTGCTGCAAGCCTCCCTCTGCAAGGTAAGCAGAGAGAATGGCTGGACAATGCCGCTCTCTCTCAATTCAGTTAGTGAATCGTAAAAAATGTTCTCGGCATGGGAAAAAGGGATATCAAAAGATTTGATGATCCTTTTTGGCCAACGTAACCCTGTATCTTCACGTCGATTGCGTACCATGACCTGATTAACGAGTGCTTTCAGTTTTTCTTCGTTTTTGACTGAGCGTAATCCTGATTTGAAATTTTTGGCGAAGCTTTCGGCACTTCCAAGATAACCAGGTTTCAACAAAGAACACAGATAAAAAATTTCATTAAGCCGATTTTGAATAGGTGTTGCAGTCAAAAGGAGGCAGAACTTTTTTTTCAGCGCTTGGACAAACTGATAGTTTTTGGTGTTTTGATTTTTAAGTTTGTGCGCTTCATCAATGATAATTAAGTCGTAATCTTGCTCCTTCACGATACTGCAGTGAGGCTCTCGCTTCGCTGTGTCAATGGATGAGACAACGACGTCATATTGGCTCCACACGTAAGACTTTCGCTGCGCAACAGCGGGAATGTAGAATTTTGTATTAAGCTCTGAGACCCATTGCAACACTAAGGAGGCAGGGACAAGAATAAGCACCTTTTTTGCAAGCCCTCGTATCATGTATTCCTTAATAATTAATCCGGCTTCAATCGTTTTTCCAAGACCTACCTCGTCGGCCAGAATGGCTTTTCCATGCATCTCTTCAATGACAATTCTAGCAGTCTCCACTTGATGAGGATGCAGTTTTAATTGAGGTAGACGCCCGGGAGCGATCAAACCATGAAATGTAGGAATGACGCGTTCTTTTTCTGCGAGATAAGCGAGTGAGAATAGTTCGGAATTTGCCCACGGTCCGTCATCTTGTATGTGTTTTAGAAATGTGTCATGCCAGGTTCTGTCAAACTGTACAATAGGCTTCATGTGCTGCACCTTATTATGTTAAATTTTTGTGAACAAAGTATTGCTAAATTTACTGAGAAAATGGTAGGATAACATTGTTAGTATGTACTATATAGTCTTGAGTTAAACGATCTTAATTGAATGGATTGCGGATGACGCTATGGGGAGAGACCAGATGAATGAGGTCGCCGAAGGAGCAAACGAACAGTGAATCTCTCAGGCAAACAGGACTCATAGTGGACGCACCTCTGGAGAGTGCCACGGGGCTACCAAAGGGGATACCGCTCGAAGCTTAGGCTTTTAACAGCGATAAACTTTCAGGTATAAGGACAGAGGAAGACATGAAGGTGTCTTCCTCTGTCCTTTTTTGGTGCCATTTCAATTGCAATGTCTTTGGATTCACTAATTTGCATTAGCGGGAGGAAAAAACTGGATGCCGGATTTGAAAACAACGCCGCTTTATGAGTATTACAAAAGACAGGATGCAAAGCTGATTGATTTCGGTGGATACTTATTGCCTGTTCAGATCTCAGGAATTAAAAATGAACACAACGCTGTTCGAAACAGCGCAGGCATTTTTGATGTGTCGCACATGGGTGAATTTTTGGTGGAAGGCATTGAAACGGAAAAATTTCTACAACAAATGGTGACCAATGATGTTTCGAAAATCAAACCAGGTGATGCATTATATACAGCCATGTGTTATGAAGACGGCGGCACTGTTGACGACTTGATGATCTATTGCCTGACTAAAAATAAATTCCAGCTTGTTGTGAATGCCGCGAATATTGAGAAGGATTTTGAGTGGCTGTCTAGTCATTTGACTCAAGATGTTAAAATAATTGACTTATCGGCAAAAACGGCATTATTGGCGATTCAAGGCCCCAAGGCAATTTCAATTGCTCAAAAAATAACTGATTTTGAATTAAATACAATTCCACATTTTAAATTTAGTGAAAAAGTTCTTCTGAAAAATGTTCCGTGCCTTATTTCCCGTACAGGATACACAGGGGAAGATGGGTTGGAGATCTACTGCCCTTGGGATCAGGCTCCGGGTTTATGGGATGCACTGCTTGAAGCAGGCGAAGAGGATGGACTTATTCCTTGTGGTCTGGGCGCGCGGGATACTCTGAGATTTGAAGCGCGACTCCCCCTATATGGCCAAGAATTAAGTGCTACGATTACACCGCTTGAGGCAGGGATCGGTTTTGCAGTCAAAACAAATAAAACTGCTGACTTCTTTGGAAAAGAAGTGCTGTCCAAGCAAAAAGAAGAGGGCTTAAAGAGAAAAGTGGTTGGTCTTGAAATGATCGATCGTGCAATTCCGCGAACGCATTATCACGTTTATGTAGGTAAAAATAAAGTCGGAGAAGTGACGACGGGTACACAATCGCCTACACTAGGCAAAAATTTGGGATTGGCGCTTATTGACATTGACTGGACAAAAATCGGCACGCTCGTTGATATAGACATTCGTGGTAAACGAAAACAAGCGAAAGTTATTAAAACACCGTTTTATAAAAAAGCCTGAGGAGGAAATGAAATGTCACAATTCCGTTATTTGCCGGTCACTGAGGAAGACCGCGAGGAAATGCTTAAGGTGATCGGCGTCAAGTCAGATGAAGACTTGTTTTCAGATGTACCGGAGAAAATCCGGTTTAAAGGTGAATTGAAACTCGAACCGAAACTTTCAGAACCGGAATTAATTCGTTTTCTCTCCGGACTCGCGAAGAAAAACGTAAGTACGAGCGACTACCCATCTTTTCTCGGTGCAGGAATATACGATCATTACATTCCTTCGGTTGTGGACAGCGTCATTTCTAGAGGCGAATTTTATACGGCGTACACACCCTACCAGGCTGAGGTATCTCAAGGAGAATTGCAGGCAATTTTTGAATTCCAGACGCTCATTTGTGAACTGACCGGGATGGAAGCAGCAAATTCGTCAATGTATGATGGATCAACCGCACTTGCTGAGGCGGCACTTCTCACAAGCGGAGTTACACGAAACAAGAAAATTATTGTTTCTGAGACCGTTCATCCTGAATATCGGCAAGTTCTTGCCACTTATGCGCATGGCCGCGGTCTTGATGTGTTAACAGTTCCTTCAATTAATGGAAGCGTTGATCTCCAAGCACTTGAAGCTGCAGTTGATGAGCAGACCGCGGGTGTGATTGTGCAGTATCCTAATTTCTTTGGGGAAATTGAACCATTGAAAGAAGTAGAACAAATCACTCATGGTGCCAAACGTGCGCATCTGATTGTAGCCAGTAATCCACTTTCATTAGGCTTGCTAACTCCCCCAGGAGCATTTAATGCGGATATCGTCGTCGGAGACTGTCAACCGCTCGGTATTTCCGAATCTTTTGGCGGTCCGCACTGCGGTTACTTCGCTGTATCAAAGAAATTGATCCGCAAAGTTCCGGGAAGACTCGTTGGCGAGACAGTCGATGAACAAGGACAGCGCGGCTATGTTCTGACTCTTCAAGCCCGTGAACAGCATATTCGCCGTGAGAAAGCGACATCCAATATTTGTTCAAATCAGGCGTTAAACGCACTCGCTTCATCAGTGGCAATGAACGCGTTTGGAAAGAAAGGTATCCGTGAACTAGCGGAACAAAATATTCAAAAGGCACATTATGCTGCACGGAAACTTAAAGAAGAAGGAATACGTGTACACGCGGAACAGTCTTTTTTCAATGAATTTATCGTTGAATGCGGTCGTCCTGTTTCAGAAGTCAATCAAGCCTTGTTTGAAGAAGGGATCATTGGCGGCTATGATTTAGGCAAATCCTATGCTCAATTGGATACTAAAATGCTCGTTGCTGTTACAGAGATGCGGACTAAGGATGAAATTGATCAATTCGCTGAAGTGCTTGGAGGGATTATTCATGGATAATCAGAATCAGCCGCTCATTTTTGAACTGAGCAAAAAAGGAAGAACAGCCTACAGTTTGCCTGCTCTAGATGTACCTGAGACACCGCTTAATGACATGGTTGGGGAAGATTATTTGCGACAAGACGAACCGAATTGGCCAGAGGTTTCCGAACTGGAACTTGTTCGGCACTATATGGCCTTATCAAAAAGAAATTTCGGTGTCGATAATGGATTCTATCCACTAGGCTCTTGTACCATGAAATATAATCCAAAGGTGAATGAGCTTGTCGCACGTCTCGATGGACTTGCACATATTCATCCGTATCAGGATGAGCATTCGGTGCAAGGCGCACTTGAATTACTCTATAGACTACAGGAAAATCTGCAAGAAATAACCGGAATGGATACGGTCACTTTACAACCTGCGGCAGGAGCTCATGGTGAATGGACCGGCTTGATGATTATCCGTGCCTTCCATGAAGCGAATGGTGATGTCAAACGTACAAAAGTTATTGTTCCGGATACTGCACATGGCACAAACCCCGCTTCCGCAGCAGTAGCAGGGTTTGACACGGTTACGGTCAAGTCTGATGAAAATGGTTTGGTAGATCTAAATGACCTCAAACGAGTTGCAGATGAAACAACAGCAGCTCTTATGCTGACTAATCCGAATACACTTGGTTTATTCGAAACAAACATCCAAGAGATTGCAGATATTGTGCATGCTGCCGGCGGTAAAGTGTACTATGACGGAGCGAATATGAACGCAATTATGGGTGTGACAAGGCCAGGCGATATGGGGTATGATGTGGTTCACTTGAATCTCCACAAAACATTTACCGGTCCACACGGCGGCGGCGGACCAGGTTCAGGTCCAGTTGGTGTAAAGGCTGAGCTAGAGCCATTCCTGCCCAAGCCTCTTATAGTGAAAAAAGCAGATGGGAGCTATGGTTTAGACGATGACCGACCTCAGTCCATTGGCCGCGTCAAAGCATTTTATGGAAACTTTGGAATCAATGTTCGTGCCTATGCCTATATTCGAACAATGGGTGGCAACGGGCTTTTCCAGGTTTCTAAGGATGCTGTACTCAATGCAAATTATTTACTGAAGCGGCTCACCGATTATTTTGAAACACCATTCAAACAGCTGTGTAAGCATGAATTTGTTCTGTCCGGCAGCCGTCAGAAAAAGCTGGGTGTTCGTACGCTGGACATGGCGAAACGGCTGCTCGACTTTGGCTATTACCCGCCAACCATCTATTTCCCTCTGCTCGTTGATGAAGCGTTAATGATTGAACCGACGGAAACGGAATCAAAGGAAACTTTGGATGCTTTTGCCGATCATTTGATCGCCATCACTCAAGAGGCAGAAGAGAATCCGGAAATTGTTCAAGAGGCGCCTCATAAAACAGTTATTGGCCGGTTGGACGAGACACAGGCAGCCCGACATCCAATCCTCCGATACGCCAAGCACTAATTTATATTAGGTACCGCTAATTTCTTATATTTTGCACATTCTTATTTGCACAAAAAACGCACTTCTTGTTGAAGTGCGTTTTTTGTGTGTACAGGTTTTGAAGTCTGAAAAATCGCAGCTGCTATTTAATCAACCTTTTTTGATTCTTCCGTTCCATTTTTTAAATCCGCCATCAAGATGGTAAAGGTGAGAAAATTTCAATCTCTTGAGAATAGCCGCCGCGCGTGCGCTCCGTGTGCCATTAGAATCATAGAGATAAATCGGCATGTCGTGACGCACCTCAGTTTGGCGCATTTTCAGTTGTGTAAGCGGAATGTTTCTTGCACCAAGAATATGGCCGTTTTTAAATTCGTCGGGTTCACGAACATCAATTAATTGAGCCTTTCTGTATCCGGCACGAAAATCCACTTCCGACAATGTGGTGAGATAGCGGCGCTGTAAGTATCTGGCTACAAAAAAGTAACCAAAGTAAGCGGCAATCATTGCGAGTAAAAAAATCCAGCCCATGACTAGTTGTCCCCCTAATTCATTTCAAATACCATTATAACGATTTCAACTCATGAATGAAAGAGTATGCAAACGCTTTGATGACTTGATCCTCAGGTTTTTGGGCTTGGTTAGCAAAAGGTATCTCCTTGTTTTTTAAGCGCTGTTATAGTAACATGAGGAGAGTAAAATGGGATGTTGTTAGGGGGAGACACGATGTCGCCTACTCCGAGTATGGAAGACTACATTGAGCGTATTTATTGGCTAATACAAGATAAAGGTTATGCAAGAGTCTCCGATATCGCTGAAGCACTGGATGTGCACTCTTCATCGGTGACTAAGATGGTTCAAAAATTGGATAAGGATCAATACCTTATTTATGAAAAATATCGTGGATTTATTTTAACGCCTAAGGGCAAGAAAATGGGAAAAAGACTCGTTTACAGGCATGAACTGCTCGAAGATTTTTTGAAGCTAATTGGTGTTCATGAGGAAAACGTGTATAAGGACGTTGAAGGGATTGAGCATCACCTCAGCTGGGATTCCATCGACCGGATCGGCGATGTTGTTCAGTATTTTGAAGAGGATCCGAAACGTGTCAGTCAATTGTTTGAAATAAAAGAGAGGAGCGAAGAGGAGGAGTAAAAACAAGATTGTTTTTCCATTCCTCACTTTGTCGCTTATTGAGTACATTGTTCATAAAGGGATCGGAAGATGAAATTCTTCCGGTCTCTTTTTTCTTCTTGCTTCATTTAATGATAGTGAGGAGGGGGCGCCATTGTGGATCGATATCGTATTCTCGGGGGGCGGCGTCAAAGGTTTTGCCTTTGCAGGAGCGCTCAAAGTGCTTGAAGAAACGGGTTATCAATTTAAACGTACGGCAGGAACAAGTGCTGGATCGATTGTGGCGGCATTAGTGGCGGCAGGATACACAGCGCAGGAATTAAAGAAAATTATGAGCCAAATGGACACGAATAAACTGCTTGAACCTTCTGCACGCATGCGTTTTCCATTTTACAAATGGCTTAGGTTGTATTTCAAAATGGGCTTGTTTAGTGGTGAATACCTTGAATGGTGGCTTGCTGAGCTGCTTAAAGCCAAAGGGATCGAAGAATTTGCGGATCTGCCAAAAGATGCGCTTAAAATTATTGCTTCTGATGTTACTAAGGGGAAGTTGGCTGTATTCCCAGATGATTTAGAAGACTATGGATTGGATCCGAATCATTATTCAGTGGCGCGCGCGGTAAGAATGAGTTGCTGTTTGCCTTTCTTTTTTGAACCGGTTCCTCTATATGATGGAAATGGAGTGAAGTCGCTGATCGTTGATGGAGGAATTCTGAGTAACTTTCCTCTATGGGTCTTTAGCAGTGATGGAGAATTGCCGACACGGCCTTTCCTTGGACTCCAAATCGTAGATAAAGATTCAGAGTTCAAAGAAGAGATGAAGATTAATAATGCCGCGGAATTGTTTCGGGGGTTGTTCAAAGCAATGCGTGAGGCACATGATGAGCGTGAAATTGAAAAATTAAAAGGATCAAGTATCGTTTTCCTGCCCGTGGACAAAGTCAAAACAAAGGACTTCACGATCTCGCATGAGGAAAGAGAACGATTATTCCAAATCGGAGAAACAGGAGCAAAAAAATTCTTGAAAAAATGGTCGTATTAATGTTGAATGGCCATCTCCTGATAAAGTGTTCAAAATAAATAAAAGGATTGGCTGAGCGCCAATCCTTTTATGCAATGAATATAGATATATTTAGAATAATAAGCGTTTCTTTTTCTTGTTTTTTCGTCCTTCAATCACTGTTAAATGATCGTGGCTTTTCGATGAATGATGTGTCAGATCCTTCAATCTGTAAGCACCATTTTTAATAACTTTTAGTTTTTGGGTCGGATGAAGGTTTCGTGTTCTGCGGCTAAACGAAGCTAACTTTCTTCTTTTGCGTGATTGGCGTGCTGCTTTACGATAACGCGCTTGGTCACCATTTCCTGTCCATTCAGCCAGACGCCGGAAAAAGAACAGGCCAACAATAACGATGAGTGCTACGATGATTAGTTGAGTAAAGATAACGGTATTTTGGCTAGGAAGAAACATGGAGAGCAAGCCGAAAAGTCCGAGTCCACCAATCAGCAGGAAGGCAAAGGAGTACAGAAACGTTCTCACGGACATTCACCTCCGGTTAGTTAAAGCACCTGGTCCACAAGTGCTTGATTTTGTTCAATGACAGATTCCCTGTGACGCATTTTTTCAAAAGCATGGATTCCGATTTCAATTTGGTCATCATCAGGTTCTTTTGTTGTCAACAGTTGTACCCAAAGCCCTGGATATCCAAGCCAGCGGAGCACGGGAATGTGACGAACCTTGTTTGTTAGCCTGAGAATTTCATAGGCGAGCCCTAAATCGAGAGGGATCAGTGCGATACGGTAAATTAATCTAAGCCATAGTGGCTCAGTAGGCACGAAAAAATAGAGAAAGATGCTTATAATCGCAGTAAACAGGATAAAGCTCGAACCACAACGGTAATGAAGTCTAGAGTGTTCTCTAACGTTAGCGACAGTCAACGCGGCGCCGCTTTCATAGGTATTAATTACTTTATGCTCGGCACCGTGATATTGAAACAGCCTTTTCATCATTGGTGTTAACGAGATAAAATAAACATAACCGATAAGAAGCAGAATTTTAAAAAAACCTTCAAGCAAAACCTGAGCAATATCTCCGGAAATGATTGGCTCAAATAAATTCGCAATGAACGCAGGGACAAGAGTGAAAATAAACTTAGCGAACAAGAACGAAAGAATGCCGATCGCTGTAAGACCTATGACCGTTTCAAGATGAAAGCCTTTTTTTGATTCTTCTTGTTTTGCTTCCGTTTGGCCTGGCTCTTCGTCGTACACTTCTGATGCGTAATTTAAATGTTTGGTCCCAATCGCGCTTGCTTCAATAATGGCAACAATTCCTCGAATAACCGGTATTTTTTTAAATAAAGACAGTGACCGGAATTCTTTTTTCTTTGCTTCGAAGTAAGAGACCGATTGATCTTTTCGACGCACAGCGGTTACCGTAGTGTATTTGCCGCCCATCATCACGCCCTCAATGACCGCCTGGCCACCATATATAGGAAGAATTTTTGCCATAACTCAATCAGCCCGATTCTTGAAAAATTTAGGATATCCATTTTCTTTATACTTATACTTATTCTTATTCTACCCGAATTCGCTTAAAACCTCTAGAAATTGTGATAATGAATCTGTTCATAGTTTTCTATTTAAACATGTTTTTCAGTCGGTAGATGCGATCGTTTTCTTATTTCACACATTGCTTTAGCATTGAATGGGCACACTAAGGTATATGAAAAAAGCTTGAGAGGTGCATAGATCATGGCAAGGCGTAAAAAAAAGACAAGCGCAAAACCAAGTCAAAAACATGAATTTATAAAATCGTTAGGCCGCGCTGCAGTCACTGGAATTTTTGGCGGGGTGTTCTGGTCGGCAGCAGGTCTTGTGTGCCATTTATTGAATTTCAGCACTGTTGGTCCTTCTTTGCTGTTTGCGCCGCTTTCGTTTTGGAGTTGGAGAAATAACATGAGCGGGCAATTAATCGCTGTTGCGGTGATCGGTGTTTTATCCGTTATTATTGCTCTAATCTATCTTCTCGCTCTGAGTAAACTTAAATCGATCTGGATTGCGATCGGATTTGGTCTTATGCTGTGGGGCTTTGTCTTCTTCCTCTTACAACCTTTTCTTAAAGGGCTTCCAAAACTAACTATGCTCGGATGGAACACACTTACCACAACCTTGTGCCTGTATGCTCTGTACGGATTATTCATCGGTTATTCAATATCTTTTGACATTGAGGAAAATTCAGGAACGAACACCTATTCAAATCAGTGATGCTGTGGTAAAATGGCTAAAGTGAATTTTGTCTGCGCACAGTTTCAACTATGCGAGCGGAATCGACCATGTGAACATATGCATTTATTTCCTTTATTTTGGAAATAATGCTTTTTTCATGGGCGCTAGGATTATCGTTTCCAGGCATTGTTTTTTATTATTAATAGAGACAAGCGGGGGATGGTCCCCATATGCAGCATGTGGCGCATTTAAAGGAGGAAGCTTATGATTTCTGTAAATGATTTTAAGACGGGTCTGACAATTGAAGTAGACGGAGACATCCTCTCTGTTATTGAGTTCCAACACGTTAAGCCGGGTAAAGGCGCGGCGTTTGTTCGTTCGAAACTAAGAAATCTCCGTACCGGAGCCATTCAGGAAAAAACGTTCCGCGGCGGTGAAAAAGTGAATCCGGCTCGGATTGAGAACCGTAAAATGCAATATCTATACGCAAGTGGTTCTGCTTATACGTTTATGGATCTGGAATCCTACGAACAGATTGATTTAGATGCAAGCCAGATTACACAGCAATTGAACTTCCTGAAAGAAAACATGGAAGTCAATATCCAATCCTATCAGGGTGAAACACTTGGTGTAGCTTTACCAAACACAGTGGTTCTTGAAGTGTCTGAAACCGAACCGGGTATTAAAGGTGATACTGCTTCCGGTGGATCTAAACCTGCAACGCTTGAAACGGGTTATGTTGTCAGCGTGCCGTTTTTCGTCAATGAAGGTGACAAGCTTGTGATCGATACACGTTCAGGACTTTATGTATCTCGTGCATGATCATATGAACGTTTGAATTGAATAGAAACCTCAAAAGCAGCTTCTTAGGAGGCTGCTTTTTTGTTGTCTATGAAATAAGCATAATGCGTACAAGCCAGCATATATTTTGAGAAGAACCTGTTCAATTACATCAAGCCAAGGTGATTACGTTGAATCAAATCTTGCCTTACTTACCTGAATCTTTTCAGCAATTTCTTCATCGGATGCCTGAAAATGACAGGAAAATGCTCGAGGAAATACGATGCCGAACAGAATGGCCGTTGGAACTCATTGTATCCGGCCAAAAATGGATACCTGCGGATGATATGGAAATGCCAGTGTTTCATAAAGAACAGGCAAAGCAGATGCTTCAAAAGATAAGTAAGTACTCACTTTATACACTCGAAGAGGAATTAAAGCGCGGCTACGTGACTGTCCCTGGGGGGCACCGAATTGGCCTTGCCGGGCGTGTCATCACTGAACATGGACATGTTCTTAGGTTGCGTGACGTGACATTCTTTAACATTCGGCTGGCGAAGCAGAAAATCGGTGCAGCTCTGCCCCTTGTTCCGTATTTGTATAACAGACAGCGTTGGCTCAATACACTTCTGATCGGTGCTCCACAAACAGGAAAAACGACAATGCTTCGAGATATGGCGCGACTGATCAGTGAAGGAATTCCGGATCGCTATATTAGCTCTAGAAAGACGGCAATTGTTGATGAACGATCAGAAATTGCCGGATGTGTTGATGGTGTTCCGCAAAACCGGTTGGGAATGAGGACCGATGTCATGGATGCTTGTCCGAAAGCCGAAGGGATGATGATGATGATCCGCTCAATGAGTCCCGAAGTCATGGTTGTTGATGAAATCGGCGGTAGTGAGGATACAGCTGCGCTATTTGAAGCATTGAATGCCGGGGTGACAGTCATGGCGACCGCTCATGGATTCACTTTTGATCAATTGTCTCATCGTCCATCGATTCGCCCTTTAATTGATGCGCAACTGTTCGATCGTTATGTTATTCTTTCCCGACGACTTTTTTCAAATAAAGCAGGCTGCCGCTTAACTATATTGGACCAACTGGGGCGGAAAATGACTGCAACAGAGGGGATTTGGCATTGATTAAACTGGTAGGCTCACTCATCATTTTGTTCGCGTCGACCGCTGCAGGAATGATGCTTGCCCGGCAGTACCGCGACAGACCTAGAGAGATTCGCCAATGGCGGTCAGCCCTTCAGTCGATTGAAGCGGAGATTGTATATGGCAGAGTACCTGTGGATCAAATGGCTGCTGATCTTTCAAAACAATTTCCCATGCCGCTATCAAAATTTTTTCAGTTGCTTCACGAACAATTACGTGGTGAAGGACTGCCTCTACAAATTGCTTGGTCAACTTCTATTGAACATTTCTGGCCAAGAACAGCGTTGAAGCGGCCGGAAAAGGAAATTTTGCTGCAATTTGGAACAACGCTTGGAACAGAGGATGCGGAAAATCAGAAGAAGCATATTCAGCTAGCGTTAGCGCATCTGGAACGTGAGGAGAACGATGCACGGCAATCTCAAAAGGCGAATGAGAAAATGCTGAGAAGTCTCGGATTCCTGGCTGGCGTGCTGTTCATTCTTCTGTTCATATAAAAGATTATTCGGACCTGTTTGTTGCGAGAGAGAGGAGGGAGTCCCGATGTCACTGGATGTGAACACGATCTTTCAAATAGCGGGAATCGGTATCATCGTCGCTATGATCCAAACGGTCCTGAAACAGATGGGAAAGGACGATTGGGCACAGTGGGTCACTTTAATTGGATTTATTGTGATTTTATATATGGCGGCTACGCTAATTGATGATCTCTTTGAGAAAATACGTCAAGTATTTCTCTATATGTAGTGAGGGACTGGCCTATGGATATCCTTCAAATTGTCGGTCTGGGACTCGCCGTTACCTTTCTCGCACTCATTTTAAAAGAGAAAAATCAGGTGTTCGCTTTGCTTGTTTCGCTAGTTGCCGGCATTTTCATTTTACTGATGATGGTTGATCAGATTCGTCTCGTGATGGACATGCTGAAAAACATGGCGCAAAACGCTCACTTGAACAACATGTATGTTGCAACGATTCTAAAAATAATCGGCATTGCTTATATTTCGGAATTTGGTGCTCAGATCGCCAAGGATGCTGGACAAGGCTCAATGGCTGGGAAAATAGAGCTTGCAGGCAAACTGATTATACTTGTTATGGCCATCCCAATTCTAACAGCAATCGTTGATACAATTATGAATCTAATGCCGCAAATAGGAGGAGGTTAAAATGGCGGATAGTCTGATTTCACAACGATTTCGCATACTCATGTTTGCAATCTTTGCCGCTTTGCTCATATTAAGCGCGGACAAGCCGGCAATGGCCGCAGAACCAAAGAGCACAGTTGATCAGTGGTCCGACAAGCAGCTGGATAAGATTGATACTGATCAGATCGAAGCGTACTGGAATAAAGTCGTCACCGATTATAAGGGCTTTCTACCCGAGACTCAGCCCGATTTCAAAAGTTTTGTTCATTCAAACAAACAGGGATTCTTCAAGAAACTGATTAATGGTCTTCTGCATTATTTCCTTAATGAACTTGTGGTCAGTAGTAAATTACTGGGTACATTAATTTTGCTAACCGTTTTTTCAACACTGCTTCAGACTATCCAATCCGCATTTGAACACAAAGCTGTATCTAAAGTGGCTTACATCGTTGTCACACTTGTGCTAATGATCCTACTCCTGAACAGCTTTCGGCTTGCCATCAATTATACTAATGATACAGTGAGCGCGATGAGCCATTTTCTTATCGCTCTCATACCGCTAATATTTGCATTAACCGCTGCAACCGGCGGAATGGCTTCAGTTGCTTTCTTCCACCCTTTGGTGATTTTTCTTGTGAACGCATCCGGCTGGCTGATATCCTCATTTGTATTACCTCTGCTCCTCATGTCCGCATTATTGGCGATTGTGAGTACTTTATCGGATCATTACAAACTGACGAGGCTTAGTGAATTGATGAAAAATGTTGCGCTGTTTACTCTTGCAGGCTTTTTTGCCATATTTCTCGGTGTGATCTCCGTGCAAGGTGCTGCTACCTCCATTTCAGATGGCCTGATGGTCAAATCCGCTAAATTTTTCACCGGAAATTTTATTCCGGTTGTCGGCAGAATGTTTACTGAAGCTGCAGATACGGTCATGGGCGCATCTGTCCTATTAAAGAACACGATCGGCATTGCGGGACTGCTGATCCTCATTTGCATTACCCTTTTTCCGCTCCTTAAAATTCTGTCGCTCGCGTTTATCTACAATCTAGCTGCCGCGATTTTACAGCCTCTCGGCAGCGGACCTGTGATTGATTGTCTCGTTATTATGGCAAAAAGCATTTTCTATCTCTTTGCATCACTGGCTGTTGTATCACTGATGTTTTTTCTGGCTCTGACGATTATCATCGCTTCCGGTAATCTTTCACTGATGGTGCGATAGGGGAGGCATAATCGTGAGTTATCTTGTTCATTGGGTTTCTGAAATTGTCTTGATTGTGCTTTTCGCTGTGATTTTGGAATTATTAGTGCCTACCGGCGTATTCCAGAAATATATTAAATTTGTCATTGGCCTCGTTCTAATTGTTGCGCTGATGGATCCGGTTATCAGACTTCTTCAGGTTGATCCGGACAGCCTGCTCAAAGGCGTCATCACCGATCAAAACAACACGTCAATAAAAAGCGAGACAGCTCGTCAAAAAAATGAAATAGAAAAGGCACAAGCCGCATATATTCAAGAACAAGTGGCTGTCCACATGAAAAATCAGGTGAAGGAGGAGTTGAATGAACAATACGGATTACAAATTACGCATCTGGCATTATCCGCAAACCAAACCAGCCAGCAGGAACTGTCCGTTGACAAAGTCACTGTTAATCTTGAAAAAACAACGCGCAACCATCGCGATCAAGAATCCGGAATTCGGACCATTCAACCCGTTAAAAATGTATCGGTCAACATAGAGAAAGATGGAGAGCAGAAGAAAACGGTGCAAGAATCCAATGAGATGAAGACGGTCCGATCCTTCCTTGCGAAACGGTGGGAACTCAATAAGAGCCTCATCTCAGTACACTTGGAGGGAGGGGGATAAACCCGTGAGGCGATGGATTGAATTCTTCAAGCACATAATCTTTGGTGGACGGGATAAGGACGGGCAACCGGTTAAAAATGTAAAAAGCACTTTGTTTAAGCTTGTGGCGCTTGCACTCATTGGCGTCGCACTCCTTGCTGGAAATCGTTTCTTTTCTGGCAATTCACAGGATCATAAACCGACGGCTCGACAGGTGTTCAGTAACAACGACTCAAAGAATCTGTCAGATATAAAATCAAATATCGGAAATAATTCCATGACCTCGATTGAGAAATATGAATCCTATGTCAATCAGAATTTGAAAAATATACTGGAACAGATTCAAGGAGTTTCGGATGTCTCAGTCATGGTGACTTTTGCATCGACGGAGAAAAAAATTTACCAAAACAATGTCAAAACGCAGGACAACCAAACGAGCGAGACTGATCAGAAAGGCGGCAAGCGTGAAGTCAATCAACGTAATGAAGATTCAGAAGTCGTTATGATTGATCAAAATGGTAATAAGGTCCCTGTTGTAATCGGCAAAGAGCAGCCAACAGTTCGAGGTGTGATTGTCGTCGCCAAGGGTGCAGACCAACCGACTACAAAAGTTCAGGTGATGGAAGCAGTTTCAACTGTTTTGGACATCCCTACTTATAAAGTTAAAGTCTTAGAGAAGAATGAATGAGGAGGCTTTTATCATGATAAAGAAACAGACCGTATGGTTATTGACTATGCTTAGCTTAATTGTTGTATTGTCGGTATACGCATTATCAACCCCAGGCCATTCTTCAGATCAGGCATCGCAGCCGACTGCCGATAAGGCGAAACCTGTTGCGGCAGATGTGAAAAATGGCAAATCTGTAACTGCGAGTGCAGCGGAAACGAAGCTGGCAGATATTGAACTCAGCAAAGATGAAGAGAGGGCGCAGCTCGAAAAGAAGTATGAAGGAGTAATCGCTTCAGGAAAGAGCTCGGCGAAAGAGGTTAGCGCGGCTTACGATAACATTGCGTCGTTGAAGACAATTGCTGATAATGAGACCATGCTTGAAGATGTGATTCAATCTAAAGGTTTTAAAAACAGTGTGGTAAAAACAAGCGGCGATCAAGTCCAGATCTTTGTTGATTCCAAGAAATTATCAGATCAACAGGCAAATCAGCTGATTCAGCTGGCTAATGAATATTTAGGAACAGGAAGAATTGTCAGTGTAACCTATGCATTAAATCAAAAGTGAAAAGAAATCATGATTTTTTGAAGATTTTTTGAACAAAATTAGGTAGAATAGAAACTGTTGCGATTGCCCGCGGCAGTTTTTTTGTATGTCATCCGGAACATAATGGACAATCAGTTCGTATGACTAAATGGATATCTTTTCCGGAAGAAAATAATCGAATAAATACATGCCCGCTTTACGGACTTGAGTTCGTCATCATATTCAGGCATTATAAAGATGATATGCTATAATTAAGATGAAAGCGGATGGGACAAGGGAGTGCTGGATTTGTTAAGTATTGAAGACATTAAAGCATTAATAAAGGAGATGGACACATCTTCACTCAGCGAACTGAAGTTTGAATCAGATGATACAAAAATCACGTTGAGAAAAGCCTCTGCGCTGGCAAATAAAGCCATCATTCAGGCCGTACCGCAAACCACGGGGATTCAGGCACCGGTTGCTCAGGCAGCTGTTCAGGCAAGCGTGCCTGCAGGCGATGCCGCCTCAGCTGAGAAAACGGAAGATGCATCCTTGCATAAAATTACTGCACCTATGGTGGGCACTTTCTATTCTTCTTCATCGCCTGATACCGAGGCATTTGTGTCTAAAGGTTCCAAAGTTGACAACAAAACAGTCGTATGTATCGTCGAAGCGATGAAGCTGTTCAATGAGATTGAAGCAGAATGCAAGGGGACGATTGTCGATATTCTTGCTGAGGACGGACAGCTTGTTGAATACGGCCAGCCACTATTTCTGGTTAAGGAAGATTAAGGGGTTCGTTATCAATGATAAAAAAAGTTTTAGTTGCAAATAGAGGAGAAATCGCGGTTAGAATTATCCGTGCTTGTAAAGAATTGAACATAGAATCCGTTGCGGTGTATTCTCAGGCGGATAAAGATTCATTGCATGTCCAGTTAGCCGATGAGGCCTATTGCATTGGCCCGAATGCTCCGAAGGACAGCTATCTAAGCTATACGAATATGATCAGTGTAGCAACGCTGACAGGTTGCGATGCGGTGCACCCAGGGTACGGATTTTTATCTGAGAATGCTGATTTTGCTGAGATGTGCGAGGAATGTAATCTAATCTTTATTGGTCCCTCTTCCCAAGCCATCAGCAAGATGGGAATTAAGGACATTGCGAAGCAAACGATGAAGAATGCGAATGTTCCTGTTGTTCCCGGATCGAACGGCATTATCGAAAGTGTAGAAGATGGTGTTCAAATTGCGAATGATATTGGTTATCCGGTTCTGATCAAAGCGACAGCCGGAGGCGGCGGAAAAGGGATTCGCGTGGCGAATGATGAACAGGAACTTCGCCATGGCATCACCATTACTCAGCAAGAAGCAGACACGTCTTTTGGCAATTCTGGCGTTTATATTGAAAAATATATCGAAGATTTCCGCCATGTAGAAATTCAAGTACTTGCTGATACACACGGCAATATTATTCATCTTGGGGAACGGGATTGCACGATTCAGAGACGGCTTCAAAAATTGCTCGAAGAGTCGCCATCACCTGGGCTGAGTGAAGCAAAACGTCATGAAATGGGCATGGCGGCTGTGCGGGCAGCTCGTGCTGTCGATTATAGAGGCGCAGGAACGATTGAATTTATTTATGAACCCAACGGCTCGTTCTATTTTATGGAAATGAATACAAGAATTCAAGTCGAACATGGGGTGACTGAATACGTTACTGGACTTGACCTTGTAAAAGAACAGCTTCGAATTGCATCTGGAGAACCGCTGTCTGTATCTCAGGAAGATGTTCAATTACACGGGCATGCCATTGAATGCAGAATTAACGCTGAAGATCCGAACAAGAATTTTATGCCTGCCTGCGGACGCGTAGAAACTTACCTTGCACCAGGCGGACCGGGTGTCCGGATTGATTCGGCGGTTTATCAAGGCTACTTTATTCCTCCGTACTATGATTCCATGGTAGCAAAGGTAATCACGTACGGAAAAACAAGAGAAGATGCCATTGCGACAATGCAGCGCGCACTTGACGAATATGTTATTGAAGGCATAAAAACAACAATTCCTTTCCATCTTCGTCTGCTGCAGCATCCGGTATTTAAAAGCGGCAAGTTTAATACAAAGTTTTTGAAAAAGTATCCACTTAACGAGCAAAGCTAATCATGGAGGTGTGACAATCATGCCGGAAAACGAAAATCGAACGATTGAGGTTGAAGAGCTGCAGGAGGATCTAGGCAGAATTGAAATTTCTCCTGAAGTGATCGAAGTGATTGCGAGTCTTGCGGCTGTCGAGGTTGTCGGGGTTGGTGATATGCATGGCAATTTTGCTTCAGGAATGGTCGAAAAACTTGGCGGCCGGAACTATCGGAAGGGCGTCAAGGTGGATTTGACTGAGGAAGGCATTAACATCGATGTTCAGCTGACTATGAATTATGGTGTTTCTATTCCTGAAGTGGCTGAGAAGGTTCAGGATAATATTGCTCAGGCATTGAAAAGGATGACGGCGCTTGATGCCCATGAAATCAATGTTCATGTTGTCGGTGTCCGCTTTGAAAATAAAGAAAAAACCATTTCCGAGTTTGATTGAGAAGCAAAGGGGCAAAGATTTCCCTTTGCTTCTTTCCGTGTCTTATGTGTGCGGGTTCTATATAAGAGGGTGTTCGAAAAGTCCGGGAAAAATTACCGGCGAATCTCTGCGTCAGCTTGCTTCTCCGCTCCTCACGTATTATTTGTATACGTTCCGGTGCTTAAAGCTACGCTTCCTTGACCTTCTTGGTCCTTTTTGTCCTCCTTTTCGAACAGAATCTTTAACTGAACAAAGCGCATTAATCTCCAAACGTAATGGTTTATGAGAACGTGTAACGAAAGGGAGTCAGTGATGAATCGAAGAGAAGCACGAAAAATGGCACTCCAAGCCTTATTTCAGATGACACTTAGTGGGACTGAGCGGGTAACAGCCTTAAATGCTGTGAACGAAAGCGGCCAGCCGATCGACCCGTTTGTCAATCAATTACTAGATAATACATTAACTCATGAAAATGAAATTGACCATCTCATCAGCAAGCATTTGAAAAACTGGTCGCTTGAACGAGTGGGTAATATTGACAAAACAATTTTGCGTCTTGCGGTGAGCGAAATTCTATATTTTGATGATATTCCAACAACGGTTACCGTTAATGAAGCGGTTGAACTATGCAAGATTTACAGTGATGCACAGACACGTAAATTCGTAAACGGCGTCTTGGCCGGTATTTCAAAGGAAATTGCAACTGAAAGTCATGAATGATGAATGAAAAGGATGGATGATTGATGGGCGCACAACTGATTGATGGAAAAGCGATTGCTGCAGAAAAAAGAAAAGCAATGATGTCTCGTATTGAATCAATGAAACAACAGGGATTTGTACCGGGACTCGCTGTTATTCTCGTAGGTGAAAATCCGGCATCTATGTCTTATGTTAAAGGGAAAATTCGTGACTGCAAAGAAGTGGGCATATATTCAGAACTGATCCGATTTCCCGACACTGTAACAGAAGAGCGATTGTTAGCTGAAATTGCGGAGTTAAATGAAAATAAAGAGATCCACGGTATTCTTGTTCAACTGCCATTGCCTAATCAAATTTCCGAGCAAAAGGTGATCCAGGCCATTCGTCCGGAAAAAGATGTTGACGGATTTCACCCAATAAACGTTGGCCGTCTCGTCACGAAACAGGAAGGTTTTGTTTCTTGCACGCCGGCAGGAATCATTGAAATGCTTAAAGCCATTGATGTACCGGTTGCCGGAAAGCATGTAGTTGTCGTTGGCCGAAGCAATATCGTCGGCAAACCTGCTTCACTGCTTTTCTTGAATCTTGACGCAACCGTTACGATTTGTCATTCAAAAACTAAGCCGCTTTCGCAATATACACAGCAGGCGGATATTCTCATTGCCGCGGCAGGCAGAGAAGGGTTGATCCACGCTGAAGACATCAAACCCGGTGCCATTGTCATCGATGTCGGTATGAATCGTAATGCCGCTGGTAAGCTGGTGGGTGATGTCTCCTTTGAAGAAGTTAAAGAGAAAGCCGGCTTTATTACTCCTGTGCCAGGAGGCGTCGGACCTATGACTCGCGTGATGCTTCTTGAGAATACATTGATTGCCGCAGATCGGCAGAATAAGAAGAGCAGCCTTTGATGGATCAAGACCGTTACATTAGTGTGACCAAACTGACACGCTATATCAAGCAGTTAATGGAAACGGATGGAAATCTGCAAAATGTTTGGCTTAGGGGTGAGATTTCCAATTATAAACGGCATTCACGTGGACATCTTTATCTTACGATAAAAGATAAAAATTCGCGGATCCGTGCAGTGATGTTCGCCGGAAATGCAAGACAGCTGGCATTCGAGCCTGAAGATGGCATGAAGGTGTTGGTTCAGGGATCAGTGGCCTTGTATGAACCTTATGGTGAATATCAAATCTATATTCGTGATATGGAACAGGATGGATTAGGTCGCCTGTACCTTGCTTATGAGGCGCTGAAAAAGAAACTTCAGGAACAGGGGATGTTTGATCCTTCTTTGAAAAAAGCCATTCCTGAGGTCCCTTATGAAATCGGAATCGTGACGTCAACAACCGGTGCAGCAATTCGTGACCTGTTTACGACGATTAAACGCAGATTTCCTGCCGCCCGATTGACAGTCTTCCCGGTTCTTGTACAAGGAGCAGGAGCTGCGCCGTCCATTGCTTCCGCGATAGATCAGGCAAACCGGTTAGAGAAGATCGATGTCCTGATTGTGGGAAGAGGCGGGGGATCTATTGAAGATTTATGGGCTTTTAATGAAGAAATCGTAGCCGATGCGATTTTCCGGTCACATATTCCGATTATCTCGGCAGTCGGGCATGAAACAGATTTTACCATTGCTGATTTTGTTGCGGATAAACGTGCGCCTACACCAACAGCCGCCGGAGAATTCGCGGTACCGAATGTGGTTGACCTGGAGCATCACATTGATCAGTTTTCTGCTCGATTGTTTCAGGCGATGAATAGCACAATGCGTGAACAGAAAACGAGATTACATCGGATACGCCAATCCTACGCTTTTAAATATCCCGGCCAATTAGTTCTGCAAAAAGAGCAAGAATGTGACAGGATGCTTGAACGTTTGGGAAAATCGGCGCGGAGACAGATCCATCAGAAACAGGAACACTTGGCTATGGCAGACCGACTGCTCGTCCAAAGCAAACCAAAGGAACTCATGAGACGGGCGCAAAGGCAATTGAGTGAACGAGAACAACAATTCATTCGGTCATTTAGTGCGTACCGTAAAACGAAAGAAGTATATTTTGATAAACTGATTACACAATTGAACAGTCTTAGTCCGTTAAAAATTATGGGACGCGGATACAGTCTAGCTTTTGATTCAAAGGATCAGTTAATTAAGTCCGTGCAAGAAGTGGCACCTGGGGATTCGGTAATAATTCGGATGCACGACGGCAAGATGGATTGCCAAGTATGGGGCATTGAGGAGGCGAATGAACATGTGTGAAACGGCTGATGGAAAAGAAAAGACGCCAGCTTTTGAAGAAGCAATGGAAAAGCTTGAGCGCATTGTTAAACAATTGGAGGAGAATGACGTCCCTCTTGAGAAAGCAATTGAATTGTTCCAAGAGGGTATGGCATTATCTAAACTCTGTCACGACAAGCTTGAAACGGTTGAAAAAAAGATGGACCAGCTCATGGAACCGAATGGAGAGACAACACCTTTTTCTGTTCAGGGAGATGACGAGGAATGACTTTAGCATTAATTGACTATATGGCGGAAAAGAGAGTATGGTTTGAAAATCAGCTTCCGCTCGTTTTTCAGGGCACACCGGTCACGCCTAAACTGAAGCAGGCGATGCTTTATTCGTTACAGGCGGGCGGTAAAAGAATTCGGCCGATTCTACTTTTTGCGACACTCACTCAACTTGGAAAAAGTGAAGAGCTCGGCTTGAGCACTGCGCTTGGTCTGGAAATGATACATACCTATTCACTTATTCATGATGATCTTCCGGCAATGGATAACGATGATTTGCGAAGAGGAAAACCTACCAATCATTGCGTATTCGGTGAAGCAACGGCGATTCTCGCTGGCGACGGATTGTTGACTGCCGCCTTTCAAGTGATCGCTAACGATACAAAAATTGATGTTTCTTCAAAGTGCCAAATTATGGGTATGTTGGCAATTGCGGCGGGTCCTGAAGGAATGGTTGGCGGTCAGGAGGACGATCTTGAAGCAGAAGGAAAGACACTCCAACTGGAAGAATTAATTTCTGTACACAGACGGAAGACGGGCAAACTGATTCGTTTTCCTGTTGAAGCTGCAGCCGTGCTGGCAAAGGCAACTGAAACGCAAACCGCTGCACTCGTTCGTTATTCCGAACATCTCGGACTCGCTTTTCAGATTGGCGATGATATTCTTGATATTGCGGGTGATGAAAAAAAGCTTGGAAAGCCGATTGGAAGCGATTTAACCAATCAAAAGAACACATACGTCAGTTTGTTAGGTCTAGAAGGTGCAAAAGAAAAACTTTCACAACAGGTAAATGCTGCTATTGGAAGCTTGAGAGAAGCAGGTCTGGAACAAGGATATCTCGCAGATCTAGCCGATTATCTTTTGCATCGAACCTATTAACCACATTTTTTGATATTTGAGCGTTTGTCAAATTTGTGATAAACTTAATTGCATAAAAAATGATGGTGCAGTATTCTAGTCATTCTACTTTACTTGAAGACGGGGCTAAAAATCCGTCAAAGGGCACATCGATGAAGTTCCTGGTGCCGGCTTAAGGCGCCCAGCTTTGGGCTAGTGCTGGGAGTAAAGGGCGTAGGGCGATCCACAATGGCATGTGGGCGAAGACCCTGCGCCCGTGGAGACACGTACGTTGTTTGCTTTTACGCAATAGCTATGTGGAAAACCTGTTTCGTAAGTACTTAATCATTAAGGAAAAGCGAACAGCGTAGCCTGCCTTGAGTGGGAAAGAGGGGATGGTAAGCGCATAACTTTGAAATACTTGGCCGGTATGATAAGGGGCGCTTTCCTGAAATCAATTCTGCAAAAGAGGCTAGAGTAAAGTTTCAAGAATGCTTGAGGAAATCTCCTAGACTGTCTGCATAGTGCAGCATTTGAAAAGGATTATAGTGCGGTCTGAGTGGCGTTCTAGTTCGGTGTCTGGCGACAGCATCGGCCAAGTTTTAAAAGGAAACTGCCTGCTTGGCAACAACAGGTAATTTGGCGGGAAAACCTACTGGACCTAAGCCGCAATGTTTACTTTTCAAATGACCTCGCTACATAAAAAGCAAATGGCACAAATAAGATATTTATTAAGGATGTGAAACGTCTGGCTTTCAGCATGTTGGAAAGACGGAACACGCATGAAAAATGAACTTAAAAAATCTCTGAAATGGGCCTTTCCTTTAGCTGTTATCACGCTTGTGCTAGCGGCTATTTTTTCAATTGCGTCTACTGCAGTCCTGAGCGATGCCAATGTATTCAGCGGTACTGCAGTTGTCATTGTCATCATACTTATTGCGCTTTTTTTTGACATTATCGGTGTGGCATCGACAGCATCCAGCGAGGCACCCTTTCATGCGATCGCTTCCAAGGGAATGAAGGGTGCAAAATATTCTGTTTGGCTGACGAAAAATGCGGATCGGGTCAATACATTTTGTACAGATGTGATTGGCGATGCCAGCGCGATTATTAGTGGAACAGCAGCTTCGGTAGTTGTGGTGGAAATGATGCAACTTCTCACGAACGATAAAAGCGGATTTGTTGAGTATGTTGTATCCGTGATTGTCACAAGCTTCGTCGCTGCTTTCACTGTTTTTGTCAAGGCGCTTGGAAAAGGGTTTGCCATTAAGAATTCAACTAAAATTATTTATAAGGTCGGATTCGTCCTTTATTTCCTCGAGGATCGCCTTCATATCCCTATCTTGAAAATTCTTGATAAGAAGAGAAATAATAAGGGTAAAAAGAGAAAAAAGGCAAAGAAGGATGTGTGATTAAAATGGATGTATCGTCAATCAAAAATCCTAAGTTTCTCAAGAAAATGCCCATTGACAAGATGGATGATCTCGCAAGCGATATCCGATCTTTTCTAATTAATAAATTATCGAAAACCGGTGGCCATCTTGCCCCAAATCTCGGTGTTGTCGAATTGACACTAGCGCTCCATAAAGTGTTCAACAGTCCTAAAGATAAACTTATTTGGGATGTCGGTCACCAATCTTACGTTCATAAGATTTTAACCGGCAGAGGGGACCAGTTTGATACACTCCGGCAATACAAAGGACTTTGTGGATTCCCAAAACGCAGTGAGAGTGAACATGATGTATGGGAGACTGGGCATAGTTCTACTTCACTTTCCGCTGCGCTAGGGATGTCAGTTGCCCGCGATCTGAAGCATGAAAATTTTGATGTGGTGGCAATTATTGGTGATGGCGCACTGACCGGTGGTATGGCACTTGAAGCTCTTAACGATATCGGACATCAGAAGAGAAATATGATTATTGTGCTGAATGATAATGAAATGTCGATTGCACCAAATGTTGGTGCACTTCACAATATGCTTAATCGTATCCGATCAGGTAATAAATACAACCGGGCAAAAGAGGATCTTGAGTATTTGATGAAGAAAATCCCGGCATTTGGCGGGAAATTGGCGTCAGTTGCTGAACGAGTGAAAGACCGACTTAAATATCTGCTTGTATCCGGAGTTTTCTTTGAAGAACTCGGCATTACTTATCTTGGTCCTGTTGACGGACATAACCTTCATGATCTGATCCACAATCTTAACTATGCAAAGAAAAGAAAAGGACCGGTTCTTATTCATGTCCTGACACAGAAAGGCAAGGGCTATAAACCTGCTGAAATGGATGAAGTGGGCACATGGCACGGAACAGGACCTTATAAAATTGAGTCAGGTGCTTTTATTAAGCCGGTTGCAGTAGCGCCAGCCTATAGTCAAGTTGTGAATGATACATTGCAGGATCTTGCGAGAAATGATGATCGCATTGTTGTGATTTCCCCAGCAATGGTTGTTGGATCCAAACTTGAAGGTTTTGGACGTGAATTCCCTGACCGTCTATTTGATGTCGGGATTGCAGAGCAGCATGCAGCTACGTTTGCGGCAGGCCTGGCAACGCAAAAGATGAAACCGGTGCTTTCTATCTACTCCACATTTATGCAGCGTGCGTATGATCAGCTCGTTCATGACATTTGCCGCCAGAATCTAAATGTGGTGATCGCTGTGGACCGTGCCGGGCTAGTCGGTGCGGACGGAGAGACGCATCAAGGTATTTTTGATATTGGCTTTTTGCGCAGTCTGCCTAATTTGACCATTATGATGGGGAAAGATGAAAATGAATTGCGGAATATGATCCATACAGCAATACAATATGATGAGGGGCCGATTGCAGTCCGCTACCCGCGCGGAAATGGAATCGGGGTTGAACGAGCAAAGCAGCCGGAACTGATTCCTATTGGAAAATGGGAAGTGCTCCGGGAAGGCCATGATGCAGCACTGCTTTCTTTCGGCCCGATGCTGCAAATTGCTCTGGAGGCTGCAAAACAGCTGGAGAATGATAACATTAAGCTCCAAGTCATAAACGCTCGCTTTATTAAACCTCTGGATCACCAAATGCTTTCAGAACTCGTTGATAGAGGTATACCGATTTTAACTGTCGAGGAAGGATTGCTCGCAGGCGGTTTTGGATCAAGTATTATGGAATTTTTCCATGACCACGATGATCACGAACACATCATTGAACGTATGGGTATTGACGATTGTTTTGTCGAACATGGGAGTGTTAATGAGCTGCTGAATGAGCTTGGATTGACGAGCAAACAGATCTGCGCGCGTGTACGAAAAATGATTAAAGAGCGGAATGAAAAGGACGGAATCAGGAAGGTTTTTACTTCATGAAAGATAGAGAAAGAGTAGATGTGCTGCTGGTGAAACAAGGATTATTTGATTCACGCGAAAAAGCGCAAAGAGCGGTTATGGCGGGTATGGTCTATCATGATGACCAGCGTGTGGATAAACCAGGCAGCAAAGTCGACAGCACATTGGAATTTACTATTAAGGGAAATCTGCTGCCCTACGTCGGACGCGGGGGATTGAAACTTGAGAAGGCGCTCAAGGTGTTCGATTTGGATCTTTCAGGATTGTTAATGCTCGATATAGGGGCGTCTACAGGCGGATTCACCGATTGCGCGCTACAAAATGGAGCAAGAAAAGTTTATGCTCTAGATGTTGGTTACAATCAATTAGCCTGGAAACTGCGAAGCGATCCCCGTGTCGTGGTCATGGAAAAAACCAATTTTCGTTATTGTACTCTTGATGATTTTCAGGATGGTCAACCGGATTTCGCATCAATTGATGTCTCTTTCATATCTTTGAAAAAAATTCTTCCGGCTTTAGTTAATATTCTAAAAAATGAAGGCGAAGTAGTGGCACTTATCAAGCCGCAGTTTGAGGCCGGCCGTGATGAGGTAGGTAAGAAAGGAATCGTGCATGATCCGAAAGTCCATTTGGCTGTTGTTCAAGACATTCTTCAATTCGCTATAAGCTGCGGTTTCTCCATTCTGGATTTGAATTTTTCTCCGATTACCGGCGGTGACGGCAACATTGAATTTCTTGCTTATTTCCGTTCTGATAAAAATCATGCGGAAAATTTAATGAAGATAACTCCGGAAGATGTTGTCCGACAAGCACACCAGAATTTCAGGAAAAACACAAAAGCATGAGCCTTATAGGGCTCATTTTTTTTGCATAAATAAAGAAGGTACAAAAAATTCAGCCGGATTTAGTATCAGTGCAACTAAAGCTTATAAAAAGTAAAGATTAGACTGAACCTGCAAAATTTATCAAGATCAATACAAAAAAACATTGACGATTATAGAAGAACAGTGGAAAATGGAGATAAGAACTGATGTTCGAATCAAAGAGGTGGTTCTGCGATGTTATCAGAGCTTCAAATCATAAATTTCGCGATTATTGATAAACTGAATATGTCATTTGAAAATGGGTTAACCGTTTTCACTGGCGAAACAGGAGCAGGTAAATCAATAATTATTGATGCTATTGCCCTTCTCGCCGGGGGACGCGGTTCCTCTGATTATGTGAGGCATGGCGCCCAAAAAGCAGAAATTGAGGCGTTGTTCGATACTGAAGACCAGGGAGGAATACGTGAAAGTCTCAATGACTTAGGCGTTGACCAGTCAGACGGACAATTAATTCTAAAAAGAGAAATATCCAGCACTGGAAAAAGCATTTGCAGAGTAAATGGCAAACTGGTGACTTTGTCCGTATTACAACAATTTGGTCGGCTATTAGTCGACATTCATGGCCAACATGAACATCAGCAGCTGCTGGAACAAGGAAATCATTTAAGTTTCGTCGATCGATTTGGCGGAAATTCCTTGAAAAAATTAAAACAAGAGTATAGAAACGCATATAAAGAAGTGGCAAAACTAGCTGCTCAATGTAATAAATATAATCAAGATGAGAAGCAGCTCGCACAACGTATTGATTTGCTTCAATATCAGATTGGCGAAATTGATGCGGCACACCTGAAAGCTGATGAAGAAGAACGATTGCTGGAAGAGAAAAGAAAACTCGTCAATTTTGAAAAGGTATTTCAGATGCTCAAGGCAAGCTATGAGGCGCTTGGCGGGGACAATGCGAGTCTTGATTTGCTTCGGCAAGCAACAGGCTATCTTGATTCAATTCGCGATCTTGATCCGGAACTGGCACATTTCTCGGAGTCTGTAGCCAATTGCTTCTACCTCTTAGAGGAGCAGACGTCGGCTGTCCGAGCTTACCTAGAACAGATGGAATATAATCCGGAACGATTAGATGAAATTGAATTGCGGCTTAATGAAATCCATCTATTGAAGAAAAAGTACGGAAACTCTGTTGAAGAAATCATGACTTATAATGATCAGATAAAAAAAGAATATGAAGAATTAAATTCACGTGATCAAAACTTTGATGCTCTGAATGAGGCGCTTCAAACCGGCTTGGGGAACTTAAGAATGATTGGGGTGGGTTTGTCGTCAGAACGAAAAAAAACAAGTGTACAGCTTGCTCGGGCTATTAATGCCGAATTTAAGGATCTTTGTATGGAACATGCGATGATTGATATTCACGTTAAAATGAACAGCAATCTTGAATCGTTTTCCGGCTTTGAGTCAGATGGTATTGACCAAGTATCGTTCTATATCACGACAAATCCAGGTGAGCCGTTTAAACCATTAGCGAAAATCGCATCCGGAGGCGAGCTTTCGCGTATAATGCTGGCGATTAAAACAGTTTTTAAAAAGGTCATTGGTCCGGCTACAATTATTTTTGATGAGGTGGATACAGGTGTCAGTGGCCGGGCTGCCCAAGCCATGGCTGAAAAAATCAGCAAGCTTTCGAAAAACGCACAAGTTTTCTGTATCACTCATCTTCCACAGGTTGCTGCCATGGCCGATCAGCATGTATTTATTGAAAAATATCTGACAAAAGACCGTCGAACAGGTACACTTGTTAAAAAATTGAATGAATCCGATAAAATTCGTGAAATCGGCCGAATGATTTCTGGACCACAAATGACTGAACTCGCTCGTGAACATGCAAGGGAATTGATTGAAATGGCCGAAAAAACAAAACAGTAGTGCTGGCATGCACATCCTATACTGGAATTAATCCTTTAATCAGATCGCTCATAATTCTCCTCCACTCAGGCAATTTTAATAAATGCACTGCAAGACATGGTGCGGGTATGGAGCGAGGAGAGTGAGTTATGAAAAAAAGAAAAAAATTAAGATTTTGGGTTATTATTGTTCTTCTCAGCTTCTTGGTTATCAGTTCAAGTATTCGAACAGGACAGTTTGTCACGCACTCTTTCTTGAAAGCTGGAGAGCTGCAATCTGAAATGCTTCATCTACGCGCCGAGATCACCAGCGGATCACCGATTGCGATGATCACAAAGAAAAGAAAAGCTGAGGCGATGCAAGTCAGGCAAGACAAACAAAAAGCCAGGGCCGTTTCACAGGATATTGCGAAATCCGCTAATGGAACAATTAAGGAAATAAGACTTGTTCCTGGAGGCCAATCCATCGGAGTACAATTGAGTACAAAAGGTGTGCTTGTTGTTGGCTACCATTTAATCAGCACCGCAAGTGGAGAAACTTCACCTGGTGAGTCAGCAGGTATTCGTGTTGGTGATGTGATTACAAAAATTAATGGAAAGACCACAAGCTCTATCACGGATGTTCGTCACATCATGAATGTATCAAAAAGTGGTGAGCCACTGAAGGTAACCTTGATCCGTCAGCGCATAATGGTTAGAAAGAGCTTAATTCCTTTGAAGGATAAAGCCAACGAGCGCTATCAATTGGGGTTGTTTATTCGGGATTCAGCTTCAGGGATTGGAACCATGACTTTTTATGATCCAAGCTCTGGAACATATGGCGCTCTTGGGCACGTCATTTCCGATCGAGATACAGGTCAACCTATTTTGGTGAAAAATGGACGCATTGTACGATCTGTAGTCCAGGCTATTGACCGTGGGAGAGAAGGGAAGCCGGGAGAGAAAATTGCATTCTTTCCCGAGAACGCGCTAAGTATCGGGAACGTTTCCAAGAATACCCCGTTTGGCATTTTTGGAACCATGAAAAAGAATGATTCCATTCGTTCAGATATAATGGATGCTGCACTTCCGATCGCGACTGCGGAGCAGGTCAAAGAGGGTCCGGCAAAAATTTTAACTGTCCTTAATGGTAATAAAGTCGAAGCATTTAGTATACAAATTCTGAATTCGATCCCGCAAAAACATCCGGCAACAAAAGGTTTAGTCATTAAAATCACAGATCCGAGACTGCTAAAAGCAACTGGTGGTATTATTCAAGGAATGAGCGGCAGCCCGATCATTCAAGATGGCAAGCTGGTGGGAGCCGTAACTCATGTCTTTGTGAATGACCCTACAAGTGGGTATGGTGTGCATATTGAGTGGATGATTGAAGAAGCAGGCATTGATAAAAACCATCAATTTTTGCGTAAAGAAGCAGCTGGTTAATGATTCGCGAAAAATCATCCAACAACAAATTTTATCCGACATTGGTAAGTCGGATTAAGTCGAAAAAAACACAATTGTAGAGAATTACCTGTTTATTGGAAGAAAATGAAAGAAAAAAATAGATTAAAGCAAAAAAGAATAAAAAGGAAACTCTTTCCCCTTGTCGAAAAGATAACATGTAGAACTTTTGACGAGGGGGATTTTGTGTTGCAAACAATAAAGGTCTGCTTGACAGATGACAACCAGGAATTGATTATGCTGATTTCAGAGTACTTGAAAACACAAGATGATATTGAAGTGATCGGAACAGCGAGCAACGGCCAGGATTGTCTGGAGATGTTGAAAACAATATCGCCTGATGTTCTGTTATTAGATATCATTATGCCTCATCTGGATGGTCTTGGTGTGTTAGAACAAATTCATTCAAATCCTGATCTGCCGAAGCCAAGTATTATTATGCTCACAGCATTTGGGCAAGAGGACGTTACAAAAAAGGCAGTTGAATACGGCGCGTCCTATTTTATTTTGAAACCGTTTGATATGGCTAATTTAGCAAATCATATTCGCCAAGTCGCTGGAAAAAAGGATTTGAATCCTGTATTTTCGACTCATTCAAAGACACAACGCCCCTCTGCATCCGATAAAAATCACGATCTTAACGCCAGCATTACCGATATTATTCATGAAATAGGTGTCCCAGCTCATATCAAAGGTTATATGTATCTACGCGAAGCCATTTCAATGGTTTACCATGATATTGAACTGCTCGGCTCAATAACCAAAGTCCTTTATCCGGATATTGCAAAGAAATACAAGACAACACCAAGCCGAGTAGAACGTGCCATTCGCCATGCAATTGAAGTAGCCTGGAGCCGTGGGAATGTTGAATCTATTTCAAATTTGTTCGGTTATACTGTATCTATGTCTAAAGCCAAGCCAACCAATAGTGAATTCATTGCAATGGTCGCCGATAAGCTCAGAATCGAAAATCGTGCGGAAGAATCGATGAAGATCTTATGATTGAGGCAGTGATTTGGTGATTACAGCGATGTCATCAATGAACTTCTCCTTATTCAATTCATCCGACTACAAATTAATTTTAGCAAATGAACATCTTCAATTTATTGGTATGAGAATCCAGTAAAAGGAGGTGTTTTTATTATTGAATCCATTACTACATTGACAATCCAAATTATGCAAGAAACAAAAAAAATCTGCATGAAACATTAATTCTATGATATAGTGTATTTTGTCGAAAAAATTTTGCTTGCCGCTTTCTTTTTATGACGTACATAATGTCAAGTGTTGAAAACATAAATAGTCCGTTTGAGTAGAACATTATGTTAGCGCTTCTTTCATTGGAATCATGGCAAAGCTTGAAAGGTGTTGGAATTTTGACTGGTCTTTTAATTTCACTCATTCCGGCTCTCCTGTGGGGGACGCTTCCACTTGTTAGCGCGAAAGTGGGGGGGACGCCGCATCATCAAGTATTCGGAATGACGATTGGTGCTTTATTATTTTCAGTGGCGGTTTTTTTTATCGTGCCGCCAGAATTAAATGCGACGGTTGTGGTCGTCAGTTTCATTTCCGGTTTATGCTGGGCATTTGGTCAGTTTTACCAATTTGCGGCAATGAAAGCAATCGGTGTCTCGAAAACGATGCCCTTGTCAACAGGAATGCAACTTGCTGGTGCAGCGGTCTGTGGCATTGTTATCTTTCACGAATGGGATACGGCATTCAGAATGATCTTAGGGCTTACCGCTTTAGTTCTGATTGTGATCGGAGTATTATTTACTTCGAAAGAGAAAAGAAATTCTCCAGACCAGAAGACAAACACAATGGTTAAGGGCATTTTTTTGATTGTCTTGTCAACACTAGGTTATGTATCGTATATTGTTATTTTGCGCTCCTTCCAAATTGATGGCTGGTCTGCGATTTTCCCGCAATCAATCGGAATGATCCTTGGTGCAGTTGTTATGTCAGGAAAAAGAGTGAAATCGCTTTATAACAGGCATACAGCTTATAATATCGTCTCCGGTTTTATGTGGGCTGGAGGGAATATCTCGTTATTGATTGCGACAAAATTAGAGGGGATAGCAATCAGTTTCTCAATGTCTCAGATAGGAACTGTGCTTTCTACCCTTGGCGGCATCTTTATCCTTGGAGAAAAGAAAACGAAAAATCAGATGGTACTTCTAATGATTGGATGCATTTTAATCATCTTAGGCGGCGTTCTTTTAGGGTTTACAAAAGGATAATCCGTATCGTTAATTTATGACTGACCTAATTTTTTCATGGTTTAGTCATGACATGAGCGGAAATGAATGATAAAATGTAAATAAGCTTTTTGAAGAATCTTGTCATCTGATAAGATGAAAACGGTTCTTTAAAGGAAATTGCAGGTCAATTCATTATTGAATCCTGTTCAATTTAAATATTATGTAGATGAATGGAGCGAGTTGAAAAATGGAAAAAACGTATGTTGTCACTGATGAAACTGGTATTCACGCACGCCCAGCAACCGTGCTTGTAAGTGAAGCAAGCAAATTCGAATCGAACATCAACATCGAATACAATGGCAAGAAAGCGAACCTGAAGAGCATTATGGGTGTTATGGCTCTCGGCATTATGCAAGGCGCTGAATTCAAGATTGTTTCTGAAGGCTCAGATGCTGACGAAGCATCTGCTGCAATTGGCAATGTTATTGCAGCACAGGGCATCGGCAAAGAAAAATAATGCTCACTATATAAAAAGCGGCGGTTTGAGTATCAACCTCAAATCGTCGCTTTTTTTCATGCATTTATTCGTTATTAGTTTTGAGCAACAGCTACGCGTTTTTCCTTGCGGTTCAACATAAGATGTGAAAAATATGTCTGCCCGATTAAGAACAGCCCGCCAACAACCCAATATAGGGGTAAAGCGGCTGATGTTGAAAGTGATGCAAAGACAATCATAATCGGTGACATAAGACCAATCCATTGTAAAGAGCTTTGTTGCTGTTCTGCTCCAACCATTGGCATAAGCTTTTGGCTGATTCTAAACTGCAGAAAATAGACAACACCTGCGATAATCGTCAGAATGAGATCAGTATGGCCAAGACTGAACCAAAGAAATCGATGAGCCGCAATTTCATGCGAACTCCTTATCGCATAATAGAAACCCATCAGAATAGGCATTTGAACAATAATCGGGAGACATCCAACTGCTGAAAATGGATTGACATTATGCTTTTTGTACAGTGCCATCATTTCCATTTGGATTTTCTGTTTTTCCGATGTATCTTTGGCATCAGCCATCTTTTTTTGAATTGCAGTCAATTCAGGTTTGATCTTGTCCATCTTTTTCCTCATATCGAACTGCCGAAGGTATTGGCGTACCATTAATGGTCCCAAAATGAGTCGGATCATGAGTGTCAGGATAATAATCGCAATTCCGTAATTGTGCCCGAAAAAAGCGGCAGTGCTTTGAATCATTAATGTAAAAGGTTCTATAAACGAACTCATAGTGATGGTCCTCCCAGCTAGTGATCAATCAATATCAGTGGATTGAAAGCATTGTGCTGAGAGGCGCGCAGTTGTCTTCTGAATCATTCGTTCCCGATTCTTTTCGCTTAATCGTCCGCACTAGGCGAAAAGCAAAGTGATTGTGCTCCCATGAAATGGGCTTGGGTCTTAAAGCGTATTTAGTGTAGCTACTCATGTTGTTGTGCAAATGAGCACTGAATCTTCCTCGTTCAGAACTGAGTGAGGTTTGAATCATTTGAAATGAGAGTTCCAGTACGATCAATAAGGTCGGAAATAGTGGATCATTCAGAAGATATGCAAGAAGATCGAGCGTGCCGTATCACCTGCCTTTTTGAAAGCCGATTAATGTAATCATACCACTAATTAGGGATTTCGTTGACCGCTGTTTATTCATTCAAGCATAAATAACCCCCCGCCAAGTCAATGCGGGGGGTTAATATATGATTACAGAAGGATGAGCGGAGTCAGTATCGGCGCAAAAACAAGGGTGAATATTGCGGCTAGCACCATTGCCAGACTAGCGGCAGCTCCTTCCTCACTGCCAAATTCAAGTGCCTTTGATGTACCTGCTCCGTGAGCGCCCATACCTAATAAGAGCCCTTTTGCTAATTTTTCTTGAATGTGTAAATAACGAATAACCATAGGTCCAAGGATAAGTCCGGAAATTCCAGTGACAATGACAAAGATAGCAGTCATTGTCGGCATCCCTCCGATATCTACCGAAACTGCCATGGCAATCGGTGTCGTGATCGATCTAGGCAAGAGACTGAGCAGATAATGGTCATTCAAACGGACAACATGACTGAACAGCCCTGAGCTTACAATGGCAATGGTGACCCCTGCAGTCATGCTAATTGCTATGATTTTCGCGTATTTTTTCATGACCTTGCGAAATTTGTAGAGTGGAATAGCAAAACCGACAACAGCTGGTTGAAGCAAATTGCTGAGCCAGCGTCCGCCGCTGTCATAGTCTGAATAGTCAATGTGGAAGCCAACCAGCATTGATGAGAGAATGCAAGGAGCTATAAGAAGCGGCGAAAGAAAAGCAAACCTAACCTTTTTGTATAACTGTTTCGACAGATAATACACCAAAACCGTAAGCAAGATGCAAATAAACGCGATCATCTTCCAATCTCTCCTTTTTTATTTGCCAGCCTACGTATCGAGTATTGGGCGACAAGGCCAGTCACAACCATTACTGTAATTGTGCTTAATAAAATCACGATAAGAAATTGCGAGCCATGTTGTAGAATTTCATTCTTATACTGAATGATCGCTACGGCAGAGGGAATGAAGAAAAGCAGCATCTCCGACATGAGAAAGCTTGCGCCAAGTTCTACCGCCGACAATTTCAGAACCTTGAAATGCAAGAGGCAAAGAACGATAAACAATCCGACAATGCTCCCGGAAATAGGCAAATGAAGCCATTTGGCAAGAAGATTGCCAAGCAGTGCAAATAGATACAGGTAACCAACCTGAAGAATCGTGTTAAGAAACTTCTTTAACAAATTACAGACACTTCCTTATAAGTTAGACAAACAATTGTGATCTATGTCACAGTGTATTATACAAAAGTTGAAAATACAGGTACAATAGATTTCGGGAATACAATTATTCCAAACAACTATAGCCTGGAGGCGAAGAAAACGGACATTAAGCACCTTCATTATTTTCTAGAAGTAGCTGTGAGGAAAAGTTTCACAAAAGCAGCACATCATTTATATGTAACACAACCTACCATAAGTAAAATGGTAAGAGATATAGAAGATGAACTTGGTATGGTCCTTCTTGATCGTACCGGGAAAGAAATAGAGTTGACTGATGCCGGAAAAATTGTGTTTGAACAGTCACAGAAAATTGTGCAATCCTTTGCTCATCTCTCTGATGAATTAAGTGATCTTACTCATGCAAGGCGGGGAAAGCTAACGATCGGTCTTCCGCCTATGATTGGTATTCAATTTTTTCCTAGTATACTTAGCAGCTTTCGCAAAAATTTTCCTGGAATTGATTTGCACATAGCAGAATATGGTGCGAAGAAAGTTGCAGATTGTGTGTCGGAAGGATTATTGGAAGTGGGAGCTACAGTTGGCAATTTTGATGAAGAATTATTTAATTCATTTGTCTTCTTTGAGGATTCTATTCGTCTTGTCGTACATACATCAAGCCCGCTCGCCAAAAGAAGCAGCGTACGTATAAAAGATCTTAGCGATGAATCGTTTATTCTGTTCCCAGATGAATTTTCACTGCGTGGGATGATTATTAAATGTTGTGATCGAGCAGGTTTTCAGCCACGAATCGTTTTTGAAAGCTCACAGTGGGAATTTATGGCCAAAATGGTCTCCGAAGGGTTCGGTATTGCATTTTTGCCTGAAAGTATTATTAGCAAGTTGGAACATGAGACAGAATCTCTTGTAACTCTTCCTCTAGAAGATAGTGAGCTTAATTGGCGGTTGTCGATGATATGGAAGAAAAACCACTATCTTTCTTTTGCAGCAAGAACATGGATTTCTGAATCGCGGGCAGTTTTATTGAATAGTTGATTGATCTGTTAATTAATAATGTTGATTTATATTTTTGAAAAAATAATTGTTGACAGTTATTCTCGTGGGTGATATATTATTAAAGCTGTCGCTGAGACATTGATCTTAGTGTTGACAAGATAATGGACAGCTGGTATAATAACCGATGAATCATCAAAAATATCAATTGACAAAGAATAGATTGTTTGATAGACTGTTCAAGTTGTCTTTTGATTAGATGATCAATAATGTTCCTTGAAAACTGAACAAAAGCCAAGCGTGATTTAAAAGGGCAAACCCCTAATAAATTCAAAATTGCTATGGATCTTATGAAC
>NZ_AWTC01000015.1 GCF_000497245.1 Sporolactobacillus laevolacticus DSM 442
CGATCGTCAAAATACAGACGATCAGCGACCTTTTTTGTGTCAATAGTCTCGACCTACCAAAAAAAACATGAGTTTTTCAGTGGCCTCCCTGCACTCCCGCAGGCGTCTCGCGCTTTCGTGTTTGAATCAGAATTTTTTCCTAGCATTGCGCTGTTGATATGAACTCTGAATTAAAAATTTTATATACTTTCTTGCCCTGTAAGGAAAACCAGCCTAATCCTGTTCTTTAGTTATAAAACTGACCGCTGGCTTTTGAACATCACTCTCTGCTCGATTACACTCCAGTTGCTCGTATCAACAAGAACGCTCCGCAGGAGTCTCGCACTTCCGTGTTTGAATAAGAGCTATTTCCAGGCATTACGCCGCTTATATGAACCCTGAATTTATCATGCTTATCTTCAAAAAAAATCCATTCCTCACGATTGTGAAAAATGGATCTTTACTCTTCGATTAATTCTCCGTATTTAAGCATCCTGATGTAATAAATAAAATTGCTGGTTTGACCGATAATACTTGTTTTTCGGAATGCCACACGCATATCGTCTTCAGGAAGTTCCTCAGAACGGACAATTTCAAGATTATGACGCAATGAAAAGGCGTTAACTGCGTCACGAATTGAAGCTGCCTCAATGATTTTCTTTGGGAGCTTGATGTCAATCGGCATCCTGCGTTGACCGTTGAACTCTTCATAAATAGCAAATCGGTTCATCGTTTCTCCTCCTCTGATGGTCTTCATTATTCCTACTTTTCCCCATTCGTGCCATCCTAATCTTACTGATGGATTGCGCCAACTTTATGAGTATGAAAACAATTGTTTTTCGGCACACTAAAAAGTGAACCTTTGGAAAGGCAAAGTTTCCACTTATGAACACTTTTATTAAGAAGTTAATCGGTTTTTCAATCGGTCCGGTCGTCGGCGCGATGATTTCATTTATCACCATTCCTGTGACAACCTATTTTATTAACCCTGCGGAATATGGTAAAGCGAGCATGTTCCTGCTTTTTCAGACCATTGTCGGTACCTTCCTTTTTCTCGGAATCGATCAGTCCTACACGCGTGAATACCACTCAGCAACCGATAAAACGCGACTTCTGCAAAACGCCTTACTGCTTCCAATGGTACTGGCGATTGGCGTTCTGCTGACTGCACTGATCGCTCCGGGCACGTTATCGCGCGCACTTTTTGGGCGCGCGGACTATACACTCCCGACCATTCTTTTTGGTGTGATGACCATTTTCATTGTTCTCGAACGTTTCCTGATGCTCTCCATTCGCATGCGTGAACAAGCATATGAATATTCATTGCAGGCGATTCTGGTCAAATCTGCTGTGCTGATTCTGACGCTGATCTACATATTTTTTATTCGCCGTGATTTTCTGGCTGTGGTCTATTCCACTGTGCTCGGACAAATCACCGGGGATCTCTATTTATTCTGGCGCTACCGAAATTTACTTAATCCGAAAGTATTCCGTTTGAATCGTTCCTTATTAAAAGCGTTGAGCAAGTTCGGCCTACCTATTATGGTTGCCACGTCATTCTCCAGCCTGCTAAATGGCATGGATCGACTCGCACTTCGTTTGTGGAGCGACTTTGATCAAATCGGTATCTTTTCCGCCACTTTGAAAATTGCTGCTATTCTCTCTGTCATCCAAACCAGTTTTACGAGCTTTTGGATTCCCACTGCTTACCGTTGGTATTCAGAAGGTCGTCCAATTGATTATTTTAAGGTTGTCAGTGACGCAATTCTACTTGGCATGTCGCTGCTCGCAGCCGGTATCTTCTTATTTAAAAATGTCATCATTTTTATCTTATCTGATCAATACAGTGACGCGCAATATTTGGTGGGGTTTCTTTGCTTGCAGCCCTTAATCTACACCGTCAGCGAAACCACCTGCCTTGGCATTGTGTTTACGAAAAAAAGCTATTTAAGCATATGGGTCAGCCTGATCGCTCTCATTCCGGCAATACTTCTCGACATCCTGCTTGTCCCGTCCCTTGGCGCTGCAGGCGCAGCGATTGCCATTGCGGTCGCATATTTCTTCTTTTTTACGGCAAGAACCTACTTTTCCGGTAAGTATTGGATAAAACTGCCGGTAACTAAGCACTATGTCGTCTTTCTTTTCTTACTGGCCGGTGCTTTTCTGAATCTCTTCCACTTTCCAGGCATGTTGTTCATTAACTGCGTCTGGCTGCTTTTAACACTTGCCTTGCAGCAGAGCACCGTTCGTCAGCTTTGGAGATTCTGGAGGCAGCAAACATCTCAAAAAAAGAAATGAATGGAGAAGGATAAATGAAATTGGCAATCATCGGCACAGAAAAACTACCGGTGCCTGCTGTCCGAGGCGGCGCCGTTGAAACGTTAATCGACATGTTTATACAAAATAACGAGCGGCACCCACTGCTCGAACTCGATGTATATTCGATTGAAGACAATAAAGCTGAGCGTACAAGCAGGCGTTTTCATCATACACGGTTCATTTATATTAATTCGGCTAATCCTTTGAATCCATTTTACAGCTTCACAAACCGACTGTGTCTTAAATGTCACGTTCCTTTTTATAAGAATATCTTTCTAATGCGGACCATTCGTGAACTGAAAAAGCGGGATTACGACTGGATTGTTGTTGAAAATCGTCCACTTTTTATTAAACCATTGCGCCGGCAGCTTGGCAGTAAAGTATCGATCGCATTGCATCTGCACAATGATACCCTCAATCCAGATCGTTTCTATGCTCAATCAGTGATTCATCAATGCGACCGTATTGTGTCCGTCAGCCATTTTATCAATGAGCGAGTGAAAGCAGCAGCCGATGAACATGATGTACAAAAAATGCGGGTACTCTACAACAGGATCGACACTAGTCTGTTCCAACCATCGCTGGACGCCGGCTTGTCTCGCAGAATCCGTGAGCAATGCGCCATACCGGAAGATCGCCAGGTTGTTCTCTATTACGGCCGGTTGAACGTTGGAAAAGGCGTGCTCAAACTCATTCAATCCTTTGATCGGGCCGTGCAACAAAACAAAGCACTTTACCTAGTCCTTTGCGGCAGTTTTCCTAATAAAAAGGAATATCAAAGAATTCATCCGGCACTCGAACGACTCCCAAGCAATGCATATTGCGTGCTGAATTACATTACCCACGAAGAATTGCCCGCCTATCTTTCTGTGGCAGACATGATCGTGCTACCTTCACTATGGAATGAAGCTTTTGGTCTCACCATCGCTGAATCCATGGCACTCGGAAAAGCGATCATCACAACGAACGCCGGCGCCATTCCTGAGCTGATTGGTAACGGCAGCGGATTAATCATTAAAGCAGATAATCAGATCAGCGACCGTTTATCCGCCGCTATTGTTCGCTTGGCTGCCCATCCCGATCTTCGAAAAGTACTTGGCGAAAAAGCAAGAAGAAGTGCCATGCTGCGTTTTCATCAAGAAGGTTATCTTGATGAATTGCTTGAGAAGCTAAACTAATCATCATAAGATGTGTACGTGAAAAATCCTCGAACTTAGGAAACAAAGTTCGAGGATTTTTAAGCACCACAAGTGAATGCGTATGGTTTCAAATTCCGTAATTCAAATTAATAAACTTCACATTAACGTAATCATCGATGCCTTGATGGCCGTTTTCCCTGCCAAAGCCGGAGTGCTTCACACCACCAAACGGGGTTTGAGTGAACGCAACCGTGTTGCTGTTGACACCAACCATCCCATATTGCAAGCCTTGGCTGACCTTAGCAATACGTTTCAAATCCAAGGTATAAAAATAGCTCGCAAGTCCGTAGTTGGTATCATTGGCCATGCGGATCACTTCGTCCGTATCAGTGAAGGAAATCACAGGGAGAACCGGTCCGAATGTTTCCTGATAGAAAATATCCATTTTGTTCGTCACACCAGTAAGAACAGTCGGCGCAAAGAAGTAACCGTTCGCGTATTCACCGTCAGTTATACGATCGCCACCGGTCACCACTGTTGCACCTTTAGCCACACTGTCCGTTATCTGACGTTTGATTTTGCCAATCGCGTCTTCACGGATCAGCGGACCTGCATCAACACCTTCATCTAAGCCGTTTCCAACCTTGACCTGCTTTACAGCAGCCACCAGTTTTTCTGTAAATTCGTCGATGATTGATTCATGGACAAAAATTCGGTTCGGTGATGTGCAGACTTGCCCGTTATTGCGGAATTTAGAAGTGACCAGATCGTTTACCACTTGATCAACCGGAGCGTCATCAAATACGATAAACGGTGCGTGCCCGCCAAGCTCTAGCGATACTTTTTTCACCGTGTCGGCGGACTGACCGAACAGCATCTTACCGACGCCAGTAGAGCCCGTAAAAGTGATCTTGCGCACGACGTTACTGGAAGTCAAGACTTTGCCAATTGCCGGTGCATCGCCCATGACCAGATTTACCGTTCCATCAGGCAGTCCCGCTTCTTGAAAAATCTTCATCAATGAAGTCGCTGAAAGCGGCGTTTCAGGCGATGGCTTGAGCACAATTGTATTCCCGCCGGCAAGCGCCGGAGAAATTTTCCGTGTAATCATCGATGATGGAAAATTCCATGGGGTAATCGCGCCGACCACACCGAGCGGCTCCTTCTGAACGAGGAATAAATGACCGTTTGGTCCGGGAATCGTTTCTCCGTAAATCCGGCGCATTTCTTCTGCGTGCCAGCGTACACTTTCTGCGCCGCCCAGCACTTCGCCTTTTGCCTGGGCAAGCGGTTTTCCTTGTTCGATCGTCATAATTGCTGCCAATTCGTCTGCTTTATCTACAATCAGATCAGCAATTTTGCGCAGGATTTTCGCACGAGTGTCTACATCCATTGTAGACCATACCGGAAATGCCTTCTGAGCTGCTTCAATCGCTTTTTCAGCATCCAGCGCGCCACCGCGAGCAACACGTGCGATCACTTCACCAGTTGCAGGATTGACCACGTCATCAAGCTCGCCACTATCTGCATCAAGCCATTCGCCCCCGATAAAGAGCTGTTTCGGCGCCTTTTCTACATACGAATCTATTTCTGTCATCATGTGTTCACCTCGTTAGTAATAATGAATCTATGCAAACTTCCAAACTTTCAAATCTATACCAAGCATACCCGATCTCATCCACACTTTCCACAAAAAATCCTGTTTGCGAGATTCCATAAAAAATGTATCTGTCTTAGCAGTTTTTTTCAATAGCTATCTATTCAACATATAATAGTAGAATCAATAATGACTAAACGCTAGTTGCTCTTACAATTAGTTAGATTGGCCAAGTTGAGCCGGTCGAATTCATCTCTCTTTTTTGTGCCTGTACAAACTTGAAGGTAGTTCGATCTAACTTTTTGAGAGGATGGTCTAACTTTTACCCGGTTCGGTCTAACTTCTATTTTTCGAACATTATTCTTCTGAATCTCTATTTTTCTTGTTTGAGAAAAAAGGGCTGCTCCATGTTTCAGGAGCGGCCCTAAATTTTCTTTTTGATCATTTTATTGGAAAGGATGTTTTACGACAGTCGCATCGCTCTTCTTTACAAAGGCAATCCGATGATTATAAGAAACTTGGTAGTATTCATCATTGCCACTGACAACATGGTAGGTTTCGGGAGCGTTAAAGAGCTTCGCATAGTAATAATCCGATTGTACCGGTTTTTCAGCGACATAGTACTGACCGGCTGGCATTGTGTAGATCGGTGCCATGCCGACTGCCGGGATCCCAAACGGCGTATACGCGGCTGCTTCTGGATAAGCGGATCCATAAACAGGAATTGAATCCACACCTTTTTTCGGTGTAATCAGCGTGCCGCTTCCTTTAACGGTGTTTGCGTCTTTCGGATTGTAAAACCATGCCTTCTGTCCGCCAAAATCAATGGCCGTCCAATCCTTCGTCTGATCCACCTTGTAATAAGATCGGCCCGCAACGGCTTTGTCTCCCCAGTCGTTGATCGCTGTCGTCCCGGTTCCGTTCGGATGAAGAAGCGGATCGCTGAGCAGTGGCGCACTGAAACTAGGCGCCGTATACAAATAAACAAAATTAGAAGGTTTTGCTTCAAGTGGTGCGTTATTATAGGTTACATCAGGCTTATTCGTTTGATAATCCGGATTGATCGTTACAATATTGTTGCTCTTACCGAAGCCTATTTTATGTTTGCCGGATGAGAACGGCGCGCCGAGCAATTTAAAGTAGTGCGCCCAATCCCAATATGCGGCCGGATCCCAGTGCATGCCAACTTGGCGTGCCGGAGTCAATCCAGGCACTTCCTCATGCCCGAGAATATGCTCGCGGTCCAGCGGTATATCGTATTTTTTCGCTAAGTATTTAACAAGCTTTGCTGATGCACGGTACATCGGTTCACTGTACCAGGTTGATCCTTCAACGGCATACCCTTCATGCTCTATGCCAATAGAATGGCTGTTGATGTACCAGTTGCCTGCGTGCCATGCAACGTCTTTCGGATCTACCATTTTGGTAATCTGCCCGTCAGATGACCGAATCACATAATGTGAACTCACATAAGTTTGCTGTAAAAAGGTATTGATGGTACCTTCATAGCTGACTTCAGAATCATGGATGATAATATAACGAATCTGCTGTCCATCATACGGACGATTGGCAAGATCATAATTACCGTAGTCGCCAGGAGTGTCTGAAAATGCCTTGTATAAAGCCGGAACGTTTTGCATGTCGACCCCTTGCAATTCATCTCCTTGACTCTTTTTTAATTTATGAAGATGGAGCGCAGCCAAGCCCTGTTTATTAGGCTTTATTGATTCGGATGCAAGTTGAACAGTGCCGGATACGGAAAAGTGTCCTGATGCTCCTTGCTGGATCGTGGTGTACACTTGATCCGCAAAGTCGGAAGCCGTGTCATAATCAGTGGATCCGCTGTATTTTGCGACCGCACTGTACCAATCCGCAGGATCACTTGAAAGTTTTCCAGTGATCTTTTTCTGATAATCGGCAAGAAGTGCAGCTCCGCCTAGAATATTTTTTTCCGTGTCGGTCTTCAATGTTTCAGCGGGAACACCAATCAATTTTGCCGCTTCATCTAATGTATGTGTGCTTTCTTCAGGTGGTGTTGCGCTTGAACGCTTATTGATTTTGTCACCCTTAGCCGAGAGGTCCTCTAAATTGTCGAGTTGAGTCAGATGCATTACACCGTAGCCTCCGGAAGTGCTCGGCTGACCATGATGACTCTCCCATCGTGTCTCATTGTAAGAAACGGACATCAAGACGTTAAGCGGTACATGATATGCTGCCGCGGCTTTTTGGAATTCGGATTGAAGGCTTGTCTTTCCGGCATTTTGCGATTCAGCATAAGCGGGTCCACTTACCGTAAAGATGAGCAAAAATAAAAGAAACAGCCATGAAACAATGCTGTATCGATTCAACAAATTAACACTGTTTTTCTCGGTCATGCGTTCACCCCTCGTTTATTTTGGCTTACCTTTCACAGGCAGAAGGCAGATAGATAGAAATAGATCCCTCGAAAAGACATCACCTCCAGAGCAACAAAGTTAGATTGGAAATTTTGCCGTTGATCTTCCTATTAAAAATGGGACTGACGACCAATTCAGCACTGAAAAAAGCGAAAAACCAGCCCAGAATCTTGCGCAGGCTGGTTTTTGTCTAGGTTTATGTAGACAAAGCAGACGATGTCAGTACGTTCAATATCCTTTGGACTTACGTGCGTACCGAAAAAATCAGCACACCTTTTCCATGAATTTCAGATGATTCAAGCGGCCAACAATGGGTAATTGCGGAATCTCGAAACGTGAAATCCTTTGGAATAAATTCAGTATAGAATCGGTCTGTATAATTGTCAATATTATAAATATTTAGCTTCATCGGAATTTACAGATACTTTAGTCCCGGGACAATCCACTTACCCAATGTAAATGGAGACAGAGGTCCCAGCCTATACGATTACGTGATGCTTTTAAAGTCACCGAAAATCATAATGGTAAAATAATCCAAGTGTCCTTTTTCCTAAATCTCATCAATTTTTTCAAAATTTACGTTTTAAAAATTTTATCTTAGAATGATCGCATTTTTTCGTCTAGCTCTTATCTATCTGTCTTGCTGACCGCCGTCTGATTCACCACAAACTCCGGTTTTTCATGGTGCATGAATTTACGAATGTTTTCAACAGTCACATCCGCCACACGCGAAATGCTTTCCTGTGTTGTTCCGCCAATATGCGGCGAAACAATCAGATTGTCCAGATCCGGCAGTGATTTCGGAGGTTCTGTTTCAAACACATCAAGCGCTGCCCCGGCAATCTGTTTCTGGCGCAATGCTTCAAGAAGAACCGGCTCGTCAATCAATGCGCCTCTAGAGATATTTACAAGGAATGCCGTTGACTTCATCAAAGCAATGGCTTGTTTGTCGATCAAATGATAGTTTGACTGGTTAAGTGCAGTACTGATCACGATGTAATCTGCCTCACGGAGCAGCTGATCAAGCTCGACGAATGTCGTGTTCAGGCGCTGAGCCGCATCGGTATCCTGATAATTTCCATAGGCGATCACACGCATCGTGAACGCACCGGCGTATCGAGCAATCTTTTGTCCAATCGATCCAAAGCCGATAACACCAACGGTTTTGCCGGCCAGCTCATAGCTGTCACCGCTCGGCCATTCCCCTTTTTTGGTTTTCCGGTCCAACATAGGAATCATTCGTGACAAGCTGATCATCTGCCCAAAGGCTAGTTCAGCAACTGAAATCGCATTTTCGCCCGGCGCATTGCTGACCAGAATGCCTTTTTCCGTTGCGTAATCCAGATCAACATTGTCCAATCCCGTCCCAGTCTTTAACACATATTTTAATTGAGGAGCAGAATCAATCACCTCGCGATCGCAGGCCGAGATCGCTGTGATATACACCTGCACATCTTGAATCGATTTTTTGATCAATGCTTTATCCCATGCCTGATCATACATCAGGCAGCTGACACGCGCACCCATCGCTTCCAATTGATTCACCATCTGGCGGTAGATCGGAATATAGGATTTTCCAACACAAAAAAGGATGTGCATGATTAACGCCTCCCCAAATTTTCATCAAACGTTCTGAATACTTCCGGTACGTTTCTTGCATTCGTTATTAATATACCAAAAACATGGATTTGTTCCTAAACAAATGTACCGGATAGCATCAAAAATAAAGAAATTGATAACTTATGGACTTCAATGAACATGTCGATCGGTTGAAAAGCAGTAGTCATCATGCTAAATTATGAACAATGACTAGAATGAGAAAATTTAGAAAGTAGGGATGAGGCAGATGGAAATTAGTGATTCGATACAATCGAAAGTGATGTCACTATTCAACTATTTACATACGCACGCAGAGATCAGCATGAAGGAAATTGCGACAACAGCGTTTATCAAAGAACAACTGGATGAACTTGGCTACCGTACGAAAACATTCGATGACTGCCCGGGTGTGATCGGTGAAATCGGCAGCGGAAAACCTGTGGTCGCTTTACGTGCGGATATGGATGCACTCTGGCAGGAAGTCAACGGAAAATTACAGGCGAACCACTCCTGTGGCCATGACGCGCATATGTCAATGGTGCTTGGTGCCGCCATGCTGCTTAAAGAAAAAATTGGCCAGTTAAACGGTACAATCCGGCTTGTCTTTCAGCCCGCCGAAGAAATCGGTAAAGGTGCATTGGAACTGAGTAAGCGTAGAGTCCTGGATGACGCAGACTACTTCTTCGGAGTTCATCTGCGCCCGATTGAAGAAACAAAAGATGGCCGTGCGCGTCCGGCTATTCTGCACGGCGCTTGTGCGACGATCCGTGGCGTGATTGACGGTGAAGATGCGCACGGTGCACGCCCGCACCTCGGTACCAATGCAATTGAAGTTGCCTCTTCAATCGTGAATGAGCTCGGTCATCTCCATGTGAATCCGATGATCCCAAGCTCGGTGAAAATGACAACCCTGCATGCAGGCTCAGCAACGAACATCATTCCCGGCCATGCAGAATTCAACTTGGATGTGCGCGCGCAGTCAAATGAAGTCATGGCTAAGCTTAAAGAAAAAATACAGCAAGTTGTTAAAGGTGTTGCTGAAAGTTATGGAGTGAACATCACTCTGGATGCCTCACACGGAAGTCCGGCAGCAGTCTCGGATCCGGAAGCCATTGACATCATGGGCGAAGCAATCAAGGATGTTTTGGGCGAGGATCATTTCGATCCGGCCGGACTTTCCAGTGGCGGTGATGACTTCCACCAATATGCAATTCGAACACCTAAGTTGAAGTCGACGATGCTCGGACTTGGCTGCGACCTGAAGCCGGGATTACATCATCCTTATATGACGTTCAATCACGATGCGATGTTCGACGGTGTGCTGATTTTGTCAACTGCCGTACTTAAGACATTTGAAAAAGTGAACGGTTTGACGGTCGCTTCAGCAAAGGAGTGAGTTGAGTGGATACGCATGAATCCGAGTTGCTTCAAAAAGCGCAACTGCTTAAGCCTCAATTAATCAAATGGCGGCGTGATTTCCACAAGCACCCTGAACTTGCTTTTGAAGAGGTTCGGACATCTGAAATGGTCGCTGGTTTCCTCAAATCACTGAATTTTGATGTAAAGCAGCATGTTGGCGGCACTGGAATTGTTGCTTTTCTCAGAGGAGACAAGCCTGGTAAAACGATCGGGCTCCGTGCGGATATGGACGCGTTGCCTATCCAAGAACAAAATACATTTGATTTTCATTCGATTAACTCTGGAAAAAGTCATGCTTGCGGACATGATGCACATACGGCCATGCTTATGGGGGCTGCTCAGTTGTTGAGCACTCATCGGCCGAAGCAAGGCAATATTGCCTTCCTCTTTCAGCCGGCGGAAGAAATTAGTGAAGGAGCGAAAGCAATGATTGAAGCCGGCGCCCTGAATGGCATCGATGTTATGGCCGGACTCCATATCAACGCGGGCGTTGATCTTGGAAAAGTCGCTTTTGCCGGAAAAGTGGGCTGCGGTTCCACCGATTTCTTCTCACTCACCGTTATTGGAAAAGGCGGTCATGCAGCACATCCTGATCTAACAGTGGATTCAATCGCGGTTACAGGGCAATTGATCACTGCACTCCAACAGTTCGCGAGTCGCCAGATGGACCCGGTAGAACCATTCGTGTTGACGATTGCGACAATCCAAGGCGGATCCGCCAATAATGCAATTGCTCCCGAAGTCAAAATGACCGGAACGGTACGGACCCTGAATCCTGAGTTGCGCGAAACTGCGCCGCAACGCATTGAAAAAATCATTCAGGGGGTAACCTTGGCTTTTGGTGCGGACTACGATTTCCAATATACCTTTAGTGCCCCATCTATTATCAATGATGCGCAAATGACTGAACTAGCTGAACGAACAGTTGACATTACGATGGGAACAGGGCACCGCATCAAAAGTAAGCCAAGCCTTGGCGGTGAAGACTTCTCCTTTTATACAGAGCATCTGCCGTCGGTTTTCTTTGTACTCGGCGCCGGCAGCGACTCCATTGCAAGGCACCCGAACCATCATCCAAAATTTACCGTGGATGAAGATGCACTTCCTTATGGATCAGCATTGCTCGCAGCAATTGCGCTGAACTACCTTGATACAGAAACGTCATCCCTGTAAAAATAGCTTAACAACAAGTTGGAAGGACTGGGCAAAAAATACCCAGTTCTTTTTGATTTTGTCTGGCCATATTCGATCCAAACGTTTGCGAATGCATCTTGCTGTTTGAATCATCGATATTCGACAAACGAATCGAGATATATCCGCAGCTCAGAACCGTTCATCGCTGAATTGTTTTCTTAAAGAACAAGAAAAGAACCTTCGCCAATGGAAGATTCCTTTTTCTTAACTATGAAGTTTGATCTCTTAAACTTCCGAATTCGCTTGTTTCATTTCTTTACAGGTGTCGACAAAATGCTTGAAAAGATCGAGCATTAATTCACTTCCGCCTGCCGTCATGGACTCCGGATGCCACTGAACGCCCATCAACAAGCCGTTATCCGTCATGTCAATGGCTTCAATAATGCCATCGGATGAGAACGCGGCAGTTCGTAATCCATCCCCCAGCCGGTCAATCGATTGATGGTGAAGGCTGTTCACGACAATGGACTCTTGTTCTTTCAAAACCTTATACAACTGTGTCTCTTTTTCAAGACTTACGCGATGACTTCCTTGTCTGCGCGGCACTTTTTGCTCATGCTGAATCGGATGATCCAATTCACTCGGAATATCTTGGATCAGCGTGCCGCCCAGTGCGACATTCATGACTTGCAGTCCGCGGCAAATGCCGAAAACGGGTTTGCTTTTTTTGATTGCCAGGCGAACCAATTGAAATTCCGCCTCGTCACGTTCCGTATCGAACACACCGCAACCCGGACTCGGATCTTCCCCGAAATATTGTGGATTTACATCACAGCCGCCGCTGAGCAAAAAACCATCGCATAATTCAGCGTACTGGTCAACACATGGACCTGGAGCGATCGGTAGGATCAAAGGCACTGCCCCGGCTTTGATCAGTGAAGTAATATAGTCCTGATGCGCATAATCGCCTTCTGAAAAATTGCTGAGTTTCACAAATCCGCTGGTGATCCCAATTATAGGTTTAGTCACTGCTTAGCTCCTCTCTACCGTTCTCCTTTATTTAAAAACAAATATAGTGAACTTTCATGCAGGCGTCAACGATTTCTTACTAAATTCCGATATGAAAACGATTGATTTTATGAACGCCTATTTTAGGTTGCGTCAAAACTGATGTTAAGTTCATTTTTCTTCATTTTGCTCAAATAACGGTAAATCGTTGCTTCCGAAGTCTTAAGCTCCTTCGCCACGATACCGACAATACCCTTAAGCAGGAAAATGCCATTGTCATTCAGCTTATTCACAACATCTAGCTTTTCCTGCTGTGACATACGTTCTGAAGGAACGTTCATGCTTGAGACAATATCTTTAATACTGCTGATGGCAATATCTTCAATAGATGGACTAAGATGATCGATATTTGATTCTTCTTTTCCATCTGATCTCAAATCAACTCCGACAAAGTCGCTTAAGTACCGGATCGCTTCTTCCATCTTTTTAAAATTAATGTTGATGCATAACATGCCGATAATTTCATCGTTCTCGTCTCGAATAAAATATGTTGAAGATCTGAGGACGGTTCCGTCTTGGGCTTCTCCCTCAAAATTGGTGATAAATGATTTATTTGATTTCTTTCCTTCGATAAGCATTTTTAAGATCAAATTGGTCACCGGAGAACCGATTTTGCGACCACTCAAATTGGTTTCACTCACCGCAATCACCGAATTCTCCAAATCCCGGACATCATGAAGGATGATCTCAGCATCCTCGCCCATGACATCCCCTAAGAAAGAGACCAGCTTCTTGTATCGATGCAGTTTATCTTTAATGTTTGTCCCCTCCTTATATCACTGGTTTCAGGCAACCTTTTCATCCATTAATTGCTCGTTTCATCAACCATAAAAATCTGCTATGTAGTCCGTTAAATCATAAGATAATTTGTTATTACAATAATAATTTATTTGATGTTTTTATTTTCTTTCTTTTATGAAAATAAGTCAATAACTTTTGTCCCTTTTGCAAAACTTAGCATGAAAAAATTTCCAAATAAAAAACCCCTATTTACTGGGGTTTAATAGTTTTATCTTCTATATTTCTTGAAGGATTTTGTTGATCATAATCTTCTGTGAAAGAAATTCCCTAGACATCGGTTATTTTCCTTTACCGCTTTGAATCAGGTCCTCAATCGCCTTGTGCCGATCTCTACTGTTGAATACTGCCGAACCTGCAACAAATAGAGACGCGCCGGCCTGCAGGCAAAGGGGCAGTGTTTCAGAATTAATACCTCCGTCAACCTCGATTTCCACCGGCAGATTCAAAAACGTAATCATTTCATGCACTGCTTGGATTTTCTCAACCATGGAATGAATAAAGCGCTGACCCCCGAACCCAGGGTCTACGGTCATAATCAAGACATAATCTACATCTTTAATGATGGATGTCAGCGAAGATGCAGGCGTCGAAGGATTCAGAACAACTCCCGCTTTCGCTCCGCCGTCTTTAATGATTTGAATCGCACGATGCAAATGTTTGCAGGCTTCGATGTGGACAGAAATCATGTCTGCACCTGCCTCTAAAAAGGACGGCAAGAGGTTGACGGGTTCCTCAACCATGAGATGTACATCCTGAGCAACCTTTGTTTCGCGTTTCAAAGCCTGAACGACATTGGCACCCATCGTTATATTGGGTACAAAATGACCATCCATTACATCGACATGAATGAGATCAACATCGTTTTCTATATCTCGGACATCCTCGGCTAAAGCCGCAAAATTAGCAGATAGAATTGACGGCAAAATTTTCATCGCGCAGTTCCTCCTCTTTGTGCAAACGTTTTCCAATCAGTCATTTTACGACTTCAAGTCAGTAATGTCAAAGTCATTAAAATGAACATTTGTGCACATAATTAACATTTTTTGCATATTGATACCGTTTCCTTTATTCTAATGGAGTAATAAGCTCTTTCGCAATGAATTCGTTATCTTATCATTGTTTTTCAAGGAGGAAATAGAATGAAAACCATCTATTTTATCAGGCATGGGCAAACACTCTTTAATAAGCTAGGCAGAGTTCAGGGTATTTCTGATTCTCCTTTGACACAGTTGGGTGAAACTGCCGCCGATAAATTAGGAACTCTATTTAAGAAACAAGATATTCATTTTGACGTCGCTTATACCAGTGACCTCGGACGTGCGCGGCAAACAACAAAACGGATTGTCAGTCACTCAAATAATCCCGACACCCCAATTCTCGAATTAACTGACCTGCGAGAAGTATCGTTCGGGGCGTTTGAAGGCGGCCTAAGCGAAACCATGTGGGAGGAAGCAAGTAAATTTTCTGATGGCTTGGTAGTTCGCGATTCATCGTCCGATGAAGATAAAATGAAAATACTTACATCAATCAAAGCTATTGACACTGTCGATCTTGCAGAAAGTTTTGAGGATGTCGCAGAACGCGTCAATCGAGTGCTGGATTTAATTCGTACATCAGACGCTTCAAATCTATTGTTGGTCAGCCATTGCCTTTATATTGATTGTGTCCTTTACGTACTGTCTAATCAAACCTATCACGCTACATACATTCCAAACACCAGCGTCACAAAAATCGTTTATGATCAAGGCGACTTTACAGTTAAATACATTGGCGAAGTTGAACATTTTTAACAATCCACATTCTAACCGAGCGTTTATTGTAGATAAGTGCTGAATCTGCTGTCTTTCGATAAGTTGTGCCTTCTTTGTTTCGTCACATTTTACCTTTGATTCGTTTATTATCAAAAGGTTCCCCTTATCACACGCACTCCACTGCTTCATCATAAAATGCTAACTGAAATAGAGAACCGCGGTCTGCTGCAATGACAGCGAACCGCGGTTCTTCACAAATGAATGATCTTTTATTAAATGGTTTCTGCATGTTCAAGAACATATTCTTCAGCAGCTTTTGACCAAAGACCGTGATTCTGAACAAGGACATCCTTCAATCCTGCATAGAATGGATCGGAATAATCACCGGCAACGATTTCTTCCAAGGATTTCCGCGGCAGATTTTTGTGCGTATAGATTAATTTTTTTCCTCCGGGAATTGACGGCAGATTCAGCGTCGTATCGGCTACAGCATTCAAACCAAGAAGATGCGACACGACTTTTTCAACGTTCACTTTCCGTTCTTCGACGAGCTTGATTGCCGCCCGCATATCATCCGTATTCCCACCTGAAGTTCCAACATAGTGTGTAAAATTATAGTGCACATCGTATAGATTGATCTCAGCCGAGAAATGCTTATCCCGTGGACCGGCGAAGAAATTCAGGCAGCCGTCTTTCGCAAGCAACGTAGATGCCTGTGTAATCACCGGTTTTACAGGAACAAGTGCAAAGATGTCATCATAGGACTCATCATTAACCAGTGACTGCAAGTAAGCGACTTGATCCTCATATTTGCTGACATTTACATAGTAGAGATTAATTCCGTCCTTCTTAGCATCTTCAGGTGAATACAGCTTTGCTGCCGCCTCAATTTTTTCATCAGAGAGATCTGTTACAACCAGGTTCTTCGGATTAATTGGTCCATGAAGGGCGTAATCGATCTGCAGGAGCCCCATAGGTCCTGTTCCACCCATGATCAGCAGATTGCCGCCTTCTTTAATGCCCATCTTGTGCTCGTAAGTGCCTTCAATGAGATGATAATTGGCATTAAATCCACCGATTACACAAGATAGCGGTTCCAACAGTGACCCCTCAAAATAGGTTTCTCCGTTATATTCCAGCAAGCAATCATGTTCCATAACTTCACGCGGAATAACGACATAAGTTGCATCTCCGCCAATATAAGGGAACGAGTAACCTGGGCAATCTGGACGGTCTGGCAGCTGCAGGTTCGGCTGAATAGCGAATTTGCTGCCTTCATGAAATTTATCTTTCCATTTGTCGCCGACCTTTACAATTCTTCCACAGAATTCATGGCCGACAATAATTGGATTTTCAGCGATATCATTGGGTACTTTTTTATGATCCGCACCGATTTTCGCTTCTTTCCAGGAAGACATACAGATACTATCGGTCACAACCTCAGCAAGAATTTCATCACTTTTAATTTCAGGAAGTTCAAATTTCTCAAGTCTCAAGTCTTCTTTTCCATAAAGTCTAAGTGCAGTCGTTTCCATTTCTCATTCTCCCTTTATTTTTTTATATTTAGTCAATTTTTATTTACCTGCTGATTTTCGCTCCATGCGCTCGCATCAACAGGTACGGCCGCGGGCGATCCGCGAGCCTCCTCGCTCGGGTACCTCACTGCGGGGTCTCGCCTGGCTCGCTGGTCCCGCAGGAGTCTCGCACCTTACACTCCATTCAGCAGAATACAAAATCAACACTGAGATTAAACATAGCCAATATCTATTAGATTATTTAAGAATACCTAACCAGTAGCCAAGAATCCCTACACCAAACAGGGCAAAGATTAGCAAAATCGGGCTTGCCTTCTTCTTCAGCAAATACATCATCAAGAGTGTCAACCCAAGGGCAAGAAGTCCGGGACAAAGTTGGTCGAGTATTCCCTGGACGGTCATCGTCGATTTTACGCCAGCTTGATTTGTTGTCTGCGAGATGACAATCGGTACATTGATTTTCGTCCATTTCGTCACGAGCACGCCCATAACAAAGAGTCCGAGAATACTTGCGCCTTCTGTTAATCTCGTTAGCGTGTTCGTAGCCATGTCCTTTACAATGCCCATTCCCGCTCTGTATCCATAAGTAAGTCCATACCACTTAAGTGCCAAGCGAACGGCATTAAAGCTGAAAAAGAACAACAATGGTCCTAAGATGTTTCCATTTAGTGCGAAGGAAGCACCAAGTGCTGCGGTTATCGGCCGGAGTGTTCCCCAGATCAGCGGATCACCAACACCTGCGAGCGGTCCCATCAGTCCGACCTTCAAACTGTTAATTGCGCCATCGTCAATCGCTTCTCCATCTGATCTCGCTTCTTCCATTGCTGCCGTCACACCGACAACAGGTCCGCAAACGGCAGGTGTTGTGTTGAAGAAGGCCAAATGACGTTTTAACGCAAGCTTTCGTTCTTCTTCCGTTTTATAGAACTTTTTAATTGCCGGAATCATGTCGAAGCAAAAGCCTAGCGCATGAATACGTTCATAGTTAAAGGATGCCTGCTGAAAATTTGAACGGACGAACATATTAAACAGATCTTTTTTGCTTAATTTTTTTAGTGTTTCGCTCATCGCCTTCTCCCCCTAATCCTCTAACATGTCATCAGCAAGCGGTGCTGAAGGTCCTGCTGTCGTTACTGATTGGTTTTTCTCGTGATATTTCGGATTGAGCTGTAAGTAGACAAAAGCGATGATCAAACCCACAGCGCCAAAGCTTAGCAAGCTTAAATTTAAGTAGGATGCCAAAATAAATCCAAGGAAGAAGAAAGGCATCAAATATTTTGCGCCCATCATGTTGAGCACCATCGCATAACCAACAGCCACGATAAATCCGCCGGCCACATTCAGCCCTCCGGTAACTACACTAGGAATCGAGTTAAGCAGATGCTGTACACTTCCGGCATTCATAAATACAGATACAAGCAATGCCGGAATGGCTACGCGTAATGCTTGAACAACGAGTGCGGAAAGGTGCAAAAAATCAAGTAATCTAAAATTCACCTTCTCTGCGGCGCGGTCAGCAGCATGCTGAAAGAACACGGTGATTGTCCGAGCAAACACAGTCAATACTTGCCCCGCTGCCGCTACCGGAAGAGCAATCGCAATGCCCGCTTGAATACTTTGGTGACCGACGATGACAAGAATCGCCGATATAATGCTTGCTAAAGCCGAGTCCGGTGATTGAGCAGCTCCAATATTCATCCATCCAAGCGCAATGAGCTCCAACGTTCCGCCAAGGATAATTCCCGTCTGAATATCGCCAAGGATTAAGCCGATAACCGTACAAGCAATCAACGGCCGATGTGTTTGAAACTCATCCAGCACGCTGCCCATACCAGCAATACAGGAGAAAATAAAGATGAGTATGACTTGATAGAATTGAATTTCCATAGTCTCGCCCCCTTTTATTGTGCTGAAGATAATCCTTCAATCTTTTTCATGATGTCCACAGGTGTGTCACTATCAACAACACGTAATTCAAGTTTGACGCCGTGTTCATTCAGTTTTCGAAAAGCTTCAATATCTTCCGGACCCACTGATACCGCCTTCGTAATTTGTGTCTTGCCTTCTCGATACGCCATGCCCCCAATGTTCAACGTTTTAATCGGGACATTCTGTTCGACCATTCTCAGCACATCTGTGGGATTCACAAATAAATAGAAAACGGTTTCATTTTCGTATACAGGATTAAAATAAACTTTGACTGCTTTATCAACCTCACATATGTTCACCTTAGTTCCAGGTGGTGCGGCTTGTTTCAGCAGCGTTTTGCGAATCTCATCATGTGCGACTTCATCGCTACAGATGATAATTCTTTTTGCGTTCGCTTTTTTCACCCATACTGTGGTTACCTGGCCATGGATTAAACGATCGTCAATTCTTGCAAAGTTTATGATCATAGCTGCTCCCCCTCTTCCTGATTAGTTAAAACATCTTTGAGCACTTTGAATGTATCCGGAGCAACGCTTCTGAGCCAGTCAATGATTTCATCCAGTGTTTTGATTTGTTGATTTGAAACTGCCTCAAGACATAATGGAAGATTTACTCCACTAATCACTTCAATACCAGGATTAGTCATTGCGTAGGCGGCAGATGCATTGTAAGGGCTTCCACAAAAGATATCTGTAAAAATAAGTACATCTTTTAAATGATTGCCTTCAATGGTATCTGTTAATTTCTTTTTAATATCTTCCACATTCTCTCCTTGAACAAATCGGACGGGATAGAATGCTTTTGCTTCTCCAAAAATCATTTCTACCGACCTTTTTAATGATTCCGCTAAGTCTCCATGAGCACATACGACAATTGAAAACATTGCAATCACTTCCTCTTTTTGTTTCAGAATTAGCGCGTTACCCTCTTGTTTTTCCGCCGGCAATATTATAAGTCGTCCCGGTAATGTAGCTTGCACGATCTGAACTCAGAAACACAACAAGATCGGCAACTTCAGATAATTTTCCATCTCTCTTGAGCGGAATGGATTTATTCGTATAGCCTTGGCGAAGCTGTTGAACGGTTATACCGCGTGTATACGCCAATGCTTCTTCATAAGCCGGTGTGCGAAGACCTGTTTTTTCAAGAATACCCGGCGCTAATCCCACTACTCGGACATTATATTTGCCCAGCTCTTTCGCCCATGAACGTGTAAAGCTATAAATAGCAGCTTTTGTCGCCGCATAAGCGCTTTGACCTTCCGAGCCCTCTAAACCGCTTTCAGAAACCATGTTGACAATAACACCTTTCCCAGCTTTGACCATCTCCCTGCCTGCCGCTTGTGAGCAGAGAAAGACACCTTTTTGGTTAATGTTAACCATTTTTTCAAAGATCGCATCGTTCAATTCAAATTGACTCTCATCTTGTTTTGGGTCAACCAATAACCGCGGTATATTAATTCCGGCGTTATTGACAAGGACATCAATTTTGCCGTACTTCTTTTTTGCTTCATTTACAATATTTTCAACACTCGACCGTTCAGTAACATTAGTTCGTACAAACAGCAGTTGATCATCATTAGCTTTGTCATACAATTCCTGCTGCGGTTCCTGCAAATCTGCGAGTACTACATTGGCGTTGTTTTCTAGCAATGCTTCGACCACCGCTTTTCCGATCCCTGAAGAACCCCCCGTTACAATAACTGTTCGACCTTCAAGCTCAAGCCATTCACTCATGTTTAAAACCTCCTGTAAATAATTCGTTTAGAAAGAGAAGATGAATTGCACATTTGTGATTACATTGATCATTTGTGATTACGTTTTCAGTATAAAATAGATTTTTCCATTGTCAATCAATAAAATGTGACAAAACAGTTAATGCGTTAAGCGCTTTCATATAAATTTTACAAAATATTGAAAAAGGCATATAATAAACAAATGAAAGTTGCACATTATTTATCCTATTGATCATTTGTGCAAAACATGAGGTGTTTCTATGAACAATCAAGAGTTAAAGAAAAAATACATTCAAATTGCTCAATTGTACTATGAGCAAAACATGACTCAAAATGAAATTGCCCAGAAGACCGGCATTAATCGAACATCGATCAGCCGTATCCTTAAGAAAATTCGTGAAGACGGCATTGTCAAAATCACGATTAACTATGATCTGAAGGATCTTTCACTTGCTGAACAATTAGAGAAACGTTTTCATTTAAAAAAAGCAATTGTTGTTCCTGTTGAACAAGAACAGCCGGCACAGGTAAAACTAACGGCAATCGGCCAAGCTGCAGCACAATTTTTAAATACGATTCTTGAGGACAATGATGTGATTGGCTTCTCGTGGGGAAGCAGCCTGGAGTCGGTTGTTGAAGCACTTGAACCGACAGCGATCCGCAAAAATATATTTTGTGTGCCAATGGTCGGTGGACCGGCAGGGAAACTTGAGAGCCGTTACCATGTGAATACCATCTGTTTCCAGGCGGCCGAAAAACTTAAAGGAAGATCATTAATGATTGACGTGCCTGCCATTGTTGAAAAACCGTCAATGAAAGAGGATTTTACTCATACGTCGTACTTCAAAGAAATCGCAAATATGTGGAAGCACATTAGTGTTGCATTGTTTGGTATTGGCTCGATCAATAGTACCGGCCAGTCTACTTGGCATGCATTCTACAGCGAAAGTGCCGTTGAAAAATTTAAGGATGAAAAGGTTGCAGGGGATATTTGCTCTCGATTCTACGACATTAATGGCCAAACGGTCCGAACGCATCTAACCGACCGAACGCTCTCGGTACCGCTTGAACTTCTCAAAACAGCCCGTTATTCAATAGGCGTCGCAGAATCAAAAGAAAAATTACCAGGCATCCTTGGGGCATTAAATGGCGGTCATCTCAATACACTGATCACTACCGATGAAACCGCACTTGGTTTATTAGCTACTGATCAAAGCTGAGTATGCTTGCTTTTATCAAAAATACTGTGGTGACGCAATTGTCACCACAGTATTTTTTAATTACTTCCATGAACTTGTACCAAAGTGGATAAGTGTTCACAAAATTGCCAGAAGTAAAGACTGATTTTTTTAAATCATTTTACCATTTTGTTAACTTATCCTGTATAGTAGGTATTAGATACTATTTCATGTTTCCTATGCTCACTCATTCCAAGATAATGCCTCCAAGACTTTTACCTCAAACCAATCGAAAGGATGCTTTTCTATGACTTATTCCCAGCACATGAAACCCGGCTTTCCAAATCAAGAGTTTGCTTTTGAACAATTACTGAAAAGATGTCAGCCGCTGATCCATTCATCTGTACAAAAATACATGATCGTGTTTCAGGAGCGGGTGACACAAGAACTGGTTCATGAATGCCGGAAGGCAATCTGGCTGGCGGATCAATCCTTTGACCCTGACGATGTATCGCCAGGCAAGAATCCTGATGACCTTTTTAATGCCTCTCTCCGTACTGCAATAAAAAAGCAGCTTGATCAATACGTCAAGAAAAAATCAGTTAAGCATTATCAACTAGTACAAGAAACAAACCACGACTATAAGCTTCGCCAAGAACGAATTCCCCAAAAAGAACCTCTATTTCAACTATCATTTCCATCATTTACAGAAACTGAGTACAATTTCTACCGAATGTATATGATTCATGGCTATTCGATCAGTCAAATTGCACGCAAGCATCGAGTAACCGCCCACACCGTGCACAACTGGAGAAGACAAACCATGAAGACCTTAAGAAACCATTTTAGACAAAACTAGTATTGGCCCTTATCTCCGATTAACTGGGTGTCTATTTCATAAATCCAAAACATCTTTATTTCCCCGGAAATCGTCATTTATCTACATGGAAAAGTATGAAAGAAAAAAAGCAGTCCCTAATAAAAGAGACTGCGTGTTCCGATCCTGTACTGATTATTTTTTGTTGAGTGAAAAACGTGCTACAATCTGTCGGAGCTCATCTGCCAGTGTTGAGAGATTCGTCGCGTTATTTGCGATCTCTTCCATAGATGCCGATTGCTCTTCTGCTGCAGCAGAAACATTTTCCGTCAGTCCACTCGCATCCTCAGAAAGTTGGGCAATGTCGGCAATTCGTTTCACGATTTCTCCAGTCTCTCCGGATATCGCCTCTACAGAACGTGTCACGTCATCGGTAGCATTTGAGACAGAAGCGACGGTATCTTCGATGTTATTAAAGGACTGTGTCGCTTCATCTGCAACCGCAATGCCTTTTTCCACCTGCTCTGCTCCGCTTTGCATCGATTGAACAAGTTCCTGGACTTTTTCTGAGATCGATTGTTCCACTTCAGAAATTTTTTTCGTAGACTCAGAGGACTGATTCGCCAATTTCTGTATCTCTTCTGCAACAACACTAAATCCTTTGCCATGTTCGCCGGCTCGAGCAGCCTCAATAGCAGCGTTCAGAGACAAAAGGTGCGTCTGAGAAGCAATGTCGTTGATCAGATTGTTGGTGTAATCAATCAATTTCATCTTCTCAATTAAATCATTAAGCGCAGTCATGACGTTATTATTTGTCGAACGGATGATTTTAATCTGTTCAGCAACCTGGGTGAGCGATTGCTTGCCGCTATTAACTGTGCCTGTTGCTGCAATGGATTTATCATGCAAGGTTGAAGCCTTTGTTGAGATGTTCTCAATTTCTTGGTAAATGGCGTCAACATTCTTCTTAGAAGCATCAACCTTCTGATTTTGATCTTGCGCACCTGACGCAATTTCTTGAATAGAATGCGCCACTTCATCGGATGTTGCCTTATTTTCCTCAGTTGAAGCTGTCAATTCCTCGGATGAAGATGCAAGAGCCGTGGCTTTATCATCAACCTGATTGAGCACTTCACTTAATGAATCGATCATTTGATTAAACCCTTGTCCCAAATGCTTGAACTCTTCAAATCCATCTGTATGGGCGTATTCCGTTAAATTTTTCTCCGCAACTTTTCTAGCTACACTAATCAGATTCTTTATTGGACGGACAATCAGTACCACTGCAAATAGTGAAACGATGACGGCAATTAAAGCGGTAATCCCACCAACTAAAAGGGAGCGAAACAGGATGCTGTTCGTGTTTGAAGAAACTTCATCTTTCATCAGGGAACCGATGATGATCCAGCCGGTATCTTTATTTGTCATATAAATATCCCGCTTCGCATCCCCTTTATAAACGGTGTCAAAGGCACCTTGTCCACTTTTTCTCGTAACTTTAAAAAGCTTCGCATCAGGCACCATGGTACCTGGCTTCAGCTTTGGATGGGCAACAATGTAACCGTCTCTACTCAGAATAAAGGAATACCCTTTTTCACCGACTTTAACACCGTTCGAAATGGATTGAATGTCATCCAATTTCAAATCCATACCGACAACACCTTGCCCATCAGTTGTCGTTTCTGAAATGGATACCACATAGTCCTTAACTAACTCTGAACTATAGGGCTCATTCACAACAATATGATCGCGATTTGCCATTGCTGCTTTAAACCACGGCCGCTTAGAAGGGTTGTAACCCGCCGGTTTAATCAACGATTGCGGCGTATACACATAATACCCCTTCTTGTTTCCCACATAAACCTGTGCCAACCCATCATCCGATTGCTGCTGGGATAACAATGTATTTAAGATCTCGCGATTTTCACCGTTAGTCATATTTTCAGCCGATATATGGCTAGCCAAATAGTCCAATCGTGTTTTTTCTTTTGCAATAACCTGTGTTATGTTTTGGTTGAGTAATGTCACGCTCGTTTTCGCACTATTTTCCATCTGATCAGTGACCGCTTGTTTTGCGTTAAAAAATGAAGACACGCCAACAATAGCCGCCGGAAGAAGTGTGAAAAGCACAGCAGCGATAATCAACGATCTCTTTAAAGTTAGTTTAAAAAAATTAATCCGATAAGAAGCCTTCTTTTCTGACATTTTTCTACACAAATCCCTTCTTTTCTCTGTTATTTTTTATATCGGAAAAAAATAGAAAATTGTAAGCAAATTGCAAAAACAAACTGTGATCTATTTAACATTCACTATTTAATATTTCCAGCAAAGCATAGTTACTTCAACTGTTCCATAAAGAAACGAATCGCCTCTCCGCGCATTGTAATATGATTATTCAACTTCTCAGTTTGGTGACCTTCATCCTCAAACAAGGTTAACTGCACACTCTTTCCATACTTCTTCATTTCTTTTTCCAAATTTATGGATTCACTTACGGGAACCCGTGAATCATTCAGGCCATGAAAAATGAGGAGTGGTGATTTTATCTTGGTAACATGATTAATCGGCGCAACCTCTTCAAAAAAATCTTGGTCCGATTCCAGATGACCATATTCGCAGGAGCGTTGTGCCCGTCGCCATTCGCCTGTCTGTGAGAGCATAGATGTGAAATGCGTGATCCCGACAACATCGACCGCTGCTGCCCATAATTCGGGATACTCCGTGATCGCCGACATCACCATAAATCCCCCATAGCTGCGGCCGATAATGCCGATACGTTTTGGATCCACTTGATGATTTTTGATTAAATCCTTTACCAGCCAGGCCAGATCTCTAACAGAATCCATTCGCTTCCGCTGATCGTCTAATTCTAAATACGCGCGTCCGTAACCATTGCTTCCTCGAACATTTGGCGCTGCGACCGCGAATCCTTGTTTCGCCAAGTATTGAATCATTGGATGGTAATCCGGCTTATATTGACTTTCCGGACCGCCATGCACATAGATGACTGCCGGCTTTTGTGCAGATGGCTGCTGTTCATAGTAAAAATAGGGGATGGGCAGGTGATCAAATGATTGATAATGATTAAGTTCGGGTTCGATTAAAAATGAGCCGATGGTTGAAGACTGACTGATCGAAGTCAGCCTTGTCGCTTTTCGGTCAGATAGGTCATATCTCCAAATGTCACCAGCAATAGTGGCACTTTTTAATCCGAGAATCAGTGCCTCTTGATCCAGCCATGCCAATGAATCAATAATACCTTCAGGCATGCCAGTGACGAGCCGACTTTTAGCCGTACTCAAATCGTGTAAACCAAGCAGTGACCGCCCATCCTCATTAACTGTAAATGCAATCTGCTTCCCGTCAGGAGAGCATGTGATTTTTTCAAGATCCCATTTGCCCCAGTTGTATATCGTTTGCAACTGTTCCGGATGCGAAGCATCAAATCTGCAAAGGCGCAGATTATCTGCTCCAGCATCAGTAAGTACATAGCCAACGTTATGATCGGGATGGAAAATCACTGATTGATAGCGAGCGGATACGTTTCCAATTCGCCTTTTTTCTTTTGTGTTGATATTGAGTAAATAAAAAGCGACATTCAGGTTGGTCTCATCAATACGGATTAGTATTTGGTTCTCGTCATACCAGCTAACTGGTACGCAAAATTGATCTGAATTGTAAATCGTTTGTAATGTTCCAGTGTCTGTGTGGAGCATAAAAAGATCAAAGCTGCCCGGATGGCGTCGATTGCTACTGAAACAGATCGATCTTCCATCCGGCGACCAGCCGCCTATATAATGAAAGGAATCCGGAGAAACCGCCAGCGGTTTAGCCTCGGCGTCCCCTGCATGGTACAAGTAGATTTGCTGTTTTTCATTTCCTTTGTGATCCATGCCGATCACAGTCCGGTCTCCAAGCGGAGAGTGTGCATAGTAAAGGACGCGGTCAATTGTTTCCACATAGGGAACAGGCTGCCTTCGTTCATTCAATGTCCATAGCTGTGGGAGGCCAGTAATTTTTGTAAGAAATGTCAACTGTGTCTTCCCTGGAATCCGCTTCGGTGAATAAGCTGCGGTTACCGTCAGATAGTGCATATAATCCTGATAATCTGGGCGCATGTTTTACCAGCCTTTCATACTTTTTTCTATGTCACTGTTTCCTTATTATTTTAACTTATTGGAATGGTGCTCCCAACCCCGCACTTTTTATTCAAAAAAAATACGCTCATTTCTTGTGAGCGAATGCATTCTCCATTAAAATTGACTTTCTTCCGGATTCTTCAGATAAAAACAATAAACGCATTGGTTTTGATGCGCGGATGAAGAGACTGAATCACAGGGCAATTTTCCGCAATCTGAAAAAAAACCTGTTTAATCTCTTCGCAATCACGATCTCTTGTTTTCAAATAAAAGCGCACATCAATTTGTGACACAGGATTAGGATAGTACACATCTAATTGATACTCGAAAAGAACTTTTTTCATTTCGTACGGTATGCCACGATCATCGAGTAGTTTTTCAAATACATAGGTGCTGCACGATGCCGCCGAGGCTGCAACAAGCTGGACCGGTGAAAACCCGGACTCACGGTCCAGCAACCAATTCCCATTCGCGTGAACAAGTTCAAGCGCCTCTGATGGCTGAATCAATTCCATGGACATCACCTCCAAATTGCGGCTCCAGATTGGAGAAAATACTGGCGTTCGAAATAATTTCAAAAAAAATCTTCTAAACACTATATGACACCTATATGATCCTTATGTTCCTACGAATAATTAGCTAGGTTCAGGCAGGACGGTTCACTTTGGTCGGCAATCCATTCCCTTAATCCACCTTTTTGTACAGATTCTGCTTGTGCGTGAAAGCAAATCCGCAAAAAAGTGGGACTTTTATCCATCATATAATGAAAATAAAGTCGAATTTTTGCTATACTAGTTGAATGGAATCGAAAATAATGGACGATCTGAACGACGCCCTGCGCACCATAACCAGCTTCCAAGTGAATTGATATGCGTGAACAGGGAATGCTCGCGTCATATAAAGTCATTCTGCCAGCTAAAAGGAGAAAAAAATGGTTAAGAAAAATGAATCCTCTAATTCAAGAAGTGATTTCAGAAAATCGAGAAAACGGCATAGAGTCCTTCGATATGTTCTGTTAACGCTCGCCTTTCTGCTTGTCGCCGGAACTGCTTTCGGTTTTTATGAATATCATCGGCTCAAGCCAGAAAATCACTTCAGTAATTTGAAAACGATTGGTTCAGCAGCAAATAACACTAATTTGAAAAATTACAAAGAGAAGGCCGGCGTATTCAATGTCCTGCTGATCGGCTCGGATGCACGAAAAGGCAATACGGTAAGCCACACGGACTCTATGGTCCTGATTCACGCCGATATGAATAATCATACGTATAACATGCTAAGCATTCCGCGTGATACGCGTGTGTATATGCAAGGCTACGGCTACACAAAACTCACAAGTGTTCAGTACATTTCACAAGTGAAACACGGTACAAAACAAGGAATTGTTGACGCGGTTACCGCAGTGTCCAACCTCACTGGAGTGCCGATTCATTACTATGCAGAAACCAACTATTGGGGCCTTCAATATATGGTTGATGCCATCGGTGGTATTCAGATGAACCTTCCGTTCAAAGTCACGTTAACTCATGCTTGGTATCAGAGGAATAATGGCAAAACATTTGCTCCTGGTGTCCATAACTTGAACGGCGAAATGGTTGCCGAGCTTACCCATGAACGCTACTCGCTTCCGGGTACGGACTATGGCCGTCAGCAACTGCAGCAAGCTGCGCTGATCGGTATCGCCAAGAAAATGATGCAGCCTTCAAATGTCACTCGCTTGCCGGCATTGTCCCGTTCACTTTCAAAATTCTTGGTCGCGACAAATATGTCCACTGAAGATATGGTCAGCATGGGCTTAGGCGTCAAAGGTGACTTCCATCCGGAACAACAGATTAAATACCGGCAAGTTAAAGGCCGCAGCGCCACAATGTACGATGACCTGCTGAAAGCAAACAACAGTCAAGTCATTCTTGATAAAACCGAACTTCAGGCAACAATCAAAAAATACTTTTCGAATTAATGAGCATAGAATCTTTCTGCTCTATATAGAAAATAAACCAGACCTTTTTATTCGTGGTCTGGTTTGTTTTTACCCATCAAATTACTGGTTTTGCTAACGTTCCGTGTATAAACCAGCTCTAAAAAATGACAATAAACCGAGCAGCTATGTGCTCGGCTTATTTCATTGCCTATATTTTTAAAGGAGGAAATTAACTCTGCAACTCTGAGTGCTTTGCATCTGCTGATAGATCGTGATAGATCGCTTTCAGTCGTTCTTCTGTGATCTTAACCGGATTATTGTTCATATTCGGTGCAAAGCTTTTGCTAACCAATTGATCCAGCTCATCTGCGTGGATGCCGGCTTCTTCCAATGTGGAACGGAGCTGCATCACCCTTTTCATTTGATCAATGCGATCTGCAAGAGCGAACGCATCATTAAAGCCAAGACGTTTACTGAACGCTTGCAGTCTTTCAGCTTCCGGTCCCTCTGTGCTGTTGATTCGCCAGAAGGATGGAAGTGTAAAAGCACACGCCTCGCCATGCGGTATGCCATAGTCCTGAGTCAGCGGATAGGAGCATGCGTGAGCAGCCGCGGTTTGTGTCAGATTGAATGCCAACCCCGCGGTGACAGATGCCTCACTCATTTTTGATCGTGCTTCTTTGTTATCCGGTTCCTGATAAGCAATCAGCAGATAACGAAAGACGAGAGATGCCGCCCGTTCTGCGGCGAGATCGGTTAACGGCTGATGCTTTTTCCCATAGAACGCCTCAAGTGAATGAGCAAGCACATCAAGACCGCTCGCCGCCGTCACCTGCGCGGGACAACTCATTGTCAGTTCAGGATCAACAAGCGCGTACACCGGATATAAATAATCACTGGCAAGCAAGGCTTTTACATCTCGATCCGTATCCGTTAAAACAGACGCTGTCGTTACTTCGCTCGCTGTTCCAGAAGTGGTCGGCACAGCGATCAGCGGAATGCCGGGCTTATCGATCTGCCGTTCCCCAGAAAGAAACACTGACGCGCTGTAAGGCGTTCCGGCAACAAAACAGGCTGCTTTCGCACAATCCATGACACTGCCCCCGCCAAGCGCGATCGCGAACTCGCATGCGTTGTCCCGAAGCAGTGCTGCACAGGCATCAGTATTCGCAACTGTTGGATTGGGTTGAATATCAGAGAAAATTCCTATAATCCGTCCTTCCGACTGCTCAACTACTTCCTGCGCGATCCCAGCACGAACCATTGACGGTGCGCTGATTAATAGTCCGCGATTAACATTCATTTGTTTCATGATCTCAGGCAACCGCCTCAATTTTCCATATCCGAAATCAATCGGAACCGGTTGCTTATAGAAAAATTGCTCCATATGCTCCACCCCTCTTGTTACCTAATTTATTATTTTTGCTTGCCTCATCCTATAAAAATGATTATTTCTTTTTATTACTTTGAGTTGAGCACCTTTGCTCAGTTTTCCAAAAGCGGTCTGTGAATGTTTGGTTCGAATTATTCTTATCATAAAACATCATGAATGAGAAACAAGGCCACTGCGAACGAAAATGATTATGCAGATGCACAAACATTAACGCTGAACGTATGTATAGCGATTAATGGGCCAGCGCTTGAGCAATATGAACGACATCTTCCGGACGTTCAGCTATGTAATCCGGTTTCGCGTTTCGTACATTTTCGATACTGTCAAATCCCCATTTTGCCCAGATAACCTTAATGCCGCATTTCTTACTCGCCACAATATCCCGCTCTTCGTCACCCACATACAGCACTTCTGATACATCGAAATTGTTGTGCTTCACATATTTACGCATTAACCGATCTTTGGCAAATAGCTTTTTCGAGCACAAAATCGTAGAGAAATAGTTAAGCTCATGAATCTGTAGAAATGTGCGTATATTTTTTTCTTCGTTTGATGAAATGATCGCAAGCGCATAGCCCAATTCACTGAGTTCACGCAGCATGTCGACAGCGCCTTCCATCATCTGAATGTATTTCAGTGATTGTTTGTACTGTTTTGAAAGTTCACCGATCAAAAAAGGAATTTTGTGTAAGGGAATGCCTAGCATCGAACATCGCTCTTTAATGGAGAGTTTCTTTAACTCATCAAACAAAGCCCAAGTCATCGCTGGATAACCATGCCTTTCAGCAATCTGATTATAGGCGGAGAGAAATGCTTCTTTGGAATCCGCCAGTGTTCCGTCAAAATCAAAAACAATCGTTTTAAGCATGTACATTGACCTCATTATTCCATTATTTGTCACCTAATAATGATAACTCATAGGACCTTAGATTGCCTTTCTATTCGAAAAGACCCATGACAATTCTTCTGATTTGATCAAATTTAACAGAATAGACATATCTTACATTACTTTTTCATCAGGAAATTTTATCCATTACTTTGGGATAATAAACTTAGAGGAGATGATGATTATGGCACGCCAATTACGTCCATCGAACGAACTCATTCTGGATATCGTCACTTTGCTAAAAAAAGAAAAGCAACCAATATATTCTTATGAGATTGCCCGTAAATTAAACAAAGACGTTCAAGATATCCTTCTAATTTTGTTTAATCAAGCTTATCAAAAACTCATTGAAATTGTCATCAATAAAGACGATACAAATAAAATCTGCCAGCCCTCCTATAAGATTCGAGAATGAAGACCGCAAGAGGTATGTTGTTTGGATAAAGCTCATTTTATAATTCAAGACATTATTTTTAGTAAGCATCTCGATAACAAATCATAGATTCGCTTGCCTTTCCCAACCTAAAAAAAGTTTAATAGAACATCCAGCGAAAACGCACTGATCACGGTTGTAATTAAGGTGCAGCTGGAAACAAACTGGGGTTTAGCATTGAACTGAATCGCATACAATGTCGTATTCGCGGCACTCGGCATCGCCGCCATGACAATGATGACATTCCTCAACAAAGGGTCCACAGGAAACAAGAGACAAACAAAATAAGCGATGACCGGGGAAATAATGAGGCGAATAAACGTCGCCAGACTGATTCGTCCCCAATTCATGTTTCGGATCTTTACATTGGCAAGCTGCATTCCCAAAATGATCATGATAATCGGAATGGATGTTCCACTGACCAATTCAATGCTTTTCAAGAAGTTCCCAGGAATATGGATCTGGAATTTCTGCAAGATCATTGCCGGAATGATCACGTAATTCATCGGCTGCCTGAGAACGGTTTTAATCGCCATTTTTGTGCTGCCTTGTCCATTTGCGGCAATATAGATCCCTACAAACCCCATCAGAATCGCGTGAAAAACCATCAGGGGCATTGCAAAGGCCACACCCTGTTTTCCAAAAGCAAAGAGAATGATCGGAACGCCATAGTTGCCGCTATTCGGAAAAATCGTGGACAACAGGAATGCATTCATCTCACTTTTGCTGTAGTGAAGGCATTTGCACACAATCACGCCAATCACTATTAAAGTGATCATGATAATCGTCGAAGTGATTACAATATAAAAGAAACTAAGATTCATAGGTGTGGAATAAAAAGTAGTAAAGACTAGAAAAGGTAATAATAGATAGACGGCAAGTGTCGAAATCGGTTTAATATCCAACCTGAATATCTTCTGCAAAATAAAGCCACACATAAAAATGAAAAAAACAGGTAAAATGACATCAATAAAAATAAGAATGAATAACCCTTCTCCCCCATATGTACGTTCTCGTCGATTTATGTATCTAAACGCTCTTACTCACATTGATTTAGCCAACAATAAATAGCTGGCAGAATTATCGTCAGTCACCCACTTATTTTACTGTGTCACTTCATTAAAGATCAAGATGCTCGTGTTGCATAGAAAAAATAAAGCAGGAGAAACCGAACTGATCCGGTTTCCTCTGCTTATTTAGAACTTTTGCATGCTGTACAACAAAAAAAGAAATGAACGATCTTTTTCAGATCTAATACAGTTTTTTAAATTTTTCTTGAATCAATCTGCCGCGTCCGTCGATTTCAACTGCTGAACCTGTTCTGCTAAATGGAGCAGATCAACAAGCATTTCGTGACTTTTCGCCTCTAATCCGTGCTTCTTCGCAGCTTTGACAATATAGCCGTTAATATAGTCCACCTCGGTCGGGCGGCCGTTCACCATATCCTGATACATAGACGGACGATGAAGCGGATTGACCTTTGAGCTCTCATGCTCAATGATTTTCGCCATTTCTTCACGGCTCTGCATGAACTGAACGCCGTCTGCCCGTCCTGCTTCGTATCCTTCTTCAATCAGACGGCGCGTTAGTGCATGCGCTCCTGAATAAGCAACATACTCGCCCATTGTGATGTCCATCAAGGTACACAGTGTATTAATGACTGAGTTCATCAGGAGCTTGGACCACAGAGTGCCCTTGTAATTGGTCTGCAGTGTTGGATTCATTCCTGCTTTTTCAAATTCCTGAACGACCTTCAATGTGAAGGCATCCGGTTTTTCAGTCACATTGACCAACTGGGTATGTGCCGCGCCTTTAGCACCCATGAAGTCAACTTTTCCCGGTGCGTCAAGTACAGTAGCAATCAAAGCGATGCCGGCGATAATTCGTTCATCAGGCACAAACTTCCTGATCACATCAACGGATCCGATTCCGTTCTGATTGGTCAATACATAAGTGTGCTCGCCAATAAAATGGCTGCAGGCGTGCATGGCTTCATCCGACTGCATCTGCTTCGTAAATAAAATCACAAGTTCCGGATTCTGATCATATTCCGACGGTAAGTATACATCAACCGGTACTAGGTGCTGATTCTGATGATCACGTGAGACATAGACCCCTCCTTGTTTGCGGATCGCTCGATAACTCGGTTCCCACGGTTCAACAAAATCAACATCATTTCCCACTTCCTGAAGCAACACACCATAACGTAATCCCATCGCTCCTGCACCAATAACAGCAATTTTCATCTTGTGATCACTCCATTCCAATTATGTATGGGCCAGTCCGGCAAACAAGCCTTCTCTTAAACTCATCATACACCATTGTCGTGGAGTCAGAAATACAAGAAGCAAAGCGATTAGATTAGTTACCCAATCTCAATTTCATCACCGAATATCCCTTTTAAATGGTCATCAAAATGTTCGTGGACCTTCTTAAATTTTTCATCAAATTCATTCTGTGAGATGATCCCCTTTTCCATTAATAAATAAAACAATGCTGTAATCCGCTCGTAATTAAGAACCGCCTCTGAACCAAGTTCAGTCAATATTTCATCATTGGTCATTGAACGCATCTCCCATGGAAAAATTATGTACGTACTCTTGTCTTATCATGAGCCGAGGAACATGTTCTTATCCATGAAAAAAAGCTGAGCAAGAAAACAAATGTTCTCGCTCAGCGTCAGGTTAGTTATCTTTAGAGACCAAGACCAACCTTATTGCAAATCTTTAATTATATCTCGGCACATCAAATTTTAATGTGTAAGTGGAAAGGAGACCATATAAACCTTTGATAATGGTTGCTTGTTTGATCGCCCAGCCAATATCGGAGGCATACTGGTGCGTCGCGGGACCAAGCTTTGCCGGATTCCAACGCATTTTATAGAGTGTGTCCTGATGGTACACAGTACTGTTGATGTAATTACTTCCGATAAATTGGGCGCCGCCGATAATCGCAGCCTCCGGTGTGAACCAGCCCTGTTGATAGGCAAATTCAGCACCTTTGGTATTCGGATCGGAATCCACAGCTCCTATGCCGAACATATTGTATACAGTTTTTGATTCAACCGGCTGTCCGTTTATACTTGAGACCTGAATTCCATTTGCGAGTGGTGACGATCCGTTTCCTGTTTCGAGCAGCGCATGCGCAATCAGATAAATCTCATTGATGTGCTGTTCATTTGCCGCTTGAATGAAGGCTGCCGCTTTACCGGCCAAAATGCCTCTGCCATTTAAAATTTTATTATTCACTTCGTCCGCATTAACGGCAGTTGGTGCCGAGAGATTCAAAAATTGAAACGCTCCATCGGTACCGTTCGGAAAGTTATTAGGATCAAGATTATATTGCACATCGGAAGGCGACGCGTTTACCCATCCTGTGTTGAATTTCACTTGGTACCAGTCATTGTTATCAAACTGCAACACTTGAACTGGTTTCCCCTGCGCCAGTTGTGTAACTACCCATGCATTATTATCGGCACCGCCTCGAACACCCGTATCAGCTGTTGTTAACCACTGGCTTCCATCAAAGAAAAGATTACTTTTTGGAACAAACAGACTGTACTTTGCATCCGTCTGTGGAGACGTGCTCATTTGCTTATTAACCGCGTCGCTAAGTGTGTACGGATACTGGGTCGTCACATAACCAAGATCCGGAGGAGGTGTCGAGCCAAGATAATTCGCCTGAACATAACCGGTCGTCCCATCAACCTGAACCAGAGCATACTTATTTCCTTTTCCGATAACCGTCACCTGATCCCTGATTTGCATCGTCCGCAGCACCTGATATTTTGTACTAGCATGATCGCGAATTTTTAGTGTTGGCGAGAGTACGTAAGCTGTATAGGGAGAAAAAGGAGTCGTCGTTAGGTACTTATTCTGCACATAACCTTTTGTTCCGCCCGCACTAATAAGTGCGTACTTATTCCCTTTGCCTACAACCGTAACTTGGTTACCTAAGGTCAGTGTTTGTCTAACCGCATAGTGGACACTTGCATTGCTGCGGACCTTTAACGTGTAAACCGTCACATAAGCATTATATGCTTTATACTTTTGCCTGCTTAGACTACTCGTCTGTACATAACCCGTGGTTTTGCCATAGCTGATCTTGGAATAGGCACCTCTTATTCCAGTCACCTTTACTTTGTTTCCCATAGTTAATGTGCGCAGTGTCCGGTAATGCGTGCTTGACTGACTTCGAACCTTCAGCGTATACGATTTGACATAAGCACTGTATAAAGTACGCGCATACGCGTGATTTTCAATTGGCAAAAAAGCGGCAAACACGAACACAAGGACCAGCATACCTGTAATAAATTTACGCATATGTAATTTTCAAGCTCCTTCCTTTCGTGATCTACCTTATATGTAGAAAAAAACGATTAATAGGTTTATAGATTGCTAAGAGTTGTTTAAAGATTGATGCGATATCAAAAGCCGCATGAACCGAGGCTAAAGCTATGAGGCCGTATTTCACGTGGATCATTACCCAATAGGCTATTTTAATTTTCTCACATTTTATGGAAATCGTCCATGCAATTCTATCCCGGCCATTAAGCTCACTCTGATCATATACAGAATAAAACCCTAGTAAACGCACTGAAGTTTACTAGGGGTACAGTTCATCTTTTCAATTGCTCACAAGTTCTTATCCATACTAAAGGTCAGTTTCGACAGCGACATAGACGCTGTCGTTAATTCCTGCAAAAGTTCGCGCGTCTTACGCAGTGCCAACTCAGCATTCTGATTGCTGGCATCCGTCAGAATACCGGTGATTTTTTCTTGGTCCGCGTTTTCCGCCTCTTTGTCTGCCTGTGCGATCTTACCCAGAAATTGGCTATGCAAATGATCTTTGTAATCGAGCACCTGCTTCAAAAACGCTGTATAATGCGGTTCGACGATTACAGGAATCGTTTTATAGAGCCAATAGGCTGATGAAAGTGATAATTTCATCGGTGTGACCGCATAAGCTTCAGGCACCGATGTGATGTTTGTATAAAACGGAACATAAGGGCTGAAGGTGCCGGCGAGCGATACCCATTGAATACCCGCGAGTTCATCAGGAACATTCGGACGAATCTGCAAAATATGCGAGTCCTGTGTCCGATTCAGTGAAATGGCGCGGAAAGTCGTTCGTTCTGCTTCACTCCCGCTACCAAGCGGATCATAGGGTGTCTCCTGGTAATGCGAGTCCAGAATATAGGCAATGTCTTCCACACCAATTTTACGATTTGCTTTACGCAGAAACGGCAGGTCATTAGACATCGGATCCTGCTCACATTCCGGATTCAAGTATTTCTGCCCGTACCAGACACGCGGTGTATTGTAGTGATGATCAAAGAGCGTTTGTGTGCCGAAAATGTTTCTGAAGTTGATCGTATCAAAGCCGGTATTCAAGTGGTACTTATCGATAAATTCTATCAAATGTGAGGCCAACATGAAATTATCTTTGTCATCCGGATCGATTTCTTGAATCGCTGTCTGATTTGCAACGACCGCATAGGAATCATCGGGAATACGCTGCGCCACCCATTGATGCCCCGTAGCGATTTCCATGTACCAAACTTCATCTTTATCTGAGAATAATACACCGTTAGATTCTGCTGCACCATAAGTCTCGACAATTTCACCAAGCCTACGCACACCATCACGTGCCGATGTAACGTACGGAAGCACAACTGTCACCATACAATCTTCAGCAATACCGTTTTCGACAAGCGGATCATACCCCAACACACGGGGATTACCATAGATGCTTTCTGTCGCACTCATGCCGACATTTTTTTCATTAATGCCCGCGTCTTCGAACGTCACATAGCGATCCTCTCGATCCGGAATCCCAGTGTATCGGTAACGTTCTTTTGGAAGCGTGATTGTAAATCGATTGCCTGGCGACACATAGACTTCATCTTTTTCCAAGACTTGGTGCGGATGTACCGTTACCCTTTTCGGAACGAGTACTTCATAGCTGTCCCCGTTCCGCGCAATCATCGTTGAGCCGTCAAGTGTCGCACCTTTGCCGACAAGAACTGTCGTGCAAGCCGCATGTGAATTCTTTTGCTGCATCGTGCCATCCCTTTGTCCATGTGATTTAGTCATTCAACTGTTCATTAATCTTTACCTTTTATTCTAGTACATCGTCACTCAACTTTGTAGCATGAAAATCCCAGGTAGATCATAAACAGACCTTCTGTTTATTGTTAAAATCCTCTATCCTCAATCTTGTATTTGATTAAACGTACTCAGTCTCAGATTTGTTAATTTAACAGTGGAAGCATCAGAAAATAAAGTGATTAAATCATCGTTCAGTTCTGAATTGATAACATCACTCATCACATACTTTCCATTATCGATAAACACTTCGACTGTTGTTTTATCTACGAACAACTGGACATGATGTACCTGTTGGTCATTCTTGGTCGCCCATTGATCATTTAGAACGGTTGTGCGTTCAAATCGCTTGAGATACTGATCAGGATTAGGGGTAGAAGATCGATCCAAATAAATCTCTTTACCATCGAATCCAAGCTCAACAAAACGTGTTCCGTCAGCCGATTGCCTGAAACGGATCCCTGCATGATTCGTATTTTTCGTTTGTAGGTTAAATGAAAGCTCATAGGAAACGCCCGTACCGATTACTCTTGTCTTTTCCTTTGTTCCATTCACCGACTGATTAGGAAGCGTTTTTTCTGTTTTCGTGTACGCTTCAAGATTAGGGTTCGGCGCGGAGTATAAATGATAACCTGTTCCTTCCTTTTTCAAATTGATCACGCGAACAAGAGAATCCGTTCCATTGAATCCTTCTTTTTCCCAGGTTACTGTGTTCGTGACATAATCCCAGTTATTCATCCATCCGATTGCATAGCGATTGGTTAGTGGATCATTATCTTTACTGTAATTTTCCCATGTCACGCCCGCGTACCAGTCCCATCCTTGATCAAGCCATTGCTCCTTCTCATTTATCGGACGAAAGGTTTTGCCATCGAAATTGCCGACCCAATAGGCATATGTGTTGGGCTCGCCGATGCTTTTACCATTAGCACCTGTACCAAGGATCCAATGAATTGAACCATCATCCGCTTTCATTTGAAAAAGGTCAGGGCATTCAAATACACCAAGATTATCTTTCGAAAATGTTCCGGTCTTCTCCCAGTGAACCAGATTCTTAGATTGATAGAATCCGAGTTGATTACCTTCTGCTAACACCATGACCCATCGATTGTTTTCAGGATCCCATACAACTTTCGGGTCTCTGAAATCTGTTTTCCCCGGATTGGCAAGAACGGGCTGCTGGCCGTAGGCCTTAAAATGTTCCCCGCCATCGATAGAGTAATACAAAAACTGTGCCTGTGGGCGGTCCGGTTTTGTGGCATCTAGAGCGGTCACAATGCTGACCACCGCATTTTTTCCGAATCCAGCCGTATTTCTTTCATCAACAACCGTTGATCCGCTCCAGATACTCTTTCCATCCGGAGCAAGCGCTTTTGGAATCGCATCCCCCTTATCTTGAAACGAGACAAGATCATTTGATTGAGCCAAGTGATAAGAAGTCCCAATGATATTTTTTGAATAATCTCCGTTGTACAGATAGTAAAAGTTGTAATGTCCATTCACATATACCGGACGCTGCGGATCATTCATCCATTCACTAGGAACGGTAAAATGATAGGTTGGTCGATAATTGAGTTCAGCAGTGGAAGTGTTGGGATCGATATTTTGTTTGGCAACAGCGAGGTCAGGATGAGAAATTGTAAGGGACAACAGCAACACAGCTAAAATAATCGATATATGTTTAACCATATTCATGTGACTCATTCCGTTCTCTCCTCTTCTGAAAACGTTTTTATTTTATTTCCTCACAACAAAAAGAGGCCAGCAGCTCTAAAGCTCAGCGGCCTCTCCAAGACGTTGTCATACCGTTCTTTTCTTCTTTGCCCCACCCGATTAAACCCGTTATTTCCTTCGGATATAGTTCCATCTAACGCGTGTCAAAGGTTGCTCATTTGTTGTATTGCTTCAGATCAGACTTTGACGGATCATTTCTCCCAGATGCTTTTGAAATGTGAAGCGATCGCATGAGTGATCGCGACTTTTCCATTGCTAGCAAAGAAAGACAACTTCTTCGAATCAAGCGGATGATCAGGATTTGGGTAGACAACTTGTGTCAGGACTTTTTCACCATCGTTTACAAACACTTCGATTGAAGACGTATCCACATAAACGGTTAGCTTCACGTTCGTTGGATCTCCCTCTAATTTCACTTTGCTATTTGACCGGCTGATATTTTCTCCATCGGTTGTTCGATCGATATATACCAACTGACTGCGTGGATCATAGCCAACCGTAATATACTTTGAACCATCCTCCGATTCTCTGAGATTGAATCCGAAACGATTCGGTTTCTTTTTATCCTTCCATGAAAAATCAGCGCTCACTTTATACTGTGTGCCCGAGAAATTGTTAATTTGAGACGTCTTATATATTTTTGAGGTGGCGTTTATTTTTCTGTCACCTAAAGAAATCGTCCCCTGACTAAGAGTGTCATCCACTTCACCAACAGGCTGCTGTTTCAGTACATAGCTGTCTCCTTGTTTTTCCAATGAAAGTTCTCTAGGCAGAGTCATTTCACCATGCCATGGCGATGTCTTTTGTTCACCAACATAGGACCAGTTCGACATCCATCCCAGCATAATCGTGCGACCAGGCGTATTGCCAAAAGTGACTCCGGCATAGAAATCTTCACCATAGTCCAGCCATTGTGGATTCTTCATTGTATCCTTTGTTTCAGGAATGAACGTCTTTCCATCAAAATTGCCGATAAAATACTGCATGCCTGAACCGCCGGCAGGTGCACCCTGTTGAACACTGATCGATAACACCCACTTCGTTTGGTTCGTTCCCTTAACCTTCATGGGGATCAAATCAGGACACTCCCAAACTCCGTTTCCAACATCATGTTCCCGTTTGATCGCCGATTGATATGTCCAATCCTTTAGGTTAGTTGAAGTAAAGATATCGACCTCCTGTCCGGATACAAGCGGCATCACCCACTGCTTGTTTGCTTCGTCATAAACTACTTTCGGATCACGGAAGTTGCCGGCATCGCTTGTCGGCACTTGAGTCACCGGGATCACCGGATTTTGATGGTTATATTTTGTAAAGGTTTTGCCTCCGTCCGTACTATAAGCCATATTTTGTTCCTGTACTTCTCGGACACCCAAATAATTACCCCATGAATCTTTACTATAATCATCATCTCTAACAGCGACCTGGTAAGTACTTGTATAGTAAGCAATCAGTGTATTCTTGCCGAATCCCGCAACATTATCTTTATCCAAAATGACAGATCCGCTGAATATATACCGCTTCCCGTTTGGATTTCCAGCGTCCCAGTTTGTCGTCGGGCGCCCAATATAATGAACGGGTTTCGCGTCATCCTTCGTCTTCATCCAGAAATCGACCCATGCATTGTCATCACTTTCCGGAATAGCTACAGGTTGTTCCTTCCAGTGAACAAGATCCGTACTTGTCGCATGCCCCCAGGTCATGTTGCCCCATTGATTGCCATACGGATTATACTGATAGAACATATGATAAACACCGTCATATTTGATCAATCCGTTCGGATCATTCAGCCAATTTTGTTGTGCCGAGTAATGGTATTGATCACGGTAGGGTTCTTGATAATAAGCATCTTCCGCCTTTGCCTTGGTAGATAGAACCGGCAAAGTAATGCCAAGAATTAAAAGCAGCGCGATCCATACCTTCACTATTTTCCTCACGTTAACTCCTCCTTGGTTTAAGCGCTTTCATTTTCATCACCGCTTATGCAACATGATCCGTCAATCAAAAAATGATTTGCCCATCTCGTACTAAGCTCGAATAGCCCAGACTTCAGTCAACAGGCAGCTTACGTTTTCTCTGTGCGGACTATCCATTTGATTTGTAGCAATTTTCGTTCCAGTTTGTGTGTCGTTTTCATATCGTTTGGTATCCGGCAGTAGCAATCCTGGTCCAAAGGGAAAAAGGAGCGGGAATGGATTTCAGTATGGACAACCTTTTGGTCACTAAATCAAAAATACAAAACACTTAGCTTGTAAAATAGCACACTAACCGCCGAAATAAAGCGTTTTCAAAACACTGCCAGCTTCTAATAAAACACATTTTTGGTGGCTTTTAAGAAATTTCATATCTTTTCAGATCAGAATTTCACATCTGCAATAAAAAATCGAATAACCGCCTGCAAAGCGCAGGCGGTTACAAACTTAGCTATAATGCGGAATAGTGATCCGTGATATGAGGGACGACGTTACAAATTCTGTTATTTTTGCTGTGCGCGAAATTCTTTCGCAAAGAGTAAGTATTTATTCTTTCCATTTTTAAGATGTAAGTCATGAACAAAAGCGGATTGTATTTTTTTATTTCCCGTTATTCTCCAATCAACACGATTTCCTTTGGCTTCCATCTCTTTTTTCTTGATATCAAACCAATTGATCATCTTGATCTTAGGAAAGTGAACCGATAGGTCCAAGGCTTGTTTTGTATCACCGAAAGTATTAAAAACCTGATTCCACCAAGCACGCTTAATCGCAAGTTCACTTGCTCCTTTTTGCTTCGTGTTATAAAATGCAGCCGTTTCAGTGATCGCCATTGGTTTTTTATGGGTGCCGTCACTACAAAACAAAGCGTAAAAATCGGGTACCGCACTCATGTAGCCACCTAAGCCGTTATAATTACCGGTGATATAATCGGTAAAACTTCTAGCCTCGGGCAATTCATTCTCGAGCCACGGATATTTATTACCCCAGTGATAGACGGACATTCCGACCCAATCAACTGCATCATCCCCTGGATAATAGGGCGTGTACATATCGTCATGCATCGTTAATTTACCATTCTTGTCCGTATCGAGCACTGAAAAATCATTAGTGCCGCGTTTTGCTTCGTAAGGTCCTCCGGAAAATGGGTAACCACCGCCACTGTTTGGTGCCCAAAGCATGGCTGTATTTTGGGTTTTGGCGTGGATATATTTTGCCAGCGAACGAAATTTTTCCTTGTATAAGGTTGGTTGCTGACTCCAAGGATACCAAGAACCATTCATTTCATGAGCAAAACGCACCATAACACCAAGTCCGTGTTTTTCAATTTTCGCACAGAGCGCAGCAAAGTCACGATCGTCCTTCTTACTTATAGCTTTAAGTCCGTCTAAAGGTTCCAATGTAATTAATAAAATACCGCCTGTTGGGGCAATTTCTTTGGTTAAAGCATTTAACTTATCAATATCCTGCTGTCTCATTGGGAATTTAACAAAAGTCACATAAGAAGCCGGGGTAATGCCTATTTTTGCATCATAGCTGTGAATACTTTTCCTCGTGATATCATCTCTAACGATTCCAAAATAGATACCACGCTGAGGCTCGAGCGGTGCATACCCATCTTTAATTTTTGTCATCTTTTTCGAAGATACTGACTGATCATCACTAGTGGTCTTTGGGTTTGAACATGCTGTGATGACAAAAGATAATAAAAGCACCATGAAAAGTAAAATGGTTTTCTTCACACTGATTCACCTCTACTGATTTGTATTTACTATTGGCCAACTCCGTATTCCTACACATTTACACGGTAATAAACCGGGGAGAAAGAGGACATGTTTTTCTCTCCGGTTATTGGTTCTAAATAAAATTCAGATAAGCCTTGATTCAATTTATTTCCCCGTGAAGGACAATGCTTCCGAATAGATAGGATTTGGAACTGTTCCAGCTTCAATCTCTTTCACTCTTGGAACATGAATATACAAGTATTCAACTAATGCATGGCGTGCGGATTGAGACATCGATGAGATCTCAGATCCAACCATTTTGTTTCCCTGTTTTAAATGAGAAACGTGAAGAACATTAATGTTAAGAGTTACAGGACGATTCAAGTTTAGTTTTAAGGTAACCTGATCGGGCAAGTTGTATTCTGCAGGGATAACAAAGCCTGCACCATTCATCGACAAATTGGTTACTTGCACCGGTAGCGCATGTTTATTCCCCATTTTTATTGTCCCTCGTAATTCAAGAGGAAAACGATAGTCATTTCTCATATATTTACGGTTCAATACCGATAATATGGTAAATCCATACAACCCAGTATTTAATAACACCCAAAATACTGCAGCCAGTGTATCTAGATCAGATAAATTAAATGCAAATGAGATTGATCCGTAAATAATGGACAGAGCACAAAAGAGAAAGCATACAAATAGCGGATTGAGCCGTATCATATCCTGCTTTTTCACTGAGACTTCCACAGTTTTCGGAGTGACTTTGAACTTCAGCTGTTTTTGTAATCCAGCGAAGAGTGTGGCACGAATAAATAAAAACATTTTTAGAATATTAAACCGTTCGACAGCGAAATACCTGAAGTATCCTCTTCCCGATGCAACATTGGCAATCATCCCAAGGACGAAATAAGGCAACCAGTAGTATAAAAATGTAATCGGGCTTACAGACATTGGCAATTGCCCGGACAACAAACACCAGGATGGAATAATCAGGAATATAAGCTTTTGATATGAATCAAAATAGGTCCACATTGAAGCAAAATGGCTCAATCTCTGCTTCCAGGAAAGTCCAGGTAAAATCAAAGGATTTTCTTTGCTGAAGAAAATCTTCATGCCTCCCTGAGCCCAGCGCAATCGCTGTACACTGAAAGCTGTTAAGGTCTGCGGCGCAATGCCATAGGCTAAGACTTCATGATGATATTTTATTTTCCAGCCTTTCGCGTTTAGCCTTAATGACGTCTGAAGATCTTCAGTAACCGACTCAGTGGCCACCCCGCCAACATCCTCAAGTGCAGTTCTCCTCACAAGTGAAGGGCTTCCGCACCAGAATGGAGCACCGAGATTATTCTTTCCAGGCTGAATCACGCGATAAAACAGCTGCTGTTCATGCCATGAAAAACGACTTGCAATATGTTGAACTGAATCAAGATTATAAAATTCTTGAGGAAGTTGAACGACAGAAACCTTTTCATCTTTAAAATAACCTAATGTTTTATCAAAAAAATCAGGTTGCGGGACAGTGTCTGCATCGAATATTGCAATAATCTCTCCGTCCGTTTGTAATAAAGCGTGATTAATATTCCCCGCCTTTGCATGATCGTTATTTGGTCGGGTAATATATGCACAGCCCAAAGATTCAGCTAGCTTTCGTACTTCCGAACGTTTTCCATCATCAAGTACAAAAGTTTGATGGGGATAGGACATATTTTTACATCCGATTAACGTAGCTTCTAGTATTTCAATACTTTCGTTATAAGTGGGCACAAACACATCGACCTTAACAGGAGCACTTGGCGGCAAGGGCTGTTCTTCTTTCAAACGCCATGTCATAAAAGAAAATAATAGAAAGTTCATGATTCCATGAGCTTCAGCTGCAAAAAAAACAATGGAAAAGATCATCGCAGCTGGATTGAAAGTTCCCAACCTCCACCAAAGATAATAGATGAGATAGATTCCCGTACACACCGTGATCGTGTGAATCCATAATTCTCGTTTCAAACGAATCAAATTCCTTTCCTAATTAGACTTCAGCGCCATCCGACCTTCCAATATTCATGTTTTTATTTCACGCAATATACATTCCGAATAACGTTCGTATAGGGACACCTCAGCGAACCGATAAAACACATGTAAAAGCAAAGACCGTTACTTTATAAATTGAGATGGAAAACATCTCAAGAATTCTCCTACTAGTCTCCAAAGCTGCTATTTTCAAATTGTACAATAAAGAGATTACGAGATACAGATGATTCCAGAACTTTCCATAATTTCAGATAATATATACCGGTTCTTAGGTCATATATTGATTGAATATCTAAAGCTAGAAAAAACCCGATCAGCCGCGTACTGATTGGCTAATCGGTTTCAATTTTCACCCTATGCTTTTTTACTTTATAAATCATAGATCCTGATTATTTCTTCACATCTTTGCCCCAGACATAACCTATTTTCCCACTATAGACCACTTTATAATAGTATTTGCCCTTCGTCAGTACGATGATCTTGGTATTCTTTTTCAAATTCCTAATGACATGTGATTTCTTTGAAGCTGCTGAGTACAAGGTATGTTTTTTCGTAAGCTTTCCTGTAAACAAGGACTTGTTGATCGTTTTGCCCCAGACATAGCATTTCGCACCTTTATAACTGATCTTTATCCAGGAACCACTTTTCTGTCCTTTGACGGCCGTACCTTTCGGAAGAGTGGCAACCTTCCGTGCTTTTGTCGAGGCCCCGACACGCACCGCCTGCTTTTGTGTGAGATAACCGGTGAAGGACGTCGCTTTGTCGTGCTTCACCTTCTTGTCGATCGTCAGCTGTACCATACTCAGATGCCAGAGTAGTTCAGTCTTGAGACTCCCGGAAGGTAGCTGATTGACCAGTGTCTGCGCAGCATCAACATCTTTCTGTGACTTACTCGATTCTGCCTTTTCAACTGCAGTCGTCGCAGCAATAAATCGATCTTTGGCTTGTTTGTTTATGAGCTGCTGAACAGTATCTAATCGATCCGACAAACTATTTTTCACGCTGCCGTTTGCTAATTTATCAACTAAAGCTCGGGCATCGTTCAAATCACTCTGAAGTCTACTCGATTCCGCTTTTACAACAGCGCTTGTTGCCGTACCTTCAGCGATCAATTCTTGAACCGCATCCAGACGCTTGAGCAGATTCGTCTTTACATCACCTGCTGCGAGTTTCTCAACAAGCGTATTGGCCGCGTCAACATCTGGTTGAGATTTGCTCGCTTCTGCTTTCTCAACAACTGCCGTCGCCGCTTGTTCAGCTTTAGCTGTATCAATAGCCTGCTGAACTGCCTTGAGTTTGCTGCTTAGATCCGCTTTTACCTGCGCATCGGCGAGTCGCTCAACCAGAGTTTGTGCCGCATCGACATCACTTTGGGATTTGCTCGCTTCTACTTTGGCAACCGCAGCTTTGGCTTCTTCAACGGACGACGCAATGACGATTTGCACGTTATGTTCCTCTGATGCCGGAATACGTACATAGAGCGTACTCGAATCTGAGTCAAAATAATATCCTCTCTGATCCTGGTCGAGATCGTTCGCGTTCTTCTCTTTCGTAAAGCTCGCGCCGCCGGCTGTGATTGAATACGGTTCAGTTGTGCCATGTAGCTTGAGTGTATAGGACTTGATTTTTGAATCATAACCTTGCTTTGTTTTATTTTGTGCAAAAGAAATTATGTCTCCGTTTTTCTTCAGATCAAACTGTGTGGTATTGTACGCACCCTTTTGATAATTAAATGTTTCGCCGTCATCTTCGTAGAAGGCGCTCTGTGCCCCACTCGAAAGATACGTATCCAGAATCAGGTTTGTCAAAGGTTTTTCTTCGGTACTTTGTTGAACATCACGTGTCGGAATGATCGAGTCATCCTTTACATAGATCGGCATAGTCCCCAAATCAGCATCACGTGTAATCGTCTGTCCCCCGTTATAGAACTTGCCGGTCCAGTAATCAATCCAGTTTGCCCCTTCAGGGAGATACACTTTTCGGCTCGTTTTTCCCTCTGAAACCACAGGCGCAACCATGATGCTATTGCCAAGCATGAACTGATCATTGATGTTGTACGTGTTTCCATCATTCTGGAATTGATAGACCAGCGGCTGCTGAACAGGTGCACCTGTTTCAGAAGCAGTAATAAAAGCGTTATAGAGATACGGAAGCAGCTGGTAACGCAGGCTAATGTATTTGCGGGTGATGTCCTCAACTTGCTTGCCAAACTGCCATGGTTCCTGATCTTTCTTGTCAATCGAATAATGGTCACGTGCGAATGGTACAAGCGAACCAACTTCAATCCAGCGGGCAAACAAATCAGGCGTTGCGCGCGGGCCGGCAAAACCGCCGATATCATTTCCTACAAATGGCTGCCCGGAAAGGCCGATGTTCCCGTTCATCGGAATACTCATGGCCAAGTGCTCCCAATCGCTCTGATTGTCTCCGGTCCAAATCGCAGCGTAGCGCTGAGTGCCGGCATACATGTCACGAGTAAGTATAAATGGCCGCTGATTCGGTTTCAGTCGCAGGTATCCGTCATAGGCGGCATGATTCTCTTCATGGGCAAAAATATTATGGAATTCGGCTGAGGTTTGATAGCCAAACACAACATCAAGCGGAGCCGTACCTCCAGGACCATTAAAAATCGACGGCTCATTCATATCATTCCAAATTCCGTCAACACCGGCGTTAAGAAGCGCCGACTGGTTATTGCCCCACCAGTTTCGAACCTCTTCTCTTGAAAAATCAGGGAATACGGAATCCCCTGGCCAGACGGTACCATGAAAAACGGAACCATCCGGGTTTTTGGCAAAATAATTATTTTTAATGCCATCATAATAGACGGAGTAATTATTATCCGCTTTGACACCAGGATCAACGATGGTCACGGCACGGAACCCTTCGTCCTTCAACGTTCTCAATACCTTCTTATACTGAGTATCCCAGGTGAATACACGGTATCCATTCATATAATTAATATCAAATACCATCGTATCTAACGGTATATTTTTGTCGCGATAAGTCTGAGCAACATTCAATAATTCTTCAGGTGTATAACCGTATTTGCTCTGTTGGAATCCGAGCGACCAGAGCGGTGGCTTGTTCATTTTACCCGTAAGATCGGTGTAGGTATTGAGCACATCCTGGATTTTCGGGCCATAGATAAAATAGTACGTCAGCTTGCCGCCATCCGCATAGAAATAGTAATAGCCATTGTTTTCACGAGCCATATCAAAATGCGACTTGTACGTATTGTCAAAGAAAATACCGTAGGCTTTCTGATCTTTGAGTCCGATGAAAAACGGAATGGACGTATACAAACTGTCCGTGTTGTTGTCGTACCCATACGCATCGGTATTCCAAAGGGTCATTTTTTCTCCGTACTTATTCAGATTGCCTGCGCGTTCCCCAAATCCATAAAAACTTTCCCGATCACTTGGGTTCAGTTTCTTATAGACATAGGGCTTACCGTTATTGTCATAACCGCTTCCTTTATCCATGAAATCTTCATTAATTACATTTCCTTGTTTATCCGTGTATTTCACACCAAAAGGCTTTTTGTTGATATAGATATTGATTTTATCGGTAGCGAGCAAATAGGCGTCATCGCTCTCGCTGACCGTAAAATTCGGCGCGTTCCAATCTTTCTTCGCAATGCCCGGAGAAATATATTCTGATTCGCCTTTTTTTAAAACAGACACTTTGGACATCGTTGGTGTAAGCAAGCGAATGTATCCGTCATAGTTACTCCCGAGATCAAGCTTGATTCCGTCATTTTCTTTAGTGTACCCGCTGACGATTAATGGCGTTCGGCCATCTAAAGACAAGCCATCAGCGGAATCTGCATGTACACTGATCGGGCTGAGCAGCATTGGCAGCAGGAGCACTACGCTCAAAATCAGAGAAAGCATACTTTTGAACAGCTTTTTCTCAAACATAACGTAACCCCTTTCATTATTAAAAATGTTCATTATCTCAATAAGTCACTCATCAGCAGCTCAAACTTCAACGCGTATTATTTTTGCTTAATATCTTTGCTCCAAACATAACCAACTTTTCCACTATAAACGACCTTATCCCAATGCTTGCCCTTAGCCAGAACGTTGACGGATGTCTTCTTTTTTAAATTCTTGATCACGTGGGCACTCGATGAAGTTCCCGACCGAAAGGCATGTTTTTTCACCAATAGTCCGGTAAACAAGCGTTTTTTGACATCGCTGCCCCAAACATAGCGTTTCTTGCCTTGATCGCTGATCGTTATCCATTTACCTGTTTTGAGGACCTTTACCGCCGTTCCCGCTGGAAGCGTTTTGACAACCTTTGCGTGAATCGATGCCCCAGTGCGTACCGCGTGCTTTTTAATCAAATAGGCTGTGAAAAATTTAAATGCTTTCTGTTCCGGTTTGATCGTTGCCTGAATCACAGCCAGATGCACAAGCAGTTCAGTTTTGAGACTTCCTGCAGGCAGCAGGTTAACACGCTTACGGGCAGTATCCACATTTTCGCGGGATTTGATTGATTCTGCTTTCTGAACGGCATCAACCGCTTCGGACACTGCCTTACGAAGATCAATCGCATGTTGAAGCTGATCTAATCGGTTTGTGAGCTTCGTTTTCACATCACCTGATGTTAGTTTCTCCACCAAAGTTCTTGCATGGTCAACATCTGTTTGGGATTTGCTCGCTTCTGCTTTCTCTACCGCACTCGTCGCCGCGCGTTCCGCATTATCCTTATCAATGGCGTTCTGGACCGCATCCAAGCGTTTGGTCAGATCCGTTTTTACAGCACTATCCGCTAAGTTCTGAACAAGCGTTTCGGCTGCATCAATATCCTCCTGAGCTTTGCTCGCTTCTGCCTTCTCCACCGCTAGTGTTGCGACATGTTCCGTTTTATTCTTATCAATGATGTTCTGGACCGCGTCTAATCGTTTGGTCAGATCCATTTTTACCAAACCATCTGCTAACTTCTGAACAAGCGTTTCGGCTGCATCGATATCTTCTTGAGTTTTACTTGCTTCTGCCTTTTCCGTGGCTTGCGTTGCTGCACGTTCAGCTTTATCTGTATCAATCGCATGTTGAACGGCATTTAGCCGATTGGTCAGATCTGTTTTCACCGCACCGTCTGCGAGTTCCTGAACAAGCGTTCGAGCCGTATCGACGTCATCCTGAGCCTTGCTAGCCTCCGCTTTTTCCACGGCTTGCGTTGCTGCAAGTTCTGCTTTGCTTGCCTGCTGATTGTAGTAGTCGTTAATGCCAAGGATGTACGACCCGGAGCCAAAACCGGCCATTGGCACAGAACCGGCGTAATCTTGCGTATTCCAGTCAAGCAGTTCCGGAATCAGATCATAATTCGCCGTAGCCTGGCTGGTCATCCAATCCAGCAAAGTCTTGCTTTGACTGTTGTTTCCCATTCTGGCAAGTGCGCCGGCGATTCTCAGATCAATAAATCCCCACTCTCGGGAATCATAGGTATCCCCGTCTTGATCGCGTTTGTATCCCGGGGTGCTGCCCGTAGTAATTCTCAGGTTGTTATCAAAGGCATTGATCATGCCCTTTGCCAGATCACTCGAAGGATCCACAAGGCCGAAGTTGATCGCTTCAACCGTTGAACCATCGTTAAATTTCAACGGATCACTTTTTCTCTCCAAAGAGGAAGCGATTGTCTGGGCACCATTCGTATCCACAACAAAATGGTCCAAAATCGCTTTTTGCAGATTCACTGCATCTTGAGTATACTTAGCTGCGGATTCCGTATCACCTGCTAAACTGGCTAGATGTGCCGCAGACTTAAACCCTTGATAGGTCGTAATATTCGTATAAGCAAAATGCTGCCGAGCAGGTGCGTTTCCGATATTTTCAAATGGTTTCCAATGCTCTTCCCAAATTGAAGAATCCGGCTGCATCAATCCAGTATCTTTATCAATTAATTCTTCAAGCAGATCGGCGTCACGTGTTTTCAGCTTATGCCAGTAAGTGTTCAGGAAAGATGTGTCCCCGGTTGCTTTGACATATTGATCTGCGCCCCACAGAGCAAGACCCCATCCATCAAATTCAATATTTGGTCCGTTATTATTCCAGTCGGATTCTTCAGTGCCGTTTCCGAAAAAGCGGCAAACAGAGATCAGATAATTATTGGAGAGATTCACGCCAAGACCATACGTTGGATCCGATTTATCCGTACTCTCGATAAATTTTTGCTGATAGTAATTCTCTCCGGACCCGTCATCCGCTTTTCTCATGTCGGCATTGAACATGAACTTAAGACCGTCCCGAGCCTCATCATAATGTCCTGAATCGATAAGTGCTTGGATCGAGTAGATACCGTCTCGCGCCCAAGCAATACTCCATTCCCCAGGAATTAAGCTCGCCAGAATCTGCCCGTCGCTATCGCCCGTTTCTCTGGATTGTGCCATTTTTAGAACAGTCGTTGATTGTTTGTAGACGTGTTGCTCTTGATCGGACAAACCGGCAGGCATTGTTTCCTTGCTGTGCCAATCTGCCCACCAGTTCTCTTCTTGTGTCAACAGTGCCTCAGGACTGCTCCCGAGTGCGGGCTCTGCCAGCGACATAACATCGTTACTCAGATGATCTTCGTTGCCGTCTTCGGTCAGGCCAATAATCACGCCATACCATTTCGATTGACCGGTAGACAGGTTGTTTGCCCGGTTTTCATAGCCAACAGAAATGTCATTGGCTTTGTCAACAACATGATCGTCCAAGCGTCCTTTATATTTGGCATCAAACCAAGGATTACCATTCGTTCCGTCTCCAGAAGCCCCTGTTTCATGATGCTCTCCGGACAAATTAAGATTCTTGTAAATTGCTAAATGGCCGTTACTGCCGTTATATTCCTTTAAATAATCTTTACTTGAGTTATAAGAAGATTGTTCATTGTCCGTGTTGCCATCGGTGCCTAAATGCATGTTCTGCGTGGAAAAAATCGAAACCTCTTTATCTGTGTCGCTCGTATTCGTCACTTTCATCAGCATCACGAGCATGTTCGACTGATATTTATTGTCTCCCGAAAAAGGTGTGAAGTAGTAGCTGCTAAATTCCAAGCCATTGTCTTTCTGAACGGCATTAATAATGTTGGTACCGTTTACATATTTGGCAGAATCAACATTCACATCGCTCAACCATGTCCCATTTCCACCATTCACACCATATCCAAAGTAGGAATCCCACATATAATTCTTTGTCGTTGTATTTTCGTCATAGTGGCTATAGATATGGGGTTGGTAGCGAATCAATTTCTTCTGATCCGCGGAGTAGATCGCAGCCGCAAGACCGTTTGAAGTAGTCAGCTGGTTCCATGATTTATGCCCACTATAATTCGGTGTTGCATTACTTGTTCCGTCCGCCTTAACCGTTGGCAGCCGGATCGCCGACATCGATACAAAAACCGCAAGCGACAATAAAGCAATGAATAATTTCTTCGATATTTTGACGAATCGATTCATGAATAATCCTCCCTCTTTTCTTGTTACTCATGATTAACATTGCAAGTCTTGTGCCATGTATTTGCACAGTTGCTTTTGCACACATACACGTGCTTTTCTATTAAATTTCCAACCTCCGATCTATGAAAAAAGTTTCTGATTCTATCAATTTTTGCTGATCTTCTTCGAAAAAATGGTAGTGAGCAGCTGATTCCTCGCACAGATGCGCACACATGCTGATCTGTGCAAAAACGGTTGCACACCTTCATCTACGAGGAACACAATATGGAGAAAAACGAGCAAATGCCGAAGAGAAACTCTATCATTATTGGTCCGATTGACAGAACGACCAACTCATTCTCTCCTAATAAGAATCCTTAGCTTAGATGATGGTACCGAAAAAGTTGCTCACCTGTTGAATAAACCGCTCACCTTGTGAATCCGAGCAGCTATTTGCTGAATTCCGGATGGATTCCTAACATCAACACAGATAAAAGAAGGCCCAAAAATTCACTTTCAGAATTTTTGAGCCTTCTTTTTGAATAAAACTATTAAAGTTCTTTGAAATGGCTTAACATGCGACCGTTGGCAAAATGACTCATTGTCACCCACAACTTATTCGTGCATGCTGCGCAGCAGTTCGGTTTCTTCCCATAGAATTTTATTGTCTTCAATGACGACTCCGAATTCGGTCTTTGCACGATCCAATGAAATGTATTCATCGAGAACATCTGCGAGGACGGTCTCCGGATCGCGGGTGTATGGATCTCCATATCCGCCGCCGCAAGGACCAACAATCTCAAGTGTTTCGCCGGCATGTGTTTTTTTATACGGAACTTTCGAAGGCAGTGACGTTTCATTTCCCTCACTATCCCGAAAAATTAATTTGCTTGGCGTTCCATCATAGCCGCCGTCAAATCCCCACGGCGCATACTTTTGCCCTTCACCTTCTACAGAGAAGCCGCCTTCATCGGTAAATTCAATATCTCGGATCGGGCCGACACCTCCTCGGTATTTTCCTGATGCCGCGGCGTTATCTGGAAACTCATATCTCGTCACACTGAGCGGATGGTGCGATTCAATATCTTCAATCGGGTTATTTCGTGTATTGGCGTAGAGTACATCAATGGCATCCATGCCGTCCCTTCCATAGCGTCCCCCGGAACTACCGGCCATGATATCCATATACACCCAATACTTTTTGTCAATCATGCCACTATAGGCGACCATGTATAGGTTACCGATACCGGCACAAATTTGGTCGGGAACCGCCTGCCCTAAAGCACGCATGATCGTGTCCGCGAGTGCGTTCCCTGGGCAGAAGCGGGAAATGGTCGGTGCTGGATACGTCGGATTAACCAGTGTGCCTTCCGGAGCGATAATTTTGATTGGTTTAACGAGTCCGGCATTCTGGGGGATATAGCCGAACTTTTGTGAATCGAGCAAAATGGTCCGGATCGTTAAATATACGGCCATATCTGTAGTACCTGGAAAAGGCATGTTGATCGGACGATCATCGACTTGATCGGAAGTGCCGGTCAAGTCAACGATCATGTCATCCCCTTTAACGGTGAGATTGACGTTAAATTTCAAATCCTTACGTTTTGGATCCTGGCTGTCCAGATAGCCATCAATATACCCTTCCGAATGATAGGTGCCATCTGGAATTTTCGAGATTTCATGACGCAAGACGCGTTCAGAGTAATCAATCATATAATCCCGGGCCGCACGCACCGTTTCCAATCCAAATTTTTCAACAAGTTCCAGATAGCGCTGCGCGCCGATTCGGCACGTCGCAATTTGTGCTTCCATATCTCCGACAACCATATCGGTTGCCCGCACGTTGTCCCGAATTAGTCGCCAAACCATATCCACCGGTTTTCCTTCCTCATACACCTTGATTGCTTTAAACTGCAAACCTTCAGCGAAGCAATCCACCGCATCAATAATACCGATTGAACCTGGTGACAGAGCACCCAAATCCAGCTGATGCGCTGTCGAGCATGAAAAACCAACCAATTCATCCTTATAATAGACTGGTACGAAAAATCCACAGTCGGGTTGATGCGTTGCACCGTAAAAGGAAGAGTTATGAAGAATCACATCACCCGGTTTGAAATCATAGCCTCTTTCTGCCATTATTTTGCGGATCCCTTGAAGATAGCCAGGAATCGGACCGGACTGCAGTGGCGTGCTATTCACCGATTCGCATAGCTGCTGTCCATGTTCGTCAAGCAGCGCACAACCAAAATCATTCGATTCGCGGATGATACTTGAGTAGGACATCCGTGCCAGCTTGTGACCCATTTCGATCGCTATATTTTTCAGCGCTCCACTGAGTACCTGGGCAGTGATTGGATCGATCGCTCTCTTCGTATCTACCATTACGCCTCGCCCCCTATTTTTACGATAATGCTTCCGTTCGATAACATGGTTGCGATGCAATCAGGAGGGATCACCGAGGTTGTATCTTTCTGAAGGATGACGCACGGACCTGCAATCTCCTCATTGATCGGCAGATTACTTTTCGTATAGTGCGGCGTATCGAACGACTTCAGCTCACCATCTGCTCGGAACCAAGCGGGCGCCACTTTTACTAATGCTTCATCAAGAGAATGGCTGCCACCAGCAAAATTGGGATCACCGATTTTCGGCATTTCGCCAATACCCGTCACGCGCATGTTCACAATTTCAATCGGTGCATTAAAGAATGAGTGGCCATATTCACGTTTATGAACGGTATGGAAAGTATTCCAAATGTCCGCCACGTTGGTTTCGTCAATTACACCGGAATCGACAGAAATGCGCAATTCATAGCCCTGCCCAACATAGCGGCAGTCAAAGAAACGTAAAAGTGAGATCTGTTCAGATTCAAAGCCGGCTTCTTTCAATTGAGCTGTAATATCTTCTTCAAGATCCGTAAACCGCTGATTCAGATAGTCCAGATCAACCTTGTCACTGGACATAAAAATCGTCTGGACAGCATCATACTTAAGATCCGTTGTCAAAAGACCGGTTGCAGAAGTGATGCCTGGATACGGAGGAATGATGACTTCAGGGATATCAAGAATTTTGGCGACTTCAATGGAACACATCGGTCCGCCTCCGCCCAAGGCAGCTAAACTGAAGCCGCGCGGATCAAAGCCTTTCTGGATCGTTCGCGAACGAATCGCATTCGCCATATTATTGTTCACAATCGTCAAGATGCCTTCAGCCGTTTCATATAAACCGAGCCCGAGTTCCGATGCAAGGTTTTGAACCGCCTGAACGGCTTTTTCAGGATAGATTTCCATTTCGCCGTCAAGAAAATGATCGGGATCAAGTCGCCCAAGCACTAAAGTAGCGTCAGTTACAGTTGGCAGTTCTCCGCCGCGTCCATAACATGCAGGACCTGGATAAGATCCGGCACTTTGCGGACCAACCTGAAATGCACCGCCGGCGTCAACATAAGCAATGCTTCCACCTCCAGCGCCAATGGTATAAATGTCGATCATCGGCACCTGCACAGGATAGCCGGCAATTTGAGTATCACCTGCTGAGGATTCAGAAAAACCGAGTTCCGTTACAATGCCGATATCCGCACTCGTACCACCAACATCAAACGTGATTAGCCGCTGATGTTGAGACAATTTACCTGCCCATTGTCCGCCCAGCACGCCGGCCGCAGGTCCTGATAATAGCGTCATGACTGGTTTTTCCGATATCGTCTTGGAATTTGCGACACCGCCGTTTGATGTCATGATCAAGAGATCACATTCCACCCCGGCATCGCGAAGACGCGACTCCAGACTTTCAATATAGCCCTTCATTTTTGGACCGACAAACCCATTCATGCTCGCCGTCGCAAACCGTTCAAATTCTCGGAACTGCGGCGAAATGTTGGCGGATGTTGTCACATAGAAATTCGGAAACTTTTCGTTGATGATTTCTTTTACACGCTCCTCATGTTCCGAATCTAAATACGAGAAAAGAAATCCGACAACGACGGACTCAACGCCTTCTTCCTTAAACTCATCCAATATTCTAATAACCGCATCCTCATCCAAAGGAACTTTTTCATACGCTTTACCATCTAGAACGCTGATGCGCTCGGAAACCGTTTTCCGGTAGCGACGTTCAACCATCGTTCTGTCCTGCCACGGTATTTCCTGAGCAATTGAATAGTTCTCCGGCCGCTGATGCCGACCAATCTGCAAAATATCCCGATAACCTTCTGTAGTGATCAGACCAGTTTTGGCTCCTTTGTGTTCAAGTGCGGCATTGGTCGCGATCGTTGTCCCATGAAACACGTGATCAACGCTTTGTCTATCAATGCCATAGCGGCTGCACAGTTCTGTGATTCCATTGACCATTCCAACGGACGGGTCTTGTGTGGTAGTCGGCGTCTTATGAATGCGTGAAACACCGGTATCTGTATCCGTATAAATCACATCTGTAAACGTACCGCCAATGTCTACTCCAATAAGTTTCATACCGTCCCATGCCTCCATCCACAATTAAAGGTTATTCTGATCCGCGGTCCACAAAAATTTACTAGACTTGGCATCTACTTTCTTTCGTTCGGTTCTACTTTTACTCCATTCGGTTCCACTTTTCCCGTATTAGGTTCTACTTTTGTTCGATTCGATTCTACTTTCTTCTTTTTAGGTTCTACTCTCGGGAAGCCTTAGTTGCGATTTACTCACTCTTAAATAGATCGTTATGTCCTTGATTCTTCCATTTTCTTTGTGCTTAACTGATTCGTTAAATATATTCTGGCATCCGGAGTGAGCAGGTGTAGGGTGGTGATACGCTCTTCATCTGTCTGATCTGCCAATTGAAAACTGACAAAGGCGCCGCTTAGATTCTCTTTTACGCTCACAATCTTGCAATCATTCTGCAGCAGCATGTCAATTTCTTCTTTTTCTTTTAAAAAGAGCTCGTGTTCATGCATCGTTTAACCCCCAAACGTATGAAGCAGCCGCTGTCGTTCATTCCAGGTCATCGAGATGTCGCTCGGCTTGTCAATCATGTCGATCGCGCCTTCTGCCGGACAGACAATAGAGCAAAGATTGCAGCCGACACAATCCTCTTCGCGAACTTTTAGTGAACGCCGGCCATTTGCATCCGTGAAAAATTCAATGCATTGATGTGCAGTATCTTCGCAGGCAATATGACACTTGTTGCAATGGATACAATAATCCTGATTAATAAGGGCAACTACTTTATGGTTAAGATCGAGATCGCCCCAGCTCATGTATTTAGAAACGGACTGTCCGACTAAATCCATGACCGAGTCTAGCCCTTTTTCATCAAGATAATTCGTTAACCCATCGATCATATCTTCGACGATACGAAAACCGTGGTGCATCGCCGCTGTACAGACTTGAACACCGGTCGCACCCATGAGCATAAATTCGGCCGCGTCCCTCCAATTCTCGATTCCACCAATGCCTGAGATTGGCAGGTTAATATCCGGCTGCTTGGCACATTCGCCAACCATGCTGAGCGCAATTGGCTTTACTGCCGGACCGCAATACCCGCCGTGGGTGCCCTTGCCCGCAACATTCGGAATGGTGTGCCACGTATCAAGGTCGACACCCATCAGACTGTTGATCGTGTTGATCAGGCTAATGGCATCTGCCCCTCCTTGGGACGCCGCATAAGCCGTCGCCGTAATATCCGTAATGTTCGGCGTCAACTTCACAATCACCGGCGTTTCGGCTGCTTCTTTTACCCAATAGGTTTGCTTTTCAACTAACTCCGGGACCTGACCGGATGCCGATCCCATACCGCGTTCGGCCATGCCATGCGGACACCCGAAATTGAGTTCCAGACCGTCGACACCGACATCCTCGACCCTTTTCACAATTTCATGCCATTTTTCTTGTTTCGGTTCAACCATAAGTGAAGCAATAATCACATGATCTGGAAACTTCTTTTTTGTTTCATTGATCTCCCGCAAGTTCACTTCCAGCGGCCGATCCGTAATCAGCTCAATATTGTTAAACCCGGCCACACGTTGACCGCCATAATTTAACCCTGAGAAGCGTGATGTGACATTTATAACCGGATCTCCGAGTGTCTTCCACACGGCCCCGCCCCAGCCTGCTTCAAAAGCACGTTGTACCTGGTAGCCCGTGTTGGTTGGCGGACCGGAAGCCAGCCAAAATGGATTTTTAGACTTAATGCCTGCAAAATCGATCTGCAAATTAGCCAAGGAGATCCCCCCTCATTTTAAATTTTGCTTAGCATGTAATCATGTATAGCATAGGCAGCTCTTTTTCCTTGTTCGGCAGCAGCGACAACCATTGCTTCACCGATTCCATTGCCAAAGATTACATCACCAGCCGCATAGACTTTTGGATTTGAGGTTTGATACGTTTCAGCGTCGACCTTGACGATTCCCTGCTCATGCTCAAGCCCAAGGGCTTCGATGAACGATGTATACCGCGATTGGCCAATTGCCTTAACCACAACATCGGCTTTGATCATGAAATCCGAATTTTCAATCTCTATTGGCCGGCGACGCCCGCTTGCATCCATTGCCCCAAGCTCCATACTCACACATTCCAATTTAGCGACATGATTCTGACCATCGTCGATGATCCTTTTTGGCTGCGCGAGCCAGTTGAATTCGATTCCGTCCTGCTTAGCGAAGCTGAATTCAAATGGGTAAGCCGTCATCTCTGCCTCCGAGCGGCGGTAGATCATTTTGACACTTGCAGCCCCTAATCGTTTCAGGCAGGTCGCAGCATCGATCGCCGTATTTCCAGCCCCAATCACTACTGCCTTTTTACCTTTAAAATGATTAGGTACCCTGCCATCTTTAACGTTCTCAATAAGCTGAATCGCATCATAGACGCCATCCAGATCTTCGCCCGGAATACTGAGCGGCGGAACATTTGCCATGCCGATCGCGAGAATGACTGCATCAAAATCATTCAAAACCGTTGCTATCGGAATATCTTTGCCAACCTCTGTATTCGTTTGAATCGTGACGCCTAATTTTTCAATCTGGCTGACTTCCCAAAGCGAAATTTCCTGCGGCAGTCGGAAAGGGACAATCCCGTACGTATCTAGGCCACCGGCTTTCTCATTTTTTTCATAAACGGTCACCTTGTAACCGAGGCGTGCCAGTTCTCTAGCTGATGACAAACCTGCTGGTCCTCCTCCGATAATGGCGACTGTTTTTCCGTTGGCCTCCCCTGCTTCAAATAGCTGTTGTTGATTTTTCATCGCCCAGTTCGTGGCATGTCTTTGCAGATCACCGATCATGATCGGCAGAGACGCATCATTTAAAACGCAGGCACCTTCGCACAGCTCCTCTGTCGGGCAGACTCTTGCACACGTCGCCCCCATCGGATTCGCATCCATAATGACACGCGCGGAACCTTTCATGTTTCCTGTCGTTATTTTTTTTATAAACAAAGGAATATCGATTCCCGTTGGACACGCTTTCGCACATGGCGCGTCAAAACAGAACAAACAGCGATTGGCTTCCTCCATGACCTCTTTTGGTTTTAAATCAGGCTTTAGTTCATCAAAAATTTTCCACTGATGATTGGCAGTAGGCGAATCCATACGAAAATCACCTCCATAATTCCGTATTCGTCATTTCATAAGACGTTTAGACGTTTTCCGGTCCATGGTTGACAACTTGCGCCGCCGCCACATCTTTTGCCGAATTCGACGAATTCATGATCACTGTCATTGATTCATATTCGCCTTCAGCAAGACGGCTTGGATCTTGTCTCATTAAGTAGCCGTAGACGCATCCCGAAATGATTAGCCCAATCGTCCAGGCATTATCCCATAAGAATCGTAATCCCGGAACGAAAAGTCCGAGGAGCGGAATGATGATACCGATAATCAAGGCATAGATGCTCTTCATGTTAAATCCGGAAGCATAACTGTAGCGTCCCGTGCTTGAATACAATTCGGTTAATACTAACTTACGCTGCCGAACAAGCCAATAATCGGCAATCGCGATACCGTCAATAGGACCGAGGAGTGCGCCGTAACCGCCAAGAAATACAAAGATATAATTTGAAATATCGCCAACCAAATACCAAGGTTGCATAAGAAGAGACAGTAATCCGGTCAAGATTGCGCCGACACCGAACGTAATTTTTCGCGGCCACAGGTTTTCAGCAGCACGTGCCGGGGCAACAACATTGGCAGCAACATTCGTGGTTAATGCAGCTAAGATAATACCCAATGTGCCGATTAAGATAACAAAAGGAGGGAAGTGAGACATCAGAGCGGCGGGATCCCAGATCGCCTGGCCAAAGATAACGACCGTCGCAGAGGTGACGGCGACACCGATGAACGCGAAGAGCCCCATAGTACCTGGAAGTGCAATTGATTGACCAATAATCTGCGCTTTCTGGCTCTTCGCGTACCGGCCAAAATCAGGAATGTTGAGTGCGAGTGTCGCCCAGAAGGCTATAGTACCTGTTAATGCAGGGAAGAAGATTGCAAAAAATTGACCTGCTGATTGGAACTTAGATGGCGCGGACAACATCGGCCCCATACCTCCGGCAGCTGTAATCGCCCAGATCAACAGTGCCAGTCCAAGAACGATCAGTACAGGGGCTGCCCAAAATTCCATTTTACGAATGGCTTCCGGGCCGCGGTAGGCAATAATCACATTGAGTGCCCAAAATGCAAAGAATGCGATGAAGAGATGTCCGCCGACATGTTCCCATCCGGTCATTGAAGCGAGTAATGTGTCGATGGCAGCACCGCCATACCAGCAGTTGATACCGAACCAGGCTGCCGCAACAATTGCCCGAGCAATAGCAGGGATATGCGCCCCTTTTGATCCGAACCATAGTCGTGCGAACACCGGATAAGGAATGCCGAATTTCGTCCCTGCATGTGTATTTAGAAGGATTGGTACAAGGACAACCAGGTTTCCGAGGATGATGGTCACAATGGCTTGCCACCAGTTCATACCGAGTGCGATTAGCCCGGAAGCCATTGTATAGGTCGGGATACAGATACACATACCGATCCAAAGACTAGAAAAATTGTAAGCCGTCCAATGATGTTCTTCTCTAGTTGTCGGGCGTAAATCTTCATTTAACATATGACTGTCTTTCAGGCTTTCTGCGGCTTCACTGGTCAGCGTGACAATTCCGTCTTGTTCTACTTGCGTTTTCATCATGCGAATTCCTCCTTAATTTGAGTGGAGTTGCAGATCAGCCATCAAAAAACTCGTCATGTTTATCTAATCATCTCTGTCAGAGCAAGCTTTTTTTAATATAAAATACGAAAGAAAAAAATCATTGCCAAATCACTGTTCAGACAGAATGGCCAGTACCGTATCTAAAGCCACATTCACCCCCTTTGCGCATGCTTCATACGGTGTCATTTCCTCTTCACAATGACTTTTCCCCTTCACACTCGGCACAAAAATCATGGCGGTGGGAATGTAATCCGCAATATACTGCGCATCATGACCCGCGCCGCTATACATCTTTTTGTACGAATAGCCCAGTTCCTTCGTCGATTTCTCCAGTTGGCAGCAGATCGCGCTGTTAAACGCAACCGTATCCCGCCCCCATAACTTCTTTGTTTTGATCGAGCAGCCTTCAAGCAAATCAGGAAGGGCTTGGATGGTTTGGACGACTTGTTCCACAACCTCCGGATCCTTATGACGCGCTTCCAATGTAAAAACAACCCGATCCGGAATCACCGTGTGAATATTGGGCGTGACGATTAATCGGCCCATAGTGTAGACCAGATCCTCGGCCAAGCTGCTTAACTTCTTTCGCAACTCAGCGATAACATCCGTTGCTGCGAACAGTGCATCTTTTCGCATGCGCATTGGTGTTGTTCCCGCATGATCGGATTCGCCGGTGACTTCGATCTCATAATTCACCATACCGACAACACCTTCGACAATACCGATACCTAGATTTTCACTTTCCAGCACTGGCCCCTGCTCAATATGCATTTCCAGATAAGCCGTTGCTTCTTCCAAACGATTGACTGCATCGCCTTCATACCCACTCGCAGCTAATGCCTGACCAAACGGTACACCGTCAGGATCCATGCTTTTGAGCATTTCCGACTTGGCAAATTTTCCGGATATAATCCCTGAACACATCATCGCCGGATCAAACCGTGCGCCTTCTTCATTTGTAAAATCTACGAGGGTAAACGGAATTTTGGGCTTAATATGGTGATCATGAAGGGTTCGTGCAACCTCCAAAGCTGCAATTACACCCAAAACACCATCGAACCGCCCGCCCTTTTTCACAGAATCTAGATGTGAACCCATCACAAGCGGCGGTTTGTCTACAATGCCTTCCATCGTCGCGTAAATATTGGCCACATCATCGACCTTGACACTCATGCCCAATTCTTTGCAGCAATCCACTAGATAATTTCTAGCAGCAACATCTTCTTTGGAAAGCGACAAACGAGTTACACCATTGTTCGCCGTGCGCCCGAAATCCGCGAATTTTTCAATAGTTTCCTTCAGCCGCTTACTGTTGATCAGTAGTTTCTGTTCCTGCACGTGCGATCATCTCCTGCAAAATCAAGTCCATCCAAACCCCGCATCTAAGACTCTTGCAAAGCGTAAATTAAATTTTTTTCACTCTCTGTTTCGCCTTTTTAAAGGAAATATCTTTCATTGCAGGTCAAAGATTCCCGTTAACCCTGCATATTTATTTGGCCATTAGCGGCTGATCCGCAAAGAGATCTTCCCTTTCGAATTTCATCAACGCATGCTCGAATAGATCCATTGCCTCATTGATTTGCTGTTCGGTAATGATCAGCGGAGGGGCAACCATCACACTTGATTCATGTGAATAAGTATAGAAGCCTTGTTCCATAAGTAGACCAACAAATTTTTTCATTAAGCCGACTGCATCCTTCCCGTAGTCCATCCCGTAAGAAATAATTGGCTCCTTCGTCTGCTTATTCTTGACGAGCTCTACTGCGGCAAACAACCCGATATGACGAACATCGCCAACTGAGGCAAATTCACGGAGCTGTTCCAACCTTGCCGCCAGTACCTTGCCCATCTCAGCCGCATGCTCAATTAGGTCCTCATCTTTATAAATATCAAGTGTAGCACAGCCGATCTGGGTCGATACTGTATGGCCGCTATAAGTCAGACCGGTCATCAAGACATGATCATCGAAATATTTGGCAACCTCTTCACTGACAATCACACCCCCAAGCGGACTATATCCGCAAGTCACGCCCTTGGCGAACGTCATGATATCCGGTTCAAGATCAAAGTGATCAACCGCAAACATTTTTCCTGTCCGCCCGAATCCCGACATGACCTCGTCGCAGATCATCAGAATCCCGTATTTCGTACAGAGTTCACGGACACCTTCCATGTAGCCCTTCGGTGGAATCAAGACACCGTTGCTTCCCGGAATGGTCTCCATGAAGATTGCTGCAATAGAATCCGGCCCTTCATACAAGATTTGGCTATTCAACCGATCCAAATAAAAAGCTGCCGCAGCTTCCTCATTTTCAAATTTAACCTTTTCACGATACAAGTAAGGCGTCTCAAATTTGATAAATCCTGGGAGTCCGGGTTCAACCGTAAATCGACGGTTTTCACCGGAAAGATTACCGGCTCCGAACGTGGCTCCGTGATAAGAACGATAGCGTGAAAAAATTTTATAACGACCGGTGACCATGCGCGCAATTTTCACGGCGTGATCGTTTGAATCTGCACCCCCGTTAGCGAAAAATACTTTCGCCATATTCTTGGGAGCAACCTCGATGATCTTGCGCGCTAATTCCGCTTTCGAGGCGGTAGCAAATCCTGGGGAAGCGAGTGGAATCTCTCCGATATGCCTGAATTCTTCCATTAGTTTCGGATGATTATGGCCGACATTCAAATAAACAAGTTGTGAGCACATGTCATAATATTTCTTATCCGAATCATCCCAGAAAAAAATGCCGTCAGCCTTTTTGATGATTTTTGGTTGGACATCTTTTTGCTTTGACCAGGCATGCAAGACATAGTGCCGATCGTCTTCCTTTATTTGCCGATCATCAATTTGTTCCATGAACCGCCATCCCCCATCAATTTTCTGAATTAATATAATTTAATGATATACCTTTATTAATTGAAAACAATGACAATTAAACTGAAAAAAATAGTGCAACTGCACAAAGCAGATGCACTATTTCGTTAATCAAATCTTCGATCAAATGCCAGCGACACTTGCGCCGGAATGGACCCGATAGAAAGAAGTATGCTATTCAATCACCGTTCAACGGCGACAATAAGAATTCAAATCCTTATATTCACCTTTATTGTGCAGGTGCGATATATTTGAGCTTGTCGCCCATTACTTCGTCCTTAAGGAATAAGGCACATTTTTGCGCAGTCAACGTGCAGTTCACACCGCATAAAGGACCGCTAACTACTTTTTGATTTTCTTGCCGGTTTTTTTCAATAGCAAAGAGCACTTCATGATAGGGAATTAATGGATCAACTCCAGAGAGCGCCATGTCGGCATACATTGGCGCTGTCACTGCTGCACGCACGGTACGCGTCAGACATGGGAACTCCAGACCGCCGGGAATCGGATCACATGGAATACCAATATTCGCTTGTAAAGCCATTGAAGCGGCGTGCTGCACCTGTTCCCCAGTACCACCCGCCATCCATGTAATGGCACCGGAAGCCATCGCGCAGCACACACCGGATTCTCCGACACAACCAGATTCTCCGGAAGCATGAGCATGAGTAAAGGCAATCGCCCCCAAGCCAGCGGCGACAATTAAACCTTCCACTAATTTCTCGTGGGAGAAGCCTCTTGCTTCACGTACGGCTTCAAGCGCGGAATACAGATAGCCGCCGCCAGTACCCATAGGGCCCGGAACGATGACAACTCCGGGAATTTTTGCATTCGTTGAATACGCATAATCCATAATACGCGAGGTCAGTGAATCAACCAACGCATGAGATTTATGTTTATACCGGTTCCACAGCCGTCCGTAAATCGGCAGCATCGGCGTATCCGGAACGTTTTCATAACCCAATCGCTCTAATGCATGGATTTGATGATCCAAGATATCGGCAATTTTTTCAAAATACGCAATAATCTCCGTTTCGCTCCACCCGGAAAAGTCTCGTTCATAGTCAATAGCAGTGTGAACAAAACTTTGATTGCGTTCTTGCGAAATCTTAATCCATTCATCAACGGTTTGAAACAATTGCGGCTTGCGATTGAGCGTTGTGACAACCGGTAGTAGCGCAGGGAGCAAGAGAAAATCTTCTTCATCGAACAGAGAAACAAGGTCGTGATCAGGAATGGCAACGGAGAATTCGATAAAATAGCCCCGCTCCCCTTGTTTATTTTTTAATTCTTTGTGGGCAACATATTGTTCACGGAAGCGGTCAATCAAACTGGATACCGGTTCGGCATAGCGCCCCTCGGCATCGTGAATGAGCAGGCCAAAGGTATCTGCCTGCCAGTGAATTTGGAAGCCGTTTACTTCATAAATCATGATCATTCCGCCGCCGACCGATTGTCCGACCAACTGGCTCGTATCCCCATCTTTCCCGACCAAGTCAAACTGCACGCTTCCGGGATAACCGTTCTCTTCCGGCAAAGCTGTAAATTCATAAGATATGCCCTTCTCTCGGGCAAGCTTATGTGCATCAAAAAGGCGGACATCATCAGTAGCGAAATTCTGCAATCCCCCGAGATAGCCTCGGTCATCCATCATATTTCCCAAATGCCTTAGATGCCGCTTGTCACTGGGATTAAAGGAAATTTTCGCACGAAGAAGGGACGACTTAATTGTGTGATGCGCAACTCTGCCCACTCTGCTCGTTCCGGCGAAGCTCCCGCTTGATCCTGGCTGCATAATAGGACCGAACACATCATTAAAGAAATCAGGATAGAATCGTTTGGCCATCAGAAGCGCTCCCCTCAAAATATGCTTTAACTAAGGCGACAAACAGCGGGATCGAGGTCTTAAAGGCTTCAGGATCAACCTTGAATTTACTGTTATGAACCGGATGTGCGCAGCCGACGCCGACATTAAAGAAAGTGCCCGGAATAATCTGCTGGTAACATGAGAAATCTTCTCCGCCCATACTCGGATCCAGTTCAGTCACCTCAAAACCCTGTTTCTTCGCCACACGTTCAACAATCTTTGTCAATCGGTGGTCGTTAACCACAGCCGGAGCACCATCTACCCAGCGAAATTCATTTGTTATTCCGTTTGCTGCGGCAATCCCATCCGCCAATTCCTGCAAGCGTTCTTTTATTTTCGCACGTACCTGACTGTCAAAGGAGCGAACCGTCCCTTCAAGAAGAGAACTGTTCGGCAGCACATTCCACGTATTTCCAGACTCAATATGCGTAATGGAGACGACACTAGGCTCAAACGGACTGATGTTTCTGCTCACAATCGATTGAGCTGAAACAATAAATTCTCCCGTTGCAACGATCACATCATTTCCGCTTTCCGGATGGGCAGCATGCGTACCCTTGCCGTGAAAGGTCACAAAAATGCGATCGACGGCAGCATTAAAATTGCCAACTTTGACGCCGATTACACCAGTCGGGAGTTCTGGATTAACATGCAGACCGAATATTGCTTCAACGTCGGTTAGCAACCCCGTGTTAACGACTTTCTCCGCACCATGTTCCGCTTCTTCGGCAGGCTGAAAAATAAGAAGAACCGTTCCATCAAGTTGATGTTCGATTTTCTTTAATTCAATCGCTGCTGCAAGCAAATTTGTTAAGTGAAAATCATGGCCACACGCGTGCATCCGATTTGGTGTTTCCGACGCATACGATAGCCCGGATTCCTCACCAATGGGCAGTGCATCGATATCCGCTCTAAGCGCAATTAGTGGACCTGGCTTCTTTCCACCAATCTTAGCAAAAACGCCCGTATTTAAAGGATTGGGTAAAAGATCGATGCGATGGCTTTCAAGCACTTCTCTAATCTTTTTGGTAGTCTCAAACTCATTGAGGGCGAGTTCCGGATGCCGATGGAACCATTTAAATAACGACAGAGCAGTCTGTATGGTTTCTGTTCCTAACTCAAGTTGAGTCATCTCATTCCTCCTCATAGGTTAATTTTTGGAGAAATGCTTGTGTGCGCACATTCTTACTTTTTTCAAAAAGATCCTTAGGATTGGAATCTTCGACAAGCTCTCCATGTTCCAGAAAAATTATTCGAGTCGCTACACTGCGAACAAAACGCATTTCGTGGGAAACTAGAATCATAGTCATTCCTTGCGCAGCAATTTCTTTAATGAGATGAAGAATTTCGCCGACCCATTCCGGATCCAGAGCACTCGTTGGTTCATCAAAAAGCATCACTTTCGGATCAACGGCGAGTGCACGGGCAATACCTACGCGCTGCTGCTGTCCTCCTGATAAATTCGCCGGATAGTCCAGTAGCTTATCGCTCATGCCAACCTTTTTTAGCAAAGCTTCCGCTTTTTCAAAGGCGTCTTTTTTCTTCATTTTTGATACAACAATCAGACTGTCCGCGACATTTTCCAGAACCGTTCGATTCTTAAATAAATTGTAATGCTGAAAAACCATTGAACTCTGGCCGCGCAGATTTCTCACATCATGTTTGGTGTATTTTGCAGCGTCAATCGCCGCATCAGCGACAGTAATTTTTCCAGAATCAGGCACTTCAAGCCAATTTAGCAGACGGAGCAAAGTCGTCTTTCCCGCGCCGCTTGGACCAATTAATGTAACCACTTCTCCTTTACTAATGGTTAAATTAATATTGTTCAGTACATGATTTTTTTTATAGGACTTAGTAATGTTTTCCAACTGGATCACGAGTCTACTTTCCTTTCATACCGACGTGCGTAAACCTCCACTTTTGAGAGAGCAAAAGCGACGACAGCACAGACAACCCAGTAAATAATTGAGACCACGATATAGATCTCAAAAAATCGAAAGGAGCGCGCCCCGACGATTTTGGCTTGTGCCATGATGTCTACAATAGAAATCGTAAAGACGAGCGACGTTTCCTTAATCAACGAGATCAGCGAGTTTGATAGCGGCGGAATCGCAATGCCAATTGTTTGCGGAATAATCACCTTCCGAAGCGCCTGAAAACGTGTCATATTGACGCTGTAGCATGCTTCCAGCTGCCCAGAATCTACGGCAAGCAACGAGCTTCGCATCGTTTCGGACATATAGGCCCCCGCATTAATCGCCAGTGCGATAATTGCAAAAGCGATGCTCGGCACACCGTTTACATCAAAAGATGTACCAAATTTTTCGTTGATTGCTTTAAGGAAAAGCGGAATGCCATAATAGACAAGCATAATTTGAACTAAATCCGGAGTTCCACGGATAAATGAAATATAGACCTTGGCAAGCGGGCTGAGAATCTTGATGTTCGCGTAACGAATAAACGAGATAATGAACGCAATCACAAGCCCGATTACCCCGGAAACAAATGCGATGAACAAAGTCGTCGGCAAGGCCTGGAGAACTTCCGGAAATGAGCGAATCATAAATTCAGGATCAAAAATTTTTCCCATTTTTATCTTTTCCTCTAGCCATGTTAAATTTTTCGGCCTATTGGCCAACTGACGAAATAAGGAGGAAATCCAGTTTTCCCCCTTATTTCATCAATTCAAGTATCGTTCAGCTAACGAAAAGAGTGACAAGTCTAAGCTTTTCATATGAGCTTATTACAACAGGAAAAAACACGTTTAGTGACGTGATTTTCCCTTTAAACGAACTTAATGTTATTCAGCTGATTCTTTAGTTGTGTAGTCTTTTCCTAGATACTTAATAGATAACTTCTTTAAAGTACCGTCTTTGCGCAATTCAATGAGTGCTTTGTCAATCAACTTTTGATATTTACTTCCCTTGTCATTTTTTACGAAGAGCAAATGAATCGGGCTGATACCAAGTTCCGGTGCTGTTGTTCCGTCAATCTTAATGCCTAATTTCTTTGCTGTGAGCTTCGTTGTAATGATGCTGCTGATCGTTGCATCCACACGTTTTGAATCAATTTCCTGCAAAGCGTTGTTAATGTTTCCGTCCGTATATTTAATCTTGATTTTGTTGCCGTTCTCCTTGTTGAAGTGTTCCAAAGCTGTAGTTGTGTTCGTCCCAACACCTGCTGCGACGGTCTTTCCATACAAATCTTTCAACGATTTAATATCAGTTCTGCCCGCTTTATAGATAATTTGTGAACTGCCATAGAGATAAGGCTGCTCCGAAAACAAGTATTTCTTTTCACGTTCCGGATTCTTGCCGAGATCACTTGCAATGATGTCAAATTTTCCAGATTCGAGAGCGACGAAGATACTGTCCCAAGCTGTCGGTACATAGTTAAATTTAAGAGATTGAACTTTCTTATCAACCGCTCTCATGACCGCGATATCATAGCCGTCGGCCTTGCCATTTTTATCCACATAATTGTAAGGAGGATACGCGCCTTCCGTTCCCACATTTACAGTCGTGACTTTTACCGTGTTTTTCTTTGTGGATGCAGCTCCGTTCCCGCAAGCTGCTGTCGTTAATAAAAGAATAAATGCTAATAACGCTAAAGCGATTTTTTTGTTCATTGTCCTTCCCCCATATGTCTCTTTTTTAGTTGTTAATAACACTAATAATCCTATAAATTTACTTTGATTAAAATAAAATTCATGTTCAGTTCATGATGCCTCTCTCCTTCGTTGACACTGACGGCAGCAACTTTTTGAAAAGAAAAAAGCGATTCATTCTCTTGAAAACAAGAAAAATAATCGCTACAGCCGTTCGTCTTATTTTTCTTATCGCTCAGATTACATCTGCTGGAATTGACACCATACATCATCCATGCTGGTTGTCGGGCTTCATTAGGCCAGTCCTTCCGCCACTCTTGATAAGAATGATTCATTTGTGACTCTGAGTTTACAAGATACAACATCATCCGTCAAGACTATTTCAAACTAAACAGCTCAGATTTATATGTTTTCAACAAAAAATAGACATGACATTGTCACGAATCGCTTTGAGATTCTATTTATTTACGTTACGAAAAAGCAGCACGATCTGATCGAAAACCATTTGGAACATCGAGTTTGAGACAGCCTCTAATCCATCAAATCTTCAATCATGAACGCCAGCGACAAATTGGTTTTCGCAAAAGGCTGACATAAATCAGTACCTAGAATTGACTCGATTTTTTTCATTTTATAGAGAACGGTATTTCGATGAATGAATTCTTTTCGTGCAATGTTTGCGGTTCGCCCATCTTCTTCAAGAAAAACACGAAGAAAATGCACAAAATCCGTCTCATGCAATTGATCGTAACGATAGAGCAGCCCTAGGGACTCCTGATGAAATGCCTCAATGACATTCCGTTCACGGACATCCATAATGATTTTATATGCGCCGATCTTTTTATACTCATAAATCGATAATTCCGGATGACGCTGATGCAATCGAATTACAGTCATCGCTTCATGATAGCTTTTCGTCAGATTCTTGAGTGGATATTCATTGCCCATGCCAATGGACAAATGCGTTTTTCCAAATTTCTCTTCACATTTTTGATAAATGGTCTCGATGATTTTTTTCAGCGGCAAAGTCGAATCATTGAATTCCGAACGACTCACCAAGTAAATCATTTGCGCATTGCCATGCATAGAAAGGAGGAGTTTATACTTTCTCGACAATTCATCTTCCGCTACATACCTCAGCGATGATGAAATCGTCTGCTTACTGTCGCACGCACACACAATAATGGCAAAATCGTGATCCGTCTTAATCCCTAATTGTGTAAATGCCTTAGAAACATAGTCAGCATCAGGTTCAGGCTGAAACAAAACCTCGGATAGTGCATGCCTTGATTTGGTTTCCTTCTGCTCGGTAGCAGCCAAATACTGAACCGTGATTTTGACAAAATCAGCAACCCGATACACCCATGGCATTTCAAATACAGGAAAGCAATGCTCGTTAGCAAATGCGATCACTTGCTCCGGGATATAGGGAATGTAAGGTCCCACATTGAGAATAATCCCAGATGTTTTTCGATGGAACGCCATCTGTACCATCGCGATCAGTTTCTGCTCATCCATCTGGATATTAATCCCAGTTGTAACCAACAGTTCATTTTCCTTGAAAAATTCAGCAAGACTGTCGCTTTCCATCACATTGACACCCGAGATCGGCCGATTAATGCCCTCGTTCCCGGCGACCAAATGAATTAGTTCCAATTCTGGTAAAGTGAATAAGTTGTTAAGTGTTATCATGCATACATAATCTCCTTAACAAGCGATTAGAGCATTGCCCTTTTGTAAAAGTCGTTGGAAGCAAGTGAATGCTTAGAAAACATGCAGAGGGCAAGCTTTCCACAAGACGCCTTTCTTGGGATCTGCTGATCATGTTGAATCCTAATTGATCGCAAGCCTGAAACATTTCCCGCAAAAGGAGTTTCGAGTAGCAAAACTTTTTAGAATACTTTTATTATTACTATATCGCGAACCATTCTGAGTGTCCAACAACAAGAAAATGACCATTAGAACAAAAAAACTCTTCCTCAATTCAAAGGAAAAGTTCTTTTACATCTATACGGTTTTCCAGAAAAACGTCCTCCCAAAGGTCGAGTATCTCGTCCAATTTCCGTTCATTATTCACACGCTTGATCTCAATTATTTCCAACCCTCCGCCCGCTTTCCCGAATCTGCCGTTAAATCAGTAGATCACTGTAAAACAATTTATGAAAAGATTCAACATACAGATCTTGCTCATGGCCGCCTTCCCATCTGATCCTGTTTAGAAGGTTTTCCTTAAACGATCCGTCACCGAACTGGCTGACATGTTGCTCCGCCGATCGAATTTTTACCTCAAATGTATCGCGGATATTGACCGGATAATTGGCTTGTTCGGGATTGAATAAATAGGTTTCCTTGGGCTTCGAAGGTTCAATCCCTTCTTTCAAATGCTCCGGATAGTAAGCAAATCCGTCAGCTAGGTAAGCTGCTTCAGAAGCAACCCTCCCGATCGTGATATGATCGGAATGAACGTCGTATTTTTTAAATGGATCAAAGGTGAACAGAATATCCGGCCGTTCCTGCCTGATTTTTCGAAAAACCGTTTCTTTTAGCTCTTCCTCCCGGGAAGCCAAGGTTCCATCAGAAAAATTGAGCCAATCGACAGAAGCCCCGAGTATATCCGCTGCCTTTCTCATTTCAGCGCGCCGAACTGCAGTAACATGTTCCGTAGTATCTGAAGGATCATGGGACCCTTTATCTCCATTCGTCGCAATCACAACTAACACATCATTCCCCTCATGAGTTAGTTTAGCCAATGTACCACTAAAGATTGTTTCATCATCAGGATGAGCGATAAAAGCAACCACTTTCTTTCCATGCACTGTCATTGTTTTCCCTCCTTTTTATATTTGAACATCTCCCTATTTAGTCGACCCCATCGTAATCCCCAGATAGTACACTAATAAAGATTGTAAGATTGCGAAATCGTTTCAAAATGATTTCCCCCTTGTCCTTTTGAGAAATAAAAAAATGCTTTCTCAGACAAGAAAACATTGACGGGCCGTACTTGTTTTCTTATCTGTCAGTTAAACTGCTGGAATTAACACCATACAACATGCATCTCATATTGCTGGTTGTCGGACTTCATTGGGCCATTCCCTCCGTCACTCTTGATAAGAATTGTGCTATTCAATTGATGTTCATTAAACCCGAGTCAACGCTCCTTTCCATGCAATGACAACCTAGCTATGTAGGGAAAAGAAATTCATCGCTGCTCAATTATGCGAATCTCATAACCATTGGCAAAAGTATAGTTTTTAAATACAAGATACAAAAAGGAACCTTCTGCCCTTAAAGCAAACGAAAACCGTCCCAGCTAGAAGGACGGTTCATTATTTTATGTCTCATAAACGGTCACCTGGTCTTTTTACATAATTTTACATTTAAATCCAATTTTATAGCAATGGTCTTTCTAGTTCTATATCTTTTACATTTTTTATAAAGCCAAATTTTGTCGTATAGATTTCTTCCATACTGTGTTTACTGACCTCCAGTGCAATTCGTCTATATGCTTCTAATAATTTCTCACTGGTTAGTACAACGGATTTATTCTTTGCTTTATCAATAACTACTATAATAGCAACCCACCAAGTAGTATCTCTAAAATCCGAAACATTACAAAATACCCTACACGAAGAATCTTCGTAGATCAAATTTTCACTACTGTCCATATTCGTACTAATAGAAATCTTATTCATTTTGATTTCTCACCTTAGATTGATATGAGTTTTTTGTGAAAGCGCCAAATGCCCTCTTTCACATTCAAAAAATGACTCTGTATTTTTAAATATTCCAATGTTTTTTTGTTATTATCAGGACTCCATTTATCAGTTAACTCATCCAGCCACATTAGTGACCAAGTGTAATTACATAATACCATCATACCTAATCCAATTTCATCATTATCGTCACTAATAACTTGCGCTTTTCCTTCACAATCGACAAAATTAACGATATATACATTCTGTTTCTTGATAATACAGATAGACTCTCTCTTCAAATGAAACATTGCATAATGATCCGCTGAAAGATACTTATTCGTTACTTTTTCCGCTTTTTTTAGATTTCCATTGGCAATTTCATCTATATATTCGAATGCTTCCGGAAGTGGTCGTATTTCCTCTGCAATGCTATCTTTGCTCAGTACCCCTAAATAGAAAAAAGCAAGATATTTATTTTTTAAAGTAATCACCCTATGATATATTCCACGAGAAACTCGAAATATAGTAAATTCTCCACCGTTTTCTTTTAATGAATAAAATACTTCTTGATCAACTACGTTATCATATGAAATACGTACTTCAATATCACCATAACTCGTTTCCTTAATATCAAATCGATCATTTTCCAGATAATGAATAAGCTTATCGATCACTGTTTTTTTCTTATTTTGTTGATTTGGGAAAGAGTGAAGCAGATCCCCTTTTGACACAGAATCGACTGTTTCATCTGCTTGTCAAATGGGATCACAAAACAATACTAGCTGCTTATTTGTTTAGTATTTTCCAAGTAATATCCTTTGCATTATCTAATGGCTCATTTAATTTAACTCTCTCATGAAAATCATCTGACCAAATGTAGAATTCATCTAGTCCGCCTCGTGGTGGATATAATGTATCGTTTATTTTTCTAATTTGATCCAATAATTTTTCTTCAGATTCTATATCATGTGACTCATCTAACAGGTCTAATATACAATGGACTTGATTAATTTGAGGAATCACCATATTTTAATAAATTATTTAAAATTATATTATATTCACTCTTCCAGCTTTTTATAATATAACTTCCAAGCTCATTTTTTGGTGTCTCATAAACCTCTTTACATGGAGAGTAACTACGCCGAATAACTTATTGCGTTATTGATGCATCAAATCTATATTTCCAAAAAATAGATGAAATTATAGAGAGTACAAATTAATAACTATATCTTATTGCTATACAAACGCTACCACTTCTAGGATCTACATAAGATGTGACCATTCCCCAAGGTAAGTTATAGATTATTTCATTATCATTAATAATGTCTGGATCACCTAATAATTGCATTAACCATTGATCATGCTTTTCTTTTTTTAATTTAACTTTATAGTTAGACCAATTAGCATAACTATTTGTTAAATCTTTATCTGCATTTTCTAATTCTATATATTGAATGTTATTTTTTTCAAATCCTACTATTATCCAAAATTCCATGTCATAAATGCTATGTTTCTTACTAAATATAAATACCTCATCATTGTTATCATATGGCATTAAGTCATCCTTAAAATGATTAATAAATACATTTTTATTTAATTGCTTATCAATACTGATATTTTTCACAAGCAATTTTTCTTCTTTTCCATTCAATATAATTTCTCCCTTCCTTAATATCCTTTTCCGCCCATGGCTTTAATTTTTTTTATGATTTCTTTATATTCTTTAAATGGCATTTCTATATTTCTCAACTTTATTTCTGCTTCTGGTAGTCTCTTCACATACTTGTTATGAATCAGTTCTTTTAAATTTGGTATAAAAACCTGTTCTAGTCCACCTTTACCGAACTGTGGGTTATGTTTTGCTATCCCATTTGCTCCAGACATATCAACGTTTAATTCGTAGCCTACCATCTTATCTCTATATAGAGCATTAAGCATCCCTTTTTCCCAATAAGGTTTTACTTGTAAACCAGCATATAATTCATGTGCATCAATTCCAACACTATCTAATACTTCTTTAGTTGTAAAATATCCTGTAGGGAATGGTTCTCCAGCATATAATACGCTACTCTTCTTATATACTTTATCAGTATAAACATCTTTTCCAAAATAAGGGTCTCCACCTTGCCAACTTCTTGCAATATCAGAAGGGTTATAATCTTTTAACATCCTTCTAAGTTTAGGTGTATTTATTTCTTGGTGTAATTCAGATGATGTCATTCTTCCATATTTACTGTGTAATTCATTTAATCTATCTGCATATCTGCCTCTATGAACTGTTATTCCATTAATTTCTTTAACAACTTCGCTTACTTTCTCACCCGCATTACTTTTCTCCCAATGAACCTCCCCCACTGCCACAGCTTGTTTTCGGTTTTGGATCCGATCAAAGAGTTTATATGCACCGTCTCCGCCGGGTTCCTTGGCAAGGACAAGCAGTTGTTTTCTTAACTTCGCTGTATTAATCACGTTGTACGGCAGTTTACCGACCTTAGCGGCAGCTATTTGAGTTTGAAACATACGAGCAAGTTGTTCAGGATCATCGTCAGGCATTGACCGGCCCGGCTTATTGCCAACGTTTTTGATTTTAATTTTAAATGCTGCAGCCTCTTTTTGCTTCTGAATCTGACTCACGAGATCGTATGAATAGTCTCTTTTCGATTCCTGAACAGTGACCATTAACTGCTTTTTAATCTTCGCAGTATTGATCACGTTGTATGGCAAATTACCGGATTTGGCAGCTTCTATTAGAGTTTGAAGTGTTTCTTCGCTCATCCCTCCAGCATCTATTTTACCTGACTTACCCGCTACCTTGCTTATTGTTTTAACAGCACTTGATCCTTTGCCGGTGAGTTCGGCTACCTCAGCGACTTTCCCTGCTCTGCTCACTTTGTCCATTCCTTTTGTTCCGATAAAGAAGCTAGCAAGTGTTGCTGCTGAGTAGCCGATCCATTGCGCACGAGTCAATGGATCACCATGAACCATATTTTTCTCAAAAGAGTTATTAATCCCTTGGGCAAGATATGCAGAAGTCTGGTTCCAACGCATAAGCGCTTCGGCAGTTCGGATTGGATGTCGAAACATATAGCCGACTCCGTTTACCATATCCATTATGGTTTCACCGGCACCATAGTTCGATTCCAACTTTATTAACTCAATCTTTTGATTAATTGGAAGGCTATTGAATAGGCTTGTAGAGCTCTCTTTTTCAGCCTTTCTCGCTTTTTCCTGTTGCCTCTTAGTCTCGAGATACTTTNATAGGCTTGTAGAGCTCTCTTTTTCAGCCTTTCTCGCTTTTTCCTGTTGCCTCTTAGTCTCGAGATACTTTTGCGCTTCCTTCGCCATCTCGTCCTGGACTTTGTAGATTTTGCTGTCATGATAGGCTTGAGCGTTAAAATGCATCGGCTGAACATCGGCGCCTTGCCGGGTAGCGTGGATCAGTTCTTCGTATAATGCCTTGATATTTGGCAGATCCTCAGTGACTTGCCGGTATTCATTGGTCAGGTTCTGATCGAGTTCCTGAACATCAAGCACCATTTTCGCTCGTTCTTCTTCGGCAGCATCAAGCCCTTGATCAACGTCGTGATTGGAAAAAGCATGAATCGGCACGAGGTCGGAAATGCTACCCAAGATTTTCTCGATCTCATCGCGCTGATCGGTAATCATTTCCTTTGCCCGGACATAGCCCCTGGACAAGTCCTCATCGAGAAAAGGCACCTGAACATGGGTATTCCCGCCTAAATTTTTGTCGTCAATCGTTCCGGCAACGCCATGATAATAGGCGATTTGCTTGTCGATCAACCTCATCCAGGCATCCACCACATTGACTTGTGCCGCGTAGAAGTTCTTTATTGATTCAGCTCCCTGCCCTTGAAAATCAGAACCGAGATTGGTG
>NZ_AWTC01000016.1 GCF_000497245.1 Sporolactobacillus laevolacticus DSM 442
TTTTGTTCCTGCCGCCTTAGGCGGCAGGAACACCTAGTGGTACCGCCGGATGTTCAGAGTGGCTAATTTATTATTGCAATCTAGCAACACCTTTTTGATCCATTAATTCAATAATTTCATGCGGGGATAATTTCAATTCTTTGATTACCTTATTAGCAATGGATTTAGCATTTGTGCGACAATCTTCCCTCTCTTTTAAAATTGCTTCGCATCCTTCTCGGAGCAATATCCATGAGCTATGCCGATCGCGTTTCAATTTTTTTAATTGATTCCACGTGCTACCCTCATTATCATTAGGGATTTCAGCTTCATCTTCTCTCGATAATTGATGTTCAATCATTGAATGACCCTTTTTGCTCAATAAAATAGGAGGACGACCATCTCTCATCGGGTGATGTAATTCCGACCGATCCCCAAGGGTTTCACCAGTAACAATGCAATGATCAACTGCTGAACGGCAGGTATCCCGTGCTGTACCACCTAATATGTATCGATCAGTCGCAGCAGACTCTGCTGACACCCATTGTTTCAAAGCATTAAGAAGCAAAGAGAAAGCTCTAAATTCATCAGGCAATAAATCTTTCATTTGAGGAGGAAGTGGGTTATCGTCTAAAAATTGTTTCACTTCCCCTTCTTCACTCGCCAACCTTTTCGCCTGCTCGTTTAAATATGTACCTATTTGATCTAATATTGGCTCAAACACTTCTCGCGGAAGTTTAATATTAAGAACTTCTATTCCTCTATCAGCGATTAAATCCTTGTAATATGAAATATACTGAGCGACTAATTCTTTCTTCTGTTGTTTTGAAAGAGTTACATTACTTTTGTAGCGTTTGTAGGTCATAATACTCTCTCCAATAAGAAACTATAGCTTTTACTTGAGCAAGAAGCAAAGATCCCCTTAACAAAATAGTCAAGCATTTTTCAGGATCTACCTCAACTCACAACCAATGCCCTCTGTCCCATAGCATTATAGATTTGGATGAATTTATCTTTTTCTACTTTTACATCTTTCCCGCTCAATTCAGTAGATTCACAGTCGTTGAAGTAAACATAGTTATTGTCGGAACCAGTGACGACGATGCAATGCAGCGGTCTTGGTGAGCTGATCTTTTTCCCTGCCGGTGTTTCCCAGAATCTTGGTGTGGGCATTTCATGTGAGATGGTGAACCAGACGAGAACGGGTTTCCCGCTTACCACATAGTCCTGGATGACGCTGAAGTCTTTTCCGTATAAGGCGATGCCGCCGCTGCGATATTGGTCAAGGACTTGCTTTAATGGATTGGGATTAATGGTGATCCCGTTGCCGTAGGGATCTCCAATGAAGCCGACTTCGGGATCGCCCCATGTGTTGACTGTGCCATCCGGATTCCGGTTTTCCGGTGTCGTGTCCAGAGGCATTTGATCAACCACAGTTTTCTTATCCACGTTTACACCATAGTAGTGAAGCGCCATGGTTAAAGCAACGGCTTCACATCCTGTCGGTAGTTCCGGTCTCTGTTTGATTAATGGTACATCAAGTAGTTTTGCAGTATTTGAATGCTGGTTTTCGGTCATGTTTGTTCTTCCTTCTCTCTATTTTTTATTGATTCTAAAAATAGTTGCTGTTTCTCGTTTTCTTAGTTTGACAGTACCATCACTAAACTTGTCATCTATCCACGCATAGCGAGAGATTATACAAGGCTCTCTTTGGCTATTTCATTTAATTGCTAATAAACGTGCTTATTTCCCGGGAGTAATACCAAACGGATAGAACGCCATGGCTGTCGGCGATTGTTCAAAGCCGTGTTTTTCATAAAGGCCCTTGCCCATATCCGTTGTATGAAGCAGGATACGCGCGCACTCATAGTTTTTGGCCTCATCGATCACCAATTGAAGCAAGCGGGACGCAATGCCCTTTTTTCTGAAGTCAGGTAAAGTGTACAGGTTCCCTATGTATGCTGTTTTCCCATTCGGACACCAATCATTTGGCGGTAAAGTAAAGAACGTGACACAACACATGGTGACGATCAAATCCCCGGCCAATGCGACCCATAAGACACTACTGCCGTTTGTTAGTCCTTGCTCGATAAATTCCTTTGTATTGTCGAATAGGACCGTGTTAAATTGATAGGAATAGTCTTCGTCCTCGTTTAACATAGCGACCCTCAGCTGTGCTAGTCTATCACTATCAGATAAAACCGCCTTCCTATATTCCATCCCTGCACCTCTTCATTTAGTTCCCATTACCCAAATGTCACTCACCGCGGCTTTAAATCATACAGCAGATATGTCCATCATAACGGTAAAAGCAATATTTTGAAACGTTCTTTTTGCTGATTTAACGATCTCATCAACAATCGCCTCTTTCATACGGTAAACGGTGACCTTGCCACAGAGTGCTCATTGTAAATAAACGTTCCAATCATCAGAACTTTCTTAGCCGTATCGCTCTTGAATTTCTTTTTACAATTGCCATCAGTCTTTTTCTATTGACAATGATCACTATCATTAATAAAGTAAAATTAAGAAATAAAGAATCAAAAAAATAAAAATCTAAAAATCATGTATTTTTTTAAAAGGTGGTGGCATACTCTATGGAAGCACAAGGGTTAAAGGAGCGTGCTTTGCTTATGGAAGTAGATAAGCCTACGAAACGAATGAAAATAAGTCCTAACCATCAAATGACCATACCAACTGAATTTTATGAAAAAGCAGGATTTACCGATGAAGCGATCGTTCAGTTTGACCCAATCGGTCGACGACTCATTGTTAAACCTGCTATTCAAAATCCGGGCTTCGATTTCTCTGAAGACATTCTGCGTGATCTAATAAAAAAAGGTCTGCAAGGGGAAGAACTTCTGCATGCCTTCCAGAAAGCGAAACAAGAAGTGCCGAATGCTATGAAACAATTGCTTGCTGATGAACGAGAAATGGCACATAAGGCACCGCAAAAACCGGAAGACATGTCACTTGACGACTTCTTGGACTCCCTTCCGGATGATGAGGAACCCAGCGGAAAAAATGTTAAATGACCAATATACCCCACAAGCACTGAGAATATTAAAAAAGCTGCGAAAACATAACAAACCACTCTATCGATTGGTTTCTGATGCCATTTTAGAAATAAGATGCGATCCGACTATTGGTGATGAAAAAAACTATAATTTAGCCGGCGTACTTTCTCTTGATATTTATTATCAAAGGACAAATTATGAACTCGCCTATTCGGTCGAAATAGATAATGAGGGAAATGAGATCTTAGTTATTCTGTTCGGGTCGCGTGAAAATTTCTATGAGGAACTTAAACGGTATATGAAATCTCTAAGATAGACATGCAAAACAGCGCTCAACCTTTATCAGGCTAAGTGCTGTTTCTTTATTGATATGTCAATTTTAGGATTTTATCGGTGACCTTCATTTCATCTTCACCTTGAATCATGTCTTTAAATATGGATTGTGTTTTCTCATTAGGTGAGCGTCGCCAAAAAAAGTTGAGCTTTTCCTTTGATCTTCATCGTGCTGTGTGGTAATTTGTATATGCAAATGAAATGAGGATTGAGAAAAATGAATGAAGAGAATCAGCTTTTAACCCGTTGTCTTTATTTTACGGCCAGCAGGTTTGCCCGAAACATCACAAAATTAGCTGAGGAAACGTTCGATGCCGATGATCTCGCGCCGAGCTACCTGTATTTGATCATGACTGTCCGATTCCATCCGGACATTACGCAAAAAGAACTGTGCCGCAAATTGTCCATTGCGCCTTCAACAAGTACGCGTTTTATTGATAAGCTGGAAAAACGAAAACTCGTCACACGAACGCCAGGAGGAAAGGAAACCTTTATCGCTCTGACGGATGAGGGAGAAAAGGTCTACCAGCATTTCCGGCAGTCTCTTGAAGTCCTGTTTGAGCGTTATTCTGAGCTCTTAGGTCGTGAGTTCAGCAGGGATTTAAGCAAGATGCTTCATGAAGCGAGCAATAAGCTGGAACAGAACCATTAATTTTTTAACCCTTCATTTGCATATACAAATATAAATTAAGGAGGATTCCATCTTGTAGGATCTGGTGACTTTAATTCTCGGTACCGGTTCCCCAGGCACCTGTTTTACCACCAATAGGATTGCCAATGTCTTTTATCAAACGTATAAGAATCGATCTGATTGTGAAATTATAGTTAAAGAGAAAGGATCTTAGAATAATGAAAATACTGGATATCGTCGCTCATCCCCACTTGGAACAGTCTGTGATCAACAAAGCCTGGATGAATCATTTACAACAAGACGCAGACATCACCGTTCATGACCTGTATGGTACGTATCCGAATGGAATCATCGATGTGAAAAAAGAACAGCAGCTTCTGTCGGATCATGACCGAATCGTTTTTCAATTCCCGATGTATTGGTACAGCAGTCCTTCTCTGCTCAAAGAATGGCAGGATGTTGTCCTTACATACGGTTGGGCTTACGGATCTGAAGGAACAAAATTAAAAGGAAAAGATTTCGTATTGGCTATATCGATCGGTGGGCCGGAAGCGAATTATCAAGCAGGCGGTTCAAACCAATTCAGCGTCAGTGAACTGATCAAACCTTTTCAGGCGATGGCCAACCTGACCGGCATGCGTTTCCTCCCTATTTTTAAAAAACATGGTGTCCGTCTGTTAACAAGTGGGGGCCTTCAAGAGAGCGCAGAAGAATTAGTTAAGCACCTTAAAGCAGCCTATTGATTAGCATGGATCGTCGGCATTCACTTTTTTGAAGACAGATTACATGAACTTTTGGCATATTATCTTCATTTCAAATAGAGAACCTTCAACAAGTGACACAAAGGTCAAGCTTTGTGTCACTTGTTTCTTATCACCTTCTTTCAAGCTTCAAAGGCTTGTCAATTTAATGAAACATCTTATATGTTTTTTTCGTACCTTCCATTATCAATTTCTATATGTTTTGCGTGCCCTTGATTTTTTTATCGATTAACGGTATAAAAAGTAGGACTCTATTCCTATTTACGATCTATCATAGGCATGAAATTTGCGAGCTTGCTGCGCACGAATTTCAATTTTAAAAAGCTGTTATTTACTTGGGAGTGAATGTTTTGACATTACAAATACCGGATGATGTGAATTTATTTGATGAAATGGTGAGGCAAGCGAAGGCACGCCCTAAAAAAGTGATTATTGAGGATCTATCGAATGCGTTAACCTACAATAAATTTCTGATTGCCGTGAACATCATGAGCCGAAAGATCAATGAAGTGGTCAAAAATGAAGACCGTGTCGGGATCTTTTTGCCTAATGTCGTTGCGCAAGTCATTGTTCTGTTTTCTTTGTTTAAAAATGAACAGAAACCATGCATTTTAAATTTCACGATGGGGACGCAGAACATCATCGATTGCATGGAAACGGCTTCTCTGAAGACGGTGCTCACGTCTAAAGAATTCATCAAAAAAGCGGATCTTGGGTATACGCTCGAAGAGATGGAGAAACAGGTGAAAATTATCTATCTTGAGGACTTGAGAGACGGCATTTCTGCCTTTCACAAAGTATCGGGCTTGATCGAATCCAGAGTGTCCCGCTTTAAGAAAAGAGAAACATCTGAGGTGATCTTATTCACTTCCGGAACAGAATCAAAACCGAAGGGCGTTGTCCTGACCCATCGGAACATTTTTGCGAATATCAAACAAGTTTTTGCTCATATCGAAGTCAAGGAGACCGACCGGATTTTCAATCCGCTGCCGCTCTTCCATTCGTTTGGGATGACGGTTGGTTCCATTCTTCCTCTGGTCACCAATGTAAAAGTGTTCTTGTACCCCTCTCCACTTAGTTATCGAGAGATTCCAAAGGCGATTCACAAGGATAAGAGTACACTTTTTGTAGCGACCAACACATTCTTTAGCAATTACGCCAAATTTGCGACGAAAGAGCAGTTCCAAACATTAAGAATTGTCGTTGCGGGTGCGGAAAAATTAAAAGACGACGTCAGGGAGACCTATAAAAATAAATTTGGGATCACGATTTTAGAAGGGTACGGGGCTACGGAAACATCGCCGATTATTTCTCTTAATACTCATCAGCATTATAAGGAGGGAACGGTTGGTCAACTCATCCCGCTCATGGAAGCGAAGATCGCCAAAGTCGAAGGCGTTGAAGAAGGCGGAAATCTGCTGCTCAAAGGCCCAAATGTCATGAAGGGCTATTTAATCCACGGAAAAGGCTTTGTGCCTTGCGGTGAATGGTACAATACTGGGGACATCGCTCAAATCGATCAAGACGGATTTATTCATCTCATAGCCAGATTAAAGCGGTTTGCGAAAATAGCCGGTGAAATGATCTCGCTGAATAAAGTGGAGGAATTAGCCTTGGAATGTTTTGGCGAATCTGCTTTCTACACCGTGAGCATTCCCGATAAGCGAAAAGGGGAACAAATCGTCATGTTCACGACCAAGTCCAAGATTTCATCGCGAGAATTCAAAAAGTTTATCAAGAGCAAGAAAATGTCCATGCTTTATATGCCGTCAAGCATCGACTACGTCGACGAAATCCCGCTCCTCGGCAGCGGGAAACCGAACTACTGGGCGTTGGAAAATTTGGCGAAAAACAAATAAACTTTATTATCATTAATCGACTCATTTGTGAACAGTTCAAGCTTTTCACGGTGGGATTTTCACTAGAAAAGGGCTGCTTCAAAGTCAAAATGACTTATCAGGCAGCCCTTGCTTTTTAATCTTTTTGCGCAAACCATTCTCGGATGTCATTGTTTGCGCTCCTTATCTTTGAAGTTCAGAACAAAATCGGTGGTCAAAGTCCGAATGAATCGGATTTTAACCTCCGAGCAATTGAAAAAACGCTGACTAATTTTTAACGGTCAGGGGCATTTTGAAAGATTAGTTAGGTTGCTTATCAAACGTTTGGAACTTTTCCTTAATCGTATCCGCAGAATGTTTAAATTTGGCTTCCTCTTCAGCAGTTAACGGCAGAGTCGTTACTTCTTCTACCCCGTTCTTGCCAATGATCGCCGGCTGACCAACATAGGTGCCATACTTTTCATTATAGCAAGAACAAATGTAAGCAGCACGAGCATCAGAAAGAACGGCCTGGCTTAGTTTAACCGCACAGGTAGCAATTGCCCAGCTTGTGTAGCCCTTGCCTGAGTAAACTTCCCAGCCGCCGCGGCGCGCTGCTTCTTCCAGATCATCCAGATTTAAGTTTCGCTCCTTCGCAAGTTCCGTGATGTCCAATCCGTTCACGCGGACTGTTGACCATGCGGTGAATTGGGACTCACCATGTTCACCATAAACATAACCGGAAACATTTTTCGGATCACAGTCAAATTGATCCGAAACCACTTTTTGCATCCGAGCGGTGTCAAGGAACGTGCCTGTAGCAAATACTTGCTGCCTGCTGAGTCCGGTATTTTCCTGGAAATATTGTGTGATCGCATCACATGGGTTCATCGTATCGATGGCAACGCCGTGGAAACCGGACGCTTTTACTTTAGGTGCAATGTCCTGCACAATATTCTTTGTGTATTCGAATTCAGCCCACCGGTTGCCGGCTGCGTCCTTCTCCGCATACGCAAGAATATTGCCGGCGGTAATGAACAAAATATCCGCATCTGCAAGCTCACTATAATCATTGATTTTAATGATCGTTCGGGTCTCAATCCGTCCTTGCATGTCCTGCAGATCGAGCTGTTCGGCACGCGCGAGTCCCTCGTTCTTATCAATGAGAATCAGTTCGTCCGCAATACCCTTGGTCACCAAAGTAAACGCAACTGCTGCGCCAACATGACCAACACCGATAATCGCAAATTTTCTCATATATCTGGTTCCACCTTATATTGAATTTAAATAGGTATATCCTGATCCTATCTTATCATAATGAGCGTTTACCGAATCAATCGCGTGCTATTAATATTTTGTGATTTTTATTTAACTGTGACCCTGAAAATCTTATGATTGCTTATTTTTCATAATCACACAAGCAAACTATGAATTGTATTTAATTTTGTTTGATAAGCTTCATAACATTCACCAACTAAGTTTTTCGATCAATGACATAGAAAAGACAGCGGAATGAGCGATTCGCTGTCTCTTCTCTTTTATATGTAGTTGCTGAATGACCGCATGCATCAAACACTTAGACGAGGTACTTAAAGCAGTTTCTGATCAATTCGCTACTTGTTTTTGCTGCGCAATCACTTTTTGATGCGAAGGAAGCAGCAGCGATACAATCAGCGTGACGATGCCAATGAAGAAAACAAAGACAAAAACGAGATGAATGCCACTAGCCATTGCCGTATGGACAGCTGAACTGCTGGTAGATTGCGTCTTTTCAGACGACAGCGCGTTGTTAAAGATTGTTCCGAACACCGCAATGCCAACCGTTTGCCCAAGTGATCGCATCAACATATTTGATGCAGTCGCTGCACCGCGCATTCCCCAGCCAACAGCCGATTGCACGAGCACGGTTGTCGGTGTCATCGCATACCCCATGCCAAAACCAATGACGACCATGATCCCGACGAAATACCAGTAAGGCGATGCGAGCGATAGAGCCGCTAACCATATACCGCTAAGTGAGACGAGCACTGTGCCAATCACAGCGGTCAACTTCGATCCGATTCGATACATGTAGCGACCGGCAAGCGCTGCTCCGAGCGGCCAAGCAACCGACATCGGCATCAGCGTCAGCCCTGAACTCGTCGCGCTTTTTTCAAGAATCGTCTGGATCCATATTGGCAAATAAACAGTGACGGCAATAACAACACTGCTCGCGAGCAATGTCACAAGATTTGAGACGACAATAACCGGAATCCGGAATAAAGAAGGCGGCAACATCGGTTCTTTCACTCTCGTTTCCAGATAACCAAAGAGTACCATGAAAATTGCAAAAGCGGCAAAAAGGGCATAAACCGGCGCAGAATTCCATGCAAAAGCTTGACCCGCGTTAAGCAGAACATACAGAAGCGATGAAAGTCCGAGTGTAAACGTGATCGCCCCAAGATAGTCAATCGAATGACTTTTTCCCTGCTCAAACGACTCGTGGAAACAAGCCACGATCAAAAGCAACGAAACCATACCAACAGGCAAATTAATAAAGAAGATCCAGCGCCAGCTAATTTGGTCAACAAGAAATCCGCCGACGAGCGGACCAAGCAAACCGGCAATACCCCAAACCGCGCTGAACATGCCCTGCATCTTTGCCCGCTGCTCACCGGGATAAAGATCACCGATAATTGTAAACGTAATGGGCATCACAGCTCCTGCACCAATCCCCTGAATGGCGCGAAAAATAATTAATTGCATCATCGTTTGCGACACACCAGATAGAATTGATCCGCCGACAAACAAGATAACGCCAATGATGAAAATTTTCTTTCGACCAAACAGGTCGGCAAGTTTACCATAGATTGGTGTGGTTACCGATGTCGTCAGCGTGTAAATGGCAAACACCCAGCTGATTAAATTTAAGCCATTTAGATCGCGAACTACTTTCGGCATCGCAGTACTAACAATCGTCACATCAATCGCCACTAAAAGAATCGCGACGAGCATCGCTACGGTAACGAGTTTACGGTTTGTCTTTTTATCTGGCATGATCTTGTCCCCTTAATTCATGAATCACCGGCAGGCAGCAGGATTTCACTTGTATTGTTCCGCTTTTTTCTTTAAGCTATTATTAAGCGGAGAACTCTTCACTTATATTAAACGGAGAAATCTCCGCTTGTCAAGTTCTTGGATTGCTTCGGAAAGGAGAACACTAAATGGTTGAGGACAAATCGCTCTGGCAATACACGGAACGTCGTGATGCAGCGGAAAATCGTCAGCGTATTAAGTCTGCTGCGCTTAAGCTTTTTGAACATACGGCAGTTGAACAAGTCAGCATGAACCAAATCGCCGCTGAAGCAAAGGTCGGCGCTGGTACACTCTACCGGCGCTACCGCAATAAAAGCGAATTGTGCATGGATTTAATTCGAGACAGCATCGCTCGTCTGTTCAGCGACATCGACACCTATTTAACCGATCATCAATCCGAATCGCCAAGCGACCGGCTCAAGGGCGTTCTCCGCTTATTTATCGTGTTCAGAGAAAAAAAGAGTGCATTACTAAAAGGTGTGGACAGTTCAACGTTTACTAACAAAGCGTTCATCGGAAGTCCGCTTTATCAAAAATTGCATCCTATTTTCACCAGTCTTTTTCAGGAGATCATGGGCCATTCAACCATAGATGCCAGCAGCACGTTCAAAGCCGATTTGCTGTTCAATGTATTTTCAGGCTCTTTCTATGCGCTCCAAAGAGAAGTCCGCGGTAACACGCCCGAAGCATTACTTGATGAAATCTGCAAACTCTTTGTTAATGAATCACTCGAAGGTTCAGGCAATGATTGAATCACTGAACTTTTTTTTGCAGACGATCGCGCTTTGAACAGGCATGATTGATTCTCTTAAATTTTTCATCTATAGTTTAGAGTGAATATTGTGCCATTATTTTCATATGATTAATTGCCTGTCCCTATATAGATGAAAGATCCAGGGTTCATGAACAATGATTGATGTGTTGCCTCCCCGTTCCGCTTTCACTTATAGGATTGGTTATCTTTTCCTTCTTAATTGGGCTTCAGCCCTTGTTGTTTTTTTGCAAGTACTGATCGGAAAGAGAGATGAGCATGATGCACTCACTTTTACTGATCCATCACTTGGTCGTTTTTTTAATCATCTCAATCGTTAATACAATTATTTCAATAAAACTTCCAATCTCTTTCTTCCATTATGACAACTGGTTTTTCAGAGGATGGGGATGGGAAAAGAATGGGCAAATCTATCAAGACTATATCGGCGTGAAAAAATGGAAGAATCGTTTGCCGGAGCTTAGTGATTTTCTCTCCTTCCTTTTTACAAAAAGACAGATGAAGCAGTCCGGTTCCGAATATTTGTATCGATTTGTTTTGGAAACGTGCCGTGCCGAGCTTGTCCATTGGTCCATCATCATCTGCTCATTTATTTATGCCCAACGGCATTATGCAAACGTTTCCATTGTTATCATCGTCATTGCTGTCGCACTCAATCTTCCTTATATTATCATTCAGCGTTATAACCGACCGAGAATTTTACGTCTTCTTGTTAATAAGAAGACAACGATTAAACAAGTGACAATTAATGACTTAACAACTATTCATAAAGATGTGTAAAGGGGAAGCTTTGCTGTGAATCGAATCTTGTTTCTTTCATCTGAGTATACCGGAAGTGGACATAATAGTATCATCGAAGCGCTATGTGCACAGTTGCTGCGCCTTTCACCGGATACTCAGTTTATTGTCCTTGATGGATTTGAGCTTGGCAACCGACTGCTCCGTTCCTCCAGTCGTAATTATGATTCGTTCGCAGTGAAATTCCCTTTATTATGGGGGCTGATCTATCAATTAAGCGCGCCTTTTAAATCAATTGTCAATCGGTTCGTTGCCCATAGCATCCGAAAGTCTTTATTAGATCAGATTTCTGCCTTTCATCCGGATCTCATCGTCTCCGTTCATAATCTGTTCGTCGGTTCTGTTCTAAACATCTTAAACCAGGCAAACCTGGATATACCCGTTATCTCGCTGATTGCCGACTTAGACAATGTCACACCGCTCTGGGCTGACAAACGCGCAAAATATATCCTTTGCCCATCCGATGAGGCAAAGGAGCGAATGCTTCATGCAGGCATGAGACAAGATCAATTGGTTTTGAACGGATTCCCTGTGCGCAGCGAATTCAGTGACAAATACCTCCCTGATCCTCAAGAACGGTTTCGCGCACGCCTAAAAAATATTTCTATTCTTTTGATTAGCGGGAGTCAAGGATCAACGCAAGTGATAAAAATTGCTAAAGCCCTGCTAAACGATAAACGGGTCCATTTGACAATTATTGCGGGACATAATACACGTCTGATCCAATTCATTAATCGAACGCTGTCCGCTTATGTTGGGAAACGAATTACTGTTTATGGGTTTACAAAGGAAATAAAGGCGCGCATGATGGAAGCTGATCTTCTTATAATGCGGGCAAGCCCTAATGTATTAATGGAGGCGGTTCATCTATGCAAACCTGTCATTGTGACCGGCGCACTGCGAGGACAAGAGGCAAAAAATCCTAAAGTTAGGGCTTTATTGTAGAGACATCCGTCTTCTTCCGGAGATGATTGAGGAATTATGTGCCAACGGCGGAGAAAAACTTCTGCAAATCGCTCAGAATCAATACACCTTTAGAAAGCCTGACTCGGCTCTCGAAATCAGTGAGTTGCTTATACGGACAGCTAAGGAAACAAATACGTCTCAAAGTCGTCCGATTGCTTAAAAATCTCGATTGAATCGACCAGCACGTTCATCAAGGAGCAGTTACATGACGACAAAAACAAAAATAAAACTGCTATTCGGCATTCTCATAACCCTTTTAATTATCTATTATTCTTTTAAGACGTTGAGCCATTTCGACCTAAAAACTACGCTTCACGCGAACATCAATTGGTTCCTCGTCTTTGTTTCTGTTATCATTACGCTCTATTCAAATTATGTACGCGGTTTGAGTTATACGCTGGGCATTGATCCGAATATTAATCGACTCACTGCTTTGCAAGTCGTTGTGATCGGCCATGCTGCAAACATGATCCTGCCACTTCACATTGGGGATGGCCTGCGCTTCGCTTTTTTTCCGAGCAATTATAGCGCGTTGCAACGAACAAAATTAGTGATGGTACCGGCAATCGCTGATTCAGTTGCGATTATCGTGCTCTCAATGCTTGCCGTTCCTTTTTCCGGATTTAAAGATCCGAGTATTGTAAGCGTACTATGGATTCTTTTCTTTTCATGTGTTGCGCTTTCGTTGCTGCTTGTCGCTTGTGTTCTTTTTATCCCGCGCATTCGCAACTATGTTCGCAGCTACTTAACAGTTGGTCTATTGAACATGATGCTTTGGGTGCTTTTTTCGTATGTCCTGCTTCTTCTTGCCACATGGCTAGGCCTCGCGGCTTGTGGATTCGGGTTTGCTGCGTCCTTTCCTCTGTCGCTGGCGGTATTTGCCGTAACGAATCTTATTAGCTTTATCCCCTCCTCTCCCGGTGCCATTGGCTTATTTGAATACGGCGTCATTGTTGGTTTAGCCGGATTAGGCATCAATCAAGGTGAAGCGCTGCTGGCCGGCCTAGTGCTTCATTTGATCCTCTATGCCGCGCTGCTTCCTCAAGGCTTGGTCCTTTATCTAATAGCCCTTCACGGTAAATATGGCGAAGCGGTTAAGAAGATACTGCGTCATTAGGGGATTTAGCTGATCGTTTTGCCTCACTCTACGACCATATGAATGTCTTTTTTGGTTAGGGTGCATGATGTCTATGGTAATATAATGATATCCCCTTTAATATAAATGGATCGATTTTTGATGGTAAGGGAAGTGGACTATTGGCTACGATAAAAGACATAGCAAAGCAAGCTGGCGTTTCGATCGCCACTGTTTCTCGAATATTGAATTATGATCAAACGCTTTCAGTTACAGAAGAAACACGTAAACGGATCTTTGAAACAGCGGAATCACTTAATTATTCAAAGTTTAAAAACCGCCCACATAAAAAAAAGAGCCATGGAAAAATTGCGATTGTGCTTTGGGTTACTGAGCAGGAAGAATTGAACGATCTGTACTATCTATCGATACGAATGGGTGTTGAAAATAAGCTTCAGGCAGAAAGCTATGAAACGGTACATCTTTTTCCTAATGAAAATGTGACAGAAAAGAATGATATCGATGGAATTATCGCGATTGGCAAGTTCAGCGAGAGCGAAATAAAAAAATTAACAACGATATCTAAAAGCATCGTTTTTCTAGATTTCGATACTTTTGCGTTCGGATATGACTGCGTGGTTACTGATTTCGAGCAGGCAGTCAAACAAGTTGTTGATCATTTTCTTGATAAAGGCATTCACTCGATCGGCATGCTGGCAGGAAAAGAGTCGACTTATGATCAGAATTTAGTTTTAAAGGATCCTCGATATGATTTCTTTGTCAAAAAGATTAAAGTGAAATTAAATCAGGATTCTGAATATATATTCACAGGCTCGTTTTCACCCGATTCTGGTTATCAGTTAATGATGGAGGCAATTGAAAAATTGGGCGATCAATTACCACGGGCATTTTTTGTTGCAAGTGACGCAATGGCCATCGGTGCGATTCGAGCACTGCATGAACATAACATCCAAGTTCCCGAACGCGTATCGCTGATCGGATTCAACGATATTTCCATCGCCAAATATTTTTATCCGCCATTAAGCACAGTTAAGGTATATACCGAAGTCATGGGTGAACTTGGCGTCGACTTACTGGTTAAACAAATTAAAAATCCGCTTGAAGTACCGCAACGCATAACACTCGGAACAAAACTGATCAACCGTAAGAGCAGTTTGTAGTTTTACCCACTGCAAGCTTAGTCTCAATGGGCACTAAAAACTGCGTTCTTTAAAAATTAAAAAGAAAGGCGTTGAACCGTTTAGGATTCATCGCCTTTTTTGGTTTATAACATTTAAATTTTTCGGTTGTGAAGGAAAATCCACCTTTAACTCATATTATCGGTCGTCGGTACAAGCCGCGCGAATTTTAAATGCAAAATGAAGATGATCTGATGCGTCAATATGGTATGCCTGATGTACCGGGGCGCCCCAGCTGTCATCACCGCCGACCCCCATCTGTCTGGAAGCAAGTGTCACATTCGTATAGTGGATCTCAGGAAGTTCATCGACATGTCGAGCATTTTGCAGTTCAAACGCTGTAAAAGGCGAAATACCAAGCTCAAACGGCTGATCCAATGCCTCAAATAGTAGACCTTCGCCATGATCATCCAGCATGTTGACCCATCGGACACCGGTTCTGTTTCCACTCTCCTGTGGAATCGCGTATTTCGACACGTTATCGACGACCTTTTTTTCAAAAATGCCGAGCCGAGCACCGGAATTTCGATCACTATAATTTTCCTCAGGTCCCTTTCCGTAATAGCGAAATTGGTTAAAGTCAGCGTCCATCCGCAGTAAGATCCCGAAAATCGGCAGATCCGGAAGTCCCTGCTCACCGTAATAATCAACGGATACATCGATCGTCTCCTCCGGACGAACTGTATAGGATACATCAACGGTTGCTTGATTAGAAAGTGGTAATTGATACGTATAAACAATGGTAACCGCATCTTTTTCTTCGACGATGCGCGTCTTGATGCAACGCTGAAATAAACTCGCTTGAAGCCACAAACCGCTTTGATAACCAAATCTGCAGCCGTTGTCATTATCGGTCAGAGCACGCCAGAACATTGGCATCGGCACCTGTTTCAAGAACTCTCGACCATGATAACGGAGCGATAACAATCCTTTTTTCTCTTTGGAAAAAATGGCGCTGAAATGATCCGTTCGAACCCCAAGATTGAATGTTCCATGAATCACGTCCATTGTCCGAGAAGCTGGCGGCTTCGTTGCTGTGGGCGCAGCCTGTTGCTGAAAAACAAACTGACCGAAAGCGACCGGATAGCCCTTATCCGCCCAGCGCGTGCTCTGCTTCAGCTTCATTGCAGCATTGAGCGTATATTCCCCGGCTGAAAGCTGATCGCTGAACCGAAGCTGAACAAACTGCGACTTGCCAGCAGGAACGACGACCAATAACCGATGACGCATGATCTCCTGCCCTTCACGATTTAACGAATACTCCAGCTCGTAGCCGGATGTATCGATAAAAAGGTTTTGATTTTTAACCTCGACACCGTCCCGACAAACATTCAGTTTAATATTCTGATACAGATACTTAATTTCCTGAACTTTCGGCGATGGCGAGCGATCAGCGTAAACGATGCCATCACCACAGAAATCGTCGTCGTTCGGACGATCGTCAAAATCACCGCCATAGGCAAGAACCGTCTTGCCATAGCGATTCTTTGTCATGAGGAATTGATCGATATAATCCCATATAAAACCGCCTTGGTAAAGCGGATACTGATCTTCTAATGCCGTATATTCGTGAAATCCCCCACACGAATTCCCCATCGCATGCATATACTCACAGCTGATATACGGTTTTTCTGGATCATTTTCTAAGTAATCTTTAATCTCTTCAACTCGCGCATACATCCGGCTCTCGATGTCACTCGTCGCATTAAAGGTCCGATCATGGAAAATTCCCTCATAATGGACAATCCGCGAAGAATCCGCCTTTCTGAAATACTCCGATACATCGAAAATGGTTTTTCCGCCGTAAGATTCGTTTCCACATGACCATATTAATACGGACGGATGATTCTTATCTCGTTCGAGCAACGAGCGTGCACGATCCAGCACATTATCATGCCATTCTGGTTTATCGCCAGGTAGCACATGCTCAGGAACCGTACCATTGTGCAGCTGCCATGTGCCGTGTGTCTCCAGATTATTCTCATCGATCACGTAGACCCCGTACTCGTCACAAAGCTGGTACCAGTACGACTGATTTGGATAATGCGATGTACGAACGGCATTGATGTTATGCTGCTTAAGAAATTTAATATCCCACAACATGTCTTGTCGCGTAACAGATCTGCCTCTTCGACAATCAAATTCATGACGATTAACACCCTTGAACACAATACGTTTGCCGTTCAGACACATTTGTTTCTCTTTAATTTCAAACTTGCGAAACCCGACTTGTTGCGGGACGATTTCAATGATCTGTCCTCGCTCATCGCGAACAATTAATTTAAGCAGATATAGATAGGGTTCTTCTGCGCTCCAAAGCCGAACATCCCGGCAATGAATACGAAGCTGCATGCGTTCTTGGATTTTACTTTCCGGAACTATTCCCACTTCATTTCCTAAGTGATCGCATAAAACGGCTGAAACATTTCCTTTTTTCTCACCTTGCAGCTTCAAATCGATCTTCAATTCTGCATTACGGTACGTATGATCCAGATCCGTTTTTACAAACAGATCAAAAATATGAATAGGCGGCGTTGTGTACAGATAGACATCACGAAATATTCCTGAAAATCTCCAGAAATCCTGATCTTCAAGCCAACTGCCCGTCGATCGCTGATATACCTCAACGGCCAGTTTGTTTATCCCCTTAACAACCGCATCTGAAAGAGCAAATTCAGCCGGATTAAAACTACTCTCGCTGTAACCAATAAACCGTCCGTTCAGCCAAACGAAGAAAGCCGATTCAACGCCCTGAAATGAAAGATAAAGCGGACCTGTCTGCAATTCTTGATTGACTGTAAAATAGTTGACATAGCTGCCCACCGGATTATAATCCTGTGGAATCTGAGGAGGACGACCGACTTCGCTGATCCCGTCCCATGGATACGTTAAATTGCTATATTGCGGCCGTCCATATCCTTGGAGCTGAATATGACCTGGAACCTTAATATCCTCCCAACAGCGACAATCAACGTCCATCTGATAAAAATCTTTCACGCGCGATTGCGGGTTACGTGCATAACTGAATTTCCAGTTCCCATTTAAGCTTTGTCGGAGCTGCATCACACCCTGCTTAGCTTCCGCATCCGAAGTATAATAGGAATGATCGGAATGAGCATCGAGACGATTGACGCGAAAAATAGTCGGATCTTGCAGCCAGCTAATATTCGGTTTGTCATTATTCATTGAACATACTGCAAAATAATTTCACCCATGATCATTGGAAATTATCATCCGCATCAATCTCTAAAGGATGCTTTATCCGGATCTGGGTGAAATAAATAGCAGCGCTGCCTCCCTAATTTAGTTAGATTTCGTTAACCGTACTGTCTCATCGAAAGTTGATCGAAAAACGACCTTTGTGAATCATTACGGTATATTTTCACTTTATTATTTTCGCAATGATTTCATTATGGTGAACGTCGTGTTTCTGCTCAATAGTGATCGATTGATAAGAATCCGAATTGGTAAAGACAGTAATAACGACGTCATCATATCCGTTTTCCGCAATGATTTCCGGAGAAAATTCGATTAATAATTCCCCTCTCTTTACTTCTTTTCCTCGATCGAAATATGTGATAAAGCCTTCACCTTTTAAGTTAACCGTTCCCAGCCCAACATGAATCAGTGCAACCGCTCCGGATTTAGAAACGATTCCAACTGCATGCCGTGTGGAGAAGGTCATGCGAACCAAGCCATCAAATGGCGCATAAACTTTATTGCCTTTCGGTTTAATGGCAAATCCCTTGCCCATCTTGCCGCTAGAGAACACATCATCATTGACCGCTTCGAGTGGAACGAGTGCTCCGTCGACTGGTGCATAGATATTCAATACCGATTCGTCGGATTGGTCGCTGATTGGCTGTTCAATGAACCCATCGTCTTCTGTTGAGCCGAAGTTCTTGCCCCACTTTTTCTCCAATTCATCAACAATCTCTGCATGCATCTTCTCATTAAGCTTAACTTTTTTGAAGAAAACAAAAGTTCCAATGATGACGAATAAAAATGGGATACCGAGCATCATGAATTTAAAAGTCAGTCTCCCCGCACTTGTAATACTGCTGGCTGAGGCGCCTGTCGTCATGCCCACCCATACGGCGGTCAACCCAACAACACCATTGGAGACGGCGCCGGCAAGTTTATCCAGTAAAGGACGGACCGAAAGAGTCAAACTCTCATCGCGATGTCCTTCTTTTAACTGGCCGTATTCAACAGCATCCGTAATCGTCATCAGCACGACGAGGAAGATCAGTGGCTGAGGAATGAAGAACAAGACCGCAGCCGCAATGACGAGTGGAAGAGACGTATCAGCAAAACTGAACAGCAGCAATCCAAGAACCATAATCGCGATTGAGATAAAGAATACATTTTTTCGTTTCCATCTTTTAGCCAGTGATGGAAAGACTGAAACTGCAAACAAACCAACGATTGTGTTTAAGATTGCCAGAATTGAAAACTTGCTGGCGTCTCCGAGAATAAAAGAAAAGTAGTAGAGCTCCATGGAATTCGTTAAGGTTACACCGATCGTGTAGAGTCCGTAGGACAAGGACAACCACATGAGCTGATCATTTTTGATCAATACTTTAAATACGTCCTTGAACTTTGTCTGCTCTTTATTTTTACGAAGTGCCGAATCAACTTCTTTTGTACCAAAGCCGACTATAACAGCAGTTATAAATGAAATTGTTCCTACAATAACCGCGAACCAGAACCAGCCGCGACTATCACCGGTTCCATGATTCGAGCTGATCGAAAATAACAGAACTAGTGGCATGACGACAACGCCGACAATATTACCACCAATCGTCGAACCGATTCGAGCAAATGTAGCCGTCTTCTCTCTTTCATGGGAATCAAACGATAATGCAGGTATCATTGACCAATAAGCGATATCCTTAAATGAATAAAACATATCCATTAAAATATAGACGATCGCAAACAGAACAAGATACAAGACCGGATTATTTTTCGTCAATCCGCCAAAATCAGTAAACAAGCAGATCAGTGAAATCGATCCTACTCCGCCGCCAATAACAACCCAAGGTTTAAATTTACCCCACCGTGTTCTCGTGTTATCGATCGCATTTCCAATTAACGGATCCACAGCTAATTCGACAAAGCGAAGCAGAAAGATAATTAAAGTAATAATAGAAATCATCATATCATTTTGAGACGTGCTGCCCGTATTAAAGAGGTGAGTCGTAACAAACATGATAAAGTACGTGCTTAATGTAGCAAAAAACATATCGTGTCCAAAGGCACCAAAGGCATAAGATATTCGCGATGTTATCGAATGTTTAGTATTCATAATGGCCTCCAAAATAAACTTAGTAAGTGATTTATTGCAATTCCTCAAAATAACGAATGCTTGATACAAAATCCCTTTGCTGAATCGGATAATGATACAGTCCAACATTCATTAATTCATCACCGCCATAAATGACCGATGTTTCAGGCTCGATATAATCCTTATCCGGTTTAAGCCCTTTTAACTTTGTTATTGGTATTTCCGGCTGGGCTTCAGACAGTATATTAAAGTTAAAAAGTAACACTTGTTTCTGATCTTCAGAGATAAATGCCCAAGACGCTGAGTTGTGTTCAAAAGGGCTGTCTAAACGAACAAAATTTCCATATTGAATTAATTTCCTGTGCTTTTTATAAAACTTAATTTGTTGCTTGACTTGCTCGATTTCAGCCTCCGGTAACTCATCAAGATTAAGTTCATACCCAAACACACCACTCATGGCGACATCACCACGTATTGCTAATGATGTATTCCGCCCTGTTTGCTGGTTCGGCGATTCAGATATATGAGAAGTCATATTCGAAATCGGATAAGCTAAACTCGTACCATACTGTATTTTCAATCGAGCGACTGCATCCGTGTTATCTGAAGTCCACGTTTGCGGGAAATAATACAAAATGCCTGCATCAAATCGTCCTCCGCCCCCGGAGCAACCTTCCCACAGAATATTCGGATAACGATCAACCAAGCGTCCCATTAAATCGTATAAGCCTAACACATAACGATGATAAATCTCCCCTTGTTGCGCTGGTGAGTAAGCGCTGGACCAGACTTCGGTCAAATGTCTATTCATATCCCACTTGATATAATCAATAGGAATACGGTCCAAAATTTTAATCATCTGTTGATAAATCGTATCAACGATTTCCGATCTGGAAAAATCCAAGACATATTGACTTCTCGATAGCGTCATTTCACGATTGGGTACTTGCAAAGCAAAGTCAGGGTGTTGGCGAAACAGATCCGAATCTCTTGAAATCATTTCCGGTTCAAACCATAATCCAAATTTCAGGCCTTTTTCATGTGTATAGTCCGCAATGCCACCAAGTCCATTCTCAAACTTAGTCTTATATTCATACCAGTCGCCTAATGAGGACGTGTCGTCATCGCGATAGCCGAACCATCCGTCGTCTAATACAAACATTTCAACGCCAACTTCAGCAGCCTTATCAATAATTGATTTTAGTTTCTTCGTATCGAAATCCATAAATGTTGCTTCCCAGTTATTGATCACAATCGGCCGTTCAGCAAATTTATGCTTGCCCCTTGCTACTCTTTCTCTCAAGAGATGATGAAAGGTATGAGACATATCATTTAATCCGTTATGTGTATATACCATAATAACTTCCGGCGTTTGGAATTCAGCATTCCCTTTTAACTGCCACGAGAAGTTATAGTCGTTAATGCCAACAATCAATCGCGTTTGATCAATGTAATCTTTACTAAGGCTAAAGAGGTGATTTCCAGAGTAAACAAGCTGCACGCCAAAGGCTTCACCTTGATGTTCTGTCGTATCAGGATGAACTAATGCGATAAACGGATTCATATGATGGGAAGAAGTACCTCGGCGACTTTCAAATCGATACGTGCCATGCTTGATTTTTTGCCGTTCAATTTGCCTCTCCCGTACATGTGCGCCTGGCAAACTAATGACTTCTAAATCTTGTTTTGGGAAATCAATTTGAGCACTGGCGATCTTTTCTAGGTAGTAAGTGGCTGATGATTTGTTGATCATCTTGACTGATCTTGTGATTACGGATCGGTCAGCGTAAATGGTATAGGTTAAAACTGCGTCTACTTTTAATACTGTATCCTCTAACGTGATATTCAGCGTGGTCGCTTCATCATTCGATTCAACATAACTGTGTGGCAGCTTCGTTAAGCTCGGCTTGCCTTCAATAATTTCATAGCCTTTGTATCGCCAATCCACAGTCACCGAACCATTATCCGATCGAATAATGCTCCCAGCTTCTCGATAATCTCCGGTTTGGTTTCCGGAATATTCTTGTAGGATCAAGTCCTTTGAATACGTTCGATCCGGTTGTTCATCAAGACTTGCTGAAGGAACATTACCGGAAAATCCGCGATCACTTCCGGGATAACTTCTTCCATCATGATAGTTTCGTATTCGTTTTCCAAAATATAAATGCTGTAATAAACCATGCTCATCAACCTGCATCAGATAACTGAGAAACGGATTGGACAGATGAAAGACTTGCTTTTGTTTGTCATAGGTTATCTCTGCTGCCATAAAAAAATCCACCTTTCTTTTTAATAGATACTTGGATACTTGGCGAAACAATGGGAACGCCTTTTCGAGTTATTTCTCTATCTTCAGATAAACAACAAAGTAAAAATCATTATATTGTTACCGCTTACATTTATGATGTTATACGCCATGTCATTAACTGTCAATACTTTTTTAGTAAAATTTATCGAGACCATTTTTTTATTTTTTCATGAATCTATGTATATATAACCTTTCTATCTATATACTTTGGTATTATAAGGTTATTGTAAGCACATAAGTAATAAATTTTATTATGAAAGGGCTTGCATAAAACTAAATGATCAAGTATGCTTTAGATGTTAATTTTAGTAAAATAAGGTGGTAATTGATATGGATTTAACTAAGCTTAAGCAATCGTACGCGACTCTTTTCGGCGATGATCATCCATCGGCCTATTTTGCTCCCGGACGCATTAATTTGATCGGCGAGCACACCGATTATAACGGCGGACACGTTTTTCCCTGTGCTATTACACTTGGAACCTATGGCATTGCCCAGAAAAGAAATGACACGAAAATCAACGTATTCTCTGAGAACTTTAGAAAATTAGGCATCATTTCTTTTGATCTCAACAATTTGTCCTACGATAAGAAGGATAATTGGGCAAACTTCCCGAAAGGTGTGCTTCATTTTCTCAAGGAGAAGGGCTACTCAATTGACAAGGGATTAAATATTTATTTCTACGGTAATATTCCGAACGGTGCCGGGCTCTCCTCTTCCGCGTCAATTGAATTGCTCACCGGTGTCATTATCAACGATTTATTCGACTTGAATTGCGATCGCGTTGAACTGGTGAAAATAGGGAAGCAAGTTGAAAATAACTTTATTGGTGTAAACTCAGGCATTATGGATCAGTTTGCTGTCGGAATGGGGAAAGCAGATCATGCCCTTTTGCTCGATACCAACACATTGGACTACGATCGGATTCCCATCAAACTTGACGATCATGTGATCATTATCATGAACACGAACAAGCGGCGTGAGCTTGCCGACTCAAAGTACAATGAACGACGCAGCGAATGTGAAGAAGCGCTGGCTGAGCTGCAAACACAGCTGCCTATCCATTCACTTGGCGATCTGGATAATGATACATTCGACCAAAATGCTTATTTAATCAGTAAAGAAAACTTGCTCAAGCGTGCGCGCCATGCCGTATCCGAGAACCAGCGGACAATCAAGGCTAGAAAAGCACTGATCCAAAACGATCTCGTGACATTCGGTAAATTGGTCAATGCCTCGCATGTATCCTTAAAGTACGATTACGAAGTGACCGGAAATGAACTGGATACACTTGTTGAAGCGGCTTGGCAGGAAAAGGGCGTCCTCGGCGCACGCATGACGGGAGCCGGTTTTGGCGGATGTGCGATTGCTCTTGTTGAGAAGTCACAGGTTGATGCGTTCACCAAACATGTCGGAGAAACCTATGAAAAGAAAATTGGCTATGCGCCATCGTTCTATATTGCTGAAATCGCTGACGGTGCAAAAAGATTAGCAGAATAATAGGAGGAACCATTTATGTCCATTTTGGTTGTAGGCGGAGCCGGCTACATCGGCTCCCATACCGTCGATCGTCTGATTGAAAAAGGCTATTCCGTGGTTGTTGTTGATAATCTGGTGACCGGCCACCGTGCAGCTGTTCATCCGCAGGCCGCTTTTTACGAAGGCGACATCCGCGACAAAAAATTCCTTACCGATGTTTTCGAAAAAGAACCGATCGATACGGTCATCCATTTCGCCGCCTTCTCACTCGTCGGCGAGTCTATGGAAAAACCGTTAAAGTACTTCGATAATAATATCGGTGGCATGATCACACTTCTGGAAGTGATGAATCAATTCGATGTCAAGCGAATCGTTTTCTCTTCCACCGCCGCTACCTATGGCATTCCGAAAAAGGTGCTGATCGAAGAAACCGACCCGCAAGTACCGATCAATCCATATGGCGAAAGCAAGCTAACCATGGAAAAAATGATCCGCTGGGCAGATCAAGCGTACGGCATTCATTTTGTTGCGTTGCGCTATTTCAATGTTGCCGGAGCGAAAGCGGATGGAAGCATCGGTGAAGATCATCACCCAGAAACACATTTAATTCCTGTCGTTCTTCAAGTGGCCGTTGGAAAGCGCCCAAAGCTGACCATCTTTGGCGACGATTACCACACAGCGGATGGAACAAATGTCCGGGACTATGTGCATGTGGTCGATTTAGCCGACGCACACATCCTTGCTGCCAACTATTTGAAAAACGGTGGAAAAAGCGACTGCTTCAATTTGGGTTCTGCCACCGGTTTCTCCAACAAGCAGATTCTTGAAGCCGCGCGTGAAGCAACCGGCAGAGACATTCCTGCTGAAATCGGTCCAAGACGTCCCGGCGATCCGGATACCCTAATCGCCGCCAGCGATAAGGCACGCAAAATTCTAAATTGGAAGCCACAATATGACAATATTCATGAAATCATTCGCACTGCCTGGACATGGCATGAAAAACATCCTGATGGCTATAAGGAATAGGAGTTATTCCAATGAATTATAAAGAAGAAATTATTCATTTTATTGACCAAGTGATTGCGCAAAGTCATTATGAGCGCATGGACCAGGGCTATTTATTTAATCAAATTCTGGGACTCGTTGGCGAGGAACATGTTGACGACATAGCTAAAGCAAGCGACGACCAACTGATTTCACTTAAAGACGATCTCGTTGAACTCGCGGTTCAGAATCAGCGGATTGACAATAACCAAGGAGCACGCGACATACTTGGCGCCCGGCTTATGAATTTCATCACGCCGCCTCCGTCGGAAGTGAATCGAACCTTTTGGCAATTTTCTGAGGATCAGGGAACGGAAGCAGCCACCGACTATTTTTATCGGTTATGCCAAGAGAACGACTACATTAAAACGAAAGCGATCGCGAAGAACATCATTTTTTCTTCACCGACTGAATACGGCGACTTGGAAATCACCATTAATCTTTCTAAACCGGAAAAAGATCCAAAACAGATTGCATTGGCAAAAAAAATGCCAAGCAGCGGTTATCCACTTTGTCAGTTATGCATGGAAAACGAGGGTTATTTCGGTCGGGTCAACCATCCGGCCCGCAGCAATCATCGGATCATTCGTCTGAATTTGGCTAATGAAGAATGGGGATTCCAATATTCCCCTTACGCTTACTTTAACGAACATTGCATTTTCCTTGATTGCGCGCATGAGCCAATGGTCATCAACCGCAACACGTTTATCCGGCTGCTGACCATCATTGATCGCTTCCCGCATTATTTTGTCGGAAGCAATGCCGACCTGCCAATCGTTGGCGGATCCATTTTGTCACACGAACATTATCAAGGCGGACGCCATGACTTTCCAATGGCCAAAGCGCCAATTGAAACGCCAGTCTCGTTTAAACATTTTGAAGAGATCCAAGCCGGCATCGTTAAATGGCCGATGTCGGTCATCCGACTAACCGGAGCAGACAAGGAAAAATTAATTGAACTGTCAGCAATAATTCTCGATAAATGGCGTCATTATTCTGATGAGTCTGTTGGCGTGAGAGCGGAAACCAATGGCGAATCGCACCATACCATTACGCCAATCGCTCGTCGGCGCGGACAGCTCTATGAACTTGATCTTGTGTTGCGTGACAATCAGACATCAGAAAGCTATCCGCTCGGCATCTTTCATCCGCATCCAGACGTCCAGCACATTAAGAAGGAAAACATCGGTTTAATCGAAGTGATGGGCCTGGCAATCCTACCTCCACGGTTGAAGCCGGAATTGAAGGAAGTTGTTGCTTATGTGCTTGGAAGGAAAAATCAGATGATGGACTATCATCGTGACTGGGCGGATCAGATCAAGCAGCGCCATCCGGAGCTGAACGCGGACAATGCTGAACAGATCGTGAATCAGGAAGTTGGCAAAGTCTTCGGTCGCGTGCTTGAAGATGCTGGGGTTTATAAACGTGACGAAAAGGGCCAGGCAGCTTTTCTGCACTTTCTTCAGTCGATTTGAAAAGGAGGTCGTCTCGGTATGGAAGTCTCTAAGACTGAGTTCGGTTTATTTCATAATCAAACCATTTGGCAATACACACTGGCGAACGACAACGGACTGAAGTTGAACGTGATGAACTACGGAGCAACGCTTACCGACATTGAAATGCCCGATAAGCATGGAAAAATCGCTCACATTGTCATCGGATCCGGTCGCTTTCAAGATTATCTGGAAGAAGATGCTTATTTTGGAGCGACCGTCGGCCGAGTAGCCGGTCGAATCACTGCAGGCAAGTTTTCAATAGATGGAGCGAATTATCAATTGCCTCTCAATGACGGCAATAATACCAATCATGGCGGTCCTAATAGCTTTGAACGATTGATTTGGGAAAGCCACCCGTTCAAAAAAGCGGAGCAAGTCGGCGTTCGTTTCGATCTCTTCAGTCCCGATGGAACGAACGGTTTTCCCGGTAATCTTAACGCTTCTGTTACCTATAGTTTAAACCAGAAAAATGAGTGGCAGCTGCACTATGAAGCGACGACAGATAAGCCGACATTGTTCAACCCGACCAATCATGTCTACTTCAATTTGTCCGGCGAGCTTGAACGAACCGTCGATAATCACCTGCTTCAACTGGCAAGTCACCGATTCGGTGAGATACATGAAGATGGCACACCGACAGGCAGACTAATCGATATAACGGGAACACCATTTAACTTTATAAAAAGCACAGCTATAAAAAACGGATTTGACTCTGATCATCCGCAAAATAAATTGGTAACCGGCTACGATCATCCTTTCTTCCTTGATAAGCGCGGAGATGGGCCCAACGCGATACTGGAAGAACCGCTGAGCGGAAGACGAGTCACCATGTCAACGACAAACAACGCCGTCGTTGTCTACTCAGGAAACGCGCTTTCCGACAAGATCATTATGGATGGCAAACCATTGAAGCCCCATTGCGGCATAACACTCGAAGCACAGATGATGCCCGATGCGATTCACCACGAAGGCTTCGGCAATATTATTCTGCGTCCCGGCACAATGTATGAAGCCGATACCGTTTATCACTTTGAGTGTGTCCATGATTAATGAGGGTGAAAATAATCCAAAAAGTGTCTCAAAGTCAAAAAGGGCTTTGAGACACTTTTCTGTTTTAATGAGGCTTGTAGAACGTTCCTAATAAATTCCAATGGAGCTGTTCCGGAAGCGGTGATCCACTGATGCTGGGTCTTACATTTAAAACATATCCTTCAGTCCCAATATAAATTCGTAGCCAAAGTATAAGGCAAAACCAAGGAGTATAATGCCCGCAATCACCGATGTCCATTTAATCACTATTCGATTCATAAACCTTCTACTGATTTGGACGATTATTAACAAGCCCAGATCATGAATTAAAATCCCGGAGAGAATTCCCGCGGCCACCAAGAAGAACCCAATACCATGCACTCTCCCTAAAGAAGTAGCCAATGCCGTTCCAAATATTCCTAGCCAAAAAACGATATTTGCTGGGGAAACGGCAATCATTAACCCACTCATATACGCATTGAAGAATGAGCGTTTTACCGCTTCTCCTTTTCCATTAGTTAAAATGTCTTTATTAGCATTTTTGATGCTGTCATATCCAATGTACAGCAAAAAGAAAAAACCAATAAACCACATGATCATTTTTATATAAGGCTGCGTTAAAAAAGGAGAGAATCCTAAATAAATTAAAATGATCAACGTTAAATCGATGGTCATGCCGCCAATACCAACAAACCATCCACGAAAAAATCCATTTTTTAATCCTTGTTTCATCATTTCGACAGTCATTGCCCCTGCAGGTAGAGCCAATGAGAGTCCTAACAGGGTGTATGTAAAATAGGTACCAATCATTTTTCTCACTCATTTCTTTACTATTGAAACGGGTACTCCCCTGTTTCTAAATTTGTGATATTCATAGGCTGGTGCATTTTCAGAGACAAACATTTGAGCACCGTGAAAAAGCAAATGCTCATTGAGGGTGTTGGTCAGTTATAAGGCCAGGAGGCAGACATAACTATTTACAAAAATAATTAAGGGAATCAAACAGAAGTAGTTTCTATAGTAGATAATGTTCTTAACTTGGTCAAGTCTTATTTATGGGGTTATAAGAACGGATTATGATGATCCTGATTATAAATGACCCAAAAAAGAATCCGACTCAAATTGTTTTTTTACAAACAATTTGAATCGGATTTCCATCTGGATCTTGTACCCAGCCGGCTCGAAGACGGTGATCCAGAAAATCGTGGGGCTCCGACAAAAGCGCAGCACCTTTTTCCATTAAATAATGGATGGCTGTATCCGTATTTTTTACCCAAAAGACAAGCTCACTTCCCGAATTTTTGCCCGGCGTTAAACCATGGATTTCCTTTGTGGACTCTTTCGTCGCAATGCCAAGTGTGAATCCATCCAATAACAACTCGTGATGCACCGCATTACCGTCAATTTCAGCTGTAAAATTCACCTTAAAACCAAGATGTTCATAAAACGCTCTCGATGCCTCCAAGTCGTCAACATAAAGATTGATTTGAGGTGCCTTGAACTCCATACGATGCCTCCTACGTTAGAATAATATCCGAAGATTGGACTTAAAGCTGGTACGGCATTGGCAGCCCTATCATTGCGATAAGGTAACAGATCTATCTTGATCTTGCGTGTACTACCATTCATTCACAGCATAAAGCGTCGCTAAAGTCATCTGTCTATATAATTCCATAGATAAATCTTCATATTGCTTGGCCAAATTTTTTTCATGAGCCATATAAGGCGGAGAATCATTCCAAGAACTCATAGCACCAAAAACATCTGCAATACTGGCTGCCCGAAAAAGTTTCAAATTTTTCTCCGGCAAAGCGATCGTCATTTTCGTTTCTTCCGTAAACTCTCCCGTTGCAGCAAGAGCGGCTTTATGAAAAAGCTCTGCAAAAGAATCACAATCAATGATCCGTGCAAATCCCTCTATTTCATTTAAAATCTTTACAAAGTCGTCTGTGTTATCATCAAAGCTTGGTTTTTCTCGAGGTGGATTAGGATTATCCCAGGGATGTTCTGTATAGGTGATGTTCCATAATTGCTTTTCTCTCTGGAAATCCCAATGAGCTGTAAAAAAAGTTACATGACCATTTTTATAAAAACAAACCAATAGTTTTTGTTTTGCATTTGAGAATCCAAGCAAATTTCTGCTTTTTACATTCACCGGCGTTAAGAGTTTGATATCTTCCAACCCACGCTTCCTACATTCATCATACCATTCTACAACGTTATTTGCTTTGAAAGCTTTTTTCCCAAGCCATGTTTTTTTCTCAATAAATTGAAAAATAATGACGTTTTCATATTTGAAAGGCTCAAAGACAATGTTCTTGTTCTCTTTTAGCGCTTTTTTTGTGCTTGCAACTATCTTACATACCTGATGCAGTTCTCCATTCATTTTTGTTTGCACTCCCTTCAGTTTTGTTTGTTCGTATCGTTTTGTTCACGAACATATATAGCAACTTACGTGACACAGCGCATCACAAAATATAGTCCTTGATTCCATCAATGCTGGTGCGGAAATCCATGCAATACATCATCACCTAGCCGCAATTTAATACTAATAGAACAGTTCTAATCATATGCTTTTATAAGAAAAAATAAAAAGGACGGTAAAGTTCGTTGAGAAAAGTTAAAGTGAGTTTGCGGCCTATTGTTAGTAGGATAAATCTACCCACTGTTTTGAAAACAACGATACTTCCGGGTGACTCAACCGAAAGTTTATTTATTGCAACCCAGGTAGGAGAGATCTTTTGTGTAAGAAATGGAGTTATAGATATTTTTTTAGATATTCGCTCGCAAATCTTAAAACTAGGTACTTCTAGTGGTGGCTATGATGAACGGGGATTGCTAGGGTTAGCCTTTCATCCCGAATTTTATTATAACGGTCTATTCTATCTTCATTATTCAGTAGCTGGAACACAAGGTTCAGGTGCTCTTACTAAACCTTTTATGCCTAACCCGTGTGATTCCAGCACCTTAAACCTAAAATGGATAAATAGAGACATTCACTATGATCATATTGATACAGTTGAAGAATGGAGCTTACAATCGAATGGTCAATCTCTAAAACGGCGAACATTAATGAATTTAAGAAGACCCTTTTTAAATCATAATGGGGTCAATAGCTTAAACTTTTCACCTGAAACAGGAAAACTTGTTTTAACAACCGGAGATGGTGGATCAGGCTATGATCCATTTAATTTAAGCCAGGATGATATGGAAATCGCCGGTAAAATCATTGAAATTGATGTAACTAAGCATACATTCATCGATAATCCACCTGTAGTTACACGTTTTAATGAATTTCCCGTACCTATTCAAGAAACGCTTACGGTAATTGCCAAAGGGGTTCGCAATATACCAGGCATTGCATTTCAAAGGTTTTATAAACAGTATATAAAATACGTGGGAAATGTCGGACAGGATCTGGCAGAAACTATTTTTTCATTCGTTCATTATAAACCCATACCAGTTACTCAGCTTACTCAAGCCTTTTCAATGAATTCTGAACCGGACCAAGAAGGATTTATTAACTTTGGCTGGAGAGGTTGGGAAGGTACTTTTCCTACTTCGATAATAAAGGAGTGCTCTGCAAATCCGACTTTGGAAGAGCGAACAATTGCTTATTACGATGAAGCAGTAAAAACGTCAGTGCCACGTCTTCAGCCTCTAACGAGTTATTTTCATGAAGATCCCCGCCCCGATAAGTTTGGAGCAACTGCACTTACAGGAGTCCAGCCATATATGGGGAATGAAATCCCCGATTTAACGGGAAGCCTTGTGTTTACCGATCTCGCTCGAAATGAAGAATCTCAACCGCCCGTTAGAGGGGTTTTAGCCTACACCAGGGCAAGCGCAGATTGTAAACTAAATGATTTTAGTGTTATTGAAACCAATTATAATTTTGGGTCTCAATCCGCTTATTATGTTAGTTTAGGAACAAATCTGGAGCAAACCAAACTCTATCTAGGGGTTTATGGATCTATGAAAGTGGCTGATTTTAACCAAGGCACTATTTTTGAAATTGTTCCATGAATAAAATTCGATTAACTCTTAGATAAATCCCATTCCAGAATCTATTGACCACAATTCGTCAACAAAACTTAGGTGATAGCCCTACGATGTGCTTGCCAGAACTGTTTGATTTGCTTAAAGACTTCGGAAGAATATTTTTGGTAGACAAAATAAAAAAGTCGATTCGTTACAGTATAAACTGACTTTGTTAAATCAACTGATTTCACAAAATGCATATGAGAAATACAAATGCTGATAAAAAAGGGCAAAAAATTTAGTTGTGCTCAAAGAAAACTAAAATGGCTGAAATAATCATTGCTAAACCACCAATTTTAGCTGCAACATATGATGCATTTTCCCCCAATAATTTACCAACATAAAAGGCAAATGTACTATATGTAAAATCATTTACTAAGCCGATTACAAGATAGATTCCACCAAGCAAAGCAACTTGAAAAAGGTAATCGCTGTGCGGACTAATGAATTGTGGGATAAATGATGAGAAAAATAATATAGTCTTAGGATTTGAAAAAGTTAGCAAAAATCCAGTTTTCCAATTTTTTTGAGCAGACTTCTCTTGATTATTAGAATTTTCGATTTTTCTAAAAATGCTTTTTAGCCCTAAATATATAAGATAAGCAATACCAAATAATTTAAATAAGTTATAGAAAACAGGAAAATTTATAATTAAAAGTCCTACTCCTGCAAAAGAAAGAATCATAGCTGAAAGATCACCCAAAAAAATACCTGGTATTGTACGATAGGCACTTATCTTCCCTTTAGAAATACTAGTAGTAATCAAGTAAGTAACTGATGGTCCAGGAGCACAGATGATGAAAATACAAGCAATGATATAAGTGCTTAATATTTGTAAATTCAATTCATTTCCTCACTAACACAAAAATTTCGATTTCGCAACTCAAAATCTTTTATTCCGAATACTGACAAGGGTGTGGTAGTATTTACAAATAATTTGGGAGTAAAAGAAGATGGTAAATCATTACTGAATTTGAGTAAATTATCTTTGCTATTTGAAGCAATAACTGTATAAAAATTACCAGAATTCCATCTCCGTTGGCAAGGTTCCCCGTCAGCTTCTCAAAATCTTCTCCATTTGCTTGCCTTTTGCTAATTCGTCAACCAGTTTGTCAAGCCACCTGATTTTCTGCATGAGCGGGTCTTCGATTTCCTCAACACGATGCCCGCAAATCACGCCTGAAATTTTGGAGGCGTTCGGGTTTATCCGTGGCGCTTCGCTAAAGAAGGTTTCGTAATCAATATTCTTCACAATTTGCGCTTGCAAGCCCGAATCGTCATATCCTGTCAGCCAACAAATCACAGTATCAACATCTAATTTGGTGCGTCCTTTGCGCTCCGCCTTTTGGACGAGTAGCGGGTAGACACTCGAAAACGCCATCTTGTACACGCGCTCATTTTTCATAAAGTGTCACCCCCTTTTGCTTTTCGCTATTCCCTCCACCTCACAATGTCGGTGATGAAAGACTTGGTTTCCATTAAAATAGATATATTTCATTAGATTATTTCGTCCTCTGGATACCATGATCCGAAAAAATCTTCTACCAAACCCTAGATCATAGTTAAATTAAGCTAATGTGTCTCGTTACCTAACAAAGTTATCAAGCAATGCACGCACTTCATTTGTTGACTTTGTGCTCATCAATTGATTTCTTAATTCACTTGCCCCTCGGAAACCACGGACATAGATCTTAAAAAAGCGATGAAGAGCTGTAAACGGACGTAGCTCTAATTTTTCCGAATATTGATCATGGAGATCCAAATGCAACCTTAAGAGTTCAAGCAGTTCCTTACTATTATGATCTTTCGGTTCCTTTTCAAAGGCGAATGGATTTGTAAAAATACCACGCCCAATCATAATTCCATCAACACCATATTGATCAGCGAGTTTCAAGCCGGTTTGACGGTCAGGGACATCGCCGTTGATCGTCAAAAGTGTATCTGGTGCCACCTGGTCACGAAGTTTCTTAATTTCCGGGATTAGTTCCCAATGAGCATCTACTTGGCTCATTTCCTTTTTTGTACGTAGATGAATGGTAAGATTAGCAATGTCTTGTTTCAATATGTGTGTTAGCCAGTTGTGCCATTCGTCTACATCAGTGTAACCAAGCCTTGTCTTCACACTTACGGGCAATCCCCCTGCTTTGGATGCTTGTATTAAGTCTGCTGCGACTTCGGGACGTAGGATAAGGCCGCTTCCCTTCCCATTCGCCGTCACATTAGGCACCGGGCAGCCCATATTGATATCCACACCGCTAAACCCTTGCTTCGCCAGACCAATACTCATCTGTCGAAAGCATTCAGGCTTATCCCCCCATATTTGGGCTACAATAGGCTGTTCGTCCTCTGTAAAAGTCAGACGCCCGCGCACACTATTGATCCCCTCTGGGTGACAATAACTCTCCGTGTTTGTAAACTCTGTAAAAAACACATCAGGTCTAGCTGCTGCACTCACTACATGGCGAAAAACAACATCAGTCACCTCTTCCATTGGTGCCAGTACAAAAAAAGGTCGTGATAAATCACGCCAAAAATTATCGATCATATTTAAATTCAAATCCTCTCATGGGATACCCGATCAAAAACTTTATCCCCCAAATTGCTTTTTTAACACTTATCGCATGCTTAAAGTGCTGTTCGGAGTAGTCGATACACCACCTGCATACAGTCGCATTGCTCTGGCTTTCAATAAGTCGGAGTAACCGGCTGTGTCATGCTGCATCTTTGTCACCGAGCATCTTGCGAAGTTTATTGCCGTTCCGCCCTCAGCTCCTCAAGACTTTCTCCATTGGCTTGCCTTTTGCTAATTCGTCAACCAATTTATCAAGCCACCTGATTTTCTGCATAAGAGGATCTTCGATTTCTTCGACGCGATGCCCACAAATCACGCCTGAAATTTTGGCGGCATTCGGATTTATCTGTGGGGCTTCGTCAAAGAACGTTTCGTAATCAATATTCTTCACAATTTGTGCTTGCAAGCTGAAATGATCATACCCCGTCAGCCAACAAATCACAGTATCGACATCAAATTTGGTGCGCCCTTTTCGCTCCGCCTTTTGGACGAGTAGCGGGTAGACCCTCGAAAATGCCATCTTATACACACGCTCGTTTTTCATAACGCGTCACTCCCTTTGGGCTGTGGTTATCCAAAGTATTGACAGGAATTCACGAGTTTTTTCATGCCCGAAACTATTTACATTTCACAGAAAATGACGAAGAGCCTTAATGTTTAATGATTACACCACTTTGTGCGTTCTTCATTATCCCTTGTTGCCACATCGCTTGCACTCCTTTTAACATACTCTGCCGAATACTCGCAGCGAGAGATTTCCTTTTCGTCCGAGATAATGTACTTTCAATGGGCGAGAGCCACTCGGAAATCGGCAAAATCATTTAGATAGAAATTCTGCCGTTTCGGAAATAGGGTCATCTGATTGTGATTCAAATACAATTTTATTAGCTCCATTTGTAACGTTGAATTTCCCATTACTAAAACTTATGGTATACCCATTTACATAAAGGTAGTGTTGAACATAAATTCCCAATTCGCCATCAAATAGTGACTCTAAGTTACGGTTTTTCAATTCCTCGTGCAATGCTGAAAGAAAAAGTACATAATTATAGCCGTTTGACCATTTATTTTGTATGAGGTGCATTTCGTTTTGAAGGACGCGTAGTCGCAAGTGAGACACACTCATCCATTTAAACAACTGTGGATAGTGTATTAAACAATACCTCCAATCTTTTTTAGACACCGACAATTTTGCAATGATCCCTTTCAGTTGTGCTTGTATATCAGTATTAGGGTTAAGTGTGTCAAGTAGTTGTCTAACAACATTACCACAATTAGCAAACAATGATTTCAAACTTGGAGTGTTTGCAGCTTCGTTTGGATCATCAACACACAATGTTTTAAATTGACTTACTGGGAGTGTGTAATCACCAAAAGTAAGTAGTGCACAGCGTAATAAATGCCCATGTCTTGGTTTGGCATCGTCAAATAAGGCAGATATTTTGTCCCAATATTTTATAAATTGTTCTTTTTCATATTTGCCGTCATTACTCTTTGCAAGGTAAAGTGCGGAACGAATCTGCCCACTGAAATAACGGTGTTGTTCTGCTTTGTAGATTTCTTGCGCAAAACTCATATCAACTATAATTATCTGTGCCTTTTCTTGCTCCTCTGCTATTTGTTGTTGATTAAAACCTATAACTTTACCCTTAGTCGAGAAATATGCGAGCAAGGTATCCCAGTTTTCAGCAAGGACATTAATGCTTTCAATTGTATTGCGGTATAAGTTGGAAACATCTATTGTGCTGTTAAGCGTGAGGTTTTTAATTATCCGTAGCCATTGTTTCAATGAACCGTTATCTATACCCTTTGCCTTAAACAAATACGTTGTTACAGCATGAAACAAAACACGATTAGCATAAGTTCGACCTTCAGTTAACGCACTAAAAATCAAAGGGCTTACATCTTTATAATTATGATTTTCACATAAGAAGTTAAGTGTATAAAATGCCGTTTCAAACACCTCTGCACTAATTTTGCTATAGTCAAGGGTGTTCGCCCAATTCTTGTCGTCCTGAATTATTCCATTGTTCATTAACAGAACACCGAAGAAAGCATAATACGTTTGGTCAAAATCTTCTTTGTGTTCGGCCCAAAAAAGGTCAGTCCAATCGCGGTCAAAACAAAGCTCGAACTTATCAATATATGATAATTCCAACTTTTTCATTCTGCTTAATAATCGTGCTTTGAAATTCTCAAATTCTGTCAGCGGTTTCCCACGAGCATTCAATTTAATATATAAGCTGTCCTCCATACCAAGATCCTGCATTTCAAAAAACTTAAAAACAAGCGGTTCACTCCCCACGCCAATCATTTTTTCAGCAAGGTGGTCTATATCACCAAATGTTGCCTGTATATCATCGAGCATAACAAGAGCGGATCTGATCGTCGGATCATGCATCCAGTCTGAAACAAACCACTCCGAATCCTCAATCTCCTCGGATGGACTTGTTCCAGCCGCAAAAACATCAGCACGGTTCTCAATCAGCTTTTTCAAAAATTCACGGGATGTTATACGAGTTTCATATGTAAATTTATGTAAGATAGGAGTTTTGGTTTCGTCATTGCGAAAAGCATATAAATGTAACAAAAAGAGTGTTGTTAGCCGCTGTTGTCCATCAATTGGTATGAATTTTTTACCTTCAGCTTTTCCATATACGAAGTTAAGGTCAAGTGGTTGTGTTTCCTCCAAAATAGCGGCTCGCATATCAATAAGCAAATTCGAACGCACAGTTTCTGCATGGGTATCTTGTCGTCCTTGGGCATAATCCCGCTGGACAATTGGCACTTCAACCTGATATTCATCAAGTAATTCAAATAGGGTATCAAGTGTTTGTTCGCTCATTATACTGACCTCTCGTTGAAGAATGTATCTAGTGTTTGTTTTATAGCGGAAACATACTCTGTTTTGTCTTTTTCGTTCCATAAATCCATATCATTAAGATTTTTCGAATACACTTTCAAGAAAACGTTTTTTGTACACAGTGGCACAAAAAGACCCTTGGATTCACGTTCAATGATTATCTTACGTTTGTCTATGAATTGTGCTTCCTTATAACTGCGATTTGTGTGACAGTCGAGCAGGGCAAGGTTACCTAGGCTATCATCTGCGTCATCTGTTTCATCTGCAGTTGCATGGATATGTTCAATATCCCATTGTTCACGCTTATAAATATCAAACGGAAAGCGATATTGTTTTTCACTTTTACATACAAGTGTTGCGATGTTAAAAAGTAAGAGCAACTGGCGGATTCTTTTCTTATGGGCAGTTGTATCAAGAGCGAGCATATTTAAATCATCGTACTTAATTTTAGACTTTGCGAGCAACGCTGTGTTAACCGCATTTTTTCGTTTACCGCGTGTAAGTGAAAAAATCTCGGTAATCGTTGTGCCATTAGCTATTAGATAACCAATTATGTGATATTTGTTTAAGTCATTATACCAATCGCGGAATTCAGCATACAATTTTTCAACATCACTCCAAAGGGCATTGACAAATTCTTCTTTTTCTTTTGCGTTTTTTAGAGCTGCTGAGAAAACCAAAAACGGGAAGTAGTTTTGACTGGTAGATATCGGATTCTGTGCAATTGCGTTATAGTCCTTTGCAAGCAAATCAAACAGCATATCAATGCGAGTGCCGCTTTGTTCTTTTTCGTTGAGGAAATACCAAAAGGAATCATCACGCAACCCTTGCTCTATCCTGTCCCACGCTATGGAAATCTCAGTTTGCCGCTTGCTTGCATCTGTGCCGAAATTATCTTGGTTAAGAATCAAGGCTTTAATGAGTTCCGCGTTGGTGAGGGGGATTTTTCCCAGATTCACTTTTGTGAACATTGCAATCGGGTCAATATCATGTAGGAGCTCGTACCATATAAAGAACACACTTTTCCTAATTTTGGTATTAAGTTCTTGAATAGCAACAGACTTATCAGGTTGGGATTCAAGCCATTTATTCATATTGCTATAGGCCCGACCCATATAATAGAAATCAATATTTGAATCATCAAAGTTGGTTTCATCCGATAAAGTCTTTAAAAAGGAACCACTATTTTTACGTGTTTCGTAGTTCAATTCAAAAGGAGGCACTGCAGAGCGAATTTCTTGTGCAGCAATTTTCATAAAAATATAAATAGTAGTAAGGCGCTGCTGGCCGTCTACCACTTCGAACGAGCCATCATCGCGTTTCTTCACTATAAGTGCCTGAATACAGTATCTTTTATCGCCTTCGACGGAAAATTCAGCCACATCATCAAGTAAAGCTGATACGTCAAATTCTGTCCAACGATACCCTCGTTGGTATGAAGGTACGAAAAACCTAAGGCCTTTCAGGTCTCCTATTGTCTTTTTTTCAATCGCTATATCTTAACCTCCAATCCTACTCATATTACTTATTTTTATTTGAACACCTTCTGGTAAAGTAAAAGCTTGTTCATAGGTAATACCTAATGCATCTGCTATTGCTAGTAGTTCCTCTAACGAAACAGTCTCTCGTTTTTTAATTTCTTATTGAAATTCTGCGATGTCTGACCAACGCGTCTGGATAACTCTGCAATACTTATATTCAATTGCCTGCATAATTCTTTAATCATATCAGACGTTGTCATACAGCACCTCCATAATAACCCATATTATAAACCATTCAAAATATTACCTTATAAAGTCATAAAGCCTCCCACAAGTTCATTCAGAACCTATAGAAGGCTTGTCTATTTACTTTTCTATATCCACCCTAGACATCAATACCACGCACTCGACGTGCATTGTCTGCGGAAACATATCCACAGGCTGTACTTTCTTCACCTGGTACCCGCCTGCAGTAAGCAGTTTGAGATCGCGCGCGAGTGTTGCCGGATTACAGGAAACGTAGACAATCCGCTCTGGCTGCATGGCGATCATGGTGCCGATGAGCGATGCGTCGCACCCTTTGCGCGGTGGATCGACGACGATGACATTTGGTTCAATGCCCTGGTCACGCCAGTTTGGGATAACATCTTCCGATTTGCCAACTTCGAAGGTGGCGTTTGTGATTTTGTTGAGCTCGGCGTTCTTTTTTGCGTCTTCGATGGCCTCGGGGACAATTTCGACGCCATAAACGTGTTTTGCTTGTTTGGCAAGGAACAGGGAAATTGTACCGATGCCGCAGTATGCGTCAATCACGGTTTCTTTTCCGGTGAGCCCGGCGAATTCGAGTGCTTTGCCGTACAGCACTTCGGTTTGGGTCGGGTTGACTTGGAAGAAGGAGCGCGCGGAGATTGCGAAGGTGACGTCACCAATTTGGTCGTAGATCACGTCACGGCCCCAGAGCGTTTTCGTTGTGTCGCCAAAAATCGCGTTTGTGCGCTTTGTATTGATATTCTGAGCGATCGACTTGATCTGCGGATAGCGCTCAGTCAGTTCCCGGATCAGCGTCTTGCGGTGCGGGAGTTCTTCAGTACGTGTGACGAAGACGACCATGACTTCGCCAGTCTTCTTACCGACGCGGGCCATGACGTGACGGAGCACACCGCGATTTTTGACTTCGTCATAAGGCACGATGCTGTTTTCTTCAGCAACCTTGCGTGCGGTTTGCACGATGTCGTCGATGAGCAGATCGGTGATCATGCAGTGTTCCATGTCGACAATGTCATGGCTACGCTTTTTATAAAATCCGAAGGCGAATTTGCCGTTTTGCATGGCAACGGGGACTTGAATCTTGTTGCGGTAGCTCCACGGTTCGTCCATACCAAGGGTTGGTTCGACAGGGATATCGCTCAATCCGCCGATACGTTCGAGTGCGTCGCGCACGATTTCCCGTTTGTAGGCAAGCTGACCTTCTGCGCTGATATGCTGGATGGCGCAACCACCGCATTGGTCATAATATGGACAAGGCGGTTCGGCGCGTCGATCGCTGCTCTCGGTCAATTCAAGCAGCCGGCCATAGCCGTAGCCTTTTTTTGTTTTGATGACTTGGATCTTCGCTTTTTCTCCAGGCAGTCCGCCTGGTATGAACAAGGTATAGCCGTCCACCTTGGCAACGCCGGAACCGTCCTGAGTTAGATCGGTGAAGGTGACTTCGAGTTGTTGGTTTTTCGCTACAGGTGTGGTGGATTCGGACATGTTTTCGTACTCCTAATGATTGTTTGGTTTGCCTGCGTGTGCTTGATGCAGATGGAGCAGGGGTTATCGGTCTGTTTTTTATTTTTATCGATCTTATTGAAAGTTTTATCGGTCTCTTTGAAAAAAATATCGGTCTGTTTCGCAGATTTATCGGTCACTTTTTAAAATTTATCGGTCTATTTGCGAAAGTAAACGTACTGCGTTAGCTTATCTCTTTATAAGATAGCGGTAAAATGACAATAATACAAGCTGCCACATGCGCCGCGTTTTTCGTTGCTCGGAAGCTTATTATCGCTCGCTATGCCTCTTGATCTAATTTTTTCAGGATTATTTGCGGAACAGCTCGGTGTGCACCACTGGTTACTCATTTCCGGCATCGCTATTATTTTGATTACTTTGCTCGTGTAGCGGTGGCTTTCGATTCGGTCCTAGATTAATCAATAGTAAGTAAAGTGCTATGAACTTGATCAAATTCATAGCACTTTTTTATCTCCGCATCAACTTAGATTTACATGAGCTCTCATTTCTTAATAGATTATAAACTAAGATAATCCTTCTCAAAGTCTTTCAGTGACGAATAATTTTTTATTGGTTTATGTACTTTAACATATTCGTTAGCGTACACATCCATCATTCGATCAAAAGCTTCTGCAAATTCTTCGAGATTGCAGGGATCGAACGCTTTCATCAAATTAATTGCTGCAGTTCCATATTCCTCATGCATCTCATTATAAAATTGCTGACAACACATAGCTGTCATTAGTGATAAATGCACATCATTTCTTTTAGCTGCAGAATACACCTTGTTTCTCCAGTTAGAATATATTTCTTCGTACGTACCTGTTAAAGCGTCCGCCGTTGGTATCGGCGGCTGATCTTTAAATGACTTACCCACTTCACGATGAAGCTGTCTAACCGATTTGATCATGTCGGTTGCAACTGCTTTAATATCCTGTATACTCGGTGCATGAATCAAATCATTGAACTGTCTTTCAAAGTTATCTGGTACTTTCTCCATTTCCATTATCTCATGTAAATGCTCTTTAACACCGAATCGGAAATAGCTGTGGTTCAATAAACAGATCACTTGCTTGACACAATCAAGAATGGTTGCAGAATAATATCTACACTGACTCATTTCATCAGCCAGCATAAGATTAGCATATTCTAGCATGGCTTCTTGCAATTGAGACCCTGCTTTGTCATAGATCTCCAGAGTCAAAGGTGCTTTCAAAACTGCGAGTGCCTGCTGTTTCAACTTTTCAAAGCGTTCCTTATACTCTGCTGCAGCGCAATAAACAATATCAACATCGATCACATGAGATACAAGTACGTGCTCGTAGGATGCCATCCGTTCTAATTTCTCCCACGGTGAACAATAAATATCATAACCGATATCCTCCATAATAAAGCAGGACGCGATTTCCCAAGCCTTTTCATCATTGATGACAATCAGCAAATCAAGATCTGATTTTTCATAAAATTGCCCTGTATAAAATGAACCGCACACGCCAATTAATGCAACCGTATCAGGACAATCGCGTTTCACTCGTTCAATGACAATCTCAATAATTTTCCTATTTCTTTCAAATAATTGTTCTTTTATATGATTCTTCATCTTCAATTCCCCCCATCACCATTATATCTCTACTACTTTTACACTCGTCCAATACATGCGTCACAACAAAAAATTACTTTTTCCCAAGACAATCCAGAATGTAGGCGATATTTTTCTTCGCCAGATTGCGTCCTGACGTTATATTATAAATTAATCTTGCCTTCCTTTGGAAAAAAAGCAGAAGTGTTCATTTTTACTTGACGGCTACAACGTTTTTAATTGCATACTCCAAAGCCAAATTGATTACCTCGTTCCTTGAGCGATAGCTTTCGTTTCATGAACTGTACCATACGGATGCTCAGGTGGGGCATAGACAACGTAAACTTTAAGGGGGCGATTACCTGTATTGGTTAAATTGTGCCATTTTCCTGCAGGTATCATAATTGCATAGTCATCGTACGCCATAACTTGAAAATCTAAGTTATCTCTGCTATCACCCATTTGAACAAGCCCCTGACCTTCTTCAATCCGTATGAACTGGTCAGTTGTTGGATGGACTTCCAAACCTATGTCTTCACCAACATTAATACTCATCAAAGTTACTTGAAAATATTTACCTGTCCATAAAGCGGTGCGGTAATTGTTGTTTTGTTTGGTTGCTTGGTCAATATTCACTACGAATGGTCTTGTTCCATAATCTTGTAATAGGATGTTTCCATATGGATTATAGTTGTGGTTGTTCCAGTCGTAATAGTGGGGATTCCAATCATAATTCCAGTTATTATTCCAGTGGCATTGCATTGGATTATGCAATTGATGGTGATGGCATGAATTAGGGTACATACACATGTTCCTCTCAGTGATTTTCTTATTGACCATTTATCCTATGCAACTACCTAGTTACAGGTAAGCAAAATGGGTGAAAGTCCACTTGAACCTACACATGAGACAATTCGGACAGCCTTGAGACCGCTTTTGCTATTAAAAGAACCACCATCTCCGTAGAAAGAAGAGAAGAGGGATAGAAGTGTTTATTAAATGAATTTCGTCTCCATAAAAAATAAAATAGCCGGACAGATCCTGGCTTTCCCTGTCCGACAACCCATAATTTTGTCCTTCACTTTCATAACACTAATTCAATCGAACTGATCGTTAACCTTTTGTATTGGTTACTTTACTATTTCTGGAAAAACGCTACTGTACAGTTTATAGCCTCCATCCAGATTCTTTACCGAATAACCGTTCTGAGCAAGAATACGCGCCGCAAGATAGCCGCGAAGACCCACCTGACACGTCACAATCAGATCGCGATTTTTCGGAATCTCACTTAACCGCTCACGAAGATCGTCTAAAGGGATATTCACAGCCCCTTGGATAGTTCCGTTCCCATATTCCTGTTCTGTCCGAACATCAATAAGCATTTCGCCTTGTTGTACCAGTTGATCGACTTCGTTCCACTGAACATTCTGCACATTGCCGTCCAACAGATTTTCTGAAGCATAGCCGATCAAATTAACCGGAGCCTTGGCCGAGTTAAATGGCGGAGCGTAGGCAAGTTCAAGTTCGGTCAGATCATTGACAGTCATTTGTCCATGAATCGCTGTGGCAAGTACATCAATGGTCTTATCAACTCCCTTCTTGCCAACCGCCTGAGCACCTAGCACCTTCCCAGATTCAGGGTCAAAGAGCAGTTTGAGTGTCATCTGTGCACTACCTGGATAATAGGACGCATGATCCGGCGGACTCGTGTGCAGTGCCTCGTAAGGGATATTGAATCGCTGCAATAGTTTCTCACTCAATCCAGTGACAGCCGCAGACAAATCAAAGGCTTTCACTATTGATGTACCCAGAGTTCCCTTGTAACTGCGTTTCATTCCGCTAAGAATATCGGCAACCATGCGTCCTTGGCGATTTGCCGGAGAAGCGAGCGGAATGACCGCTGGTCGACCACCGACAGTTTGAGCAACCTCTATTGCATCTCCAATGGCATAGATGTTTGAATCGCTGGTCTGCAGATGATCATTCACTGATATACTTCGGCGTATGCCAAGCGCTAAGCCTGCTTGCTCAGCTAAGGATGATTCTGGAACAACACCGACCGACAAAAGGGTCAAATCTGTCTTTTTGCGCATGCCATCATCGAGAACCAGAATCGCTCCATTTTCATCGAAGCCAGTGACGGTTTTCCCTTTAAGCACTTCAATGCCGTGCTTTTTCAGTTCTGCTTCTACCACAATAGCCATTTCTGGATCAAGTGGAGGAAGGACTTGGTGCTCTCGTTCAACGATCGTCACTTTAAGTCCGTGTTCCGCCAGATTCTCGGCCATTTCAATGCCGATAAAGCCGGCACCGATGATTACCGCGTGATCCACTTTATGCTGCTGCAGGTACTGAACAATGTGTTCAGCATCCGGAACATCGCGCAGCGTGAACAAATGATCGGCTTGGTCGATCCCTTCAATTGGCGGTCGCATCGGACGCGCTCCTGTTGAGAGAATCAGTACGTCGTAGGTCTCTTCATAAGATTTTCCATTATGATCAATGAGCACCTTCTTTTGTTCTCGATCAATACGGGTGACTTCGCTTTTCGTCCGCACATCCAGACGAAAACGCTGATACAGCTTTTCTGCCGTCTGCACAAGCAGCTTCGACCGTTCTTTAATCACACCACCAATAAAATAAGGAAGCCCGCAATTGGCAAAAGAAACATAAGGACCGCGTTCCAAGACAATAATTTCTGCCTCTTCATTCAACCGGCGAAGCCGCGTTGCTGCCGACATACCGCCGGCCACCCCTCCAATAATTACATATTTCATTGAGTTTCCCTCCTTAAAATTCGATCGGTCCGTGCCAGTTCATCATCCCGCCAACCATATTCTTCACCTTAAATCCACTTGCGGATAAGATGGCAGAAGCCACACCGCTTCTGCTTCCAGAATGACAAACAATAATGTGCTCTTGATTTTTGTTGATTTCATCAAGACGATTCTGGATTTTATTAACCGAAATATTCTTGGCACCAGGAATATGCCCCTCAGCAAATTCAAAAGGTTCGCGAACGTCAATAATACTTACAGGCGCATGACTGCGTATCCGTTGCTCGACCTCTTCGGGTGTCCACTCTTCATACATGCTGTTTTCCTCCTTGGAACAACTTTTTATTTTTTATCAAAAACTGCGCATCTATATACCCATATGGGTATATTTTTTCCCATAAAAAATTAAAACCAGCGATTCATTCCGCCACGCACATTAGTCACTTTTTCATAACCTGCTTTTTTCAAAAGCTTACAGGCCACCGAGCTTCTCATACCGCTTTGACAAATGACAACCACTTCTTTTTCTTTCGGAATCTTATTGAGATGATTGCTCAGGGTTTGCAGTGGAATATTGACAAAACCCGGAATTGACCGACCGCTGAATTCTGCTTTTGTACGTACGTCAAGAAAATAGTTACCCTTTTTACTCGGCAGATAGACTTCCTTTAGCTCTGAAGTGCTTATCTTCTTAATTTTGGGTTTGCAAAAGAACATGCATCTCATGATTGATTTCCTCCTTACGCCGTTGGACTCACTTCATCTTGATCCCTTTAACGGCTTTTCACCAGCATTTGAACCGCTTCGTTTATGATTGATTCAGCTGACCCTTCACCGTTTTCAATCTGTTGCCGCAAGCAACTCTCGAGATTCTTTCCAATAACCAAACCTAGTGCACGGTCCATTGCCGACCGTGCAGCCGTCATCTGGGTGACCACGCTGCGGCAGTCTTCTCCCTGTTCCATCATGTGAATAATTCCGCGGATTTGCCCATCAATCCGTTTCAATCGATTGGTCATTTGCGATGTATACTCCATAAGCGGCCTCCTTTTATACCGATACAGGTATATTATTCAACTTATTTTTTGAAGTCAAGCAAATAGGAACAGTCCCGCAGTAGTTTCGCACCTACGCGCTTAATCTATAACCTACCCTTATCAAGAGGGGGGGCTTATTCAATGTTTTGATCTGATTAAATAAATAGATTCACATTTGATTTTGCTGCTTCGCCTAAATAGCTGGCCACACCGCCGAATTCAACACCATCGATAATTTCTTCACGTGCAACGCCCATGAGATCCATACTCATCGTGCAGGCAACCATTTTCACGCCAAGCTGTTTTGCACGCTCGATCATAACAGCAAGACTGTCAACATTCTTGTCAGCCATGACCTTTTTTATCATTTTCGGCCCTATGCCACCCATATTCATCCGTGAGAGCGGCAGATGATCCGCGCTCTTCGGCAGCATCATACTGAACAGTTTGTCGGTTCCCGACTTGCTAATTTTTGTATTGGCATGCCTCTTAATAATATTTAGCCCCCAGAAGGTGAAGAAAAGCGTGACTGGCTTGCCCATCGCAGCCGATCCAGTCGCAATAATAAACGTTGCGATTGCTTTATCCAAATCGCCGTCAAAAACCACCATCGTCGTTGCACCGCCAGATTCTGGGGAAGCTTGCAACGCATGAGCAGCATCGTCATGGCTAGCCTTAACTCCCTTCACCAGCGTCGCAACCACCTTATTGCCGACAATATCATTCGTCAGCAATTGATTACCTGTCGCATTTGCCCAAGCAACAATATCCTTGTGAAAACCAAAATCAGAGGCCTGCACTTGCAGGACGTCTCCTTTATTCATCTTCTCCATGGATTGCTTGACCTTGAGAATAGGACCTGGGCACTGCAGCCCGCAAGCATCTACTTCAATTTTTGTACATTGCGATGCTTGCTGCGTAGTTGTTGAAGCCGACTCACTTTGGGCTGCCAGATGGGGCTGCGTTTTCATCTGACCCGTCTCATACTTTGCTTGTTCATAAGTTTTTAAACCGCCGTCAAGATTATAGACTTCAAAACCATTTAGTGCCAAAATGCGCGCGGCATTATAACCACGAAGTCCTACAGAGCAATAAACGTAAATCGGCTGTTCCTTGGGAAGCTCCGCCATCCGCCCTCTTAGTTCGCCTCGTGGAATATGATGACTGCCAGGAAGTTTTCCGGCAGCAAGCTCGAAGGATTCGCGAACATCCAAGAAATACGCCTGTTTCTCAATCAGTGCATCGACCTCATGCCATTCAATCGTCTTCACTAATCCTTGCCGCTGATCCGCAGCGATATAACCAGCATAGTTGATCGGATCTTTTGCCGATGCATACGGCGGCGCATACGCTACTTCAATCAACTGAAGATCCTCAACCGATCCGTTTAAACGCATCACTGCTGAAATCATGTCAATGCGTTTGTCCACGCCTTCCGTACCAATGGCTTGCGCACTGAGAATTTTCCCATGTTCATCATAGATCACTTTCAATTCAATCGGTGCTGCGCCGGGATAATAGCCGGCATGGGAATTGGGATGTAAATGAACTACCTGATAGTCAATGCCTGTCTGATTCAAAAGGCGTTCATTTTTCCCTGTGGTTGCCACGGTGAGCGCAAAAACCTTAGCCACAGCTGTTCCCTGCACAGGCGGATTCTTCGCATCTAATCCGTTTAGATAGTCTGCGAGAAACCGTCCTTGCCTATTTGCCGGGCCAGCAAGTGGAATTAACGTTGGTGTGCCAGTGATAAAATCTTTAACTTCGATCACATCGCCAATCGCAAAAATATCCGGAACACTTGTTTCAAAGTGCTCGTTAACAACAATCGCACCTTTAATGCCCGTCTTCACACCAGCTTTTTGCGCCAATGTACTGTCGGGTAAGACACCGATCGCCATCACGGTCAGGTCGGTGTCTATTTCTTTGCCGCTGCTAAGCACTACCGTATGCCCGTTGTCGGAAAAACGCGCTACACCATCATTTAAAATGAGTTGAACACCATGAAGTTCAATTTGCTCATGAACAAATTGCGCCATTTCAAAGTCAAGCGGAGCCATCACTTGCGGACTCGCTTCAACCAGTGTGACCTCCAAGCCGAGATCGGCAAGGTTTTCAGTCATTTCCAGCCCAATAAAGCCGCCACCGATCACCGCAGCTTTGTGCACTGTATGAGCATCGATATAATTTTTTATACGTTCAACATCCGGTATATTCCGTACGGAAAAGACATTATCTGCGTGATCAAGTCCCTGGATCTTAGGGACAATCGGTTTTGCGCCAGTAGAAAGGATTAAACGGTCGTAATGATCCGTTGCCTCTTCCCCGTTCAACACATTTTTTACCGTAATGACGTGTTTTTCCGGATCTACATCAACCACTTCTGTGTTGTTGTGCACCTCAATATTGAATTCCTTGACCATGTTCTCAACCGATTCGACAAGCAGCGCGTCTTTTTCACGGATGGTACCGCCGACATAATACGGCAGCCCGCAATTAGCAAAAGAAATGTAAGTACCTTTTTCATACATGACAATTTCATTTTCTTCACTTAATCGCCTGAGCCGTGTCGCTACACTTGCACCGCCGGCAACGCCGCCAACAATAATGATTCGCTGTTTCACAATGAGCCCTCCTGGTGCATGTATTCATGGCGATGAATTCGCCAATGTTCAGCCTTATTATACCCTATGGGGTATATAGTTTACAATCTTTTCTCAATACCCAAAAAATGAGAAGGGGGTTTCCTGTTCTCTTTTTGGTCAATTATTGATTTCTTCAACCTATTGCTGGTCAAGCAAGATTATGCATGAACAAAACTCATGATTCGATTAGGATCAAATCCGAGTACCCATTGACCATTAACATTTGTTTGTGGCACACCCATTTGTCCGGTTGTTTCCACAAGACGTTGACCAGCAACTGGATCTTGTTGCACATTGACTTCTTTAAATGGCAATCCTTGTTTTTCAAGAAAATTCTTCACCATATGGCAATAAGGACAAGTATTGGTCGTGTACACAGTAATTTCATTCATCGCTAATAACTCCTTTAAAATGTTTTTTCAATCTTAAAGTCAAAAGTTTAATTGCTTATCACTAGCGAGCCGATATCCTCAAAACCTAACATGAGATTCCGACTACAATTGCAGTATATACCCATACGGGTATTCAGGGAACTATTTTGCTCATAAATTTTCTTCATCCTTATTAATCACATACACGTCACGGCGGAGTGCGGAGAAGTGATCATTTTTACGTTGACGTTTTGTTTGGTTTGCCTGCATGTGCTTTATACGGATGGCACAGGGTTTATCGGTCTGTTTTTTGTTTTTATCGGTCGCTTCGAAAAAAATATCGATCTGTTTCGCAGATTTATCGGTCTTATCGTAAAATCCACGTACAGAGTTGGTTCATCTCTTTGTAAAAGAGCAATAAATTACACAAATCGCTTGCACACGCATGCGAAAGTGCCATGAACCCCATTGAGTTCATGGCACTTTTTTCAGCCTGTTTACTGGAGCTGTTTCACTTCCTGCTCAATGTTCAGCAGATGCGCATCCTGCGTTTCTTTCGGGACCATCAAATGCAAGTGGTGATAGAGATTGACGATTTCGCCGGGCAAATCACCGCCATATTCACCATCGATATTCAGCTGCATTTTTTCTTGGGATTCGATCTTGATGCGGCTTGCTTGAGCATAGATGACTTTCTCATCTTTCATATGCTCACCGCGAGTGGCCATGGATGCGAGGCGGATGAACTCCGCCAGGTTGGCCGCCTTCAAAATGATCAGGTCGAAAAGGCCGTCATTCATCTTCGCCTCGGGGGCAAGCTTTTCGAATCCGCCGACTGAATTGCTATTGGATACGAGAAACAGCATGATGTCGCCTTCAAAGGTGCGGTCGTCATAATTAATTTTCACTTTGATTGGCCGGATTGACGGGAGCATTTCAATGCCCTTGATAAAATAGGCCATCTGGCCAAGCATGGTTTTCAGCTTACTCGGTACATCATAGGTCAATTCCGTTAGCTTGCCACCGCCAGCGATGTTAACGAAATAATTGTCGTTGACTTTGCCAATATCAATCGGCATCTCATGCCCATTGCAAAGCACATCACAAGCTTTGACAATGTCACGGGGAATGCCAACGGCGCGGGCGAAATCATTGGTCGTTCCTAAAGGCAGGATGCCGAGCTTCGGGCGATAATCCATTTCCGCAAGTCCATTGATCACCTCATTAATGGTGCCGTCACCGCCTGCCGCCACTACCAGGTCAAATTTTCGCTTGACTGCTTTGCGCGCGCCTTTCGTTGCATCTCCCTCGGCTTTGGTCGCATAGGCTGATGCTTCATAACCTGCATCCTCAAGACGATCCAGAATGTAGGCGATATTTCTTTTCGCCAGTTCGCGGCCTGACGTTGGATTGTAGATTAATCTTGCCTTCTTCATGATTATCACCCAATCAAACTCTATATATAAATATCTACGTTCAAAAGTGGAAAAAGGAGTCTTCCTTATCGGCTTAAATTTAAGATGTCATATGTCATGGTACGATTTATCGGACGCTTTTGATTGTTTTTATTCATTGTTTCCGATCTCACTTACTGCTAATCAGCGATTGGAACAAATCAATTGTTTCTGAGACAATCATGGATGCGTTTACGTAAAACTGCAACTGCACACAGTTCGCTCTCTTATCGCGAACTTCCTTATTTTATTATATTGTAAACAATTTTTAAAATCAAAATCGATCACGTGAACGTTTCAATGGTTCGGTTTCCAATGCAGTCGGCATTTGCCGTGGCAAATGCCTGCCGATTTAAAGCTTTATCAGTCAGTTCTACGAATTTATCGATCAGTTTCAAAATATTATCGATCAGCTTGGAAAAAGTATCGATCACTTTCAAAAATTTATCGATCAGTTTGGAAAAAATATCGATCATTTCAGTGGTGGCCGGCAGTCAATCCGGTTTTGATCACTAATAATCCGGTCGTTGCGGCATTTCATTCGGTCGTCGCAAGATTAATCCGGTCGTTACCGAAAATAATTCGGTCGTCGTCACGAATAATCCGGTCTAGTGCCAAATATGGTAGCGAATTCGGCGTTTTACCGCAAAAAAAGCGGGATCCCTACACAATTAGGGGTCCCGCTTTTACAGCGTTATTTTTACAGCTTGTCAATTTCTTCGAGAATGATCTTGTTGACCATCTTTGGATTGGCTTTGCCGTGTGTTTGTTTCATGACTTGGCCGACAAGGAAGCCGAGGGCGCGATCCTTACCGTTCTTGTAGTCAATCATGGACTGCTTGTTGGCTTCAAGAATTGGCGCCAGCATCTCGCGAAGTGCGCCTTCGTCGGAGATCTGAACAAGACCCTTGGCTTTGACAATTTCTTCCGGATCGCCGCCTTTTTCAATCAGGTCTTTGAAGACCTTCTTGGCGATCTTGCTGGAAATCGTGCCTTTTTCAATCAGCTGTACCAGTTTGGCCAAGCCTTTGGCGGTCATCGGTACTTGATCGATGGTTTTGTACTTGCTGTTCAGGTACGCAGACACATCGCCCATCAGCCAGTTGGACACGAGTTTGGCATCGGCACCTTCAGCAACGGCATCCTGGAAGAAGTCGGACATCGTCTTCGCCTGTGTAAGCACCATTGCGTCGTACTCCGGAAGACCGAATTCTTCGACGTAGCGTTTTTGACGAGAATCCGGAAGCTCTGGAATTTCCGCTTCGATCCGGTCGATCCATTCCTGGTCGATCTTCAGCTTGATGATATCCGGTTCCGGGAAGTAACGGTAGTCTTCGGAGCCTTCTTTACCACGCATTACGGTTGTCGCTTTAGTTGCGTCATTATAACGGCGCGTTTCCTGAACGACTTCGCCACCGGAAAGCAGAACCTTTTCCTGACGTTTTTCTTCGTAAGCGAGCCCTTTTTCAACAAATGTGAATGAGTTCAGGTTCTTCAATTCGGTCTTTGTGCCAAATGTCGTCTGGCCGAAAGGACGGATGGAAATGTTGGCGTCACAGCGAAGTGAGCCTTCTTCCATCTTGACGTCGGAAACATCAATGTATTGCATGATCGCTTTCAATTTTTCCAGGTAAAGATAAGCTTCATGCGGGTCGCGCATATCTGCTTCGGAAACGATTTCGATCAGCGGTGTACCGACACGGTTGAAGTCGACAAGCGAACCGGAACCGTCTTCCAAGTGGTTCAGCTTTCCGGCATCTTCTTCGAGGTGCAGACGGTGCACGCCGATCCGTTTCTTTTCGCCATCGAGTTCGATTTCAATATAGCCGTTGCGTCCAATTGGCTGATCGAACTGTGAAATCTGGTAGGCTTTCGGATTATCCGGATAGAAATAGTTTTTGCGGTCGAATTTGGTCTCACGTGAGATTTCACAATTCAGCGCGAGCGCTGCTTTAATTGCATAATCAACGGCTTCGTGATTCAAAATCGGCAGAACACCAGGATGTCCGAGACAGATCGGGCATGTGTTGGTGTTCGGTTCGGCACCGAATTGGTTAGCGCAGCCGCAGAATGCTTTCGTTTTTGTTTTCAGTTCGACATGGACTTCAAGTCCGATGACTGTTTCAAAGTTGCTCATTTATTCATCGCCCCTTTGGCAGGCGTTAGTGTAAACCCGGCAGTTTGTTCATAGGCGTGAGCCGCGCGATACAGTGTTTCTTCACCGAATGGTCGGCCGATCATCTGCAGGCCGACCGGAAGTCCGTCAGCGAGACCGCATGGAAGGCTGATCGCAGGAATGCCGGCAAGGTTGACTGGAATCGTTAAAAGGTCGTTTGCATACATCGTCAGCGGATCATCGATATTTTCACCGATCTTGAAGGCAGTGGTTGGTGTCGTTGGTCCGACAATGATGTCGTGATCCTTGAACACTTTCTCAAAGTCTTGCTTGATCAGCGTGCGCACTTGCTGCGCCTTTTTATAGTAAGCATCATAATAGCCGGAACTCAATGCGAAGGTACCAAGCATAATTCGGCGCTTCACTTCATCGCCGAAGCCTTCGCTTCTCGATTTGTTGTACATGTCGATCAAATCGTTTGTTTCCGCGCGGACGCCGTAACGGACACCGTCAAAACGTGCGAGGTTAGCCGACGCTTCAGATGAAGCAATAATATAGTAAGCAGGCACCGCATATTTCGAATGCGGCAAGGACACTTCGTCCACAACCGCACCCAGTGATTCGAGCTGCTTAATGGCTGCACGGATATTTGCTTTTACCAATTCATCGATACCTTCACCGAGGTATTCTTTCGGAACAGCCACTCGAAGGCCTTTGATGTCGCCGGTCAAAGCTGCGGCATAATGAGGCACAGCTAAATCGGCACTTGTTGAATCGTGGCGATCCAGTCCGGAAATGGTTTCAAGCAGGTACGCGTTATCTTCGACAGTACGTGTAATTGGTCCTGCCTGATCCAATGATGACGCAAAAGCAACCAATCCATAACGGGATACACGTCCATAAGTCGGTTTCATGCCGACAACGCCGCAGAATGCGGATGGCTGGCGGATGGAACCGCCTGTGTCGGTACCCAGCGCAAAAAGCACTTCGCCCGCAGCGACAGCCGCTGCGGAACCGCCGCTGGATCCACCTGGTACGCGTTCGAGATCCCATGGATTTTTCGTAATCGCAAAAGACGATGTTTCAGTTGATGAACCCATCGCAAACTCGTCCATGTTTAATTTTCCAATGGTAATCGCCTTTTGTGCTTTTACCTTCTCAACTACGGTAGCGTCATAGAGCGGATCGTAGTTTTCAAGAATATGGCTGGCACAAGTGGTTTTCAATCCCTTTGTGACCATGTTATCTTTAATTCCGATCGGCATGCCTGAGAGAATCGCATCTTCAGCGGATCCGTTTTCGTCAATGGCCTTTGCTTCTTCTCTGGCTGCTTCTTCATTCAAGGTCAGAAACGCCTGCACATCACCATCGACATCATGAATACGCGTGAACGCTTCGTCGACAAGATCGGATGCCTTGATTTCCTTGCTATGTAACTTTTGAGACAAAGACACAAGGCCTTCTTCAAAAAGTGGCATCACTATTTCCTCCTTCAGCTTCAATCAATCCGCTTCCATAATCAGCGGTACTTTAACTTGTCCATCTTCCTGGAGCGGTGCGTTCTTGAGCGCTTCTTCGCGCGGCAATGATGGTTCAACAACATCCTCGCGCATCACATTATACATGTCCAGCACGTGGGTGGTCGGCTCAATGCCTTCTGTATCCAGTTCATTAAGCTGTTCTGCGAAACCAATGATATCATCGAGCTGCGTCGTGAACGTCTTAATTTCCTCATCATTAAAAGACAGCCGCGCCAAATTAGCGACATATCTTACCTGTTCCTCGTTGATTCTGCTCATCTTTTTCACCTCCGCCAATCGGCTTCATTTGCCACCTCTTGGCAAATTCCAACAATGCTTTAATCATATCAAATACCATTGACTATATGCAATAACAGCGGCATCTAAATAGCGAAATGGATCGTAAAATGTTTCCTTAACCCAACACATTAATTCATTGCCTGGTATAATGCAAAAACCCCAAAACCCAACATAATTATTGCAGAGAAACGATTGATCCATCCTAACAGCTTTGTGTCCATCTTTTCCCGAAAATGACCGACACATACGCTGAGCAGCAGCCACCATAGCGCAGAACCGCAAAAAACGCCGAACACGATCAGCATGGATGCGACATGACTTCCAGCAGCGATGCCCATCCCGGCGAATATACTTACAAACGAGATAATGGTCATGGGATTCGTCAGGGTTAATGCCAAGGTTGATGTATAGGCACCGAGAAGCTTTCTCGCCTTTCCCGCACCTTGCGGGGGTGAATCAGCTGCTTTTGACCGCCATGTCCGAATTCCAAGATAACAAAGAAAGCAGCCACCGATGACCTGAAGCCACAGCTGCTGGCCAACCAAAAAGCGAGACACAACAGTAAGGCCAAAGGCGGCAATTGATCCATATACAGCATCAGCAGTAGCTGCGCCGATACCCGATAGCAGCCCGTAAAGCCGACCTGCCGTCAAAGTACGTCGAATGCAAAGCACACCGATCGGACCGACCGGTGCGGCAATCGCAAGACCCAAGATCATTCCTCTCAGGTACACAAGTAGGTCCATAGGCGGTACCTCATGAAAAACGATCTGAATGAATTGGGAGCTGAGTTGTTTCCTTCAGTGAATTCATCACAATTGTCGTTCTTGTCTTAACGCCGGGTAATTTTTTCAATTCACAACTGATGACGCGATCCAAGTCTTTGGTGTCCCGGCTGCGCACTTTCAACAAGTAATCATAGTCACCGGCAATATGATGACATTCCTGAACTTCAGCAAGGTTCGAAACCAAATCTAAAAATGCTGAACGCTGTTCTGTTTTTTCAAGGGTTACCGCAACAAATGCCGTACATGTATTGCCAACATGTTCCGGATCAATCACTGCCCCATAACCTTTAATCACCCCTTTTTCCTCCAGTCTCCGCACGCGTTCGGCCACCGCAGGGGATGACATATCAACTTCAGCAGCCAAGTCGGACCATGTCGCCCTACCATGCTTCATTAAAATGCGCAGCATCTTCAGATCAAGTTTATCCAAGTCATCACGTCCTTTAATTATTAAGTATTAATTATCTATTATTAAATATACCATGTTTTTATGCTTATTTCCATTATATTATTAAATGTAGTCACTGAATAATTAATTTTGTTAATCTCTTACGTACCGTTCCGTGCGCTCTCATCTACAGGTGCGGCCGCAGGCGAACAGCGCACCTTCCGCTCCAATTAACATAGCCAAATTAAAAAGAGCGAAACTGCCGTAAAGCAGTTTCACTCTCTTTATCATTTATTGTTTTGCGTGCTTGACTAATCAGTGCTGGAAAATGTGGACATAGGGTTCATCCATATCCGCTGTCCGTTCAATCAGTGCTTCAGGTGTACTTCCTGTTGTGATGTAAACATGAATCGGTACATTCCGTGAAAACGCAGTTCTGTTTTTCACGATTGAGGTCACATAATTTGTGAAGCCGAGCATTTCCGTTTCATCAATAAATTTATTAAAGTCGATGTCCAGTGTGATGTCACTCAGCTCTTTATTCCGATAAAAGGCTTTGCCGATAACGCCTACATAATCCGGATAATATTTCTGGACATCACTCTTGAACTGATTGAATTTCTGAAGATCGCCCTTATAGCTGTTGGTGGCGGTGTTTGATGGGAACAATACATGGTGTTCGTCCACATTCGTCCATCCATTAATGCTTCCCGATCCGCTGCCGACTTCTGTCTTGGCAACAAAGTCTCCGGGCACATAGGACTGGGGAGCCGCTGTTATATAAAGCGTAATAAATACCGGCACCTGCCCCAGCCCACTTTTGTTTCTCACCCGTTGAAGGATCTGCTGTGCCTGCTTTTTCCCCCATGAGATGACCTTGGATCGATTTAAATTAACAGAGACCGGATACATTTTATTGTTATAGGTGATCGTGTCTGCATAAACAGAATTAAGTGAAACCGCCAGTGAGACGCCGCCCACACTGTATTTGCCGTTCTTGCCTTTCTTTAAATAGTCCTGTTCGACCACATAATTAATATATTTCGGACTGTTTTTTGATTGATCGACAACCGTCTTGCCTTTTCCAAGCGGCGGATTCAAACCAGGTACCACCGGTAATTTTTTCTTATTAGCATCATACTGCACAGGCTCTTGTCCCCGTCTGTGGAGAATGTTGTTAATGTCTGATTCTTTTAGATACTGGCCACTCTGAAAGACGTAGTCATTTGGACTGAACACACTTTTTGACAAATCCATCAGGCCAAGCTCCAACTGATCCATGTCGACACGGTTCTTCGGTCCATATTGTATGTAGCCGCGCGTGCTGTCGCTTTCCTTTGGACGGATCGACTGATAGTCCGATGTATTCGCACTTGGGATCAGGCTGGCCGTTCCTGATTTGCCATTGTTATCTGTCCCCACTTTATTATCAGGTGTCGTGTTGAACCAGCATCCTGATAGGATAAGCTGCAAGGCAAGAAGCACCGATCCCGCAGCTGCTGTTTTTTTCCAGTTCATCTGGAACATCTCCTATTCCTTGAGTGTTTCCACGAAACGCGCTTCGTCCCAGACCTCGATCTGAAGCTCCTGCGCTTTTTTCAATTTCGATCCGGCTGCTTCTCCAGCGACAACAAGATCCGTGCTGGCACTGACACTGCCCGTAACCTTGCCTCCACGTTTTTCAATTTCATCTTTCGCTTCATTACGTGTCATGAGTGTCAATTTTCCGGTCAATACAACGGTTTTTCCATTAAAAAGCGAATCCGATTGCGAAGCAACTGCAGGGTCAGGTCCAAGATAGGCCATATTTACTCCGGCTGATTTCAGTTCATTGATCAGCGCACCGACTTCAGGCTTAGAAAAATAAGTGATTAGAGATTCCGCCATTTTCTCGCCGATTTCATCAACCGCAGTTAAAGCCTCCAAATCGGCTGCAGCAAGCTGATCAATATTCTTAAATGCTTGTGCTAAAAGCTTCGCGGCTTTTGATCCGATATAGCGGATACCCAGACCAAAAAGCAAATGTTCTAATGAGTTTTCCTTTGAATGCTCAATAGCGTCTAGCAAATTATCTGTCGATTTAGGACCCATCCGTTCCATCGACAGCAGATCCTCGCGCTGTAATTTATATAGATCGGCGACATCGGCAATCAGCTGTTTTTCAAACAACTGGGTAATGACTTTCTCGCCTAATCCATCTATGTTCATCGCGCCGCGCGAGACAAAGTGAATCAAACCTTCGCGGATAAGTGCCGGGCATTTCGGATTGATGCAGCGCAATGCGACCTCTTCTTCAAGACGAACAAGCGCACTGCCGCATTCCGGGCAATGGGTCGGCATCGAAAACGGCTCTTCCTTGCCCGTTCTCTGCTCGACAAGTACATTCACTACTTCAGGAATGATATCGCCAGCCTTGCGGATCACGACTCTGTCGCCAATCCGCAAATCTTTCTCTCGAATCAAGTCTTCGTTATGCAGGGACGCTCTTTTGACCGTAGTTCCGGCAACCGATACGGGTGTCAGAACTGCCGTAGGCGTAACTGCTCCGGTACGGCCCACACTGATCTCGATTGCTTCCAGAGTTGAGACCACTTCTTCAGCAGGAAATTTATAGGCGATCATCCAGCGCGGCGACTTAACGGTATTGCCCAGTTGCCGCTGCTGGTCCATGGAATCTACCTTCACCACGATGCCGTCAATGCCATAAGGAAGCGCGTCACGTTTCTCCGTGAATTCCCGGATGTAATCAAAGACTTCCTGCATTGTCCGGCAGCGTCGTGATTCCGGATTGACCGGCAGGCCCAGCTCTCGGATCGCCTCAAGCAAGCCATAATGGGTCTTTATTTTCTCACGGTCAAATTGGCCGGAACTATATAAAAAGACGGAAAGTCGGCGTTTCGCCGATATTTTCGGGTCCAACTGCCTCAGAGAGCCCGCGGCCGCATTGCGCGGATTGGCAAAAAGCGGCTCATCATTCTGGCTCCGTTCTTCATTCAGCTTCTCGAATGACTTCTTCGGCATATAAGCTTCGCCGCGCACCTCAATATCGATTGGCTCAGGAAGGACAAGCGGCAAAGTGCGGACCGTCTTCAGATTGTTTGTAATATCTTCACCGATCGTTCCGTTTCCGCGTGTCGCACCAAGGACAAATTTGCCTTGTTCATAGGTTAGAGATACCGCCAGACCATCAATCTTTAATTCGCAGACATAAGCCACTTCATCGCCGACCGCTTGCCTGACGCGACGGTCGAAATCCAGCAATTCCTCTTCACTGAACACATCCCCTAGACTAAGCATTGGGACATCATGGGTCACCTTCGTGAACGCTTTGAGCGGTTCTCCGCCAACACGCTGGGTTGGCGAGTCCGGAGTGATCCATTCTGGATGATCCGTTTCAATCGCGATCAGTTCATTCATCAGCCGATCGTATTCGCTGTCGGGCACACTCGGATTGTCCTCTACATAATATTCATAGCTGTACTTATTCAGTTGCCTGCGCAAATCGATGAGGTGTTGGGGCAGTTGCTCTTCCATGATTCGTTTCTCCTTTAAGAGGATGTTTAAAAAGTGCGGAAGTAAAAGTGAACTCTGATCTTATTATTGCCTTTTCATACTTTCTCAATCGGGGCAAACGCGCCGAGCAGTCGTTTCAAACCAACGGGACTAGGGAAAACAATATCCAGTTCGACACTGTCTCCATTTCCGCGCGTGCTCACAATCGTGCCCTGGCCCCACTTTTTATGCAAAACCTTATCACCGGCTGCCCACGCTTCAGTATTATGGGTTTTCTTTTGAAGGACCGGTGTCTGACGGACTTGCGGTGATGAAAATCTGCGTTCGAATGGAGAGCCGGACCTTGATTTTGATGAGAAGCCCCCAGAGATTTCGCGTTCCTCCGAGTCTTCCAGTTCCAGCAATTCATTAGGGATCTCTTTAATGAATCGTGACGCTGGATTAGCTATTGTTTTACCAAACAGCATTCGAATCTGGGCACTCGTTAGAAAAAGCTGCTGCTTAGCCCTTGTGATACCGACATAGGCCAGACGCCGCTCCTCTTCCATTTCCTCTTCATCATCCAATGCACGAAGATGAGGGAAAATGCCTTCTTCCATACCCACAAGGAAAACAATAGGGAATTCCAGACCTTTGGCGGAGTGAAGGGTCATGAGCGTCACCGAATCCTGAACAGCCTGATCCTCTTCCTCGTCAATATCGGAATCCAGTGCCAACTCGGTCAGAAAATTAATCAGCGATTTATCTTCATGTGTGCTTTCAAATTCCTTTGTTACCGACAACAATTCATCAAGGTTTTCAAGGCGGCTTTGCGCTTCGATCGTCCGTTCGGATTTTAACGCTTCGCGATAGCCGGACTTGTCGAGCACTTCTTCAACGAGCTCGGTTACTGACAAGAATTCCTGCATCTTGGACCAGTTCATAATCATGTCTGCAAAGGCTTCCATCTTGTTTGCAGTCCGCGCAGCGATTCCCGTCTGCTCAACATCCCCAATTGCCTGCATCAAAGAGAGATCCGCCGTAATCGCGTAATCAGCCAGTTTATCCATAGACGAAGCGCCAATGCCGCGTTTCGGTTCATTGATGACACGTGCCAGACTGATTTCGTCGTTCGGATTAGCGATCAGTCGGAGATAGGCGAGTATATCCTTAATTTCCTTGCGATCGTAGAACTTAATACTTCCGACCATCCGATATGGAATATTCGACTTAACGAGTGTTTCTTCAATGACACGAGATTGAGCGTTCGTTCTATAGAGCACCGCAAAATCCGAATAGTTGAATCCGTCTTTAAACAGCTCGCGCATTTTTCCAGCGACATAGTAACCTTCCTCGCGCTCGGTTGCACCTCGGTAATAAGCGATTTTCTTTCCGTCGGCATTTTCCGTCCACAGATTCTTCGGCTTACGGTCGTGATTATTTTCAATAACATGATTGGCAGCCTCAAGAATTTTCTTTGTCGATCGGTAGTTTTGTTCTAGTTTAATAACTTCAGCGTTCGGATAATCTTCCTCGAAGGATAGGATGTTATGAATGTCAGCTCCGCGCCATCCATAGATCGACTGATCGGAGTCACCAACGACGCACAGGTTTTTAAATCGGTCGGCCAGCATGCGCACAAGCAGATACTGCGCTCGGTTGGTGTCCTGATATTCATCCACATGAATGTATTGAAACTTCTTTTGGTAATAATCCAAAGCCTCCGGTACACGCTGGAAAAGGTGGACGGTCGTCATGATTAAGTCGTCAAAATCGAGTGATTGGTTCTGCAGCAGCTTCTTCTCGTAATCTTTATAAACATCGCGAACCACTTCGTCATATGGGCCTTGAGCGCTTTTTGCAAAATCAGCAGCCGTCTTCAACTCATTCTTTGCTGCGCTGATTTTCCCAAGAATGCCGCGTGGTGTAAATTTTTTCGGATCAAGATTTTGATCTTTTAGAATCTGCTTCACAACAGACAACTGATCGGTTGAGTCAAGGATCGTAAAATTACGGCTGACACCCATCCGGTCAATATCACGGCGCAGGATCCGCACGCACATTGAGTGGAATGTAGAAACCCATGCGTCATCAACCAGCGGGCCTGCCAGATTGGCGAGACGTTCCTTCATTTCTTTAGCCGCTTTATTGGTAAATGTGATAGCGAGAATATTCCAAGGCGCCACATCACGCTCAATCATCATATATGCCATGCGGTGCGTCAGCACGCGCGTCTTACCGCTTCCCGCGCCTGCCATAATCAGCAGGGGCCCTTCATGATGCTTGACCGCCTTTAATTGTTCCGAATTCAGTCCTTCAAGCAATTCCTGTGAAAGCCGGTCCATTTAATCACTTCCTAAACTAGAGTTGCTGCGCAGCGTGAAGAACAAAAAAGCACACAAACACAAAGCCGGCGTATTCTGAATGCACTTGTCCCCAGAACACCGCCGTCTCAATGAAATCTCTTGTTCTTCATGCAACGAGAACAATTCTTTATTTATTTTCTTCTAATCGATCAATGGTCATTTTATAGCCGTCCGCACCGAAGTTGATGCAGCGTTTGACTCTGGATATCGTAGCTGTGCTGGCACCTGTATCTTCCTCGATCTGATGATACGTTTGTCCCGCCATCAGCATTCTCGCCACTTCAAGACGTTGCGATAATGACTGCACCTCGCCCATCGTGCATAGGTCATCAAAAAAGCGATAGCATTCCTCGCGATCTTTCAATGTCAGGATGGCGTCAAACAGCTGATCAAGAGATTTGCCTCTTAATTTATCAATTTGCAACCTTGTCCATTCCTTTCTCGTGGTTAATCCGCAACTTCATCACTTTTTATGTTTTACGAATGTACAAATAAAAAGATGTTCTGATGCGTCAGGCGGAATCTTATGCCCTTGTTCAGACACATCCTAGTTCTTTTCTCAAGTTTGAACACGATCTCGTCTTACAAACTCGCATAAATACTCTTTATAACATCTTACATCAATTATGGCGAGTGATAAAGTCAGAGCGAAAAATGTTTTCGCCCAGCACAGCGCGAAAATAATTTCACCTTGCAAATAACCCTTGTTGCAGCTATTTCTATTTCCATCTGTTTTCGGTTTCATCCTGTACACGTTTGTGGTAGCCTAAGATTGTATTGCTTACAAGACGTTTAAGGGATGTGACGACAATTAATATTTTATGGGACTTTGACGGTACTCTTTTTGATACTTACCCCATTTATGCCAACCTCTTTAAGCGCACGCTTCATACTGATGTCTCTGAAGAGGACATATTTTCTAAAATAAAAATATCATTCTCAGAAGCGTTCTCCTATTTTGATATGACTGAAGAACAAATCGGCGAGTTCAAACAGCTGATCAGACAGTACCCGGCGAGCGGGTTTAAGCCGTTTGATTCCGTTGAAAAAGTGCTTGACTCTGCAGACAAGAATGTGATCATGACGCATAATAATCGCGAAGATCTTGTCCGTATTCTGCGGCACTATGATATGGAACACTATTTTACAGAAATGGTAACCGGTGATGATGGCTTTCCGCGCAAACCAGACCCGGCTTCCTACATTTATCTCGATGACCGCCATGGAATTGATTTAGCGGTTGGTGATCGAACACTCGATATTATTCCGGCAAAGAAGCTCGGCAAGAAAACTTGTCTCTTCCAGAACAAAGAAGCCGGAGCGGATTTTTATGTAGATCGCTACGATGAATTCTTTGATCGGGTATATGTCTAAGCTAGTTTTGGCGTGATATCGGTCTGTTTCGGGAATTAATCGGTCTCTCTCCTAAAATGCCGATTCAGAAAAACCGGGCAAGCCCGGTCCTTGACTATCGCTTTTTATGCGGCTTTAATTCACCAAACTTGTGCTTAAACGACACTTCAGTTGCTCGCTTGCCGCGGGCGATCCGTGAGCCTCCTCAAACAAGCAGTAATCTGCGGGGTCTCACTTGGCTCGCGATTCCCGCAGGCGTCNCGCTTGCCGCGGGCGATCCGTGAGCCTCCTCAAACAAGCAGTAATCTGCGGGGTCTCACTTGGCTCGCGATTCCCGCAGGCGTCTCGCACTTTCGTGTTTGAACCTAAATCATGGCGAAGTAGCGCTAATCATCCTAGTAACTCCGCCCTGAATTTTAAACTTTCTTATCATGACAAAAAGCCTCCGTCTTGAGCATTTTTCACGCTCAAGACGGAGGCTTCATTATTATCTATTAGTTGTTTGCTGGTTCTTCATGTTCTTCCAGTGTTTGTTTAATGTAGCCTTTGATCAGCTCGGCTGATGCGTTAAAGCCTTCCTGTTCTTTTTTGCTTAGGCGATATTTAACGATTTTTTCCACACCGTTTCTGCCCAGCACAATTGGAACACCGATGGCGAGATCATGCTGTCCATATTCGCCGTTTTGAATAACCGATGCAGCAGTCACGACGCGCGCATCATTAAGGATCGATTTTGCAAAGAAGGCAAGTTCGTTTCCGATCCCAAACTGTGTGTTGCCCTTGCGTTTATGAATTTCCCAGCCGAAATGCCTGGCTGCATCTTCTACTTGTTCGCGGTCGATCTTGCCAAATTGATCAAAGTTGTCTTCCTCAAATTGATCGAGCGACTGTCCGCCGACCGTAGCATGTGACCAAGCAGCGATTTGAGAATCTCCGTGTTCGCCAACCATGAACGCACTGATGCTGCGCGGATCGACACCGCCAATCACATCGGACAATTGCCGGCGCAGTCTCATGCTGTCTAGTGCAGTACCGGTACCTATTACATGGTTTTTCGGAAGTCCGGACAGTTTATAGAATAGATAGGTGATAATGTCACAAGGATTTGTCGCAATGACATACGTACCTTTAAAACCAGCCTGGCGCAGTTTTGGCACAATATCATAAGTGATTGCTGCTGTCCCCTTTAGCAGTTCAAGACGAGAACTGCTTGGAATCTGAGATCTTTCGGTGACAGCTACGAGAATAACATCGCAAACCGCCAGACCTTCAAGCGGAACTTCAATTACCCGTGTCCGTGATGGAGTCAATTCAATGCTGTCCGCAAAATCCCATGCTTCACCTTTCGCACGTTCGGAATCAATATCCGAGATGTACAGCTCGTCCGCAATGTTTTCATGAACAACCGCTGATGCCGCCGCTATTCCTACATTACCAATACCTACAATACCTACTCTTCTGACTGTGTCGCTCACTTCAATCCTCTCCTCTTGTTTCCTGATTTATCCTTCTTTGTCTAGTGCCGTTATTTTACACCTTCTACAGAGCTGTATCAAGAATTTTTGGATTGTTTGCACGCATGAGAAGATTATCTTCATCCACTCTTTCTCGCCTGATATACCCCTCTCGATACCATCGCAACCATAACCGTGATGCCTCCTACAAGCGCATAGTACCCAGGCACTTCTCCGGTCACAAAAAGTACCCAAACCGGATTAAGCAAAGGCTCAAGAATGGGGATGAGTGCAGCTTCAATCGGTGATACAAACGGAATCGCTTTTGTATAAAAGATATACGGAATGCCAAGTTGAAAAACACCTAATATAAGCAGTGCAAAAAGGGTTTCTTTGCTTGGAACCGACATGAAGAAAAAAGGAAGACAAACGATAAATACAATCATGTTGCCAAGCAATGTGACGTCTACCGGAGAACCCTCTTTCTGGAGTTTCAGGAAGATAATCATGCTCGCCATTGCCACCCCACTGAAAAGAGCCACAATATTGCCTAATGTATGCTTGAGCTGCAAATCGCCGATGAAAAACAGAATCATCCCCAGCATAACCGCAGCAATCGTTATCCATTCAGATTTTCGAACCTTCTCTTTTAAAAACCATCCCGAAAAGATGGCCACCCATATAGGCGCTGTAAACTGTAATAAGATGGCATTTGCTGAAGTCGTCAGTTTATTCGCAGACACAAACAGAACAAGAAGGCTCGCATAAGCACATGCGCCAAGTACCGTCGGCTTATCTTTTAAATGAATCATCGGCTTCTTTAAATAAATCAACATGACAAGTGCGCCAATTCCACTGCGGGCACCTGCAATCGCCATCGGATTCCAGTCTGCAAGTTTAATAAACAATCCGCCAATACTCCACAAACACGCCGCAATCATCATATAGATAATCGCTTTCCTTCGATTCATAGCCATACCCGACATTTCTCCCTAATCTTTTTATTCCATTTCTCAATCAAATTATATATACTAGGCTCATACGGTACAATTTGAAAAAATAACATCTGTACCGGTATAGATGATTAAGAATGTGGATCAAGATAGGTAAGAGGTGTGGCATGTGAAAAAGAAGTTTGAACAGATTATTGAGAGCATTGAACAACTGATCACGTCAAACCAGCTGCAGCAGGGAGAACGGCTTCCTTCCATTCGCGTGATGGCTGAAAAGTTTATGTGTAATAAATCGACAATCATCCGTGCTTATCAGGAACTTGAAAATGACCACAAGATTTATTCCATCCCTAAAGGAGGCTTCTACCTAGTCGAAAATCATTCTCCAAGCAGAAATCTCCAGGAAAAAATTGATTTTTCAGAGGTTATGCCAGAACCCAAGCTACTGCCATATAAAGAATTTAATCATTGTATCAATCGATCCGTTGAATTATATAAAGATCATTTATTTACCTATGGAGCAACTCAGGGACTGGAATCTTTGAGAAAAGTGCTGGTCACTCACTTCAGTGAGCACCAAATTTTCACCTCTGATGAACACATTTGTATCGCTTCAGGCGCACAACAAGCTTTGAATATAGTGACAAAAATGTCCTTTCCTAATCAAAAGAAAAACATCTTGGTTGAGCAGCCCACCTATGGATTGATGCAGGAAATGGTGATCGAAAGCGGATTGAACTTGATTGGAATTGACCGGAGAGACGACGGCATTGATTTAAATGAGCTGGAAACGATCTTCAGAGAAGAAGAAATAAAATTCTTCTATATAATCCCCAGATTTCATAATCCATTGGGAACGAGTTACTCAGAAAAAACGAAAAAGGGCATTGTAGCACTGGCAGAAAAATATGACGTATACCTCATTGAAGACGATTATCTAGCAGATATTGACACGAATTCAAAGGCATTGCCTGCTCATTATTACGACGTCTCACAGCGAACAATCTACATAAAAAGCTTTTCTAAAGCATTTATGCCCGGCATTAGAATTGCAGCGGTTGTCCTTCCTGAACAATTGGTCGCCACATTCATAAAACACAAAAAATATGATGACTTAAACACTTCCATATTAGCTCAAGGCGCACTAGAAATTTTTATAAAAAGCGGCATGTATCGAAATCACGTTCGAAAAGTACAGCTTGCTTATCGAAAGAAAATGGATTGCTTAAGAGACTGCGTCACACGCTTCCCTCACCTTGGTATTGAAATAGCTGTTCCAAAAACAGGCTTTTTTGCCTGGATGAAGCTTTCACATGACCTGAATGTCGAGCAATTAATCAGGCAGCTTAAGGATCGAGAAATCTATGTCTCGCCAGCCAACAATTATTTTATTAACGGTGCCGGAGAGCAAAACGCGATTCGGTTATGTATCGCCAAGCTGACAAACGAGCAAATCAGAATGGGCATGTGTGCCATCTTTGAAGAAGCGAGTAAATTGATGAGTAAATGATCAATTAGCCAAACGATAAATTGCTTGAATTGTCGCGACTTCATTGTACGATTTACAGACAGTCTCTCTGATTTCCACAAAAAATAAAGAGGTAAGCTTGTTTTGAAAGCCGTTAATTACTTCACAAAGAAAGAAGGGGCTCAGGATCGATCCATTGATACATATTGACCATATCTCTAAGCATTATGACCATCAAAAAATTCTTGATCACGTCTGTTTTTCCATCAATCGTGAAGAAACACTAGCCATTGTTGGCCATAATGGTTCTGGAAAAAGCACTTTATTGAAAATCATTGCCGGTCTGGAAAAACCAACAGCAGGCAGAATCGTTAAAAAGCATGCTGAAATGAAAATTGGGTATGTACCGGAACAATTTCCAAATAATATCCGTTTTTCGCCAAATGAGTATTTAACATTATTAGGGGAAATGGAGGGGCAGCCGCTTCCGTCTTTAAAAAAGAAAATCACTGACCTGTTGCATACGTTTCAGCTCAGTGACTACGCAGACATTCGGATCCAACATTTTTCAAAGGGCATGAAGCAAAAAATCGGTATCATGCAGGCGCTCTTATCGAAGCCTGACTTTCTCATTTTAGATGAGCCGTTATCCGGACTGGATCCTCAGTCACAAGAAGAATTAGCCGACATTTTGAACAAGCTAAAATATGAGGGATTACCTATTCTTTTTACATGCCATGAGCGAAAATTGCTCGAACGGGTTGCAGATCGCGTTTATCGAATTAACCAAGGTAAAATCATCGCCGAAAGCGTTTTTCCTCGAGTTTTGACGATGGAAATAAAGGCCGTGTTATCTACTGATCTCCCCCATCCTGAATTGCATTTAGAGACAATAAGCAAGTCATTCCGTATTAGGGATCGCGAACTTGTTATTAAGACAACAGAAGAACAAAGCAATCAGGTCATTGTTAAACTCATAACCAATAGCTATAAAATACGATCCGTAAATCCATCTTACTCATAAGGTCAGGTGAACCCCATGTTTCCAGTACTACGCTACCAAGCCATGAACTATTTTAGATCCTATCTTTTTGTTCCACCGTTTGTTATTTATACTGTGTTGCTGTTTGTTAACTATTCTTACCGTCCGAATCCAATTATGGACAGCTACGCCTTAACGTCCATTTTAGGTTATCTATTAGCGGCATGGTTTACGATTAGTGTCTTTCATGTTGAAGCGAAGGTGCAGGAAACGATTGCGATTGTCCATTTAAAAAGCATGAACAGCTTTTATAATTGGAAATTTGCTTTTGTTTCCCTCATCGGTGTTCTTTTATCAGTCATATCAACATCGTTTCCTATCGCCTTCGGAATGTTTGATGAACGAATCACGTTCCCAGAAATAAGTATCGGTTTTCTAAGTCATTTTCTATTATTTGTTTTATCGATGTCGTTCACTTCTTTAATGACACGGCGCCTTGTAAAAAACTCAGCAAACACCTGGTTAGGCACTTGTTTTATGCTCGCTATCACATTAGCAGCGCCTGGTATAATGGATATCCTGCCTAAACAATTGCAACCGATGATGAATTTCCTGCCCCCTGTCTATCCATTATTGAAATGGTTAGAATCTGCTCCAAACCCTTTATTTACACTGCATGCCGCACTTCTTTTCCTATGGATCATTGGCTACTCATTGGTACTAATGATACTTTTCATGTTCTGGATTCATTTGAAAAGAACGTCGTAGGATGAACGACTTCTATCCGCTGACATAAACTCTGAGCCTATTCAATATTTTCTTTTCATGAAAAAAACTGCCTCGCCTTGTGGCTGAGACAGTTTTTGCGTTGACAATTATTTTTGACCGGAAGCTTCAAGCGCATGATGCCCGATATCCTTACGGAAGAACACCGCATCAGTCTGAATGCTTTCGAGGTCGTGGTTTACGGCATCGCGGGCAGAGCGGAGATCGTCGCCAAGCCGTGTAACGAGCAGAACGCGACCGCCATTGGTGAGCCAATCCGTGCCGGATTTCTTAGTGCCGGCGTGAAAAAGCAGTGCTTCTTCAGGCAGAGCGTCAAGATTACCGAGTTTTTCAGCTTTCTTGTAACTGCCTGGGTAACCTGCGGAAGCGAGCACAACCCCAACCGCCGTTTTGTCGCTCCATTCAAGTTCCGGTTGCTTGCCATCTAAGATATCAAGCACAACCTGAATAAAATCGGATTGCATCCGCGGTAGAACAACCTGTGTCTCCGGATCACCGAAGCGACAATTAAATTCGATCACTTTCGGTCCCGCCTGAGTCAGAATCAGTCCTGCATAGAGTATGCCGGTAAATGTGCAGCCGTCTTTTACCATGCCGGATGCGGTCGGTTTCAGGATTGTTCCGACTGCTTCATCGACAACCGCCTTCGAAATCTGCGGAACCGGTGAGTAGGCGCCCATGCCGCCCGTATTCGGTCCCTTGTCGCCTTCATACGCGCGTTTGTGATCTTGGGCGATCGCCAAAGGAAAAACGTTTTCACCATTCACCAGGGCCATCAGTGAAAACTCTTCGCCTTCCAGATACTCCTCGATTACGACACGAGATCCGGCATCGGCGAATTGTTTGTCTTTCATGATCGCTTTGAGTCCGCGTTCTGCTTCCTCCATGGTCAGTGCGACAATAACGCCTTTTCCGGCTGCAAGCCCGTCCGCTTTCAGAACGATCGGCGCACCGACCTTTTGCAGATAATCACTTGCTGCCTGATAATCCGTAAAGGTCTGATAATGTGAAGTCGGGATCTCGTATTTTTCCATCAGTGCTTTCGCAAAGGACTTGCTGCCTTCAATTTGAGCTGCAGCTTTTGATGGTCCGAAAACCTTCAGTCCATTCGCTGAAAACACATCGACAATGCCACCGACAAGCGGCTGTTCAGGTCCGACAAGTGTGAGCGCCACATCATTTTCTTTTGCGAACGAAGCAAGCGCTTCATAATCCATGGCATCAATCGGAACACATTCTGCGACAGCGCTCATTCCATCGCTTCCTGGTGCTGCATACACTTTATTCACGAGCGAGCTCTGCGATGCCTTCCAAGCCATCGCATGTTCGCGGCCGCCGCCGCCAACAATCAACACATTCATGATCGTTCCCCTTTCAAAAAGCGAATGAAATTAATGTTTGAAGTGGCGCATGCCGGTGAACACCATAGCGATGTTATACTTGTTCGCCATGTCGATTGATTCCTGATCTCGGATCGAGCCGCCAGGTTGAATAATGGCAGTGATGCCAGCTTTTGCCGCTTCTTCAACGGTATCGTTCATCGGGAAATAAGCGTCCGATGAAAGCACAGCACCTTTGGTTTTTTCGCCCGCTTCTTCAAGCGCGATTTTAGCGGCACCGACGCGGTTTGTTTGTCCGCCGCCCATGCCGACCATTCGGCCGTCATTAACAAGTGCGATCGCGTTTGATTTCACATGCTTTACAATGGTCCAAGCAAATTTCAGGCTTTCCATTTCTGCTTCCGTAGGCTTGCGATCAGTAACTACTTTCAGATCCGCTTCAACATCTGCATAGCCCTTCGTATCCAAATCTTGAACAAGCATGCCGCCGCGAACTGAGGTATATTGAGCAAATTCCTGATTGTCATCTGTGAACTTCACTTGAAGCAAGCGCAGGTTCTTCTTCTTATTTTCCAAGATCGCAATCGCTTCGTCTGAATAGGAAGGAGCGATGATAATTTCGAGAAAGATGCCGTGCAGTTTCTCAGCAAGTGCTGCATCTACTTCACGGTTCAGAGCAACAATACCGCCGAAGATGGATACAGGGTCCGCTTCATAGGCACGATCATATGCTTCATTAACTGATGCACCAATACCAATGCCGCATGGATTCATGTGTTTCACGGCTACAGCTGCCGGCTGCTTGAATTCCTTGATAATGCCAAGCGCCGCATCCGCATCGCGAATGTTATTGTATGAGAGCTCTTTGCCGTGCAGCTGTTTAGCCGCAGCAATCGTTGACTCATCTTTGATCGGATCGCTGTAGAATGAAGCCATCTGATGCGGATTTTCTCCGTAACGAAGTGACTGTTTTCTTTCATAAGTCAGGGTCAGTTTTTCAGGGAATTCCTCGCCTACCTGCTTTGTGAAATAATCGGCGATCAATGCGTCATAAGCTGCTGTGTGGCGGAATACTTTGGCCGCAAGCTTTTGTTTCAGTTCAAAAGGCACCTCAGCGTTTGCGTCTAGGCTTTCTGCAACAACGTCATAGTCTGCAGGATCACAAACAACGGTAACACTGCGGTGATTTTTTGCTGCCGAACGAAGCATGCTTGGGCCGCCAATATCAATGTTTTCAACTGCATCATCATAAGCAACATCCGGTTTGGAGATCGTTTCCTTGAACGGATACAGATTAACAACAACGAAGTCGATTGTCTGAATGCCGAGACCTTTGATTGCCTCCATGTGTTCTTTATTGTCACGAACCGCAAGAAGACCGCCGTGAACAGCCGGATGCAGCGTTTTAACTCGACCGTCCAGAATTTCCGGGAAATCAGTCACATCGCTGATTGAGAGAACAGGAAGTCCGGCTTCTTCAATTGCTTTCTTGGTTCCTCCCGTTGAGATAATCTCAATTCCTGCGTCCACCAATTTTTTCACAAAATCAATAAGCCCTGTCTTGTCTGAAACACTGACTAATGCTCGTTTTGCCAACTTCGATAACTTCCTTTCTCTTTTCGGATGTTCTCAATATCTGAATCTGTGTTTCTGTTTATTATTTGCTTAGCAGTTTTGCAATGGTTTGCGGGTAAATCTGGTGCTCGGTTTCATGAATGCGTGTTTCTAATGTCTCAATAGTATCATCATCTTCTACCGGGACAGCAGCCTGGGCGATGATCGGTCCGGTATCCATGCCTTCATCGACATAGTGGATCGTCACACCGGTAATCTTGACCCCTTTTTCAAAGGCTTGGCCGATTGCATCCAATCCGGTGAAAGACGGAAGCAATGAAGGATGAATGTTAATAATTCGATGCGGATATGCGGCAAGCATGACCTTACCTAGTATCCTCATATAGCCTGCAAGAAAAATATAGTCAACATCATGTTGCCGGCAAGCATCTGCAACCTCTTGTTCAAATGCCGCTTTTGATGGGTAGTCTTTTCTCGACACCACCAATGTACGCACACCAGCTTTTTTCGCGCGTTCGATAACAGCGGCACCCGGCTGATCACAGACGAGCAATTCAATCGTGGCAGGGATATCGCCCTTTTGAACGGCATCGTTAATCGCGACAAAATTGGTTCCATGCCCTGATGCGAAAACTGCAATCTTATGCTTCATCGATGTTCACCAGCGTCAAATTCTGACCTTCAGTCACATGTCCAATAACAAATGGCGTTTCGCCCGACGCCTTCAGCATCTCGAGCGCTTCTTCTTTGTCTTCAGGTGCAACTGTTAAAACCATGCCAATACCCATGTTAAAGGTGTGGAACATATCATCCGTTTGAAGATTGCCCAGCTTTTTCAGCCATTGGAACACTGCAGGTGCTTCCCATACTGCGGTATCGATCTCTCCCGTCAGTCCTTCTGGGAACATGCGCGGCACATTCTCATAGAAACCGCCGCCGGTAATGTGAGCGACCCCGTGTACATCGATTTTTTTCAACAGGTTAAGAACCGGTTGAACATAGATTCTCGTTGGCGTCAGAAGGACTTCACCAACGGTTTTATCTGGATCAGGTTCAAAAGCATCACTATAGGTTAGACCGGCATCCGACACGAGCTTACGGACAAGAGAAAAACCGTTACTGTGTATGCCGTTTGATGCAAGACCGATCAGCACGTCATCAGGCTTCACCTTGTCACCAGTGATGCGTTTTGATTTTTCAACAACACCGACAGAAAAACCAGCAATGTCATAATCATTCTCTTGATACATGCCCGGCATTTCCGCTGTCTCGCCCCCAATTAAGGCGCAGCCGGCATCTGCACAGCCATCAGCAATGCCTTTGACAATCGCTTCCGCCTTCTCTGGTTTCAAAGATGAGCAGGCCAGATAATCGAGAAAATAGAGCGGCTCTGCACCCTGTGTCACGATATCGTTGACGCACATTGCTACAGCGTCAATGCCCACCGTGTCGTGGCGGTCAGTCGCAAACGCGATCATCAGCTTTGTGCCGACGCCATCGGTTCCGGAAACGAGCACAGGCTCCTTGATATTCATTTGCGACAGATCAATTGCTCCGCCGAAGCCGCCAAGTCCGCCGATGACTTCCGGACGGAAGGTGCGCTGTACATGTTTCTTGATTCGTCCCACTGTCTCATAACCGGCTTCGATGTTTACACCGGCTTTTTTATATGCGTTCGCCATGATGGTCCTCCTCAGACAAGCAGTTCTTTTTCATGCGGCAGGACCGTATCCGGATAGATTTCCGTCGGGTACTTGCCTGTGAAGCAGGCCATGCACTGTCCGCAGTTCTTCATTGCCGGATCGCGTCCGATCGCCTTTTGCATACCTTCAACACTCAGATATACGAGGGAATCAGCGCCGATCATTTCACGAATGTCTTCCACTGAATGGGTGGAGGCAATCAATTCGGATGACGTTGATGTGTCAATACCATAGAAGCATGGATGCGTGATTGGCGGTGAACTAATCCGCACATGCACTTCCGTCGCCCCCGCTTCGCGTAGCATGCCGACAATTCGTCTACTTGTTGTTCCACGCACAATTGAATCATCAACCATAACCACACGCTTTCCTTCGACAATCGCGCGTACCGCAGAGAGCTTCATCTTAACCCCTTGTTCGCGCAATTCCTGAGACGGTTGAATGAATGTACGGCCAACATAACGATTTTTAATCATGCCCAGCTCATACGGAATACCTGTCGCTTCGGCATAACCGATCGCAGCGGAAATACTTGAATCTGGAACGCCGGTTACAACGTCTGCTTCAACCGGAGCTTCTTGTGCGAGCATGCGCCCCAAATTCTTTCTTGCCGCGTGCACGTTGATGCCTTGAATGTTGCTGTCCGGACGTGAGAAATAGATATATTCCATGCTGCAAATCGCCGATTCCGTACGGTTTGTAAAGAAATCGGAATGCAGCCCTTCATTGTCGATTACAATAATTTCGCCCGGATTCACATCGCGAACATAAGTGGCGCCGATCAGGTCAAAAGCGCAGGTTTCTGAAGCAACGACCCAGGCATTGCCAAGCTTTCCGAGGGATAGCGGACGCAATCCGTTCGGATCGAGTGCAGCGATCAGCTGATGTTCTGTGAGCATCGCAAGCGCATAAGCACCTTTAATGACGGACAAAGCGTGCTTCACACTTTCAATAAAATTGTCTGCGTAATCACGTTTGATCAGGTGGGCGATGACTTCAGTATCTGAAGTCGTCTGAAAAATGCTTCCGCGTTCTTCAAGCTCGCCTTTCAGTTTATGGGCATTAACCAAATTGCCGTTGTGCGCGATGGATAATGAATCCTTCTGTGAGCGAAAGACAAGCGGCTGCACATTAGCATAGCTGTTGCCGCCTTGTGTTGAATAGCGGACATGGCCAATTGCCGCATTGCCGATGCTCAATGTTTCGAGTTTCTCATGGTCAAAGACATCATTAACAAGGCCGAGTCCTTTATGATCATAGATGTGCTTTCCGTCGGATACCGCAATCCCCGCGCCTTCCTGGCCGCGGTGCTGCATGCTGTGAAGACCGTAATACGTCAGTTTCGCTGCGTTCTCATGTCCCCAAATGCCAAATACCGCACATTCTTCATTCAGTTCTTTGCCGACATAATGCATGACAGAGCCCCTCTCCATTCGTTTTCAAGTTCCGGCCGATTCAGAGTGACGGTAGACGATGCAAAGTCAATGTTCAGGGTTTCACTGCGTGTTACTTTACCTACAAGAACAGCGTCATCAATCAGAGATTCGAAAGCGCTCTTTGATGCTTCAGGAACAGTGACAAGATAGCGTGATTGTGTTTCTGAGAAAAGTTCAACTGCAGGATCACTGTCAAATTGAAGATCGCAACCGAATTCGGTGCCAAATACAGATTCAGCAACGGCTATGGCAAGTCCGCCTTCGGACACATCGTGTGCAGAAGCGAGGTAACCTAACTTAATCGCTTCGAGCACTTTGGCTTGGCGGCTCTTTTCAAGTTCAAGATCCAAAACAGGTGCCTTGCCGCTCACTTCTCCATCTATTAATATCTGCAATGCACTGCCGCCAAATTCAGGGTTGGCTTTGCCGATCACATAAACCAGATCCCCTTCATTTTTGAACGGTGCAGTCATGACATGATCAAGATCTTCCACGAGGCCGACCATACCGACAACCGGTGTCGGGTCAATCGCGCCGCGATCGGTTTCGTTGTAGAGTGAGACGTTTCCAGAAATAACCGGCGTCTTCAATTCTTCACAAGCCTTTGCCATGCCCTTCACGGATTCGTCGATCTGCCAAAACACTTCCGGATTTTCCGGGCTGCCGAAGTTCAGACAGTCGGTGATCGCAAGCGGGAGACCGCCGGAGCAAACGATATTTCGTGCTGCCTCAGCAACCGCGATTTTTCCGCCTTCGTTCGGATCGAGCGCCAGATATTTCGCGTTGCAATCCGTGGTCATGGCTAGACCTTTCTTCGTCCCTCTGACACGGACAACAGCAGCATCCGAACCAGGAGCGACCACCGTGTTCGTCTGTACCATATAATCGTATTGGCGCGTTACCCATTCCTTTGAAGCAAGGGTTGGTTGGCCAAGTAATTTCTTAATTGTCTTTTCATAATTATTGATTTCAGGTAGCCAATTTGGGGCGGCCTGATTTGCGAGATAAGAAGCCGGAACCTTTGACGGCATGTGGCGTACCGGAGCAGAAGCGAGTGAATCTGAAGGTACATCTGCAACAATCGTTCCTTTGTGTTCAAGACGGAGTACTTCTTCTTCAATAACTTCACCAACCGCTACCGCATGCAGGCCCCAGCGAGCAAAAATCGCTTTTATTTCTTCTTCGCTGCCTTTTTTAATAACAATCAGCATACGTTCCTGCGATTCGGACAACATCATTTCGTAAGGTGTCATTTCGGTTTCGCGTTGAGGAATCAGATCGAGATTCATGTGAATACCGACGCCGGCTTTTGCAGCCATCTCACTGGCAGAGGAGACGAGCCCTGCAGCACCCATATCTTGAATGCCGACAAGCGCTTCATGCTTCGTTAATTCAAGACATGCTTCAACAAGCAGTTTTTCCATGAATGGATCGCCAACCTGCACAGCCGAGCGCTTTTCATCCGACTTCTCGGATATTTCTTCTGAAGCGAAGGTTGCTCCGTTAATACCGTCGCGGCCTGTGCTTGCACCCACATACATCACCGTATTGCCAATGCCTCGTGCTTGACCGACCTGAATATCTTCATGGTTCATGATGCCGACACACATCGCATTGACAAGCGGATTACCGTTATAACAATTATCGAACTGCAGCTCTCCGCCTACAGTTGGAATGCCGATGCAGTTGCCATATCCGGCGATTCCGCTGACTACTTCTTCAAACAGATAGCGAACACGTGAATTGTCTAGATCGCCAAAACGAAGGGAATCCAGCAGCGCAACCGGACGAGCACCCATTGAAAAAACATCACGGATGATCCCGCCGACACCTGTAGCAGCGCCTTGGTAAGGTTCAATTGCTGAAGGGTGGTTATGGCTTTCAATCTTGAAAACCACAGCCTGGCCGTCACCGATATCAACGATGCCAGCACCTTCGCCCGGGCCTTGAAGCACATGTTCTCCACTGGTTGGAAAATACTTCAGAACCGGTTTTGATGTCTTATAGCTGCAGTGTTCCGACCACATAACAGAAAATAAGCCGGTTTCGGTATAATTCGGCTTGCGGCCGAGCAGTTCCTTAACCTTCTGGTATTCTTCCTCTGTCAAGCCCATTGTTCGATACACTTTGTCTTGTTCGATCTGCTCCGGTGATGGTTCAAGATGTGTAAGCGGCATGTGTGGATTCCCTCCAATGATTTAATATCGACTGGAACAAACGCAGACCATCGTCACTGCCAAGCAGCGCGTCTGCAGCACGTTCCGGATGCGGCATCATGCCTAAGACATTCCCGGCCGGATTGATTATGCCGGCAATATCAGCCCTCGATCCATTTGGATTTTCTCCTGAATAGGTGAAGACAATACGATTGTTCTCCTCAAGTTCTTTAAGAGTCGCGTCATCGCAGAAGTAATTGCCTTCCCCGTGTGCAATCGGAATACGGATCACTTCATCTTTATCATAGAGTGTAGTAAATTGCGTCTCGTTATTTTCAACCTTGAGATTCACCGTTTCACAGATGAATTTCAGATGTTTATTTTTCAACATTGCCCCAGGCAGTAATCCTGCCTCGAGAAGGATCTGAAAACCATTGCAGACACCAAGGACCGGTTTGCCTTGTTCCGCTGCTTTGATGACTGCAGGCATAATGCCAGCAAAACGGGCAATCGCACCTGAACGCAGGTAGTCACCGTAGGAAAAGCCGCCGGGGATCATGATCGCGTCATAGCCATCCAGCGAGGTTTCCGCATGCCACACATAGTCTACTTCTTCACCCAGTCCGTCTTTAATCGCATAATACATATCCTGATCGCAGTTGGAGCCGGGAAAAACAATGACTGCGGTTTTCACGAATGAACCTCCTCCTCGATTTCATATCGATAGTTTTCAATAACCGTGTTCGCCAGCAGCTTGTCACAAACGGTATCAACCTGTTCTGCAACATCTGCTGAATCTTCCATAAGAAGTTCAATATATTTACCGATGCGCACGTCTTTAACATCTTTATAGTCCATGTTGTGAAGCGACTGCATCACAGCCTGTCCTTGAGGATCGAGCACACTTTCCTTCAATGTAATGTACACTTTCACCTTTTTCATTTGACATCCTCCAAGCGTTTGAGAAGTTTTTCATAGGTTTCCGGAAGATCAGCAATGTTGCGACGGAAAACGTCTTTATCAAGCTTTTCATGTGTTTCCTTATCCCACAGGCGGCAGCTGTCCGGGGAAATTTCATCAGCAAGCACGATTTCGCCAGTTGCTTTCAGTTTGCCAAATTCTAATTTGAAATCGACAAGAAGTATGCCGGCTTCTGAGAAAAATGCCTGAAGAGCATCATTAACATCAAGCGCCAGGCGGCGAATTTCAGCGAGTTCATCTTTAGTTGCGATTTCCATCGCCAGTGCATGATCAGTATTGATCATCGGATCGCCAAGTTCATCGCTTTTGTAGTAAAATTCAACGATTGTCCGGGCAAGTGTCACGCCTTCATCGACACCAAGACGCTTTGACAAGCTACCAGCTACAACATTACGGACAACAACTTCAATCGGAACAATCGAAACGGCTTTTACAAGTTGTTCGGTTTCCGAAATGGTTTCAATGTAATGCGTCGGCACATTTTTCTGTTGAAGCATTTTAAAAATTTTGGTGCAGATCGCATTATTCAAGCGTCCTTTTCCTTCAAATGATGCTTTCTTCTGGCCGTTGAATGCCGTAGCATCGTTCTTGTACTCAACCCGAAGCACATTAGGATCATCCGTTGTGAACATTTTCTTTGCTTTGCCTTCGTATAAAAGCTGACTCATGTGTTTTTCCCCTTTTCGCTATGGAGTCCGGATCATGTGCTCGTCCGGATGATTTAGTGATAATCAGTCATTCAATCCTAGACGTTCAAAGATAAAGTCAACATTTTTTAGGTGGTAGGTTTCGTCAAAGCAGGCATCAATTTCAGCTTGCGTCAGTTTATCTGTAATACGCGTATCATTCTCAACGATTTCCTTAAACTGCGTCTCCGTTTCCCACGACTTCATTGCGTTTGGCTGTACAATGTCATAGGCTGCTTCACGGCTCATGCCTTTTTCAATCAGTGCCAGAAGCACATGTTGTGAGAAGATCAACCCGAAGGTGCGCTTCATGTTGCGTTTCATATTTTCTGGGAAAACTGTCAGTTTCTCAACGATGTTGGCGAAACGATTCAGCATATAATCAAGACCGATTGTCGCATCAGGTAAAATAATACGTTCTGCTGACGAGTGCGAGATATCGCGTTCATGCCAGAGCGCCACATCATCATACGCAGTGGTCATGTAGCCGCGAATGACCCGGGCAAGACCGCACATGTTTTCCGAACCGATCGGATTACGCTTGTGAGGCATTGCAGACGAGCCTTTCTGGCCCTTCGCAAAGTATTCTTCAACTTCGCGAACTTCCGAACGCTGCAGGCCGCGCACTTCAACGGCAAACTTTTCAATAGATGTCGCAATCAGCGCAAGGACGGACATGTAATGTGCGTGACGGTCGCGCTGCAGCACCTGAGTTGAAATAGGTGCCGGTTTAATGCCGAGATGCTCGCAGACATAACTTTCAACCGCTGGGTCGATGTTCGCGTACGTGCCGACCGCTCCGGAGATCTTGCCGTACTGTACTTCATCTGCAGCACGCTTAAAGCGTTCCAAATTGCGTTTCATTTCTTCATACCACAGTGCCAAAACGAGACCAAAAGTCGTCGGTTCCGCATGAACGCCGTGTGTCCGGCCCATCATGACCGTGTTCTTATATTTTTTCGCCTTCTGGCGGATCACTTCGATAAAATGTTCAATGTCTTTTAACAAGATTGCGTTCGCTTGCTTCAGCAGATAACCTTGAGCCGTATCAACAACATCGGTTGAGGTTAAACCGTAATGCACCCATTTCTTTTCATCACCAAGTGATTCAGAAACAGTTCTCGTGAATGCAACCACATCATGGCGGGTCTGCTGCTCAATTTCGTGAATGCGATCAATGGTAAATGACGCATTTTTTCTTAGCTTTTCAACGTCTTCCTTTGGAATTTCTCCAAGTTCGGACCAACCTGCGCAGGCAAGGATCTCGACTTCCAGCCATGCCCTGTATCTGTTTTCTTCTGTCCAAATTGCGCCCATTTCCGGTCTCGTATACCGATCAATCATGAATGCTTACCCACTTCCTGTTCGATTTTCCATATCCCTAATCTCTCTGCTTGATCAATAGCCTCTTGTACTGAATCACCAAGGATTGTAAGATGTCCCATCTTACGTCCGGTTTTCGCCGCGTCTTTTCCATAGAGATGGAGATGAGCAGCGGACAATAACGCTATTTTGTCCAGAACTGGCTGAACATGTTCGCCAAGAATATTAATCATAATTACCGGTTTGAGCAGCTGCGTGCTAGAAAGCGGCAATCCGCAAATCGCGCGGATATGCTGTTCAAACTGGGATGTCTCACAAGCGTTAATTGAAAAGTGTCCGGAATTATGCGGCCGCGGCGCGGTCTCATTGACGTAAATTTTTCCGTCTGTCCCAACAAACATTTCAACCGCAAGTGTGCCGACGAGCTTGAGGGCTTCCGCGAGATGTAAAGCATGTTCTGTTGCTTCTACGCGTAAACGATCAGGTATTCTCGCCGGCACAAGAGTATGATGCAAAATATTATGACGATGTATGTTTTCAGCAACCGGGAAAACCGAAGTTTCTCCGGCAGTGCTGCGTACAACAATAACTGAAATTTCTTTTTCAAAAGGTAACCATTTTTCAAGTTCAAACGGTGTTTTGCCAATGTAAGGAAGAGCTTCCTGCAAATCGTCTTCTGATTTAAGGACATATTGTCCTTTTCCATCGTAGCCGCCTTGAGTAGTCTTCAATACAGAAGGAAATCCAATCTCAGCAATCGCCGTTTTCAATTCATCATGATTACGGACAGGCATATAGGGAACAACCGGCAATCCTGCTTCGCGGATTGCCGCTTTTTCGTTAAGCCTGTCCTTGGTTATTTCAAGCAAGTGTCCGCCTTGCGGGAGATAACTGTTCTCCTGCAGGTAATCCACTGTCTGAACGTCTACATTTTCAAATTCATAGGTCACGACATCAGCGCATTTTGCCATTTTCTTTGCGCCTTCAGGATCATCATAACCTGCAACAATGACGATATCTGCAACTTGTGCACATGGACAATCTTCAATCGGATCAAGTACGGCGATCCTGTATCCCATTTGCTTTGCACTGATTGCCATCATTCTTCCTAATTGTCCGCCACCGAGAATGCCGATTGTTTGTCCCGGCAAGATCGTTTTGTGGTTCACTTCAGATCACTTTCCTTTGCCTTTTTGGCTAGAGATTGGCGATATGCTTCGAGACGATCCCTAAGTTGGTCATCGAACGCGGATAACATCTGTGCCGCTAAAAGGCCCGCATTCGTTGCGCCTGACGCACCAATCGCTACGGTTGCCACCGGAATTCCGGCCGGCATCTGAACGATTGACAGCAATGAATCCATGCCGCTAAGCGCTCTCGATTGAACTGGAACGCCAATTACCGGCAAGGTTGTTTTTGCTGCGGTCATGCCCGGTAAATGAGCGGCACCGCCGGCCCCAGCAATGATCACCTTTAATCCGCGTTCGCGTGCCGTTTCCGCATATTCAAACATTAAATCTGGCGTGCGGTGTGCGGACACAACCTTTTTCTCATAAGGAATGTCCAAAAAATCTAAAATGTCGCATGCATTCTTCATGGTCTCCCAATCGGAACTGCTTCCCATTACCACGCCTACTACTGCTTGACTCACAATACTGCCTCCCCAATAGAGGATGTTCGAAAAGTCCGGGAAAAATTACCGGCGAATCTCTGTGTCAACTTGTCTTTCCGCTCCTCACGTATTATTTTCATACGCTCCGGTGCTCAAGACTGCGCTTCCTTGATCTTCTTGGTACTTTTTGTCCTCCTTTTCGAGCAGACTCCAATAGTAAAGAATGTTCAAAAAGTCTGGGAAAAAATTGCTGTCGAATTTTATCAATCGCCATGCCACCGAAATCCTTCGGTATACCTACAAATTCTCTACACTTTCTCGGCCCTTTTTGAACACACTCAAAATCCAGACAATAAAAAGCCCAGAGCAGCTGTTTCCCTGATTTAAAGAGAAAACAACCGTCTGGTCTTTAACCGCGGGCAGCGGCCACAAACAAAACGTCACCATTTTCCCTTCATAGTCCGGCAATTTCCGGTCGCCAGGTAGAGACAGTTGGGCCATATTCCCAAAAATATATGAGGGTTCGCAATCTTCATTTGACACTCTCATCATATCAGCAATATTCGCGATGTGTCAACCTGATAATCGAACATTAAATGAACAAAAAGAATCTATTGTTCGCCTTTTGAAAGGATCAATTTCCCTTCCAATACACATTGTCTGCCAATACATTCAGGGCCATTTGCTGTCTCTCGGAAAATCGGCTGCTCTGTTCGCCTGATCGGTGTGTAGCCTTCACGCTTCATTCGGTCGAGACATTGGTCAAGTGTCTCTTCATCTCCGACGGTAAACCTCTTTTTAAGTAGCTTATCGCCTTGATTCTTCCCTTTATTTTTTTTGCTCAAATGCCGTTCACCTTTTTAAACAGTCCCTTCACAGTCACGCGGATCATGTCACTATTTGTAGAAATCTGTATATTCATTATATCAGCTGCTCCAGGATTTCGACAGACTCCGACTGTATCTGTTTAGTGTACGTAAAAAGCAAGGGCAACAAATCCGAACGCCAAAAACAGAGCGCCAATCACTCCTGTCGCCATATGCACCACATAGCTGGGAATATGCTCAAGAATGTTTCCTTCAATAGCCCTGGCGAGGCTTGCAGAATTATCCTTGCCTTTTTCATGCTCTGCGTCCTTAAGCAGATGCTCCCCGGTCTCCCTTAACTTGTTTGTCAGATAAAAGCTGGCGCCCATCAAAATCGTTCCCGCCAACCAAAAAAGAATAGCGACAAATAATGCAATCATCAAAACCCACATCCTTCAGGATAGATTATCCTTATCATGTCTCCGTTCTTTTTCATGTATTCAGGAGCATGCGGGACGCGCATGTTTCTTTTTTAATCGAATGAAGCGCCAAAACCGGATTTTAAGCAATGATGACCGAATTATTCTGCACAATGACCGGATTAAAAGCGATAACGGCCGGATTCCTGCAAAGCACAGAGATCGACAGCCTAACAAGCGCAAAAAAATCTCCTCCATTAGTTCAATGAAGGAGATTTTTGATTAAATCACGGTTAAATAAGTGCGAAGAAGACAATGAAGACAAAGAACAGGACATAGACAATCGGATGAATTTCTTTCCAACGTCCGGCTGCAATCATTGTAATTGGGTAAACGATAAAGCCAAGTGCGATACCGTCGGAAATGCTGTAGGTCAGCGGCATGCCGAGTACAGTCAGGAAAGCAGGAACCGCAATCTCGAATTTATCCCACGGAATTTGTTTCAGAGCGCTTGCCATCAGTACGCCGACAATAATCAGAGCCGGGGCTGTTACTTGTGCAGTCACGACGGAAAGCAGCGGCGAGAACAACATGCCGAAAAGGAACAGAATACCAGTGACAACTGCTGTAAATCCGGAACGACCGCCGACAGCGATACCCGTTGATGATTCAATGTAAGCTGAAGTAGGTGAAGTGCCGACGATGGCGCCTGCCAGCATGGACGTAGAATCCGCAAGCAGCGCTTGTCCAACTCGAGGCATTTTGTTGTTCTTCATAAAACCAGCTTGTTCAGCAAGTCCGATTAAAGTGCCTGCAGTATCAAAGAATGTAACGAGCAAGAAAGTCAGAACGACAACACCGAGCTGTAACGTATTGATATCCGGAACGTGAGTTATAGCCTTGCCAAAAGTAGGAGCGAGGCTCGGAGCCGTAGAAATTAACGACGTTGGTAGCGGAATCAGTTTAAAAATGATACCGACAATCGAAGTCAAAACCATACCAATGAAAATAGCGCCCGGAACTTTTCTGACCATCAAGATAATCGTTGCAATTAATCCGAAAATGGTCAACCATGTTGTGCCGATATTCAGCGGTCCGAAGCCAACCATCGTGGCTTTATTCGCAACAATCAGACCGCCTTCATGAAGACCGATGAACGCAATAAACAAACCGATACCGGCAGCCATTGCCAATTTCAGACTCTGCGGAATGGCATCAATAATGATTTCACGAAGCTTAAAGATTGTAATAATGAAGAATACAATGGAGGCAATGAATACGCCGGCCAGTGCAGTTTCCCAAGGAATCTTCATACCGATGCAGACAGAATATGCAAAAAACGCGTTAACACCAAGTCCTGGAGCAATAGCGATTGGATATTTAGCAACGATGCCCATGATCAGGCAGCCAAGCGCACTGGCAATAGCGGTCGCTGTAAATACCGCACCTTTGTCCATTCCTGAAGCACCCAAAACACTAGGATTGACGAACAATATGTACGCCATCGAAATAAAGGTGGTCAAGCCTGCCAAAGTTTCACGGCCTAAAGTGGTCTTTAACTCTGAAAACTGAAAGTAACGTGATAACCAGTTCTCGTTCACAATAATCCCCCTAATTGTCTCATTCTGCCCGTATCAATCGTCATTATTCTTCAGCACAAAATCCAACAGGTACCTTGGTACAGCAGCTTATTAACTCAAAAACAAAAAAAACTTCAAAGCCATTGAAGCATGAAGAATAAATGCTAATACAATCATGATGTGTGCCGAAAAATAATTCCGATAAATAGGAGCAAAACGAAAAATCTCTTTTTGCACCCCCATTATACCAGCAAGAAGGATATTTCGTCAACGAAATAACGAACACTATTTTCAAGTTGTATCATAATGTTCGGAAATAGGAGGTGTTAGGGTTTTGACAAAATAATTAATGCTTCAGTTCCGCTACCTGGATCACTAGTAATTCTTAGCTCTCCGTCATGAAGATCAATGATATTTTTTGAAATGGCGAGACCTAGTCCGGATCCACGTCCGTTCGCATGAATTTGGAAAAAAGGATTCGTTAATTTTGGAATGTCCTCCATATTAATAACTACGCCCCAGTCTCTGACCGAAAGTCGAATCGTCGTTTCATCTTCTTCAAGAGATACGATGATCTGAGAGTCTCTGTCCGCAAACTTGATCGCATTATCAAGCAAGTTTGTAATGACCTGCTGCATCCTGTTCCGATCTACATACGCAATTAAACGTTTGCAATGATGGAGGACAATGCAACAATGTTTCTCTGCAGCTTTAACATGCATGGAGGCAACAGACTGCCTGACGGTCTCGTCAAGCCGCGTCATCTGACGATTAAGTGTCAGTGTATTCTGTTTCAGCTTAGAAAGATCAAGCAAATCGCCGACCAATAATTTTAAACGGTCCGATTCATGACTGATGACTTTTAACCCTTCGCGAAACTCATTCTGTGTCGTATCTTCATTCATCAGCATCGTCTCACTCCATCCCTTAATACCCGTTAATGGAGTCAGAAGTTCATGAGATATGGAAGAAATAAAGGTGTTTTGCAGCTTTTCATTTTTCTGAATTTCTTCAGCCATGCCGTTCAGCGTCTTTGCGAGGGTACCTAATTCGTTGTTATAGTCATCCTTCATTCGCATGGAGAAGTTTCCCGAAGCCATTTTTGCAGAGACTTTAATGATGTGCTTCATCGGCATGACAATTGACTGTGCAAGCTTCAGGCTGACAAAGAAAACCAGAAGGGCAATAACCAGACCGCAGCCAATGGATACAAAATCAATCAGCAGAAGTTCTTTATCAACAAGTGTTAATGAAGAGAGATAGCGAAGAATAAAAAGCTTTCCTCTAATATGAATCGGATAATAAACCGCCATCACTTTTTCTCCGGTTTGAGGCAGGCGTTCAACTTTTGACGTCGGCTCGCCTTCAAATACCTCACCTTCTGGAGAAATTGTTGACTGGCTGATTAATCCTGTAGAAGAAGCAACCATATCCCCGCCCGCGTCATAGATCTCTAGTAGCGTTTTCTTCATATCAAAGCTGTCCATGGCTTCGTTCAGACTGTTGCTCCAGTGGCTGAGTACAAGCTGACTGTTAAACTTCTTATAAAGGGTATTGGCGTCTTCTGCGTGCTGTAATAAGGTATCTTTGACACCATCATAGAAATAATGGCGGACAGCAATCGTGAGCACTGTCTCGCTCAAGGCGAGCGTCAACAGGATAATGATCATAAAATGCAGGACAACTCTGCGTGTCATGCTTTGCCGCCATTCCAGAAGTAACCCCTGCCCCAGTGGGTCATAATATATGAAGGTTCAGATGGCTCATCCTCTATTTTTTGTCTCAATCTCCGAATATTGACATCGACGATCTTAGCGTCACCAACAAAATTCTTTCCCCAAACGCGATCTAGGAGTTCATCGCGTGACAGCAAACCATTTTCATTCTCCATTAACGTCTTAATCAACGTAAATTCCGTCGGCGTCAGTTCAATTAATTGATCATTCTTGAAAAATTGTTCATTTTTCTTTGAAAGTTTAAATACGGAAGACACTATATACTCGGAATCGGCATTTATCTCATTGCCGTTCAATCTGCGCAAAAGTGCTTGCACACGCGCGATCATCTCTGCCGGGCTGAACGGTTTGGTAATATAATCGTCTGCTCCGATGCCGAGCCCATGCACCTTATCCGTTTCCTGTATTTTGGCGGTCAGCAGAATGATGCCGACAGCAGATTTTAATTTTCTCATTTGTTCACAAACATCAAAGCCGCTCATCCCCGGAAGCATAACATCAAGCAAAACAATATGAACAGACGGTTCACGTTTGAATATCCGGAGCGCCTCTTCACCGGTTTCAGCTTCCAGCACATCGAAACCCGCGTGCTTTAGACTTAACACGATAAAGCCTCTGATGGACGCTTCATCCTCTACAACCATGAGTTTTTCCATTTCGTTCACCTCAATCATTGCTCTACAGCATCCGCTGTCTCTCTAGGCACATCCTATGAAAATTAAAATTTCCCATCATGAATGTTCATTGTAAACGCCGGCTTTAACGGACCCGGCTGCCTGCCTGTATTTATTCGGAACCGCAAAAATGTAATGCTGCGAAGATCCAAGCTTGATCCAGTTCTTGTATCGTTCGCTCCGAAACAACTCTTTTCTAATCCGGTACACATCCATATAAATTGATCCATTGGCTTGAACAAAAATGACATGATTATTGTATGATTTGGCAATGCTGATTTTTTCCGCCATACCTGAAGGAAAGTCCACAAAAAATTGGCGGAGGCTATCATAATACCGTTCTGTAACAAGCATTGAGGACGAAGACCAGCGATTAGGGCCGAATGGATTCCATCGGAGATTCTTCCATTCTCCCGCATGATATTGAGCCAATGCTGAATCGCCCCACTGAACAAACACATTGGTGTTTCCAAATAACGTTCCCTTTGTGTCAAAATCGCTTTTTTCTATGTCGTCCTCTGCAGGCAACGTCTGATCGCGGATGACAAGACCACCGCTTGACGACGCATCAAATGGACCGGCCATGTTATTAAAGAAAAATTGTTCCACATTTTCTTCCTGACGAACCAGCACTGGCTCATCTTCCTGATTCACTTGGTAGAATGCAAACCGCATCATCCCAGAAGCGCTGTCTGTACGAAGAATGGCAAAATCCGGCTGATGATCCTCATCGAGATCCCCCGCAATCATTCCACTAAACGGTGAGGTCATGATCTTGTTCAACTGTCCCTTACTCAATGTGTATACATTTAATTGATTTTGCGGGTAGCTTTCAAGCGACACAAAAATTTCTGTACTTCCGTGATTACCAAAATCTGTGACCGCTACTCTTGAAACGCCCGCTGCATCCGTTTCTTCATCATAAATTTTTCGCCAATGTTGAGTTCCCCTTTTAATCACTGCAAAATGAATACGCTGCTGCCGTGTTTCATAAAAAAAGAGTGCAAGTGTTCCCGCTGCATGATTTGGCTTCACAATCATGATTTTTCCTTTGTAGTTGGATTGAACGGGTGCAACCAGTCTCGCCTGCGCCGGAATGCTTTGGTCAACAATATCGATCATGATCTTTTTTTGATCCGGCAGCTTAGGCTTTTGGATCAGCGCTTGAGGCTGTTTCAAAAAAGAGCATCCGGAAAGGAATAGGACCAGAACAAGTCCAGTGCCGATCATCGCTTTTATTTTTCTAAACAGGGTAACTGGCCTCCCTTTTATTAACGTCGAACGAAAGAAGATATCTTAGTGCCATTGTACCTGACGTGTTGACATTCGTTCAGAATACGTCTAACTTTTTACATTCCATTCACGTGCTAATTAATAGCACTCTGGAAGTACGTATATTGAGATCCTTCTCTCTCATCTTAGGAAAAATCCCTCTCCAAATGGGTAACAAAAAAGTTACGATCTTGCCGATTAAGACATTTTTAGCTTATTGCCGACTAATCTATGTTGTGATGAACGGAAGTTCTGGAAACTCAAACACCGACGTTCATTGAACCTTGTACACACAAAGCGACTTGCTGAGAAAGGGCAAAAATGAAAAAGAAAAACACACGATTCGCCATCCTGTTTAGTTGTCTTTTGATTGGGGGATGCGTTGCTGCTGCACTTATGACATTTAATCAAAATAGTGCCACACAAGCGCATTCGGCAGCTCATTCAACAGGAAAAAACACGTCTATTCCCCCAAAGCACACAAGGATGACATCTTTTGCCAGCGACTGGAGGAGAACTGCAATTGACCGCCGTATTCAGCAAAGCGGTTTTTCCGGAAGTGTACTGGTGGTCAGCCACGGCAAGGTAGTTCTGAGCAAGGGTTATCGGCTCAGCAATAGTCACAACGGGAGGAGGAACCAGCCATTAACCACTTATTATGTGGGTTCAACAACGAAATCGATCACGGCGGTTGCTTTCATGCAGATGCGGGAGCGGGGGCTGATTCACTTTAACGATCCTGTATCACGTTTCTATCCGAATTTTCCAAATGGAAACAAGATCACGATGCTCGATCTCCTTTGCCATGTTTCCGGATTAGGAAATGTTATGGAAACCATGCAGCCGGTGACACGCGATCAACTCGTTCAGCGCATTGCGCTGCATTCCTTACGCCTTGCTTCAAAACCCGGTACGGTCTGGCACTATTCCGATACAAATTATGCGCTGCTTGGTGCGATTCTGGATAAAGTCAGCAGCAGCGCTTTCCATGAGTCGCTGCACGATTATATCCGCCAGTTCATCTTCCAGAGAGCGGGCATGCTGCATTCCGGATTCGGCGACGAGATGCTGCATTCTGCATATCGATCAACCGGCTATGTCATCGTTGATGGTCACGCTTTTTCAGAACAAATTCCATCCTTTTCACAGCTAATCGGATGTGGCGACATTTATTCGACTTCTTGGGATATGTACCTTTTTGATCATGCAATCGCCGATTCGACACTGCTTTCTAAAGCGAGCGTCCATGAATTGTTATCTCGTCATTTCCCAGGGACTTCTTACAGTTGCGGATGGTACATTGGCCGAAAAGGGTGGGGAAATGATACCTACTCAAGCCACGGCGTTCTCGGCGGATGGAACGGAAGTAATGCATTTACTCAAGATAAGCAAAGTTACGTTGTCCTACTTTCCAATGTCCGCAGTTCTGAATTCGAAATCAGTACGCTCAATACAATGATTTTTCACACATTGCAAGAAACCAAAAATCAAAAAGGAGGGAAATAAAATGAATGGCTTCAAGTGGGAACTTAACCACCCGCTTATTTCCTGGATCGCACGCACCTGCTTTTACACTGCGATTTTATTAGGACTGGTTGTTATTTACGGATTTGCCGCCGCGCATACCGGTACGTTCATATACAGTGACTTCTAAGGAGGGGATTAACAATGGATATTATTGCTCAGATCGACAAGTGGGCGGAACAGGTACCTGACCGGTTATGTTATGTTCATCGAGACCATCAACTCACCTTTGGCGAACTGAAGAAACGATCTGACGCCATCGCTTGCTGGATTCAAGATCAACTAGGAGATGATCGGACACCGCTCATTATTCATGGCCATATGAATCCGATCATGCCGGTGCTGTTCCTCGCTTGCGCTAAGTCCGGTCACGCTTATATACCTGTGGATCAATCCGTTCCCGCAGAAAGAATTGGTTTAATTGCGGCCAGTTCCAAAGCGAAGCTCGTGTTCAGCGACTGCCCGGACCTGCTGCCTTCACTAGATGCAAAAGTAATTAAAACGAATCAGTTGGATGCATGCATTCAGAATGTTGATGATCGTCTACTCGACAGAAGCCATGCAGTCCGCGGCGAGGATATCTTCTACATCATTTATACATCGGGAAGCACCGGTAAACCGAAAGGTGTTCAAATACCTTGCCGCGCGTTAAGCAGTTTCACGAGCTGGATGCTGGCGGATTTTGATATTCACGAGGGGCTTACTTTTATGAACCAAGCACCCTTTTCGTTCGATCTGTCCGTCATGGATCTCTATCCGTCGCTCACATCCGGGGGTACTTTGTGGGCGATTGATAAAGAGATGATTGCTCGTCCAAAAGACCTGTTCACTTCTCTTGCTCAATCCGGTATCAACATCTGGACGTCCACGCCATCCTTTGCGGAGATGTGCCTGATGGAACCCACTTTCTCGAATGACATGCTTCCAGATCTCAGCACTTTCCTGTTTTGTGGTGAGACGCTGCCGCCAACTGTTGCCGCTCGCCTACAGATGCGCTTTCCGCAGGCCAAAATTATAAATACCTATGGACCGACGGAGACAACGGTAGCCGTGACAAGCGTTCACATCACTCAAGAAATGATGAACTCTGGCAATTCTTTTCCCGTAGGCCGCTGCAAGCCGGATGGCCGAATCCTGATTATCGGCGATGATGGTGTGCCCATGCCTGATGGTGAAAAAGGAGAAATTGTTATTTGCGGAGCTAGTGTTGGTAAGGGCTATCTTGGCGAACCAGAGAAAACAGCTGCCGCATTTAGCATGATTAATGGTATGCCAGCCTACCATACTCGAGATATCGGCATGTTGAAGAACGGCATGCTTTATTATTACGGGCGAATGGATCATCAGATTAAACTTCATGGGTTCAGAATGGAATTAGATGAAATCGAGCATGTGCTTGCGTCATGCCATTATGTCAAACAGGGTATTGTCGTCCCAGTAAAGTCAGGTGATCGTTACGATCATTTGATTGCTGTTGTTGTTCCTGGGGAAAACCCGTTTGACTCGTCATTTCAATTATCATCAGCCCTGCGAAAAGAACTGTCTCGCGTACTGCCTGATTATATGGTACCAAGAAAGTTCATCTATCAATCTTCGCTCGCAATGACTGCCAATGGAAAGATTGATCGAAAAGCGCCGCTGAAAGAGGCTGCTCAATGATTTCTTTTATCCCATATGCTTCTTTCCAATTTTTTACCTTAATCGCTTTTCTGCTTGCACCAATCATTATTCTAGGCCTAATGGGCATGCGGAATACGCTTTATAACGATTGCGTGGCCATCCTGATGACCTTTCTCATTTTCGCGGCACAGCCAGAACAGCTTATTTCTATTCTGCTGTTTATCATTTGGCAAGCCGTGTTGATTAAAGGTTATTTGGCAATAAGAACAAAAAACAATAATAGCGCGTGCTTTTATATTGCAATCGTACTTGCAATCATCCCGCTGTTTCTTGTCAAGCTGTCTGCTGATGTTCCGGCATTAAATTTTATTGGCTTTCTCGGGATTTCCTATGTATCTTTTAAATCTATTCAAATGATCATGGACATACGTGACGGTTTGCTGAAAGAGATACCGTTGATCCAGTATTTTCGATTCATCGTTTTTTTCCCAACGATTTCATCCGGACCAATCGACCGTTACAGACGTTTCAGGGAAGATACGAGTAAAATTCCGACATCAGTAGAGTATCGGACACTGCTCTATCAAGGACTGAACAAAATTTTTCTCGGCTTTCTCTACAAATACATCATTGGCTATCTGATCCACAAATACTGGATGGGGTCACCAATGCTGCTGCCGGATACGCTCTCAAGTATTTGGCTCTACATGTACGGATATAGTATGTACCTGTTTTTCGATTTTGCGGGCTACAGCAACTTCGCGATTGGGGTCAGTTACTTGATGGGCGTGCGTACACCGGAGAACTTCAACAAGCCGTTCATCAGCCGCAACATCAAAGACTTCTGGAACCGCTGGCACATGACCTTGTCCTTTTGGTTCCGTGACTATATTTACATGCGTTTCGTCTATACCGCTGTAAAAAAGAAATGGTTAAAAAATCGATACTTGATTTCCGATATCGGCCTGACGCTGAACTTTTTAGTGATGGGCTTCTGGCATGGATTCATGCTGCAGTACATCATTTATGGAATCTATCATGCCACAGCTTTTATTCTGTTTGATAAGTTTGAGCGGTTTAATAAAAAGCATCCATTCTGGCCGAAAGATAATAAATGGATGCATGCACTCTCTGTCGTCATCACGTTTCATGTCATCTGTTTCAGCTTCCTTATTTTTTCAGGAAGGCTGGACTTTCTGTGGCAGAGGTAATCACTGATGAATTTAATCGATAATACAGAGATAGCCAATTAAAAATAAATCAACTATAAAATCGGGGGTTTTACAATGGCAGAAGTTACTCAGGACTTTAAAGACAAGGTGCTTACAATACTCGCTGAAGTTTGCGAATCTGATGAAATCAAAAAAAATCCGGATCTTCAATTGTTTGATGAAGGTCTGCTTGACTCATTTGCTACGATCTCGCTTGTCGTCGAATTCGAGCAACAACTGGAGATCTCAGTGCCGATCTCAGATTTTAATAGAGAAGAATGGGCAACGCCAAATATGATTGTGAATCAGTTGGCTGAACGAAAATGAAATGGCTTCGATTCGGACCGATGCTCCTCGCGGTCGTCATTGTCTGCACGCTGATTTTCATGCCTGCCGATCTTGAACGAGCGGCCATTAGCAGCAATAATATGAAGGAAGCAGCGGCTAGTCTTGACCCGCACGTTTTTCAAGGGATGCTGATGCAACAGAAAATGTTGAAAAATGAACAGTACCTCCCAATCTATGGTTCATCTGAACTGTACCGATTGGATAAATACCATCCAACCAATTACTTTAAAGTACAGCCGGATGGATTTACGCCGTTTCTAATCGGACGCGGCGGCATGTATTCTCTCGTTCATTTTCTGAACTTTGCATCCACCGCCAATCAGTTGAAAGGGAAAAAAATTGTGTTCATCCTTTCTCCCGAATGGTTTACAAAAACGGGATTGGATCCCCTTCATTTTAAGCCGAATTTTTCCAGGGAGCAGGCGTACAACCTTGTTTTCAGCAATTCGATCAGCCCGAAGCTCAAACAGAAAGCGGCTCGCCGGCTTGTTCAATTCAGTTTTATCCGCAATGATGGAACCTTGGGCCGGCTTTTGGAGGATGTCGCCTACCCTGGGCGAAGGCAGCCGGCACTCAGGCTTGCCGACGAACTTAAGGGACAGATGACCTATAAAATCCTTACGCTACACGATCTTGTTGACATGCATTTTATTCGTCCTGGATATAAAAAATCACAATACCAGAAACCGGACAGACAGCTAAGCAAGGATAACTGGAATCAGTTAACCCTTTCGGCTAAGAAAACAGCAATTCATGATACCGGTTCAAATCGCTTTCACATTGATACATCGCTCTATAAAAAATCCATACAGCATCATCTGAACACGTTCAGAGGCTACCGTAAAAACGAAAGTTATGCCCAGTCGCCTGAATACAGTGATTTTCAGCTTGTGCTTGATCTGTTAAAGGAAGAGCATGTTCACGCCTTATTCATTTCCGTACCATTCAATGGGCGCTGGTATGATTACGCCGGCGTGCCGAAGCAGCGGCGTGAAGTTTGTTACAAAAAAATTGCGGATGAAGTCCGAAAAAACGGATTTCAGCTAGCTGATTTTACCCGTTTTGACAGCAAACCTTTCTTTTTACAGGACACGATGCATATTGGACCTATGGGGTGGGTTTATATTGATCGCTCAATTAAAACGTTCTTTGATCGCAGCTAATCTCTGAATGAGCTATGCTGATAAAGTTTTATAAAGGTCGCCAACTGAGAAAACTCGGCTTTTTAATGCCGAGTTTTCTCAGTGCCTTGGGCGACCAAACTGCTAAAAAAACATTTATAGAGGCTTGGAACAAGCCGTGGTAAAAGAGTTGTTACCTCTACTTTTGCGTCTTTGGACATAAAAGCAGGTATGCAATGTTCCCAGAAGCTCGGTACTTTAGTGCCGATGTAGTTCACAGATGCGTACCTCCATTTGCGCTCCAAGTCTGAATCACGGGATCGGGATTCTTGATCTCCTTTTTCTTTTTCCAATCCGATGCCATATCTTCCGTTATATAATTATCGGAAAAACCGCTGACCAGCCACTGTTTTTGGTCGCGATCATAAATAAGCCGGTAACTGACGCCTCTTTGATAAGAGGCGTCTTGCATTTGTTTATCTTTTTTCAACTGATACCCATACTTGTAGGAAATAACCGTGTCGACAGTGGCATCCCAATGATCGCCATAATAGGTTAAAGTCAGACTGTCCATATCCACAAACATTCCTAAATAAGCGGACTGCACCTTTTCTAGTTTCGACTTCAGTTTATCAAATTCTTCTCTTTTCATTGCCGACTGGCTCTCTCTAAATGTTTCAGTCGCTGATGGGAGCTTCCCCGGATCATATTCTGAAGTTTCCCACACGGAGACTTCCTGATTAAACTGATCAATTCTCTCGATTACTTGTTTTTGAATCGCAGAAGAATGCGCCATCCATGTTTCCGAATCCACATCAAGAGATACCTGCCTATCCCAAACGGAAAGCGTATCTTTTTTAATAAAAATACCGAGATCATTCGTTAATTGTTCCTGAACTGTATATTTCCCGGGGAGAATCGGCCCGTAGCTATTTCCCGTTCTTGGTACATTGCGTTGATTGGCACTCATCGCCAACACTTCACCATCACGCAGTCCGGAGATAACGATTTTCTGAGTACGAAGCTTCAACTTGTAGGCTTTAAAGAACAAAAAATGTCTGCCTGTTTGAGAGAGGCTCAAGACGCCTTCCGAATTCGGCGTTTTCCCTTTAATCTCCTTCTCCAAATCACGTTTGACCTCATTGAATGCCTCATGGTGTGTCAGCAAGTAATCCAACAATGCCTTGGTCGAGGAGTTACTGATCTTCACCTTTTTGTTGTCGGAAATCAACAGCTTCTTTAATTGAGCCGTGTCGTTTTCCCTAACCGCAGACTCAAAAGTAACAAGCAGATGTCCGGGAGAAGACATTTTATAGCCAAAATCAGCAAGAATAAGAAGCCCGAAAAGCAAAAGTATGCCTGCGATGATTGTCATGCTGCGTCTGTCCAGTCGCATCGTTTTCACTTCCCCTTCCATATCTGCCCATTTTATTCGGCGCTCGCCAATTGAGACACACAAAATTTGTCCGTAATTAACTATATGTTTATGATTCAGTTACCTTTCTAAAGCAAGTAGGGCTGAGATTTTTATGATCCAACTTTAATCTCCTGACATTGAAAAAGGACAAACTGATCTATTCTATTTCCGATTTCAGCTGCATAGAACCCATCGTAGACTTTCAGGTCAATAAAGGAGTCTGTTCAAAAAGGAGGACAAAAAGGGCCGAGGTCAGGCAGAACGCCACGTCCTGTGGCATGCCTGACACTAGCACGTCCTGTGCGTCGAAGATCAAGNGAGGACAAAAAGGGCCGAGGTCAGGCAGAACGCCACGTCCTGTGGCATGCCTGACACTAGCACGTCCTGTGCGTCGAAGATCAAGGAAACGCAGTTTCGAGCACCAGAGCGTACTTCTACAGGATGTAATGACTTCAACGTTGCGTACAGGACGTACGCGGTATTAGTTGAAGTTCTCCTGCTAATACGTGAGAAGTGCAGAAACAAGTTGACGATGAGATTGGACAGCAATTTTTCCCAGACTTTTTGAACATCCTCTAAAGGCCAACAATTTTATTACACTATAGGGGGTAGATGACGATTAAGACCAGGCTTCTTCTCACTTCGGGACTCTTGCTGCTTTTCTTACTTACCGGATGTGGGCATTCATCAAATGGAAATGGAACCGGAAAAGGGGAAGGAAAATCCGATGTCGCTACGGTAACCATTAAAGATGGGCAGTTTATCACAACAGAAGGGCAGGAAAACACCGATGACAGCGCGCTTCTCGCACTAAATATCAGTATCACCAACCATTCCGGCGACTCGCTCGATCTCCTCACCGATGATTTTTCCCTGTATGATTCAAAAAATGAGAAAGTGTCCGTCGATGATACCATTTACGACGACTCGGGAAACTTTAAAATGCTAGATACAGATTCCTTGGCGAAAGATAAAACCGTGACCGGATATATTCCATTCAGAGTAGCAAAAAACAAATCATATGAATTGCATTTTCAGCCGGACGTTTATAAAAGTGATAAAAAAGTTAGCGATATTGTTGTAAAAATCAATACAAAGGATTATCAGGATAATCAGCAGGAGATCAAGGACGCGATGAACGCCTATGTCCAAACCGTCTTTTTTGAGAAAAAGGATCCGAAGTACGCAACACTCGTCGCCAATGATGCGAATAAAGACGCGGAACAGCTAAAAGCTTTGTTTATCAAAAATATGGGGACCGACTTGGAGGATCAGTTGTCCGACCAGCAAATGAATCAAATTTATGAAACGTTTAAGCGCGCCAATAGTGAAAAAGGGAGCGTGAGTCTGAAGGTTCAAACTGCGCTTCCGAAAACAGCAGTTGTTGAAGTCACACCAAAAGTGCTTTTCCTCGATGATATGTATGACGAGGTTGAGAAGCTGAAAAACCAGTTCGTCGATGATAACCGCGGAAAATACTCGGACTATGATGCCGCGCTTCAGGCCTGGTATGTTTATATGACGAAGAATATCGGAGAAGTGTTCAAAAATACGGACCCGCGATCCTCTGATACCAGCTATAAAATTAATCTTATAAAGGAAGGAAAGAAATGGCGGATTGACTCCGAAAAGAGCACGGACAACTATGACTATGAGCAATTACAAGGCGATATGACCGGCGGGTATTAAAGGACCATGTCGAAACCGGATTGAACGATGTGAGAGACGCTCAATCCGGTTTTAATGAATATCTGTTTTAGACAAGCTCAAAGCATATTATGATCTAAGCATCTTAAGAGGTTCACCTGTTGAATCACTCTAATTAACATATTTTTACCTCGCTTAAATGTAGCTTATTAGAGCAACCTCCACTTAAAAACGCTTCAACAATGAATCAATTGCTCAAAAACATACTGTTCACCATGTGCGCCAATAACCCTTCTTCCAGTATCCGAAAATCCATTCCTCAGATATAGATTCTGGGCCGGATAATTGGCGCGGTTCACCCCTAGAACAACACGTTCTATATCTGAAAAATTCGTACGAACAAAATCTGGCAACTGCTTCATCGCTTGTTTAGCATATCCTTTGCCTTGATGCCTCGTATCAATTGAAAATGTGCGCAGCAGCAATGCATGCTGATCATCTGTATATTTTTTCGCACCCGCCCATCCATGCAGGACAAAAAATCCAACGAGAGCTTGGCCATGCAAGATGAGGATGGCATGCCTGTCCGGCTCTTTTTCCGCCAACTCCACAGCTTCTCTTGGATGCCCTGTAAATTGAATGTCTTCAATAATATAATCATCCACTTCTTGCTGATACTGCTTATGAAAAACACTTAGCGTAACTGTTGCTTCCATATTTACTTTATCCCTTTCCATTTTGAATCTATAAATAAGTTGGAAAATCAACTGAATATCCTAAGTATAGCATCCTTCTTCATTATATTTAGGTCTGCTCTTCAATGCAGTGTCAAATCTGAACGCCTTTTTTGTGGTTAGGCTCTGTTAACTTTGATGTTGTTTTTATATAGTCTTTCAGCCTGTTAACGCTTTCGATGCTCGCTTTCCGCGGGCAGTCCGGGAGCCTCCTCAAACAATCCAGTCGTCTGCGGGGTCTCCCCTGGCCTGCATCAACTGGTTCGATCCCGCTGGAGTCTCGCACCACGCGTTCTTCGGCTTATACCTGGGTAAAAACAACCTTAGATTTAAACATAGCCTGTAATTAAGCCCACTACTTTTTTGCTTAGAACCATTATTGAAACGTTTTCACAATATAGCCACAAACCTGTTAACAAATTGTGTCAGCGCTTACATAACCATTGCACATGAAGCTCGCATGCATTAAATTATATATGTGAAATGATTCACAATGTCATTATTGATTGATACCCTAAGGAGGAAGATCATATGGCCATCGAAGAACATTCGTTAAACGATAAGGAATCAAAAAAAGAAACGCTAGAAGAAACGATTGATCTGCTTGTGACGAATGCAAAAACCGCATCGGAAGAATTCACTCCACTTGATCAGCAGCAAATCGATGAGATTGTCAGGCAAATGGCTCTCGCGGGACTTGACCAGCATATGCAGCTGGCGAAAATGGCTGTCGAGGAAACCAAGCGCGGTGTTTATGAAGATAAAATGATTAAGAACATTTTTGCAACTGAATACATTTATAACTCAATAAAGAAAAATAAGACGGTTGGCGTCATCTCCGAAGATCCATATGAAGAAATTGTCCAGATCGCTGAACCCATCGGTGTTATTGCCGGTGTCACACCGGTTACGAACCCTACATCAACGACGATGTTCAAGTCACTGATTTCGATCAAGACAAAGAACCCGATTATCTTCGCCTTCCATCCTTCCGCGCAAAAGTGCAGCGCCGCAGCTGCCAAGGTTGTTCGCGATGCAGCCGTCAAAGCCGGTGCGCCGAAAAACTGCATTCAATGGATTGAAACACCTTCACTAGAGGCGACACAACGCCTAATGCACCATCCAGGTGTTTCACTGATTCTAGCAACAGGCGGATCAGGTATGGTTAAGGCAGCGTATAGTTCCGGAAAACCTGCAATTGGTGTTGGTCCTGGAAATGTGCCTGCCTATATCGAAAAGTCGGCCGATGTTAAGCAAGCGGTCAATGACCTGATCCTATCGAAGACTTTTGATAACGGTATGATTTGCGCATCGGAACAAGCAGTCATTGTTGACCAGCAAATCTATGAGGCTGTTAAAAAGGAAATGATTGATAACAAATGCTACTTCCTGAACAATGAGGAAAAGAAAAAGGTGGAGAAGCTGGTTATCGATGAACGGCGATGTGCGGTGAATCCGCAAATTGTCGGCAAAACCGCTGCATTCATCGCCGGACTCGCCGGTGTTACTGTTCCCGAAGACACAAAGGTGATCGTTGCCGAACTGAGCAGTGTCGGTCCTGAGTCACCACTGTCACGAGAAAAATTGAGTCCTGTGCTTGCCTGCTTTAGGGCCAAGACGACTGAAGAAGGCTTTAAACGCTGCGAGGAAATGCTGGCTTTCGGTGGTATCGGCCACTCTGCGGTGATTCATTCAAACGATCAGAAAGTGATCGATGCTTTTGCCATGCGCATGAAAGCCGGACGGTTGATCGTCAACGCGCCATCATCATTAGGCGGAATCGGTGACATCTATAATCATTTTATTCCGTCACTAACCTTAGGCTGCGGCAGCTATGGCGGCAATTCCGTATCCACAAACGTCGGCACAGCCAACCTGATTAATATCAAGACCCTGGCTAACCGCCGAAACAACATGCAATGGTTCAAGGTACCGCCTAAGATTTATTTTGAGAAAAATGCAACCAAGTATTTGTCGGTAATGCCGGATATTACACGCGCGTTTATTGTGGCTGACCCCGGTATGGTAAAATTCGGCTACGTTGATCGGGTGATTCACTTCCTGAAACAGCGCAGAGACCCGGTTCACTATGAAGTATTCTCCGATGTTGAACCGGATCCATCCGTGGCTACGGTCATGAAAGGTACGGAACTTATGAGAAAGTTTGAACCAGATGTCATTATCGCACTGGGCGGCGGATCGGCGATGGATGCTGCCAAAGGGATGTGGCTGTTCTATGAAAGCCCTGAAACGGATTTCTTCGGACTCAAACAAAAATTCCTGGATATCCGGAAACGTGTATTCAAGTTCCCAGACCTAGGCAAGAAAGCCAAATTTGTCGCCATTCCGACCACATCAGGAACCGGATCCGAAGTCACCTCTTTCTCGGTTATTACGGATAAGGAAAATGATATGAAATATCCGCTTGCTGATTATGCGCTAACGCCAAATGTGGCCATCATCGATCCTGAATTTGTTCTGACTGTGCCTCAGCGCGTGCTTGCTGATTCAGGTATGGATGTGCTCACACATGCGATCGAAGCCTATGTTTCCAATATGGCCAATGACTTTACCGATGGACTCTGTATCAAAGCGATCCAGCTTGTATTCAAATATCTGCCGAGATCGTATAAAGACAGCACCGACCGGGAAGCAAAGGAAAAAATGCATAACGCATCGACGATTGCCGGTATGGCGTTCTCAAATGCCTTTCTCGGAATCAATCACAGCCTGGCGCACAAATTGGGCAACGAGTTCCATCTAGCACATGGCCGCTGCTGTGCCATTCTGCTGCCGCATGTGATTCGTTTCAACGCTCAAAAGCCAACAAAATTCGCAGCGTTCCCGAAATACAAACATTTTATTGCTGATGAGCGCTATGCAGAGATCGCGCAAGTCCTTGGCATCGCCGGAAAGACCACGGAAGAAAGTGTTGAAAACCTTGTTCAGGCTATTAAAAAACTGACTCAGGAATTAAACATGCCGATGAGCATTGAAAAAAATGGAGTAAGCAAAGAAGCATTTGAAGCAGCAGTTGATAAGCTCGCGGATCGCGCATTTGGCGATCAATGTACCCCTGCCAATCCGAAAATGCCGCTTGTATCCGAACTCACTGAAATCTATCGCCAAGCATTTAAGGGTATCTGATTACAAACTAAAGCGAAAGGTCCGCTCATGAATTCATGAGCGGATTTTTTGTTTCGTTCTGCTTTTCTTAACATCACTTCGTTGCATAACAGCGGTTATGCTTTAAATTGCAATCGTTTACATTTGCTTGCGCATTCGATAAAATAATTGTGAAATGGTTCACACTTTAAACTATAAGAAATTAAAGAATAGATGAAACGGCGCAAAAATACGCCATTCATTTGAAAATGAGGGAGGAGAATTCAAATGAAATTCTTGATGTATGGAGTACAAGATCATGAGAGAGCAACGATCGAGAATTGGGCAAATCAACATCAGGTGGAGATCGTAACAACCTCAGATTTCCTCTCAGAAGATACAGTCGCTCAATCGAAAGGCTTTGACGGTATCTGCATTCAACAGCCGATTGCACTCGGAGGCCCGAATTTATACACTCAATTAAAAAGCAACGGTATCAAACAGATTGCTACACGAACCGCCGGTTATGACATGATTGATTTGAACGAAGCCGAGAAAAACGGTTTGTTGGTGACCAATGTTCCAGCATACTCCCCTTACGCAGTCGCCGAGCTCGCGGTCACTCAGGCGATGCAGCTCGTCCGCCATATTCCTGAATTCACTAAACGCGTTGCAGGCAAAGATTTTCGCTGGTCAGGCCTTATTTCCAGAGAAATCCGATCATTAACGGTCGGCATAGTCGGCACCGGCCGCATCGGTGCAACGGCCGCACAGCTCTTCAAAGGACTAGGAGCAAAAATCATTGGTTTTGATCAATATCCCAACGATCAGTTAAACAGTATCCTTGACTATCGGCCTTCACTTGAAGACGTGCTTAAGGAAGCTGATATCATTTCTCTTCACACGCCGCTTTTTGATTCGACTCGGCACATGATCAATAAAAGCACATTAAAACTGATGAAAAACAGTGCCTATCTAATCAATGTTGCCAGAGGCGGCTTAATTAAAACTGAAGATCTGATTGAAGCACTTGAAAACGGCGAAATTGCCGGCGCAGCGTTAGATACCTTTGAAAATGAACTCATGATTAATAAAGATCTGAGTAAGCAGTCGCTCAATGATCCGCTTCTTTCGAAACTTCTCGATATGGAACAAGTGCTGCTCACACCGCATGTCGGCTTCTTTACTGAGACCGCCATTCAAAACATTGTTGAAGGTGCCTTAGACAGTGTTGTCGAGGTTTTGAGGACAGGAACAAGCAAAAATCTTGTTCAAGCACAGCCGCTATCGGCAAAATAAAGAACAAATAAAAAGAGCAGGAAATGATCATAAGCTTCGATCATTCCCCGCTCTTTTTTTATACGTCCTCGTTTTTCAGCAACCCGCGCAGACTCATAGCTAACATATTCAGAAACTGATCGATAAAAGGCTTTAGATCATCGATTGTTGCCTCGGGATGTTCTTTTAAGTAGCCCATTGACTGACCAGAATAAAATTGATAATGAGACATCAGCACTGCCTGCAGTGTATTGGTGTCGACATCATCTTTCAAATCAAGCCCATCAATCACTTTTTGAAAAAACTCAGGCGCCATGGCCATCAACTCGGTAAACAAATTGGTCAATTTTTCGGACAGCTGCTTCGGCGGTTTTGTGAAAGCAGCAATAAGCAACTGATAGATGTCCGGGTATTTTTTGCAAAAGAGAAATTCCTGCTCACAATACCCCTTCAACTTCTCGATTAAATTGCCTTCCATATCCCATTTTTTAAAATCTAACTCTTTCATTGAAAAATCAAGGGCGTAGTTAATGCTCGCTTCAAAGAGCTTCTCTTTTGAATCATAATAGTGAAAGATCAGCCCTTTTGACGCCCCGGCAGATTTAGCGATCTGATTCGTTGACGCCTGATCGAATCCTTTCACCGCAAATTCATGGATCGCCGCTGTCAAAATCGCTTTTTCTTTCGATTCTTCCATTTATACTTTCAAATCCTTCCTCCTGTAGATCCATAATGCCAGCAAACATGAGATGCAAATGACAATCAGGTCGGTCACGATATAGTTCCACTCAATGCCATTTTTGAAAACGGCACTTGGAAGCGCGGCATCCACCGGAGAAAAATAGACAAGTGCTTGAAAATCCTCCTTAAGCTTGCCGACAACCCCCAAAATAAAAGTCAGAAAGACAAGACCAAGTGACAGGGACGTTGCTGATTTATTTGAAGACAGCAGCGATGATAAAAGGAATCCAACCGCAAGGAAGGTCAGTCCCATCACCCATCCGGCAAACGTCAGTTGTGAGAATGCTTTGAACAAATTAGACACGGAAGCGCCCGATTCTTTAAAAATCAAACAAACAAGAAACGCGACAGCCATTGAGACGATCCAATAGAGCGTATAAAGGATACTATTAGCCAGCATTTTCTGCCCGATAATCGATATACGTGAAATTGGCTGTGCATAGAGATAGCTAATCGTCCCTTCCGATTCTTCCCTTGAAAGAGCGTTCGTACCAAGCATCGCTGCAAAAATACCGGTCGCAATCATGACATATTGATACTCATAGCCAAAGTACCCTTTAATAGTCGCTAGTAGCCCCATATCCGACAGGTTAAATGCCTTCAGCATTTCTTTCGGCATCGACTTCAAGTCCATCTGCTGCAGGCCCATATCTTTCATTGCCGGAAACAAAGAGACCAAACCTAAAGTCAGCAAGCCAACCACAATAATCCAGATCAACAGCGTTTTAATATGTGTTTTGCATTCAAGCCTGAAAAGTGTCATAACCGTTCTCCCTCCTGACGTTCATACATAGACATGAACTGTTCCTCCAAGTCACGGTTTGCGACGGAAACATCGTCAAGATCCGCTGAAAGATTCGAGAGTGTTGAGAAAAGCTGCGGCAGTCCGCCTTCATAGAGAAAACGTGCTTCATGATCCTCTTTTTTTATACACTTCGCGCCAATGGTCTGCATTTGTTCCAATGGCAGCGTCTCGCCTTTTAAAGTAATCACTTTCACCTTTTTATTAATTTGGGACAGATCTTCAACACCGATCAGCTGGCCACTGCGAATAAATGCAACCTTAGAACAGTAGTCCTCCACTTCCTTCAAGTTGTGGCTGGACAGAAAGATCGTTACACCCTGCTCCTGCTTTTCTTTCAGTACGCGGAATAGTCGTGCGTGCATCAGCGGGTCAAGTCCATTCGTTGGTTCATCCATAATGATTAATTCAGGATGATGGATGAGCCCGCATACAAGCGCCACCTTTTTCTTATTTCCAAGCGACAGATCACCGAACTTCTTCTTACGATCAATTTGGAAAAGATCACAATACCGATCGATTTCCGCTTTGTCGCCTTCCATATGATGAAAATCGAGCGTGTAACGGATCAAGTCCTGCACACGAAGCTGCGGATAAAACCGCACATCGCTCGGCACATAGCCGATCCTTTTCTTCACTTCAAGATCATATTGCGGCACTTTTTTCCCGAGCAGTGAGATCTCTCCCCCACTGCATTTAATAAAATTCAGCATCATGTTCATTGTTGTTGATTTGCCTGCACCGTTCGGTCCAATAAATCCAAAGAACTCACCCTGCTCGACGGAAAAAGACAGATCATTCACAGCGACAAACTTGCCAAAACGTTTACTAATATGACTCAGTTCAATAACAGACATCTCAGTGAACCTCCCTTTCGATGCACATTGACCACTCGGTCAACATCAATATATCATGCATTGACCACTCGGTCAACACTAATAAAAAGGAAATTTTATGTCAGACTCTGTAACAAAAAACCAGCAGTTTTTACGCGGAGTGGTATCCTTTATTTGTCTATAGAGTCTGTTCGAAAAGGAGGACAAAAAGGGCCAAGAAGGTCAAGGAAACGCAGCTTTGAGCACCGGAGCGTATGCACATAATACGTGAGGAGCAGAAAAGCAAGTTGACACAGAGATTCGCCGGTAATTTTTCCCGGACTTTTCGAACACCTCTAATAAAGCATGATCTGGGAGGCATTGCGAACATGGCTTATTCTTCAGCAACAGAGTTAATACTGGAAGCGAAAGAAAAGAAAAATCTTACCTTTTCCCAAATCGCAGATGCCGCGGGCTGTTCCGAGGTATTCTGCACAGCCGCTATTTATGGACAGCAGACGCTAAGTCCCGATCAGGCAAAAGCGGTCACTGAATTACTCGAATTACCAGCGGAAGTTGAACGTGATCTGAAATCGATCCCATTCCGCGGTGCAAATTTTTCCTTGCCACCAACAGATCCAACCATTTACCGCCTTTACGAACTCGTTCTTGTATATGGCGATACAATTAAAGCGCTGATCCATGAAAAATTTGGCGATGGAATCATGAGTGCTATTGATTTTAAAATGGATCTGGATAAAGAGGAGGATCCTCACGGCGATCGTGTGGTGATTACGCTAAGCGGTAAATTTCTCAAATATAAAACGTTCTGATACTCTCATTCTGCACTCGAATTTTTTTGGTATATCTCTCCCTCCCGGTCGCATAATAAGGAGCGAAAAACGAGGAGGGATACACAATGGCAAAACCTGATGACCGTTCAGACAACATGGAAAAAATTGCGAAAAACATTGGTCATACTCTGAAAAACATGGATGAAGCCAATGATTTTGTCAAAGCACATGGTAATGAAATGAGCGAAGAAGAGAAGCAGCAGATTCAAGAAAAAAATCAGCGCCGTGAGCAAAGCATCGAAGGCTTGCGCGATGAAATCAAAGACGAAGCTGCCTTCAGCAAAACAAGATAATGAAAAGGTGTCGATTGGCGTTGCCGATTGACACCTTTTTTTCTTGCTCTGCGCGTAAGATGCGCCAATACGTTGAGCATATCCGGGCCCCTCGCTTTCATGGGACACCCCCCAAAAGTTAACCGTCATGATCAATTCCAAAACTATTATTGCTCCCATAGTTGCAGTTGATCCTCTAAAAATCCTGAATCCGCTTAGTAGCAGAGTTCTCGTGTGTCTACAGGTTTTTACAGTTAAATGTATTTCACCATCAAGTACTCACCGACGAATCCATCTTCTTCCTTCATTGCGTTTTGATCTTCGCCATAAATGTTGAATCCAAATTTTTTATAGGCACGGATGGCACTCTCATTATGAGTAACCACATAAAGATACATTTTTGTAACGCCGTCTTTTTTTACCGTATCAATCATGTATTCCATGATTTTCCGGGCAATACGCTGACCTCTATTTTCGGGCGAAACATAAACGCTGGTAAGCGTGCTGCGATGGGCCATCTTGGGTAGTGATTCCAGATGAAGCGAGGCGATCGCAATAAGCCGGTCACCATCGAATCCGCCGACCGTCATCACGTATGGATTGGATAAATGGGTCTTGATTTGATCCATTGATCGATTCTTCTCAGTTACGTAATCCGATGCATAGGCTTCAGGGTTTGTTCGAAGAGCTTCCAATCTTAATGTTCTATAGATTTCCGCATGTTCAGCGCTTAACTTTTTAAAAATGACCACGGACGAACGCCTCCACAACATATTCTCTATGTTATTATGGGCTTATTCGCAAAATTTATAGAGGTGAGGATCCGTGCACATTTTCGGTACTGTGAAAGATGGCTTGAACTATAAAGTGAGAAAAGGCGCGTATGCTGTGATTTTTGAGGAGGGTTATCCAAAAAAAGTAGCGCTGATACGCGCACATGGCAATCAATATTTTCTGCCCGGCGGAGGTGTTGAATCTGATGAAACGGACGCGCAATGTCTTCGGCGTGAATTACTGGAGGAAACGGGGCATTTGATTGATGAGATCCGTTATCTGGATCATGCGCAACGCTATTTCTTATCAACGCTTCCTGTCGTTCAGCCGATGATCAACGACGGCTACTTTTACACCACGCGTTTAGGTCAGAAGATTCAGGCGCCTATTGAAACAGACAACTTTCTGGAATGGGTTGATGTGCGGCAAAGTGCGGATCTCATGTTCCATGAGCATCAGGCATGGGCCATTCAAAAAGCGCTTGATCAATTACAGGACCGACCATGAATCATATATGGTGGCTTTGCTCGGCATTTTTCTATTTTTGAGCCACTCGACTGCTTTTAATACGAGCGGGGACGCATTACGATCGTTAAATTTCTCGATGCTGACCCAATGTGCACCCGCAGAATCCTGACCATCGAAGACTTCGGGCGTCTCAAACTGTCCTTCAGCTTGAGCGATTTTATAAAAGACTGCAACATGGTGAACATGCGTAAAATTTCGCCACATCCATGGTAGAAAGAAATCAAAAACACCGATTTGCGAGTAGTTGGAAACCGTCAGACCGGTTTCCTCCTTAAATTCCCGAACTAATGTTGCTTCCAATGATTCGCCCGGCTCCTGGCTCCCACCCGGCAGATCATAACGATGAATGTACGGTCCACCGGTCTTATCGATTACAATCATTTTGCCGTCACGCTCGGCAATACCATAGCAGCCGAACACCGTATGGTAGCGTTTTTCCGGTTCATTCATGTTGATCACCTCTATGTGTACGTTATAAATAAGGAATTCGGTCGTTGTTCGTGATATTCCGGTCGTCGTTCTGAATAATTCGGTCGTTATCGAGAAAAATCCGGTCGTTATTCCATATAATCCGGTCGTTACCTAGTTTTCAACAATCGCTTAGACAAAAAGTAGCTCCTACTTTTTGTTCCGCCTTCATAACGCTCAGAAAAGGAATGAAGTAATTTTTTAACCGTGCTTTCAGCATTGAATTTCAGAAATTCACGGCACTTTTTGTTTGTTATCTTCGGCCCATAGATATGCAAATAATCGTAAAGCGCCTCTATATGTGCATTTTTTGATGTCCGATCACATGAATGACAATACCAAGTTCGAGTCTTACGTATCATTGAAAGTGTACCACAATTCGGGCATTGCACACCTTTTATTAGATCGTCGGGTTTTAATCGAGTAGTGAACTTTTTAATAACCCGCGGATGATGATTGGCTAGCAGTTGATCAGCAATCTTCTTCATCGTCTCTGGTGACAGATAGTCCTTAGCAAACTGTTGATTCAATTGCAGAAGTTCCGCCTTGAGTTTGGCTCTGCGCACGATTTTTTTGATCTTATCGCTTTTCAAATCGGTCACCTGGAGCTGGGCGGAGGAAGCAATGACGACTCGATCTACAATCGGTATTGATATTCCGTAGTGTCGCTCCAGCCATTCACCCAACTGCGTTTTTAAATATTCCGCCTGTAAAATCGGATCATCGTAAACATCGGTTGTGTCATCCAATTCCCGAATTAATTGATTGAACTCGGTGTCGAATGTCAGCTTGCCGATAATATTTTTCACTTCTAAAATGAGCGCAAATCTGGAGCAAAGGACAAGAAAGTCAATTTGAAAATGATGAAGGCCATCAAATAAGCGAAGATCGTGAAAAATGAAGAAGTCATCATTGGGGAGATAACTAAGCGGAAAGTCCAGAGACTGTTCACCTCGAAAACCAGCCATTGCTCTTTTATAGAGCGACGTTAAATCATCACGTAACGGCCCCGGTTTTAGCCTTTTGATAAACACTTCATACTGATACACATGATAGGGAATTTCGATTTTTTTCAAATACACGTCACCGCCTCACTTTCCTTTAAAAAGTTCTCCGGCTAGGCTGTGCATCCCTATGTGAATTTTGCCGTTAATAATACCATTTTGTGAACAATCTGAGCCCACTGCTTGATCGACAACTTTCCTATTTTTAGTAATTCGGTCGTTGTTCATGATATTCCGGTCGTCGCAAAAGATAATTCGGTCTTTATCGAGAAAAATCCGGTCGATATTCAAAATAATCCGGTCGTTACGGAAAATAATCCGGTCATTACCTATTTTCCCACAAAATTTCCGACAAAAAGTAGTTCCTACTTTTTGTACAGCGTTTATCGATCAGCTTGAGCAACATATCAATCACTTTCAAAATTTTATCAATCAGTTCCTATTTTCACCTGCCGCCGCGCACCACAAAATCATTTCTCCAAAATCAGATCGAGGCTCTGACTGCATGCTTCGACGATCTCCTGATCTCCTATATCATGTCCATACATGAGCAGGGAAACGGTTGTGAATGCTGCCTTCCATTTGGCGAGCGCTTTCGTGGAATCATCGACGCGGCCGTAGTGTTCAAAAAACAGGTTCCAGCCTCGTTTTGGCAAGAAGCTGTAGATGATCGATAAATCCACCGCCGGATCACCGATATGGACATCGCCCCAGTCAATCACCCCAGTTACCATATGATGCCCGTCAACAATCAGATTACGGATATGCATATCTCCATGCACAAGGCACTGCTGTTCAGACAAGGCAACCGGGCCGGTCCCCTCTACATATCGCCGCAGGTTGTGCACATTACCGTACAGATTCAAAGCTTCCATTTGATCAATGCGTTCCAGCAGCGCAGTTTTTCGCTTACCAATGTCCAGACGACCAAGCATATCGGGAGGAACACCTAACGCTTTCGCCTGATCAACTGGAAAATCATGAAGCGCGCGCAAAAATTTGGCGAGTACCACGGCAGATTCCACACGCTTTTCTTCAGTCAGTACTCCGGGCAGATTCCCCCGTACCAGTTTGTACCCCATAAAAGGCCACGGATACACTTTTTCTACAGGCTCACCAAAGTAAATCGGCTCAGCAATTTGCAGCGGTAACGTCCCAGCCAGTTTCGGTAACAGACCTTTTTCTGTGTTCAATAGATTTACTGCGATCTGCCTGCGCGGAAAGCGGAACACGTAACAATCATTGACGAGATAGACCGTGTTGTCATAGCCTTCACCAAGCGTGGTCACAGTCACTGGAGATAAATCAGGAAACTGCCGCTCGACCAATTCTTTCGCCAATTTCTCCGAAACGACCTGCTCCGGATCCCAGATATTTGCCATTGCGCTCCCCCATTTAAAGTAGAATAACCCGCCTCCTGTTTTTCCGGAAAGCGGGTTCCATTTTATCAATAACCTATGCCTTATTAAAGCTTTTCTTTAAAAACAGCAACACCGTCAGCAGGATCAGCAGCACACCGCCGAGCAATCCGAAACTGATTGAAAAATTCAGTTTCTCGATCAACCATCCTGTAAACGGGAATAGGATAATCATGGTTACACTAAAAAGCATGCTGGAAACACTAAGTAACGTTGCTCGGCTTGACGATGGAATCAGCTCATTAAAATAGTTACTGAAGATTGGCTGGCTGATCGCGATTAGAGCATTCATGCCGATGAAGCAGATGATCAGAACTACTAGCTGATTCGTAAACGAGACGAGAAGAAAAACGCAAAGCAAAAATGAAAATGTGTTAATAAGCATGATCTGCCCGGCTCTTTTTTCAATTTGAGGAGAGATTTTTGCCCCGATGATCTGGAATACTGCAGACACAATCATCAGTATGCTAATTTGAAAGCCTTTAAACCCGTTCTTATCTACTAGCGATTGAAAATAAAAATAGTAAGTAGCGGCGATCCCTTGAAAAAGCGCGAAAAAGATCATCAGAAAACGGAGCTGACCATTTTCTTTGAGGAAGCTTGCGGCGTTTTTCAAAATCGCAAAATACCCCGTCGCCTTCTCCGATTGCTGCTTGATCTTAGACTTGTCCGGCTCCACCATCATAACAACAGCCAAAATTGCAAACAGCGAAATGACAATCTGAATCCAGTACACACCCTCAAAGTAGACATTGACGAGCCAGCCGGCAATAAAAACACCCAGTGTATCAGCAAACTCATAAATTGCATTAATATTGGCAGAAACGCTAATGTACTTCTTTTCCGCACCCAAATTTCGCAACGATTCATAAACGAGCGCATCAATCGTGCCAGAATTCAAATTATAGGACCATGCGGAAATGATAAATCCGACAGCAAACCAAAGGAAGTCATGTGAAAAAATCAAAATAACACTGCTGATCATCGAACAGACTCGCCCAAGTATCAGCACCGCCCGATAGCTCAAGCGATCCGCAAGCGCACCGCTCGGCACCTCAAAAAGAAAACTACTTACATGGAAGATGCTCTCAAGCAATCCTACCTCGACAAGCGACATCCCGCGATGCGTCAAATAGAGCACCCAGAGCGCTGTCACACCAAAAAAGGAAAAGAAATTATAAAAATAATTATAACGAACATTATTGCCAATACTTCTTCTCCAGGTCATCATTGTGTCCACTCCGTCCTACGCATAAGAAAATGCTCGCTTATGCTAAACAATCAACCTATTTATCGTATCAAAAAAGGATCGCCCGGCATAGAGATCCTTTTCTAGCTATTCGATTTTTATATAGAAACTGGATGATTGCATTCTCTTGCGAGTTAGCCGATTCTATTTAGCTTCATTTTTATGTAAACCACAACGGTCCCAGATCATTTCATAGCGTTAGGGCCAGGATGGTGTACTGTTTCATTTATTACAATTCTATGTCACTGTAAATTTTAAACCAAGTAATTCAATCAAATATTATTGACATCGAATTACTATGAATTATAATTTAGCTAATGATCATCGCTAGCAAAAGTCCTGGAACGCGTCCGGGACATGTCAGGCTGAAACGTTTCGCAAGATTTGTTTTGTAAACCTAAAACTGAACACTTAAATTCTTATCAAGAGCGGCGGAGGGACTGGCCCAATGAAGCCCGACAACCAGCACATGGTGCAATGGTGTCAATTCCTGCAGATTCAATTCTGGCAGATAAGAAGCAACGGCAATAAGGCTGCTTTCGATTCTGCGAAAGCGGTCTATTTTTCGTGATACAGCATTCGACGTTGCCCGTTGTCTTCGACGATCTTTAAACATTTTTTTCGCTAGAGCCGCGATCTGCCCGTGGCGCTCTATAATTCGTGAACAAACTGGAGCCTGAAAGAATCAGAAAATCAGGGTCCACCACCATGACAATCTTTAAGGGGGAGTATCAATGAAGCTTCGCAAAGGATTTGCAATCGTTTTATCTTTTTTATTAGTTGTGTTGTCGCTTGCAGGATGCAGCAGTGCATCCGACAATAAAAAAAGTGAAAATAAGGTTGATAAAAATGTGGTCACAATCGGCGCTACGGATTCATTGACCACAATTAATCCGCTGCTCGTAGATCTTACTGAATTAGGTAAATACGCGATTGGGCTCAATTTTCTGCCGCTGATTGAACTCGATCATAAGCTGAATGTAGTCGGCCAGCTGGCAGACAGTGTTACAACAAAAGACAATCGAACATTTACAGTCAAAATTAATAATAAGGCGAAATGGTCGGATGGTCAGGATATTACCGCCGATGATGTGATCTTCTCCGTTCTGAGGCTAACCGATCCTAAGGTCGGAAATGTAAACATTGGCGGATATGCCGCATTAAAAGGATTTTCCGACAGCGGCAATTCACCGGACGGTGCAACAAGTATTGCCGGCTTGAAGAAGATCGACAATAAAACAGTGGCGTTCATTACGAAAAGCCCGCTGTCGATTGCAACTTTTGACAATACAATCGGACGCTATCTATTTACAGTTCCAAAGCATGTATTAAAAGATGTCAGCCCGGATCAGTTAAGCAAATACAGCTGGTTCAACAAACCAACCGTTGTCAGCGGTCCTTACAAGTTGGTCAAATACGATTCCAATCACTATATCACGTATACTGCGAACAAAAATTATTGGAGAGGCGCACCAAAAATTAAGAATTTGAACATAAAAATCGTGCCGTCAAGTCAGCTGTACTCCGGGCTTAAATCAGGCGAAATTGATTTTGTTCAGCAAACCCTAGGCGTTTTCCCACAAGAAGACTATAAAAATGTTCAAAAATTAAGCAATGTAAAAACGGTCCTGGAGCAGCCGCTCACGCACCAACTCGTTTCAATAAATACCAAAACGATTTCTGATGTGCGCATCAGAAGAGCCATTCAACTGGCGACAAATCGCGAAGAAATAGTGAAGAGCTTGCTGAACGGAAACGGCGATATCGTTGATGGGTTCGTTACATCTTACAGTCCGTACTATGACGCATCCATCAAACCGGTCGCCTTTGACTTGAAAAAAGCAAAGAAGCTGGTTGACGAAGCACATTGGGATAAATCGAAGAAACTGACATTCCTTGTTAATTCAGGAGACAGCACGTTCGTTCAAGCAGCAAATATTATTGCAGCGAATCTGAAAACCATCGGCATTAACGTGACCGTCCAGACACTGGATTTGTCCAATCTGCTCGCTAAAGCTTCGAAGCATCAATTTGATTTGTTCGCCGTTCAATATACACTGTCCCCAATTGATCCATATCCGGATGTTGATTGGATCGTCAACAGTGATGGCGACTGGCCGCAGTATAAAAATAGCAAACTCGCAGACAATCTTTCTAAGATTCAGTCGGCAAAAAGTGTGGAAGAAACTAAGCAGCTGTACAGCAACATCGATAAAATTGTTCAAAAGGATGTTCCTGTCTATTCAGCATATGTGTTGCGTTCACTAGGCGCTTACAATAAAGACCTCAAGAACGCCGAACCGCATATTTACGGATCCTTCAACACGATCGAGAAGTGGGAATGGAAAAAATAAGAACTTCCGCAGGATGCGGTGGCTTTCGCGTTGTACACAGTACGTACTTCCACAGGATGTGGTGACTTTCGCGTTGTACACAGGACGTGTACGTATTTAGCGAAAGATCCTTTCCTTTATTAGCGAAAGATCATCTCCTTAGCAGAAGATCATTCTCATCTTCTTTGAACAACCTTATTAAAGGAATGAGCAGTTAATGGAACATTTGCTTCAAATCGATCATCTTGATACCACTTACACAGTTCATTCAGAAGAACGGATTCTTGTTCACGATGTCTGTTTGCATCTAGATAAGGGAGAAACACTGTGCCTGGTCGGTGAATCCGGGTCTGGGAAAAGCCTGACGATGCTGTCTGTTTTGGGCTTATTAAAAAACAACGGCAGGATTACTTCCGGATCAATACGATTTGAAAATCAGGAATTACAGAATCTTTCAGACCGCGAGCTGGATAAAATCCGTGGAAGCAAGATCAGTATGATTTTTCAAGATGCATTGACAAGCCTGAATCCTGTATTCACTGTCCGGAACCAAATCGAAGAAATTATTGATGCACATCTTAACCTTTCAAGAAAAGCAAAGAAGAAAAAAGTGATTGACCTACTGAATCAAGTAGGTCTTTCTGATCATGAGCTGATCTTGAAAAAATATCCGCATGAATTGTCCGGGGGCCAAAGGCAAAGAGTGCTGATTGCCATCGCCTTAGCGTGTCATCCTAAGGTTCTGATCGCCGATGAACCCACAACGGCTCTCGATGTTACTATTCAGGCTGAAATCATGAATCTATTAGATCAGTTAAAAAGAGAGTTGAATATGGCTCTGATCTTAATCACCCATGATATGGGACTCGTGGCGCAGATGGCAGACCGTGTGGCCGTTATGTATGCCGGTGAAATCATTGAAGAGGCGAACGTGAACGACATTTTCTTACGTCCCAAACATCCTTATACCAAAGCGCTTCTCCAATCAATTCCAGATATCGAACATTCAAAGGCGAAGAAAATCGAGCCAATAAAGGGCCGAGTTCCGGAGAATTATGATCAGATTAAGGGATGCCGCTTTGCTGATCGATGCGCGTTCAGACAACCGGCATGCACACAGAATGTACAGTCATTAAAAAAACTTCAGGAATCACAGGTGCGCTGCCAGTTTGCAGAACAATTGCTAAATGGAGAATAAAGATGAATGACGATACCGTTTTGAAAATCATTAAGTTGAATAAGGTCTATAAGGTGCAGTCCGCCTCATTTTTTACAAAGGCTGTTGTCCATGCCGTAAAGGATGTTTCCTTTATGATTAAAAAAGGTGAAATTTTGGGATTAGTCGGCGAGTCAGGCAGTGGCAAGACAACGATCGGCAAGCAAATTGTTGGATTGGGAAAGCCCACATCAGGAACCATTCAGTTTCGCGGCAAAGATATATTGACCTTCACGCCAAAGGAAAAAAGAGCGAACCGCGTGAAGATCCAAATGATCTTTCAAGATGCTTACTCTTCTTTAAATCCGAGAAAAAATATCTTTGATATTCTGGAAAAACCGATTTTGGTGAACCATATCGCTTCAAAGCGTGATGCAGGCGTTTATATCGATCATCTGCTTGATCTTGTCGGTCTTCCTAGAAGTTCAAAAGACAAATATCCCCACGAGTTTTCGGGAGGGCAGCGACAGCGCATCGGGATTGCCCGCGCCTTATCGCTTAAACCCGAACTCTTGGTCTGTGATGAGCCTACCTCAGCGCTTGATGTCTCAATTCAGGCACAGATATTGAATTTGCTGAAAGAAATAAGAGACGAGCTGAAGCTTTCCATGCTTTTTATTGGTCACGGACTTGGGGCTGTGAGCTATGTGAGTGATCGAATCGCTGTCATGAATCAAGGCAGAATTGTCGAGATTGCCGAATCCGCCGAACTCTTTAGGCATCCGCTTCATCCCTATACCAAAGTTTTAAAGGAAGCAATCCCAATCGCGAGTCCGCTCATTAAATCGATGAAGGCGGAAGAAAATGCGCGCACACAATGGGACCCGAATGATGCATCACCACTCGAACTTGTTGACCAGCAGACGCATCATTATGTGAAATCGTCCATTCTGAAGGGAACTGGGTCATGAGAAAATATGTACTAAAGAAAATTCTTTTCGCCATTCCGATTCTTATTGGTATTACGATTATTGATTATCTGTTCATGAGCTATGCGGGGAATCCTCTGCAAATGATTCACGGTCCCAAGGTGTCACAGGCCGCAGTCCATGCGAAGGAAATCGAATATGGATTAAATAAACCTTTTTACATCCAGTATCTCGTTTGGCTCAATCAAATCCTCCATGGAAATTTCGGCTATTCCTATAAAAGCTTTCAGCCGGTTTCGGATTTAATCGCAAGTCATGTCGGACCGACGCTGCTGCTCATGGGGAGTGCACTTTTTATCAGCATCGCCCTCTCGATTCCGGTTGCCATTTACAGTGCAACCCATCAGTATTCGAAGGGCGACTATACCATTGTCACAGCATCCTTTGTCGGAACAAGTATTCCAAGTTTCTTTTCTGCTTTAGTTGTGATTTACCTTTTTACAGTCAAATTAGGCTGGCTTCCCTCCAGCGGTATGAGTACGCTTGGCGAAAACACCCAATTTGGCGATGTGTTTCGTCATCTGCTTTTGCCGGTCATTGTCCTTGTTGCGGCAACAATGGGAAGCAATGTGCGCTATATTCGCTCCGCCATGCTGGAAATTCTGCAAAAGGATTATCTATTAAATGCCAGGGCAAAAGGAATCGGCCGATTTCTTGTCATTAATAAGCATGCATTAAAAAACGCGCTAATTCCCATTATCACGGTGATTGGCATGCAGATTCCTTTGCTGTTTGGCGGAACCGTCATCATTGAGCAGATTTTTTCCTGGCCCGGTCTGGGCCTGCTGACCATGACGGCCGTTCTGAATAATGATTATCCAGTCATTATGGGTGTCTGCCTGTTAACCGCCGTTGTCGTGCTCATCACTAATTTGTTGACCGATATTCTTTATGCTGCTGTGGATCCGACCATAACTTTCAAATAATCTCAGGGGTAAAAATGGAAGCACTCATTCAAAAGAAAAGTCAAAAACGTACGCATACTTTTGTTTTCTGGAAGCATAAGCTTGCCTTTGCCAGTGTGATCCTACTCATCATTTTTGTAGTCACTGCTCTTTTTGGCAATATGATTTCGCCTTATGCTCCCAACACGATCACCGGGTCTTTTTCTGCCCCGCCATCGGTGCAGCACTGGCTTGGCACCGATCAAATTGGGAGAGACGTTTTGAGCAGACTCATCTACGGGATCAAAATTTCTCTGCTAGTCGGGGTGTCCGTAACTGTAATTTCTTCAATCATAGGAATTGTGATCGGACTCGTTGCCGGCTTTTTTGGTGGAAAGATCGATGCGGCATTAATGGGACTGACAGATATGGTGATGTCCTTCCCTTATATTCTCTTGGTCCTTGTGGCTGCTGCGATCTTTAAACCTGGTTTACTTTCGATTATCCTCATTCTCGGCTTTGTCGACTGGCCGGGCATTGCCCGTCTCGTTCGCGGCAGTGTGCTCTCGCTTCGGGAAACCAATTTTATAAAAGCCGATCAGCTGGCAGGATTGCCAAAGACCTACATTCTTTTTTCTGAAATCTTGCCGAATGCCATAGCGCCGATCTTAATCTATGCGACCTCTGTTATGGCCTACTCCATACTCGATGAAGCTGCACTGAGTTTTCTTGGTATGGGCATCCAGCCGCCGACGGCTAGCCTAGGCAATATGCTTAATGGTGCAGAGAATCTGACCATCCTCACGGAAAGACTTTGGCTCTGGTTGCCGCCTGGCATTGTGATCATTTTACTCGTGCTTGCTATCAACTTCATCGGTGACGCATTACGAGACAGCTTTGATCCAAATAACCATTATAAGTGAGGGAATCGTATGAAAACGCCACTTTACTATCAAATGTCCGAATATGATTGCGGCACAGTAACACTTTTGAATGCCATTAAGTACCTTTTTCCGCGTGAAGTGATTCCGCCTGACGTGATCAAGGCAATTACGACCTATTCACTGGATACATATAATCCGGATGGTGAAGTCGGTAAACACGGCACTTCGAAAGCAGCAATGAAGTTTATCGCCGAATGGTTGAATCATAACGGCCCCATTAAAGGACTTCCCATTCATGGAAGCTATTATGCAGGCGATCGCGTGCATTTAGGAGAAAAAAGTGAAGTTATTGATGCGATCCAAAAAGGTGGCGTTGCCATTTTCCGATTAAACTACGGTGGTGAACATTATGTACTGGCAACAAAGGCAGACACGACAAGCCAGTATCTTTATCTGTTTGATCCCTATCTTGATGAAGATCTAAAATATACGGACGGAATCGTTCTACTAGATGGATTTCCTTACGCCTATAACCGAAAAGTACCGTTCCATTTTTTCGAAGAAGAAGAGTACAGTAAAGTCTATGCGCTCGGCAAAAAAGAGAACAGAGAAGCCATTGTGTATTCAGTGCAGGACTAAGCTGATGGAAAATGAATTAGAGTTGAATCCTTGACGTCAGGGATTCAACTCTTTTTTATTAGGCCTAATGTTTTTGCAGGACGGATAATGTGCAATTACCTATTTAAATTTTGCTCATAATGATTGTCTCAAAAGCTGCTTTTAGCCTACTTCAATATCTAGTTGTTTACATAGCTTGGAATAATAATCGGCAGTCTCCCGATAGTTTAAGTTGATGAACAGATTTAGACGTGTTCTTAGTTCCGTGGCAGACTCTCTGCCCAACAAATTTTTTGCAATGTGTTCTATGGTTTCACTGATAAGTTGATTATACAGATCATGGTTTTTAACAGCGTATCCTTGCGAAACCCCACAGTATTCCAAAGCCGTTTTGAACTCATGATTATTTAGTGCCATTTCAGATAGATTGTTAAATAATACGGGTATTTTAAATTCACTGGAATTAGACCAGTCATATTGGAATTTAGAAATAAATTGTTTGGCCAGCACTTTTGCAACTGAGTATTTTGCAAGAAAAATAGCATTACTTAACAAAGAAATCTCATATTTACGCCAATTTTGGCATTTTAATAAATAGGTAAACAGCGATTGATATTTAGCATAATTAATGTGACCATCATGCTGAATAAAATCAACTAATCCTAGCATATTTAAGCGCTTATGTTCTAGGCGAAGAGAACGTTTAGCAATTCTTTCTGTAAATTCTGTTTCCAGAAATGTTGCGAGCTCATCAACTTTACTTTCTGTTGAAAGATCATTAGCACGTTGAATATAATAATCCTCAAAAAATAATTCCTTCTGATGGAGTTCGAGTTCAAATTCTGCCAAAGATAACCCTAATCTGTAAATAAGCATGATCATTTTGTCATAGGTTGGATAGTAGTTATTATGTTCAAGTTCTGTGATAAATGCGAACGCGAGAGAATATCTCGAGCAGCTTCTTTCTGTGTCATTCCCTTATCGATTCTAATTTTTCTAATCAACTCTCCGGTTGTAAGCGTATGAATCCTCCTCACTCAACGATATAAGTAACACAACATTAAGCCCATTATGCCAACAGTTTAAAATGTTATCAATAGTTAAGAAGTTGTTTGATTAACAACGGTCTAGGAAGAGGTATAGCGTCTTAATGAATTGGAAAGAAGAAAAACTAGCGCCACTCATGCATACTCATTGGTATCAATTGATGCTCATCTTGTTGTTTGGCAATATTGTCGCAGGCGTTGCTTTTAGTGAAATTATGCCGTTTCTGCCATTTTTCTTACGCGATTTAGGGGATTATTCAGCGCAGCAGCTCAATATCTATAGTGCCATGGTGTTCTCATCTACTTACTTGATTGCTATGTTTCTCTCACCGCTCTGGGGAAAAATAGGGGATCAATTTGGGAGAAAAACGATTTTGTTACTAAGTGCCCTAGGGGCTGCAATAACAATTAGCGCTTTTGCTACTGTCACAAATGTATGGGGATTAATTGGCTTGCGTCTTTTACAAGGTGCGTTTGCCGGCTATTTCAGCAATACGAATGCTTTATTGGCAGCGGAAGTGCCAAAGGAAAAAAGTGGTTATGCCTTAGGGACGCTAGCTACCGGTTTCATAACAGGCTCTCTTCTTGGTCCCTTATTAGGAGGAGTGATTGGCTCACTTCTTGGCTACAGATTAACCTTTTTGATAACTAGTTTTTTATTAATTATCGTCTTCTTTATAAATCTTTTCGGTGTTTATGAAACTAATCATCACCCATGGATAAAGAACCCATCTCTACAGCAAGTGACAATCAACGTATTACCTAAGAAAAAAATCATCGTGAGTTTGTACATTACCACACTGCTTATTCAAATTGGGAACAATTCAATCAATCCAATACGCTCCTTGTATGTGGCACAGTTAATACAAAATACAGGAAATGTGAATTTAATGAACGGAGTGGTAGCTTCAGCTCCTGGAGTCGCTTGTTTATTGACGTCTTCCTATTTTGGCAAAGTAGGTGATCGTATAGGTACGGGGAGGATACTTAAAATTAGCTTGTTGGCAACCATTTGTTTCTTGTTGCCAATGGCTTTTGTAACAAACATATGGCAATTAGTGTTTCTGCAACTGCTTATTGGACTGTCAGATGCAGCATTAATGCCATCGGTTAATATCCTACTCACCAAGAATACACCAGTCTCAATTTCTAGTAGTATTTTTGGATATAACCAATCTTTTCAATCTGCGGGGATCGTAATCGGTCCATTTGTCGGCTCCTTTATAGCTAATTTATTCGGATATCGAGGAGTATTTATTGTAGCGACTCTATTATTCTGTGTCCTGGTGGTTATAATCAAAGCCGCAAATCACCAGTATGCATAATGATTGAATATAAAGATCTAAAATTCAACAGCAGACAAATAATCTGCAAAAAAAGTTAAACCGGATTGAGGTGGCCAATATGTGAGGAGGCTTGAACAAAGAATGTAGACGATAAAAAACCACCATAAAAAACTATACTTGTTTAAAACCAAACAACACTATCTTCAGTTCTGTTCTAAACTATTTTGAAAGGAAACAGTAGATATGACAGATTATATTCAGAGCAAGACAGCTAGTAGGACATACTCCTATTATTTTAAATACAGCTACCGGAATCGTTATGGATCATGATCAGTTACTCCTGCAAAAAAGAGAGCTGGCGGTGGTTGGTGTCTACCTGGAGGCTATTTGGAATATGGTGAAGCCTATGACGAGGCATGTAAAAGAGAATTGCTTGAAGACACAGGATTAAATGTTGAGGTGGTCCGACCGCTGGGCTTGTTTGACAAGTATTTTATGGAGTATTCAAATGGAGATAAGTTACAAAACATCGGTATGCTATTTTTGGTTAAACCAATTAGTGGACGTCTGCTTAGTAAACGAACCAATGAAACTTGGAGTCTCAAATATTTTGATATAAACCATACCCCTGAACTGATTTTCGAACAAAATAAAGACATGCTTAAGTTGGTCAAAGATTTATTTCGTCAAAATTAATTATTGTAATTTCAAAATAATAATTTCAAGTTATTGAAAGCTGTGGAAACAATTGTTTAGGAATATCCGAACTTTGAAGAGGTAGAGGGTTTATTTAAATTAAGTGAGAAAGGTTAGGAGAAAATTGGATTACATAAAACATTTGAGATCAATGGTTGGTCACGAAAAGGTATTAATGGTTGTTTCAGGTGCAATTGTTTTTGATAAAGAGAATCGTGTACTTATGCAAAGACGTTCTGATAATTGGCAATGGGGTTTTCCAGGTGGATTTATGGAATTAGGTGAAAGTGTTCAGGATACAGCTAGGAGAGAAATCTATGAAGAGACAGGACTTCAATTAGAAAAACTTGAACTCTTTGGTATTTATTCAGGTCCACAGTATGATAAAATTTTTTCAAATGGCGACCAAGTTTCATTGGTTCTAATTTCTTTCACATGTATGGAATATAAGGGTGAATTAATTGAGAGCAACGAAGAGTCAATACAAAATAAGTTTTTTCCACTTGAAGAATTACCCGACAATATATTTACGGAACATAGGATGCTGGTTAACGCTCTATTATCAAACAAACTTCGTCCTATTATTGGATAACTCATTCTTATGGAAAGTGTTGAACATTGGTATTGAAGATTAACCCTATAATAATGGATATACAAAATAGTGTACTTGGGGTGTGCGGCTCAGTCAGGTTAATAATTTTCTCCACGAAAATAGCGTTCAAGTTTATTATCTAAGTGAATGAGTTGCGATTTTTTCTCCTCAATTTCATCCAAAAGTTTCTGTTTTTGATTTTGAATCAATTCAATTCGTTCCGGCAATGTCGAAGTACCGACGTTTACAAGATTACGGTACTTCTTGATTTCTTGAACACTCATCCCTGTTTCGCGCAGACATTTGATGAAAATCAGCCATTTGATTTCTTGATTTGTATAGAGACGGTTATTATGTTCGTCACGCGCGGCAGGTTCTAAAAGACCTCTACTTTCGTAAAAGCGAACGGCTCCAATATTCAACCCTACTTCTTTTGCAACTTGTCCGATTGTAAACATTTTATCCACTTCCAAACTCTTTCTTTGACCTACACTTAGTGTAGCATAGTACACTATGAATCGTTGACAGATACGAATTTACAGGAAGAAGGATATTTCATGAAGAAAATTGCATTTGTAACAGGGGCGAATAAAGGAATTGGATTTGAAATTGCGAAACAACTTGGTGAGAAAGACTGGACGGTATTACTTGGCGCTCGAGATATAAAACGTGGTGAAGCCGCAATATCAGAGTTAAAAGCACAAGGTTTAGATGTTCATTTTATTCAGACTGATCTATCGAACTTAGAAAGCATTGAAAAAGCTGCTGAAACAATCAAAGAAAACTATTCTGAATTAACACTTCTGATCAACAATGCCGGCATGCCAGGAAGTTTCTCCAGCTCATTTACTGAAACAAAAGAGAAAGACTTGCGAAACGCATTTGAAGTGAATTTCTTCGGAACCTTTCGCTTAAATCAACGCTTGTTTTCATTAATTACGAAAAATGAAGGCACGATCATAAATGTCTCAACCGACATGGCTTCACTTGACCACATGCAAAACTTCGAATTCTTACCAAACGCCTTTGACTACAATTCCTCAAAAACTGCGAACAATGCAATGACTGTTTCTATGGCCCTAGAACTAAAAAACAGCAAAGCTCAAGTCTTTGCCGTAACACCTGGTTTTACGACAACCGATTTGAATGGAAACGCTGAAGGCGGAAAATCAAAACACGAAGCAGCATCCATTATCGTGGGCTATGCAACCAATGGTGAACGTCACAACGGAGAATTCCTGAAAGAAAATGGCAGCTTCGCTTGGTAAATGAAAGTGAGTGGTTAGAAATTAATGCGATTAGTCTCTAAATCCAGATCACTTGCACAAGACGATCCTCGCTAGCAAAAATCTCAGAACACGTCTGGGAATATTGGAGCTGAAACGCTCCGCAAGACCAGTTTTGTACAACTGAACGATCCCTATCTAGATGAAGATCTAAAGTACAAAGATTGGAACGCTCTATTGGATGGATTTTCCCTATGCCTATAACCGCAAATTATCGCTCCGTTTATTGGAAGATTACGGTAAATTCTATGCTCTATGCAAAAAAGCACAAAGCCGTTGTGTTTCCTTTGCGTGACGAATACGGTGCCAAAACGAATTAGAGTTGAATCCTTGATGTCAGGGATTCAACTCTTTTAATTATGCCTAGTGCTTTTGCACGAAGTTAAATGAGGGCTCAGGCGTAGCATTAAAGTTATCAATAGTACTTGGCTTATAATGAACAGTAGACGAATACTGCGTAAGAGTGAATTTGTAATCATTATGGTAAGAAACTGAAAAATGAAGGCTAACAAGGTTAATTGATAATCGGCCATCTGTTTACACTAGTTATTACTTTCGATGCAAATCAAATGCCATACTTTTTCAAATAATTCTTGGTAATCATCATGATCCCAACGATCCGCAAAATAAGGATTATGAAAATAAACGAAAGCGGTCATAATAGCTTGACCTTCCCCTCTACGACCGCTAATTACCTCTGCCTTTTCCGCTAATTGTTTAAGATGATTATTGATCAGTACTTGTGTGCCCTCCAAGTAGCTAGTATATAAGAAAAACATTCGTTGATCATTGTGATATAGGTTTTTCTTTGTATTAGCGAGAAACCAAAGCCAATCATGAAGAGCAGATTCACCATCCATATTTTCCGGAGCTATCCATTCTAATAAGTCTTTTGAGGTGGCGTTTAACCACTTTAATGCAAGTTGCTGCAATAGATCCTCTTTGTTTTTGTAATGCTTATAGAAAGCCGCATGGGTGACGCCTAAGGCTTTTGCTATATCTGAAAGTGTAATTTTTTTTACACCCTTTTCCATGATCATTGCTTCTGCAACGCTAAAAATCTTTTCCTCTGTGAGTATCGCCAATTCGATTTTCCCTTTCCTTTTTTTGTTTTTAGTATACAGGAAAAAGTTACGGGTTACAATTTCTTGACATTGTAACCGACAAATGTATAATAATGTTTGTGAGTTACAAACGAACAAAATTGTAACTTTTATAAAAAATAAAGGAGCGATTTTATGCTTAACACAACAAATGAAACGAATGATTTAAGAGTAGCGCTAGTCACAGGAGGTTCTGGTGGGATTGGCCGGGCAGTTGTAAAGAAATTGTCTGATGCCGGTTTTGCTGTTGCCGTTCAATATGCTGGCAATAAAGTGAAAGCAGATACTTTAGTAGCAGAAATAGTTGAGCAAGGTGGTAAAGCAATCAGTGTTGGCGGAGACGTTGCAGACGAGCAAGCCATGAAAGACCTTTTTGATACAGTTGAAACAGAATTCAGCGGTATCGACGTGGTCATCAATACAGCGGGAATTATGCTTCTTAGTCCAATTGCAGAAATAAACTTAGATGATCTAGATAGAATGCATCGGACCAATATTCGTGGAACTTTTGTTGTCTCAAAGCTTGCTGCACGTCGCGTACGTAAAGGCGGTGCTATTATTAACTTCTCCACTTCAATTACTCGCACAAAATTTCCTAATTATGGGGCATATGCTGCAAGTAAAGCTGCTGTTGAGTCAATGACGTTGATCTTAGCTCGCGAATTACGTGGAAAAGATATCACTGTTAACGCTGTGGCGCCTGGACCAACAGCGACCCCACTATTTTTAGATGGAAAAGACGAGAAAACGATCGACCATCTTGCTAAGTCTGTACCTTTGGAACGTCTTGGTCAACCAGAGGATATTGCTGAAACAGTGGCTTTTCTTGCAGGCCCTGCACGTTGGGTTAATGGACAAGTTATCTTTACAAATGGAGGCATGGCCTAAATATAACGTTAGGAGGAATGAATTATGAATAGTGAAGAGAAAAAAATTATTGTGATCACAGGTGCCTCCAGTGGCTTTGGATCACTAACTGCCCGTGGGCTTGCTGATTGTGGCCATATTGTTTATGCTGGTATGCGCGAAACGTCGAAACGCAATGCGCCCCAAGTTCAAGCTGCAAAAAATTATTCATTAGAGCATGATGTAGCTCTTCATGCCATCGAAATGGACGTAAACTTTCAGGATTCAGTGGATTCAGCGATTAATAAAATCATAGCGAAACATGGACATATCGATGTCTTGATCCACAATGCTGGACATATGGTTGTTGGCCCGGCGGAAGCCTTCACTCCTGAACAGTTGGCGGAATTATATAACATCAATGTATTATCTACACAACGTGTTAATCGCGCGGTCTTGCCTAACATGCGCCAACGCGGGGAAGGCCTGGTCATATGGGTATCGAGCTCAAGTGTTAAAGGTGGAACGCCACCCTATTTAGGACCATATTTTGCTGCTAAGGCCGGAATGGATTCACTTGCAGTATCTTATGCGGCCGAATTAGCCCGCTTTGGTGTGGAAACTTCAATTGTTGTCCCAGGTTCTTTTACTAGTGGAACGAATCATTTTCTGCATGCTGGGCATCCAAAAGATCAAGTTATCCAAAGCGAGTATAATGAAAAATATCAAGGTTTGATGGAACAAGTTAGTGAGAAGCTTGCTTCACTTGCCCCCAAGAGTATTGATTCATCGTTGGTTTCCAATGAGATTGTACGTATTGTCTCACTTCCTAAAGGACAGCGACCATATCGTGTGCATATTGATCCGGCTGACGATGGTTCAGAAAAAGTTTCGGAAGTTGCAGATCGGATTCGTAGAGAATTTCTTACTAGAATAGGTTTAGAAGATCTACTTAGTCCCCAAATGTCTAAGTAAATGAGGTAGATTTTAATACAATAACTAAAGGTGGTGTAGCTTCGTCATGGAGTCACACCACCTTTTAGCTTAACAGGATGTTGGAAATACTTTTACTCTAAATAAGACCTGAACGCTCCCTATCTGGATGAAGATTTAACTATACGGATGGAATCGTTCTATTGGACGGATTCTCCTATGCTTATAATTGCAAAGTACCGTTCTGATTTTTTGAAGAAAAAGATTACGGTAAAGTCTATGAGAGAAGCCGTTGTGTATTCCGTACATGACTAAGACGGTAGGAAAACGAATGAGAGTGGAATCCTTGATGTTGAGGATTCCACTTTTTTTATTCTTAACTCCCTTACAGAACATTAAATGGCGCTCGATTGTAGCCACTAAAATGATCAATAACACTTGGTTTATCACGGCAGTAGACGGAAAATGTGTCATTAACAGATATGACTGCTGCCCTCAACGTTGATAAATACAGCATTCTATTGACATATGAATATATATGCGATATATTTCTAATAAATCAAAATATGGAGAGCGTTAATATGCCTATACCTAAAAATTATCCTTCTCCCGTCCGTATGTCAGCTAAGGAGAAAGCGTTTGATCAACTGCAACGATGGATTATTGATGGAACGCTTGAACCTGGAGAAAAGCTTAACGATTCAGAACTTGCAGAAACACTTGGTGTTAGCAGGACACCCATTCGTGAAGCAATGCAGTTGCTTGAAGTTCAAGGATTTATTGAAACGTTCCCTGGAAGAGAAACACGTATTACCCAGATCAAAAAAACAGACGTTTTAAAACTGTATCCACCACTCGCTTCCTTACAGGCTTTGGCCGCAGAAGAAGCATCTAAGGTTATCGCTTCGGGACAGACAAAGGAATTGAGAACACTTAACCAAAAATATGATGAAGCCATGAAAAATGGACAACCTTTCAATGCTATGACTTACGACGAACACTTTCACAATTTGATTTTAAAGATTGCTGATAATCCTTACATTGATCGCTTTTCGTCAACGTTACAACTACATCTTCGACGGTTTAAATATATTTTTCTAAATAATGCGCTTACTCTTAAATCAGACTCTGTGAAAGAGCACACTGCTATCATTGAAGCTTTAACAGACCATAACGCCAAATTGGCAGCAGATATGATGCGTCAAAATTGGCTGAGACCAATGAACGAAGTCTATCAACTTCTAAAATAATGTCTATAAAAAGAGGTCATACAGATGAAGGCAAATACAAAAATAGCCGTTGTCATAAGAGAGAATCTTCAAATGTGGCAAGAGCTGAATGTAACAGCGTTTACTGTAAGTGGTATTGCCGGAACAATTAAAGATAGCGTTGGAGAGAATTATGAAGACGGTTCTGGAAATGTATACCTACCCATGTTCAAGCAGCCTGTATTAGTTTTTTCTGCAGACAAAGACCAAATCCAAAAGGTGCATCAACGTGCTTTAAGTCGAGCGATTCACTTTTCACTTTATACAGAAGAACTTTTCGATACGAGCAATGACGAGGATAATCGAGCAGTTGTTAAGGCATGCAGGAGTGAAGATCTTCACATTGTCGGGATGGCTATGTATGGGCCCAAAAACACTGTAGATAAGGTATTAAAGGGACTTTCTCTACATAAATGAACAGATTCCAAATAATTAAAAGTCCAATAAATTAAGGAGAACAAGAAATGAAATCAATTCAATAACCAAATAAGGGATCCTATTATTTTTTGCTGTTGCTTGTTCCCTTATTTTGGGGTGGAGCATTTGGCGCCACAAAGCATGTAATCACCGAGATTGCCCCTTTAACTGCAGCAACAATACGTTTTAGCTTAGCCAGTATACTATTATTGATCATTATCTTTTTTAGATCTGAATGGAAAATCAATTTCCTAAATAGAAGTAGTATTGGTATCGTGTTCATGTCTCTAACCGGTATTTTTGGTTACAACGCTTTTTTCTTTGAATCAATGAAATATACTTCAGCGATTAATGGATCTTTAATAATGGCTACAACTCCTGTTTTTGTTACATTTGTTGCCGTGTTTTTCCTAAAAGAATCATGGAATACTCGCATCGGTGTCGGACTTTTATTATCGCTCTTCGGTGTCATTCTTGTCATCATTAAGGGATCACTACAGGCCTTTTTATCGCTAAAGTTTAACATAGGAGATCTACTGCTTCTCGGGGCATTAGTTTGCTGGGTTATTTATGGATTAATCGGAAAAATTGTCATGAAAACCTATTCCCCGCTTTTGACAACAACGTCTACAATGTTGATTGGTTCACTTTTCTTGGCAATTGGTTCTCTTTTTGAAAATGACTGGGAGAATGTCATTCATGCATCGATGCAGACATGGTCAGAAATGACTTTTATGGTTCTAGGTTCAACTGTTATTGCTTTCTTTCTCTGGAATAAGGGGATTCAAAAAATTGGAGCAAGTAAAACAAGCATGTATATGAATTTAGTACCCATTAATGCAGCATTGATCTCTTTACTTCTCTATGGTTCAACGATTACTTGGCCACAAATAGCCGGAATGATTTTAGTCATTATTGGTGTACTCTTTACAACACATACTCGAAAAATAACTCTGAAAAACTCAGTGCAAAGAAAAAATGCCTAAACCTCAAATGGTAGCGAGTAAAAACAGATGATTTAGGGGAATCGTGAGATAGAGAAAAAAGGAAACAAGCTCTCAGAAATTCAATGAAATCATGAATTTCGAGAGCTTGTTCTATTAGATACCGCCTTTTAATTGAGGACAAATCAAAGGCTTTATCTTTTGAGCATTGTTTTAGTTTAATCCCAGCGTCTGTGCTGTTGATGTATGAATCGCTTGGAAAAGTTCCGGATTTTCCGCAAGGGACACGCCATACGAAGGAATCATCTCTTTTATTTTCGGTGCCCACTCGTTCTTCTGCTCTGGGAAGCATTTTTCTAATACCTCAAGCATGACAGGGACGGCAGTTGAAGCACCTGGAGAAGCGCCGAGCAATGCGGCGATCGATCCGTCTGCAGCCGTCACCACTTCCGTACCAAATTGAAGGGTTCCCTTTCCGGCTGCCGTATCTTTAATTACTTGTACGCGTTGACCGGCAACCACAATCTCCCAGTCCTCGCTTTTGGCATTTGGAATGAACTCGCGCAACGCTTCCATGCGCTTTTCATTTGATAACAGCACTTGCTGGATCAGGTATTTAGTCAATGCCATTTCCTTTACGCCTGCCGCAAGCATCGTGAGGACATTATTCGGTTTTACGGAACCGATCAAGTCAAAGTTTGAACCCATTTTTAAAAACTTTGGTGAGAAGCCGGCAAATGGGCCAAACAGTAAAGTTTGTTTGTTGTCGATAAATCGGGTATCCAGATGTGGAACGGACATTGGAGGCGCACCAATCTTAGCTTTGCCGTATACTTTGGCATGATGCTGCCGGACGACTTCCGGATTGTTGCATACCATAAAGAGTCCGCTTACCGGGAACCCGCCAATATGCTTGGACTCAGGAATACCGGTCTTTTGCAGCAAAGGCAGGCTGCCGCCTCCACCACCGATAAAGACAAATTTTGCCGAATGGGTTTCGGTTTTACCGCCATCGATATCCTGTACCTTCACTACCCACGAGCCGTCACTCGCACGTTTTATATCTTGAACACGATGCTTGTAGTTGATTTCGACGTTTTTATGCTTTAAGTGGTCAAACAACGTGCGTGTTAAAGCGCCAAAGTTAACATCCGTTCCCGAATCGATTTTCGTTGCTGCGATCGGTTCATTCGTTGTACGGCCATCCATAATCAGCGGAATCCATTCCTTCAGCTTTTCAGGGTCATCGGAAAATTCCATTCCTTTAAACAGAGGATTGTTTGAAAGTGCTTCGAAGCGTTTTTTTAAAAACGCGACATTTTTTTCCCCTTCGACGAAGCTCATATGAGGGATCGGCATGATAAAGTCATGCGGATTGCGAATCAAATCGCCGTTTACAAGATAAGACCAAAATTGTCGTGAACGCTGGAACTGTTCATTAATTTTAATTGCTTTGCTGATATCAATTGATCCGTCCGATTTTTCGGATGTATAGTTAAGCTCGCACAACGCAGAATGGCCTGTGCCCGCATTATTCCATTCGTTCGAACTTTCCTCTCCTGCGCTTGCAAGTTTCTCAAACACTTCGATTTTCCAGTCAGGTGCCAATTCTTTTATTAACGCGCCCAAAGTTGCGCTCATGATCCCGGCACCAATTAAAATCACGTCTGTTGTTTTCTGTATGCTGCTCATGATAACCTTCCTTATCCTCTCTGTTCACCATACGAGTAAGCGTCTGCTAGACTGTTCGCAAAAAACGAGACAATATGTTAGAAACATACCTTTTGTCTCTATATAATCCTATCAAACTATGACAACTATTTGTAGATGAAAAGATCAACTGTTATAACACTAAAAATGGTAAAAGGCCAAGGGTCATTTGTTGACAGGTGGAAAATGGATCTATATTATAATAGAACGATCGTTCCAATTATTTCTATACCCTAGGATAAAATCTTTGAGAAGAACACGTGTCGAAAACATAGTTCAAAAAAATTGTCTTTCTTTTACTTAACTTAATTTAACAGGCTGATTATTTATTCAGCAGGTTAATAATTTTTCACTATTTCACTTAATAATTGAATGAATCACTTCCTTGCTTTAAGAATTATTTTTTTGTCATTTTTCGGAACGACCGTTCCTATAACAGTATCATTCATTCTGAACTATAGATAATGAGGAGGAAAAATTTTGAAACATAAAGCTTGGTTTTTATTAGTTTTATGCAATCTGTTTTGGGCTGGAAATATGATCTTTGGTGGATATACTTCATCAGAATTTCCACCGGTTTGGATCACTTTTCTTAGATGGATTATTGCACTTATCTTTTTGATTCCCATGGCTAATATTATCGAAAAGCCCTCATGGTTTCGCATTTGGAAGAAAAACTGGTTACTTATTCTTATGATGTCGGTGACCGGGATCGCTATTTACAATGCAATGACCTATACGTCACTGCAGTATACTTCTCCGACAAATGGTTCTCTAATTAACTCGTTGACGCCAGCTTTAATTATGCTCTTTTCGCTAATCGTTCTTCGTGAACGAATAAACGGAATCCAGTTTATTGGATTAGTTGCTTCATTCCTTGGTGTGCTGATTGTGTTAACTAAAGGAGATCTGATGCAAGTTTTCTTTACGCACTATAACAAAGGTGATGGCATTATGATCGTTGCGATCTTATTCTGGACCGCCTATTCATTGATTAGCAAAAGAGCCAAGCATTTACCATCCATTACCTTAGTCACTTTGACCGCGGTTGTAGGATCTGTAATTATGCTGCCATTTTTATTTATTCAGCCTCTTCATCCTGAAAAAATCACGACTTTAGGCACTGTCGGTATTCTCTACCTAGGGATCTTTCCATCCGTATTTTCGTTTATTTTTTGGAATAAAGGGATTAACAGCCTCGGCGCAACGATTGCCGGAGTTTCAATGAACTTAATTCCAATTTTCACAGTCGTCATTGCTTTAATTTTAGGTCAGCAATTAATCCTCTCGCAAGTAATGGGCGGCTTTATTGTGATTATTGGCATGTTACTTACATCTATGAAAAGGAAGCAGAAACCGTTTAAAAAGATGATTCCTGAGTTAATAGAAACATGTCCTTATACTATGCTCTCGATTAAGGAAGACAGTTAAAAAATGATCTGCCTCCTTAATGGGAGCTTTTCTCATCCAGCGTTTGACAAGACCCGTGAATTAAGATAAAAAGACATTAAGACAAATGAGTATATAAGGTTGATGAACATTTAAGTAACGCCAAAAAGTACAGAATGAATTCGAGAAATTGAGAATGATCATTCTTGACTGTCAGCTGATCGAAAATTGATGAGGGGTGTTCCTTGATGCCAAACAGTAGAATGAATCCTAAGGTTGATGAATTTTTAAGTAAAACCACAAAGTGGCAGGAAGAATTTAAAGAGTTGAGAAAGATTGTTCTTGGCTGCGAGTTGACCGAAGATTTTAAGTGGATGCATCCTTGCTACACGTTTGAAAATAAAAACATCGTTTTAATCCATGGATTTAAAGAATACTGTGCGCTTCTGTTTCACAAAGGTGCCTTGTTAAAGGATGCCCATGGTCTTCTCATCCAACAAACCGAGAATGTACAGGCGGCACGCCAGATTCGGTTCACCAATGTACAAGAAATTGCTGAAATGGAAGATACACTGAAAGACTACATCAATGAAGCCATTGAAGTGGAAAAAGCCGGTTTGAAGGTAAACTTAAAGAAGAGCACTGAATTCGCAATCCCAGAAGAATTCCAAAGTAAACTGGATAAAATCCCTACTCTAAAGACTGCATTCGAAGCACTGACGCCTGGACGCCAAAGAGCCTACCTCCTTTATTTTTCCCAAGCGAAACAATCTAAAACTCGAGCATCAAGAGTTGAAAAATACATGCAGAAAATTCTTGATGGAAAAGGATTAAATGATTAGTATTTTCGATGTGTAAATACTTTAAGATAGAAATATTAGGCCACCCCCGAAATCGAAATAGCGACAGTCATGGACGAGAAAATAAAGTCCTGGACTGTCGCTGTTTTATTAAACGATCATACTCGTTAGCTCAATGCTTAGGGATAGGTTAAACCATTTAAATCTCTTCTAATAAATTATTAAAACTTACTTCCGTCGGGATAACAGCTGGACGATGCACTCCGACAAACGGCATCACGCGTTTATCTTTCAAACCACTGATGTTCCATCATATAGACAACCATTCCAGTCCCTGTCATGAATCAGTTAATGCTTTTTCTCGTGTGGGTTGGCTTGCTGGAAGAAAGCAGATCAGCGTCGCAATAAGGGCAGACGTTACAAATAACACTGATCCCAATATGGAGCTCGATATAGCTTGAGCGAAATGCATCTTTGACGGTTGATCCGTACGGATAGCTGCATCAAATACGGATATGAGAATAGCCAGTCCCATCGAGGAACCGCTTTGATGCGCAACATTAATCAGACCCGAGGCTGCACCGGTATCGTGAGGATCCACATTTGAGAGCCCCATAGCGGTAAGCGGTTGGAAAGCCATGCCGGCGCCAATGCCCATGATCGTCAATAGGATGAACATTTGCGGAAAGAACTGGGCTTGCACGGCAACGATCCGGCTTATCCAGAGGGTACTTATGATGGCTAATAGCAAACCGGCCATCAGGACTTTCCTATTTCCAAAACGGTGCACCAACCCGGGCATCAAATACATCATCCCGAATTGAGCGCCTGTAAATGGCACGAAGGCTACACCTGCTTCCAACGAACTGAAACCGAGCACGTTTTGCAAATACTGAGGGATAAAGAAGAAGAGTGAAAAATTCCCGCACACCAAGAGGAACCTTCCAAGATAAGCCCCGGACCGCTGGCGGTTCGCAAACAATCGGAGCGGGATGATCGGCTCCGCCGCCCGGGCTTCAATAAGAACGAATGCCGCTAACATAATAATCCCGGCTGCAAGCAAAATCCATATTTCGGGTTCCCCCCAACCGCGATCTGCAGCTTGAACAAAACCGTATACCAACGCAGTCATGCCGATGACAGAGACAATTGCACCCCAAAAATCAAAACGTCCGGTCCTCGTACCTGTTTTCTGTATATACTTCTGTACCAAATACAGCAAAGCAATCCCAATGGGTACATTGATAAACATCCCGACGCGCCAGGAAATAAAATCAGTTAAAAATCCACCAAGAAGGAGACCGATACTGCCACCTGCAGCTGAAACCGCGCTGTATATCGCGATCGCTCTAGCACGTTCCTTGGCCTCTACAAAGCTCGCTGACAGTAATGCTAGCGCAGCAGGCGTTGCCAAAGCAGCCGCAAAGCCTTGGAATGCACGGGAAACCAGCAAAAATTCGGCTGTCGGCGCCAAACCAGCCAGTGTGGAGGCAAGCGAGAATAATCCAATACCTACACCAAGCATTCTTCTGAGCCCCAAAAGATCCCCTGCCCGAGCACCGAGCAACAAGAAACCGCCGAACGGCAAAATGTAGGCATTTTGGACCCAAGTCAAGCTGGTTGCTGTCATATGCAACGATCGACCGATTTGAGGTATTGCTGTTATCATAATGGAGGCGTCAAGCACAACAATCAGTTGACATGCGATAATAATGGTTAAAATGATCCACTTTGATTGATTCATGATTATCTTCCTTCCTTTTCAGTTGTGTTGTGTTCCTGAAGAATATTATGGATGGAATTAGCGGAAGGAAGTAGACCGTTGCTGCATAAAACTTGCCTAAAGCTGCAAATCTATGTAAATTAAAAATAGAAGGGTGGAATGGAATTCATGCCGGAACAAAGAGTGGGTAAACAAGCTAACTTTGGAAAGAGTGTTTCTATTCATAAGAAAGCATTGGATCAACTCATTGCCATGACGGATCGGATTACCTCAGCAGACGGACGGACGCCAACAATAGTTCCGTTTCTTACGATTGTCAGGAGCAGTCGTGAAACGCCGAAAAGTCAGGGGGTGTTGACACCTTCTTTTTGCCTGATCCTTCGAGGGACTAAGAAGTTTTACCTTGGTCAAGAAATTTTTCATTACTCGGCGGGCGATTATTTGACGTCACTCATCGATATACCGGCTGCCGCCCAAGTCATCGACGCTACGGAAGAATCGCCGTATATCGGTTTACGTGTCGATTTTACGACTCAAGAAATAGCTTCTGTGGCCATGGAGGCGGAAATCAGCACGGAGCCAAAGGAGAAAAACCGGGGTGCCGGTGCCTTCATTGGAAAATCAGATGCCGCGCTGCTGGACATATTTTTCCGGTTGCTGACGCTTGTTGATAAGTCTAAAAACGTTCGATTTCTTTCCGAGTTGATCAAAAGGGAAATGATTTTCAACTTGCTGTCAGGAGATTTTGGGCACTTATTTTTGCAAAAGGCGCTCTTTGATCAAAGAGCGGACGGAGTCGGAAAGGCCATTCATTGGGTCAAAGAAAACTACGCACGCTCTTTCACCATTGAGGAGCTCGCCAAATCCTGCAACATGAGTATCTCTGGGCTGCATCATAAATTCAAAGCCGTCACAACAATGGGACCCTTGCAGTACCAGAAGCAGCTTCGACTTCTGGAAGCGAGGCGTCTCATGTTGAGTGGTCCCATGGGGGCAACGACAGCCGCTTTGACAGTAGGCTATGAAAGTCCGTCACAGTTCAATCGGGAGTATCGGAGACTCTTTGGTCTACCTCCTCTCCAGGATATGAAATCGTTGCGAAGAACTTCATATGCCGGGGGATTTGAGGATAGTTAAGTGGTGTCGGCCAGTTTTCCGTTGAACGAATGAAACTCATTGGCTTGCCGCGGGTACTGATTGGTGTCTTCTTTATTCATCGCCGGAGCGATATAGGTTTTATTTTACTTGTTTAGATGTGCCGATATGTAATCTTGTTTAATCGGGCCTGCAGGATGGAAACGATATCATCATCAATAACAGGCATTAATGTATATCTACAGAGCGAAAAACTAAAAATCTTTTTTTAATTATCCTACCATTCAAAAATGTGACAAACCCTGTTGCTCAAAAAGCGCCGCTCAGGCGCCTTTTTTGATTTCCGATGATATTTCGAAACAATCACACAGCCAAGAAGTTTCGGTCGAAAAAAATCTCCATCAAAGTTGCAATGGTAACTCTTCTTAGCGATGCCTCTCTTACTCATTACGTACATGTCGGGAACGAAAACGTTTAAGTTTATTCCTGTTCCCACAAGTCTTCATGTTGCACCACCGACGGCTTTTATTTCTGGTTTCATCCATAAAGAGCCAGCTGCAAGAAGGACTGGCGCACTCTCTAACATGTGTTAAATCAGCAGAAGTGATTAAGTCTGCTGCTGAGCGCGCGATAGGAGCGAGAAGTGAATCTAATTCGGTTGGTTCTTCCCACCCCCATTTATAACCTGATAATGTCCAAACAATTCGCTGGTGATGAAGCCCATGTTCGAGCTCTCTATTCATTACCACAAGATCTGAATTTGGCGGTATCTGCCCAGAAGCGATAGCAGAAAAAATATGGTAAATCGATTCTCTTAATTCCTTCGCTTTTTCTAAAACTTTATTTGCTTCGGACTGATGATCTTTCGATTTTAACTCTAGAGACTCAGCCTGCTTCGCGCTTAATAAACCTGCTAAGAGGTTCCAGTTCAATAGATCTTGATAATTTTTAAGATACTCGGTTTCATTTGTCTTGCCCCGAGCTCCACCTAGGGTATTCGTGAAATTCAAACATGCAGCTCCTGCAATTAATTCAAAATTTTTACCAATCATGATGACCATTCTTCCTTCCAAAATCAGTGCATCAATCATTGACAAATCACATTAATCATCATTACAATGAAACCATTAAAATATATTTTAGAGGGTTACACCTGATGAGTCAAGGAGGGAAAGTCGTGCGAGCTACACCCTTTCATATTGATGTCACTCAGTCTGTTCTAGATGATCTAAAGAGGCGGCTAATACAGACGAGATGGCCGGATGCTCCTAAAGAAGCAAATTGGAATGACGGCACCAACATTGGTTATTTACGGCAGCTCGTTTCTTATTGGATCCAGGATTTCAATTGGCGAGATCAAGAAAAATACCTGAACGGATTTCAGCAATTTAAAGCAAGAATTGATGGATTAAAGATACACTTTATCCATGAGTGCGGCGTTGGTCCAAAGCCCATGCCCTTGATCCTCACTCATGGATGGCCCAGTTCATTTTTTGAAATGACGAAGATTATTCCCCTGCTGACTGATCCCGCTTCACATGGTGGCGATGCAACAGATGCCTTTGATGTAGTCGTTCCATCGCTTCCAGGATATGGGTTTTCACAGAATCCTAATTATCGGAAAATGACACTGAAAGACATATCCGACCTCTGGACAAAACTCATGGTTGACATTCTGGGTTATCGTCATTTCGGAGCTCACGGAGGAGATATTGGAGCAGGTGTAGCGACAAACCTCGGGCGTTTTCATCCCGAAAATATGATTGGCATTCACATTCTCGCATTTGCCAGTCCGATTCTTAACCAAAAGACAGCCCCCCTGACAGAAGCGGAACAACAGTATGTATCAAAACTCAAATTGTGGGAAAAAGAAGATGGAGCATATGAGCACCAGCAGTCCACTCGCCCTCAGACGCTCGCTTATGGTCTCAATGACTCACCTACTGGCCTTGCAGCTTGGATTATTGAGAAATTCAGGTCCTGGAGCGATTGTAATGGTGAGATAGAAAGACGTTTCAGTAAAGATGAACTGTTAACAAATTTGACAATCTATTGGATAACCGAAACCATTAATTCCTCAATTCACTTGTACTACGATCACCAGCATAGTCCAAAAAACACTCAAATGTTTCGGCGCATAGAGGTACCAACTGGAGCAACCTTGACTGTGGAACCTGTGAATCGTCCACCACGCGAGTGGGTTGAACGCACATATAACGTGCAACGTTGGACGGAACTGCCAAGGGGAGGTCACTTTGCTGCATTTGAAGAACCCGAGTTGCTAGCCAGGGAAATTAGAGCTTTCTTTCGCCCATTTCGCAAATAAACATGGGTTGAGCAAAATGGCAATTTTCATGACGTGACTAATGATGTTGTAAAATTGTCACCAACTAAATAATAGAGCTGATAATGCTATAGAAACATATCCCTTCTTCCCGCATTAATTCCGTGATCTGAAAACGTTCAGTCATCCTTAACACCCCAAGATTCAACTTTATCTTTTATCCGTTTAACTCTGTTAAAGCTCAATGTTGATTTTTCTCCCCCGTTGATGGGGGCGAAGTCCGTGTCTGGGTTTCCTGACGGATGGGATCATTATGTGCCTGAGCTCGATGCTTTTCAGAGCGGTTATCTAATAGCCAAAAGTCAATGAGGCACATTTTATGGTACCGACTTTGACTTGCAACTGCGTCGCAGTGCATTGAGACGATTGTATTATGCGGCATTTCAACGGGAATTGGCGTTGATACAACGGCACGGGAAGCGTATGTGCGTGGTTATGAGCAAATCTTTGTCGAGGATGCGATGACTGTATCGACTAAGGAAGAACATGAACACTGCATTTCCTATATCTTTCCGAAAAAGTGCGTATGAGTGAGGAAGTTCTTGCGCTTTTTAGCAAATAGGTATTCGATATCATTGATGAATCAAAACTCCCCTCAATGAACAGCCCCCTAAAGTTGGATAGTCAAAATCCAATTCAGGGGGCTGTTCAGATAAAATAAAAAATACTTCTCTATATCCTTTTCAAAATGATTGCTCATATCGATTTAAAATAACAGTATTTTCGTTTGAACTTATGACTGGCTTTCAATTGAATGATATGCCACCCCACCAATAGATGTATTATTTTCAATGCAGGCCTTCTACTAAAAGTTAACTTTTTGTTGTATTTTCACCGCATTATTCTTACCGCTGGCTAGAACAGCTCCAATAATGGTAATTATTCCTCCCACTAAAGTGATTCCAGATATTTGTTCTTTTAATAAAAGGACACCTAATAAAACAGTCCAAACTGGAAGCAAATTAATATATGGAGCGGCTTGTCCTGCACCAACGATTTTTACACCAGCATTCCATAAAACAAAAGCGATGACTGAAGCGAAGGTACTCACATAAGCAATACCAAGCCATGCATTTGGAGACATATGAATGGAACTTGGATCAACAGTTCCGATGCAGCTAATGGCACTTAAAAGTGTTCCGTAAAAAGCAGCTCCAGCAGTTAAGGTTAGCGGATCAATCCTTTTGACATACTTTTTTCCAAAAACTGTGTACATTCCCCAAGCTACACACGATATAAGAATTTCAATTTCACCAAGAATTGATCCTTCAGAAGAAGCGGTCTGTTTGCCTTGAATCAGCAGAATAACGCCAATGATCGAAATGATAGCTCCAACCCATGCTTTTAATTTAATTTTTTCTTTAAGAAAAATTGGGGTAAAGATTAAGATGGTAATGGGAATACCTGCTGAAATCATCCCTGCTTGTGATGCACTAATGGATTGTAAGCCCAAATAATTTAATGTTGAAAAAGCGAATACACCATAAAATCCGGATACGAGAAATTCTTTCCAGTACTTAAAAATCGGAAATGGCTTGTTATAAAAAGCGAGTAATCCCCAAAGAAGGGGAGCTATAAAAGCATCCATCCAAAGAAATAGATTGAGTACTTAAAGAAATGTGATTTCATCCTATGTTATATTTCAATATTAAATTTTTCCATTAACAGGGACGAACTGTGCGTGTGTTCGTAAAGAATCCTGACGAAGGGTGGGGTAGGATTCATACTATAAAAGTGAGGAATACCCTTTGCCAAATAGCCAAAGTAGAATGATAGAATCTGAAAATGAATTTAACCGAACAATTCCTGAGTGGAAGTTTTCTTTTATTGCTTGGCTATTCGCTTTTTGCGCAGTATTTGTAATTTCTAATGTATATACAATGATTCCGATTATTAAGGATTTTTCTCAAGAATTACATGTGTCAACAAGCACAGCTTTCTGGGCAAGCAGTATTTTCGCGATCTCTTATGCGCTTGGCTTCTTAATATTCGGCCCACTATCGGATAAATTGGGACGAAAACAAGTGATTGTCTATGGTCTTCTGTTTTTAACGGTCACGACTTTTTCTATTAGTCTTGTTCATAATATCTAATTGATTTCTGACTATAGTCTTCAATAACACTAAACTTAACATCCATGGAATTTAGTTATAAAAAAATCCCCCAGAAGTTAGATTTATTGTCCAACATCTGGGGGGCAGTTTACAGTTTTAATGTTCACTTTCTCAACGGACTAAAGTCTATAAAAACGCGATACTAGGTTCACATTTTAGCTCATTTTCTAACGATTGGAATCCAAATCTCGCCGTTGATTTTTCCATCAGTTTCACTTGTTTTCACCGATGTGTTTGGACCGCCAACATAAGCAAAGTCAGTTGCGTTAGGCAAGACTTCCCCAAAGGCAGCGCCTTCTAATTGACTAAACAATTGTCCTGCATTGTCGGATGAACCGGCAATGACTAGATATTCACCGGCGGGAAATTGAACCGCACGGGAATAATCGCTATCAGGCAGTTCAGCGCTACTTTGAACGCCGGAGTAATACCACATTTCATTATTAACAGCTTCATTGATCGCAAATTCTAGGTCGTTATCAGCCAAACGCCTTAACTGATCCCAACGACCGTCATTGATTATCGTTTGCCACCATTCCGCTTTTGCGGCGGGAATTTGTGCATAGTCATCCGGCAGCCTTGTGCCATAAGCTAAAATGGTGAATGCTTCTTTTGTTTGAATGGTGTACTCTGACATGGTTTGTGCCTCCTGTAATTTGATATACTTAGTGTAAAACTTAATCATGTCAAAAAACGATACCATTTAAAAGGAAATTCAAAAGAAATGAAAAGAACTGAACGTTTAAATACAATGATGCGTTATATGAATAACCGCCAATTCTTTACCATCAGCGAATTGATGCGTGAGTTCTCCATTTCGCGCTCAACAGCGATTCGTGATGTGCACGATATTGAAGCATTAGGGATGCCACTCGTGGCTGAAGTTGGCCGTGATGGTGGCTATTCAATCATGACAAACCAATTATTGCCGGCTGTGCAATTTACCAACAATGAGCTCAAAGCGTTGTTTATCGCTTTTTTAGGAACAGCTAATCAACAATTACCCTATTTACAAAATCGTAAATCATTAAGTGAAAAACTATTGGCCATTGCCTCAACCGGTCAACAAGACGAATTAGTGGAGTTAAAACGCTTGCTACACTTTGAGAACACCAATCCCAACAATCCTGACTTGTTGGAACTAAACGATTTCGCCACACCAATGCTTAATACACTCCTTGAACTCGCATTAAAGAGTCGCTATCTTATCTTTGATTATCAAAAGAGCATGCGGCGTGTGTACCTATTAAATTTTTTCAGACACAATGCAAATTGGTACGCAGCAACTTTTGATTTTTTGCATAAAGAGCAACGAACATTTCGAGTTGACCACATTGAAGCTGTGCATATAGATCATCAGGCACCGATGCCACAACAACAACTCACTGCGCAACTAAAAGCTAGCCATCCTGAACCTAATTTAATGATCAACTTAGGTGCAAAAGCAATTAATAAGTTCAAACAAATGCACCTGCAAGCACTTAGTTTGCACTATTTAGATGCTTTTCAACAAACAGCAAGATTTTCAGATTTTATTGATGTACACGATACGGAAAAATTAACATCGTATGCTGAGTGGTTATTGTTTCTAGGAGACGAGCTAGAGGTTGTGAAAATGCCGGATGAACTGCGGCATGTGATTCGCAAAAAAATAGCTAAGTGGTAAGCTCAATACCAAACGCGAGGTGTTCTGTTCATGATGTTCTTCTGACCATTTACCGAATTAAAAATGAAAAGATCCTTCCGTTCTTACCCTCTTGGAGGATAAAAAAAAGCGCCGCTCAGGCGCTTTTTGGGATTTCCGATGTCGTTTCGAGATACTCACAATCACACCGACAAAAAGTTTCGGTTGATGAGATCGTATTCGTCTTTTGAAAGTTTGACTTCAGCAGATTGCACAATTCCCGGAATCTGACCGGCATTCCGTGCCCCGGGAATCACTGCAGTCAAATCAGGATTAGCCAAATACCACGCCAGTACAATCTGAAGCACATCAACATTATGCTGACGTGCAATCGGGCGGAGTGTGTCAACCGCCGCCATCGTGTTTTGGAACGATTTGCCCGTGAATTTCTCACTTTTGCTGCGGCGATCATTTTCAGCAAACGTTGAATCTTTCGTGTACTTGCCGGTAAGAAGACCGGATTCAAGCGGGAAGTACGGGACAAAAGAAATGTGCGCGTCTTTCAAATACGGAATCAACTTTTCTTCTTCATCACGATGAATCAGGCTGTAGTAATTCTCGACAACATCAACAAAGCCATTCTGATTCGCTTCCTTAACCTGCTCAAGCGTGAAATTAGAAATACCGATCGCCCGTATTTTCCCTGCCTCTCGCAGTTCTTGAAGAGCACCGACCGCCTCACTTTTTGGCGTCTTTTCATCAGGAAAATGAATATAAAAAATATCGATATAATCTGTCTTCAATCGCTTTAGTGCATCATCCACCGACTTTTTTAGAAATTGCGGTTCATTATTCAATACCATTTCGCCGCTAGAGAAATCATGCGCCGCTTTGTCAGCAATAATCACTTGATCCCTTGGAAAATCGGCAATGACTTCGCCGATTAATTCCTCAGAGCGTCCTTTTCCATACATGAACGCCGTATCAAGCAGCTGAATTCCCGATTCAAGAGCAGCGCGAACTGTCTCCAGACCATCTGACTCCGATAAATTGGGAAACAAATTGTGTCCGCCGACTTTGTTTGTACCTAGTCCAAGTGGTGCTGTCTCGACTTGACTTTTACCGACTTTACTCCTAACCATTCATATGCCTCCTCGATTACATTTCCTCCCTATGAATATAGCACAGCAGCTGCCAAAAATACGTTTTCATGCTTAGCATAAGTGACATGCATTGAGGAGGAGGCATGCAATGGATTCATGCAAAAATGAATATCCTTGATTTCTCGCAGGCAGCGCTAGCGTTAACACGGTTGCAAAGTTAACAAAAAAGCCATGCAGCGGCGCTGAGCATTAAAAAAATGATCTAGTGCGAAAAATGGCTGAATCCCTCACTTATGCTTTGCTTATTTTAATATTCTCCTTTAATTACAAAATATGAACCCCGAATTGTTCCAGCTAGTTTAGACTTCTGCCGAGCAAACTTAAACTTCCCTTCTAACTCCTTGGGTACCTCCATCCCTTCAGAAAGCTTAAAACCAACAGCCCGCTTCTTAGGGTTATCAACCGTATACATAACGTTGACCTCAAGTCCATCCTCAAAAAAGACGTAGGCAAATTTGATATTTTCCACTTGAAAACGCGATGTTTCGAGAGGCTTGGCCGCAAATTCAAGATCACGTTCTTTCAAAATTCGGTTCACATAATCAAGAGTCTCCTGGCTTTCGTTGGCTGGTACAACCGTAAATTCATGCTTGTATTTGTTCATAAAGTAACGAGCCTCATTTGCACGTAAACCAGCAAGCGCTTCTGCTACGGGTGAAGATTCTAATCCAATCTTAGACACATTTTTATAATCAACGATATAGGACATTTCCATTTCTCCTTTTATCACTCTATTATCCAACAACAGGAATCTACATTTCGCGCGCCGTTTCGGCAGTCAAACCTCAACATTGAATTGGCTTTATCTTCTTCAATTTATGGATATATAATACCCCTAAATCATGTCAAAAAGCGATACTGTTTATGTGCCCGATAAAAAAGTTAAACGGACGAATGCAATTGTGTGGTTTATCAACAACTGCGCCCGCAACCACTTAGCAGTACCTGAAATCTTGAGAAAATTTAAAACCGACAGTGATTAGCGGTAAAAAAAGAACCGGCCGCTGCGGTCGATTCTATTCTTCCAAATGCTTCGTCAATCAAAACTCGGTCATCTCCATGCCTCCGTCAGTGAAACGGGCGCACCTCGACCGGCACCCGACAGGCGACGGCGGCTTTGCGCCCCCACGTCAACGCCTCGTCCAGGTCAGCGCATTCCAGCACCCATAAACCACCAACGTGCTCCTTGGTCTTCAGGTACGGCCCGTCGGTGATAAGCACCTCACCATCGGACTGTGCCCGCAGCGACTTCGCACTGCTTACCGGGTGCAGGCCGCCCACAAAAACCCTGACACCAGCGGCCTTCATCTCGTCGTTGAGCGCATCGATTTCTCGGTGCATTGCTTCATCCTCTGCGATGGAAGGATCGTAGTCGTCGGGGTGGTGAATAGCAACCAAATACTGCGTCATGACTTCTCCTCCTCGTGCTTTACTTATAGGACAATTACCCCTATTACAGTTATACCCTACTTACTATAAATTACCGGACTCCTTTTTATAAACAATCAACAATCGAGAAGAGGAAAATATAATTTGTTATCAGTGTCAAAATACAGCTTCATGATAATAAAAACACCCCTGCCAGATCATCAATTCTGGCAGGGGTGTTGGCAGGGAACTATTTAATTTTAAGCAGTTTTACCGTTTGTTAGGCACAATAAACACTATCAAATAGGCTTGCTCAATTCGATTTGTGTTAGCCTTTTACCACTCTTTTGTATTCAACGGATTCAGAACATTGATTTAGCGGTATTTTGAATGAGTTAAAGACACTTAAACAGGTTTAAATAAGGTTTAGTTGATGACATGATAAAATAAAATAACAAGACACACTTTTGAATAGATTTGAGATTATTTTTTACGGCGCGCTGCTATCTAACTATTCTTCCTGCGACGTTCGAGAAAGAAGCATAATCAAAAAATGATTAAATATAACTCTTCTAACGGATAAAGATATTTTAAACTCTTTAACTCTGCTAAGATTAGCATATAAAAAAGAAAGTGAGGTTATAGCATGAACGAAGATACAAAAGAGCGGATTCGACATCGTATCCGTGTGAAAATGGATGGCATAATAGAACGAAAAATTGCCGCATTACCAGAACACATGGAAAAGTTACGTGAGACTAATCCGTTTGGATCCCGATTAGTTCCTGATGAAATATGGAAATCTAGTACATTTGAGCGTTCATTTGTAACATCATTTGGCCAAGGTGTGTATGAACAAGTAGCATATGAAATTGCAATCGGCAGTGGCGCAGAAGCACAAAATCAACACCAAGAAACCGTAACAATCAATCAATTTCAAAATACTCGTATTGATGAATTGATTGAAGATCAACGTAGAAACCGTACTAAAGGTTCTCCTGTTTGGAAAGATGAAGTTATTGAAATTAAATCATTACGCACGCGTCAAAGAATTGAAATACCAACTCTTTTTGACTTGTACATAAAACGTCTGGATGGTTCAGAAGAATATTATTCATTGAAAACAGTTAAACCAAATTTAGATCAAACTCAAATTGCAAAGCGAGACATGCTCTGCATTGAAGCAGCAAAAGAAAACGGCCATGCCTTTTTTGCGTTGCCTTTTAATCCTGATGGAGAAGGAAATCCTTATTCATGGAGTGTCCCTTCTAAGTTATTCGATATGCAGAAAGCCAGTAGCGTGCTAATTGGAGCAGCATTTTGGAATATGGTGGGTCAAAATGAAAACACGTATAATGAGTTGCTAGAAGTCTTTGAGACACTGGGATCAGAGTACGTAAACAAGATCCGGAGTGACTATTTAGGACTTTAATTTGAAAAGTATCAGCGCCAAAAAAAGAACAAACGTTCCCTTCGGATCTTGATAAGTGAGTATTTTTTGTTATAATAGGACTACAGATTGTTTCGCAAAAGAAAGGAGACGTGTCCATGGACGGGATTCTGTTATCTGCCACAAAAGTTGCATATAAGCTAAAAGTATCAGAACAATATGCACGTAAACTCATGCGTGATGGCAAAATCAAATCTGAGCAAGTAGGGAAATCATGGGTGACTAAAGAAGACAACTATAAGGACTACATTAACTCTGGGGAATTTTTGGTGAATCCTGATGATAAAATTCGTCCTTCACATGAAATTCCTGAAATAGTGGCACTAAGCTTTTTTTCAGGAGCTCAAGGACTTGATTATGGTTTTTCAAAAACATGCGTTAAACCTATTTTGGCATGCGAAATAAACAAAGACGCACGATCAAGCATTTTGGCAAATGATTCTGATATTGGTTTAATTGGTGACATTTGGGACGCAACACCCGAGCGTATCTATGAGTATGCCAATCTACCTATGGGATATCCAGTTGATATTATCATAGGTGGTCCTAATTGTCAGCCCATGTCTACTGCTGGCAAGCGAAAAGGTTTTGCTGATATCCGTGGTGAAGCGTTTATACGATATATTGACGTGATTGAGGAAATACGCCCGAAATATTTTATTCTAGAAAATGTCCGTGGATTACTTTCTGTTGAAGCTATTTTCGATGATACTAACGATAAACCCGTTAAAGGTGGCGTGCTTCATTACACATTAAATCGCTTTGAAAAAATGGGCTATGCAGTCTCATTCCAATTATATAACGCAGCTAACTTTGGTGCCCCACAAGGTCGTGAAAGAATTATTTTGCTCGGAAAATTAGGCACAGAAAAATTACCTTATCTGACACCTACACACAGTGAAAATGGAGAGTACGGACTTCCAAAATGGAGAACCTTGCGTGATGCGATCGGCGATATCCAAAAAGGTATACACCACTACGTTGATATTCCAAAAGGTCGTAAAGATTGGTATACAAAAATACCAGAGGGCGGAAATTGGCGCTCCTTATCGCTTGAAGACCAAAAAAAAGCAATGGGAAACGCTTACAATAGTAGCGGTGGAAAAAGCGGGTTCTTTAGACGGTTGGATTTTAATAAAGTATCGCCAACTTTATTAACCAATCCGCTAATGAAGGCCACGGATCTAGTTCATCCGACCGAGCTGCGCCCACTTTCAATAGAAGAGTATTCACGCATTCAAGGTTTTCCTGATGATTGGCATTTTTGTGGGAAAATTGTTGAACAATATCGTCAAATTGGAAATGCTGTTCCAACACAACTAGGAGAAGCAATTGGACGTACAATTATGGCTGATATTCGTGGAAAAAGGCTTCCGCAATATGAAGGCTTTAAATTCTCACGTTACAAAAATACTGATGAAATTAGCTTTAAGTCTGATTATCAAAAGTGGACTAAAGATGCAATGAGCAAGAACCTTCAAATGAGTTTAACAATTTAATATAACAAGCTAAACTTTCAATTATGAAGATATAGTTAACAAAAAGTCAGAACATAAAATCCCACTAGTTTTAGGACAGAAAAGAATCCCAAAAACATGGCAGAATTGGGCTTTTCTATTAGCAATATACATAAATACACATTACCTATTGCATAAAGTCCTCTGAAAAACTTGAGGTATTTTATAATAACAGAATCGCGTTGATAAAAATGACGACTCAAATTCTTTTTTGATTGAGTTGTTTTTTTGTTAATTTATGTACTGCTTCTATATGTCATCTCAGTTTCACAGGTAATATCTTGTCGTTTTATTGTCACTAATTATCTCTACTGTACACTTGAATTTCACCAAAAATACTCTCAACCACATCTGAAAATCCTGATACATCATCAATATACAATATTTTCAAGTTCTTAACAGCACGTGTAACAGAAACATATAACAAGTTTCTAGCCTGTTCATACTTTTTCAAATCTTCGTCGATTAAATGTCCGCTATCCTTATAGTTTTTGAAGAAAAGATTAAAATAATTTCTTTCTTTGCCAAACGAATTTCCTAACACAATTATCACATTATCAAATTCTAGTCCCTTTGTTCTATGATACGTATGATATACGACATTCCCGAGATGATTCCCCGTCAAATAATCATACCATCTTGTATATTCATTCATTTCTAAATTCAAAATATTTTCAACATTTTTCCTTGCATCATCTTCTATCTCCTCAGTCATATTCGGATATAATTTTTGAATCATGTATCTCTTTATATCAACTATTGAAGACTCATCAATGTCAAACAGAGAATCAATGACTTTTTTATAACTTAAATTATCCTCACTTTGATAAAAACCACATATAGACTGAATATTATTTAACAATGTTGTTCCTTCAATTCTTTTTAACAAGTCTACCAATACTTTTACCTGCGACAAATTATTATTTGCATATATTGAATACGTTAATACATCTGTAATAGAAGTTTCCTCATTGCGGACTTTATTTATAAATTTTACTATTCTAAAAATCAGAAGTGGTATTTCTCCCAACTTAGATGGATCATCACTCAACAATTCCGTATTTAATTGCTGATAATAAGTCTTATAGTATTGTGTGCTTGAAAATAGCAAATACAAATTTTCAAACCCACTAAATTGAGCAACTGATTTATTGGTTAACATAAAGCAATGTACTGGATTTTCTTTTGTTGCATTTAAAGTATTTTTTTCAATAAAATCCGTTGCATCTCTTTCATCTCCCACATAAAATTCCACGCTCCCCCCTTGACAATCCTCAAATATTGAACTTTGTACAATTTCATCATTTCTAATTTTATTGGCCACGTAAACAATTTCTTGCGCCGATCTTCTATTAAATTCCTTGTTCACCACTTCTAGGCCAGAATGAAAATTTCCTATATTTGTTCCGACACCATCTTCATAAATATTCTGGACAGAATCACCAAAATATCCAACAAAAATTGGATGTTTAATATCCACTGAAAACTGTTGTAACATATCCATAACGCTAATAACTATTTCCTTTGTATCCTGATACTCATCAATAAACATGAATGGATATTTATCTACAAGAAATCTTTTCAAAAGATCATACTTTTTAATCATCTGATACCCATATTCTAATAATGTATCATGACTAATTTTCATTCGATGCAGTTGATCTCTATTAGACAGAACATTGTATAAAACTTCGTTGTAACCAGGTTTACTCTCATGAATATTTTGAATACACTTTTTATAATTTCCAATTCTAAATAACGTGTTAACTATTTTCTTAAAATGAGCAACATTTTTTAATAATGAAGCATAAACTCCAAGTATACTTGATAATGCTTGCTTAAAATCCTTGGCGCCCAAATTATAACTTTTATAATATGTGTCTTTATTTTCAAACATAATATTAAAAAAATTTGATTTATCATCATTTGATAATTGTCTATACAATTCAAATTCTTTTTGGTTTGTAGTCTGTTCCACTAATTCGTCTACTTGTTTAATTAGGTTTTCAAGATGCAATTCCACGAGTTCTTTTTGATATCCATGAATAAAATTCCATATTCTTTCATGTATCGTGGATATTCGTACAATGCTAGTATTTCCTAACCGTTTCTTGATTTCTTCTGTAGCGACATTTGTATATGTAATACAAATAATCTGTCGATTGTGTTCTTTTAACATTTTTCCATATGTATTAACGGCATACTTTAAACTTAGTATTAATGCATATGTCTTTCCTGCTCCTGCACCAGCATTAAAAATGGTACACTTTTTATCATCTATATTCCTAAATATTTTATCTATTGTAGCTTTTTCTATTTGCTGATTTTCCCTAGAAATCTGACTAAGCATTACTATCACCGGCTTCCCAATTCTAAACTTAAAAATTTTAATCCCTTTTCGATATAATTAGGTAAAGTAGGAATATTATCTTCTTGTGTCATCATCTCGTACAATATTTCATTTGAGAATCTACTTTTATCATTAGATAACTTAGACTGCCATTTATATGAATATTTTTTATTGTATTGATAGTTTACCGAATTACCCAAAATTTCATTATAAATTCCAGGTTTTATTCTTTTTAACACCTCGTTTAAAATAGCATTATCAAAATTCTTTGCTATAAATGCTTCTTCAAAACTTGTAGGAAAATAGTATCCTGTCTTTCTTTGAAAAAGCACATAAATATTTTCATCCTGCAAATAATTTGCTAAGTCTTCAATATTATCCATACCACTATTAAATGCTTTTATTGTTTGATTGGTGGTTGTCCTTCCCTTCAAACTACTTATTTGCTTGAAATTTTCTTTTTCGGCGTCATCACGTTTAATATCCAAATCTGTAATAATAAGAGTTGGAATTTTAAGAGCTTTTATTAAATTAGTGTATACTAACCCATGAGCTCCGTTTATATTCAAAATTGTTATATATTTATGCTTCAAATTTCTGTCCTGATTAAGATAAAAAGGTAACAAATTATACTCACTTATACCTTCAACTAATATTGCAGCATCCGCAAAAAATAAGTCAGAGAAATTGAACTTAATATGTTTTTTTATAAATTTAAAATCTTTATCATTCGTCGTCCCACTTGGTGAAATTAAAATATCATTTAATGGGATCACTTTGGTGAAATTATCTTTAGCTGTAACGTAGTTGATATTATTGAAGCTTTCTCCTATATGTACTTTACTATTCAGAATATGCGAAGAATGTGTGGTAATAATTAATTGGCTATTAATATTCTTATTCCGAAAAGACAGTAATGTTGCTATAGCATCATTGATATACTTAATAAATAATTCTTGCATTTGTGGATGCATATAAGTTTCCGGTTCTTCAATACATATTAGGTTTATTCGGCTGTTAAAAGCACTATCTGGATATTTTTCCATATAATCTATTAAATCTGCAATTATCATCATCAAATTAGTATAGCCAAGACCAAACTGATTTTCCGGGATATGGTTACCTTTTTCAATATACTCATATTTAACCATGTTTCTTATTAATTTTTGAAACGTCAAATCTGCACTTAATAAAACATGCAATATATCTCCTGAAACGACTCTTTTTAAAGAAGAATTTATTGGCTTTGTATGTTTTCTCTCAATATCTTTGGTTAGGCTATTATTAATTTTGGCCAATTTATCCTCCAATGCCTCTTTTTCATCTTTAAATAATTCTTCATACCGATACTGTATAATTTTATTAAAAGCATCTGAAAGACATTTATCTCCCGTCACATTATTAGCTTTGACCATCGCCAGATCTATTAAATCTTTAAGATGGAACTTTTCAACTTTTTTCATATTTTTATCATAATAATTGACTGTGTAGTGGGAATCATCAATTACATCTAAAATTCTAGAAAATTTCACGGATTCATTGTATTTTTTAGTAATGATCTTTTTCACTGCACTGATAAACAGCTCTGTATCAGTTAACTCATATCTCACAATTATATTCATTTCTGTAGCATCTATATCTTTTAACAACATAAATGGAATAATGTTTGTTACATAGTCATCTCTCCCCTTATCAAGCCCTATAGTTACAATAAACTCTATAATTGGTATATTTTTGTAATTGTCAATCTTATATTCGGAAAATAATTTTTTCAAATAGAAGAAATTAAAATCATTTGAATTAATATTTTCCCCATGAATTAATTTATTCATAGCTTGAATAATAGTTGTCTTTCCTACATTATTCTTTCCTACAATCAATGTAGTAGTTGAAGCTATATTCACATCTTTAGCTTCTTTCCTTTTTAAATAACTTTGTGCGTCAACAAGTTCTACTTCGTTATTTCCAAGCCCAAACTTTCTGAAATTGTTTATTTTAATGCGTTTTAAGTACACGTTTTCCTCCCCCTAGTTAATACTGTATCTACTCTTTGTATTCAATGATGCTGGAAAACAAAAATTTAATTTATTGAACCGCCGAATAAACTAAATGCATTTATAGCAGTAGCATCAGCACTTTTCTCAATAAATTTGCCTTTGCTATTCATTTTTTCTTGTTCTATGTAAATAAGTAAATAATAACCAAGCATAAATTACTATTATTATAGTTGAAACAATTAATCATGACTATAGCACTAAGGCGAAAATCGATAGAAAATTTAAAAATTTTTACTTGGACGACAAAAACACTTTATGCTATAGAAGCCATAAAACGCAAATAGACATTTATCCTCTTGTTGTTTCATCACGGCTTATTGAATTAAAAGGATCCATCTTAATTCATTTTATTTAAAATTAGATAGTCGTAATTTAAATTAAATCAATAAATAGAAAAGCCCTTAGAAATCCTACAACAAGGAATTCTAAGAGCTAAATACTTTATTTGATTATTCCCACTCAATCGTTGCCGGTGGCTTGGAGGTGACGTCGTACACGATGCGGTTGACGTGTTCGACCTCGTTTACGATTCGGGTTGAGATCTTCTCGAGCACATCCCATGGGATGCGTGCCCAGTCGGAGGTCATACCGTCGATCGACGTGACGGCGCGGATGGCGATACAGTGATCATAGGTACGTCCGTCGCCCATGACGCCAACGCTTTGAATGTTCGGCAGCACGGTAAAGTATTGCCAGATGTCGCGGTCAAGGCCGGCCTTTTTAACTTCTTCACGCAGGATCGCGTCGGATTCACGGACGATTTCCAGCTTGTCTTCGCTGATCGCGCCGAGGACGCGGATACCAAGTCCTGGGCCTGGGAACGGCTGGCGCCAAACCACCTCGTCGGAAAGGCCGAGCTCTGTGCCAAGCTGACGCACTTCATCTTTAAACAATGTATTCAATGGTTCAATTAATTTAAATGTCATATCTTCCGGCAGACCGCCGACGTTGTGGTGCGACTTAATGTTCTGAGATGAACCGCCGGCGCCGCTTTCGACAACGTCCGTGTAAAGCGTGCCCTGTACGAGATAAGAAATATCCTCGAGCTTATTTGCTTCATCCTGGAACAGATAAATAAATTCGTTGCCGATAATTTTACGTTTGCGTTCCGGATCACTGACACCTTCCAACTTGTCCAGAAAACGTTTCTTCGCATCGACATGGATAAAATTCATGTGAAAATGGTTCTTGAATGTATCGACAACGCCTTCCGCTTCACCCTTGCGAAGCAGGCCATGATCAACAAAGATACAGGTGAGCTGATCACCGATCGCTTTGTGAACGAGCACAGCCGCAACCGAGGAATCTACCCCGCCGCTCAGCGCGCACAATACTTTTTGATCACCAACGGTTGCGCGAATCTTTTCAACCTGCTCTTCGATAAAGTGTTCCATCGACCAGCTCTTTTCTGCACCGCAGATGCCGAACACAAAGTTACTGAGCAGTTCATTGCCATGAACAGAATGACGAACTTCCGGGTGGAACTGTACCGCATATACATTTTTCACGGTATTCGCCATTGCTGCAACCGGACAAGATTCACTGCTTGCCTCAATAACAAATCCTTCAGGCAGGGTTTTGACGCGGTCGCCATGGCTCATCCAAACCGTTTGCTGTTCCGGAAGCCCTTTGAAAAGCGGGTTTTCCGTATTGGCGGTAATCTCCGCTTTACCATATTCCCGGTGTGTCGCGCGCTCAACCGTGGAGCCATAGTGCTTGCTGATCAGCTGTAGACCGTAACAGATACCAAGAATCGGAATGTCCAAGTCGAAAATGGCTGGATCGCACAATGGTGCGCCCTCATCATAGACGCTGTTCGGTCCGCCTGAGAAGATAATCCCTTTAGGATTTTTTTCTTTAATTTGTTCTGCAGTCAGCGTGTTCGGAAACAATTCACTGTATACGCCTAAGTCACGGATACGCCTTGCGATCAATTGATTGTACTGACCTCCGAAGTCCATAACGATAATCAAGTTATTCGGTTGTGCCATCCTTCTGTTCCACCCCATCCATTTTATTTAGTCACAGACGTTTTCGTCTGGTCTTTTCGTGTCCGCAATATATGATCCATTTAAAAAGCCGGAGGCCATAAGGCTTCCAGTTTCACTTTTACAATCGCATTATTCAACAAGATTTAACAAATGAACTACTTTTCCTATTTTAACAATGAATGCTGTGTTCATCAACCCATCAAACCAAATACCTCAAATAGACATAAATCGTTGAAATAATAATGGAAAGCAGCATAACTGGGATGCCCACTTTCATAAACCTGATAAAGGTGATCGGATGGCCCGTTTTACCGGAAATGCCGGCAACGACAAGGTTCGCGCTAGCACCGATTAAGAGTCCGTTACCGCCAAGGCAAGCACCTAATGAAAGGCTCCACCACAACGGTTCCAGCTGAGTGACTCCGAGTTCGCCCATGTCCTTGATTAAGGGAATCATCGTTGCGACAAATGGAATATTGTCAATGAAAGAAGAAGCGATTGCGCTCATCCACAGAATGAGGAAAGTCGTTGGTACAAGTTTTCCGCCGGTCAGTTCAAGTGCTTTTTGTGCCAGGCTGGAAATGACCCCTGTCTCAACCAGTCCGGCGACAAGGACGAACAGCCCGACAAAAAAGAAAATCGTTGTCCATTCCACACCGGCAAGTGCCCGTTCCAAATAGCGATCGCCTGACAGCAATAGCAAGAGGAACGCTCCGGCAAGCGCGATCGTTGCTGTCTCCACATCAATAATCTGATGCAGAAAAAATCCGGCAACCGTAAGAAAAAGCACGAGTAACGCTTTAACAAGCAGCGTTTTATCCTTGATCGCGTCAGCGGCATTAAGTGCAGCAAGCCGAGTACGTGCCTCGATGCTTCCACGAAGCGAGCCACGATAGATGTATGCAAGAAGCAGAATGGTTAGCACAGTAATGATCAGGATCACCGGTGCCAGATTCACAATGAAATCCATAAAACTTAACTCTGGGACTGCGCTGCCAATCATAATATTAGGAGGATCACCAATCATGGTCGCTGTTCCGCCGATATTAGCCATGAAAATTTCTGACATCAGGAAAGGAATCGGCGAAATTCTCAGCTCCCTCGCTATGCTGAACGTCACGGGAACAACCAACAAAACTGTCGTGACATTATCCAAAAATGCGGAACCAATTGCTGTGATCAGTGAAAAAACAACAAGTAAAGCGAAAGGCCGTCCGTTCACGCTTTGCGCGGAACGAATGGAGATATATTTGAACAATCCTGTCTGCGCCGTTATGGATACAATAATCATCATCCCGGTCAGAAGACCGATCGTATTGAAATCAATTGATCGGATAGCCGCATTTTGACTAAGTATTCCTAAAAAAATGAGCAGAGATGCTCCGGCCATAGAAGCAATTGTTCGATGAATTTTCTCGGAAATAATCAGTCCGTAAGCCACTATAAAAATAATGATTGCAGTTAATGCTTCATTCCCCATGTTATCCTCTACCTTTAAATGCGTTTATGTGTCAAAGTATATCGGTATTGCCAGAGGCGGCGGATTCGCGAAATTTTGGGGAGCCAAGGGGAGCCACATTTACCCCATCCGCAATACGATTAAATGAAAGAGCCACCTTAGACTACCTAAAATCTCTGCCTCCCCTTACCTGATATCTTACGATGGCTCTTTTCAATACCTCTATAATCAAAATGATGCATTTCCTTTTGAATCCGACCGCCAATTTGTGCGATAATTTCTTCATAAAAGTTTTTTTAAAATTACAGCCATACCTATTTCTAGATTCATTATTTCACAAGGCCATGTCTTTTCAAATGAAAACATGAGCCTTCGTTTAGCAAATTAGGCCACTTATCAACGTCTTACCATAACTTTATAAAGAAGGGAAAAAACAAACTTATGAAAATAGCATCGATTCAATTGGAAATTCGTGACACGGAATCCGCATCCGAGCGAACGAAAAGAGCGGATTCACTTCTCGATGGCCTTCATGGTTACGACTTTATTCTTCTTCCGGAAATCTGGATGACCGGATACAATACATTTGACCGCTACACTGAGGAAGCCGAGGAAATCAGCGGTTCCTTTGTCTCACACTTTGCGCAAAAAGCAAGAGAACTGAACGCCTATCTGTTTGCCGGAAGCTTCGTCGAAAAATCAGACGGAAACTATTACAATACGAGCGTTCTATTCGACCGCCAAGGGCAATTGATCGCCTCGTATCGCAAAATTCATCTGTTTACGTACGGATCGAAGGAAGGCGAGCTGCTGACTCGCGGTACCAAGCCAATCACTGTAGATACCGAGTTTGGAAAAGTCGGTTTATCCACTTGCTATGATTTGCGTTTCCCGGAACTCTACCGAAAAGAACTTGATCTTGGCGCTAAACTATTTCTTGTCACTTCGGCATGGCCGCTCGCCCGTTTGGCCCACTGGGAATTATTCAACGCTGCCCGTGCAGTGGAAAATCAATGCTTTCTCGTGTCCTGTAACTGTGTCGGCTCCAATCAAGGCGTCGTTCTTGGTGGACACAGCCGGATTGTCGATCCATGGGGCAAGGTGATTGCGACTGGCGACGAAAACGAGACTATCGTTACTGCTGAAATTGATCTGGCAACTGTTGATCAGATTCGCGAAGAGTTCCCGCAATTAAAGCATCGCGTACCGATCGACTAACATTCGCTCTGTTCAAACAGGCAGGTGCTAGTACTCTGACAAATCTATTGGTTTAACTTCGCGTATATTTATTTCTTATACGCGTTTTTATTTTGCATTTATTTGCTCACCTTCTCGACCAAACAATATTTTTAAAAGCGGAGGCGTGATTAATGTGGTCAAGATCACGATAATAATCAGCGGTGTAAAGTATTTCGGTTGAAGGACATAGGCTTCGATCCCTATCGATGCAAGGATAAGCGCCACCTCCCCTCTTGAAATCATGCCGGAGCCAATCCGCATTGAGGACAGAAATGAAAAACCAGTCATCCATGCACCAAGACCTGAGCCGACGAATTTGGTAAGGATCGCAAGCACGGTGATTCCGATAATGAACCAAATCTGATCGAAGATTCCAGAAAAGGTAACTTTGAGCCCGATACTTGCAAAAAATACAGGTACAAAAATACTGTAAGCGAGCGGTTCAATCTTCCGTTCAACCGTTTCTCGAAAGTTAGTCTGGCCTATTGCCGTCCCAGCGATAAAAGCGCCGATGATTCCGGCAACACCGAGCAGCTCAGCGTACCAAGAAAATATAAGGCAAAGAACGAGTGCAACACTTATGACCGACTCGGTAACCTTCAGCCTACCGCACAGGCGCATCAGCAAGGGAACTCCTTTCCAAGCAACAAGCAGAATTGATGCAAAGAACAGGCCCTTTTCGCCAATCACCAATAGAATATTGGTATCTGCGTCGCCAAAAAAGCTCATGGCAAACGCTAATAGAATGATTACGATGACATCATCAAGAACCGCCGCTCCAAGCAGCGTCATGCTTTCCTTTGTCTGCAGCTTTCCCAGCTCTTTCAAGGTTTGGACAGATATGCTCACCGAAGTTGCTGATAGAATCAGTCCTAAAAAAACAGCATGAGCGGTATCCATACCAAGCAGCGTACCTGTAAAAAAGCCTAGTCCAAGCGGGAAGATCACTCCGCCGATTGCCACAGCCGAGGAAGATTTTGCACTGTTCTTTAAAGCGATAAGATCCGTTTCAAGACCGGCGATAAACATGAGAAGAATCACGCCGAGTTCACTGAATGTATGAATGATGTCTGAGTCCGGCACCCAACCAAGCAGCGCCGGCCCGATCAATATACCAACTAAGAGTTCGCCAAGAACGGCGGGTTGCCCGAAACGAACACTCACATGCCCTGCCAGCTTTGTTGAAATGATGATCACTGCTAATTGGATCAAGATCTGCATTTTATCCCCCCTATCCTTTTTCCCCTAAAAAAAGCAAAAGGAGCCCATGTTGACAGGCTCCACCAAATTTCATTTATTATTCACTTGTTTACACTAATAAGCTTACCCATCCATTAGGTCTATTGTCAATGAAATCGCTACCCGTTTTTAAAGGGTTTGTAAAATTCACGCCAACATTCTGCGAACTCTTGAAATCTAGCAAACTAGCCCCGATAATAGAACTACAGAGAAAAATCTGACACATTGACAAAAAAGGAGGGTAGTTCTGTCGACAATCTGTAACTTTGGGGAGAGTGAAAAGTGAATAAAGCAGTAAAAATCGTGGCTGTTTCTCTATTATTTTTCTCTTTGGCGATAGGAAGCATTCTCGCGCCATTCGGAGATACGGCCCAAGCCGCGTCAGCTTTTACCGCGCGCATTACCGTTAGCAAAGCAAAAGTCCACACGGGTCCCGGAAATAAATACCGCACAATTGGAACACTGTATCGAAACTCTTCGGTGACGATTAAGGGGAAAACAGGCAGCTGGTATAAAGTCAGCTATAAAGGAAAAACCCGTTACATATATGGAAAATACGCAGCAAAGATCGTACGGGCGAAGTTCTCCTCATATAAAGCCTATGTAAAATCCTACTCACTTAAAATCCGCAACAAAGCCAGCAACAAATATAAAACGATTCGCAAAGTTTACATGAACACCAAAGTCACGGTTATCGGTGCAAAAGGAAGTTATGCATATATTTACTCAGGTGGAAAAAAAGGATATGTGCAAAAACAGTGGCTTAAATCAAAGATCAGTTCCTATAAAGCATATGTTAATGCTAAAACGTTAAACATGCGCACAGGACCAAGCACAACATATAAGCATGTTAAATATCTTTATAATCGCTATATTGTTACCGTTTCTGGCAGCAGCAATGGCTGGTACTTGGTCAAGTACGGGAACAAAACGGGCTACGTTAAGGGGCAGTATATTAAAAAAGGCACTCCGCCAGTAGCGAGTGTGACACCGCCTCCGGCTCCAGCTCCACAACCGGCACCGGCACCACAACCGGCACCGGCACCACAACCTGCTCCTGCACCACAGCCTGCACCACCGGTCAGCACAGTAACTTTTAATCCTGTAACTCCCTACACTTCTTACGTCGGAGAATACAGTGTTAAAGTTCACGCAGCACCTAGCACAGACTCAGACGTAAATACAACACTATATGATCGAACAGCAGTTAAAGTTATCGGAATCAGTCAAGATGGAAAATGGCTAAAAATCGATCTAAGCAACGGTAAAGATAATTACGTCTGGGGAGAATACTTAGATAGTGATTGGAGTCACTTTATTCCACCTGCTGGGGCAAAGTATGGGGTTGATTTTTCTCACCTAAAGGGTGATGTAAATTTTGATAGTATAAAACAAGCAGGGAACAGTTTTGTAATCCTAAAAACTTCCGAGGGTGCACCCACTCCTACTGAATCTTTTTCAATGGAAGATGATCATTTCTCTACCTACGTTAATCAGGCACGGCAAATCGATGGTTTGATGGTTAATTCCTATCATTTCTTCCGCGCAAGGAATATAGACGATGCGCGTGCGGAAGCAGATTATTACGTGTCTCTGCTAAATAAAGCAGGAATAACTGACAGTAATTCTTTTGGATACACATTTGTAGATGTGGAAGCAAAATCAAACAACACTGTGCTGTTTGATGGTATTTCTCCTCAGCAAATGTCCGACAATATTAATGCTTTTTTTGCTGAAATGAGATTAAAAGGCTTCAATAAATTAGGAATCTATGCTAATCAAAACTTCTATGAGAATAATATTGATTCATCAAAGCTTGATCGAAATAATATACTCCTTTGGCTTGCGCGATATAGAAGTGACCAAACCAATCAGGGTATTGGAACGAATTATCAGGTCGATATCTGGCAATATTCAAGTACTGGCAGGGTCAGTGGTGTTAATGGTTATGCTGATCTTGATGTCGTTTATACTGATAAATTCAACTGATGAATCCTATTTTGACCTTCACTCGAAGGTCTTTTTTTTTACAAAAAAAAGGAGCGCCTATGATTAAGGCGCTCAAGAGTTGTTCTTATAAAAAGGGGAGGTTAAACATGTTCATTGGTTTAACATTCTTTATATTAATGGACAATCCTTAAAAAATGATTAAAGAATTTCTGAATGATTTCTGAACTTGTGAAAAGACAGCCATATTTTGAGACACCTAGACAGTGCTTGGCTATTTTTGCAAAAAAATAAACCCTTAATTAAAAGGGTTCAAGCAAAGCTATATTACAGGGGGAAGTTAAACAAACAATACTTTATTGAACAATTAAATCATAACGCATTTTTCTTAACGTAATATTAAATTCGGTAAAATTTTCAAATACATGTTAGCCTTTTCATATTAATCCTGATCATCTTGATCTTTAATGAACACATGGTAGGGAACTTTCAAATGGATGATTCCATTGGAGTATGGTGCAACTTCATATTCCTGAAATACAATCACAATCCCATCATCGTAAAAATAAAACTGCCCCTTACCCAGATCAACACTTTTGAAGGCATCGAGAAAGAAATCATAGCGACCTGCGTTCTTTAGCTCGATCATTTGTTTTTTCAGGTAGGCATTCACTTTCTTTAGTTCCTTTTTATCACGGATGATATCCTTTAACTGAAATTGTCTGCCGCTGCGTGTGTCATAATTGTATACTTTTTCATAGTGCATGCCATGCGCGCCACCAGTGTAGGATTCATCGAGAAAAGAAACACTGAGCAGACAGTCTTTGTTATACCGAACGGTTGGCTGGGTGTGGGCGTAGTATGGACCTGCCGCAGTGATCAATTGATCATGCTCATACTGTTTCTTGTATTTTTTGTCGGTTTTTAACACGTTCTCAGCATGATTACGAAAGACCCTGTTCATTCTGTCCATGATTTGTCTATTCTCTATACCCGCTGTAATCACCGGATAATAGATGCCTTCAGACAGTCTTTGGATTTTATATTTTACTGGTGTACACTGAGCAGCTTCGGATGACGAGGCAAAACATCCGAATAAAAGGCAAAAAAGTACGATCATGCAAATCAAGAATTTTTTATTGATAACCTTTATATACATCAAAACGAACCCCCTTCGATCATTTGCACTTAGTATGTCCATACAGAAGGGAGCTATGAATGAAAGTACGGCGTCTGAATCAATTTCATTCTCGTTTCAATCAAATGCATGTACAATAAAGACGAGGTGATCGATATGATTATTATCCATGCGTTGTTCCGAGTTAAGCCGGAACAAAAAGATCAATTTTTGTCTGAAACCAAGCCGCTTGTTGCCGGATCACAAGCTGAAGAGGGCAACATCAGTTATGAACTTTATGAAAATACCCAAGTGCCGAATTCATTTATAATGGTTGAGGAATGGAAAGATCAGAATGCGGTAGATACCCACAATCAGACTGAACACTTTGTACACTTCGGCGCGAACTCAAAGTCCTTTTTTGAAGTGCCGACACAAGTATCGCTTTTTCAAGCGGAGAAAAAGAACTAACAGCTTAGCTTCTTATACCGCGTCATGATTAAACGAATCGTACAAATTGGAGGAAAATTAATGAAACCGTTTTTTTCTCTTTTTTGGATTTATTCGCTCGTGAATCTGCTCGCTATCCCATTTTATTACTTAGCCATCATCGTGGCTGCATTCAGTACCGATAGCGGCGGAATCGGACTTTTGACCTTTACCGTGCTTTACGTGCCTGTTCTCTTTATTCATGTTATCCTTTTGCTGGTGACGCTTGCGATAAAACGAATTCGGCTGTCTCGTTCACGCAAATTGATTTTTGGCGGTATCTATTCTCTCACAGTACTTGTCTTGTACACGGTCATCTTGTTCGTTTATTTTTTGTGAACTAACTCAACTTAAACGTTTAAAGTAGGGGCTTCATTCAAACAGTGTATTTGCCAAACGCATCGTTTGGTCGTTTCTTATTCTTATTGCCACTACCATCAACACTTTCTGTAAAAATCCAGAAAGTGTTTTGTTTTTTAAGATCATGAACACATGAAATTTTTGAAGAACGCAAAAAACTTAGGCGAATATAATACCTTTGTGAAATGAGAAAGAGGTGGGTCACATTGAATCAAACGCAAACAGAAGTTGTTCAAACTGAAAAAAATAATTTTATCGCATCCATCATTTCATTTATTGGCACCTTATTATTCGTCATCTCTTCAACGATCACTTTAATTGAATCTTACAAGTCATATGTTCTTGCTACAGAAAATATTTCAGTGTAACTCAAAATCAATTGAATTAATTAATACCGGTAAGGATGGTATTCATGAACAAAAAATATGTAAAACAATGGTCTCAGTTTTCAAAATTAATGAATGACGGAGCCGAAAATCGGGCCTTCTCTATTTTATGGAATAAAGAAATCACGTATAAGAAACTTAAAAAGTTGTATTAAAAAAAGAGGCTCTCAAAAGTTTTGAAAAACTCATGAGAAACCTCTTATTTGTCTGAATTCCTTATAAAGCAAGGATTTCAGGAATTGATTACATCATACCCATGCCAGGGCCGCCTGCCGGCATTTGTGGTTCCGGATGTTCTTCCGGCTTGTCGGCAACAACAGCTTCGGTTGTCAGAAGCATTGCGGATACGGAAGCAGCATTCTGCAGTGCGGAACGCGTTACCTTCGTTGGGTCAACGATTCCGGAAGCAATCATGTCTACCCATTGATCCTTAGCTGCATCGTAGCCAATACCTGGTTTTTGGCTTTTCAGTTTTTCAACAATTACTGAGCCTTCAAGGCCGGCATTTTCACCAATCTGGCGAACCGGTTCTTCCAGAGCACGAATGACGATGTTCACACCGGTCTTTTCGTCTCCTTCAGCCTGTACTGCAGCAACATTTTTAATGACGTTGGCAAGGGCAGTACCACCACCGGCAACGATACCTTCTTGAACAGCGGCACGCGTTGAGTTCAGAGCGTCTTCAATGCGCAGCTTGCGTTCTTTCAGTTCTGTTTCCGTAGCAGCACCGACTTTGATTACGGCAACGCCGCCAGCAAGTTTTGCTAGACGTTCTTGCAGTTTTTCCTTGTCAAAATCAGAAGTTGTTTCTTCGAGTTGTGCTTTGATCTGGTTGACACGTCCTGCGATCTTGTCGGATTCGCCGGCACCTTCAACGATTGTCGTATTGTCTTTTGTGACAATAACTTTGGCAGCTGTTCCGAGTTGATCAACCGTTGTTTCTTTCAGTTCAAGACCAAGATCGCTTGTAACGACCTGTCCGCCGGTGAGCACAGCGATATCTTCGAGCATCGCTTTCCTGCGATCTCCGAAACCAGGTGCTTTAACAGCAACAACATTGAATGTGCCACGCAGTTTGTTAAGAACGAGTGTTGCCAATGCTTCGCCTTCAACGTCTTCAGCGATGATCAGCATCGGTCTGCCTTGTTGAACAACCTTTTCAAGAACAGGAAGGATTTCCTGAATGTTGGAGATTTTCTTATCCGTAATCAAGATGTATGGACTTTCAAGAACAGCTTCCATCTTATCTTGGTCAGTAACCATGTATGCAGAAGCATAGCCGCGGTCGAATTGCATACCTTCAACGACATCGAGTTCAGTAACGAATCCCTTCGATTCTTCGAGCGTTACAACGCCGTCGTTGCCAACCTTTTCCATGGCTTCAGCGATCAGTTCGCCGACTTTTTCGTCTGCTGCAGAGATTGCAGCAACTTGTGCGATTGATGCTTTGCCTTCGATTGGCTTGGAGATTTCTTTCAAGCCTTCAACAGCAGCTTGAGTTGCCTTTTCAATACCACGGCGGATGCCCATTGGGTTAGCGCCTGAAGCCACGTTTTTCAGACCTTCACGAATCATCGATTGAGCAAGAACCGTTGCAGTCGTTGTACCGTCACCGGCAACGTCATTTGTCTTGCTAGCAACTTCAGAAACAAGGCGTGCACCCATGTTTTCGAATTTGTCTTCCAGTTCGATTTCTTTCGCAATGGTCACACCGTCGTTTGTAATCAGCGGTGAACCGTATTTTTTATCGAGTACAACATTGCGGCCTTTCGGTCCAAGCGTTACTTTTACTGCATCTGCTAATACGTCAACGCCGCGCAACATAGAACGGCGTGCTTCTTCACCAAACTTAATATCTTTTGCCATTGTGAATAGTCCCTCCTATATTCTATTCGTAAGTTGAGGATCTTCGACGAACAACATCACTTCCTGTGCGTAACGTCGAAGTCACCGCATCGTGCGGAAGCTTACTCAATAACAGCTAAAATGTCGTCCTGACGAACAACTAGATAAGTATTGCCGTCATATTTTACTTCAGTACCTGCATATTTTGAAAAGATCACTTTGTCTCCTTCTTTTACGTCCAGAGCAATGCGTTCGCCTTTGTCGGAAACCTTGCCGGCACCAACGGCAATTACGCGGCCTTCTTGCGGCTTTTCTTTCGCCGAATCAGGAAGTACGATACCGCTTGCTGTTTTTTCTTCTTTTTCTTGTGGTTCGATCACAATACGATCACCCAATGGCTTTAACATGTAGAAATACCCTCCTTAAAATAATGTTAAGTTAAGTACTTTGTTAGCACTCAGCTCACCTGAGTGCTAATCCATTTAATATAATAATCAATTCCAAACTGATTTGCAAGTTTTTCACCAAATTTATCTCAGCTAAAAAAACCACTGTAAAGGCATAAAGAGATTAACACATACAGCTATGTTAAAATGGGAACAACAACCTTATCGTCATTGCAAAATCAACTTTTTAATGCGTAAGATCGCTTTCAGCTTTTCACAATTAATGCGAAACTATACTAATAGATATGAGGTGTCATATTTTGGTTTTAAGATATAGCATGATTATTGTTGTCTATCTTCTTTGTTTTATTTCGCCACTCATCCCTGGGTTTCCAAGACATGGTGCAGCCTATGGAGATACCTATACAGCCGTATTCTTCGCTACTTTACTTATCGTTTCTTTGCTTCTGATTCCCGAACGCAGATTGGAACGTGGTCCTGTCGCTTCAATCGGTGAATCAATCGCCTGGGCGGTTTGTGGCGTCTTTATTCTGTTCATCCTGCAGATCGTCACTGCAATGATTAACAGTGCCATCCTCGGTCAGCCGCTGGCATCGGAGCATACGAAGCAAGTAGTCGGACTGACCCGTAATGCGCCGCTATTTATCCTTGCAGCCAGCATCATTGGCCCAATACTGGAAGAGATTGTCTTCCGTAAAATTTTCTTTGGCAGCTTGAAAAAGAAAATCGGATTTTTATTTGCCGCTTTGATTAGCTCGCTTCTTTTCGCCGCTTTCCATTTCGATTTCAGCCATTTGCTCATTTATTTAGTGATCGGCTTTTTTCTTTGCTATGTGTACCATAAAACAGGCCGGATCGTGGTCACCATGTTCATGCATGCGGCAATGAATGCAACGGTTGTACTGATCACCCTAAACGTGCCTACCCCGAGTTCTACAGGATGGATTCATCTTTTTTTCTAAAACAGATGATCAAGAGTCTGTACATAGTTCCCGCTAATACAAAGACAAAAAGCTTGAGCATTCGCTCAAGCTTTTTGTTGTGTTAAACAGTAATTCATTTTTGTTTTGTTAATCGAATGATTCATCCAGCGCGGTCAGTATTGCCGGACCGTCCTTCGTGATCGCCAGAGTATGCTCATACTGCGCAGAAAGCGAGCCGTCAATTGTGCGTGCCGTCCAGCCGTTCGGATCAACCTTTGAACGCCAGTCGCCAATATTCAGCATCGGTTCAATCGTGATTGTCATGCCTTCTCTAAGGCGGAGGCCACGTCCCGGACGGCCATAGTGGGCAACCGGCGGATCTTCATGCATTGTCGGTCCAATGCCGTGCCCGACAAATTCGCGAACCACGCTGAGGCCGCGTTCTTCAGCATACTGCTGGATCGCGAAGCCGATATCGCCAAGCCTTTTGCCAACAATCGACTGCTTAATGCCTTCATTGAGCGCTTCTTCCGTTGTTTTAAGCAAGTGCTTCGCTTCGTCGGAAATATCGCCTACAGCGTAGCTCCAAGCCGAATCCGAGAGCGCACCATTCAAATTAACAACCATATCGATCGTGACGATATCGCCGTTTTTCAATGGTTTCTTATTTGGAAATCCATGGCAAATTTCATCATTGACGGAAGCACATGTTGCGTATTTATAGCCTTGAAATCCTTTTTCTTCAGGAATTGCCCCATGCTTTTCAAGGAATTCATTCACATATTCCTCAATCTCCCATGTCGTCACTCCAGGACGGATCATGGTCTTGATATGCTGATGGGCCTTCGCAAGCAGCTGCCCGGATTTTTTCATCTCAGCTATTTCATTCTTTGATTTTAATTGAATCATTCCTGCATTCCACCTTTATCTAAAAAACACATTTGTTCCGTTTATAAACGCAATATATTTTTGCTTGCGTACTTTCGTTCTTTTTCCGGAAACATCGCATCTGTATTTTACCACTTAATCATTCAGATTTCCTTTCTTCCATTGAATGATTGAGAAAATAAATCAGTGCCTGGAGCTCGACAGTCATATCGACGTGCCTGACATACACATCCGCGGGCAGCACTAAGCGTGTTGGCGAGAAATTTAAGAAACCATGAATACCTGAAGCAATCGCCATTTCCGCTGCCTCTTGTGCATGGGCAGAAGGAACAGTCAGAATGGCCGCGGTGATGTCGCTGTTGTCATCCGTTACAAGTTCATTCATTGGATGAACCTCAGTTCCGCTGATTTCCTTCCCCACCTTTGACGGATCCACATCATAAGCTCTTACGATTTTTGTATTATTATTCTTTTGGAAATTGTGATTGAGCAACGCAGTTCCCAGATGTCCGGCACCAATCAAAATAACTTTGGACAATTCATCCTGATAGAGAATTTTTTTCAAGAATTCCATTAAGCGTTGCGTATCATATCCGTATCCTTTTCTTCCTAGCGCGCCAAAATAGGAAAAATCCTTACGTATCGTTGTTGAATCAATTTGGACAATACTGCCAAATTCCGATGATGAAATACGTGTTTTGCCTATAGCGACTAAACGCTGTAACGTTCGATAATAAAGCGGCAGACGCTCGGCCGTCGCCTGTGGCACTTTTTGGCTTGCCATGACCGGGTTCCCCCATTCTCACAAAGCTAATCTACGCGGTTTCGTTCACGTTTCTAGCTCAACTATACTATATTCACCATCATTTTTGTTAAATGTTTCACAATCTTCATAGATTTAATGTCCCATGTCTATACGCATAACCTGTAGTTGCCGAATAAATTAAGATTAAGCTACAATAAGTACATATATTCTTGCACAATAGCGCCATAAGCTTATGGTTAAAATCTGCACAATAACTGTCTTTATTCCTAATTCCCTGAGGTGAAGAACCGTGTTGCTCTTGCAAACTAATGAGATCAGCAAATCCTTTGTTACTGATCTTGTTCTATCAAATATATCGATTGAAGTGAAGCTTGGCGAACGTGTGGCGCTTGTTGGGCGTAACGGTGCCGGCAAGTCAACACTATTGAGAATTATTGCCGGTGAGATGAGCGCCGACAGCGGTGAAGTCATTATGCCCAAGGATCGAAGCATGGGGTACTTGCCGCAGAACGCGACACTTGATTCAACAAGAGGCATTTATGATGAGCTGCTCTCTGTGTTCAGCCCGCTGATTGCCCTTGAAAATAAAATGCGCGCGATGGAAGAACAGATGGCGGATCCGAGCAGTTTTTCAAACCCTAAAGAGTACGATCAGCTCTTGAAATCCTATGACTCACTCCAGGCCAATTTCCGTGCCAAAGGCGGTTTCACCTATCAAGCGGAAACGCGCAGTGTCCTAAACGGACTAAATTTCGGTGGATTCCCCGACGACACCCCGGTTAGCAACCTATCGGGCGGTCAGAAAACGCAGCTTGCGCTCGGTAAACTGCTGCTGATCAAACCGGATTTGCTGATTCTCGACGAACCAACAAACCACCTGGACATTGAAACCTTATCCTGGCTTGAAGGCTACCTTCAGCGCTACAGCGGAAGTGTGCTTGTTGTTTCCCATGATCGCTATTTTCTCGATAAAATTGCGACAAAAGTGTATGAAGTTGCCGGGCATAAAGTCCGAAAATATACCGGCAATTATTCACGCTACCTTGAAATACGTGCGGCGGAATATGAAAGCGAATTGAAAAGCTTTGATAAACAGCAAAAAGAAATCGCCAAATTGAAAGACTTTGTACAAAAAAACATTGTTCGCGCCTCAACTACGAAACGCGCGCAAAGCCGCAGAAAGCAGCTTGAAAAAATGGAACTGCTCGACAGACCGCTTGGAGATGAAAAATCAGCAACATTCACCTTCAATATTGAGCAGCAAAGCGGCCGTGACGTGCTTGCGGCTACCAATCTCGAGGTCGGTTACGCCAATCAGCCGCCGATGATTTCCGGTCTTTCGTTCCAGATCAGCAGAGGCGATCGTATCGCGCTAGTAGGCCCAAACGGTATTGGAAAATCAACTCTGCTTAAAGCAATTGCCGACGGTTCAACGCTCCATTCAGGGGATGTGCGTCTCGGAAGCCATGTAAGCGTTGGTTACTACGATCAGGAGCAAAAGAGCCTGAATCCAGTGAAAACCGTGCTTAATGAGTTGTGGGACGATTATCCGCTGAAACCGGAGAATGACATCCGTACAGTGCTTGGCGGCTTTCTTTTCTCAGGGGATGACGCATCCAAAGTTGTCGCTCAGTTAAGCGGTGGGCAGAAAGCCAGACTCATGCTCGCTAAATTGATGATGCGCCACGATAACCTCCTGATTCTCGACGAACCGACCAACCACCTGGATCTGGACAGCAAAGAGGTTCTGGAAGGCGCGCTGATTGATTATCCTGGCACCATTCTCTTCGTCTCACATGACCGTTACTTTATCAATAACATTGCTAGCAGAGTATTAGAGCTTTCAAGGGAGGGCATCACGGAATATCTCGGTGATTACGATTACTATGTAGACAAAAAAACGGAGCAAGAACAGATTGCCGAGCTAGAAGCCAAGCCTTCAGTCCTGCAAAAGAACGATACCGCAGTTGGAGACGGAAAAGAACAATTCTTAAAGGATAAAGAACAAAAGAAGAAAAAGCGCCAACTCATTCGTTTTATTGAACAATCCGAAGCGGATATTGGTATCCTTGAGGAGCAAATTGACCAAAATCAACAATCCTTGCTCTTACCTGAGGTATTCAGTGACACGAAAAAGTCGAAAGACATTCAGGCACAAATCGAACATGATCAAAACCGACTCAGTCAAATGATGGAGGAATGGGAATCCGCACAAACTGAACTTGATGCCTTCGATGAATAAAGGTTATCCACATAAATCCGTCTATTTATGCACATATTTGTGTACTTATCCCCATTTTATCCAGTAAAACTAAGCACTTATTCACATCATTTGTGGACAAGTGCTTTTTTATTGCATGAAAAAAGGTTTATCCACATGTGGATAAACCCAGCCGTTCGATTACTCGTAATTTAAAAATCTTCTATGAAAAGATTTGCTTTGCCATTAAGGGACAGATCGGCACGCATCCCTTTCAAGAAACCAATTGTTCCTGATGCCGCAATCATTGCCGCATTATCCGTACACAGAAAAAGAGGTGGGATGATCAGAGGAATGCCTCTTGTACGTGCTGCCTTTTCCATTTCGGATCTGACCTTGCTGTTCGCCGATACACCTCCGGCAACAAGGATTTGTTTCGCATGAACACGTTCTGCCGCGATCATTGTCTTTTTGACAAGCACCTCGCTGACGCTCTCTTGAAAGCTTGCCGCAATATTCGCATGGTTCAACTCATGACCGCGCTGCTGTTCGTTATGAATGTAATTGATCACTGCCGACTTTAAACCGCTGAAACTGAAATCGAGCGAACCTTCTCCCAGCCACGCCCTTGGAAAATCAATGGTCGGTGTTCCGCCTTTCGCCAAGCGGTCAATTTCAGGACCTCCGGGGTAAGGTAAGCCGAGTGTTCGCGCAACCTTGTCAAAAGCTTCGCCGGCTGCATCATCTCGTGTGGTGCCGATCACCTGGTAAGAGCCATGCTCTTTCATATGTACAAGTTCAGTATGCCCGCCTGAAACAACCAAAGCAATGAGCGGGAATTGAAGCTCCTGTACAAACCGGTTTGCATAAATGTGTCCGGTAATGTGATGGACCGGGACAAGCGGCAGACCATGGGCATAGGCCAGAGCCTTTGCTCCGTTCACACCAACAAGCAGGGCACCAATCAGTCCCGGCCCCTGAGTAACCGCAATTGCATCGAGATCGTCCCAGGATACACCGGACTTTTTCATCGCTTCCTCGCAAATCACGGTAATCTGATCCACATGATGGCGAGAAGCGACTTCCGGGACAACACCGCCAAAACGCCGGTGAATATCAATCTGAGAAGCAACCGCATTTGAGCGAATCACAGTCCCATTTTCAACGACGGCAGCCGCGGTTTCATCACAACTCGTTTCAATTCCTAAGATCATTGTTTTTTGATTAACATCAATTTTCATAGTCTCACCCACATGACTAGCGCATCTTCTCCGTTATTTGAGTAATAATTTTTACGAATGCCACCGTTGCGAAAGCCGAGTTTGCGGTAGAGGTTTTGCGCAATGTCATTGCTTACCCGAACTTCCAAACTCATCGAGCGCGCCCGCTGAGCCACTGCGTAAAGCATGACTTGGCGCAGGAGCGATTCGCCTACTTTGAATCCTCTGTAGCCATTGAGCACAGCAAGGTTGGTGATGTGCGATTCATCCACGATCACCCATACTCCGCAGTAGCCGATGATCTTCCCCGCAAGCTCTGCAACAAAGTAGGTGGCAAACTGGTTATTATTTAATTCATTTTCAAATGCCTGTCTCGACCATGGAACATCGAAGGCGCTGTATTCCACGACCATGACCTGATCAATATCCTCCGGGGTCATCTGCCGGATGTTTACTGAATCTAGCTCAGGCATGCTCATCTCTCCTGTTTGGCCAGCCACTTCGCTTCAGCCTCAGCTAAGCGAAGGTATGCCGGCAGAAAATGATGAATATCTAAAACCGGCTCTTTTCGCGCGCCAATACGTGCAAGTTCCGCTGCTCTCGGCACATTTTGTGTGCTTTCACCAAGAACAGCATAAGATTGGGTTTGCAAAAGGTCTTCCCATTTTTCCAGATCGTTGCTAAGAAAAAGCACAGGCTTACCCAACTTGCTCAACTCAACGATCCAGTCCTCGATCTGTAATAGTCGATCAGGAACTGACTGAACAACATTTCCATTATTATTTTCATATAAGCCAGCAAACACTTGCCCGCGCCGTGCGTCAAAGAACGGTGCAATATAGCCGTCAAAGTAGCGTCCATTTTGGGCAACGACTTCTAGACTCGATACACCCACTAATTCTTTTTTTAGTGTCCAGGCCATCATTTTGGCAATGGTCGCTCCAATTCGCAGGCCAGTGTAAGAACCCGGACCCTCAGCAACCGCTATCCGGTCAATGTCAGCCGGTTTCAGTGCCACGGCTTCAAGCAGCTGCGCAATTGCCGGCATCAACCGTTCCGAGTGATTTTTACGGCTGTTTGTCGTCAGTTCACCAAGCACCTTCTGCTCGGTCGCTACTGCGACACCCATCACCAAATTTGACGAATCAATGGCTAGTACGTTCATGTTTCGATATCTCCTCATTTATGCGCTCAGATCTACTGCCGTTCGCTGTACACGTAATGATTCGCTCATGATCGTTCACGCGTTCAATAACAACAGATAGGACATCATCCGGAAGCCAAGACGGAATATTTTCCGCCCATTCGACCACGGCCACACCATCCTGCTCAAAGTAGTCTTCAAGACCAATATCTTCATCGTCACTGATCCGGTAAACATCCATATGGTAAAGGGGCAACCGCCCACTGTGATATTCTTTGACTATTGTAAAAGTCGGACTATTAACCATTTCTCGAATGCCAAGTCCCTTGGCAAGCCCTTTGGTAAAAATCGTTTTTCCCGCTCCGAGATCCCCCGACAAGGTCAAAACATCACCAGGCTGCAGATACACAGCCATTTGTTCTGAAAAATTCATGGTTTCTTCAGGAGAATGCGTGGTCCACTGATGCATGACGTTCACCTTTTCAATGGTTTTATGTGACTACCGTCATCTTTATGATCACTCTGTTCACATGCCAAATATACACTTAGTGTACCATAATTAAACAACAATTTCTTTCTCAGCATCAGCTGCCAAAATCAAAACGGTCTTTGCACAAACCAGAGTGGAAAATGCGCGACTTTGCAAGATTTATGCGCGAAATTAAAGAAATATGCACGATCTCAAGGAAATACGCACAAAGACTGAAATCAAACTGCCTATGTTACGATTTGCGCGACTTAACAGGACTTGTGCGCGAAAGAAAAGATTTATGCGCGAAAAATATGGTTTATTCGCAAATCTCAAGTAAATATGCACGAATGCCAGAAGAAATGCAGCTGTCTAATTAAATAACACCGATGAGCATAAGGCATTTATAAAAATAATAAACCCGCGTACCTCTCGTTTCCAAGAAGTACGCGGGTATCATTTGCCTGGCAGTGACCTACTCTCACAGGGGGACAGCCCCCAATTACCATCGGCACAGAAGAGCTTAACGACCGTGTTCGGGA
>NZ_AWTC01000017.1 GCF_000497245.1 Sporolactobacillus laevolacticus DSM 442
CACACGTCACCGTGCTTCCACTCCAGACCTATCAACCTCATCATCTCTAAGGGGTCTTACTGATTTAAAATCATGGGAAATCTCATCTTGAAGGGGGCTTCATGCTTAGATGCTTTCAGCACTTATCCCGTCCACACATAGCTACCCAGCGTATGCTCCTGGCGGAACAACTGGTACACCAGCGGTGTGTCCATCCCGGTCCTCTCGTACTAAGGACAGCTCTTCTCAAATTTCCTACGCCCGCGACGGATAGGGACCGAACTGTCTCACGACGTTCTGAACCCAGCTCGCGTACCGCTTTAATGGGCGAACAGCCCAACCCTTGGGACCTACTTCAGCCCCAGGATGCGATGAGCCGACATCGAGGTGCCAAACCTCCCCGTCGATGTGAACTCTTGGGGGAGATAAGCCTGTTATCCCCAGGGTAGCTTTTATCCGTTGAGCGATGGCCCTTCCATGCGGTGCCACCGGATCACTAAGCCCGACTTTCGTCCCTGCTCGACTTGTAGGTCTCGCAGTCAAGCTCCCTTGTGCCTTTACACTCTGCGAATGATTTCCAACCATTCTGAGGGAACCTTTGGGCGCCTCCGTTACCTTTTAGGAGGCGACCGCCCCAGTCAAACTGCCCGCCTGACACTGTCTCCGAACCGGATCACGGTCCAGGGTTAGAATGTCGATATCGTCAGGGCAGTATCCCACCGATGCCTCCACCGAACCTGGCGGTCCGGCTTCTAAGGCTCCTGCCTATCCTGTACAAACGATACCCACATCCAATATCAAGCTGCAGTAAAGCTCCATGGGGTCTTTCCGTCCTGTCGCGGGTAACCTGCATCTTCACAGGTACTATAATTTCACCGGGTCTCTCGTTGAGACAGTATCCAAATCGTTACACCTTTCGTGCGGGTCGGAACTTACCCGACAAGGAATTTCGCTACCTTAGGACCGTTATAGTTACGGCCGCCGTTTACTGGGGCTTCAATTCAAAGCTTCTCCCGAAGGATGACCTCTCCTTTTAACCTTCCAGCACCGGGCAGGTGTCAGCCCCTATACATCACCTTACGGTTTAGCAGAAACCTGTGTTTTTGGTAAACAGTCGCTTGGATCTTTTCACTGCGGCTCTCAGGACCCGAAGGTCCATCGAGCACCCCTTCTCCCGAAGTTACGGGGTGATTTTGCCGAGTTCCTTAACGAGAGTTCTCCCGAGCGTCTTAGAATTCTCTTCTTGCCTACCTGTGTCGGTTTTGGTACGGGCACCTTTTCACTCGCTAGAGGCTTTTCTTGGCAGTGTAGGATCAGGCGCTTCGGTACTTAAGTTCCCTCCTCATCACCGTTTGGCCGAAAGCAGCGGGATTTGCCTCGCTGCAAGCCTCNCGGCTTGAACGCACACTTCCATCCGTGCGCTCGCCTTACCTTCCTGCGTCCCCCCATCACTCAAACGTGAATTGGTGGTACAGGAGTATCAACCTGTTGTCCATCGCCTACGCCTTTCGGCCTCGGCTTAGGTCCCGACTAACCCTGAGCGGACGAACCTTCCTCAGGAACCCTTAGGCTTTCGACGGAGGAGATTCTCACTCCTCTTTTCGTTACTCATACCGGCATTCTCACTTCCAAACGCTCCAACATGCCTCACGGCACATCTTCAATGCCCTTGGAACGCTCCCCTACCATGACCTGACGGTCATCCGCGACTTCGGTGCTGTGCTTAGCCCCGTTACATTTTCGGCGCGACGCCACTCGACCAGTGAGCTATTACGCACTCTTTAAATGGTGGCTGCTTCTGAGCCAACATCCTGGTTGTCTGGGCAACGTCACATCCTTTCCCACTTAGCACAAACTTAGGGACCTTAGTCGGCGGTCTGGGCTGTTTCCCTTTCGACGACGGATCTTATCACTCGCCGTCTGACTCCCGGACGTAAGGGCTTGGCATTCGGAGTTTGACTGAACTCGGTAATCCTGTGGGGACCCCTTATTCAATCAGTGCTCTACCTCCAAGTCTCACTCATCCGAGGCTAGCCCTAAAGCTATTTCGGGGAGAACCAGCTATCTCCGTGTTCGATTGGCATTTCACCCCTACCCACACCTCATCCCCGCACTTTTCAACGTGCGTGGGTTCGGGCCTCCATTCAGTGTTACCTGAACTTCACCCTGGACATGGGTAGATCACACGGTTTCGGGTCGACAACCCTAAACTNAAGCGCCCTATTCAGACTCGCTTTCGCTGCGGCTCCGCCTCTTCAGCTTAACCTTGCTTAGAATCGTCACTCGCCGGTCCATTCTACAAAAGGTACGCTGTCACCCCCGAAGGGGGCTCCAACTACTTGTAAGCACACGGTTTCAGGATCTCTTTCACTCCCCTTCCGGGGTGCTTTTCACCTTTCCCTCACGGTACTGGTTCACTATCGGTCACTGGGGAGTATTTAGCCTTGGGAGACGGTCCTCCCGGATTCCGACGGGGTTTCTCGTGTCCCGCCGTACTCAGGATCCACTCCGGAGTGCGCGCTCCGTCGGCTACAGGGCGTTTGCCTTCTCTGGCCGACCCTTCCAGGTCGTTCGCCTGAAGCGCGCATTTCTGACTCCATGTGGAGTGTCCTACAACCCCAAAGGGCAAGCCCTTTGGTTTGGGCTGTTTCCCTTTCGCTCGCCACTACTCAGGAAATCGCATTTGCTTTCTCTTCCTCCGGGTACTGAGATGTTTCAGTTCCCCGGGTCTGCCTTACTCTGCCTATGGATTCA
>NZ_AWTC01000018.1 GCF_000497245.1 Sporolactobacillus laevolacticus DSM 442
TGACGGTGAGGGCATTGATGTCCAAGCACCCATAGATCAGCTGTATCCAGACAATAAAGTTCTTTACTAAACAATAAAGTTGTTTACTAGACAAAAATGTCCTTTACTGAGGACTGGTGATGTTGCGCAGTAGTATACGTACTGCGAATTATAGATTTTCGATTTACATCTTTTGCTGGTTTAATCTTTCTTCTAAATCAATGTAAGATTCAGATAACCAAGGATGTACCACTTTTAACTGACTTTTATGCTGCATCAGATAATCAATATAGGTAAACGCTGCCTTTGTTAATGAATCATGTAGTGAATTATTTAATTCTTTTATGTAAGGGGGAGAAGTTCTTAAGCCTTTTATCAACAAGTTAAATGCAGCATTGCATTGGAACTTAAGACCTCCAGCTGATTTTCTTAAATAAATGTACTGTGCTAGATCATAAGCTCTGGACACCTTATTTTTGGTGCCCTTTTTCATCTTTGTACGATACAATGTTTGTTAATGGGGGATTATCATGAACACACTCAAAAACTATGCAATAAGGTTAAAACAAGAATTATTCGTTCTTTATCTATCCTATAAAGACCTTAGAACTCCTTGGTATGCGAAAGCCATTGCAATCTGTGTTGTGGCTTATGCATTTAGTCCAATTGATTTAATCCCCGATTTTATTCCAGTTTTAGGTTATCTTGATGATCTAATTGTTGTCCCATTTGGAATCTCCTTAGCCCTAAAACTGATACCACCTATTGTAATTGAAGAAAATCAAGAAAAATCTAAAGAGATTAGAAAAAATGCAAAACCTAAAAATTGGTTTGTTGGCATTCTCATTATTTTAATTTGGCTATTACTCGCTGTTTGGATCGGTAATTTGATCGTTGAACTTATTTCACGATAAAAGTACTGCTACACAGTTTGTTTCTACAGCACATTAGCTTCGTATAATTTTAGACATAAACCGATCACTGTTGCATTTCCTTTTGTATCTTTTCCACGATAACTTTCTGGTAATTCGGGTCATTTAATACGTGTATGACATCGCGTCTTTTACATATCTCTTTATCGTTACAAGTAAATGTGTTGTTCGTTAAGTTCCATCGTATCGTAAAGTCTTCTGAGTGTTCTTCTGTAAAATCAGTTCTAAATTTTAATTTAGCGTACTCCTTTTTTGAATCTTCCCACTCCCAGTCTTGGAACCTGGTGTAGAAAAAGTACTCATCCATTTGATTCACCTCGTTTTATTCTGATTAAATTTCAGGCTGTCATTGAGAATGTCGTACAATCACAGATTCCGTAAAAAGTTGTTTACTAGGGAAAAAATTTTTCACTGAGAACGTAGTTGCACAGTATGATACGTATTGCGAATTAAGATTATATTATTTACACTCAGCATAAAGTAACTGTACATCAAAAAGTAAATCAGGACTATTAAATATATATATTTTTGTTCATGTGGTAAGCTCAATGAAAAATATTTTATAAGGAGATTGAAGCTATGGTTGACTCAGTTACTTTAATCAGTTTTTCACTGGTAGCTTTGGGAATTGTATGCGCACCCGGACCGAATATGATGTATCTCGTATCCTGTTCTATAACTCAGGGTAAGAAAGCTGGTTTCTTTTCCTTATTGAGCGTCGTCACAGGTTTTATTGTCTATGTTATCGCGACAATCTTAGGACTTGATTTCATCTTTAAAACGGTTCTGCTTTATTCAGCCATCAAAATAGCGGGAATCATTTATTTACTGTGGATGGCATGGAACGCCGTAAAGCCAGGTAGTGAGTCGGTTTTTGAACCTCATGATGTACCTCATCAAACTCTGAAAAAACTATATTTGAACGGATTAATGACGAACTTATTAAATCCAAAAATAGCGGTTCTTTACATATCTCTGTTACCTCAATTTGAACATCCTCAAAATGGTCCATTGGCCTTGCAAATCGGAGTGCTTGGAACCACACAGATTATCATTAGCTTTTCCGTAAACTTATTAATCGTGTTATTTGCTGGTCAAGTTTCCCAAATGTTAAGAGAGAGACCGGTATGGAAAAAGGTTCAAAAATATTTCATGGCAACTGTTTTAGGTCTATTGGCGTTAAATTTGGCATTTGTCAAAAACAAATAAATTTTGTTCAACTTTTTACTCAGGCTCGCTTTAAGTATTGAAATACAAAATCAAACCTTCGCCCAATAGGCGAAGGTTTTAGTCTCTCTGTGCATTCGTCCACAGTTCCCTGTTCGATCAAAATAAAAAACCCCGAAATTGAATGTTCATTCATCCAACTTTGGGGTTCAATTGATTCGTTTAGATTTACACCGTACCTTGTATCTTCTTACTCCGTTACTTTCTTCTTTAAGCTCTCAACAAATGCGTCAACCGCTTCTTCTTTCGTCGCCCAAGAAGTCACCAGGCGAACAGCAGTATGTTCATCATCAACTTTTTCCCAATCAAAGAAATTAAATTGCTGATGGAGTTCCTCAAGTAATGTGTTCGGCAAAATCGGAAAAATTTGATTTGAGACAGGTGGTGTCAGGAACCCGTAGCCTGCAGCATCGATTCCTTCGCTGATTTTCGTTGCCATCGCATTTGCATGAGCAGCGAGATCAAAAAACAAATTATCTCTGAACAATTCGAGAAATTGGATGCCGGTTAGTCTTCCTTTTGCTAACATCGCACCTTTTTGCTTCATATAGAATCTGAAGTCCTCTTTGAGTGCATCATTACAGATGACAAGCGCTTCGCCAAGCAGTGCGCCGTTCTTCGTGCCGCCAACATAAAATACATCGACAAGATTAGGCAGATCACTCAAATCAAGGTCATTTGCAGAAGAGGTGAGTGCCGAACCTAGCCGCGCGCCGTCCATATAAAAATACAGGTAATTTTCCTTGCAGAACGTGCTCAACTGTTCGACTTCATTTTTTGTGTAAACAGCGCCGTTCTCCGTTGTGTCGGATATGTACACCAGCTTCGGTTTAACCATGTGTTCATCCGGGTGTGCGTCAAGCACCTCCTGAATACCGGCCGGGGTCAATTTTCCGTCTTTCCCTGAGTTCACCGTAAGCACTTTGTGTCCCGTTGCTTCAATAGCACCTGTTTCATGAACATTGATATGTCCGGTTATCGCCGCAATTGCTGCATGATGCGGACGCAAGAATGCCGAAATCGCAGTTAAGTTCGTCTGTGTTCCGCCAGTCAAAAAATGAATGGCAACATCGGAGCGGCCCATTTTTTCTTTAAGCAGTTCTGCCGCTTGCAGTGAATAATGATCTTCGCCGTACCCTTCCTCCTGCACCATATTCGTCTCAATCAGTGCATTCAGAATTTGCGGATGCGCGCCTTCACTGTAATCATTCTTAAAGCTGTACACAAATGCTCACCTCAGCTGTTCAATTTTTCACACGATTATAATTGGACTATAGCATAGTGTCCGGTGAATCGGAACCCTTAAAACACCCATTTCGGAAATGTAAACGGATTAACCGCCGTAATAAAAACCGGTCTCTTTCATCGTCAGCGGATCACCGGTTTTATGCACACCCGCATTGATCACTTCGCCCACATAAATGAAGTGGTCGCCAATTTCCAAACGATCAACAACCTTGCATTCAAAAAAGCTCAGTGCATCTTTAAAAATTGGGCAGCCGGTTTCCTCTGTGTAAAATTCATAACCCGCAAGCTTATTTTCCTCTGCTTCAAGCGCACGGAAAAAAGCAGTGACCATATCTTTTTGGCCGCTCTCTAGAATGTTGACGCTGAACAAACCGCTCGTTGCAATTTGCTGCTGAGAACGTGTCCCCGCTTTTACAGCCAGTGTAACAAGCGGCGGTTCAAAAGAGGTTTGCGTCAGAAAATTTCCGGCGAAGGCATTTACACCGCTCTCATCCTTTGTCCCAACAAGATACAAGCCATAGGTAATGCCGCGAAGAGCTGTTTTCTTTGCTTTTGGATCCATCATTTTTGCTCCCTCTCTAAATTCACATTTTCGTCACATTCTATTATAATACATCATCACTGTTAATCACCTAATAAGAATAGGTTGCAAGTAAAGAATCTCCACTGTTCGATCCTTTCTCGCAACCTAAATTGGCTTTTGTCTATAATTTTCGTTTTGATTGCACTTCTATAATCCACGGTCACTACTCTCGGATCAAACGTTCTGATTCCAATTGATTAATTTTTCTAATCAGGCGAAAGGTCATTCGAGCAAAAAGAATGCAAATGGGCAGGAGAATGACCCCGCATGACAAATTAATCCAGCTTCTATCGTCTGTAACTCCTGCAAGAATTAAGTTGGCAGCTACAGCAACGAATTCAATGGTTGTAAAAAAGATCCAAAGGTTCTTAATTCGCTTGTAATGAAGAATTCTCGAATCGATATCTGAGAATAGGTTGAAGGATCCTTTTTCAGCCGCTTTTCTCAAATAAACCCAATTTGAAACGCTGGATACGCATGTAATGCCTGTCTCTTCAAGAAATTGGAGATAATCTTTCGTCTCCTCATGTTTGAGCCCGTGTTTTAAGAATTCAATACGGTAACTATACTGACCCTTATCACATGATTCAAATGTATAACAGCCAGGGGTATATTTTTTGAATGCCCAGCCTTTCTGCGCCATTTGATTAAGCCAATGCTCTTCTTTCTCAAAGTCATAAAATAGCTTAAACACTTTTTTCTTCATGCGTCTCCCCACCTACAATTTTTTTACCGTTCGCCAGCAGTTCGGTTAATCGGTTCATTTCATCATTTACCGCTCCCTTGCCTAATTCAGTGATGACGTACTCCTTTTTTCTCGAAGCTTTATTTGTTTCCCACGGCGTAATCCATTCCTTTTTTAAAAGCGTGTTAATCGCTCCATAAAGCGTACCTGCTCCAAGTTCAACCCTTCCGCCGCTTAACTCACCAACATTTTGCATAATCCCATACCCATGCATCGGTGAATAAAGCGAGAGTAAAATGTAAAACACTGCTTCTGTTAATGCGCCACGCTCACTGCTTTCCGGCAATGCCAACAGCCCCTTATGTCGTTATGCGTTATATCGTCTACCGATATATAAATTATATCGGTAGACGATATATTTGTCAATATTTAATTTGCTTTGAAAAACCAGGCATGCCTGATCCTTGGCTATCAATCTTTATGCGGCTTTAATTCACTAGACTTGTGCTTTATGACACTTCAGTTGCTGGCATCAACTGGTGCGACCGCGGGCGATCCGTGAGCCTCCTCAAACAAACAGAAATCTGCGGGGTCTCACTTAGCTCGCATCAACAATACCAGTCCCGCAGGAGTCTCGCACTTTCGTGTTTGAACCTAAATCACGGCGAAGTAACGCCGATCATCCTAGTAACTACGACCTGAATTTTAAACTTTCTTTTCTTGTAAAAAAAAACGATTGACCAGAGACCACGGCCAATCGCTTCATTCAATGATTCACTTTAGATCTTGCTAACAACATCCAAGCCTTGCTTACACTCGATTACTTTCCCACAACACGGCTTCTTCGCTCAATCAGGATGGTGTCATGCCATGTTCCGTCAGGCATCTGAGCAACTTTTTCTCTGAACCCGATTTCCCGAAATCCGCATTTTTTATGTAAGGCCCGACTGACTGCGTTCTCCTTAATGATCGCCGACTGGAGCGTCCAAAATCCTTGCTTCTCCGATTCATCGATTAATTTCTGAAGCAGCAAGGTCCCGATTCCGAACCCCTTGCTGTCCGGATGGATGTAAATGCTGAGTTCTCCAATTCCCTTATAACAGCAACGGCTTGAAACCGGACTCAGTGCTACCCATCCTAAAATTTGATCGCCGGCTTTCGCAATGAATCGGCAGCATTGCAGATGTCCTTGATCCCATTCTTTCCAACTCGGCGCCTCCGTTTGAAAAGTCGCGATACCCGTTCTTATACCTTCTTCATAGATTGCGCGAACTGAAGGCCAGTCCGAAGGAGTCATCTCTTCCAACTTAATGGCGGATTTCTCGATCATATACACAGACACCCCTATTAAATAATTTATATCTATCATACCATTTCATAGATTTCAAAATGTGCAGAAACAATAAAAAATGCATTAATGAAAGGCGTATAATGCACATTAGGAAACTGATAAATAGACTCTGCGTTTAATCATGTTTCTGTTTAATAATTTGTTGATAAGGGGGTATATGAGTGAGATACAAACGTGTTCTAGTAAAAGTGAGTGGTGGAGCTTTAGCAGGAAAATCAGGAGATGCTTTTGATCAATTTCGATTAGAACATGTAGCTGATGAAATACTGACACTGGTTAATCAAGGGATAGAAGTCGCAATAGTCGTTGGTGGAGGAAACATTTTCAGAGGACGTCTGGCAGAAATGTGGGGGATTGATCCTGTTGAAGCGGACAACATTGGCGTTTTGGGAACAGTAATTAACAGCCTTATGCTTCGAGGGGTTCTGAAAAGTAAAACGAATAAAGAAGTACGCGTGATGACATCAATACCAATAACAAGTGTCGCAGAACCGTACATAAGATTGCGAGCTACCCATCACTTGGATAAAGGCTATATCGTTATCTTTGCCGGCGGGAATGGACAACCTTTTGTTACAACTGATTATCCGGCTGTTCAGCGTGCACTAGAGACACATTGTGATGCGATCTTTGCTGCCAAACAAGGGGTTAATGGTGTATATACAAATGATCCGAAAATAGATTCTAAAGCCAAAAAATATAAAACCCTCAACTATAACGACGTGATTAAAGAAAATATCAAAGTCATGGACCAGTCGGCACTTATTCTAGCACGTGACCACCATTTACCTGTACACGTTTTTGATTTTGAACAAACAAATACAATGACTCTGATATGTCAGGGAGAAAATAAAGGAACCATTGTGAGTAATCTAGCTACGTCTTTTGAATAAATAGATGATTAATTCTCCTCGTTAGCTTTCCTGATTTTCATTCAAAGTCCGTGCTTATTATAAGTTGACGGAAACTGCACAATAAAATGTGTTGTAAACCTTGAAAAGGATATGATGAAATGAATTTTGTGTTAGATTTGGATGGGACTATTTGCTTTAAAGGTCAACCTATCTCAGAAAAAATCATGTGCGCTATTGAAAGCTTAACGAGAGAAGAGCATCAAGTCATTTTTGCTTCTGCAAGACCCATTCGTGACATGCTGCCAGTTCTTCATCAACAGTTTTACAATTACACGATGATCGGGGGCAATGGATCTCTTATTTACAAGAATGGAGCCATTAAGAAAGCTCATTCCTTTTCACCAGCTGATGTTAAAAATGTCTTATCGCTGATTCAAGAATTTAAAGCTACCTATCTCTTAGATGGTGACTGGAATTATTCGTACACCGGTCCAGCTGATCATCCAATATTACAAAATGTAGACCCCGCTCATTTAGCCAAACGTGTCCCACTTGAGCGTTTTACCTCAATTGTAAAAGTGTTAATACTAAGCTCCACAGATAATAAACAATTAGCCAAGAGATTAGAAGACCTTAATCTCTTTGTCAATCATCATGCGAATGAGGATGTACTCGATATTAGTCCCAAAGGAATAAGTAAGTGGAGTGCTCTTGAATCTTTAGGCGTTAAAAGTAACTCCTACATAGCTTTTGGTAATGACGCAAATGACCTAACAATGTTTACTCACGCTTTCCACACTGTGATGATCGGATATCATGAAGAATTATCAACACTCGCAACGGAACGTATTTCTATGAATGGCGACGTTGAACAAGAAATTGTTAAAAAAATAACTACTCTTTCAGCTTATCAATTTTGTAATAAGTGATTCACTTGATGTTGCGCAGCCCGTTTTTTACTGCAACGTAGACGAATACTGTGAAATAAAAAATCTAAAGTTAAGTGGGAGAAGAAAAATGAAAATAGTATTAGGAGCTGGAAGAACGTCATTTAGTGGTTGGGTTAGTACGCAACAAAATGAATTAAATTTATTAAACCGAAAAAAATTTGAACAAAGATTTTCAGAAAATAGCATTGATGCCATGTTAGCAGAGCATGTTTGGGAACACATGGCAATGGAAGATGGAATAATTGCAGCTCAAAATTGCTACGACTTTCTTAAACCTGGTGGCTATTTACGATGTGCAGTCCCAGATGCTTATTTTCGTAATGAAGAATATCAGAAATTAGTCCAAGTTGGAGGCCCCGGACCAGCTGACCATGCAGCAGCAACGCACAAAATAGTTTACAATTATCATACATTTTCGCAAGTGTTTAAAAAGGCTGGGTTTGAAGTTGATCTATTAGAATATTGCGATGAGGAAGGAAATTTTCATTACACATATTGGAACGAAGATGACGGAAAAGTGGGGCGTTCATTTCGATATGACACCAGAAATAGTATGAACAAACTAGGAATGGTATCCGTGATCATAGATGCAAAAAAGCCCTTGGTTATGACTCTATCAAGTTATAAATAAAAAAATGAAATGTTCCTTATTTCAAGCATAGTACATCCTTTATTGCGCAGAAGACGTATAGTAATCATGGAGGAGAATGTCTATGACTCAATTAACAGGAAAGATAGTTATTGTTACAGGAGCCAGCCGTGTAAAGGGCATTGGTGCGGCTATATGCAGAGAGTTAGCATCAGCTGGATGTAGCATATTTTTCACTTATTGGACTGCTATGATAAAGAAATGCCTTGGAGTGTTGAATCAGATGAGCCTGAGAAGTTAAAAAGCGAATTACTACAAAAAGGTGTTAAAGTTTCATGCATGGAGTTAGATTTGTCTAACACTCAAGCACCTGAAGTCCTCTTAAAGCATGTGATTAACGAAGTAGGATATCCGGATATCCTAATAAATAATGCAGCTTACTCAACAAATAATGATTTTTCTAATTTAACCCACGAGGAATTAGATAGGCATTATAAGATTAATGTGCGGGCAACTATGCTGTTAAGCATTCAATTTGCCCGAGTTTTTAATAAAGAACGTGGTGGAAGAATTGTTAACCTTACCTCAGGTCAACTTCTTGGCCCAATGCCTGGTGAACTTGCCTACGCAACAACAAAAGGAGCAGTGGATGCAATGACAATTACATTGTCAGCTGAACTTGCACCTCATGGAATAACGGTGAATGCAATAAATCCTGGCCCAACTGACACAGGATGGATGACAAATGCAATTAAAGATGAACTCAAACCTAAGTTTCCATTTGGTAGGATTGGGGTTCCAATGGATGCTGCAAAAATAATAAAATTTCTTGTAAGTGATGAGGCTGATTGGATTACAGGTCAGACTATTCATTCAGAGGGTGGATTTATGCGATAAAGATGCGTTATGAAATAAAACATGTTTTACTATGGGTGATAATATTGGATATTTTTGATAAAAAACAACCAGAACTAATGAATATCAATAGTAAGCTGCGACTACATAAATTCCATGATGTTGATACTCGCTCCCTTAATTGGTACCAGGATTTACAGACATTTTTAACGTATTCTAAAATAAGAGGATTTTACGAACGGTCTTCTTTCTAATAATTTTACGTATAAGAATTTTGAAGGACAATTCGCCACCCATCCGGATCCTCGATGGTTACTCCGTTATTTTTCCAATACGGATTTTCAGGTGCAACTTCTTCGTAACCCATCTGATTCAATCTTTGGACAACCTTGTCTCTAGCATCTTTATCAGGGAAATAGAATACGAGCAAATTATCTTTTGTAGGTGCCGGACACGGACTCCCGTCTACATGCTGGGTAAACTCCAAATGGTAACTTGCATCAGGTAAACCGAGCATGATGCCGTCATATCCGCTATGTCCTTCAAATGATCCAATGACTTTTAATCCGACACCATCACGATAAAATTCTACAACTTTGTGTAATTGATTCGTGGGTCTTGCAACTCGAAATTGCGCAACCGGCAAATTATCCGACCAAATTTTTCTCATTATTGTATCGCCTCTTTTTTTGTCCGTGAATATTCAGGACGAATAAATCATGTGCTTTTCTGTAAAAACATCTCTTGATAAAAATATCCAAAAAGGGAAGACCGTGCAACTGTTATGACTTTATTTCAAAGCTATAATAAAGTAAATTCTAAACTGATTTATAATGAACAGTATGCTCAACTAGTTAGCTGATTTTTCGTGACGTAATCCTTAAATAGTAACCGTCTGGATCAGCTAAGCGAAAATCTAACATACCCCAATCTTGTTTTGTTAATTCTGATTCTAGCTTAACTTGCGTATTGATTACATGTTGATAGTGACTTTGGATATCGTCCACAACAAATATTATTTCAACGCCTATTCCCTTTCGAGTTGACAAAAGATCACCAAAATAATGGTTCGTGTTAATGTAAGCATCCTCAGTCAATAATAGCTTGAGGTTGTGCGCTTTAAACATTGCACTTGTTTTATCTTGTGATAGTAACTCTAGCGGTTGGAAGTGGAGCAAATGTATACTGGTAATTCTTCCAATCTGTACTTACTCCATTGCATAGTAGACAGATACTAAATAACAATAAACAAATGGAAAAAGTAAAGTAATAATGGAGAGAAAAATGAGCATAGACAAGTCATTTGAAAATAAAGCTTTTTTCAAGGTTGCAAATGATTTCTGTGAGTATATCGAAAAGCATAAGCTGTATAATGATCTAAATAAATTTAGAGATTTGCATAAAAGGCTGTTAATCATTTATCAGGCTGCCTGCTCCCTAGTTTATGTAGACTCCGATTCTAATCCAAAGCATGAAGCGATTACTTTACCGATCATCAAAGTAAAAAAATATAATTATTATTGGGAACTATTCGATCCTTACCACCCCGATAAACCATTGACAGGAAGCTTGAGTGATGATTTGGCAAGTATCTACACAGAACTTAAAATGGGAGTACAGCTATTTAAAGACAATGAAGTGAATGAAGCACTTTGGCATTGGAAATTCGGTTTTGATAATCACTGGGGATTCCATACAGTCGATGCTTTGCGTGCACTGCACTATGTAATTTTCAGAGAACTGAAGAATGATTCAGAATAAAACTATTTGACGATTTTATTGCACAGTCCATGTTTTACTGCGAAGCAGAAAGATAGTATAAAGTAAATATGTAAGATTTTAGGAGGGGATAACATTGACTGATCTATTAACCTTTGATTGTTATGGTACATTAATCGATACCTCTGCTTTTTGGAAAGAACTTGAAGCAATTGCTTTGGAACAAGGGATAAATAAAACATTAATGGTCAATACATATGGCAATTTTGAAGAACGTTTAATGTATGGAGAAGGATTGTTTACTGTTTACAGTGATCTTATCTATAAGACTCTGCAGTATTGCGAGATGGAATTAGATGTTGAAAAGTTAACCGATCACTATGACCGGTTAATCAAAGTACACAAAGATCTTTCTCCATTTCCTGAAGTAATCGATACATTGAAAAGTTTGAAATCAAAAGGTTATCAGACAGCTATAATGTCAAACTCTGATTGGAATATTATGAGATATAATCTAGAATCCCTTGAACATGATTTTGATGCTGTTTATCTTGCTGAAGATTTGCACGCCTACAAGCCTCAATTAAGTTTTTTTGAACAGGTTCAAAGCAAATTGTCAACAAATCACCATGTACATATAGCTGCCGGTTTTTGGTGGGACATGGTTCCGGCACAAAGAATGAACTGGAGAAGAGTTTGGGTTAATCGCCAGTCTAAAAAGGGGCTCCAAAATTGCATGCCATATGGTGAAGTTAAGGACTTAAACGAAGTATTAAATTATTTATAACCATGTACTTACTTTAACTCTACATGCGGATGGGTAGTAATGTGTAATAGTATAATCTTTACAATAATAATTGAGGTGTTTTAATTGACTGGAAAAAAGAATATCCGATTCGTTTGATATTTGGTGGAAGTAACGATACAGAAACTTTACTTAATATCGTTTTCGAACGACCGACCATTCATTGAAAAAATTAAAATTGATCCAGAAACTGATAAATTGCAACTATTGTCATTTGAGGACGACATATCTGAAGGAAAAGTTATCTATGAGGATAAAGGGATTTTCGGACAATATAAACTGACAAAAATAATTCTCCCCAAAAATATCAGTATTTTAAATTAATAACGAGAACGATTAGGAAGGTAAAATAATTTGAATCATTTAAAGACGTTAAAAAACATCACTAAAATTTTACTCTGGGCGATATCAATCAGTATTATTACATCATTCTTATTAAACATTGCTCCAAACTCACCTATTGGCGTGATAAAATTTTCAATGCTAGGTAATCAAGAATATGACTTGACTATGATTAAATCAGTTTTATCAGTGGCATTGTTTATTTTCTTGATCTGCATGTTTTTCTTTTTTGTTTACTCCATTGTCTACTACGTTAAGCATAAATTATAACTTTATCGTAGTCCGTGTTTACTTTGCACCAATAAAATGAGATCAATTTAATAAAATAGATAAACCCACACCGTAGGCCTATCCGCGCCTGCGGTGTGGGTTCATCGTCAATAAATATACGTATAAGATCGAGATTCTGTAAATTACACTCTTGGAATAATTGTCTGAATTCGCTTGAGTCTTGGCGCAAGCAGCACAACCACAAATGGTGTGAGTGCGATCGGCACAACGTCCGCGATACCAATCCAAACGACGCAGTACCAGTAGCCAAGGCCAGTGAAGAAGGACAGTGAAAGACTGGTTGCGAGAATCATCAGGCAGCCGAACAGCAGCGACCAGAATAGGGATTTCCAGATGAACGATGCTTTGTTCACAAGCAGTTCGTCAAGCGACTTTTTCCGTGTCATCACATACGCAGGGAGCGCGGCGCTAAGTGCAACGGTAATGCCGTCAGCCAGCAGCGTGTGCGGCGCAATGAAATAACCACCGAGCAGTGACCAGACAAGCGTGCCGATGTACCCGGCGAAAAATCCGGATACCGGACCGAAAAGAAATCCAATAGCAGGAATGATGAATGCAAAAGTTCTGAAATGAACGGCACCCGGGATCAGCGGAATCGGGCTGCCGTAAGCCCAAAGCACGCCGGTAAATACACCGAAGATGACAAAGAAAATGATGTTGACGAAGGTAAATTTCTTCACGGGGTAACGCCTCCTCAATAATTTGTTTTTGCAAAAGCAGATATTATATCTTTAAGCTCTTTGACCGCGTAGTCAAAAAGCCTTTTGCCTTTTTCAGCAGTAGCATAAGTTGGAGCACCGATGACGCCGCTCTCTGTGACATCGCTTGTTTTCCAGCCCGCATTATACGGGCCGAACAGGGTCACAAAGTCATTGTCGCGAAGTGCTTCAACAGGATCCTCATCAACCGCGAGCTCCATGTGCACTGTTTCCGGTGCTGCGTGCAGCATCAGTGATGTTTCAAGTTCGCAGGCGTGGAACACGCCGTATTTGCCTGACTGTTTCAGTCCTTTAAGCCCTTTTTCCCAGAATGAAGTGAACCACCAATCAAAGACAAAGACATCCATGCCGAAGTCAATTCTCAGGTCACGGCTGATCATGTTCAGCATATCTGTATTGCCTCCGTGGCTGTTAAAAAGCACAAGCTTCTTAAAACCACTCTTGGCAATCGCTCCGGCAATATCATGCAGCACAGCGTAATAGGTTTGCGTGCCATAGGTGATGGTCCCGGCGAAGCCCATATGCTCATTGCTCTTGCCTACATTCAGCAGCGGAGCAAAAATCAACGAACCTTCATCGAATTGTTGCGTTGCGATAAAATGATCAATCAATGCTGACAGAATGATTGCATCCGTGCCGACAGGAAGATGCGGACCATGCTGCTCCGTAGCCGCTGTCGGCAGAAACACAATCGCCGAATCCTTGTCAATTGCTGCAATCTCATCCCTGGTCAAATTTTCCCATTTTGAAATCATTGAATGAACCCTCCTGTCATTTCCTGCAAATTTTTCAATCTTCAAAAATTATAGGCAACAGTCAAGGAATAGACAGCCTATTCCCAATCTAGACTTGAATATAATAGTTGACCTGCAAAATGATCGTCACGACAGTGGCAATGGCAGTCACCGAAGCAAAGAATGCATCGGAATACGTTGCCTTGATCATCTTGTATGATGTTCTCTTTACTTTAAAATTCAATTTATAGTAATGCATGGCCAGTGAAATGGAATGGCCTTTGCTGAGTACGCGAAATAATAGCGGCAGCGAGACAATCACATAATTTTTCATTTTTGCGAGCGCGCTGCATTTATCAACTTCAAGTCCACGTGATTTCTGCGCTTCCATGATGGTCGCAAACTCCTGGACAATCATTGGTATGATCTGGAACACAAGACCAACACCGAAGGCTACTGCATAAGGCACCTTCCAAGACTGAAGGCCAAGGATGATCTGGCTGAAGTTTGTCGTCAGAATCACCGTGTAGAAGGCTGAGATCATCAAGAAAATGCGTAAGGAATAAACAGCGCCTTTGTAAAAATCGAACCAATCAAGACTGAACACGTAAGGATTGCCAAAGATTGAAAATGCAGCTCGATAGATTGTTGGTCCCGCGTTAACCGTGAATGCGCCGAGAACCAGCCAAAGCAGAAAAATAAAGAGCAGTAGTACTTTAACTTTGTTCAAAAGGACAAGCATATATTTGCCGATTCGTCCGGACAGCCAGATCGCTAGGAATACCACAAATAAGAATAAGAGCGCAACGCCGCTTTTCACAAAAGAAGTCAGCACGGACATGATGATGAAAAAGACAAATTTCGTGCGCGGATCCAGGCGATGTAAATAGGAATTTAATTCAACGTATTGCAAGAAGTCACCCAATGTCTGATCCCCCAGTAAAGCCTTAATTTTTACTGTTTTCTATTAAATGGAGCTTGCTGATAACCGCTTCGGCGAAGCTATCCACATCACAGGCAAGCCGGTTTAATCCAAGTCTTCTAGACAGAGTAACGACCGGTGGCAGGTCAATGTTGATTTTTTCAAACAGCGCCTCGTCATCGGCAAGCTCCTGCTTACTTCCCTCATCCAGCTTCTGTGCCTGATCTAGTACCAAAAGCTGGTCGGAAATTTTAAACACGAGCGGGATTTCGTGACTGATCAGAATCACGGTCTTGCCCTTCTCTTTCAGATGTCTAATAATGTCTTCCAAATGATTTCTTAAGTGAAGATCCATGCCTAATGTCGGTTCATCAAGAATGATCACGTCCGCACTTGAGAACAACACGGAAAGGATTGTTAACAAGTGCTTCTTGCCCATCGACAAATTGACCGGCAGTTCATCCTTGTCCTTAAGCAGGTCATATTTTTCAAGCACAGCAAGCGCTTCTTCTTCGCTGAAGGGAACACCCTGAGCCCGCGCACAGAAGGTTAATTCCTGATAGACACTCTCTTCAAAAAGCATGTGTTCAGGATGCTGGAACACAAGGATGATATCCCTGCTAATCTCTGCGACTGATTTGTCCGTTGTTACCGCACCTTTATAAGTCACTGCGCCTTCCGTAGGTCGATACAATCCGTTCAGATGCTTAACCAGTGTTGTCTTACCTGAACCGTTTTGGCCCAATATAGAAATGATCTTTCCTTTTTCGAATCCTGCGTTGATTCGTTTAAGCGCCTGAAATCCATCTTGAAATCTTTTACTGAGATCAATGACCGAAAGGACTGCTTCGGTTTGTTCTTCCGGTTCGTCATGTAGCGGCGGTACTTCTGTTCGTTCAATCCGGCCGCTGAGTTCTTTGAAGGCTTCATCTAGCGTTGAAAAAGGCTTAAGTCCCTCCACTTTTGTAGAGAGTTCACGATAGATTTCAACTTCTTGAGGAATGATGACCCCTAACTTTTTCTGCACGTCAAATTGTGCGAAGAATTCATCTCTGTTGCCGTCAAAAACAACTTCGCCTTGGTCAAGCCCAACGACATGATCCACGATGCCTGAAAACCAGTCCAGATTGTTGTCTACAATGACAGTTGTCTGGCCAGATGATCTTAACTGGTTCAGCACCGACTGAATCAAGTGCTTACCTCGTGGATCCAGTGAACTAACCGGCTCGTCCATAATGACAAGATCAGGGCGCATGGCGAGGACGGAAGCGATGCAAACCGCCTGTCTCTGGCCACCGGAAAGTGTGGATACCGCACGTTTTCTCAAGTGCTGAATATGAAGTAGATCCAGAACATATTCGACACGTTCATGAATGTCCTGGCTGGCCAGCCCCATGTTCTCGATACCGAAAGCGATGGCATCCTCAACCCCGTAACCAAACAGCTGATTTTCCGGGGTTTGGCTGACAACAGAGATGGTTACTTCATCACCAGCCTGAAACGAGCCCGACAATTCCCCTTTGTTCATCAAAGTGGGAATAACGCCGCTTAGGATGCTGACCAGTGTCGACTTGCCGCATCCGCTTGGACCAACGATCGCCGTGACCTGAGCTTCCTTTATTTCCATATTGATATTTTTTAAGATTTGAGGTGCTTCCGGGCTATATTTATAGCTCACGTTCTCTATTTTGAAACTCAAGTTCTTGTCTCCCCGCTTTATTGGATTGCGTCAGATGGATCAATCGGGAACAACGGCAATTTTTCAAGATAGATAATATCTTCACGGTTAATGGCATCCTCACCCTCAGCGAGAATCGCCGCTTTGCCGACTAAAGTGCCTCCGGCTCTCTTAATCAACTTTTCCAGCGCTCTGACTGATTCACCTGTGCTGATCACATCATCCACAATCAGGATTCGTTTTCCCTTGATCATTTCACTTTCTTCTTTTTCAATACAGAGCAGCTGTTTTCTCTGAGTTGTGATCGAATAGACTTCGGTAACAAATGGATCACTCATATATGGCTTGATGCTTTTGCGAGCGACAACGTAGCGTTTCATTCCTGAGATTCTAGCAAGCTCTTGAATGAGCGGAATGCCTTTGGCTTCCGCCGTAATTAAGTAATCTGCCTCCGGGATTCGTTTCTTGAGTTCCGCAGCAGCAAGTGTAACAAGTTCCGTATCCCCGAGGATGACGAAACTCGCAATCTTAATATTATCCGCGATGCGGACAACCGGCAGTTTTCGTTCTACTCCCGCAACTTTAAGTACATATTCATCCATTCATTGCTCACCTGATTCCTACAAAAATTGGTCCTCATCATTTTGAGGAAAAAATAGAAAAAAGCAGGGAACAGGTGTCCTCTGCCTTCTGACATTTTTTCTGAATCGCCATTGAAAACAGAAGAAATTCTGCGTAAAAAACCCTATATAGCAGAATTTCAACTTGGTTCAAGCAGAAAAAAGAACACCATAGCGCAGGCAATTTACGGTCGCCGCGTAGAGACTTCCACACCTTATTTGCAGACTTATATGGTTTCACATTCTATGTAATTCGACTTAATTCGACGCATTTCTTAATAGAAATTATATCACTGTAATAATTTTTTGGCAACCGAATCATTATTCAAAATATTTTTCGTTCTCTCTCTAATTATGCTCAGATTCGCCTGTCCTCTAGCGCCAATACATACCTCAAAAAAGATCGATATCGCTGATGTATCGCTGATGGGTACACGCACACATCGTTTGCCATACTTAGCATTTGGCAATTTGCTTTTCAACACGCGAATCTGCTCATCATCAGAAGTGTGGAACGTAAAGTGATCCCGTGCTGCTAAGAAAGCTATGTATTTGCCATCATAAAAATAAGTCGGCATCTGGGAAAACGTTGTTTCTTCCCAATCCGAAAAATGGGTACGCATATAAGTCACCATTGCGCTTAACCATATCTTTTGTTCCTTACCGAAACGATTGAGGTACTCTAATCGTTTCAAATATTCATTAAGCGGTTTCATTTTTTCACCATCCAAATCAAAGGTTTGTATGTTTAGAATTGATAAATTTTGCCTATTTTATACACAGCACCGAAAATCATGAACCAAAAAGCATCAATTGAAGTTCTCTATATGTACTATTGCTTTGAAGGCTATCCGCCTCGGATGAATTGTGAATGGCCGTCCCTAGCCATGCAAAGACATTGTACGAATATGAGGAATTCAAAAAGGCAGAATCTGTCGTTGCCTACATTTACGATTTAAAATGGAGCACGCAAGAAAAAAAGCCATTCTTGTCCCAAAATGGATAGGAATGGCTTAACTGTTGAAAAAGTTTGGAGGCGGACTTGGTCCTATTCTCGGTGAAGTTGGTCCTATTCATAAAAATGTTGATCCCGTTAAATAGTACTCTTTTATAAGAACCTTTTACTCTCGTTCTAAAATATATCTCCGCTTATAAAATCCAAATTTTTGATAAAAGTCTAATGCATGCTCATTGCCTTCACTGACACCGATGACGATGGTTTGGGCCTGATAATTTTCCAACCACGTAATTGATCGATTGATGAGTTCCGCTCCTAGCCCATATTTACGATATTCATTTTCAATGAATAAAGAATCAATTTCTCCCTGTTTCTCCTTGTTTACGGTACAAATACAATAGCCAACATAGGCATTATTTGTTTGATCAACAATTAAATTGATGGTGACATCACAGGCCTCTTTTAGCAAATTTTGTTTTCGCTTTTCAAAAGTGAGCTGCTCAAATTTATGTGAAAAATGTGTTGAACGTTTTTTATGGTATTCATTTAGTTTAGCCCATAAAGGTTCTACAATATCAAGCAACTCCGGTCCACCACTAATAATTTCTACTTGTTTCATCGTATATTCCTCACAATCATCAAAGAAAATAGTCAATAATCTGATTTAGAATTGAACACTCAGCTTTTGAAAATGATGTATGCCTGTACCAAATCTAACCAGGCTATGATTAATTAAAAAATCAGCATCAACTCTGGCTTCATGCAAAATAGATGAATCCATACCAAGTTCGTTATGCCCACCAAAAACTTTTGAAACGTCTTTTTCTAGATTTGCAACCTTCTTAAACGACTTTACCAAGTCGGCGGGATTTGTAGAAGGGAAGAAGGCATAAATTGGTGTCTTTGTATAGATTAAATCGCCAGTAAACAGGTAGCCGGTTGATTCATCGTAAAAGCATACATGACCGGGTGAGTGTCCCGGTGTGTCAATTACTTTAAGCTTTCTTCCACCAAGTTCAAAGACATCCTTGTCTTGAAACAGACCGGTGGGTTTTCCTTTAAAGATGTTATAGTTTTCAGGTTGTACTGACGGAGGGAGTGGTTTTGTTATATCTCTAAAAACTTCTTTACGGATCTGCTCAATTGATAAACCCGGAATTCCATTTTCTAGCCAATCTTTTTCTTTCGTATGTACATAGATTTTATTGAACAATCCATGGCTGCCAATATGATCCCAGTGAACATGAGTGGTTAATACGATAACCGGGAGTTTTGTCAGTTGGTCAACAACAGAGCGTAAATTACCTATACCCAATCCTGTATCAATTAGCGCTGCTCGTTCATGACCGATTAATAGGTAAGAGTGGACATGCTCCCAGTGTCCGTATTCGCTGATTGCAAATGTTTGGCTATCAATCTTCTCAACGGTAAACCAGTCAGTATTTGACATATGATCACTCTTTTTATTGGTAGATTCTTTTTTTATTTTGACGTATCCATCTACTTCAAAGTAAAGAAGAACTGTGCAGTAAAAATTAAATTGCCATCAACTCCTTTAGAGAACTTATCATTTTTCTTTGACCGTATTCTTTTATGGTACTTGTTCTGTTTATTAAGACTGAATATATACCAATACTATTTGCTCCTAAAATATCTTTTTGTTCATCGCCTACAAATACCATTTCGTTTGCTGCCACATCCAGATTGTTTAATAAATCTGAATAACCCTGTTTGTTTGGCTTCCTAAAGCCAACGTCAACCGAGGTCAACAATACATCAATATATCTCTTAAAAGCTTCAATATCATTTAAAACATAATCCCTATCCATCCCATAGGGTACATCCGTTAAAATGCCAATCCTTACTCCTTGTTTCTTTAAAGTTTCTAAGGTTATGACTGTATCATCGTATAGGCGTGACGTTCGTTGAAAATAAGAATAAAATACATTTTTTATTTTGTTTAAATAGCTATCCTTGTTCAAATTCCATGCTTCCAGCATTTCAGAGAATATTTGGTTTGATGATACTTCAACTTCTCTATAATTCATTCTTGTATTATATTTTGATAGTATCTCTTCTCCTATTCCAATCATATTATTATTAGGAATACAATCACAGCTGATCAGAACATCTTTAAGAGCTTCTTTATACAGACTTTTCCAACTTTGTGGAACATTTTCGTATTTAATAAGAGTACTTCCCAAGTCGAATCCTATCGCTTTCATATTTTTTGCTCCGATTCAAGTTATTTTCTGAGTACACTTTTGCTCATTATCCGTTAACTGCGTAGCAAAGACGTACCATGAAACAAACGTGTTTAAGTGACTTTCAAATATTGAGGTTATCCTCTTCACTATTATTTTGTTCAGTATCAATGAAATGCAGAAGTATTAGTCCAACGGTACAAAGCAATCCAACTGTTACATAGATCAAATAAGCGACATTCATTTGTATGTATATGCCTGATAGTGTTGGCCCGAGAAAGAATCCTAGGAACGTAAAGGTCTGTAAAATTCCATTGGCCGATCCGCGGGAATCTACAAGAAATAAACGATTGATCAAAGAAGGCAGGACAGTCGTTAAGCACATGAATCCGGACATGACAAGTATCGCTGAGAACCAGATACAAAACGCGAATGGGGCAAGGAGCAGGATGAGACCTGAGCCGAGAAAAAGCAGCGAGATAAAGCTCACACGTTTGAAATGTCCGTAATCTGCATCCCTTGTTCCTAGCTTCATGACGATCATTCCTATAATTAATGCGGGGGCAAAAACAAGCCATAGATTACTAATTGGCATATAGTGATCAAACTTATCCGGCAAAATAAAAAACAGGCAAGCCATGATAAAGTTATAAATAACACCAAGTAAACTAATGAAAATTAGATTTTTGTTATGAACCATTTGCCAAAGCATTGCCCACGGATGGCTATTTGTATTATGCCCTGAGAACTTTTCATGGGTGAAGAATAGAATGAACAGCAAAGAAATTCCGATCAGGAAGGCTGCGCCAAGAAACAGCCATTTTAGACTCATGAATTGATAAAGGATGGGGCCTGCGACGAAGGCAATTACAGCCGATGGGGCGACAATCATCCCAACAAATCCCATCGCTTGATTACTTTTTTCCTTAGGCGTAACGTCTCCTACCCAGGAATAAGCGATCCCCATAATCGCACCACTTCCCTGAAGTGCTCGTGCAAAAATAAAGACATAGATATTTGATGTTAGTCCAGCAAGAAGCAGACCGAGAAAAAGCTGAAGGAGACCAAGTATTAATAACTTTTTTCTTCCTATTCGATCACTCCACACACCATAGGGAATCTGGAAAAATCCATTTGTCAATCCATAAATACCTAGAGCCAGCCCGGCTAAAAAAGGCGTGCTTCCGTTCAATTGCCTACCAAATAATGAAATAAAAGGATTAAGCATGGTCATCGACAATTCCCGGAGTCCCATAATAATACCCAGGAGAATGAGAAACTGTTTATTTAATGGCTCTGTTATAACATCTTTTTGAGATGAAGAACCCATATGTATCTCCCCAGTTCTTATCCATTATTTTGCTTACAAAAACGAATCCCCCAAAAGATGATTCTAAATCATTTACTCTCTGATTCAATTATCGCTAACTGCGCAGTAGTGAACGTACTATCTATTATGGGTTTAAAAATGAAATACTTTTTTCAATAACCTTTTTTTATAAGTTCTCAGTTTAGATATATCATGATTCTGAGCATACATTCCTATTAATATAAGAGTCAACCCCACCCCACAACATAGTCCTTCAATAAAACTCGGTAACAAATTAAAAGCATTTGAAATGAGCCAAATTCCATTGAAAAATAATCCTAGTTTAATATAATTGTTAATCTTTTTCATATAGTTCACCTCAGCTATATTTTATTGTGCAGTATCCGTCAACCTTGCAGTACAACACGTTCTCATTATCTATCAATTATCTCTTCTCATTAAGCTATAGCTTTGTGCTGTGGGTCCTATCTCTGGTTGTTCTGCTAGAAAAAGGGCTAGTGAGTAACATCTTTAGGTTCCTTCACCCACTCACTGTCAATGCTAAAAACATTAGATTTTTTGTTGTTATCCATTGACGTATTTACAGGTCCGGGAATAAGTTCATTAACACTTATTTTATATTTCCAGAGTTCCTGAGCTAATACCCGAGTCAGCATCCATAATCCAGCTTTTGAGCAAGCATAAGCTGAACCGCCTTGAGCACCTTTATGCCCTCTACCTGAACCTATTGTTATAATTTTTCCACCATGTACTTTCATATACGGGATCGCTGAATAGGCACAATTATATGCACCAATTAAATTTACATTTATTGTATCCATCCAGTTTTGGGGATCACTCTCTTCTACCAAATTCCGGTCATTGTTAACTCCTGCATTTATGACTAATAGATCAACACCACCGAAATGCTCTTTAGATTTTTTGAACAGCGCTTTAACGGATTCAAGATCCGTCACATCTGTCTGAACTACTAAAGCTTTCCCGCCTTTTTCTTGTATCTCTTCAGCAACTTGTTCGATTTCTAACGCAGTCCTTGCTGCACAAACAACACATGCTCCATTTTCAGCGTAAGCGAGTGCTATCGCTTTTCCAATACCTCTCCCTGCTCCAGTGACTACAGCTACTTTGCCTTTCAAATACATATGATCATCTCTTTTATTCTATTTTTTCTTTTCAATTCGCATATTTTATCGATCACTTTTGGAAATTTATCGATCATTTTCAAAAATATATCGATCACTTTCGCAGATTTATCGATCATTTTACTTTTTAATATTTATATTAAATGAGTTTGGCTGTTAGTATGTCTGGTTTTTCTACCAACTTCATTATTTACTGTGTATTATCCTTCTAATGTGTAATAAAACCAAGGTGCGAAGCATAAGAAATTTAGCTTAAATGTAATCTTTAATCAATAGCTGGCTTAAGTTACAGAGGCCATCGATATTTTGTTTTTCTAAGGGTACAAAGCCAATTGAACTTAACCCTCTTTTAAGTTCAATTGGTAGACTTTCATAGAATTGTTCAAATGTTTTTTGATCATCAATACAAAAATAAAGCCAAAGGGCTTCTCCATACATTTGCCATTGAAGGTTAAACAGATCACCGGTATTGATAAATCGTTTATTTTTACGCTCAACTAGCATTTCTTGAAGTGGATCGAGATCAAAAGGTAAGTCATAGTTTTGTTCTCTTAAGTATTCTCTGAGCAAGTGCAGAATTGGAGAGAAGTCTGTTATACTGCTACATTCACGAATCGATGAATACTTTTTTAACGAGCTAAACAGTTGTTGATTTTTCCTGATACAGGGGATTAAACAGCCTGTTGCTAGTGTTCTTTCGGTCATATACATATGTAAGAAGGCAGCTTCACACCACGCCCCCATTGCAGCATGCGTTGCAGAATACGTCCTACCGGCTTTATAAAATTGATTGGCAGCCATTGTCCTATCTTTAACAATTCTTTGAACTTCACTGATCATTTGTTGTTTACCGCTTAATGAGTTGAAAAATTCGATTGCTCTATTTTGAATTGTCTCCAACAGATTACTCTTGTCTCTAATGATCTTAATTTCAGATAGAAATCTAAACGCCCATGGGGATTTGTAAACCTGCTCAATCTGAGGAAGGGGAGTAAAGTGTACCTGAACGATTTCACTACAAAATTCTATGTTTTTATCGATTTGTTGGTCAGAAGCATTAAAGATCGTTAAATCGATATCACTATATTTATCTGCTGTTCCCCTCGCAGCAGAACCGCTAATTGAAGCATAGCTTTCCTCTGGAAAAGTCAAAGTGACAAATTCTTTAGCCAAACGAATCAGTTCATTGCTTCTACTATTCATTAGATGACTACCTCTTTTTTATTTCATTGTAAAAGAATCATTTCAAACTTTGCATATTCAAATTTTCTCAGAATATAATCGTATCCGTTAAGTTCAACGAAAAGAGGTGTATTTATGGGGTATATGGATAATTACGAAAGGGATGCATACGGGATCGTAGCCTTTTGGTTGCGAAATAATTTAGAACATGGTCAATTTTTTGACAGAGAAATCAGTCATCATGAATTGGAATTAGCCCGTGTAAACCAAAGTATGGTTCAGAATTTGGCAGGGATATGGCAGCAGGCGGAACAGAAACAGGGAGATCTTACTACTCTGGTTAATGAATCTGAACAAGCAATAAGTGAATTTCGTCATTTCCTTCTACATGGCATGGATAAGGCTTTACGGTGTCAAGTGATTGTTTCGACACCAGTAGCGCTTATGGATCATATGATACGCGAAGCCGAAGAGTCTAATAATGTATTTGATTTAATGAAAAGTGGCGGTCAAGTTCTCGTATCGGATTCGGTCTTACATGAAAGCGTGTTTTGGTTGAGACAAATGGCTGATCATCTTGCATTTGTACAGCATTATTTAGATCCATCAAATTATGAACTACAAGATAAGGTACGGAAAATGACACATAAGTTTGAACGACTTTTTCTCCAAGCAAATGCACTCAATACAATCATAAGAAAACCACGCACTGAAATGTTACCCGTATTAAACGCTTTTAGGCAAATGGTGATCTCAGAAACAAAGGATCTAGAAAAATTCAAATTGGAATTAGATGCGCTCATCAAGCAGTGTGCCGCGATTACAACTGCACCACCAGATTTATTAGAGCATCTTGCCAGAGAAGCCCACCACCTCTGGAGGAATTTAGAGGAAGGAATTACAACATAACTCCATTTCGGGGATGATACATTGCCTGAGCATACCGAAGAGAATGCCCTTTATTCCTTCCAAAAAATCTCTGATAGATTCAAATAAAGTATAAACTCATCCTCACCTAATCACAGGTGGGGATAAATTTTCCTTACTATAACATCCAATTGATTTCTTATAACATTTTCTGCTCGTAAAGGACTATCTTATTATTTGTATTAATCGGTTCTTCAATAACAAAGACAGCCGCGTCTCGTAAGACGGCGGCTTTTTCAAATGCTCATGTTCACTTTTTTATTTCCCAGTAGCAGCGCTTTGGGGATACGATCTTTTCTTCTTTCTTCAGCTTCGTCATGACTTTGTTGACTTCTTTCTTGTCAATGCCTGTTGCTTCGGCAACTGCACCGGCGTTTACAGGTTCTTCCGCTTTTTCAAAAAAGGCGAGTACAGCATCGTAGCTTTCCATAGTCGATCTCTCCCAATTCACACTAATTTTTTAGAGCATCATTCGTTCAGATTTTCATCACCTCTATTATACTCACTCTGCGGGACTTGCTAATGCATAGAGTTTGTCAATTGTTTTCCAATTTCGTGTTGTGGATGGGCTGCTCAGTTTCTCGACTTGATATGCTAGTTTCGAGTTACGAATGCTGTGATGAAATAAAAGATAGACATCGCGTCCGACGATCTTATATTGATCTTCGCCGATATCCGTCGCTTCAAGTTGTTGAACTTTTGCTAAATCAGGCACTTGTTCTAGCATTGTTACATACAGGCTCTCGCCAACCGCCGTCGATTGCGCTTTTTTAATGTCTTCATCCGTAAACGGGCAGTTCTGAATCATTTTTCCCCATTCGTCTTTTGTCCGCAAAATGACGCTGACGGCGAATCCAAATTGGTTCTTAATTGCTTGTTCCATCTGCATTTTCAGGACCTGTTCCTCTTGATCGGATTCAAAAAGGATATTACCGCTTTGAATATACGTGCGTACATGACTCAATCCGCTTCCCGTCAATACGTCTCTAAGTTCCGCCATCTTTATCTTATTTTTTCCTCCGACATTAATGCCGCGCAGCAAAGCGATGTAGATCATCCAAGGTTCCTCATTTCAGTAGTTTTAAATAACTTGATTCACAGGATAAATTTACTTATATTTTACAAAAAGCGGGGTAATGATTTCAAATGTACTTGCTATGGTGAAGGAAGTTGAACCATCCTTTGGAGAATAAAAGATACAGAAACAAAAGAGTACTAATCAGGGGGAGATCAAAACGAATAATGACACACATCTCATCATGATATCGCTCGACGCCGTAAGCACAGACGATGTTGCGTTTCTATTAAAACAGTCCCATTTTTCTAAGCTCTGTTCCCAGGGCACATTGGTCAAAAACGTACAGTCGATTTTCATTTCAAATACGTACCCATGTCATAGTTCCATTATTACCGGCGTCCATCCGAACAGGCACGGACTGATCGAGAATGTTTTCAGTCAACCGGGAAAAGCTTCACCCGACTGGCGGCGCGACGCTCGTCTCCTAAAGGCTCCAACGCTCTATGAAAAAGCTGCAGAAATTGGGCTTGAGGTCTGTTCCATCTTTTACCCAGTGACTTGCGGGGCAAAAATAAAATGGAATTTCCCTGAGGTTCCTGGGGAGATGGGGATGGTCGAACGTGCATCCGTCACGCTTCGTGGAGGCAGTCCGTGGTTTATCCTTTCCTCAATTGTACAGAACAAAAAATATTTGAAAGAAATCGCTGAACCACATATTGACGCATTCACCACACACATTGCGGTCGATGCCCTGCTTAAGAAAAAGCCGGATCTTTTGCTCCTTCACCTTCTTGATGCGGACGACCATAAGCACCGGTTTGGTCCGGACAGTCCACAAGTTACGGATGCCTTGAAACGGCTGGATGATCATCTCGGGCTGCTTATTGATTCTGCTCATCAAGCATGGGGTGAAGAAAACACAGCAGTCATTGTGTTCAGTGATCATGGCTGCCTGAACGTCTCGAATTCTGTTGACCCTAATGATTGGCTTAGAGCTGATGGACTGATTCGCAAGGATGAGACTTCAGGTGCAGAGCATTTCGATGCCTTTTTCCATAACGCCGGAGGCACTTCATTTTTAAAAATAGTGAATCCGTCTGTTGAAGAAACTGCGCGCAACCTTGTCTTAAATTATCTTTCACAGCCATCCGTTCATCGTGCATTGACAGAGCAGGAAATGGAAATCAGTGGTTTCGATCGAGAATTCATCTTCGGCCTTGAAGCGGCGAATGGTTATAGCTTTGGAGAATCTGTAAAAGGTTCGCACGGCTACAGTTTGGCACATGATCATTACCAACCTTTCTATCTGGCGATTGGTCCAGACATTGAAAAAAATACCGTCACGGAAGGCGGCTGCATTGTCGATATTTGCCCGCTAGCCGCTGATTTACTTGATATCCCGCTATGGGCTATGGATGGAAAAAACAAACTGTCCGGAGGAGCGCATCATGTCACCATTCACTAAAACGGAAAAAAGCTGGATTATGTACGACTGGGCCAATTCGGTATACGCGACCATCATTATGTCGGCGATCTTTCCCATTTACTTCGCTGCCGTTGCTAAGTCGAACGGCATTGCCGGTGATGTCTGGTGGGGCTACGCCACATCCGCCTCATCGCTTATCATCGCACTGACCGCTCCCTTTCTTGGCGCGCTAGGCGACTTCAAAGGCATGAAGAAGCGCTTGTTTACATTTGCGCTCCTCTTCGGTGCCTTTTTTACGGCATTCATGGCCTTCACCGACCAACCAATGCTTATGCTTTTTGGCTACAGTCTTTCGTTTATCGGCTTTGAAGGCACCTCACTCTTCTATGACAGCTTTCTGACTGATGTCACAACTCGAGAACGGATGAATAGAGTTTCCGCTTATGGCTATGCTATGGGGTATCTGGGCGGCAGCACGATTCCTTTTCTCATTTCAATTGGACTGATTCTGTTTGGTCGCTTCATTGGTGTGAACGGTACACTGGCGGTTAAAATTTCCGTTGTACTGACGGTTTTGTGGTGGCTTGGGTTCAGCCTACCACTCCTACGCAATGTTCATCAAACGCATTACATCAACATACCCAAGAGCAAATTGGTGCAAAACGCCTTTACTAATCTCAAACATACCATTTCAGCAATCATCCATGACCGAAAGCTTTTGTTTTTTATGATCGCCTATTTTTTCTATATTGACGGTGTGGGCACAGTGATCTCAATGTCCACCTCATATGGCAGTACATTAGGACTGAGCAGCAGCCTGATGATTCTCGCTTTACTTATGACGCAATTGCTCGCTGTCCCATTTTCCATTCTCTTTGGCCGCTTGTCTGAACGGTGGGGAACACATCGTATGCTTCAAGGCGGAGTACTTGTCTACATGCTGATCTGCCTGCTTGGCTTTTATCTCGGTTTCTCATTGGAGCCCCACCAAAAGGCGTATGAAAATGGCTTTACACAAGTGGTCAATCAATCCAGTGCACAGCTCGACCAGCAGACACTGGATTCCATTAAAAAAAATGGGATTTCTATTTTATCGGACGCAGACCGTGTGAACGCTTTTGATCAACAGATCAACACTCTTGCAAATACTCGTGGTAAAACGGAGAAAGCCGAATTAGAACAACTGAGAGTGAACGTTGATGCTTTTTTATCTGATCAAACGCGCGCACAGGATTATACCGATGCTATTCGCTTTTCAACTGTACTTTTCTGGATACTTGCTGTCTTAGTGAGCACGTGCCAAGGCGGTATTCAAGCCCTTAGCCGGGCGTTTTTCGCTAAGATGATTCCGGCAAATCGATCGAATGAATTCTTTGGATTCTATGACATCTTCGGCAAATTCGCTGCTGTTATCGGGCCTGCGCTCTATGCGTTCAGCGCGGCCGCAACCGGCCGTTCGTCATTCGGTATCTTAAGCCTGTTGCTCATTTTCGCCATTGGCTTTGTTTCACTGACGCTGAGCAAAGTTCACTTTCAGTCGCAGCCATCGACAGAGGTTGAAGAACTGTAAGTTTATTCGAAAATGATCGGATTCAATTGGTCCAATCGGTTGATGACAAAATCGGCATGGATTTTTTTATCATTTACTTTGCCCGTCGGATTGTACCAGCATGTCGCAATCCCGGCATTCTTGCCGCCAATGATATCGGCAGCAAGCGAATCTCCGACCATCAGCACTTTGCTTTTATCTGTGATCTGCATGGCTTCGAAGACATAATCAAAATATTCCACCTGAGGCTTTTGAAACCCGATCTCTCCTGAGATAAAAAGATGGGTAAAGAAGTCTTTGATTGTTGATTGTTCAAAACGGCGATGCTGCGTTTTAGAGATACCGTTCGTCACAATCGCCAGCCTGCAATACTTGCTCAGATTCGTGCATAGTTCCTCCGCTCCATCAATGAGCGGTGCACTATTTGCCAACACATTAAGATAATAGGTATTAAAGTCTTCTGCATTTTCTTCAACACCGAGATTGGAAAACAGAAGCTTGAACCGCTTATTCTGAAGGTCTTTAACTGTAATTTGCTTCGCTTCCAGCTGGTCCCATAGCGTTTGATTGATTGATTTTGCGATAAGCCGTACGCAGCTCATCGCTGTATGTATGTCCAAACTGACTTAATGTCTGTTCGAGTGCCACGGTTTCCGCTTGATCATAGTCAAACAAGGTGTTGTCCGCGTCAAAAAGCAGATAATGATATTTGGGATTCACGTTTATTTGCCGGACAACTTTTTGATACAGAAGAGGTTGAATTTCAGGATAGGTCAATAGTTCAGGCAGTGCGTCGTGAAAACTAATTTCAGCGATCTCCAGTTTAGGGAGCTCCGAAAGCTCCTTAACTCCTGCAAAATAAAGCATGCCATATGAAAAATCCCGATCCCGTTCAACAGAATAAACTGCTATTTGTTTGAGATCAAAACCAATCGCTCCGGTTTCTTCGAATAACTCCCGTCTTGCTGCGTCTTCAATCGTTTCACCGGGTTCGCGCTTCCCGCCCGGAATTTCATAGGTGTCTCTTGATTGATGTCGGCAAAAAATCCATTGGTCTCGGTATCTCGCCATAATGACAGCAAATTTAATCTGCGCGTCATCAATATCGGCCGGATCATGAAAATGTACATTCAGCATGCACGCATCCTCATTTCTTAATGTGTTAATTATGGGACACTAAACAACATCGTTACTTTTGCTTCTTTTTCTCTCGCCCTTTTGCTTCATTGTACCAAAAGACTGTTGCAGCAATCGAAAAGGCAAACCTAGAAAAGCGATAATCATTCCCATCCCGATACCTCCAGACCACTCGGTTAATTTTTTTGGAACCGCTTTATCTATACGATTTTTTTCATCAAAAGTGTCACATTCGGATATCCGATTGTTTTGTCAGATATCTTTGTGTATCAAACTGCGCCGATTCTCATCCAATGTTTCACTGGTTAAATGAATCAGTCCCTCTTCAATGGCAGACAGTAGCGCAACCAGGCATGTAATCCAGAAAAAAACAGTATTCCTTGTTGCATAAAAAACGATTGGTGTCAGGAAAATCAGCACACCAGCTAACTTATTCGCCCATGTATGCAGTCCGGCAAATACATGATATTTACATGCAGCGATCAGAAAATTCCCCACTCGAATCAAGGCAATAATAGCGATCCAAGGAATGAATGGCTTAAGCAAATCGCGTGCCCAATAAAAAATCACCACAATGACAATCCCATACATGCATACATCAGCAAACGAGTCTAACCGTGCGCCAAATCTACTTTGGTTGTTTGTCCTTCGGGCAATAAAGCCGTCAAGAAGATCGCTCACAACAGCGGCAGTATAAAGCCCGATAAAAAGCAATCCATTCTTATAAAAAAACATCAGCAGAATCACGAAAATTATTCTGCTTATGCTCAGTATATTCGGCACATGCTTCATCATGATTTTTCCAGCCTTTTAAATTGTCTCTGCTCGTTTAATTACAATTTTTTCTTATACCCTGTGGTGTCTAACGAAAAGCCATAAGATTCGTAAAAATGGCACGCATCGCTTCGATCCTTCTCTGTTACAAGAATCATCTGCGTGCAATTTCTTTCTCGTGCGCGTTCTTCAAGTTCATTCAGCAAAGCTCTGCCGACACCCATTCTCCTTGCTGATTGATCGACAATCATGTTTTCAACGACAAGAAACGGCCGACAATCCCCGTACAGCTCTTCACAGACTACGCCCATCACGGAACCAACCAGCTTGTCTTCTACCACTACACTTAATAAAATATGCGTGTGTCTTTGTGCTACTTTTTCAAATTGCGCCTTCATTTTATCGATATCGGAATCTTCATCCCAAAATTGCTTGTACAACATTGCCAGCTGCGGCAAATCCTCAGTGTTCATTGTCCTAATGATCATTGGTTCACCTCAAACTATTGGTTTTCATGATTCAGTAACGCCTGATACCAGAATTGAAAAACCTGGTTTCTCACAGCGTATTTCTGCCATCGCACCATACGGAAGCACACATTTGGGTTCATTGTGTCCAAAGCTGGTATTATAGAGGACAGGCATATCCTGTCTCCCAAACTCATCTAGAACTTCCTGAATGACCGTTTTATATTCTTCATAGAATTGGTTTCTATAAGGCTTTCCGAATATCATTCCATTGATCCTATTAAAAATTCCCATCATGCCATAACTTCTTAAGCTGTCTTCAATCATCCAAATCGGAGGCATGACTTCGGATGTTTCCAAGAATAAGATGGCGTCATCAAAACAGCTGATGTCGGGGAAAAGAGAGGTTCCCTTTATCACATCAATGACTTCTAAACAGCCGCCAATTAATCTACCGGTTACCGTTTTTTTACCTTGCAACAGTTCGTAATCAGTGTTCTTTTCAAACGTTCTCGCCACATTTTTGTTTTCAATGACCCATTTCAACGTTTGCCCGGTATATTCCTTAGCTACTGGAATATCGCCAATTGGTGCACTGCTGAAGAGCACTTTGTTCGTCCATTCCACTGTGTACTCGGACATTTTAATGTTTTCGGCAAAATCATTAAGTAGCGACAATCCATAAAAGCTGGAAATACCTGCTTTCAGGCAGAAAAAGTGCGTCACCGTACTATCTGAATAACCGGTAACGATTTTAGGATTGTTGCGGATCACATCAAAATCAATATAAGGGAGCAGGCGAATGCTGTCGCTACCGCCAATGCAGGAAATAATTCCTTTAATCGACGGATCTGAAAAGGCCTGCATCAAATCTTCCGCTCTTTTTTCTGGATGGCGATAAACATAGTCCGTCCCCTTCAGCGTGTGCGGCATCTCAACAACGTTCAGACCAAAGACCTTTTCAAGCCGTTCCTTTCCCTGCTGATAACGCCAGAGGATTTCCTCGTCACCTGCGCCTCCCCAGACTGACTGTCGCAACTGTGTCACCAGGATTGAGTTTCGGTGGTTTAATCAGATTCAGCATCGTTTATCACTCTTTCTCACCAATTCAAATTACTGTCTAGATCATTTTTTTCTGCCTATATAAAGTAAATGGCTGGATATTCCGAGAATATACGGATCTTCTGCCTTCTCTTTAATTAAGTTAATAATTTTTTTTACCTCTTGTTCGCCTTTCTTTTCCCAGTAATCCCAATTATCATTACTTAAAATAGTTCCAGCATTTGATCCGATGAGTTTCAAGCTTTCAAACCCATGTGCTTCCATAAATGGGTTGATATCCTCTATATTAAAATAGTAGGCACCGGTAAAACGACCCTTTTCAGCATGATTAAAACATCCGGACTGAGAGAATTGAAGTATGGCTTCCATGTGATTATTCGGTTTCCAATTCTCGGGAGACAACAGCGAATTAAGTATATGTCTTATTCTCGGCATAAAGGCTACAAAAACAAGTCCATTCTTTTTGGTCACTCTATATAACTCATGAGCTGCTTTAATGCGATCTTTTTCGTTCTGCAAATGATACATTGGACCAAGCATTAATGAGGCATCGAATTGTTCATCCTTAATCATGTTCAGATCTCTAGCATCAGCGGCGAAAAATCCATCAAATTGTTGTTCTAAATCAAGTTCCTTAGCCTTACTTTTTGCAAACGCAACAAATTTTGGCGTTAAGTCAGCAAGAGTAACTCTATAGCCTTCTTCAGCAAGTTTCATAGAATACTTTCCTGGCCCTGCACCATTATCAAACACACGGCCGGTTTTTAGCATATACTTTTTTATGTAATGCCAATTCACTTGAAACTCAATCGGTTCACGATCAAGCCTTCCCCATTCATCAAACTGGTTATAGTAGTCAATGATTTCGCTCATCATTTCCACCTCTATTCTTTTAAAACAAATCCTATGGTTTCTTTGGATCGTTAATCTTTTGAAACATTATCTCAAATGAATGACGTTTATTCATCCGTTTCGATTACTCTTGCAACGTCATTGCCGCAGGTTGCACATTTTCCTTCTAGCAGAATGCCAGCGCGATCTTCCTTAATGACATAACTAACAATCTCAACACCACCACCACAATGGGCGCACCAAACATTACGTCGCAGCTGCGCCCTGACTGTCTTTGGTATGGATAACCATTTTTCATTTGGAGTTACCATAGAGCATGCCTCCTTCATATTTTCACTCTGGATACTTGCTAACTCAATTAACTTACAATTCTTTCCCCATCATGACCATGTTGTCTATAGAATGAAACCCTCTATGATGATAGATTCCTTCAGTACTGTCGCCTCTTGATGTAAACAAGATCATTTCCCGAATTCCTTTTTCCTTCAAACGCTTCTCAAATTCAGTGAACAAGCTTGTCCCAATTCCCTGACCGCGAGGCTTTCGATCAACACAAAACTCCTTAATGGTAAACATCACACCATCATAAAACTGTTCTTCTCCCCCGATAATCAAGCCGGACAGCCGTTCATTTTGATAGACAACCAGACCAAAAGCACCTTTGCAATGAATCATTTGATGGAGACGTTTCTTTGCAGTCTTAACCGTCCATTTGTCATTCCAGGGGGGCGCATTAAAGGCATCGGCGTAAAGAGCCGCCATCTCATTTAAATGCTTCATGGTCACTTCATAGAATTCCATCTGATTCCCCCATCATCGCCATGCTATTTTCAATTGATTTTGAATGCATATCTCAGTTCAGTCAATAGCTTTCCGCCAATGTCTACTTCTTCTTTTTTACCGTCAAACACATAACCGAATTTCTCATAAAAAGTTCTGGCTCTGGAATTATCTTCAAACACCCACAAGGTAACTGCTTGATAAGATTGACTCTTTAAACGGTTGACCGCAAAGTCCATCATCTGTCGGCCATAACCCTTGCCCCAGTAATCGGACATAAGATATATGGCGCTGACCTCTCCCGCGTGATCATCCAGGTCATCATCCCGTGACTTTCCGATCGACATCATTCCTATTGGCAGTTCACTCAAATAGGCTAGATAAAATTCGTGCTTGCTCATTGAGATTACCTTTTTGAAAAAAGCTGCACGCGACTCAGGTGTCAATTGATCAAGATATGGCTGTGGAACAATCCCTTGATACGCCTTTTTCCACGACATCGCATGAACAAAACCGATATCATTAACGTTGTTTAGTGTTGCTCTGATAATTTTTAGCACACGATCCCTCCTTATCTAATTGAGAGGTTGCTATTTCCCGAAGATTTAATCTCTCCGTTAACTATTTGATTAATTACTTCGACCAAAAGTGTATGCTTTAGATCAGTCGCTCTTTTAGTTAAGACTTATTATGGAGCACATATTCCTTAAGCCACTGATAAGCATCAGACAGCCACTTGTGAGGAGACAAAATCATATTATTTGTGAAGATAAAATCTATATAAGCTAGTGATGCAAGATCGAGTGATTCATTAAGGCTGTTTTTTACAATCTGATAAAAAGGTGGTGTCCCACCTTGATCCCATGCTAATTTATCAGCGACAAACAAAGCCATATCATATCGAGAGGGATTTGCTTTTAATGTTGTATGATGCATGATCGCAGACAAAATTTTTTCATCATTAATCTTAAAGATTTCCTTAGTAATCATTGCAGAAAAACGCTGGTGCAACAAGAATGGATGCTGTTCTTCAGATGCATCCAAATACAAGTTCTGATCTTTAACGTAATTTAACATATCGATGGGTCTGATAATAGCCGCAATGTCATGACAATATGCTGAAACTTCACAGAGATTGATGTCTAGGCCGAACATGTTTGCGATCTCTACATTCATGGCAGCAACATTCTCGACATGTTCGAACACATTCTGTTTGTTATTTTGTACGTACATTTTTTTTATGTCTGTTTTAAAGTCATTCGTTAACCGTGGAATGTTGATATAATCAAATAATTTCAGCATAAAATTTCATCCTTTTTGTATGGACATTCAACCGTAATAATGAACCTTACCCAGTGTTGTCACTTTTCCATGATCAACAATGAGCACTCCATTCTCTTCCATCGCATATACCGGTAAACCCGATTCTTCAATTGCTTTGTGGATACAGTCCAGCTGTAACCGCGTATGCTCAAAATGAACCTCAATGTCGATTGTATCGATTAATCCAAGACCCCGATAAAAACCAAATGATTCATAGTCTTCATCCGGCGTGATGTGATACGTTCCCATCTGGATCATTGCTCCGGCGCTGAATCCGATAACGATACCGCTGTGCTCTAGGATCACTTCTATCAAATTAAATTTAATAAGTCGGTCCATCATTTTATCCGGCAGTCCGCCTGTAAAATAGAGAATATCCGCTTCTTAGTATTTTCCTTTTGGCTTCCGCCTTTGTATCTTCAAAGTAATTGACCCAATGGATGGACGCTTCGTTGATCCCATAGGATAAAAGAGGATTGATGATTGCTGAATAGTACTGGCCGTCTATTTTTCCATAGGCTGCTCGCCATGTTTCAGTAGAATAAATGAATTGGTCATAGAAAGATAAAGGTATGATAACCACTTTATGGCTGGGTAAAATATATTTTTTTAGAGCTGAAAAGCACCATTTTTCATCGATTTGGTATTGGTTACCTAAAATATTGATCATGTGCATGCGCTCCTTGAAAGAAGTGAAACGAATTGATTTATATTAATGCATCATCCCTGTGATCACTAAGATATTGCAGGATCAATTCAAAGCAATCGATTTGTTTGTTGAACACAAGGCGAAGCGTATTCTCACTTACGGCGGTCCAATGGAACTAAAATTGTCTGATCTGACATCGCATTACTTTAACACCTTTTTGTACAGATTCAGGAAGTTTCCGCCCAGGATTAAGCCGATCTCTTCATCGCTATATCCGCGGCTGATCAGACCCTCTGTGAAAAGAAGGAGATCCTTGTGACTCGCAATCACGTCATAGCTGGATGGTCCGGTCTGCCAAGCCGGCTTGAGATCGATACCGGTCAATGATTGGCAAATGTCCAGCCCAACGCCAACATGCCGGGCACCCACCAGTTGAACAATGTAATCCAGATGATCAAGCAAATGGGCAACATCGCCTTCTTCATAAGTATCCGAGACGAACATGCTGAAGCCGTTCATTCCAATCACACCACCGCTTGCCGCAAGTGCGCGGATCTGATCATCTGTGAGATTGCGCATGGACGAGGCAATATTCCGAACATTGGAGTGAGAAGCAATCACTGGTCCATTCGTTCGCTCCATCACATCGAGAAACCCTTCATCATTCAAATGGCTGACATCAATGATCATATTCATTTTTTCCGCTAATTTGACGAGGTCGACACCGAATGCAGTCAGACCGCCCTTGCGCCCTTCATCCACCGATGAAAAATGGCTGCCGTCCGCAGCAAAGTTGCGCCTGCTCCAGGTCAGACCGACAAAGCGGACACCCAGTTTATAAAAAATCTGTAAAAGCCCTAAGTCGTTGGTCAGCGGGTCAACACCTTCAAGCGACAAAAGGATCGCAAGCTTTTGATGGGCCCTCGCATCCAGAATCTCGTCATACGTTGTACACAGCTGGATTTTATCCGGTGACTCTTCGATTTCCGAGTAGAGCGCGCTGACTTGATCAAGTGCCATTTTCAATCCCATTTCAGGCAAATACTCACTCGAAATGAACAGAGAGCAGACCAATGCACCAACTCCGCCTTCGCGAAGCCCCGGCAAAAATTCTGTTTCAATCACTTTTCGATAGCCATACTTTCTTTTGAGGTCTACCTCCATTAACAGATCAAAATGAGCATCTACCGCGATAAATTGCTGATGCAGCCGTTTCGCATGTTCCCGCAAAGTTTCAGCCATAATTAGTTCCTCCCCACAAAATTCCAACATACTATGTATTTTTCTCATCGTTGCGTGACTAATAAAATTCATGCCCAAGCTTTGAGGATAAATGAACTTTGCTTCATTATAGCACCCTACTCTTATCACGGCGGACGTTTTATTACTATGCTTCTAGATGTTCGTAATCAATTTAAATCATGATCTATTATTTTTGCTTTGTTAAACTTGTCTGTTGATTTTCGCCTCATGCGCTCGTTATTCTACAGGAGCCTCGCGTGTCAATTTCCCTGACGTAAGTATATCTTTCATTTGACTTGTCAAACATGAACTAGACACACTTCGATTCAATGCGACAGGAGTTATCGAAACTTGATGCCAAAAAAAGAAGTCGTTTCAACTTTTCAAATGCATTTACTTTTATATATTGGCATTATTTCAACCGGTATTCTGACTTTGCCTGCTCCGCTTTACTACTATGCACAGCAAAATATGTGGCTTTCTCTATTTATCGGATCAATCGCTGGATATGTCATCATCCTTATTAACGTTTTTTTTTACAAAACCTTTCCAAGGAAAAACATCACTGAGATCACCACTCAATTACTCGGAAAATTTTTCGGGCGCCTCATATTATTAATAATGATCGCTCTCCTTATTTTCCAAGCAGTATATACGATTAAGGAGTATCAGATTTATCTTTCTGTCGGATTTTATCAGTTTACTTCACCTTTCGTTATCATTGGATTTATGATGCTTGTCTGTGCTTACGCAAGTAAGAAAGGAATTGAAGTCATTGGACGAAGCGCCCAGATTATTCTTCCTTTTATGTTGCTCTTTTATTTAAGTGTAAGTCTCCTGATTACTCCAGAAGTTTCCTTAAGTAACATGCTTCCTGTTCTTGAAAAAGGAGTGATGCCTCCGATTAAAGGAGCAATTCTAGTAGCAGCTTGGTTCAGTGAGTTTTTCTGGATATCATTCTGTCTTACCTCGCTCACTGGTCCGCCTAAAAAAATACTGAAGCATGGGTTTCTCTCCGTTTTCTTAACGACCCTTAGTCTGCTTGTCTTTTTTGTTATTGATATCTGCGTCCTTGGCAATTACACGGGTCAAACGCTTTATCCGACACATCTCGTTGAAAGATATATTCAGATCGGTACTTTTATTGAACGCGTCTCCGCTTTCTTCATGAGTGTTTGGGTTCTAGGCGTGTTCATTAAGCTAGCCTTCTTATGTTTCGTTATCATTCAGAGTTCCAGCCAATTATTCCATATCTCTAATTACCGCTATCTCATTATTCCCATCATTATGATGATCTTTTTTCTTAGCTTATCGCTCTTCAATAGTACGCAATCTCTGCTTGTAATCGGCTTCCCATTACTCATCATTGCTTGTCAAATAGGAAATGTATTTATTCCAATTACTCTCTTTTTCATTGCACTTTTGAAAGTGAAAATGGGAAAGCAGCAGCTGTGAAACCGGAAGCAAATACAGCAACACCTTTCGATTCATTCATTTAAAAATGATATAAGGATGCGTACACCATGATGAATTGGCTACGAAAGAAAAAAGAAAAAAATCATTCTAAAGATAAAATTTATAATGATCACAAAAAAGTAAGCGATCGATTGGCTGATAGTGAACACATCCTTCGTCAAGCTTATTCAAAAAGCTCGGATATTGTCATTAAATCATTTACTTTTGGAAAAAACATGCGCACTCAGGCTCTTCTTATTTATCTTTCCGGCACCGTGGATGTTGTGCAGATCGATGAACATGTGCTGAAATCCCTTCATCTTTTAAATGATCAAGAAAATGATCTTGAGTCGATTAAAAACGCATTAACAGTTCCTGAAATCATAGAGGTTAATCATTTTGATAGAATCTATCATGAGATTTCCAATGGTCATCCTGTTCTGTTTATTGATCATCTGCCGCTGGCTTTGTCGCTTGGACTTTCGAAATGGGCAACACGCCAAGTTGAAGATTCGTCAACAGAGACCGTGATCCGCGGGCCAAAAGAAGGTTTTGTGGAGTCCTTAGAAACCAATACCTCTTTGATCAGAAAGAGAATCCGGACGCCACGCTTGAAGATTGAGCAAATCATCGTTGGAAAATACTCTCGTACGCCGGTTGTCATCAGTTACATTGATGGGCTATGTGATCCAAGTCTTGTAGAGGAGATTGTCCATCGTATAAAAAAAATAGCAATGGATGGCATTTTTGAAAGTGGAATGATTCAAGAACAGATACAAGATGCCCAATGGAGTCCTTTTCCAACAATATTCTCAACCGAGCGTCCGGATTCTTTTTGCGGTGCCCTCATTGAAGGACGTGCTGGTATTCTAATTGATGGGAGCCCGTTTGCGCTTATTTTACCGTCCACTTTCTTTATGTTTTTCAGTTCACCGGAAGACTACTATTCAGGGTTTATTATTGGTACTGCGATCCGTTTATTAAGAATATCGTTTTTGTTTATTGCTCTTTTGGGACCTTCTCTATACGTTGCAGTCACTACTTTTCACCAAGAAATGATTCCGACAACCTTATTGATATCCATCGCACAGTCGCATGAGCAGGTTCCGTTCCCTACAGTTGTTGAAGCCATATTAATGGAAGTCACCTTTGAAGCACTGCGAGAGGCGGGGCTTCGATTACCAAGACAAGTTGGTCCGGCCATTAGTATTGTTGGTGCGTTAGTCATTGGTCAAGCAGCTATTCAAGCCAGTCTGGTCTCTCCGCTCATGGTGATTGTGGTTGCGATTACAGCCATTGCGTCATTCATGATTCCGCATTATGACGCGTCTAACACCGTTCGGTTGCTTCGTTTTCCCATTATCCTTCTGACGAGTATGTTTGGGCTTCTAGGTATTATTTTTTCGGTTATCGCCATTTTGATTCATCTGTGTTCTTTACGTTCTTTTGGTGTCCCTTACCTAGAGCCGCTTGCTCCATTTAAGAAAGCAGGATCTATTGATACACTCATTCGTGGTCCCCTTTGGAAAATGAACATTCGACCACATTTCACAGGTACGTTATGGAATAAAAAAAGATCTGGAAAATAGGATCAAATGGAGATGAACAGATGAATCTGAATTTATATTTAGGATCACGAATTAAATTAATCTCTAATTTACTTTTGATTTTCATGCTTATATCCAGCCTTCAAGCATGTGCTGACCTTAAGGAGATTAATAATATCGCCATTGTAACCGCAACAGGAATCGACATGAATAACGAAGGAAAAATTGAAGTGACCATTCAACTTTTTTTGCCTCAGACTCCTTCCATGAGTTCCCAAAGCCCCTCTCAAATCAACCAATTTGCCGTGCTCACTAGTACAGGAGATACGATATCTGAGGCCGTGAATAACATTGAGAAAAGAATATCTCGCCAATTGTTTCGAGGCCATGATCGAGCAATTATCATCGGGGAAAAGATGGCATCAAAGCATATGAATGACATTCTTGACTATTGCATAAGATTTCGTGAAATCAGGGAACGATCGTATCTATTTGTAACAAAAGAATCTGCTCCAAAGCTTCTTCAGTATGAACCATTTATGGAGAAGAATTCAGGAGAAGTTTTGAGCAAATATGTAAAAAAGGATGGGAACTTGTCCATGACTCTTAAAGATACCATAGTTATGAGAACAAATCCTTCCCACTCCTACATTATTCCAATGGTCGCTATACTTAACCCTACCAAAAAAGGGGAGCATCAAATTCTAAAAATAACACAATCTGCACTCTTCTCCCATGGAAAAATGGTTGGTACGATGAGCAATAATCTGACCTATGGACAACAAATTTTAAATCATAAGTTTTGGCAAACTGTTTTTTCATTAAAATTCAAAAAGGATCCCGGCAAAGTAGGCATCAACATTCAGAATGTAAAGGCAAAAATCACGCCAATCATTCATAATGGTCAATGGACGATCCATGCTCATATTACTGGAGATGAAGTCATCTTTGAAAATACAACACACTGGAGTACGACAAATCTAAAAACCGCAGAACGTGTAGAACATGCTGTCGGAAGAATCGTCTCAGGAACCATTCGTAAAAGCGTTAGAAAAAGTCAGAAGGTGAAAAGTGACGTTTTTGATTTTTATAACACTTTTTATCGAAAATACCCTAGTGAGTGTTTAAAAGTTGAAAAAAACTGGAGTGATGTTTACCCAACTATTGATGTTAAAGTCACAACGAACTTCCATCTTATTCACTCAGGCATCGCTCAGTAACAAAAAAAACACTTCGAATGCCCATTTCTTGGATCCGAAGTATCTATTGGTGTTTATCTTTTCTTTAAAAGAGCTTTTTGCCTTCAAAAACAACTCAAAAGATCTATGCTTCTTCAGAATTTCATTTTCTCAGATCATAATCATATTAAAAGTGCTGAATCAAAAATATTCCTGCAACCATCAGTATGATTCCGAAAATACGTTGTATGTTTATCTGATGTTTGGGTACCCCGAACCAGCCAAAATGATCAATAATAAGCGCGATCACCATCTGACCACATAAAGCTAAAACAACAGTTAAAGCGGCTCCGATTATTGGCAAAAGAAATATATTGGATGTAACAAAAATGACGCCCAGTATTCCTCCGATCCAAAGCCACCAAGGGTTCCCTGAGATGACTATTTTCCCTTTTCCTAAGACGTTCTTATCGAATAATCGGCGGTGTTCGATAATCAAAACAAGAAGAATAAGAGCGATTGTTCCTACCAAGAACGAAACAAGTGAAGCAATGAATGGCGAGTGAACGGCATTTCTCAGTTCTGAATTAATCGATGTTTGAATCGGTGACAGCATGCCTGCAAACAGGCCAAGCAACATGTATAGGATTAAATACGATGATTTATTTGTCATAAAGATAAGCTCCCTTTTTATTAGGCTTTGTTAAACCTGCCTGTTGATTTTCGCTCCATATGCTCGCTTTCCGCGGGCGATCCGCGAGTCTCCTCGCTCAATACTTCGTCGCTGCGGGGTCTCGCCCGGCTCGCGCTCAACTGGACCCCTCCCGCAGGAGTCTCGCAACTTCCGCTCCAATCAACATTGAGCATTAACATAGCATTTTATTAATATTTTTTTATGACATAGACGCCAACGAACATGAGTAGGATACCGATCATTCGTGGACCATTTAATTCATGAATGGGAACGTGAAACCACCCGAACTGATCAATCGATATAGCCATGATCATTTGACCAAGCAATGTGACAACAACCGTTAACGCTGAACCAAGCCGCGGCAGCAAAAGAATATTAGAGGTTAAATAGAAAACGCCAAGACATCCGCCACCGATCAAAATCCACCAAGGGATGGAAGAGAGAAGGCCAATATCCGATGCAAAATGCGGTTCTGCAAGGAAGGAAACGATGAGCAAGACAAGCGTCCCAACCAAGAACGAAATCGCAGATGCTATGTAAGGAGATTTCACCTGCAGGCCAAGCCGAGAATTAATAGACGTTTGAATAGGGATGGTCATCCCAGAAAAAAAGCCGGCAATCAACAATAAACTAATCATAGTTATAGACTCCTTCAAATTATTATTTGGAACGATCATTCCAATATGTTTCAAAAAAAATTAGCTTACAATAGCTCTAGTACGTGTTTCATCATCTCAATAAAATCTTCTTTATTGTGATTGATTTTGGAAGTTATATTAATGCTGTGGTGTAAATTAAGTAATAGAAATGCCCACTTTTTCGAATCAATTTTTGAATCGATTTGACCACTTGCTTTTCCCTTTTCCAAGAGATTTATTAATGATCGTTCAATATCCTTAAAGCTTGTTTCCACTACATCCTGGATCAAACTGCTTTGATGATCAATAGCAGCTGCCGTACTGGTGATTAAGCAGCCATCCGGTGCCTGCTCATTGAAGACACGATCAATATGATTTTGAAAATAGCGCATGATACTCAATCGAACATCTCTGGAGTCGTTAAGAACTTCACGTTCTGAATTTCTGGCATCCATATAGCACTGAATGGCTTCAAGGAGCAGATTATCCTTATTACCGAACGTCTCATACATACTTGAGCGACTAATTTTCATTTCTTTTAATAAATCGGCAATGCTTGCACCATCGACACCTTTCCGCCAAAACACTAGCATCGCTTTCTCAAGTACCTTTTGTCGATCGAAGACACGTGTTCTTGTCAAAGCGCTCACTCCAAAGTTTCATAAATTTATCGGAACGATCGTTCCTTTATAATATACGTTTATTTCTGCTCCATGTCAATAAATCAACTGAAAAAAATAACATCACTTACTTATGATACGACTTTTTTCACAACTACATGAGGTTTATAACTTTTTATCGGGCTCATCTCCTGATATCTTTAAAATAGTAGACGTTGTATCGTTATAAATAATAGACGTAACGACGTTTATGATGACAATCATAATGGAGAATAAAGATGGAGAAAAAGTTGACAAGAGCAGAAGAATATAAACGCACACAACAAAAAATCATTCAGATCGCCAACCAACTATTTATGAAAAATGGATATAATGCCGTGTCCACCCGTAAAATTGCAAAAGAATGTGGGTTAACCCAACCTGCGTTGTACCATCACTTTCGAGACAAAGAAAGCATTTACTTAGCAGTTATCTATCATATTACTGCTGATATTAGACAAGAGTTCTCAAGGCTAAAAGATCATAATCTTTACGACCCTCCAAAAGTTATATTAAATAATATGTTGCTTATATTAATTGAAAAACATCCTACAAATATAATGATGATGATCCAGGATATTTTAAATGAACTCGACAAAAAAAATCAATACATCCTTTATGAACTTTGGCAGCAGACCTATTTATCTCCCTTTAAAGAATTATTTGCAGAATGGGCAAAACATGGCCTAATCAGAGAACATTTAGACATTGATGCAGCCGCACGCTTTTGCCTTTCTTCTATTGTTCCGCTAACCTCCAAACACTCAGTAACTGCAAAAGAATCCTCTCTTTCCGACAGGCTGAACGCAACCATTGATTTTTTACTTTATGGCCTGCTAAAATAAATATGTATTTTGCAGTTGTCAAAGTACTTTTTTTATCTCATTTCACTTATCATCTGATAAGCGAAATCAAATGTGTCCAAGTGAGGAGGGATTGGTTTGTTTTTAGCCTGGAATGAAATGAAAAGTGCCAAATTGCGTTTTTTACTCATTATTGGAGTACTAACTTTAATGTCTTATCTTGTTTTTCTTTTATCAGGTTTGGCCAATGGATTAGCCGAGTTAAACCGAGAAGCGGTTGATCAATGGAGAGCAGACGCAATTGTTTTATCCGATGAATCCAACATTAATTTGCCTCAATCCAGTATGACCATCCAAGCTGCCCAAAATATCTCAGCAAAAAATAAGGCTCAAATCGCTCAGGTTCTTCTTGTTGCAAGAAAAAGGGGTACCAAAATCAAGGAAAGCGTGGCAATTACAGGCATTCAAAAAGATCAATTTCTCATGCCAAAAGTATCAGAAGGCCGCGCATTTAATCGAATCAATGAAGTTGTTGCGGATGATTCATTGAAAGCAGATGGATTAAAAATTGGTGATAAATTAAACATCTCTTCTTCAGATCAGAAACTTATTATTGTTGGCTTTACTAAAAAAGCAAAGTTTAACGCAGCACCGGTACTTTATACAACACTATCAACCGTTCAAAATATAAAATATGGTAACGGAAATATCAGCAGAAAAGGCTTGATTAATGGTGTTGTCCTACGTGATCCTAACTTTGCTAACTTAAAAGTCGCTTCCAAACTTAAACTAACACCTATCGAATCGTTTATTGAGAATATGCCAGGATACACACCTCAAAAAATCAGCTTAGATTTCATGATTTACTTTTTATTTGTCATTGTTTCAGTGACCATCGGTATCTTTCTGTATGTACTAACCATTCAAAAAGTTAGTATATTTGGCGTGATGAAGGCTCAGGGCATTTCTTCAGGATTTCTAATCCGATCAGTTATTGCGCAAACATTCCTGCTCGCACTTTTTGGTGTTTTTGTCGGATTTGTATTGACTACAATCACAGGATTATTCCTACCCGCAGCTGTACCTATTCAACTAAACATTCCAGTGCTCGCAGTCTACGGAATGATATTTATTTTTGTAGCAACGCTTGGTAGTTTGTTCTCTGTTCAAACAATTGTGAAAATTGATCCTGTTAAAACGATAGGGGGCTAATCAGATGAGCATCTTAAAGATTCAGAATGCCTCAAAGATTTACGGTAGCGGGCATACTCAAGTGAACGCATTGAAACCAACCCATTTTACTGCTGAAACAGGTGAACTTATTGCAGTCATTGGGCCTTCAGGATCCGGGAAAAGCACTTTTCTGACGATTGCAGGTGGATTACAGAAACCAACTGAAGGTTCAGTGTTGATTAATGGTCAGGATGTAACAGAACTAAGCGAGAAAAAAAGATCGATGATCCGTCTTAGCGAAGTGGGTTTTATTCTACAAGCTTCTAATCTGATCCCTTATTTAACGGTCGATAATCAGTTTCGTCTGCTTGATAAAGTTAAAAAAGGAAATATGAACCCAAATGAGAAAGATAAACTCTTCAACCAATTGGGTATTGAAGATTTAATAAAGAAATATCCCGCTGATCTTTCGGGAGGAGAAAAGCAAAGAGTAGCGATCGCTAAAGCATTGTACACCAAACCCAGCCTTTTGTTAGCCGATGAACCCACAGCATCCCTTGATTCTAATCGCGCATTTGAAGTCATATCTATTCTTTCACTGGAGGTAAAAGAAAAAAACAAGGCAGCTATTATGGTGACACATGATAACCGTTTAACAAAGTATTGTGATAAGGTATTCGTCATCATTGATGGTCAGTTAAGTCAGATATCCGACGGAGACCAAGCATACGCACACTTGAACTCTTCTGATTAAAATCCACCTTTTTTTCGTTACGTCTTATACACTAAGAATAAGGCAAAAATTCCCCGTCTCTTTTAACAGCTACACCCTAAAATTGGAATCAGTATTGAAATAATTCAAAACCCTCCCAGCAAGTTTACTAGGAGGGTTTTGAATTCGTGATCTACATTTATTTTAATGACTGATATGCTTTTTGTTCAATTCAAGTTTGGCGACATAATTGTTTCCTTCTGTGCCGAGCACATAGAGGGTCAGTGTCGCATGCTTTCCATTCAAGTCCGCTTTTATTTGGTTTACGTTCAGCGCGATATTGCCGTCTGACGTTTCATGCGTATAATAGAATTTCTTGTGGGCATCTGTATTATATTTTTGTCCATCCGAGAGTGTATAAGTAAGCGTCCCAGTATGTTCGGTCAATGGGCTGCTGTTTGCGGTAAAATTGGCCGGAATAGCGATTTTTTCTTTGCCAACATAAAGAGCATATTCATTGTCCTGATTCGTTGGCAGCAAATGCGCCTTCACTCTTTTCGCCACCGCATAACCCGCACCTTTTTCCTTGCTATGAACGATATAAGCAACACCGTTCGCCCACGCTTTCTGGAATTGATCGATTTTGTATTTGCGAACGGCTGTGTCATCGGATGGTGCGAATGAATCGTTAACAATGACGTAGTCCTGACCGTCGATTGTCTCAAAGCCTCTGACAAGAATTAGATGACCCGGTGTTGTTCCCGGAGCGCCTTCCACATAAGGATAGCGGGTATTTGTCGGATCATTCGTGTACTTGACACTAACTGCGACCGGATACCCTTTCGCAATTTCATTTTTCAGTCCATCAAGGTCAGTAAAAATGGAGTAAGACTTATATCCATAGCTTCCGGCAAGCGCCGAACTGAATGCCCAGTTTCCAAAGCCGTCATAGCTGTAGTCATAGTCACGGTAAGCCGTTTCCTCAAGTAGTAGGTTCTCACCCATGCGATTCATCGCCATTGTAATGGTTGTTGGGCTACAAATGGAGTTGGCAATCTTCGGATCACGAATCATCTGCGAATAGGCAGGCGTATCAATGTCTTTATTCAAGGTGATCGTGCTCGGGTGTTTGCTGGTTGTGTTCCAGCCAAGTTCGGTCGATGCGGAAAGCAGACGGACGCTTGGCGCAACGCGCGGATTATCGCTATGCAGAATCGCCTTAATCTGGAACTTATCCGCATTTTCTCCGCGACTGCCGCGAACCGTAAATGTGTCGACATCAACATAGGCAAGCGGGTCAGACATGTCGGATATGCTAGCACGAGCAATGTTGGTGCCCCATTTTCCCCAAGAACGCCAAGTCGACCAATCCTGCACCAATTGGTTATCAGCGTTATAATGGCTGACCAACGCACGCGCCTGGATCTCGACATAAGTACCGGTTGGGGTGTCGCTGTTCCATGAAGCAATCATATAGTCAAATTTGCCGGTTGAAATTTCAGGAGATACATAGGTGCCGTCACTGGCGTATTTTCCCTGCGACTTTTTCAGAGTGATCGATCCATCACCCGGACGTTGATGGATCGCAATGTTTGTTCCGGTTCCTGCTGTAAAATCTTTCGCTGTACTGATGATATACGTATGATCACTCTCTTTCACAAACCCAGGTGATTTAGCGTTTAACGCAAACGATTGTGCCGGTGTACAGAACAACAATCCCGTCAGCGATAAAACCAAAGCCCCTTTTAACAAATTCTTCAAGCTGCTTCCTCCCAACCATTATTTGATAGATTCGAAAATAAAGCAATAGATAACCAACCAATCTCTACCATAAGCCGAAAAAAAGAACGAGACTAGAGTCTCGTTCCCTATTTTCAGTAGATTTATAGAATTCAAACAGTTCAGATCAAATAACCTTTACAGATGCGTTTCAGAGCTTTTTTCATTTCTTTTTACTCTGAAAAACAGGAATAATTTACCATGAGAAACTAAGCATTGTTATCATACCTTATTCCATCTTTTATTCATGATGAGTATTGAAAAACATTAATGATCCAAAGGCTCTTTAATATAACCCTTTTGAGAATCTCAAAGATGCCACACCATATAAAAAGGTTATAATGAGAAGTGGCGATACATACTAATCTTTTCCATACGAAACGGCGAGGTGCATCATTTGTCATTCCTTGAATTTTCTCATGTGTCTTTCACCACTGAAGATCAATCCATTCTTAAAAATCTATCGATGCGCATCGAATCAGGAGATTTTCTTTCAATTGTGGGGCCGTCAGGAAGTGGAAAGAGTACATTTCTCAAGCTTTGCTGCCATTTGATCAGCCCGACCGATGGAACGATTTCATTTAAAGGGAAAAATCTGAACGAATTCAATCCGATGGAACTCAGGAAGCAAATCGCTTACTGCTTTCAAACACCTTATTTATTTGGGGATCGAGTAAAAGAGAACCTTGAATTTCCATTTACGATTAGAAATTTGCCCTTCGATCCAGAAAGAGCAGAGGAATTCTTTTCTTTATTCCAAATGTCGGCTGATTATTTAAATAAAGAGGTTAAAAATCTTTCAGGCGGCGAGAAGCAGCGGATCGCGCTGATCAGGAGCTTGCTGTTCAATCCTGAAATCCTACTGCTTGACGAAGTCACCTCGGCTCTTGATGTTGCGAACACGAAAATTGTTGAGCAGGTGATTGCATCGCTTAATAAAGAAGGAACAACCATTTTATGGATCACGCATAACCCTGAACAAAGCCGGAAACATGCCAATAAAGTGCTCGAAATAGAAAATGGAGAATTGCGATCCTTGGAGGCGATCAGATGAACGGTTCAACACCCATTCATGTTACATCTTTGCTTATTGCTTCGTCACTTGTATTTGTGACGCTCTTCTTCTCTTATTGGCAGAAGCTCAAGCTCGAAAAAGAGACAATCATCAGTGTGGTCCGAGCGGTGATCCAACTTGTCGCCGTTGGCTATGTATTGAATTTTGTTTTCGGTTATAAAAATCCTGCGTTTACAACCCTCTTGCTGCTGTTCATGACCTTTAACGCTTCATACAATGCCGCAAAAAGAGGCCGAGCAATCAAAAGAGGTTTGTCGATATCATTTTTATCCATCGCCGTCGGCACATTAGTAACTTTAATGATCTTGATTTTGTCGGGGATTATCCGGTATGAACCGTACCAAATCATTCCGATTGGCGGGATGATCATCAGCAATTCAATGGTCGCACTCGGATTGTGTTATAAACAAATGGCGGCAGATTTCAAAAACAAGCGCGAAGAAATTGAAACGAAGCTTGCGCTCGGTGCGGATATTCTTCTTTCTTCTAAAGAGATTATTCGCGACTCGATTAAAACCGGTATGTTGCCGACCATCGACTCGGCAAAAACATTGGGCATCGTGTCGCTTCCTGGGATGATGACCGGATTAATCCTTGCCGGAACCTCACCGATGGAAGCGATCAAATATCAGATTATGGTCACTTTTATGCTGCTCTCAACGACAGCTATTTCTTCATTTATTTCTTGTTATCTATCCTATAGAGGGTTCTTCAATAATAGAAAGCAGCTCATCAATAGGCCTGAAAACTAAAGCACAGCGCTTTTTCTAGTAAAAGTGCTGTGCTTTTTACTGTTCTCCGGTTGATCATAATGATTAAGCAGTATATACTAAATTTAGTGTATATACACTAATAAGTGAGAAGGTCACAACTATGAAAAAGAAAGTTGAAATCGCTGAACGAAAACCATCAACATGTACCTTTCAGAATTTGCATCGTGCTTCTCTGGCAGTAACAAAAATTTATGATCAAAAACTCTCTAAAAGCGGGTTAACGATTAATCAATTTTCGCTGTTGAAGACGATTAACCATATAAGTCCCGTCAGTGTCAGCGACTTAGCCTTAGAAATCAGGCTTGATCGAACAACTCTTGTTCGGAATCTTAAACCTCTTGAGAAAGCCGGCTTGGTCGTTGATGTCTCTCCAAAGGGAACACGCAATCGTCAGCTCCAATTGACTTCTGACGGCATAAAGCGCTATGAATCTGCTGAGCTGCTTTGGCAGGAAGCTCAGGAACATATTGAACAGCAGCTTGGAAAAGACAATCTAAACACCCTCATATCGTTATTGTTTCAGATAGAAACGCTTTAATTTTTTATCTCATTCGTGTATATACACTATAAAATCAATACCATCATAACAACTATTCGGTCGAGGTGACTTATGCTGAAAAATGGAAATGCCCGTGTGCTTCCAAGATCAAAATATTTTTCATTAGCCGTTACCAGTTTAGGCGTGCTTCTTCTAAATATTGATTTATTTGTCATGAATGTTGCACTTCCAACAATCGGCAAAACACTGAATGCCCCTCTTAGTACCGTATCATGGGCCATCACTGCCTATACCTTAATGATTGGAATTTTTCCGGCCAGTGCGGGGAAACTTTCAGATGTTTTTGGCGAAAAGAAACTCTATTTAGCCGGTATCACTTTATTCACAGTGGCATCTTTCGCATGCGGGATTTCACCAAATGTTTTCCTTCTTATACTGTTCCGAGCCCTGCAAGGACTCGGAGCCGCAACCATGATTCCAGGTACTCTTTCCATTCTCATTCATGCCTATCCAGAAAAACAGCGTGGTCTCGCTATTGGTCTGAACGGTGGGATCGGCGGGATTGGTATTGTTGCCGGACCGATACTTGGAGGATTGTTGGTACATGGAGATAATTGGCGATGGATCTTCTTTGTTAATGTACCATTAGGGATTGTGACCATTCTTTTGACACTGCTGTTTGTAAATGAGCAACAAATCAGTCAGGCTTCTAAAAAAATAGATTGGAAGGGACTCATCATTCTATCTATCGGACTCCTTTTTATCCTATTATCCTTCACTCAAGCTGAGAAAAGTGGGCTTCATTCCGACAGTATTTTTTTCCTGGTAGCGGGATTAGCTCTTCTGTTTCTCTTTATTCGTCTTGAGCGTCGAGTAAGTGAGCCGTTGATTGACCTTACACTATTTAGAAGTATTTATTTTACACTGCCTTGCATCAGTATGCTGCTCTTCTCAGCCTCATTATTTGGTTCTCAGCCTTATTGGAGCATGTTTTTCCAAAATTTTTGGGGCTTTTCGCCTTTCTGGGGCGGCCTTGCCTTTTTACCCGCCACCTGTTTGATTGCATTGTTGACCCCAGTTGCCGGGATTATCGGTCAGAAGAGCGGAAATAGGCTCCGGTATGTCGTCATGTTTGGCGCGCTTATTACCAGTATCAGTTTTATTTATGCAGCAGACATAAATACTGAAAGCTCATACATAACTGTACTTCTTCCGTCCTTGCTGATTCGCGGAATCGGCATTCCTTTTCTTGTCTCCTCGACCTCGTTAATGATGATGAATTCTGTGCCCTCGAACAAATCAGGATTGGCCGCCGGGGTACTGAACATGAGCAGAAACGTTGGTACCTCATTGGGAGTAGCTGTCTTAGGGCTACTGTTTGCATCTGATACCGGCCGTACTCTTTCATCTCTATCCAAAGAGTTTCCCGGAGGCGACTTGTCGACAGCCAAGGAATTGGCAGCACAATTTAGTGTAATAAAGAACTCAACCGCAGCTCCTTTTGCAGAAACGGCAATTATAAGCGGCTTTGGTCATCTCGCATTATTCTGTGCTCTTGCCCTAATTCCTGTTTTCCTCAGTGCCTTAACACTGAGAAAGAGACGCAAAAAAAACTAAATTAGTTACGAGTTGAATGATGGTTTGAATTATGTGGATATTGATGGAGCGATCAAAAACACCAAAAAAATCATCTCAGTAATTAGGCTTTAGCAACATACAAACTATAAGATCACAAGATGAGTTTGGAAAATTTCTAATAGACTTCTATTGAACAAGTCACCTTTATGCTGCTCTGGCTTCAATAGCAGAAAGCAGTTCATTAATATGAAAACTAAAGCACAGCACTTTTTCTAAAAAAAGTGCTGTGCTTGTTTTTACCGTTCGTATGCTTGTTTCAACGTCGCGATCTCTATTTTTTTCATTTGAAGCATCGCCTGCATCACGCGCTGTGCTTTTCCCTGATCGGGATCTTGCAACAACTCGCCTAAAATGGTCGGGATAATTTGCCAGGATACGCCGTATTTATCTTTAAGCCAGCCGCATTGCTGGATCACGCTGCCTTCAGACAGCTTGTCCCATAATGCATCGACTTCTTCTTGCGTGTTGCAGTTCACAAATAGAGAGATTGCTTCAGTAAAGTTAAATGAATGATTCAGGCCGCTATCCATCGCCTTAAACTCCTGCCCGGCGAGTGTAAAAAGCGCATGTTTGACTGTTCCCGCCATCTCGCCATCCTCCGCACCATAGCGGTCAATGCGTTCAACTGCCGACTGTTCAAACAGTGAGATATAGTCATTCATTGCCTGTTCCGTTTTGCCATGCTGTGCGCCAACAAACATCAGCGATGGTGTAATTTTTTGCTCGTGATGTCCGAGATTCACTTGCCAAGACATGCCAAACCGATCTTGAACCCAGCCGAATTTTTCACTGAACGGATAAGTACCGAGTTCCATAAGCACAGTTCCGCCATCTGAGAGCTTTGACCAATATGCGTCCACTTTTTCCGGCGAATCACCGTTCACAAAAAAGGAGATGGCAGGAGTGAAGTTAAAATGTGGCCCGCCGTTTAGTGCCATAAAGGTTTGGCCTTCCAGTTGGAAGGTTACAGTCATAACTTTTCCTTTTTCAGAAGGGGCAGCAGCCGCCTCTCCGTAGTGAGAAATGTTCAAAAGTTTTGACCACTTAAAAATTGAAGTATAAAAATTCGCAGCTTCTTCAGCTTGATGATCGAACCATAAAAACGGCACTATTTTCTGCAAAGAAATCCCTCCTAGCCAATATGGATCAAAGCACGAATCTCATTTCTTCTTTTTTGCTTTGCTTTTTGCCTTTTTCACATTTTCGTCAACGCGAAACGCAACAATCCGCCGGATCAAATCATAAGGAAGAGGCTGATCAATCGGAAATTGGATCGTCCCTTTCGAAGTTTTATAGTTGGTAATCTCATTCTGAAAAGCGGCGACTCCACTTGCGCCCGGATATAATCCGATATGACTTTGATATGCGGCAAAATGCACCAAATTTCCGTGCAACGCGAAGGTCGGCATTTGGTAGCTGATCTTCTCAGTTGCCTCCGGTACTATCTCTTGGATCACCTTTCTCAATGTTTGCAGTATCTCCTGAACGGTATCGGGAAACTGCGCAATGTATTCGTCAATCGTTTGGTATGTCGTTTTTTCCATGGTGTGTCCTTTCTCGTTCGCATGAGCGCTTTTTTTCGAATCTTCTTTTGTCATACCCTTTCGAATACGATTGTATGCATATGTCGCTATTAATCACTCGATTCATACGGAGGCATGGCAACCCAAATCACTGATCTTGGACGCACACTGATTCCAATCATTGATCTCATGTATGAGTGGGGAACGGAGCGATTAAAACAGATCACACACGTACCTCCGCGTAATATTAATGAAGATGCGATTAAAAAAAACGGGTAAAAAAGACATTTCTCGTAAAGTAAGATCAAACGATAGATGCCTTTTCTTTTTTGTGTGAAGTTTCTTGCCTATCATTTACGCTATCATCAGTACGCTACTTTAATCATATCTTGATCAATGGAAAGAATAGCGTCAATTGTTATCGGAGGGTGAAGCAACCCATTCATACAATAGATCATCGAGTCCCTCTTCGTTTTCATGACCACGCGCAATGACTGAAAATCCATTTCGCTCGTAAAAACGCTGCGCCTTTTGATTTACCACAAATGTATAAAGCCTTAGCCGCCCTTCAGATTCGCTTTTCGCAAGTTCAACAAATGCTCGCCCAATCCCTTGGTTTTGATAACCCGGATGTATGTATAATTGATTGATTTCCTGAGGATTTGATGCGAGCAGCCCAACTACGTGATCGTTCAGTGTGTCAACTGCAATCCTTATGTGATTATCTTTATTCAAGATGTGATTGAGAAAATAGACATGATCTTCAAACGAATGGATTTCCTTTTGGTCAATTGCCTTTTTCTTACTCCGACGCCACATCTTCACGGTGTCCTCGGCGTAGTGCGGGTCATAATTGATGAGTTTGATATTTGAATTCATTATCTCACCTTAATCATTAGCCTGGCTTTTAATGAAATCCATCGTAAACACAGGCTTTAAAAGCAGATGCTCATTCGCTAATATTTCTGTCGCTTTTTCATTTCTCTGAATGACGCAAAGGATCGTGTCAATGATCGCGCCTCTTTTTCTAAGCTCCTGAACACTTTTAATGATCTGGCCGCCTGTTGTTACCACATCTTCAACCACGCAAACTTTTTTTCCGTTAACATCTGTGCCTTCAGCCAATTTGCATGTCCCATACTCTTTTGCTTTTTTTCGCACAAAGGCGGCTTTGATTTTCGTTTCAAGAGATAGAGCGGTCGCGATTGGAATTCCGCCTGTTTCAAGACCTGCCAAGATCTCCGTGTCTTCCGGTATAAGCTCTTTCATGAGCTGCACAATTTCAGGAAGCAAACTGGGATCTGCCTCAAACAAATACTTATCAAAATACTCATTAGAGACTTGCCCGGAGCGCAGAGTAAATTCACCGGTAATATGTGCCGTTTCATATACCTTTTTTGCAATGTCTGCCTTTAGCATGAACAACTCCTCTTTTCATTGCATATTTGGCATTTCGTTCATTGAACTTAAAGATTCATCTCTCAAAGAAATCTTATAATGACCTTCTCAGCATTCTATTTATAAGTTCTCGATTAAATGGTGTATACCCTTGCATTCCGCCCCACTCTATTATCTCCTCATGATCCGGATGAGCAGGGTCAGCAATGGCAGATAAAAACGCATCATATCCAGCTTCGCCGCCAACATCTTCCGGCGGCGCGGTGCCATCGCTATCAAGGCATACAGAGTAATTTTTTGCGTAGTTTTCTTCGATTTTTTCTAATTCGATATAATGCTCCCAATTATCTCCGAAATCATAGATGTATTTAATTCGTGAATACTTGGGGATAAAGTCCGACAATTTGCGGTCGGTTTCCATGATCATCGGGATATCGCTAGGGTAATCAAACGCATCATCGCTGCATACTAAATTTACGACTGGTCTCTTATTGTCAAAAACACAAAAATCATGCAAGTGGCTGTCCTGCCAGCCAAATACAATTTGAAGAATGTCATGAAGCTGTTCAAACGTTGTTTCGATTGGTACAATGACCCTGCGCCAAACATTATGGTTTTCAAGACCAAGGGTTACTTTGAACACAACTGCTTTACAGCTGAAAATGGATTCTTTTGAGAATGTCTCCAAGTCGCGATACATTAATTCATTTGGACAAACGTAATTACCGCTTTTATCACCAACAAGCAACGTGCTCACTTTCCTGCTTTCAGCACTTTGAATGATCTGATCAGGATTCAATTTTTCTCCATTAAACCATACATTGTCGCAGGCCTTATTCAATCTTGCGACCATTGTTCTGTCTTTTGTTTTTGTATACACGATCTCTGGTGAACGTTCGAGAAAACGTTCGACAATTTCAGGCTTTACTAACTCATCAAGAAGTGTCTGGCGAATCGCATCAATAATAAGTTCATTCAAATGCTTGATGTCCTTCGCTTTAAGCCCGTAAAGAACGATCGTATACCGACTGCTGTCATTCATCAAGACAATAGTTTTCCGGCGGTCAATCGTAATCAGATTCGCATGCCATGAAAAGAGCGGAGTTTCTTGTTTCTCCAGATCAGGTTTTATTTTGAGTTGATCGAGCAGCTTTTTTGTACATTGGATGAGCATATGATTAATTTTCTCCAGTCTTAAATTGAATTCGACTAACAACCGGTTTGGCAATTGAAGCTCTTCTTACATTTTCGCCGCATACCCTTCTTTTTCCGCATGGCCAAGCAGATATAAAAATGCAGGTGCAGGATTTCGCACGACATGGATGTGATACTAACGTTTTCACCTGATTTATGAATAGTATACTATAAATAAATTAAGGGTTTTTGAATACTTAAGTTTTCAAATTCCGAATAGTAAAAGTGTTTCATTAGCTACAGCCTTCATCATTGACCTCCTAGTGCTTTACTAATAACTTCAGAAATGACTATAAACTGTAAAGCGATAGACAGATTAATATGAATTTAACCGTTATCACTCCATCTTGAAAAGTTATTTACTCATTCTTCTTGATTTTAGATGTGGCATCAATTATTATATTAGTGATCAATCAATAACTAATTTTTATTCGAGGAGTTTTGACATGGGTATGCCAAAAAAGGGCAATCGAAAAGAAGAAATTCTTGAAGCAGGTTTAGAAGTATTCGCGGAACTGGGCTATTACAATACGACAACTGCACTGATTGCTGAAAAAGCAGGTATCTCTCAGCCGTATGTGTTTAAATTTTTTAAAACAAAAGAGGAACTTTTTGAGGCTGCACTCGATCGAGCTTATGAAAGAATTGTTCAGTCGTTTCAAAAAGTACATACCGATTCGGCTCATCTTGTTGATGCGATGATTGAAGCGTATGAAGAATTGTCTACTTCTCATCCAAACGAAATTGCTTTACAGGTTATCGGGCTTTCTGTGCCGGAAGCGTCAATCAAGGAAGTTACGCGTCGGGGTCTGCAGAGGATAAGGAAGGATGTACTGGACCAGTTCAAATCTGCAGGAATTGCGAATGCGAATTATGAAGTAAGTACTTTTTTGGCGAGAGGGATACTCTGTAATCTTTCCTTTTTCCTTGATTTGCCGGAATTGATGAAATAAATCATGAGCCATTGTACTGTCAGAGAAGAACAAACATTAGTTATTGATCAATCACTAACAAAAAAAAGGAGTGTTGCACGATGAAAAACGCACTGGTATTAGGAGCAACCGGAGGATCGGGTCAGGCAATTGTTATAGAGTTATTGGCTAGAGGCGTTAATGTTGTTGCTTTTGGGCGTTCAGAACAGAAGTTGAGAGCAGTATTAGAGAAATATGATGTTCATGGGCAATTATCCTACAAGACCGGTGATGTCTTTCACCCCCATTCCATTGCAGAGGCTGCAAAAGATGTTGATGTCATCTTTCAATGTGCCAATGTTAACTACCAAGAAATGAAGGATAAACTCCTTCCACTTGGAGAAAGCGTAATGACAGCAGCCAATGAGTTGGGGAAGAAAATCGTCATCGTCGATGGCATCTATGTGTATGGACATCAGGTGGCAAAAGGTGATGAAAATCATCCTAAGCATCCGCACACAAAAAAGGGGAAAATCCGGGTCGAATTCGAAAAATTAATTTTCAGCGACAGATGGGAAAATGCAAAACCTTTAATTGTGCGACTGCCGGATTACTATGGACCTTCATCACAAAACGCTTATTTGCAGCCCACATTGGAAGGAATGGCCGACAATAAAGTTTCCATTTTTATTGGAAATCTAAAGACACCTAGAGAATACATCTATTTACCCGATGCTGCTCAAATGATCATCAACATAGCGGAGCATGACGACGCTTATCGGGAAAACTGGAATATACCTGGTGCAGGGCTAATATCGGGGAAAGAAATCATCAAAATTGCTCGAGAGGTAACGGAAAATCATAAGATGGTCATTCCATTAAATCAGCTTGCCATGTCTTTAATCGGCCGATTTGATTCATTTATGAGGGAAGTTGTAGAGATCATGTACCTGACCAAAGAAGGATTTGTTCTAAGCGGGGAAAAATATGAACAACGCATAGGACCGATTCAAGCAACCCCGTTTCGGGAAGGATTAGAAGAAACACTACATTTCTTGATGAGCAACAGAAATAAGAAATCTTGAACTTAAAAACTTGCACGTTACTAAATAGAATTGGCTAGTAAAATCCAACCATTAGTTATTGATCAATCAATAATAAATATTCATGTTTGAATAAACACATTTACTAACCGATCATTGCTCCTGTTGGGACACATGATCGGTTTTAATTATTTCGTCCAAACTGACGCATTTTAATAACCTACTTAAGCTTATTATTTTCAGCCATTTTTCTATATCATTTGCTGTGACCAATCCAATTACCTATTCAAATACCGGATATTAATTTTATTCTATTTTTAGCAACCATTCCCATGGTCAGTGTTTTCTGTCGTATCCCTTTATTTTTTCTTCGGGATGAAGCAATGACCATCAGTACAAGATGCATCATCGCCGCTGTCTGATGAAAGAATCTGTAATTTCGGTGCAGGGTTTTCTTCTTCCCACACTTGCTGAAGCGCAGCGGCAAAGGTATCCGTCGGCTGTGCGCCTGAAATCACGTATTTGCGATTAATGATAAAGAAAGGCACGCCACTGATCCCAAACTGTCTGGCAGCATCTTCATCCGAACGCACATCATCTGCATAGAGATCCTTGTCATGAAGAACCTTTAAGGCTTCGGTTCGCTCTAAACCTGATGCTTCTGCAAGATCTGCCAGTGTTTCCAAGCTCCCCACATTCTTAGATTCAGTAAAGAAGGCACGGAACAATTTTTCCGTGATTGTTGCTTCTTTTCCGTGAAGCTTTGCCCACTTGATCAGACGATGAGCGTTAAACGTATTTGTTAGTTTCATCTCATCAAAGTTAAAAGTCAGTCCGACACTGGCTGCCTGCCTCGTAACGCCTTGAACATTTTGCTTCGCCTGCTCAATACTGATCCCATAATTTGCTGCAAGTTTCTCATAAATGCTTTTTTCCGTGCTTATTGGCGCATTGGGATCCAGCTCAAAACTTTTAAATTCAACTTCCACTTGTTCTTTATGAGAAAATTGGCCGAGCGCCTCTTCTAATCTGTGCTTTCCAATGTAGCAAAATGGACAAGCGATATCAGACCAAACTTCAATTTTCATACGAACACCTCCGTGATTACAGCTTGAGTTGTTAAGACCAAAATTGGCAGCTATTTATATTCATTATGTGGTTCACTATTGCCGCTTGAACCATTCCATTTTGTTCAATTTCGTTGTTCCTGCCGCTCTGTACACGGAGTTTACCATACGAACAAAAAAAAGCACAAGCAACTTGCTTGTGTCTAGCTAATCCTAAAAAAAACAAAATCTCACTTTCAATCGAGATGATTGGAATCTTAATGGAACTATAGAAGGACCAATGTGATACGGTTCATTTCAGAATAATAGGCTTTATTACTGATACTTCTAATTGGCTGTTTCATAACTTTAACTTATAATCGCTGATATGCCTTACCGGCCAGAATTCATAGAGGCTGACACAATCAATGCGCGCACGGAAAGGCTTAAAGTTTTCTGCAACAATCGGCAGTGCTTTCTGAATCTTGTTCGATTCGTCGAGCAACAGCGTGGCGTGTGCCGTCCATTCAAATGCATCACGGCTGCCATGGGCAAAATGACTCTGGAGATCAAGGAGCTCGTGGGTAACATTCGGTGCTAAGAAAAGTACATTCAAGCCGAACAAACCGATATGACTCAAAGTCACTTCGAAACTACTTGCCCCCTCGCACACCATTTGTAACCGTTTCTTAAGCTCCGTCTCCTGATTCAAATCAAAGCTCCCTAAGGTTAAATGATAAGGGATGTCAGGCGTTTGCTTTCCAATAATGCCGGATTTAACAAGAGCGCTTTGGAGTTCACGAAATTTTGCTTGTGATTCATGATCAAATTGTGCAAGAACATATAACATTTTTTCAGCCATCGTTTTCTCCTGAATTCGCAGAATAATCTATCAGTTTTGAAAAACAATGATCGTTACCGCCATCGCACAAATGAACACTAAGAAAACACTTAATAGGCTAGTTATCACATTAATTTGAGCAAACCCTGTCAAATCAATTAAATAATAAAATAAAAGCCATTCTCCTTGAAAAACAAAGATTTTCAAAATCCAGCGTCCAATACTCTGCACGTAGGCTCACATCCATTAATTTTCGATCAATTTTCTTCACAAAAAAATGGTCAACTCATCTAAACTTCAATGCCGATAACGTTCTAACCTGTTTTCTAATGTTCCCGTGTGATCTGCCTTCTCCGTTTACTCTGTTCCTTGGCGTCTTCATTTCCACACCTAAATGGCTGATCTTCGATTTGTACTGTTCAAACTCATGGTCATCTATAGCAAAAGCGACATGATTGTAGGTTTTCTCTGGCAAAGGATTACCCTCCATAATGGCTATCCACAAACCATTAATCAAGAAAAACTTCTCCTTAGTCAAAGAAAATGGGCGATCTCCACTGTCATAGATTTCTTCTGCGTCAAAAATAGTTTTAAGAAAATGTGCAGTTTTATCAAGGTCATGAACGATAAAAGTTATATGGCTCACTCCACGAATCATTTGTTCTAGACCCCCAACGTGTTATACCTTGACGATTTTTTTAGTTTATACATTTTCTACGTTCTAACAACGGGTTTTCATTTCATAAGAACCATAACCAAACCTAAATATACTTAATCAGCAGCTCATCATTCTAAGTATTACAAGACAAATTCCAAGGTTTATTGCTTACTTAAAATAAATTAATAAATTCTTCTCTTTTTTTGGGAATTTCATTGTTTGTACCCTTATAATCATTGATAACTGTTTCCATTCTTTTGATTTCCTCTACTGTAATAAAACTGGTCTCCACTGCACTGTTTAAGAAGATAGTAATACTATCGGTAGTAATACCTTCTAATGATTGAGGTAAATACTTTACTTTTTCTTTTTTATAAGCTTCCCAAGAGGTATATGCAACAGCGTCAACTAATAGTGACCATAGCCTAGCAATATTCAAGTCTTCTTCTCCCTCCGCAAATTCCGAAATTCCTGTAAAGTCTGCATTATCAATAAGTTCATATAGTTCATCCCCAGTAACAGCATGAGATTCAACCCATAACCAACATTTATCCAATGCTTCTCTTCCATCTAGATATCTTTCATCATTTTTGCTAATTACAGAAAACACTCTTTCAGCAACTGTTAAAACAAAGCCCACTTTAACTTCATTTTGTAAATTATTTATAAATATATTATCCATGATTCCTCCTTAAGTTATTCAATGATCTTTCCATCTTTTAAAACAAAAAATAACAGTCCGTTAGTTTTAACACTGTCATCAATCCTCTCCCTCTACTACTTGTACCGTCTTTGATTTCCAGTATACAAAAAAAAAGCTCATTCCTCCTTATCGTTTTAGTTGGAATAAGCCTTTGAAAGTTTATCAAGTATGATTGTGAAGTTTTTTAGTGTTTGGTTTATTGATTGTATTGTACAAATTTTCTTATGAGTGTCGTTAATTAAGTTACCAAAAACTCTTGTCATACCATTAGTTTTATTTCGCGATACACCTATTAATAAAAGTCTTTATTGAGTTTATATCCAATTTTTATCAGTACCTTTTGGATAATTTATTTCAAGGTAGTGTAGTAACTTATCTTCCAGACTGTTACTCTCGTATACCTTTTTGAAATTTGTTATAAAGCTTTCGACAGTCTCATAATCAACACTTTCAATAGTCTGTGGGAGATACTACTCTTTTTCATATTGATATGCCTCCCATATTGTATATGCCAGAGCATTTCCTATACATATCCACACTCTTTCCCGGGCACTATCATCTTCGAACTGCATATAGGTCAAAATATCTTTCTCGTCCATGTTTTCCAAATACAAAAAAAGATTGTAAGCCTCAATATTTTTAAATTTTACCCATTCCCAAGCTTTTTCTAATGACTCAACAGCTACTTCAAAGCCCTCAGATTGTGAAATATTGTCAATAATTAATTCAGACAGTGATAATAGATACACTACTTTAGCATCTACACTCAAATTATCAAACTGTCTCATTTTGAACCACTCCTAATCAATATATACACCATTTTTCACTTTGAATGTTAATCTTCCATTTACTTTGGCACCTTCTTTTGTCTCTGAGGTAACCTCAATAATTAAATTAGGATATTTCAAACTCAGTTGTTTTATTATACCTGGATCTTTTTTGGGATTTCCTAATCCACTAAGACAAGTTGGACATACCCCTGAAGCATTAGACTGGTGTAGCCTTAAAGTTTCTTGTCAATTATTTCCTGAATTTTTTTTGGGGACGCCTTTCTTATAAAATATAAAAACCTTGAAAGGCATATAGCCTATCAAGGACACATTTTAACAATTATTTCTCATAAATATCACCAGGTAAAAGTTCATTAGCTTATTTTATATAATTCTCTCGTTTACAAATAAGGTTGTAACTTTAAAACCAGTTACTACCTTCTAACGTCTATAGCTTGTATCCGTAAAAATATTTTTGTCCCTTTTCCCAGTTTCTAGTCGAAAGTTCTTTTATATAATCAATAAAATCTTTATAATTGCTTGCACTAATAATAGTGTTATAATCCCCAGGTACTTTTTCACCCGTCCAAATTGATAATAAAGATGGAATTATTTCCATTTTTAATGGCTCATCACTATTTGCTGCAATCATAACTCTTTGGATTAATTTTTTAGATAAATCTCCAGGAAAAGCTAGATTTTGTTGAAAATAATAACTTTTCGTATCATTCTCATCACAATATTTAAAATAAAAATCCCCTATTTCGTCTACAGTTGCTTCTTCCCCAATCTGTTCTTCAAAGTCAATGAAAGAGTCAATAGAGTCTTTTATAATAATTGCTGTATCACTAATTTCATCCCATTCTTCAAGTAATGCCAATAAGTAAGGTATTATATCAAGAGAAAGTGATGTTATAGCTGCTGATGCAAAAGTGTTTATTGTTTCTTCGGTGGCTTCACTAAGAAATCGAAGATTATTTGAATCCCTTAATTCATTATGTGTTGCGACAGCTAAAAATACTCTTATACATAAATTCAAGACAGCTTCATCTTTAGTACGATTCATTAATTGAATCAATAATGGTTTTTGAGTAAAATCCCCTATTTTATATAATTCTAATAAGTTTAATAAAATTTCCGTTTCTGTATCAGCTTTTAAAATATTTTCTTTGATTTCAGATTGGGATAAAGTTGATTTTTCTCCAAACCATATACTATTCATAAGGTTTCCTGTTTCTCCCATAAATACACCTACTTTCATACATTGAATTATCTTCGTCCATCTTCTCTTTGCCATTTCAAAACTTTATTTTGGAAAGTAGTAACCTGCGTATGTTGTGGATTATTACCAAATAAAATAATGCCCTCTTCATTCTCATGTATTTTTAATATCTTTGCATCTTTTTTACCATAACCCATCTCATGATAAAAATCCAAATTCAAATCATCAATTTGATCACTGCGAATAGTTGATTCTCCTGTTATCTTTATGTTTAAAGTTACATTTTCTCCCCCAAAAGCTAAACCTTGTATATGATGACCTTTTTCAAGTTCTCCTCTTCTAACCAATGCTTGATAGTCTGCCCTTACTTCTTTCAGTTCTTTTCCCTTTACTATAGTAGATTCATCAGGGTTAGGATACCACTCAGGATTACTTTCATGTAATTTTTTAGCTTCATCATAATAAGGACCATAAACCTCTTCACCGGAAACATTATTGCCGTTCCCCGAACCCTTAACAGCATGTAACTTATCACTTTCTACAGCACTCTTTCCACTGGCTTCTCCCATTCCATCAGCTTTCATCATGGAGTGTGTCTTTCTCACATCATCAGTCAGTTGGGAAAGTTCGTCCGATGCTCCAGCCATCGCGGGCTTCATCTTATGCGACCCTATTGTTTCTTTCGCTTGCTGTACGAGGTTGTTTACGTGTTCTTTAAACGCCTTGGCCTGTTCGCCCACGGCAATTTTCTCTTCGTTAGAAACAAGCTTGCCACGGCTGAAGGCATTCATCATCATGATGCCTTGCAGGAGGCTGTTTTTGCGCTGTTCCTCGGTCAGTGGTTTGCCAAACATGTCTCTGCCGGTCGAAGCTTCAATGACGCCATTTCCAGCGAGGAGTGCATTGATGCCCTTTTCACTCGTGCTAAGTACTTTCAAGGTTCGGCTCGCTTGATCATACGCTTTCAGGGATTGACCAGCTGCTTCAAGGCCTCTAGCGGTTTTGTAAAGTGCCTCGCCGCCCTTGACGATTCTGCCGCCCCATCCAATAATTGGAATGAATGTGGAGGCTGCCATAGCCCCGGCTTCCACACGTTCTGCGGTACTCAATTTTCGGCCTGTTTCCGGATCAATGCCTTGGACCGCCCTAAGATAATCATAATAGCCGGAGAGCTCGCCCGCAAATGTGGCAATAGCGGAACCTGCCTTTTCATACCACGGCCGATTCACTTCTACTTCTCTTTGCTTCTCCATCCCTCGCACGGTTTCCTGCTGTTTCTTATACTGCAGATAGCTTTGTGTCGTCTTCTTCATTTCATCCTGAACTTGATAGATTTTGCTGTCATGATAAGCCTGAGCATTAAAATGCATCGGTTGAACATCAGCACCCTGCCTTGTGGCGTTGATCAATTCGCCATAAAGCGAAGCAATGTAGGGCAGATCATCCGTTACCTGCCGGTATTCATTCGTCAGGTTTTGATCGAGATCCTGCACATCAAGCACCATCTTCGCTCTTTTTTGCTCGGAGGCGTCCAGCGCTTGATCAACATCATGATTGGAGAACACGTTGATTGGCACCAGGTCGGAGATGCCGCTCAGGATTTTGGCGATGTCGTCACGCTGCTCGCGTACCATTTCTTTTGAACGTGCGTAGCCTCGAGATAAATCCTCATCCAGAAAAGGCACTTGAACCTGCGTGTCCCCGCCAAGATTTTTGTCATCAATCGTACCGGCAACACCATGGTAATAAGCAATTTGCTTGTCAATCATTCGTAGCCAGGCATCGACAACATTAACCTGCGCTGCATAGAATTTTTTGATCGCATCCGCGCCTTTTCCTTGAAAATCAGTGCCCAGATCCGCAATCTGGTTAAACGCTACACGCAGGGTGTGGAATTGACTGCGAAGAGTTTGGTAGTGTTTCGCCCGAGCATTTGCTGCGGCAATGAGTGATTCAGCATCATAGGTTTTCGTGTCGCCTGCAGAACCCGCACCGCCTGAATTGATTCTCATTTAATCACCTTCACATGTAACAAATTGAGTTTTATTCATGTGGGATTCAAAATCGTTGGATGGAACTAACAGTGATGATTTTCTTCTGGAGTACTATGCGGTGAAATAATGGAACTGACTTCTAGTTTGTCTCTAGTGTATAAAATGTGACCAATTTTCGAACAGCGCCGAAACTCCTGAAAAATCAGTGGAATTTTATGAAATGATGATGGGGTGACAGCATTCGACAGGAAATCCCCTGCCATTATGACTAGAGGAACTTCTGCAAATACCACTTAGAGGAATTTAAAAGAGGAACTGCGTAAACGTTGAAAAAACAACGACCATTTACACATACAAGCGCAAAATGGTCGTTCCAAAGCTTTATTCAATTAACACTTCCTGGATCATCTGCTATTCTTCTCGTTAGACCAACGTGTTTCTATCCGATTTTGACAAAGATCTATCGTCTCGATCCGATTACACGTTTTATGCTCAAACGTCATTTTTACAATCCATGGCATAAAATACTTCATCTGCTCAAAGTCCGTGAAACCATATGTAGCGTCGTAAAAATTGATGATCGTGCTCAGAGCGGTACCGTGACTGCCGATCGCCAAAACTTTATTGTGATGCTCGTTCAACAATTGATTCAGCGCGCCAATTGTCCGCTCTTGAACCTCACCCAGACTATCTCCATTCGGCAACTTATACGTAAAGTCTTCCCACTGTTTTTTGAAAAGGCGTGAAAATCATCAACCCATTGGCCCACTTTTCGCTCACGAAAGTCCTTAATGCAATGTATGGGAAGTCCCTTTTCATCCGCAAAATGCTTGACGGTATCGACTGCCCGTTTATAGGGACTAGATAGAACAACATCCACATGTTTATCATGCAGATATTGGGTGACTAATGCTCTGTCCTTCATTCCTTTATCGGTTAGCGGACGGATTCTGTCATGTTGAACACGATGATCCGACTCCGCATGACGTACAAAATAGATGGTGGTCATTTCGGAGTCCTTTCATTCTCTTGCCCGGAGGTAATCCTCTTTCAGCATGCCAAAAATCTTTGTATCGAAATACTCATCATTATATTGAATGGCTTCACGTTGCACGCCTTCAAGCACAAAACCATTCTTGCGATAGACATTTTCCGCCCGGGGATTAAAACTGTAAACCCCCAGCTCTACTTTATGAAGGTCAAGGACTTCAAAGCCGTATTCCAAGAATAACGCAATTGCTTCCGTTCCGAACCCCTGATCGCAACCAGCCGCACCGATCAGGATTCTAAAATTCACATTACGCGTATGCTCATCAAACTCGTTGAAAACAACCTCTCCTACTAGTTCTCCGTTGTCACGTCGAACAATCCCCAAATCCAGTCGATCCGTTTGCTGGTTTCGGGTGTGGTACCATTGCTTAATTCTTTCCACTTCCTCAGGTGGAAAAGGATCCCTTGCCTGCTCATCACTGTCAGCCGACCCGGTTAAACGTCTGAGTTCTGGCTCCGAAATAATTCTAATCATTTTTTCCCAGTCATCCGCTTCAAACGGTCTTAAAATGATCTTTTTACCTTCAAGAACAGGCTTCGTGCCAAAATCAACTTTAGGTTTCATATGCGATCTCCCATACTATCATGTATTGGATCTATGATTATTTTCAGATAAGATGATTCAAGCTATGACTGACTTATAAAGTGCAACAATTTGATCATAAACATAAAAGTCATATGACTTAGGATCCATCGCTATTTTTCTTTTTTTTCGTAAAGATAGTTTGGTAATTATCAAACACCTTTTTGATGGCCAGTTGTAAAATCAAATTAGCCAGCTAGGTTGGAGGAATAAAACACCATTATAAAATCCGGTGTTATCATTAAAGTGACCAA
>NZ_AWTC01000019.1 GCF_000497245.1 Sporolactobacillus laevolacticus DSM 442
TCTTAGCACGAAGGGAGGCTTTTTTTGATACATCGCTGGAAGCTTTCCGGAACCCCAGGCATAGCCTAGGGTTTTCAGTACAAGAAAAAAAGGAACCGAATTACCGGTTCCTCCGAATCTTTTCTTTTCACAGATGCAGACGCAGGTATGCGTCGATAAATGGATCAAGATCGCCGTCCATGACGCGGTTAACGTCTCCGATTTCGACATTGGTACGATGATCTTTGACCATTGAATACGGGTGGAAGACGTAGGAGCGAATCTGACTGCCCCAGCCGATTTCTTTCTGCTCACCATGTAGTGCAGCCATCTCGGCTTCTTTCTTCTCTTCTTCCAATTGATAAAGACGTGATTTCAGCATTTTCATCGCCTGATCACGGTTCTGGAACTGAGAGCGTTCCGACTGGCAGCTGACAACGACTCCGGTTGGAAGGTGCGTCATTCGCACGGCAGAAGAAGTCTTGTTGATGTGCTGACCGCCGGCACCACTGGAACGGAATACGTCGACACGCAAGTCCTCCGGTTTGATCTCGATCTCAATGTCATCATCGATTTCAGGCACCACTTCGCAAGATACAAAGGATGTATGGCGGCGTCCGGCAGCATCAAACGGCGAGATACGCACCAGACGGTGAATACCTTTTTCAGCTTTCAAATAACCGTAAGCATCCGGTCCCTTGATCATCAACGTGACGCTCTTTACTCCTGCTTCATCGCCTGGCAAATAGTCCAGTGTTTCGACTGTGAAGCCTTTATTTTCAGCCCAGCGTGTATACATACGCAGCAACATTGACGCCCAGTCCTGTGCCTCGGTGCCGCCCGCACCCGGATGAAGCTCCAGGATCGCGTTGTTGCGGTCATGTGGACCGCTTAAAAGCAATCGTGTTTCATAGTGGTTGAACGCAGTACGCGCTTCGCCTAGAGATTCCTCAAGCTCAGCTTGAAGATCTTCGTCTTCTTCTTCTTTGACCAGTTCATAGGCAACCTGAAGATCTTCGAATTTTGTTTCAAGATCTGTCAGGCTGTCAACCTTGCCCTTCAAATCATTGGATTCATCGATAACTTTTTGAGCTTTTTCATTATTGTCCCAAAAGCCCGGCATCGACATTTTTTCATCCAATTCGGCGATCTTTGCCTTCTTATTATCTAAGTCAAAGAGACCCCCTAAAGTCTTTGAGACGAGTTTCCATCTCATCAATTTCGTGTTTCATTTCAGGTAAATCCATGTCCATCCTACTTTCCATTTCGCACGGATTATTTTCCGTGGCAGTTTTTATATTTTTTGCCGCTGCCGCATGGGCACGGATCATTACGGCCGACATGCACCTTGCGCTTGGCGGGTTGTTTTTTCGCCGGTTCGTCGTCCTGGCCGCCGGAGATCACGCGCAAGCCGTGTGTCACACGTTCACGCTGGATCGGTTCCTCACGGATCTCAGCCTTCATCAGGAAGTTGACAATCTCTTCATCGATACTGGCAACCATTTCTTCGAACATCTTGAAGCCTTCGATATTATATGCGCGGTAAGGATCGACTTGACCATAAGCACGCAGATAAATACCTTCGCGAAGCTGTTCCATCGCGTCGATATGATCCATCCATTTTGTATCGACCGTGCGCAGCGTAATCACACGTTCAAATTCACGCATCCGATCCGGAGTAAATTGCTCCTCTTTTTCATCATAGCGAGCGATTGCTTTTTCATACAGATCCTCAATCATTTCTTCAGGATCCTTGCCATCAAGATCACTGAGCGCTAATGTGCCTTCGTCGAACACTTTCGCGTTCAGGTAGTCGATGACGCCCTGAAGATCCCATTCTTCCGGCACTTCACGTTCCGGTGTGTGGGCTTGAACCTGACTTTCAATGACCAGTTTGATCATGCCTTCAATATCAGGACGCAGGTTCTTCGACTCGAGTACTTCCATACGCTGTTTGTAGATGATTTCACGCTGCTGGCGCATAACGTCATCAAATTTAAGCAATTGCTTACGCGCATCAAAGTTATTGCCTTCGACGCGTTTCTGAGCTGCTTCAACCGACTTGCTGACGAGCTTGCTTTCAATCGGTGATGTATCATCCATCCCGATTCGCTCCATCCAGCTCTTCATCTTATCTGAGCCGAACCGCTTCATCAGATCATCTTCAAGCGACAGATAGAAACGTGATTCACCAGGGTCCCCCTGACGTCCTGAACGTCCACGCAGCTGGTTGTCGATACGACGAGATTCATGCCTTTCCGTACCAAGAATGAACAGACCGCCAAGGTCAGCAACGCCTTCGCCGAGCTTAATGTCGGTACCACGACCGGCCATGTTGGTAGCGATCGTTACCGAGCCTGCTTGCCCTGCATTTTCAATGATTTCTGCTTCACGCGCATGGTTCTTAGCGTTCAATACGTTATGCGGAATGCCGCGCCTTTTCAACAATTTCGAAATCAATTCCGAAGTTTCAACGGCGACAGTACCAACGAGCACCGGTTGACCGCGATGATAGAGCGTTGCAATTTCATCCACAACAGCATGGAATTTGCCTTTTTGCGATTTATAGATCAGATCCGCGTTATCGATACGGACCATCGGTTTATTCGTTGGAATCTCAATAACATCCATGTTGTAGATGCTCTGGAATTCTTCTTCTTCCGTCTTCGCCGTACCGGTCATACCGGAAAGCTTGGAATACATGCGGAAAAAGTTCTGCAGCGTAATCGTCGCCAGTGTCTTGCTCTCGCTCTGGATCTCAAGACCTTCCTTGGCTTCAATCGCCTGGTGAAGGCCTTCGCTGTAACGGCGACCCTGCATCAAACGACCGGTAAACGGATCGACGATCACAATCTGACCTTCTTGAACAACATAGTCCGTGTCGAGGTGCATGATCGCGTGCGCCTTCATTGCTTCACTCACATGGTGATTGATCTGTACATTCGTGTAATCATACAAGTTCTTGATGCCGAAAAAGTTTTCTGCTTTCGTCATGCCTTCTTCAGTCAGCTGTACCGATTTTGTCTTCAAGTCAACGGTATAATCCTGCTTCTCTGTCAATAAACGGGCAAACTGATTAGCACGTACATAGAGATCGGTAGACTTCTCAGCATTACCGGAAATAATCAAAGGCGTCCGTGCTTCATCAATTAAAATGGAGTCCACTTCATCGACAATCGCAAAGTTCAGCGGACGCTGAACCATTTCTTCTTTGTAGAGCACCATGTTGTCACGCAGATAGTCAAAACCGAACTCACTGTTCGTTCCGTAAGTGATATCGGCTGCGTATGCCTCTTTCTTTTCCTCAGGGGATAAGCCATTTGTATTCAAGCCAACCGATAAGCCGAGGAAGTTATATAACAGCCCCATCTGCTCCGCGTCACGGGAAGCCAGATAGTCGTTGACCGTAACCAGGTGAGCACCTTGACCTGCAAGTGCATTCAGATAAAGCGGCATCGTCGCAACGAGCGTTTTACCTTCACCGGTTTTCATCTCGGCGATGTTTCCTTGATGAAGCGCAATCGCGCCAATCAATTGGACATAGTAAGGCGTCATGCCCAGAATACGCGTCGATGCTTCACGTACTACTGCGAAGGCTTCCGGCAGCAGATCATCAAGCGTTTCGCCTTTTTCCAGACGCTCTTTGAATTCCGGCGTCTTCGCCTGAAGTGCATCATCGCTCAGTGCCTTCGTCTCATCCGCCAATTTTTCAATTTCATGCGCGATTTTTTCCATCTTGCTGAGCTTGCGGAGGCTCGTATCTCCTAGAACCCTTTTGAGCATTCCTATCATGCCTGCATACACCTCATTTAAGATTTCTGATTTAGTGCCGCTTGCCCGCACCTTCAGAGTCAATCCCTATATCATTCTTTCACGTATGAACCTGTCCGAAAAAATGTCTTCATCAATATGTTCTCTATTTTATCAATATTCGCCATCGGTGACAATTGGCAACAGACTGCGTTGCCAAAGATGCACTCATGTGGGCACACGAAATCATGTACATTCAGATGTTCGACCGTTCGCGATGTTTTTGGTCCCCTCAGGTAGCCAAAGGTGAACAATTTACATTATAAGGCAAAACGAATGCCTTGAAAATAGACGGTTCTGTGGACGCGATCCTAAAGAATGTCCAAACTTAGGCGATTCAGTAATGTCATCCAACGCGCTTTAGTGTTTTATCGACCTGTTTCGTTGAATTGTCGGAGTGCTTAATCATTTAAAAGAGGAGATCCGCATATGCGAATCTCCCCTCAGCTGTATATAAGCGGATGTTCAAAAATGTCCGGGAAAGGTAAGAAAGATCTTCTGCTAAGCACGTGCACGTCCTGTGCACAACGCAGAAGTCACCACATCCTGTGAAAGTTCTGCGTCAGCTTGTTTCTTCACTCCTCACGTATTACAGGGGATCTTCGACTAACGACCCTCACGTCCTGTGAGTAACGTCGAAGTCACTACATCCTGTAGAAGTACGCTCCGGTGCTCGAAACTGCGCTTCCTTGATCTTCTCGGCCTTTTTTATCCTCCTTTTTGAACAAGCTCTTAAGTTTTAATCGTTATTCCTGGTCAATCAAACCAAAGCGTCCGTCTTTTCGGCGATACACGACCGCCGTTGAATTGTCATCGGCATTGTTAAAAACAAAGAAGGAATGGCCGAGCATATCCATCTGGAGAATCGCTTCATCTACCGTCATCGGCTTAAACACAAAGTGTTTTTTGCGGACAACGCTAAGCGTCTCTTCCTCATCAGCCGTCTTTGTCACGGTAGTGCCGGCATTTTGGATGGCTTGTTTCGCACCATGACGGCCCTTCCGATTCAGTTTCGTTTTGTATTTCTTGATCTGACGTTCAAGCTTGGAAACCGCCAAATCAATGGCTGAATAAAGATCTTCCTCGCCTACCTCAGCTCTCAGGAGAAGGCCTTGAAGCGGAATCGTGACTTCAACCACCTGTTCTGTATTGTGAACACGCAAATTCACTCGCGCATCCGTTTCAATCGGTGCATTAAAGTACTTTTCCAGTTTGCTGATTCTTTTCTCTGCATAATCCTGCAAAGATGATGTCACTGTGATGTTTTCCCCGCGAATAATAATATCCATGAGAAAGCCTCCCTTCAATACTATATACATTCGCCATTCCCGTCCGAATTCCTTCTTAAACATCAAAATATTTTTACAACAAACGCTTTCATATTCATATTTTCGACAAAAACTGCTGATTTAAACGCATTCATTTATTCATGCAAAAAAGGTATTATTCACATGCAATAATACAATCAAAACACAGGCAGCAAAAGGACCAAATTGTATTGACGCGGCCTGTTATAGCACATATAATGATTACGCAAACAGGGAAAGATTATGGCAAAAGCCCTGATCTTGTCCAACATTTCCCTATATAAATTTATGAATTTAGTGTAAGAATATCTAACACAATCTTTTGAATATAATTCATAACACAAAGGTAATGAGCGAGACGGTGACCATATCTCTTAAAAGGAGTTTTGACCATGTCAGTCAAGAAGGAAGAAATCATTGAATTGTTCGAACAGCTCAATGAAGACGAAAAAGAATCCACCTACAATTACTTGCAATTCCTCGCAAGTCTGAATACAGAAACCGAAAGTGAAGCTGTTGTAGCCGACTAATCAATTGAAAAAGAATCGAACGCCCATCCGTTAATTTTAGCGGGTGGGCGATTTGTTTTGTTCGAAAAAAAAATAAAGAACTAAGTAACAAATTTCGATCACCAATGACATCAGTATATGGGCGAATGACTAATTTGTGACCACTGAATTTAGAAAACTTCAGGTTGAAGGTAGTCCCCAGTTGTTTGGGTTAAAAAAATAATCACCGGCGTCTGCGGTGATTGTCATTCCCTTTTATCTAAAAACATACCATCCTTAGTCGGTCCAGAATAAGGATTGCGGTAGCGATTAACTGTACGTTTCCTGTGTCGAAATGCATTCATGTCATTAGCAATTTCCTGCTTAATCGCCTGAAGCCCTTGATCGATTCTTTGGTTGATTCCTTCAATTTGATGCCCGAGCTCACGATCCGAATCACTGAAATGATCCGTAAGTTCTTTTAAAAGTGCTTCTCTTTCATCAAGCATCTCCTGCAGCTTCTCAATGAACAGATCACGGTTCGTGTGGTCATACGCTGCAATCAGATGATCCAACTTAACCGTTTGATCATAAACCTCTCGGAGTCCCATTTTACGCATGATCCCTTTTCGGTTGATTTTTTTGCGTAATCTCAATGACCTGCTTCCATGTATCACGGAACTCTGTTACCAGACCTTCCACTTCATTAAGGATCTTTAAGTCATTTTTGATGTTTGCCTCAATCAGGCGGCGATTCATGTAATCGTACATCTGCATCATACTTTGAGCGACTTGCTGTTTCTGGTCTAGGGTTACCATCAGTTCACGTATGATATCCTGAGCTTTTTGAAGATACTTGTTTTTATCCTCAATATTTTTCTCAGTGATAGCGATCTTAGCTTGACGGATAAACTTAATGCATCCATTGTAGAGCATCAAGGTCAATTCCCCAGGTGTTGCAGTTAAAATAGAATTTTGTTGGTAGGTTTTATACGCACTTGCGGGCATAATATTCTCCCCTTAATTATTGACCTGTGAGTTGTGATAAGTAAGAAGCTTGGCTGTTTGACTGCTGAATCGCGGCTTCCATGGCGTCAAATTGATTGTAGTAACGAGTTTGAATGTCTTGGAGTCTCAATTTAAAAGCACTAATCCGATCATTCATTGTGTCAATACTTTCACCCATTGAATACTGGCTCAAGGTCATGTTTGTATTTCCGGCCTTGTTCTCAATCTGATCTATGGTATTCTTCAATGTTGTGTTTAAGCGTTGTATAATCCCCTGCGATGAAGAGCTAGTTCCTGTATTTGTAAACATTTCCATAACGGCTTGAGGATTTGTGCTGATCGCCTGTTTCAGCTTATCCGGATCACTAATAATTAGTTTCCCATGATCCATATAGTTCGAACTTGTCGTAATTCCAATACTAGCTAACTGATTCATTTTTGAACTTGATGTTCCACTTACAGGAGAGTATAGATCAGTCCGCATTTCACTAAGCGCATTACGCAAAATATCATCGTTAGACAGCATACCTGATTGAGCCTTAGTAGTCCAAGCAGTAATATCCGAATCCTTCATCGTTGATTTTTGTGAATCGGTCAAAGGTGGGTAATCGCGATTGCGAGTTTCCGATAATTTATCATTAATTTGTTTGATTGTATCGTTGTATTTGTCAACGAAATCAGAGATCGATTTAAATACTGTATCTGTATCATTGTTGACACGAATTGTCACAGAATCGGAAGAGCTTGCGGTATTTCCTTGAAGTGTAAATGTTACACCGCCAAGGGTAAATGTATTTGAATGACTCTTTGAAGCAGCAGGAAGTCCATTAATATTATACGAAGCGTCTGTCCCCCCTTTTTCTTTAGTTGCGTCCATCTGCAGTGTTTGTGTCAAAAAGCTGCCGTTGAATTGCATCTGCGGACCACTGCTGTTTAATTTTCCGGTATCAGTCCGTGTCATGGAAACAACTTTATTCGTTGAATCATAAAAAGCAGTCACTCCAGCTGATGATTGCGATATAGCAGATAAAATCGAATTGAGCGACGTGGAAGGAGCAAATGAAAATGATTTCGTATTTACTGTGCCGTCTGTTCCCGTCGTGTTCATTGAAAAATCAATTGAGTTATAGTTATAATCCGGTATGTTTAATTTTGATCCTGTAGTCAAAGTCTGATTAAACGTCATTTGCCCCGTCTTCCTATCCAGTAATACTTGCGGACCGGAAGATCCATCTGCTTTATAAATACTTGAATCTTGAACTACCTGATAATTTGTAGACGTTCCGTCTGCATTTTGAACATTAATCTGGCTGCCACTTGGAAAACTGTTGATATTAACAAAAGCATGCTTAAGTGAAAAAGTTTGCCCATTCGCGACTACAGTCTGAGTTTCGTTTTTAACTTCATTTAAATTCCAAGTTATACCGTTACTGAAAGCGCCATTACGAACAAGATCCCACATGCTTTGATCCGGATCAAAGTTTGTCTGATTAGTAATTGCTGTTTTGCTGTTATTATAAGCCGAAGTTGCCATCGTTATATTCGAGAGTGTATAGGTGGCATTTCCTGAAATTGGACCAGCAGTTGCTGTGACAAGCGAAGGATTGCTGGAAGTTGTTGTTTTTGCTAAAAAAGTTCCCTGCAGTTTCATCGTCTGTGTCGTCGTCTGTAGATTACTTAACAAGGTATTCATTGATCGATAATCATCACGTTGCCATTCGATCAGTTGCAGATTTTGCTGCATCTGGACAAGTGGCTGACTCTCCGCAGTCATCAACTTAGCCACAATACTATCAACGTCAATTCCACTCGCCAATCCACTAACACGGTTTGTATTTGTAGCTCCGATCAAACTATTTATTGAATCAATGGAAACACTGCTACTTGAACTAGAATCTGCCATAAAGAATCACCTCTTAACCCTTCAAATTTTTTTATTCACAATTAGCCCTAATTTTTCAGCGATTGCTGCGTACATGTCCATGAACTTTTTCGGAGGGATCTCCCTAATCACACGATGTGTTTTTACATCCTCTACCTGTACATAATACTTATTCAATTTATCATGAAGCACATAATGCATTTCAGTCAGTTCAGGATTCAACAGCTTGTTTGCCTCAACAACTAAATCATCCAATTGTTTTTTTGTAAAGGGAGAATAGACCCGCATTTTCCCTTTGTCCGAATCACCACTTTGATGATTTATTACTTGATTTGATTGTAAATCACCCTGCACTGATGAAGGCAATGCGGCTGTCTGATAATTTTGTTCCGTTGTGCCTAGCGAAACATCGGTATTCATGTTCTGTCCTCCTCTACATATCCACAAACTCTTCTACTACTTTTATCGGTTCTTAGGCTAAATATTTTAATAGGTATAAGATTAAATCAAAAGCGGATCCCCATCATGGAGACCCGCTCTGATTAGTGTAAAGTATAAATCAAAAAACGATCTTAATTATCTCAGTAATTGAAGAACGCCCTGAGGAAGTTGGTTTGCCTGTGCGAGCATTGCTTGAGCAGCCTGATTCAAGATGTTGTTCTTCGTGAAGGAACTCATTTCAGCCGCCATGTCAACATCCGCAATTCGAGACTGAGCTGCAGTCAGATTTTCAGAAGATGCACTCAGGTTGTTAACCGTGTGTTCAAGACGGTTTTGAAAAGCACCTAGTTTTGCTCGTTCTGAAGAAACTTTAGTGATAGCATCGTTCACAGCAGTAATTGCTGTTTCTGCTCCAGCTTGAGTTGTTACATCAACATTATCGACGCCTAAGCTCTTAGTATCCATTTTGTTGATGTCAACATTCATCGTTTGGTTTTCATTCGCACCAATATGCATAGTTAAAGCGTTGTTAGTTGTTGTAATAGTAGAGGTCGTTGCTGCTGCTTTACGTACTGAATCAATGTCTAAGCTAAATTGAAAACCACCAGCTTCAAAGTCGCTATCAGTAATTACTGTGTTTGCAGCATTAGAATAAACGCCACCACCAGCAGAGTTAGTAATTGTAAAGTCACCAGTAGCTGCATATTTTGCGTTAATGTTTAGAGTCGTTTGACCAGCTTGTACAGTGGAACCAGCGGAAATCGTTAATTTTTGACCACCAGAACCAACTAAAACCGCATCAGTACCACCATTGTAATTTACGTCACTTACTTTAGCAACTACAACACCATTTTCATCTGATAATTGGAAATCAAAATTTCCTGCTGTAGCACCATCTGTGACATTCAAAGTATAGTTTCCTAATTTCAAACCAGTTGAAGCACCAGCAGTTGTGAAATCCAAATCAGTTGCAGCTAAGCCAGTGGTATTAGTATTAATGTTTGCAGATACTGTAGCTGGAGCAACGTTTTTAACTGTGTAGGTATCTGCTGCTAATTTTGCATCTGCAACAGATACAGTTTTTAATGCAAGGTTATCTGTGCTTAATACAGCTGAATTTCCGACACTACCATTAAGTAACTTTTTCGTGTTGAATTCAGTATCGTTAGAAATACGATCTACTTCATCTTTCAACTGACTGATTTCTTTCTGAATTTCTTTTCTATCCGCATCAGTTGAAGTATCGTTTGACGATTGAACAGCAAGTTCACGCATACGTTGCAGGATATCTTGGGTTTCATTCAACGAACCTTCAGCAGTCTGAACAAGAGAAATTCCGTCTTGAGCGTTGCGGCTTGCTTGATCCAATCCACGAATCTGGCCTTTCATTTTTTCGGAGATTGCAAGACCCGCAGCATCATCAGCCGCACCATTGATACGAAGACCTGATGATAGCTTTTCAAGAGATTTTTGTGTAGCCGTTGTGTTTTTGTTGAGCTGAGTTAGTGTATTCAGCGCAGCAATGTTGTGATTGATAATCATAACTTATTTCCTCCTTGAATTGGAAATTCCACGTCCATGTGGAAAATTATTAGGAATTGGGAAGGCGCCTTCCCAACCGCCTTACATTTTATATATCGTCACTAGGAGGAAGATGTTTAGTTAAAATTTGATATTTTATAGCAGCAATATAAAAATGATCAAACAGAGGTTTATCATACCTACTCCATAACTATTATCGAAAATATCACTAGTATTTTTAGAAAGACACGTGAATCAAAACTGTTCATTTTTCTTGATATGGTAAGATTAAGCATAGATGTTAGGGGGTATCAAGTTTTCACATGAAAATCTTCCTTTATATCATCATGTTGTCTGCGTTATTAACGTTCCTACCACAATATCTTCATGCGCCGCTTTTGATCTTAAATGGGTTGATTGTTAGTTTTTCCCTCATCAAACAATCGACTAATAAAAGAAAAGCGGTGTGGCTGACTGTACTATTGATGGTTATTGTAGTCATTATTGTCTATCCTGGTTTGTTGTTGCGCGTTCTTGGGTTTGAACGCTAGTTGCATTAGCGTTAATGAATCGTCGGCAAAAAGCGAACTTGGATCAAATTATTGTCCTGGCTGATGGCCATGACGACATCGCGCTTGTTTGAGATATAGCCTGTTTTGTTCACACGTACTCTTACATAGTCATTATTCTTGGTTACCGGGATGTTTAGGGTAAAACGGCCATTTTCATCAGCTTTAACAGACTGTTGGAAGGTCGGGGATGGAAAATAAGCATAGCTTACCTTCACGCCGAGTGCAGTTATAACTTTAACCGTGATGGTGTCTGTTTTTTATAAATCGGATAAGCTCTTGAATCTAATTGTATAGGAAGCAATCGAGAGGCTTGGGTCGAAATGAACTTGCTGCTCGATGAAGAATCATCTTGAACCTCATGTAAGTTAACAGAGATTTTTTCTGTATGTGAACAACCGTATGCAGTAATCAATGAAACTACTGCCAATAGCTTTTTTATCACCTGCCTCCGCCTCACTTCTTCTAAGATCTGTGAAACTGATTTATTACCGATCTATTGATAGCTATTCGACTAAAAGCGTCTCAAACTATAGGGTACTGTATTCGTTAAATAGGTTGCTCCTATAACTCGATCTTTTTTCCCTATCAAAATCATTTCATTAGTAAGTGAGAACATATGATATGCGTGCTACTGCTGAAAATCCGGAGATCTTTTGTTTTTTATTTTATCAGTCTTTTCCAAAAACCCTTGACCTTTTTAATGAAATTGCACAACATGGCATTGAGCAAGGATAAAAATTAGGTGATCACATGACCGAAAAACAAAAAATCATCGGCGGCTTTTTTTCACTTGAGCTGCCGAAGCAAACCGAATACCACCGAGGAGCCATTCACCTGAACAGTGCACGTTATTGTCTGGAGTATGTGCTACGCGCGCGAAACTATAAGAAAATCTATCTGCCTGCCTACATCTGCGATAGTGTGCTTCAACCGATCAAGCGGCTAAACATTGATTATGTCTTTTACTCTATTGATGAGCATTTTGCGCCGGTTTTCGATCAGGTTCCAGAGAACGATGCTTGCTTCTTTTATGTCAACTACTTCGGATTAAACACAGGTAATGTCCGGGAACTTTGCCACAAAATGCAGCATCTCATTATTGACAATACGCAGGCGTTTTTTGACCTGCCGCTGGAGCACGTGGATACCCTTTACTCGGCTCGCAAGTTCTTCGGCGTACCGGATGGCGGCTATTTATTTAGCAATACTGAGAAACGGATTGATTTGGATCGAGATCCGTCCTATTATCGCTTCGATGCGCTGCTAAAACAGATTGATTTGGGCAGTGTGCCAGCAGAGCCGCTGTTCGAACAAAATGAAGCGTATCTTGACACATGCGGGATGCAGGCGATGTCTCGTACCACGCAACGAGTATTGAGAAGTATTGATTACGAGCACGTGCGCGCTACACGAAATGCGAATTTCCGTTATCTTCACAAACAATTTGGAGCATACAATCAACTGAATGCGAATTTCAGCAATGTGAACGGACCGATGTGCTATCCGTTCCTCATCGACCGCGGTGAACAATTAAAAGATTATTTATTGAAGCATCAAATTTACACCGATGATTTCTGGGAAAAAGTGACGTCGCGCGTTCCAACTTCTAGTTTCGAGTATCATCTGGCTAAGAATTTGATCCCACTGCCTATTGATCAGCGCTACAATGAAAAAGACATGGATGCAATCGTACGGATTGTTCGAAGTTTTCTAGGTTAATGGGAAAGAGCAACCAGTTCGGCCATAGGTTTGCTCCTCTGTAATGATAAAAAGAACAGCCTTTCAATGGCATAATGAACTGCCCCCCTGAAGTTGGACAACAAAAGTTCAACTTCAAGGGGGGGTTCTCTAAACCTAAATTGATTCTATCAATCTGATCACTCGATTGATCGCTCGGGATATCCTGGTCCCCTCACATAAAAATTTCAGCTCCAATTGCTAAACACTGCTCATAGTTTTGACATTTGTGCCCCTCATATAAAGCCTTTTTTACCATACCCGCATCATCTCTTCGACTTTTTCTTTGTCCGCTTTCCCGTTTTTCATAAATACATTTGGGAAGCCCGCTCCATATGCTCGGACATTTTTCTCGCCAAAAATTCCGGCAACGCGGCGGCATGTGTTCGTCAATCCTGAGTTTTCGTGGGATTGAAAATAATTTTTCAAATGCTCTCCATACATCCATTTGTCCTCAGCATCCCGATCAAATCCGATCACTGAGCACTTCACTTTTTCACTATCCATTTTGCGGCGTGCGGAAAGGATGATTCGTCCGATAAAATCGTCATCAGGCAGTGAGTAGCCGGCAAAGATGATGTGTCGTGCATTTTCGAGTGCCACTTTCATATCGTTCTGAATTTCTTGGATAAAGGAAGGCTGTACCGCTTTGAATTGGGTCTGCATCGTAATCGCCGTATGATGCGTTTCGGTAATTGTTCCGCAATGAATGCATTGAACGGCGTCATAAATGCCGGCATCCATCGCTTCTTTTTCCTCAAGCGACCGCGGCATTCTTGGGGAAAGCGAGGGCAGAATCTGCGGCGGAAACAGGCTTGGCGAATCAATCAACCATTCGTTGCCTAGATAAAAGGTCAGTTTGCCGCATTTCGGGCATTGCCTGAACCCATGGCAGCCATGCGGAAAGTAAAACTTGCCGATTCTGACCCTCCGCCCAGTCAAGTACTCCTCATCATTCAGCTGCTGCACTGCCGTTTCATTCATTGGAAACCAGGCGAATGGTTTCTTTCCCTCCACATTCCTCACGGCAATAAAATGAGCAAGATCGTTAAACAGTTTCATTGGTTGCGGTGGTGAACCAATGCTTGGGCACTCCTTCTTGCTGTTTAATTCTTTATGCGCGTTAAAGATTAGCCAGAGAAAAATCGGATCCCAATTCATCGAAATAACCGCATAACTGAATAAATAAAAGCGGCGTTCATCGAAGTCGGTCTCGGTTGCTCTTAACAAACCTTCGTCCGTCATCCGCTCAGCCAATAGCTTCGCAAATTGATGATAGTGCTGATAAAGTGGCAAGGTTTCCGGATTATGGATCAATTCAGTATAACCGATTGCATGCATTAATTGAGTCAGCATATCCAGTGTTCGTCGCGCCGAAATCAGCCGATCAAGTGTAATAAACCGTTCTTCCACTTCGATTCCCTTTTGAGACTGAATATGAACATCCAGCAAATTATATAAATCATCGAGACTGAATTGGTGATCCTGATTTCGCGGACAGCGCTCAATCACCAATTTAACCGCCCGCCAATCATAAAGCCTTTTTAAGTGTCGCGCACGTGTCTCGGGAATCTCAAGTATGCGCATCGCTTCTTCGTCTTGAACTTGAAAATCCGAATCAATAAGTTTTAATAAGGCGCACATCTCGCTGCGTATTTGTTCATTTGCCTTGGGAAGCACTTCATCAATGGCGTTCCGTATCTTTTTTTCCTTTTCACCGTCGGATGCTTCAGCCAGTGCCTGAAAGGCCCGTCCCAGATCCTTCGTTGTTTTCATATGTAACGGCTTGGTGGTTCCCGCGCCCCAGAAAATCACGGTTTCCGGCCAGTACGGTCTATAGTTTTCAAATTCGCTCATGTTCTCCATCCTGATCATGTTTTTCATCCTTTATTTTGCCCAAACAGCGATGAATCAGCCATTGTTTCTGTATCGAATGAAACCACTTAATCATTGGAAAAGTAATATAAGAAGATTTACTGTTTCGAACTTGATCCCAAAAGGAGCCAGTACATGCGAACTACACAATTAACTCATACATTTCTTGACATTGTTTTGAAGATGCCGGGACTGAAAGTAAATCGTAACGATTTTTTTAAGAGGGCATTCCCGAAAGAAGATATTAACCGACTGATGGAAGTCGGACCCGTACGTTATTTTGGACAAGCGGAGCTGGATCGGAAAGCTTCCCAACTGATTCACCATGCGACATGGAAAAGTTCAGCAATGTCGTTTGCCGCAGGTGTTCCAGGCGGACTCGCGATTGCGGCAACCCTTCCGGCTGATACGGCGCAATTTTATACGGTTGCGCTTCGTCTCGCTCAGGAGCTGGGGTATCTATACGGACGTGAGGACTTATGGCTTACTGAAGATTCATCAGATAAAAAGGGACAAGAAACACTTATTCTCTATTTGGGCGTGATGCTGGGTATCAGCGGAACTGGAGCAATGCTGCGTGTATTGTCATCAAAGCTGTCTGCCAGAGCATTAGAACGCATTCCGCAAAAAGCGCTCGAGCAAACACTCTACTACCCGCTGATCAGGAAGGTCGTGCGATTTTTCGGGATAAAAATGACAAAGAGCACCTTTGCGAGAGGCGTATCAAAAACGGTGCCGATTCTCGGCGGCGCGGTGTCCGGAGGAATGACCTATGCCACAATGAAGCCGATGGCTCGCCGACTTAAGAAAGCATTGGCCGCAGGTTTAGCGGATGATCGAACGGTGATTGAGCGTGATCTTAACGAATTGAAGAGACTCAGTGGTGAGCTAACGCCAAAGTGAACACAATATGGCAGCTTCATCTCCCTGACACTTGGTGCCAGGTTGTCTTGATTTACATGATTGTCAGAATAAACTAAACTGAAACTAGATTAAGACAACTGGAGATGATACATAGTGTCCGAACAATGGCAGACTTATCTGGCTGAACATCAAGAACGTTTTCTTCAAGATTATTTTGAATTGCTCCACATTCCGAGCATATCAGCTGATCCTGCGTACGCAAAAGATGTGCGCGCAGCTGCTGAATGGGTTGGAAAAAGGCTGGAACACGCGGGTATTGAGCATGTGAAAACACTAGAAACCGGTGGCCATCCCGTAATATACGGCGACTGGCTGCATGCGGATGGCCTACCTACTGTGCTGATTTATGGCCACTTTGACGTTCAGCCGGCTGAGCCGCTCGAACTTTGGGACTCGGATCCTTTTGAACCGGTTATCAATGATGGAAAAGTGTACGCACGCGCAGCCTCAGATATGAAAGGCAACCTGCTCCTCCCGATCATCGCTAGCGAGGCGTTGCTAAATACTGATGGCGCATTGCCGCTCAATATTAAGTTCCTTTTTGAAGGCGAGGAAGAAATCGGCAGCCGATCCTTAGGCAATTTTATCAGTACTCATAAAGATTTATTAGCTTGTGATTTGGTCGTTAGTGCCGATAGCGGCGCGGGTACCGAGGAAGATCCGAGTGTTGGAACCGGTGTGCGCGGTGTCTTTTCAATGCAGTTAAATGTAAAAACAGCAGACATGGATATGCACTCCGGTATGGGTGGCGGAATTGCGCCGAATGCCATTCATGAACTGGTCCGTATTCTCGATTCGATGCGCGATGAAGAAGGACGCATCCTTGTTGATGGATTTTACGATCAGGTACGTGTGTTAACAGAGAATGAAAAGAAACAAATCGCCGATTTTGATTCATTTCCCGAAGGGCTGCGTGAAAGCACGGGATTTAAGGAATTTTTCGGTGAGCCGGAATATACCCCAATGGAACGTGGCGTCGCTCGTCCGACACTGGAAATCAACGGTATTTGGGGCGGCTACCAAGGCGCCGGCGGAAAGACTGTCATTCCTTGCGATGCACATGCGAAGCTTACCGTTCGCCTTGTTCCGGATCAGACACCTGAGCGTATTCAGGAATTATTAGAAGATCACATCAAGCGTCACACGTTACGTTCTGTGGATGTAACCGTTGAGGACGCCCACGGAACAACGCCATACCGCGTACCTGATGACAATCCTGCACTTAAAATACTGGAAAAAGTGCTGAGCGACATAACCGGGCACCCGGTTAAACGACAGTGGTCCGGCGGCTCCGTGCCGGTTACAAGCTTGTTCAAAAGTGAGCTTGGCGCGGAATCCCTGTCTTTAGGTGGATCACAGGATGACGAGCGTGCGCATGCGCCGAACGAATTCTACCGTCTGAGTAGCTTCAAACGGATTCAAAAGGCATACTGCCTGTTCTTACAGGAGCTTGGCCATTTTTACGCGTAAGTACGTCACTCACACAATAAACAATTTTCACTCAATCGTTTTTCATCCGCCGGAATAACAACATCCGGCGGTTTTTTTTGAATCCATATTTGAAACAAACATGTTTGCGTCGATTTTGTTAAATTCTTCACATTTTCATGAAAGCGCATCAATAATTTGATAAAGTAGATGTGAAGAACAGCTTTTCTTTTACGTAGCAAGTATAAAAACGATAAACGAAACACTTAAACTAACCATCGAGGGATGAACATGTATCAGACAAAAGAATTTGATAAGCAAGGCCTACATTTTATCCGTTTAATGGATGAAACGTCTTATGTGGATATCTGCCCAGAGCGCGGCGGGATCGTGACGGCTTTTCACGCAGACGGCGAAGATGTGCTGTATATGAATGAAGCTACACTTTTTGACACAAGCAAGAATGTGCGCGGCGGTATTCCGGTGCTGTTTCCGATTGCCGGCCAGCTGGCGGACAAAACATACGAATGGAATGGCGAAACCTATCAAATGGCGAATCACGGACTGGCACGTACCCGGCCATGGCGCGTTATTAGGCAAGTGAACGATGAAGCACATGCCTCTATCAAAATCTCCTTCCATAGTACGGAAGAAACGCGGATATCCTATCCTTTTGATTTTGAAGTGGTACTCACGTACACACTGGAAAATGGACGACTAAGTATCGACCAGACGGTTAGCAATCTTTCCTCAGATCCGATGCCGATCTATCCGGGCTACCATCCTTATTTCAATATCACGGATAAAACGCTTCACTTAACCAGCAAAGCAACGAAGTATTTGGATTACAACGATCAAAAGATCAAACCATTTACCGGTGTGATCGACATGAACGGTTTGAAAGAATCGGTGGTATTACTCGATGGCGCAGATACTCGAATTGAGTTTGCTTTTAATACTGCAAAAAAAGTGGTGTTCGATCAGGACGCACGCTTTCGTTACACTGTTCTGTGGGTTGAGGGAGACCAGCCCTTCGTTTGCGTTGAGCCGTGGACAGCAACGACAAACGCAATGAATGAAGCTAAGAAGGATTTGCTACTGGTTAATCCTGGCGAACCGATTGAATTAAACGTCTCTATCCATCTTGAAAATCGTTAAGGTTTATTGGTAAAACAAACGGTTGCCCTCGTAATTTGAGGACAACCGTTTTCCTATTAGAGGGTGTTCGAAAAATCCGGGAAAAATCACCAGCGAATCTCTGTGTCAACTTGCTTCTTCGCTCCTCACGTATTATTCGCATACGCTCCGGTGCTCAAAGCTGCGTTTCCTTGACCTTCTTGGTTCTTTTTGTCCTCTTTTTCGAACAGACTCTATTATAAGATCGTTAACTGATTCGACGATTCTGTTCACGCAACTTTTCAATCTCTGCTTCAAGTTCCATTCTTCGTTGCTTTAAAGCATACAGTTCATTTGTGATTCCTTCTGTCAGCTGGACATTGCGTTGGCGTAGTTGCTGATACAAGCCCAAGATTCTACGATTCACGTAGGTTAATTGTACACGCAGATCACTTTCTCTCTGTCGGTCACGTTCTGACGACTCTTTGAGAAATGCTGCCAAATTATTCTTGATTTCTTTCTGCCATTCGTGATCATTCATTTTCGCGGCGAAGAGGTACAGGTCAAGATAGTCATCGATCTTTGCATATTTTGGATGATTCATCATGTGTAGAGCCCTCCCTTTTATCTTTCGATGCGCGTCTACGGATTAAAAACGCCATTCATGCAGTGAAGACTCATAGTGAACACGCCCATGAACATCTTCGGACACTGCTCGTCGACGAAAAAATCTGTTTTGTCCATTTTATTAAAAGATCGCAAAATTGTTACACTTTTTAATAATATGGCAATTGATTTTCTGTCTGTGCTTTTCGAATGCCAAACCCCCATTTACGCGAACGGTTTGGACTATGATCACCGTCTCATAAGCTATACATCTCGTAATTTTTCTTATTTTATCCTGAACATCGTGATCTGTCAAAAGATTAATCTATTGATCAATGAATACGTGAACCGCATCTGTGCATACATTTGTGTTCACAATTATAAAAAACTGGGAATGTCGAGGAAACGCTAAAATCCAATACCAGAAGCCGTCTCCTCTGTCTCAATTAGAAGTCTATCGATCAGTTTGAAGGATAAATCGATCACTTCTGAAAATATATCGATCACTTTCACGGATTTATCGATCATTTCCGCTTGAATGGATCGATCTGAGCTTCCGATGACAGCAACTTTTTTCTATTTTTATCCCAAAAAGCAAAAAACACGGTTTCCCGTGTTATCCATTACTTCTTTTTCTTCTTCATTGCTTTCATCGCTGTTAGAATGTCTTCTGGCAGATCGCCGCTCACTGCTCGGCTGTTTTCCTTCTGGATTGCCTCGTAAATCTCACCACGGTTGACGTCAACCTCACGCGGTGCTGTAATTCCGAGCTTGATCTGATCTCCAGCGATCGCAACAATTTTCACTTCAATATCGTCACCGATTCGAATCGACTCACCAAGTTTTCTTGTCAGTATGAGCATGTCGTCACGCCCTTTTTTCTGACGCGGCAGCAGCCAAGCGCGCTCTTAGCGAGTAATCAGAACGATCCGGAATATACTGTTTACCCAGTTTCTTGCTGCCGTTAATAATGATCGGTGCCTTAAGATTAACGGTTGATTCAGAAAACGGTTTTCGGACACTGACGATCACCCAGACGGCGACATCTTCTTGAGAACGGATATCCAATTGCTGTACGAAGTGATCAGGGAGATCAACACTATAACCCTCAAAATATAAAAATGGTGAGGTAACAATGAATGCGACATCTTCATCGTCAACAGACTGCAGAATGGAAAAAGCTTCACCGAACGGCTGAAGGATGAAGCGTTTGTCATGGGCAAAGCCGGGAATACCAAATGAAAATGAAATAATCTCGGTTTCTTTAATTTCCTGTTCACCAAAATACTTTGTTTGAATGATCATGAGCCGCTTTATCCTTTCTCATCGACAAAAATGCCGACCGCTTGAATGTCGAGTGACGGGTATTGCTGCATCGAAACATTAACCTGTCCAGGTTGATAGGTTAATTCAGGAGCACGGACGCCTGCTTCAATAATTGGAGCGTGGGTCTGCCAGCTTATCTGAAGCTGTGTAGGTGTTACCTCATAGCTGACCGCCTCTGATGCCGGAGTGCTTCCGGTATTATAATGTGTACCAATCACAGCAAGATCTACATTATTTGCTGCTTGCTTCGCAAATAGATTTTTTCCTTTGTTGCGTTCAATATGCAGGAGCTCGTCCCCTTCTTGAGCATGCCGGGAAATGCCGTCGAGCACTGCCTGCTTGCCGGCCTCAGCCGCTTCGGCGATTCGTACTCTGGCCGATTTCAAATCTAGATTATGCCATCCCGCCGACTGGTCAATCGCCACTTTGCCAGGTTGACGCTCAATCGTCATTTCCGCTTTGGGCTGCTGAATGGACTGGTCGGCTTTCGGCTGACGCATCGTCTGAAACGCATTTTGCGTGCTCATTGCTATTTTACCGAAAACCTGATGCATCTCTAAATGTGGAAAAGTAATTGCCATATTCTCACCTTATTCTTAAAAAGGTGCCTGCTTCAATGATGAATTGCTCAACCTGTTTTTAATCAGCGCAAAAAGTCAACGAGTGATGTCTGGATGATCTTGGCACCCACAGAAAGTGAAGCATTATACACGTTTTGCTGTTGATTCAGTTTAACAATCGTTTCCGCATAGTCCGCGTCCTCATTGTCGGACATGACCTGCGTCGCGATTGTTTTTTGCGCGTCCAATCGATTCTTTGTCATATCAATTCGATTGGTCTTCGCACCAAGGTCGGCTTGTGCATTACTTAAAGCATCCAGATGGGTGTCAATTTTACCTAGATAATTGTTAATATCGGTGCCAGTTGCACTCCCGCCGTTCAGCGCATTTTTTAAATCGTTTAAATCGCTGAACAACGATGAGGTAAACACTTGATTCGGGTTTACATTGATCGCCATTTTAATACCGTCATTGACAGCCACTGAAAAATCAGGATTATTCAATGCAGTTTGATTGATCGTGACGGTTCCATCCGCTGCTTGAGTTAGGAGCGAGTTTGCCGAGTCGCTGCCGCTGAAAATATACTGACCGCCAACCTGCGTATTGCCCAGACTGACGAGTTGTTGTGTCAGCTGATCCACTTCTGCGCCAATCGCTTTTCGCTGATCGGCCGTATATGTATCCGTACTTGCTTCATTCGTCAGTTCTCGAACCCGGTTCAGCACGTCATCCACCTGCTTTAAGGTATCATCGGAACTGTCCAGCCATTTATAAGCGTTCGTCACATTTTTTTGGTACTGCTCGACATGGCTCACGTCTGTACGGTAGGCAATACCCATCGTTGCAACAACCGGGTCCTGAGAAGGTCGGGTAATTTTCTTGCCGGACGCAAGCTGATTCTGGTAATCAGCGATTTTGCTGTAGCCGCCAGAAATATTTTGCAGAACATTATTGGTCATCATGCCTTGTGTTATACGCATTTATTATCACCCCATCTTATTAATCAAGGTGTCCAGCAATGTATCAAGCGTCGTAACGACTTTCGCCGCTGCGCCGTAAGAATGCTGGAGTTGGATTAAGTTGGTCAGTTCTTCATCAAGTGACACGCCGCTGATTGATGAGCGGCGATTTTGTGCGGCAGTGAGCATAGTGTTTGAATTACTGGAAAATTGGTCAGCAGATTGAGCATTAACTCCGATTTGGCCAATTAGGCTCTGTAAATAACTCTTCAGAGTTGTTGCATCGCTGGTTGCTCCATCAATGGTGTAAGGATTGACAGCAATCACATCGGATAAGGCCGAAGCCCCACTATTATCACCACTTGGTTTCGCAGTACCATCTGCATTCAGTCCATTCGCTTTCACATCACTGCCGGTTAAATTTTCATTCACATGAATATTAGCCGCATTCACCGTTCCGGATGCATCGCCTAAGAAAAATAGCCCTTTACTGCTGTCATACCCTGCAGTATTTTGATACACGGTGTTAAACTTATCTGCCAGAGTGCTCGCCATATTATCAAGGCTTTTCAACACGCTTGGATAATCGTTCGTATATGCATCGATTAAACCTTGTAGTTTTCCCGAGAATCCGGTCAATGCACTCGGTCCTGCCGGAGTTGTATCGTCTGTCTTAACCATCGATACAGTGACATTTGGACTAGAAGTACCTGCTCCGGTGATGTCTGTCTTCAAATGATTATTGGTCAGCGCCGCGCCATCAACCAATGTTGCTGCCGGACTGAAAGAAGCACCATTTTGATCAACCATCTCGATCGTATACTTTCCTTCAGCAAGCGGTGAAGGATTACCGCCGCTTGGCACCTTGGTCACCTTGATGTTGACAAGCTGTGCGAGCTTATCAGTCAGCGCGTCACGTTCATCATACAAATCATTTGCGAGCAAACCGTTGGCTTCCTGCTTGTTGATTTCGGTGTTCAGCGCGTTGATTTGATCTGCATAGTTGTTAACTAACTTCGTATTTTCCGTAATTTGCTGATTAAGGTTATTTTGAACCTTGCCCAAGGATAGAGCGATGTAATTAAAAGTGTCGGCGACGGCGGATCCTTTTTGCAGAACAACCGTGCCGGTACCGCTCGTTCCCGAATTTCCGGCCAGATCCTGAAGAGATTGCCAAAATCCGTCGAGTTCGGACGATATTCCGGTATCCGTCGGTTCATTTATGATATCTTCCATTTGGCTGTATGCGTCACTCAGTGAATTCCAATAGCCATTCTGATTGGAATTGTCCCGCACCTGCAGATCAACAAATTGATCGCGGATACGAACGATTGCGTCGTCGTTCACGCCTGTTCCGATCTGGCCGGCGCCACGTGCGGCATTGATGCCGATGCCCGGATACGGTAACCATGTGGTCAGGTTGACGCGCTGCCTAGAATATCCGTCAGTATTAGCGTTTGAAATGTTATGTCCTGTTGTCTGAATCGCTGTTTGTGTGACTTGCAGTGCCCGCTGCATCATATCCAAACTTGAAAAAATAGGGATCACTGATCGCACCTCCGTCTTGGTTAAGTCCGAGAATCAATACGTCCGCTGAAGACGGATAACGTTGCCTGTCCGTCTCTTGGATTTCGGTAATTATTAAGTGATTGCTTTTGCGGCTTAAGCAGGTTCAAGTTCAGCTTGACCCAGAGCAATGAATCACGAAGAAGTTCTTGATTCAGCTTGTTCGCCTGCTTCAACGTATAAACGCTATTGGCTAAATCAAGATAGATTTTTTGCCAAGCCTCACGTTCTTCATCTGAAACAACTGCTTTCTCCCAATCGGAAAAGGTGGCATCTTCGGCAGCACCGATGCCCAAATCTGATTGAACAACGTCTGCGCGGGATGCTTCCAGCTGCTGCAGCTGCTCAACGAGTGGATTTTCCTTTTTGCTGATCTCACTCACAGCCAGCGCGTCTCCCTTTTTGATCGCTTCCCGTTTTTCAATGGCAAGGGCATAAAGGGTGTCGTGGCACTGAAGCATCGCTGTCATTGTTTCTTTCATTCGCTCTAGAGACATGCTCGTTCACTCCCTGTTGCCGAACCTTTATTGTCTGTTCCAGAAATTGTACATTTTTTCCGCAATGCTCGTTGAGGAAACATGGTATGTGCCGGCATCGATCTGTGACTTGATCCGCTCAATCTTTTCCTGCCTGGCTTCTTCCAGTCTCTGACTACCTTGCAATCGCTTTGCCGCATTCGAAATTTCGACCTTGTCGCTGGTCTTAGCCGGCGAAGACTGCTGTTCGCCCGGTTTAGCCGCCTGGTAATTATTTGTATATGATTGAACAGGCTGATATCCGTTAATTTTCAATGGTTTCACCTCATCCCAGAGGAATTTTACCGTATTGTCATTTAATCCTTGGTAATGTTCTTCTGTCTTCTTTCCATACATTATATCGGCTGTCAAGAGAATTTCTTTAATCGTTCAGACATTTTTAGGTATGATACGTTTTTCCTTTTTGTTTCATTGCCGCGTCTCCCATTGTTTGTTCACGAGCAATATCGTGTTCTAATTGATGACGGCAGTTATCGCAAAGCGTTCCGGTCTGGATCATCTTCCCGCAGGACTTGCATGGGTAACCCAGATTAGGGAATACAGCGGTCTGAAGTCTCCCTTCACGGATCCACTGATAGATCAGGTTGATTTCGACGCCTGTCGCTTCGTGAACCTCAGTCACCGTTGACTGCCTGTTCTCCTGCTTGCGAATATAACGATACACCGTCTCATACATTTCGTTCTGTTTTTTGAGACAATCAGGACAGTATGGAGAAGATACTCTGACAAAAAGTCTGCCACAGCTCTTACAATTTTCGAGTTCGGCCAACTTGATTCCTCCTTTAAAATCAACATTCTGGGTGATCATACTTCGAAGGGATTTAACTCATAAAAAATTCTATGCTCACGAAAAATCTGACAAAAAATGAAGCTGTTTTTTTACTGTCTGCATTAATTATCGGTTAGGGTACGCTGAATTTTAGCGACATTGTCACATATTCAGCCTGAAGCAACAAATAACCATGGTAAAATAACTAAGCACTAATTTTAACAGTTTATCATTAGCCATGGCTAGTCCGCCAAGGCCTTAAGTCCGAATATAAAAACAAAGTCCGCATGATAATAATCAAGCACCAGGTATTCGATGCGAAACAAGCAGAAATCCGTCAAAACTCGCGTACGGCTTTGTCGAACAAAAATAATGCTACATATTGTCGCACAGTGAAAGGAGATGGCTTTGTGCGCTCTTTTAGAAAGCATTGGCTTGGCTGGTTTCTTTTGGTCGACATCATGCTTGCTGTGCTTCTTTTTATTGTTTATTCACCCGATAATCGCTTTATTGGGAAAAAATGGGTGGCAGATGTTTTTAACGATGCCGAACAAGTGAAAAATGAAGCTCTCCAGCTCGCTGATCAACCATCATCAAAACGCGCAGTTCAAATTGATGCACCGGAAATTCAGCAAAAACCGGAATTGCCGCGCGGTTGCGAAGTCACTTCTCTAGCGATGCTGCTTCAGAAGGCCGGCCTGCACATTGGAAAAATGGAACTTGCTCGTAAAATTGACAAAGTACCTTATTACCAGAATCAGCTGTTTGGTAATCCAAATGCAGGTTTTGTCGGTAGCATGGATGATATCAGCAAACAAGGTTTCGGGGTTTATCACGAGCCTTTGGCAAAACTCGGCCGTCAATATCTCCCAAGTCGGATTATTGATTTGACCGGCAGATCTTTTGACTCGGTCATTGCTCAGCTTCAAGACGGAATTCCGGTTGTTGTGATTACAAACGTAACTTTTAAGCCATTGCCGCAGAACGCGTTTCATCTATGGCATACGAATGAAGGCAAAATAAAAGTCACCAATCAGGAACATGCCGTTTTGGTGACCGGATACGATAAGAATCATATTGTGTTCAATGATCCGCTTGGAAAAAAGAATGAAACAGCTGATCGAAAAGCATTTATTGACGCGTGGCAGCAAATGGGAAGTCAGGCGATCAGCTATAGGAAATCACCGATCTTTTAATTAGAAAACATAAAGACCGGGAAGGATGGATTTACCGGAATTTATGTTTTTTTCATCCATGGATTAACGTAAGCGAATCAATCTGCTTCGGATGTGCCGCGGTTATCGCTGTCGCCGCAAGGCGCATGGTCGCACCAGTTGTGTATAAGTCATCGACTAATAATATCTTTTTTCCTGTGACTATCCTTACTTGATCATTCTTTAAATGAAACGGCGTTTCACGCATCAGCAGCCTTTCTCGACGGTTTTTCTTGCTCTGCTTTTGTTCATTTTTCTCACGAATCAGAGCGTCGACGATCGGCTGTCCAAGTTTCCGGGCCAGTAGTTCAGCTTGATTAAAACCACGCTCAACGAGACGCTCGCGACTGAGTGGTATCGGAACGATCGCTTCATATTCTCCGCCGCTCCGTAGATTCAAGAAACGAAAGCGCAAGCGATGATCAATGATTCGGCTATATGCCTTCTTTAATTCTTTTTCAAATCCATCGGCTAAAATGGCGTCTCCACGAAATTTGAACATAGTCATTACTTCTTTGATGAATCCGTTATAGCTATATATCGCGTAGTTTCTGCCGTACAGCCCGTTTCTACCACTTTGCTTCCACCGAATGCAATCATGGCAAATTTGATCATGAACAAATGCCGGCTCAAGGGAGTGCAGATCCCGGCCGCAAAGCCGGCAGCTGTACAGCGGATCAATACGTTCAAGTTGTTCTTGACATGAGAGACAAAAACCTGTGCTCGTATCCGGCGAAAGTAGTGAAAGGAACGTCAGCGGCTCCCGCTTTTCAGCACGACAAAACAAACAGTGCGAACCGCTCAAAATCCCCCCTCCTTGTTCATTTGTTCAATTTGATGCCGTGCCTGAACCATTGCGAATGTCTTCCCATTATGAAAAAAGAGGATATCGCCCTCGGGATAATCAGGAGACCTTCCCACTCGACCGGCAATCTGAACGAGCGCACAGGCATCAAATACCGGATCATCCGCGCCAAGAACTGCTACTTCAACCCCAGGAACCGTGACACCTCGTTCCAGGATTGTCGTTGTGACCAAAGTTCTGATCTTGCCTTCTCGGAACGCAGCAACCTTCGTGTGACGATCCGGATCTTCCGCGTGAACACCTGCTGTTCGCTCAAATCCTTCTTTTTGTAAAATCTCTGTCAGTTCACGCGCCAATGTGACGGTAGGAACGAATAGAAACTGCTGACACCCCTGTTTCTTTTTCTCCATCAGCCACTCATGAATTGTTTTAGGAAGCTGCCCATGCTGAATGAAACGCGTCCAATTGCCGATCCAGCGAAAGAGCGGTACAGGCAGCGGATGGCCATGATAACGACGGGCAATCTTGATGCCACGTAAAGAACCCATTAAATAGGCGTTCCTCAACCCTGGCGGCGGTGTTGCCGTCAGATAACCAAATGGCGCGCCGGGTTTCGCTGCTTTTCGTACTGCGAATTCCAACATCGGGTCATAATGGAACGGAAAAGCGTCCACTTCATCAATAAAAACACAGTCAAAACAATCGGAGAAGCGAATGAGCTGATGTGCCGTTGAAATAACCAGCTGCGCTTGTGGATCATTGTCATCGCTGCCGGCATAGAGACCGCTCACTGTAATCGAGGGAAAAGCCGAACGAATGCGTGGCAGCAGTTCACGCACGACGTCCGTACGCGGGGTCGCTAGCAGGATATGATGCCCTTGCATGAGTGATCGTTCAATTGCCTTGTATATGATTTCTGTCTTACCTGATCCGGTTACAGCCCAGATGAGAAATGAATAGCCGGCAGCAAGCGCTTGATCCAGAGCGTTCGCTGCCGCAGTCTGTTCTTCGGACAATATTCCGTTCCAGGAACAAAGCCTTGCAACACTGTTTACGCTCGCCCATGCTTTAGGCGCGGGACCGCTCCATGTCACAAGTTTGGTGCATGAGCGAACAATGCCCATATTGAGGCAATGCCGGCAGTAAACGCATTTTTTCCGGCAGCGTGCGCATGTGCAGACGGCAAATGCCTCCTGATCACGATTGCCGCAGCGACGGCACTGCCATTTCTTTCGGCCGGTCAGTAAATCAAGGAGATTTTCTTTTAAAAGCTCGACTGCCGGGCGAATAGCCACATACCCGTTTTTTATATGTGTTTTGATCACTTTTTCAGAAAAAGGAAGTTCTTCGGCACGGTACTCCCTTCCATATAAAAAGTGCTGCACGTCGAGGCTGAATTTCGGAGATGAATCGTTCTTGCTGGAGAGTAACATCATGGATAGACCTTCTTTCGGAGAATGAATGAGGAAAAGATTTGAAGAGGATGTTCGAAAAGTCCGGGAAAAAGGAGAGAAGGATCTTCTGCTAAAATCATGCACTTCCTGTGCATAACGCAGAAGTCACCGCATCCTGCGGAAGTTCTGTGTCAACTTGCTTTTCTGCTCCTCACGTATTATTCGTATACGCTCCGGTGCTCAAAGCTGCGTTTCCTTGACCTTCTTGTGACGCCTAGGATGGGCTAGTGCAGGCGTTGCAACAGGATGTTGCGTTCTTAGCCTGTAAACCTATCCTTTGTCCTCCTTTTCGAACGGACTCTAAAAGGAATTTGAGTCATGTGAAAAAATGATAAAGAGTGATGAATGAGAAAAATGGACTGAAGAGGGGGAAATAGGTGTTAAATAAATTTTCGACACATTCCGGAAAATTCCTGCATCAGGCGCTCTTTTTTGTTTGATTTTTTTTTGCTGCCTCCTAAAAAAAATAGAGCCACATGATAGACATGCGACTCCTCATACAAATCATATTTTTAAAAACCCGATCAATATATTTTAACCCAACCGTTCTTTATCGCTTCAACCACAGCCTGGGTTCTGTCTTCTACACTCATTTTCTGCAAGATGTTGCTGACGTGGTTCTTAACGGTCTTCTCGCTGATATACAAATGCTCGCCGATCGCCCTGTTGCTCTTTCCGTCAGCCATAAGCTGGAGCACTTCACATTCACGATGGGTCAGGATATGAAGCGGCGGACGGTATTCCAAATCACGAAAGCCGGACAGTTCGCTTGAATACCCTTGTGTAGCCAAACGACGGAATTCATTCACGAGATTGTGGGTGACTTTCGGATGTATGTAGGCGCCGCCTTGTGCGACAATCCGCACGGCTTCAATCATCGAGTCGGCATCCATTTCTTTCAGCAAGTAGCCAAGCGCACCCGATTTCAATACATGAGTTACATAGCTCTCGTCATCATGAATGGAGAGAATAATAACTTTCAGACCCGGATGATTCTTGATCAGCTGCCTGGTCGCCTCAACGCCATTCAGCTTCGGCATGTTGATATCCATCAGCACAACATCAGGATCTGTGTCTTCAATCAACTTTTCAGCAGTGCTACCGTCATCTCCTTCAGCAACCACTTCAAAATCGCTTTCCATATCCAAGATTCTTTTGACGCCTTCACGGAAAAGACGATGATCATCAATTAAAGCAATAGTTGTCACTTTTGGTCGGACATTCGTCACAATTATCTCTGCAGTCAACAGTACGATTCATAAGTAGATACCAGCGGATACCGCATACATTTTGCTCTATGCTTATCTTTAATAATTAATAATGGCCTAATTAACTGATTGCTGGTGTATTTATTGATCCGTACATCCCGGATGACTGCAGATTCTCACCTCTCTTTTGGTCTGTCAGAATGTTCAATGAGGCATGGGATTGCACTCACCTGACATGTATATTTCGTTGTTATTCGAGTTCATCTTCGCGCTGGAGTGGGATGTTAATCAGAATTTTGGTGCCTTGGTTAAGTTCCGAATGAATGATCAGCTCGCCATTCAGTAATTCGGCGCGTTCCTTCATTCCGATCAGTCCGTAACTTCCTTCCTTTGACACCGACTGATCAAAGCCTGTCCCATCATCCATCACCAGAATAAGGACCTTGTCCGTCCTATATTCCAGCCGGACATTGATTTGTGTTGGATTCGCATGGATGCAAGCGTTCTGCATGGCCTCCTGAATAAGCCTGAATAAAGCAGCCTCAATACGTGATTGAAGCCTTTTTTCATTTCCGATACTGTCAAAAATGATTCGGATGGCTGGATAGTCACTGTTCACGCGATGAAAGTACTTCTTGAGTGTCGGCACAAGCCCTAGATCATCGAGGCTCATCGGGCGCAGATCATAGATGATCCGCCGAACTTCAGCTAATGCGCCTTGCACCATGACTCTGTACTTCTGTAATTCTTCGTGGGAAGCTTCCATACCTTCCTTTTGCCCAACACGCTCGACCACATCAAGACCAAGCAATACTTGAGCCAGAGTTTGTGCAGGCCCGTCATGAATCTCTCGTGAAAGTCTTTTTCTTTCTTCTTCAAGCGTTTCAATAATTTTAAGGCCAAGCGCGCGTTGCTCCCTAGCGCTTGCAATGACCTCTCCTACTTGCTGCAAGTCGCTTGTCAGATAATTCAGCACAACCGTCACTTGCCCGATCAAAGTCTCCGCTTTTTGAATAGTCGCTGTCAGCTGAATCAAACGGCGCTCCAATTCGTCACGCCTTTTCTTCATCTGTTTCTCCATTTCACGGACAATAGACAAATCGTTCTGAATCGCATTTGCTGCTTCATAGGCGTGGCGAATATCTTCTTCTCCATACTGATTAAACGCTCGACTGATCTCAGCAAGACGTCCTCTCGATTTTCTCGCCTCTATTTCGAGTACGTCGCTTCGATCAATAATGCCTTTCAATTCTTGCTTAACAAGTTGGAGTTCTTTTACCAGCGCGTCATGCTCTTTACGTGATTCTTCACCAATCTCAAAGATTTGAGTTTTGCTGCTGCTCACATTATCAATCATGCTATTGATAATTTTATCAAGATGCTTGACATCAAGTGCCGCGTTGATCGGTTTGCTGGTTGACATAATTTCCCTCCATAACAAATGTAGCGGAACACATTAAGACGTGCTAGCCACATTGTGCCTATCTACGTATAGGCCTAAAGCACTAATTCAACATCAAATGCCTTTGCTCCTGCTATTTTTCGCTTCTCTCACTTATTTTATATTGGTCTGAAACTCATGTACCGCAGTCATTCGATGTTATTTTTGCCATAAAATTGTCTATATCCATTGTTTATTAGGGATAAACAATTATCAAGTGTAAATGTTACCATATAGAGGGAGTTTAAAAAGTCCGGGAAAAATTGCTGTCGAATCTCTGCGTCAACTTGTTTCTCCGCTCCTCACGTATTATTTGCATACGCTCCGGTACTCGAAACTGCGTTTCCTTGATCTTCTCGGCCCTTTTTGTCCTCCTTTTTAAACAGCTCATATAAAATGATAGCACGTATACTTGGCTTGTCAGGATGAAAATATATTTCTTCTACGGACGAAATGCTCCAATATGGAAACGAATGAAAGGTATGGATGGAAGAGTCTGTCTTCATCTCTTTTCAACTGGCACATGCCCCCACACCGATACATTCGGCTTAGAACGTTTTATTTTCATGCATTGCTATTTAAAATGCTGCTGTGACTGCAAGTATAAGATAATATATTTCATTCAGAGCCAACGAAAATTTTGCCGATATAAAGGAAGGAGAAATTTATGCCTTTAGTTAATTACATAACGGTCCGAACATCCGCTATGGTTGAAACTGAAATTAAGCGTTCACGTTTTATTGCTGCCGTCTATCCGGTCGAAACAGAGAGCGACGCCGAACAGCTGATTCAGAATGTTCGTAAAGAACATTGGAAAGCAAATCATAATTGTTTTGCTTATATCATAGGAAAGAAACAAGAAATTCAAAAAGCCAGCGATGATGGCGAGCCGAGTGGAACTGCCGGTGTCCCCATGCTCGATGTGCTGAAACGCCGTAATATATGCAATGTTCTCGTTATTGTTACCCGTTATTTTGGAGGTATAAAGCTTGGGACAGGCGGATTGATTCGTGCGTATGCACATGCAACTAGTGACGGACTTAATGCTGCAGAAGTCATTGAACAGGTGCCCTCCCTCCAATGGGCTGTGACCGTTGATTATCACTTGAGCGGGACTTTAGAAAACAAATTGCGTGAATCCCCTTATATCGTTAAAGGGGTCCAATATAGTGACAAGGTCACCTTTGAGCTTTACACTAGTCAGGAAGAAGGTCCCGCATTTATCGAATGGATCACAGATTTGACAAACGGCCAGGCACAAACAGAAAAAACATGCGAACTTTATTTACAGAAAAAGCTCCCGAATCCTAGCGAATTGTCTTAAAATTTCATTTTGTAGATCCCAGTGACTTTTGGTCTCACCTCAGTGCCGACGAATCGTCTTCTCTTGTTATTTTTGTTACCGTGTTTCTTTCTTGCGAAATTTGCCGAAAAAGCACAAATTTTACATTGATGGATTGGACGGACTTATGTAAAATTAAATTATTGTAAAGAAAAATGTGACTAATTAACCACAACAGTAGATTACTACACACGGTGAGTTCTTAATGGCCTTATGCATATTTGTAATAGATAACGAATCCTAAGGAGAATACGTCGAAAATGGCATTGAGCAGAATAGAAAACCAAAAAAAGAAAAAGTATGGCTTGCGAAAAAAAGTTATCATTATTATTTTGACTGCACTTCTTGTTCTGGTGGGGAGCGGCGCAGCGTACGGCTATTATTTAACGAAAAAACTTGAAACTGTAACAAACCATGCTCAAAAGAAACTGGCACGCGGCAACAAATCGGACTTGCGTGCTGAAAAGGTTGATCCTGTAAAAGATAATTTCTCTATTCTGTTTATGGGGATTGATAAACGTAAAAATGAACCAAGCAGATCTGATGCCTTAGTCCTCGCTACGTTTAATCACGCCACAAATCAAGTTCATATGGTCAGCATTCCACGTGATTCAAAGGTACAGATTATTGATCCTACACACACACGCGACTATGGCATTTCCAAGATCACACACGCACATGCTTATGGTGATGCGAACAATAATCAAGGTGCAGACTATACCATTGCAACTGTTGAAAACCTGTTCAAGGTTCCCGTAGATTATTATGTGCAGGTCGATTTCGCTGCATTCGTTAAAATCGTTAATGCACTTGGTGGCGTAGAAATGAATGTTCCGGTCAAACTGGTTACGCAAAACAGTCACGACAAGAAAGGCAAAGACGCAATCGTACTTGAGCCTGGCAAACAGCTTCTCAATGGTGAGCAAGCACTTGCTTTGGTCCGCAACCGCAAGTCCCCAGGCGCGGGAGGAGATTTCGGCCGAGGGAGAAGGCAAATGGCTTTGATTGAAGCTATTGTTAAGAAGAGTGCAAACCTTTCTTCGGTTGCCAAATACAGTTCAGTCATTGATTCTCTTGATAAGAACTTTGAAACGAACTTAACCTTTGGCCAACTGCTCAGTCTGCGCCGGTATGCAGGGTCCTTATCAAAAATTAATACCCTGCAACTGAAAGGTACAGATGACATGAGCAGCGGAATTTACTATTACGCGCTTGATGACAACTACTTGAATAAGGTACGGTCAGAGCTGAAAGCACAGCTCGATTATAAAACCATTGCCGCCAGCGGTAACGGAGCATCCGATAGCAGCGGAACGAGTGGGACGTCTTCCAGCGAAAGCTCTAATTCTTCAACTGACTCATCCGGCCTGGCAACCGATTCATCTGGAGGCACAAGTAATCAATAATCATTGTACTTAAGCCTGTACGCAGTATTCATGCGTACAGGCTTTTTTGTATTTGTAGTATGCATGATATTTATAATACTTGGTCCTATCTCTGTAAAAGTTGGTCTTATTCTCGAATAAGTCGGTCCTATTCGTGTTACTTGGTCCTTTGACCACTGAGTGTTATTGACGCTTGATTTTATCCGAAAGTTGACGCCATTGCCTGTCCAATAAGTGCCAGCTATAATGTCCGTAGGACGTTATAGCTGGCACTTATTATGAGAAAGGAAAAAGGTATCCCTTTACCGTGTAATCCTACTTACACGAGGGATACCCATAAATCAACCATATGGTTATTATATCAAACTATGACCTTGTTGGTAACCAATTAACAGGTGTTTTCTGTTAAGAGTGCGGGAAAGGTGCCTTGCCCTTGTTGCGGAGGAGAGCTTAAAGTTATTGGAAGCCGTTTGAGGAAATACATCGAAGACTCGGGAAAGTGCGTGTCTCTAAGAATTCGTCGTTTGTGTTGTGGCACCTGTTCTAAGATTCATCATGAACTCCCTGATCTACTTCTTCCTTATAAACGTTATGAGTCCTGTTGCTTTGAAAAAGCAATTTCCCAGCCCAACAAAAATGATGTCGCTACGGACAATTCGACTCTATTCCGTTGGAACCGTTGGTTCCTTGAGTTTATCGATTACTGGCTGGCCTGTCTTCATTCGATCGCTCTCCGCTTTCAACAAATGGATTTAGCCCCGGTGGCTCCTTCGTCCGTGGAATCACTGACACTTTCGTGTTTGAACCTAAATCATGGCAAAGTAACGCCAATCATCCTAATGACTAAGTCCAAAATTTTATACTTTCTTTCTTATCCTGCAAAAAAAGCATGGAGCAGCTCGTATGAACCGCTCCATGCTCTCTTGCTTACGATCTATTGTAAACTACCTTTATTTTACCTTCGCTAAGTTTAAGATCCGCTTGTACGTATTCAGAAGCGGTTTGTAATTGGCACTCACAAGGCCGACACCCTCAACGACGAGTTCAATAATCAACATAACACCAATGATAATGATCATTGATCCAAGCAATGTTGATGTTGAGAAGAGGATTGCTGCCAGTGCGAACATTGCGCTCATGCCATAAATCAGGACCACCGTCTGGCTCTGCGTGAAACCAAAGCGGAGCAGGCAGTGGTGCAAATGCGATTTGTCAGGTGCCGTCAAAGGCCTTCTGTTAACAAGTCGGCGAATAATCGCAAACAGTGTGTCGGAAATCGGCACCGCCAGAATAATAATCGGCACAACGAGTGAAAACAGCGTGACATTCTTGAAGCCAAGCAAAGCAAGCACAGAAATGATATAGCCTAGGAAGTAGCTACCCGTATCACCCATGAAAATTTTCGCCGGATGAAAATTGTACGGCAGAAAACCTAAAGTACTGCCAAGCAAAATCGCACTGACGGAGAACACAAACAAGTTGCCTTCCGTTAATGAGAGCCCGGCGATCGTCAGTATTACAATACTTGATACACCTACAGCAAGTCCGTCAAGACCGTCAATCAAATTAATCGCATTTGTGATGCCCATGATCCACAACAAGGTGAGCGGTATGCTCAGCCAGTATAGATGCAAGACACCGTTAAATGGAAGATTAATAAATGAAACATTGATTCCGCTCAGAACAATAACCAGTGCGGCGAAGAAATGCGCAATTATTTTCACCTTTGGCGACAATGAATACATGTCATCCAGAATGCCTGTGATTATAATAATCACACTGCCAATGATCAGCGGCAATGTGAAACTACTGTCCGGCCACAGGATAAGCATGCCAATAATAAACGCTAAGTAAATAGCCAAGCCGCCCATTCGCGGCATAATCGTTTTATGCACTTTGCGGGCGTTCGGAAGATCTGTCGCGCCGATGCGAATCGCCAGTTTCCTGACTAGAGGTGTCAAACCAACCGCAGCAAGAAAACAAATAATGAACGTCACATAGACCATTTTGTCAGCCCCGCCCTTAACCAAAATTTCGGATTCGTGTCATGTCTCAAAATAGCACTCTCTAAAACTTTTCTTATACGGAATTATAACATATTGTAAAGACAATGCTACATGTTTCTTAACAATCTCTCAATGATATCCACAATCCGTTAAAATTAGTTTACAATATTAACAGCCTATAGAACTAAATTCGGTATTTTTTTGATGATTCCAAGCAATAATTGGAATCCCAAGTAGGATAAAACAATGCGGAACAAGGCAAAATGTATAAGACTGCCTCATTGAATTAAGGATGGGATTTTATTGAGTGAAAAAAAACAAGTCGGCACGATCTATATGAATGACTTTCACACAAAGCAGGAATTTACGGCTGTTTTTAATGACAGCCTTGCAGATCGTAAAACCATTAACCTATATTTTCTTAATGATCACGGTTTTAACATTGCGCAAAAAGATCGCGATTATAATGCAGTGCTTAATCGCGCGGACTACTTGCTCAATGACGGCATCGGCATCAAATTAGGAGCGAAGCTGTGGGGTGTCAACCTTCAAGAAAACTTGAATGGAACAGACCTGATTCCCTTATTACTGCAAATATGCACAGAGAACAGCTTGTCGGTCTATTTGCTTGGATCAACTCAAGAAATCGCACTGTCAGCCTCTAAAAAGTTAAAGGAACAGCATCCAAATTTAATCATCGCCGGAACGCATGACGGCTATTTTTCATCTGATTCCGAAGTTGTCTCAGCGATTAATCAATCGCGTGCCGATGTCCTACTCGTTGGAATGGGCATGCCGCTGCAAGAAAAATTTATCGATCGTAATTCTGAAGTGCTGAAACCATTAGTACGAATCGCTGTCGGCGGATTTATCGACTTTGCTTCCGGAACAAAACCGCGGGCGCCGAAAATCATGCGCCGGTTGAATCTTGAATGGCTGTTCCGCATGGCACTGGAGCCGCGGAGAATGTGGAAGCGCAATGTCGTCGGACATGCTCAATTTTTCACGAAGGTAATCTGGCTGAAGTGGAGACATGATCGGTAAACTTTGCAGATTTTGATCGTCCCCTATTTTTCATCTAGGGGATTTTCTTGCCGGATGATGATAGAATGATAGTGGAATAATCTATTGATGAAAGAAGGATCCGCATGGATAAAAATTTTTTTATTCGGAACCGTAAGAAGCTTTATGAAGCGTTGGAGGATCAGTCGCTTGCCATTCTTTTTGCCGGGGAAGCGGCACACCAGTCCGCAGACGAAAGCTATCCTTTCTATCCAAATCGCAATTTTTACTACATGACGGGCATTACCGAACCCAAAGTCATTTTCGTTGCCGCTAAATTCGGCGGAAAAGTTGAAGAAACATTGTTTATTCAACGTGCTGATCCATGGATGGCCAGGTGGGTCGGCGAAACAATCACGCCAAATGCAGCACAAGATGCATCTGGCGTTGAGAATATTGAGCTGCTCGATCAGTTTGAAGACTACGTGCGTTCGCAACTGGATGGACGCGTGTACAAGCATCTATATGCTGATCTTGAAGCAAAATCATGGGAATTTCCAGCGAAGCCGGCGAATAAATTTGCGGCGGAAGCAGCTGTCACCTATCCATATTTGTCGATCCACAATTTGTATCCGGTCATTTGCAGGTTCCGCGTCGTTAAATCTGCGGAAGAAATTGAACTGACGCGTGAAGCCGGCAAAATTACTGCTGACGGAATTAAAAATGTTCTGGCTAATGCGAAGCCGGGTATGAAGGAATATGAGCTGGAAGCTTACTTTAACTTCGTATTAAAGAGCCGAGGATGTACGGAATTCGCTTTTCCAACGATTCTCGCCAGCGGCTTCAACGGAACGGTCCTGCACTATTCGGCAAACACAGGAACTGCCGAAGACGGTAGTCTCGTCCTGCTCGACCTTGGCGCACAGCACAACTATTACAATGGCGACATCAGCTACACCTTCCCTGTAAACGGCAAGTTCACGCCTCGCCAAAAACAGATTTACGACATTATCCTGCGCTGTAACCAAGAAGTCACAAAAATGGCAAAGCCGGGTGTCGCGTTTAAGGCGCTGAACAACTTCACGATCGAATTCTACACCGAAGAATTGATGAAGATCGGCTTGATTAAGACATCTGAAGAATTACGCAAGTATTACTTTCATGGCGTCAGTCATTCGCTTGGTTTGGACACGCATGACGTCGGACCCTATCGCGAAATGGATTTGGTACCGGGCGAGATCATCACAAACGAACCTGGCCTTTACATTCCTGAAGAAAGCATCGGCATCCGTATCGAAGACGATGTGCTCATCACAGAAACCGGTTCCGAAGTGCTGACTACCGGCCTGCCGCGTACAACCGATGAAATAGAAAATTTCATGGCGGAAAACAATAGTAACCTTAAGTAAGTAGTTTAGAAATTAAGAGATTCCGATGGTTGGGGTCTCTTTTTTATACTATAGGAAACATTCATGACCCGCTTAAGGGGCGCGGGACATCGCTTGGATGAAAATACAGCAATAGTACTGCGTATTTACGTACAAAAGTTATAATATTAAGGATTATAGTATAAGTGCAACTATGACTTCGCGTTAGTCATAGGCTTGGCAAAGCCAAGTTTTCTAATGTCAATAAAAGATGCATTTTGTCATTTCCCGGGTAATAAAAGATGTACAGTCACGAATCATTCAATCTGCTAAAAAGAAGAAAAAGAGAATTGTCAAAGGATGGAATGACATGAATCAGCGAAAAATTGTCATCGCACCGGATTCATTTAAGGAAAGTTTGACGGCGCTTGAAGCCGCTGAAGCGATTAAGAAAGGCCTACAGTACATATGGCCTGACGCCGATTACGTACTTGTACCTATGGCGGACGGAGGCGAAGGAACTGTTCGCTCGCTGGTCGATGCTTTACATGGGCAGATCATTACTCAAGAAGTTACCGGACCGCTTGGTAAACCCGTGTCAGCATTTTTCGGATTGGTGAATGACGGAACCACTGCGATCATAGAAATGGCTGCTGCATCGGGTATTGAACATATAAAACCTGAGGATCGCAATCCGCTCATCGCAACGACTTATGGAGTTGGCGAGTTAATTCGCTCCGCGATGGATCACGGCGCCAATCATATTATTCTCGGACTGGGAGGCAGCGCAACAAACGACGGTGGATGCGGCATGGCACAGGCGCTAGGCGCCAGACTTCTTGATGACTCAGGGCGCGAATTGGGATTCGGCGGCGCTGCACTGGATGAGCTGGCTTCCATTGACTTGTCGTGCTTTGATCCTCGAATCAAGACTATTCGATTTGAAGCTGCAACTGATGTCACCAATCCACTCACCGGTACTCAAGGCGCATCTGCCGTCTTTGGCCCGCAAAAAGGTGCCTCTGAACAAGATGTTTGCAAGCTGGATCATGCCCTGAAAAACTTTTCAGAGGTCGTTAACCGTGATTTCGGCATTGACATTGATAGGGTTCCCGGTGCCGGTGCTGCAGGCGGCTTAGGCGCAGGCGCTATCTTCTTCTTGAACAGTAAGCTTCGCCCAGGCATTGATTTGGTTATCAAAGAATCGGGTCTGAAACAAAAACTGTCAGGAGCTTCACTCGTGATTACCGGTGAAGGTAAAATAGATGGCCAAACGGTTTATGGAAAAACGCCGATTGGTGTCGCTCGCTGTGCCAAAGAGCAGCATATTCCGGTTATCGGGCTCGCAGGTTCACTTGGTAATGGATGCGACGCAGTGTTGTCACATGGAATCGACGCATTCTTTTCCATTGTTCCAGGCGCAGTATCCTTAGAAATCGCTTTACATGAAGCCAAAGCTAATCTAATCCGAACAGCCGCCAATGTTGCCCGAGTATGGCAGATGGCAAAGAACTAAGTCATCAGCCATTTTTTTGACATTATCGTCGAACGCCTCATGGATCCATTAAAAAAACCGGTTAGCCTGAGCTAACCGGTTTTTTAATGGAGATGTATTAATTTAGTCCCCATTGCTTGCTTATGTAGTTAATCCAGACTTGCCTGCCATCATTGTTCATGGTGTGACCATCTTCACCGACTAGATCCGCTCGCTTTGAACCTTTAGGCCAATTTGACAGATAGTCGAGTACTGTTATTTTTTGCTTTTTTAAATAAGCATTCAATTCGTCAATCCGGTCATTCATATAAGGCTGATTCGATGAATAGTTCGGAAGGGAAACAAAAAAGGCGGCTTTCGGATACTTGATTCTAACTTTTTCTTCTAGAAACGTTGTGACTGTCTCCGTATCTTCAGTTCTGACTTGACGGTCATCATTGTAGAGCAGCGGAGTAAAAATAACGGCATCCGGTTTCCCATTAACGTTTTGTATTAAATTTTCAACTTTCGCCTGGTTCAGTGCCAATGAATTTGTTTTCCCTAAATCCTGCACAGTTATCTTAAAAAACGATTCGCCATAAACCTGATCCAGCTGATTCTGTAAAAGAAGAGCCAATGCCTGGACATTATCGCTGCCAATAAGAGAAATTTGAACTTGCCCACTCTTTTTATATGCGTCTGTTGCTGCATTTCGCAGTGTTATGGGCAGCTTCGCAATTTTCTTTTCAATCGCATTTTGTGATGTATCAGAGCTTTCATTAATTCCAGATAGGTCACCCTGCGATTTAAGACTGGCAGCCGCCCTAACTTGATTTAATTTATGATTCCAATATACTTTGCCCCCAACAATGCTTGCAAAGCAAAGCAAAATGACTACAATCAGCCAAAATTTTTTCAATCCGCTCACCCTCAACAAAATATTGTAATGAAAGATGGAAAAGCTCTCTTGCATTTAATATATCGGTTAGAGGATCATCATGCAATCATTTAACAGACGAATCAATTTATTTCAACAATTTTTATTCAGAATCGAGTTTGTTCCCTTCCCGGATAACAACGATATTTACACGCCTGTTCATCGCTTTATGCTCAGGTGTATCATTTTTAACAATAGGCTGATATTCGCCATAGCCGACAAAATGCATTCTTTTTGGTAAAAGTTCATCCTTATTAATGAGATAATTCATAACCGTTTGGGCGCGAAGTCCGGACAGCTCCCAGTTGGAATGAATTGCCGATTCCTGATTTCGAAACGGTGTATTGTCCGTGTGCCCCTCGATACTGATATCATTCGGCACACTCTTAAGGATATTACCGATCTTTCCCAAGACTGATTTCGCATTTGGCTTAAGATTGGCCTTGCCTAAGTCGAATAAAATCTTTTCACGAAAGGTGAGCTGAACGCCTCTCGCTGTTTCAACAAGCGACACATCAGGACTTAAGTGATTGTCTTTTATGTATTTATCGAGTTGAACATACAGCGCATCGAGTTTCTTCTCATCCTTCTTTTTTTCCTGATTACTGATCGGCTGCGCTTTTTTCACCAAGGGCACAGTGGGTTTTGTCTGTCCTTTATCCGTGCTCGGATACCCCATTCCCTGTAATATTGAATCCCCCTGAAAAGAGGATTTTAAAGAAGAAACAAGCGCATTAAATTTCTGATTTTCAATACTGCTCATTGAATACATGACGATAAAAAAAACAAGAAGAAGAGTGATTAAATCAGAATACGTCACCAGCCATCGTTCTGAATTGTGACTCGATTCTTCAGGCCGGGAATAGCGTCTTTTTCTTGGCCTGCTCATGACTGGCCAACCTCTTGAAACGCATTTCCGGCATTCGCCCCACTACCTGCATGACCCGCAAGACGTTCCTCGACCTTTTGCGATTCCTCATCAGTCAGGAAAGCGTAGAGTTTTTTCTTAAGAATCATCGTGCTTTCCCCGTATTGAATCGATAGAATTCCTTCGGTTTTCAATTGGCGAATCATGACATCCGAAGCAAGATTGTTCTTTATCTTCGTGTAGATTGGTAAATAAATAACATTTGCGCTACCGACACCATACAGCGTAGCAATAAAAGCGACGGCGATCGCCGGTCCGAGTGCAGCCGTATCTTCCAGGCTGCCCAGTACATGAACGAGCCCCATAACGGTCCCGATAATGCCCATCGTTGGCGCGTATCCGCCGGCAGACTCAAAGATTCGTCCGATGGAGAGAATCTTCTGTTCATAAAGCTCTATATCACGATTCAGAATATCATCGATGACATCGGAATCCACACCGTCGACAACCATCTGAATACCATTGGACATAAACGAATCGTTCGTAAAATTTCGCTGTTCCCCTTCCAGAGCGAGCAAACCTTCGCGTCTCGAAATATTTGCGAGTTCAATCAGTCTGACAATTGTGTCGCTCGCACGTTCTTTTGGCTTAACAAATGCATATTTTAGAATAAACGGTGTCTTGGCCAATGTTCTTCCCGGAAAGCTGACAATAACCGCTCCGAATGTTCCTCCGAACACGATTAGGAAGGCGGTTATTTTCAGTAAAGCAATGAGTTGGCCGCCCTCCATCAGAAACCCTATAACCAAGGAAAGTAATCCGACCAGCAAGCCGATGACTGTTGCAACATCCATGTAAGTCAACCCTTTCAGCTCTAGTGCCTTTCTATATTTGTTATCGGCTGATTGGCGGAATTATTGAAGAGATTCCTGAGATTCAATTCGCTGGACCTAGTGTTCACTACTTTTGCAAATAGGATTTTCATCCTATTGACTTTATGATAATTCTATGAATTTTTTAGGTGAACACATGATTATTATAAATATTTTATTTTAGTAGGAGGTCCATCTGCGAAATTTCACTTCCGTTTTTTGTAAACACTTGATACAATGAATCTTGTGATTTATTGTCGAATCAAGGCTCATAAGTGTGAAAAAACCTTTTTTCTACCGGGAGCTTCCTATCCCACCTTGCGATCATATTGATTTGTATCGCGAAGCGCTTCCCTATTTCATTAGGGAATAATCGAACGGGAGTGAATGGCTCTTATGCCAAAAGTCGTAAAGGTTGAAAACTTGAAGGACGGAAGCATTCTTGCAAAAGACATATACATAAATTCTTCAGTGCTCTATCGATCCGGCATGCTGATAACGTCTGAGTTAATCACATATTTGTCAAAAAAAGGAGTACCTTTTGTAACTATTTATGATGCGCCGCCGGTAGCTCCATTTCGACATACAAATACAGCTCTATCTCGAATGACATCTCATGGGCGAAAAGAACTCACTTCACGATTCCAGAATGACATGGCGCAAATCGCCAACGAATTGCGTTATGGCCGGATTCTGCACTCGGAATCATCTTATAAGTGGCTTCATTCGCTCTATTTGCGTTTTTATTCAAATCCGACGGTTCGACTGCTCTTGGACAGTATGAAACAATGGGATCCGGTCTGCTATATTCATTCGCTCGATGTGTTCGTGCTTGCCAGCTTGTTCTTTAAACACACACAATGGAAAGTAAGCGAAGACTTTATTCTAGGCTGTTTGCTCCATGATATTGGCAAGCTGTACACTCCGGCTGATATTCTCCTGAAAAAAGGAAAACTGACGCAGCGAGAGTACAGTAAGATTACCCGACATACGGTTGACGGTTATGAATTGCTCAAACGCATGAACTTTCCCAATGAAACATGCAGGGTTGTCCGTTCACATCATGAACGAATGGATGGGAGCGGGTATCCGGATAACCTTATCGTAAAAAAAGATGACCAAAATTTAAAGTTGATGATGATTACTGACGTCTATTCCGCTTTGACGCTGAACCGTTCTTATCGGAGACCGATGCATGCAACGAAAGCGATGCAAATCATCCTGAACGATAGCGCACGCAATCATTTGCTTGACCTGCAGACCTGCTATTCATTTATCAACTTTATTCATATTTTTCCACCGGCCACCCGTGTGCTGCTAACTACAGGAGAAGAAGGCATGATTCTCGCTAATCCAGCAGGATCAGACATACTTCCCCGCGTCAGACTTGAAAAAAGTGGCTGCGTCATCCAATTGCCAAGCGATCTTTCAATGACCGTGGAAACAGTCACTAGCTGGGACAGTAGTGAGGTTGTTAAGCAAGCGAAGCAAACTTGGAATGACTACATTCATTATCTGATCGATGGCAATAGTGTTAAAGCAGTCGATTGTCTCGACGCGCTTTCAGACGGCATGCGTATCGAAGATATTTTCATCAAACTGTTCGAACGATCGTTGGACGAGATACAAAAAGGACTAACTCTGAAACGTTTTCTGGATGCCGACTATCTGATCGCCACCTTTACCATCCTGAGGTTGCTGAGCTGGAAGATGTTGAAAATTTCTCACCAACTTAGTAAAAATGATCTAGGAGAGGTTGTCATTGCCAACCTCGAATCTTTTAAGGGACTGACACGGACAAAATTGATGGATGATTTATTCTCCATCAGCGGATGGAAAACGGACTTCTTAGCTGAAATAAATGAGATCGGTGTGGTCCGCGACCTCCTCCAACGAAAGAATGCCAATTATTTAGCCGTTTCTTTCTCAAGTCGTTCACACGCACCGGTGGTTTCAAATCTACTTAACCAACTCAATTCAGAATTCCCGAAACTAACCGTATTTGTTCATGGAAGTCAGGCAAACCTGATCAAGGAATCCGCCATAGAAAGATTGTTTGTCAGTACAAATCTGAGCGAATTGATCCTCAACATGAAACAATTCTTTGAGAGTGAACTAGGCGCTTAAATTCATTTTTTGAACGCGGTATGAGAGCTTTCGATTAATACGCTCATGCTTTTATTAATAAAAGCGGGTAACCTTGGTATCTCTCAAGGTTACCCGCTTTATTTGATCACATCGATTAATAATTAATTATTCATCTGTTCCTGAATCATATCATGAACTCTTTGTTTTTCAGCCGCACCGACAACGAGGTAATAGATGCCATTAATTGTCTGTCCTTGGCCTTTCACTTCATAATCGATTGTATGCTTGCGCGTATTGCGATAATTGAAAGCCAAATTCTTCATATCATCAAAGGTCAGATTTGTTTTCACATTACCGCCGAGTGCATTAAGAATCTGTGAATATCGTGAGACAGATGAGACATTGGACATTTTGTTAACAATGGCCATGATCACATCCCGCTGTCTTTGATTTCGGCCAAAGTCGCCTTGTGGATCCAAATGGCGCATCCGGACGTAACCCATCGCTTTCGCACCGGTATCCAAGGTGATTTCGCCGCGCTGGTAATGATAGCCCTTCTTGTAGTAGCCTTCGTCATGCCAATCCAGTTTATTGTTAACGGTCACACCGCCGACCGCATCGACAAGAGCGCTCATGCCTTGCATATTGATTTTAATATAGAAATCAAAAGGAATGCCGCCGACGAATTGCTGAACCGTATCTTCTGCCATTTTCGTGCCGCCATAAGCGTACGCAGCATTGATTTTGTCGATCGTCCCGCGGCCAACAATTTCTGTTCTTGTGTCACGCGGAATGGAAATCATTTGCATCGTGTTTGTATTCGGGTTCAAAGTCGTTGCGATGATCGTATCGGAACGACCACGGTCGCCTTGTCGCTCATCGACACCCATGAGCAACAAACTGATCGGATTCTTCTGTGTAATTGCTTTGTGATTTCCTTTACCGCCGGAGGTTTCATACATAGATCCTGCAGTTGATGCGACCGAATGATACATCCACCATGCATAGCCTGCGCCTGCAGCAAAAAGGAGCACAATGATCGATCCGATCGTCAATAAAATCTTCTTTTTCATGATCTCTTCCCTTTTCCTCTTATATTCATCTTCATTTATTACAGGACAACGATAATGAAATAATAACATGTCCCTGATCCGTTGTGAATATCTTCCTTTTTCACACGAACAAATCTCTACTACTGAACAATACCTTTCGCCTCATATACGGATAATCAGGGGTTCTAAGTAAAAAACAATTGGAATTTTTGACGGAAAGCTCTTTGAAAAAGGAACTATTGATACACGATTTAACTAGTCCTGACGAAAAAAGAATAGAAAAAAAGCGCAACAGATATATTCCGTTGCGCCTTCTTCTATAGACAGTAAATTAGTCAACGACTTCGATCTTATCTTTGCCGCCGAATTTTTCATACCAAGGTGTTGCGTTTTCAGCAAGGATTGCGTTGAGTTCTTCAACGTTAGCCTTACCTTGAGTGCGAAGCCATTCAACAGCGCCTTCTTCTCCACCCTTGCCATAAGCTTCAACGCCGTCACGCCATGTTGCACGGCCACAAAGTACACCGTTGTATTTTGCACCTGCATCATGTGCGAATACGAGTGTTTTTTGGAAGAGTTCAGTAGATACGCCTGCGCTCAGCCAGATGTAAGGAATTGTTGTCAGTTTGTCAACTTCGAGGAAGTAGTTCTTAGCTTCTTCAGCTGTGTAAACAGGAGCGTTTTCGCCAACGCCTTCTACACGGCTCATGTCAACAGGAACTTCCAACTTCAGAACGTCGATGCCGTAGCGTTCTTGTGTGAAGACTTTGATCGAGTCAAGAACCTTTTGAGGTTTAACTTTTGCATATTCTTCTTTGTCCGTAATTTTTTCATCGTAAGTTACGATTTCAAAGAACAAAGGAATATCTTCGGCTTTACATTCAGAACCAATACGTTCTACGAATGCTTTCTTTACATCGTTGATTTCATCTGGTTCATCTGGATCGAAGTAAACGAGCAGTTTAACAGCAGTACCGCCGCTTTCTTTGATACGTTTTACAGACCAGTTAGGAAGAAGGTCAGGAATACGGCCAGGTTCTGTAGCGTCATAACCTGTTTTTTCATAAGATGTCAGCAAACCACAAGAAGCTGCGCGTGCTTTGCCGGCAGGAATACCGAATTCAGGATCAAGCAGAATTGCACTTGCATATGGAGTTAATTCCTTGGATACGAGCGTTTTGAAATCCGAAAGTTCTTGAATAGAAGCGTCAGAACCCTTAGCAGCACCGATCATTCTCTTCAAAGAACCACGTTGGTCGATTGCCAATGCAGCGATAACACCATTTTTGTCAGACAGTTGTTCAAGGAATTCGAACTTGCCTTTGGAAATTTTAACCATTACCTATAACCTCCAGGATATTATTGGACAACTTTTGTGTCCCCTACTATAAACAAACGACAATCACTTGCCGCACCTTCATCAGGTGGCCTATCGTTTTTATCTCACAAACTTCATTTTACGTCATTTTCCGTCATAAAGTCAATTTCGCATTTTCAATAAATGTGTGAACAAAATTATATTTTTTTTAAAGGTACTGTTTCATTTTTTATTATTTCATGACACCTTGTCTGTTCGTTTAAATAAAAACAGCTATAGCCGGAATTATCCGTGAGCTTATGGTTGGACGCAACCACTACAGGGAATGCACCAACCATCTTAGCAATTCATCCGCAAACCCGGTTGACAATCAACTGTAACCCTCCCATAAGAGTCGCGCACCTTCTGCTCCAATCAACGGAGCAGAAAATCAACATTGAATGTTAACATAGCCTAAAACAAAAAAGATCCCGATATGCGGAATCTCGTTTTTTACTACTATTAAATTCATTGCTGTTCAATTTGATAAGTTCACATTTAAATTAGCCAAAAAAAGTTTGATAAAGGAGGAATACGTTTAAGCAGATAACAATCGCTGCGATGCACCATGCAGCCACTGTCGTCAATTTACGATTGACGAGCTTGCCCATAATCGCTTTGTTGCTCGTAAAAATAACAAGCGGAATAATCGCTAAAGCAATACCGAACGAAAGAACAACTTGGCTCATAACAAGTGCCTTGGTAGCATTAGCCCCCGAAATAATCAGGATCAGCGGCGGAAGCATTGAGCAGAAACGGCGAATAAAAACGGGAATTCGCTTATGAATAAAGCCCTGCATCATGATGTCTCCGGCAAGTGTGCCGACTGAGGAACTTGATAGACCAGCAGATAGTAACCCTACACCAAACAAAATACCGGCGATCGGCGCGATATATGTGCTGAAACCATGGAAAGCCACGGTTAGATCATTTATGACTTCCCGGCCGAAGAATGTGGAACCGGCCACAGAAAGCATAATTGCATTAATAACGCCGGCAATAATCATCGCGATGAGAATATCAATCAATTCAAATCGGAAAATCTTTTTCCTTTCCTCGGCTGTTTGGCCGATCACTCGGCGGCAGGTTAATCCAGAATGCATATAGATGGCATGAGGCATGACCGTTGCTCCGAGGATGCCTGCGGCAAGCAGCACGCTGTCGGTTCCCTGAAATTGCGGAACAAAACCTTGGACAAATGGCTTAAACGCCGGTAATGCGAAGAAAATTTCAAAGCTGAACGCGATCACAACGATGAACACCATCAGCGCAATCACCATTTCTAGTGGACGAAAGCCCCTGACTTGGAAGGTGAGAATCAATAATGCGCAAATTGCAGTCAAAATTGCAGCTGGAATCATGGGCAATCCGAAAACAAGATGAAAGCCGAGTGCCGCACCGATAAATTCAGCCAAATCGGTTGCCATAATCATGATTTCTCCCTGAATCCAATAAAAGAACGAGACACCTCTTGGCCATCGATCACGGATGATTTCAGGCAGATTGTGTGAAGTCGCGATACCGATTTTTGCTGAAAGTGTCTGGATTAAAATTGCCATCAGGTTCGAAATAACGACAACCCATAAAAGTAAATAGCCGAACTGTGAACCTGCCTGAATATTCGTTGCGTAGTTGCCAGGATCAATATAGGCCACCGCAGCGATAAATGCCGGGCCGATGAACGGAAGCATTTGGCGCCAGCCTTTTTTTTCTCCAATCGCCTGATCAAACGATTGTGTCTCCGGTTCAGAAGTATTCGTTGCGGAAGATCGTCTCTTTTTCATAGTCTTGTTAACTGATTGATTCAGTCCGGTCACCTGCTGATCTAGATCGGACATGACTCTCCTCCTTTTTCGCTCAATGAATATAAGTTTCTTTAATGAAACTTATGTGCCTAACAATAACCTACGATATTCTCTATGAGAATGCAACTGTTTTTTCTTTGTAATCGCATATTCCGATAATTATTTTCACGTAATGGAAGATTGGAAAGCTAAAAAAATATAGGAAACAGGTGCATCTTCAGCCCTGTTTTTTAGGAAGGCGCACGCAGCACATATAGATGAAGACCACCGCGCAGAGCGCACCGTATAGTGGATAAAGCGTGGAAACCAATGAGCCATAGCCAAATTGGCCAATCATAAATGCACCGACAACCAGGAGCACCATGGACATTCGCACACTAAAAAATTTGGGGAAAACACTGTGCAATTGTCTGGAAAGACCAAAGATATTACCGACAAATGTGGTAAGAATTTCGCCAAAGATCACTGCGATAAAAGCGAGACGCATCGTTTCTCCGAGCGGCCGCACCATCTCTGCCATCGGCAGTTCATAAAGAAAAATATCCAGCTTGCCGAGCATCATTAAGTGTGAAAGCAACAAGAGCACACCGAGTCCTGCCCCTCCCAACAGCCCTCCGTACCGCAGCACCTGTTCATCTTTAAATTCCTTCGCCATCGGGACGAGCACAATCAAGGCGGTTGACAAATTAAATGCCGCATAATTAAATGAGGGCAACAGCCAGCGAATATGGCCTGAGTCTGGAAAATATTGAGCAGCGGCATGGCTTGAATAGAACGTGATCAACACGAATCCGATAAGTAATGGGACCACAAGCGCGTTGACAAATAACAAGCCTTGAACCCCTTTGATCAAAAACAAGATGCTAATGAAAACTGCAAGCATAATGCCAAGCTGACGGCCCCAGCCAAGCTGTTCCTGAAAGATCGCTCCCGATCCGGCCAGCATGACGCCTGTGATCCCAAATATAATAAAAAACAGCAAAGCTTGAATAACGTTGCCCAGTCTTTCGCCAAAAATCGCCGCAACCAGTTCATTGAATGAGTACGCGTCAATTCGATGGGCATAAATCATCATTTTTGTTCCAATCCAAGCAATTAATAGACCGCTCAGGATTGAACCGATCGTTCCGAATGCGTGATATTGCGTAAAGAACTGAATAATCTCCCTTCCAGAAGCAAATCCTGCGCCTACAACAGTCCCGATGAAGGTCGCCGCCACTTGCAAAATGCCAATGATTTTTTTTTTCATCAGGAATGCTCCTTTCTTTCCACCAACCGTACAAATAATAAGGGATCTTTTATGTCCTGATTCATTTTATGCGCAGCCTGTCCCTGCCATGCCATTTCCAATCTTTACAAAATGCAACCGCCCTATTATAATGGGAAAGTAATCATATTAACTCTTTTAGAGGAAGGGGACATGTTTTATGGCCATTTTAAAGAGCAGTGTCTTAAACAATCTCATTGTCGCACGCCGCCAGTCCCCTTTTCTCAGGCACATCTGAACCGTTGTACTGACTATTAGGGACTGTTCGATAGGAAGACATTTTTCGTACTTATCGAACTTATCCTTTAGGGAGACTGGGGCCTTTCACAGGGCATTTCCCACTTTACGAAGATCTTGCCGTGTGCAGGATCTTTTTTTGATACCCAAATTTAAGTACAACCGGAGGAAGAGCATTGAATTTATTAAATTACGGCTGGAATCAGCAGTTAGAAACTGAACCATTAAATCTTGAAGACGGCCAGAGTATTGGCCGAATCGTTTCAGAATACAAGGGCCAGTACAAACTCATTACGGAACGCGGTGAATACCTGGCTGAGGTGTCAGGAAAAATGCGCCATCAGGCGATTGAGCGTGAAGATTTCCCTGCAGTAGGCGACTGGGTGATCGTCATCGAGCGGCCTGAGGACCGGCGAGCAACCATCCATCGTGTACTTCCCCGTTTCAGCAAGTTTTCAAGAAAATCTGCGGGAGTCACAACGGTCGAACAAATTGTTGCCGCCAATATTGATACCGTATTTCTCGTTATGGCGCTCAACCATGATTTTAATATCCGAAGGCTTGAACGTTATCTGACGATGGCCTGGGAAAGTGGAGCAAATCCGGTGATTGTGCTGAGCAAGGCAGATCTTTGTAATGATCTGGAATCGAAAATTGCTGAAGTAGAAGAGATCGCTTTTGGTGTTCCGATCATTACGGTCAGTGCCGTCCAAGATCGCGGCAGAGAGCGCTTAACCGATTATCTGGGGACCGGACGTACTGCTGTTTTTCTCGGTTCTTCAGGTGCAGGTAAATCAACGTTGACCAATTGGCTGTGCGGTAGGACGATCCAGCAAGTGAACACCGTACGTGAGGATGATGACCGCGGCCGGCATACAACAACAAACCGAGAACTTATCGTCTTGCCGGATGGCGGCGTTATTATCGACACACCTGGGATGCGCGAATTACAGCTATGGACGGCCTCTGATGAATCACTTGACCATAGCTTTTCAGATATCGAAGCGCTTGCCTCTCATTGCCGCTTTAGCGATTGCACCCACAACAATGAACCAGGCTGCGAAGTTCAGCATGCACTGGCTGACGGACGCTTGACTGAAGAACGCTATAACAGCTATCTCAAATTACAGCGCGAGCTCGCCTTCTTGCGCCGTAAAGCCGACATTCAAGAACGGTTGAAAGAAAAAGCACGTTGGAAAAAAATCCATATGGAGATGCGACGTAAGCACTGAGTAGATGTAGAACTGAGCTTTTAGTTCAGTTCTTTTTTTATTCAATAGATTATTCCACAGCGATTTTCCTAGCTCAGCGTTCATTTTATTCATGCGTATATTGGAATCAATGGCGCATAAATCATAAATCCAGAGCCACATGCACATTCTCTCACTTTCCATTCAAAAAGCGTCTGGTGTACAATCCCTCCCTTTTCCGCACTTTGACCGGGGATTTTTTGATAAAAATATGCTTTGATTTATGTTACACTATGTTTTACTGGTTTTTTTTTGAAACAGGCTGCTGCTTGTCTTTATTTGCGACGGAGGTATATGCAATGACTAGCGAATTAACCCATATAAAAATTCAGGATTTCGATCTTGTCTATGAATTAATGAACCATTCTTTTCCAAGCATCGAATTCCGGCCACGTGACAAGCAATTTGAACTGCTGAAACACCCTAACTTTACTATTTATGCACGCTACAGCAGCTCAGGTCAAACACTAGATGGATTCATCGCAGAATGGTCGTTCGCAGATTTTTGCTTTGTCGAACATTTTGCTGTTCAACCTTACTTGCGCGGGCATGGTGTCGGATCTGAAATGATGAGGCAGTACCTTAACCAAGCAAAAAAGCAGGTACTGATCGAAGTTGAAGAACCTGTGACCGATCTTGCGATTCGTAGAATTCATTTTTATCAACGTTTAGGCTTTGTATTCAGTGCTTTTGGTTATATTCAGCCCGACTTGCGAAATTCAGGTGAGAAAGAAGTCACCTTGCGAATGATGAACTACCCCACCCCACTCACCAAGCCGGAATTCCTGCAGCGCAAAAAAGAAATCTTTCAACAAGTCTACGGAATGGATCAAGCAGGACGATGTTAAAATCATAGCAATTTCAGTCGTAGTACCTTTCACGTACAAAGGATCAGCACAGGAACAAATCCGGCTGATCCTCTGTGATTAATAAACGCAAGTTGCGCCAATGATGATTAAAAGAATGAAAAGCACAACCACCAGTGCGAAACCTGAGTTTTTCCCGTATCCTTCTGAAGCACCCATGATCCTCATCACCTCCACATGATTTTCATTAATAGCGTATGCGAATGCCCCATATCGTTTCGCCCGTTTTTTATTCATTGTCTTCCAATTCGGTTACGCGTTCAGATCGTGCTCACTGTGATAAAATGGAAAAGGTTGGTTTAGCGATTACCGAGTTTGGTAATCGTAATCTTATGTATTTCAGGAGGCTTGCCGGATGGAAAATTTCGAAACACTGCTGGATCATTATGCTGATATTACAGTCACGATCGGTCTTAATGTCCAGAAGGATCAAGATGTAATGATTTTTGCCCCTATAGAATCGCCCGAGTTCGTAAGAAAAATTGTGAAAAAAGCTTATGAAGTAGGTGCGAAAAATGTTTTTGTTGACTGGACGGACGAGCAATTAACTCGCCTCCGGCTCGAACTTGCTGCTGAACAGTCACTTGAACAGTTCCCTGATTGGCGCGCTAAATCGTTCCAGGAACTTGCCGATCAAAATGCAGCATTCCTTTATATTTATTCTCCAAATCCGGAACTGCTAAAAGGAATTGATCCCTTACGGATTTCAGCAGCACAAAAAGCAGCAGCAGCAGCGAACAAACAATTCACGAAGGATAAGAGCAGCGCGAAAGTAAGCTGGACAATCGTCTCGGTTCCGACGTTAGCATGGTCTGCGAAGGTATATCCAGGTATGGGTGAAGCAGAACGGATGGATGCACTTTGGCAACAGATCTTCACTATTACACGTGCAAATAACGCTAATCCTGAAGAAGCATGGAAAAAACATATTCAAGCACTAACCGACAAACTGAATTACTTTAATGAGAAGCGATTTAAGAAACTGCATTACAATGGTCCGGGTACAAACCTGACTATTGAGCTTCCAACCGAACACCTTTGGGTTGGCGGCGGAATGACAAACGGAAAAGGAACTCCTTTTCAGCCAAACATGCCTACTGAAGAAATCTTCACGATGCCGCTCAAAACCGGTGTTAACGGCACGGTTTCCAGCACAAAACCGCTCAACTACGGCGGCAACCTGATCGACCATTTTTCGATTACCTTTGAAAATGGACGAATTGTCGATTATACGGCGAAACAAGGACTAGATACACTGAAACAAATCATTGAGACGGATGAAGGCGCGCATTACCTTGGTGAAGTGTCACTTGTCCCTCATCATTCACCGATTTCAGAGACTAATCTCATTTTCTACAACACACTATTTGATGAAAATGCTTCCTGTCATTTGGCAATTGGCCACGGCTTTCCGTTCAACTATCGAGGCGGCAGACAAATGTCTGAAGAGGCGCTCGCTGCAGCTGGTATGAACCAGAGTCTAACTCATGTTGATTTCATGGTTGGGTCGGGTGAACTCGATATTGATGGCGAAACTGCAGACGGACAGATCATTCCGATCTTCCGAGAAGGAAATTGGGTAATTTAAAAAACGAATGCGAAAGTTAAAAAACAGGCCTGAGCGAATCGCTCTCAGGCCTGTTTTTCGTTCTATTTATTTGATTGGTTTTTCTAAACGGACTGCACAAAAATACGGTGCTTAAATCTTGTAACGATTGATTTCTTCCTGCATAAGCTGTGCCTGCTGATCCAAATCTCCGGCAAGCTTGTTCAGTTCCTCCATTGAAGCAGTCTGTTCCTGAACCGAGGCACTCATTTCTTCTGTGCTCGCTGCTGTCTCTTCACTTGTCGAAGCGATGACTTGAGTGCCCTGGGTCACCTGTTCGATTTGTTGATGTGTATTGATAATCGCATTGGAAATCGTCTGCATGCCCTTCACATTGAGTTCAATGATTTTTTCAATTTGCGTAAACGCGTCGTTCGATTCAGAAACTGCCGTTTTCTGACCTTGAAGCGTTTCGCCGGTCTGCCGGCAATAGGAGACCGCCTGCTGAATCTCGTTATTCATAGATTGAACCGTATCGGTCACTTCTTTTAATGACTCATTCGTCTGCTGAGCCAGTTTTCTGATTTCACCGGCAACAACTGCGAAGCCTTTGCCATGTTCACCAGCATGAGCCGCCTCTATGCTGGCATTCAGGGACAGCAAATTAGTGCGCCTTGCGATACCATCAAGTACGTCAATAATTTGATGCACATTTTTCGCATGCTCTTCAAGCTTTAATACCGTATCAATGATCTGATTTGTTGTATCGGCAGAGTTCTTAGACTGTACAGACAAATGATTCATTTTGTCGAGACCGCCGCGGGCAAATTCAATCATCCGATGTGCACCTTGCAAGACGTCTTTACTTTGATCATCAATTTTGTTTACTTGTTCAAGCAGATTCTGTAAAGAGGATTGACTCTCGTCAATTGATTTTGACTGATTAGACGCCCCTGCAGCAATTTCCGTAACTGTGGCACTTATTTCATTTGCGGAAGCCACATTTTCTTCCGCACTCGCAACCAAGGTCTGCGACGCACCGATTATTTGTTGCGAAACATCAATCATCTTTTTAAATGCATTCCGATTTGTATTCGCCATTTCGTTGATGCTTCTGGTCAGATGAGACAATTCATCGTCGCCATCTACGGGTATTTTAACGGTGAGATCTCCTTGCTCAATCTGCCCCGCCGCCTCCTGAACTTTCCGCAGACGTCCAATCACTTTTCCAAGCATATAGCTTGTGATCAAGATGGAAACAGCGATAATCACAAGCAAGGTTACAATCGAAGGTAGAGTGATCAGGTTGGCTTTGTTTGAGATTTCACTTTTATCGATAATCCCCAGCATGGTCCATCCTGATGTACTGTTTGTTTTAAAACTGATTAATTTATCAGAACCGTTTACTTTTGCATAAAATTTACCGCTTTTGCCCATACGGTGTATTTCTTTATAGAAGTCTTCACCGGCAACACTTTTGCCAATTTCATCTTTTTTGGGTGAGGCGATATATGTACCCTTGCTGTCAAGAAGCGCCACATAACCTGTATCACCAAGCTTTACTCGACTCACTTGATTAATAATTGACTGAATGAATAAGTCCAGTTTAATAACGCCTTTAACTTGTCCATTATCAACTACCGCTTGCTCAACACTGACTACTTTTTGCTTGGTTACTTTGTCGATGTAAGGGTTAGTCCAAACCGATTTGCCATTACCTGCCATCCCGGCTTTGTACCATGACTCCGCTGTTGGATCGTAACTGCTTTGAAAGAAGTATAAAGGTGCACGAACGATATGCTTGTCTACTGTAGCGTAAGTAATCGCCTGATACTTGGTATTTGAGCTAAGCACATTCTGAAAAGCCACATTAATGTCATCAGTGTTTTTCTGCACATGATCCAGCATCTTGCTCATGGTAAACTGGCGTGTGATCGACTGTGCGTCATCAAAGTATGTTTCAAAAGTCAAGTCTGTACTGTTCAACTGTGCCATTGTTGATTGTGTCAATTGATCTTTGATTAATTTTGCTCCGTAGAAATAGCTGAATGATCCTCCTGCAATTCCGACAATCGCAATAATCGTGACAATTGGGATCAAAAGCTGCTTTCGGACACTCATGTTCGCAAGCATGCGGCTGTTAAGAAATTTAAACACTGGCGCGCGTTTCACAATATACGCAACTCGTTTCGCATACCCATTTTTTATTTTCTCTACTATTTTTTTTGGTGACTTTACAGCTTTCTTGTCCTTATTCTTGTCGATGCCCTTCTCTTTGTTCATGCGCCAATAGCCCCCCGTAATACCTTCCGCATAATTATGATCAAGCTGCTTCTTTGAACAGAAACAAACGTTAGAAAAATCGTGTAAAATAGTGTTGTATTTATCAATGTAAGGATTAAATCATGACAGTGTATATTCCTTTAGCGATTTTCGTATGATAGCAGCATCGTTCTCCAAATCCGATGCGAGTTTTGTCAGATGCTCCATCCCGGCTGTCTGCTCTTCAATGGATGCTGTCACTTCTTCAGTACCTGCTGCTGTCTGCTCGCTAATTTCTGTCATTCCGTCCATATTATCTTTTATTTCCTTTGTTCGATTTGCCATTTCCCTGATTGCACCGGAAATGTCAGTGATCTGGCTCTGGTTATTCGCCACTGCTTCGGCAATTCGCTTTGCCGCACGCTCGAAATCACTGACAACAATAAATTGTTCTTCAAGTACCTTGCTTGTTTTTCCAGCAAAACCAACCGTATTCTCCGTATCAACACGTATCCCGTTCATCAATTCGGAAATCTCTTTCAGTGCACGATCGGTTTGTTCAGATAGCTTTCTCACTTCATCGGCAACAACGGCAAATCCTTTGCCTTGCTCTCCCGCCCGTGCCGCCTCAATTGCAGCATTCAATGCGAGCAGATTCGTTTGCCCGGCAATTTCGGAAACAGACTCAATGATTTTGCCGACATCCTTCGAACGAGAATCAAGAGACGCAATCGCATCGATAATATCAGCGGTTGCGCTAATCGTCCTTTCCGAGTGATTCCTCAGTTTCACGACAGATTCCTGATTGCCTGCTGAAATGTCTGCCAGTTGTTCAGCACCTTGCTTCATAAAGCCCGTCTGTTCTGTTATATTTGCCATCTTAGTTTCCAGCAGATCTGTCGCTTCTTTATTTTTGGACATTAATTCTGCCTGATCTGAGGCACCTGCAGCGATTTCCGTCATTGTCGATCCGATTTCGTTCGAAGAAGCAGTATGCTCTTCAACGCTTGAAACCAACGACTGAGAAGCATCATTCACTTTTTCGGAAACAGCGGTCATGCTTTCGATGACACTATGATTCATTCGAACCATGTGATTAATTCCTTCGGCAAGAAGAGCAAGTTCATCGTTCCCGGAATCTTTGACGATTACACTCATATCTCCACTTTCCGCTCTAGCTACCGCTAATCGGAGTACATGTACTCTCTTGTTATAGGAAGAAAAAATGAACCGCAGTACTATGGCACCTGCTACAATGGTCACACCAACTGCTAATACCGCAGGAACTAGCATGTCGGATTTCCCTAAGTAGTAAAACACCGCGCCGACAATAATAACGCCAAACAAAAACGCAACTAAATAGAGGCTTTGGAGATTGAACCCCTTCAATATCCAGCGGCCTTCCGCCTTTTTTTTCTCTTTTAAAGCCATGACCGATCCATCCCTTCAAGCCCAGTCTGATAGCTTTTTCACAAACTCGCACGACCCAGCACTACATGTATTATATCGGCTCACAGACGTGAAAGTTTATGGCTTTTAGATAATTATCCTTGCTGGCTGGCACGCATACGCTGGGCATGGTGGCTTCCTGTATAAAACAAATAGTAATAGAGATCAAGCAAGAATACGATCACCATTGCCAGAATCATTCCACTCAGATCAAAAGTAAAGGCATCAATCAGGTGTCCGGTTCGTCCTGGTACAAAAGTTTGGTGCCACTCATCAAACATTGCGTAGCACATTGCAAGTGCAGGTCCACAAAAATAACAAAGCAGACGCGGCATGACTGTAGTCATAAACAGATTGATAATCATAAAGGTTAAGAGGCAGTATTCAGTGACATGGCTCGCCTTTCGGAAAACAAATTCAAACAAGGCATAGGGTTGATCAGAATTGATCTGTTCCCCGCCATAGTTAAAGTTGACATGCGGAAACGTCTCAGATGTCCACTGAAAATGAGCTTTCAGGAACGGCTGCATATTTTGTTCAGAGTATGGCATTGACGAACCTCTATAAATCATAAAGCCAATAAAAAAAATCAACACGAGCCAAAAACAGAAGGCCTTAGGATTTTTTAGCATCTCTTATTCAATCCTTTCATCATAAAATGATTACTCATCAAAACTGTTTGTATTTATTGATAGAATAAACGCTATAATTGCAATCGATTGTAAATTTCGCAACATAAATTCTTAATTATTTCTCAATTATAGCGCAATTGCCCGGGTATTTTGTAGGTATTTTTGCTTTTAAAAATGAAAAAAACGATTAAACTCTATTGTTCGTCAGAATAATAGAGAAATTGGGGAGTGTTTGATTATTGAAGGAATGCCCTCTCGAGCTCAATCAAATATAGCAAAGGATTCGGGCGATTAGGAGGGGATAGGTAATTCTATGCATGATTCCCATACTGATTTTCTTTTTGATCTTCTGAACTTCCTTACGGGTTTCCCAATGAACCATTTTAATTTGGTCGGACAAATCCTCGCCCATGTCATCAATTCGCCGATTCGTTTTTTAGTTCTCGATTTATATCTGAAATGTCATTTTTCATGACTACAATGTCTTGTTTCATCTCTACAATATCTTGCTTCATTTCCTGGACTTGGGCATTTAAACTTTTACGTTGGCGTCAACTTCTTTAATTGCCTCCATAATCATGTTCAATTCCTCAGCCACAAGTAACTCCTCCTTTGTTCTGTCAGCATTTTCCAAATGAGCCCTGCAAGAACATAGTCAAGCCTTCTTACATCTTGCCGTACTAAAATCAACACATAAATTTTTCACCATCATGCCAAAATAGATATATTAAGGCATAATGCAGAAGGAGCAGACAAATGGTCAACAAAGAACAGGAATTCAAACGTCAATTCAAATCAAGAGAAAACACTGGCGAGCATCGCAATGGCCGTCTTGCACAGCAGAAGAATCACGCAGACGGTCATGATGTTCCTAATGAGTATACAAGCCACATTCACAAAAATGATCGTTAATATGCAATCAGATCCGGGAACCTTGATGATAATAGGATTCCCGGATTTTTTTTGGCACCATGCCCCCGCCGGTTGCCCAGAATACATGGGTCGCGCCGGTCATTTTGTCTGCCAACTGATGACGTTTCAGATAGTTCCTGCCCTCATCTGTGCCAAGCAGCATTTGCGGACCGATTAATCCCGCTGCTGCAGACGGTTCAATCCACTTATGCTCAGTATCTGCGAGTGTCTTCAAATACTGAAAAAGCCGGTCATCACGAACTGTCATGCACCCTGAAATGAGAGAACCGGCTTCCTTCCCAACAAAAGCCGATGCTCGCGGAACGGCTAAACCATCTGCAGCTGTCTTGTTATCAAGGCCGAAATCCTGAACAGACACTTGATCATTCAATCCGGTGAGCAGGCCGAGCAGAAAACATGGCGCATGTGTCGGTTCTACAAAGAACGCATGAACATGCGCGCCGAATGCTTTCTTCAAGCCAAAAGTCACACCGCCCGGACCGCCGCCGACCCCGCACGGAAGATACACAAACAGCGGATGATCAGCATCGACCGAAATGCCGGCCTCTTCAAACTGTTTCTTCAAACGTTTTCCAGCTGTCGCATAGCCGACAAACAGATCTTTTGAATTTTCATCATCGATGAAATGGCAATGAGGGTCTTGCGCTGCCTGTTTCCGCCCTTCACGTACAGCAACACTGTAGTCAGCCGAGTACTCTTTGACATACGCACCCTTCTCACGAAGCAAGTCCTTCTTCCATTGACTAGCATCATGCGACATGTGTACCGTAGTATGAAAACCAAGCCTAGCCCCTACAATACCAATACTCAAACCAAGATTTCCAGTTGATCCTACGGCAATTGAATACTGCGAGAAAAATTTACTGAACGAAACATCTGCCAGCTTTGCGTAATTGTCTGTCATCTTTAGCATGCCTTCAGCAATCGCCAATTGTTCTGCAGTTTTCAGCACTTCATAAATGCCGCCGCGCGCCTTAATTGATCCGGAAATCGGCAGTTCACTGTCCGCCTTCATCATCAACCGTCCCGGCAAATGCACACCACGTTGATTGAGTGCTTCCATCATTTTCGGGGCCTCGTATAAGGGCGATTCGATAAAGCCATGGGAACTGCGCGTTTCAGGAAAAGCTGCCTCAAAATACGGAGCGAAGCGACGCAGCCGTTCCTCGGCGTCTGCGACATCAGCAGAGGTGACTATGGAGACTGAACGCTCCTGTCCGTAGTTAGGATTCAGCCAGGTGACTTCCTGCCCTGCAATGATCTTATTTAAAATCGGAAAACCTGAACGCCACTCGTTCAGCGTACGCGTTCCAATAAATTCAGACACCTGATCAACTCCACTCAGATTAGCGTTCTTTTAAAAGAAGTTTCTTGTAATTATAGCAACAATTATTGGCTAAAAACAGTCAGTTATGTAGACTTCAAGCGAGCGTTTCATCTGAATACTAATGAAAAGATTCTGGATTATCAAGGCATATGTATTCACTATTTCCCCTTTATAAAGTCAATAAAGGCTTTCGTCAACCTGGTATATGGTTTGGTGAAAACTAGACATTATTTAACAAAATCTTTGCATAATATTTACTCTTAGAAAAAATTAAAAGAGTAGACTAAGAGACAGTTATGTTTCATGGAATCCCCCTTCTTTCATAGAAGGATGACGGTAGTCATCCAGTTCCGAATGGAAGATGTTCAGATCAGGGCAATGAATAATGCAGACGTTAATCAACGAAACGTTCAAAGCGTTCACTGCATGTTTGAAGGCAGTGACTGGTGTGTTTTAGCTGAAACAGACAAGAAAGAGCGCCTTTCCTTCTCATGCTATTCGGCGGGCTACCGTAATCGTTTCAATTAGGATTGAGGATACCTTTGCTTATGAGTCAAATCTATAAAAAATTGACCAGACGTCCGAGGATTCTGGCCATTTCAGATATTCATGGCCATCTTGGTGGTTTAAAATTACTCCTGAAAGTCGCTTCATATAGTCCAAAATCGGATCAGCTCTATCTACTCGGAGACTATATTGATGAGCCAGCGGATACATGGCAAACACTTAATGAAATAGAGCATCTCTGTCTTCAAGGTGCAGCCGCGATACCCGGAAATAAAGAATTAGAGTGGCTCGCCGATCAGGAACATCAAGAGACAAAACATCCCGCCTATTATTTCGTGCAAGGTCTGCCGCTCTACATTAAAAGCAAAGACTACCTCTTTGTCCACGCAGGTATCCGTCCCGGTATAAAAATGAAAGACCAAACAGCCAAAGACTGCACGACCATTCGCGAGCCCTTTCTCTTTACAGACCCGCACAAAAAAAGAACAATAATATTTGGCCACACCCCAACATACCGGCTCGGCTCAGCGCCAGGCCAAATCTGGCACGGTGAAGGAAAAATCGATATCGATACGGGCGCCAAGCATAATGTTCGACTGACACTGGTTGACCTGACAAATCGCCTCGCCTATTCCTGTTCCACAGCCCCTGAAAGACGGTATGGAAGTTTGAGAATAAATGAATGGTGAGCGAAACCAACCGGAGTAGGGAATGAGATGGATTCTTTGCTTCGGTTGGGTTTTGATTGATTGGAAACACAATATAAAAACAGCAAAAGACCCTGGACGACTTGTCCCAGTCTATTGCTGCTTTTTTATCCCACTTTTATTATTCTCGTTTTTTACTTCTCCAGCTCTGCCTCAATATACGAATTCTTTGAGGATTCCTGCATGCGCCAGTAGACGATCAGGCTGACGAAAATGCACGCGGCGACATAGAAGAAGAACAAGGTTTCGATGCCAATGCTTTTAAACCACAAGGCGACGAATTCTGCTGTCCCGCCGAAGATTGCAACTGTTAGTCCATAAGGCAGGCCGACGCCTAGCGCCCGTATTTCAGTCGGGAAAAGTTCGGCTTTTACGATAGCGTTAATCGAGGTATAACCGGTCACAATAATGAGGCCAACAAGCATGAGCAGAAAGGCTGCAACCGTGCTATGCGATTGTTTCATCAAGATAAAGAGCGGCACGGTCAGAAGTGTTCCGAAGACGCCGAAGAAAAAGAGTAATGGTTTACGGCCGATCCTATCGGATAGTGCACCAGCTAAAGGCTGCAGAACAAGGAAGATAAGCAGAGCAACGAAGTTAATAATGCTGACGACTTCCTTGTCAAGGCCAACCGAATTGATCATGAATTTTTGCAGATAAGTCGTATATGTGTAAAAGGCTACCGTTCCGCCAAGAGTCAGACCAACAACGGTTAAGACAGCTCTCGGATACTGCATCAACGCTTTGATCGTTCCGGCACTCTTTTTAGCCTTTCCGGACATTTTCTTAAATTGATCGGATTCGTCCATCGACAGCCGCAGCCACAATACCGCTAGCGCGCCAAGTGCTCCGATCACAAAAGGAATACGCCAGCCCCATGATTTTAGAGCGGCTTCATTAAGCCACAATTGAAGAATAATTTGAACGCCTAACGCGACCAACTGACCGCCGACAAGCGTCACATACTGGAAACTGGAATAAAAGCCGCGGCGTCCTTTATTTGCCATTTCAGACAGATAAGTCGCTGACGTTCCGTACTCGCCGCCAAGCGACAGACCTTGAAACAATCGTGCAAGCACAAGAATAATCGGAGCGAAGACACCAATTGTTTGGAAACTCGGTGTCACAGCAATCACGAGTGATCCGCTCGCCATAATCGTTATGGAGAGAGTCAGAGCCGCACGTCGGCCGTGACGATCCGCGTAGCGTCCCATAATTAAACTACCAATCGGCCGCATCAGAAAACCAATCGCAAAAATCGCCGCCGTATTTAGGAGTTGCGACGTTGTATCTCCTGACGGAAAGAAGTCTGTTGAGAAATAAACAGCAAAGGCAGCATATACGTACCAGTCATACCATTCAATCATATTTCCCAACGAACCTTTTAATATGTTACCAGCAATGCGGCGTGATTCTGCGCGTTCTATTGTCTTAGCTTCAGCCATATGAACATCTCCTTCGAAAAAAATTTCAATCGCATCTGATTCATGCATCTCCTGCTGCATCTATGAAAAAAATATCCGTCATCACAAATAAGTCCTATAAACTACTTTACACTACTTTTCATCGTTTCGTGAAATGATGTGCATGGAGCAAGGTGATTAATCCTTATTCTACTTGTACGATATTTTGTCTCATTTTCATCTGTGATCAGAGCAATCATTCTTTTAAGTTATCATTAACATAACACAAAGAACATAAATAATCATCCGTTCTTGACCAATTTGTAAAAATCACCAAGAAAATTATTTTTTTTCGTTAATTTTTGTATTTTTTGATTCATTCAGAGTAAATAGCGTATGTGGTTGATGATTTATTTTTGAATCAATAAAAAAAGAACCCACAAACGGGTTCGAGACCACTAAACTAATAGCTTATAAATAAAGATAGCCAAGAAATAACAGATCCTCTTTTAAAGTACAGAATATATTGTTTCTCTGCTTGTCAATGGTGATCTCATTATATACTAGTTATGAATTAGTTCGTATCTCCAAGCGAAAAAACCGCAAGATGCCTATAATCTTCATACTGAGTTTTTAACCATTAATTTTTTCTTTCTTTTACATACTTTTCTTGTAGATAAACAAGTTCATGCAACTCATCACTTAACTAAAATTCCTAGCCATTCTAAAACATCTCCTGTAACGGGTGTAACTATTTGTTCAGTGTCACCATTCATATATACATCATTCCCGACTTTCCAAGGCGCAGCTTTTCCACTTAGTCCGTATGTTGCATCAATATCGCAATTTTAACTTTAACTCTAGTAATAAAGGCGATATAACTACTTGAAATAGTCAAAGACAACACATGTAAATGTTATTTTTTTTGGAAGAATGCATTCTGATCTCGAATCGCCTCTTGTCCAAAATCACTGTTCAAAGATACCAAATCTAGCACTTCATCTTCCTTTAAAAATTTTGAAGCAAATGCACCTATTTCATCGAACGCATTGTTGTAATCATTATCAGTTTCAATCACCAACAAAATGCTTTTATCCAAATTGTTTCTAATCATTTGAAGTAAATATGCACTTTTCACATATCCAACATTACTAAAGAAGTTCTTTAAGTTGTTTACTAATTCAAAAGGATAGTCTTTGGGTATTCCAATAGATATACTTTCTCCTCTTTTAATATTTTTTTGTTTATTTGATAATCCTAAATTTTCCCTTTTTAAAACCAAATTTTGTGTATATGCATTTATTACAATCCCCCTTATCGAAGGATCGGAATGTAATATTTTTACATAGTCACTCAATGTAAAAACGACTGACTGTGAAATTGAATGATCATTAGATTGTATCAAATTTTCCCAGTCTGTAAATGCAGGAATATATTCATTTCCAGCATTATCAACAATTCTGATTATGTTCAATTTATTATTGTCAATTAATTTAGCAGGTAACAGAAAAGTCGCTTTTTCTAATTCCTTATAAAATGAGCTTTGATTTTCTTCTGAATAATAATTTTGAAGTTTTTCAATTTTATCTATCAATCGAGGGTTTTTAATATTTTTGTTTATATCCACGGTGCCTTCTCCTTATAAATCCCCTAATATTTTCCTAACAATTTCCAATTCTTGAAGAACAGAACTTGAATAATGTGTGGTCTCATCAACAAATTGTCTAGATAAACTGGTAAAATCAATCTGCTTCATTGGTAAATGATCTGCTTCAACATCTTGAAGCAATTGACTAATAGTAATATATATGTTCCTAATTGCCCCGGTGTAGTTTTTTTGATTTGGATAATTTTCATCTATTACATTCAGAATATTTTTACAATGATTCAACAATTCATTCATAATTTACCTCCTAATTGGAAACTAGCCTAATATCAGTTATCCATTCTAAACTCCAATCTTGTGGCAATAAAATCTGATCTGCTCCACCTTTTAAGATTGTTCCAGTAGATTTGATTGTTTGAAATTCCACTTTTCCAATATTCAATACTTGATCCTTAGGTATGGTTACTTCAACTTCATACATGCGACTGTTTCCCCATTCAGGTAACAATGCAGTATCAATTTTTGAATCAATTCTTGAAAGAGCAGGACTAGTTGTAGCAAATGCTCCACCTGCATCTGCTCTACCTCCGAAAGTTCTATAGACTTTGATTTCTGTGTCAGTTTTTACTGTTCTATATTGACCATCAGTATATGTCTTTTTAAGACCATCCGGTAAATTAGTCTTTTCAATCTCTGTTACTTTAGAATCTATTTTTGTTGCGTATTTATTAGTTCCACTTGCAACTTCATCTAAAGAGTTATAGGCACCAACTCTTTCAATCACTTTATCGGAATGATGTGTTTCCCCATTAATCTTCCTCACTGTCACTACTTGCTTCTGATTTTGGATGCGATCAAAGAGTTTATATGCACTGTCTCCGCCAGGTTCCTTGGCAAGGACAAGCAGTTGTTTTCTTAACTTCGCTGTATTAATCACGTTGTACGGCAGTTTCCCGACCTTAGCGGTAACTATTTGGGTTTGAAGCATACGAGCAAGTGGTTCGGGATCATCGTCAGGCGTCGACCGCGCCATCTTATTGCTAACATTTTTGATTTTAATTTTAAATGCCGCAACTTCTTTTTGCTTCTGAATCTGACTTACAAGATCGTATGAATAGTCTCTTTTCGATTCTTGAGCAATGACCAATAACTGCTTTTTAATCTTCGCCGTGTTGATCACGTTATACGGCAAATTACCGGCTTTGGCTGCTTCGATTAGAGTTTGAAGTGTTTCTTCGCTCATCCCCCCAGCTTCTATTTTACCTGACTTACCTGCTACCTTGCTGATTGTTTTGGCAGTGTTTGACACTTTGACGGTGAGTTCGGCTGCTTCTGCGATTCTCCCAGCTCTACTTACTTTATCTAATCCTTTTGTTCCGACGAAGGAGCTGGCGATCGTTGTTGCTGCGTAGCCGAGCCATTGCGCGCGAGTTAACGGATCGCCATGAACCATATTTTTCTCAAAGGAGTCATGAATTCCTTGAGCGAGATATGCGGACGTTTGGTTCCGATGCATGAGCGCTTCAGCGGTACGGATTGGATGTTGAAACATATAGCCAACTCCGGTTACCATATCCATCGTGGCTTTACCGGCTCCATAGTTCAATTTCACCTTTAGTAACTCAATCTTTTGATCAATTGGAAGGCTATTGAATAGGCTTGTAGAGCTCTCTTTTTCAGCCTTTCTCGCTTTTTCCTGTTGCCTCTTAGTCTCGAGATACTTTNATAGGCTTGTAGAGCTCTCTTTTTCAGCCTTTCTCGCTTTTTCCTGTTGCCTCTTAGTCTCGAGATACTTTTGCGCTTCCTTCGCCATTTCGTCCTGAACTTTATAGATTTTGCTGTCATGATAGGCCTGAGCGTTAAAATGCATCGGTTGAACATCGGCGCCTTGCCGGGTAGCGTGGATCAGTTCTTCATATAATGCCTTGATATTTGACAATTCCTCAGTGACTTGCCGGTATTCATTGGTCAGGTTCTGATCGAGTTCCTGAACATCAAGCACCATTTTCGCTCGTTTTTCTTCGGCGGCATCAAGCGCTTGATCAACGTCGTGATTGGAAAAAGTATGAATCGGCACGAGGTCGGAAATGCTACCTAAGATTTTCGCGATCTCTTCGCGCTGATCGGTAATCATTTCTTTGGCGCGGACATAGCCCCTGGACAAGTCCTCATCGAGAAAAGGCACCTGAACATGGGTATTCCCACCTAAATTTTTGTCGTCAATCGTTCCGGCAACGCCATGATAATAGGCGATTTGCTTGTCGATCAACCGCAGCCAGGCATCCACCACATTGACTTGTGCCGCGTAGAAGTTCTTTATTGATTCAGCTCCCTGCCCTTGAAAATCAGAACCGAGATTGGTG
>NZ_AWTC01000020.1 GCF_000497245.1 Sporolactobacillus laevolacticus DSM 442
CATAAGATCCATAGCAATTTTGAATTTATTAGGGGTTTGCCCTTTTAAATCACGCTTGGCTTTTGTTTAGTTTTCAAGGAACATTCTCAGTCATCTCTATCAGACGACTTAAACAATTATACTTTCTTGTGTTTCTTTTGTCAATACCTTTTTTTGATTCAATTTCAATCACTCGATCACATCAAATCAATTTCCGGAAAGACAACAAAATTTATTCTACCATCTATCCGCAAAATGTCAACAGTTAATTTTCATTTTTTTATAAAGAAGAAGTTAATCCTTGTCCCATCGCGATACCTGATCAGTTCGCATATTCAGGAAAGCTTGCCCATAGAATGGTACAAACATCTGGAATGGAGTGGGTCACCCATGCTTTGGATCATCAATGGAAAAAGGTTGAAAAACATAATGCTGATTATCATCGCGGCTTTCTTTGCAGCGCTGATTTTATTCGTTCAAAAACAGGACACGGATGTTTTCACACCGATAAAACAACCCGGAGCACTTTCTAAAGTGATGACAAACCAAAAGCATCTCTCGCTTACCTTTGATATTAATTGGGGTGATCAGCAAATTCCGCTTATTCTAAAAACACTTAATGAAGAACACGTAAAGGCGACCTTTTTTATTTCCGGTGAATGGGCAGAACGTCATCCTAATATTGTCCGCGGCATTCTGAGAGGCGGCCATGAAATCGAATCCCATGGTATGCGCCATGAAGACTATACACAGCTGGATGCCCAGAGAGTCCGCTCGGATATTCTATTTGGCCGTGAGGCGATCTACAAGTCCGGTGGTGAAAGACCGGATATGATCCGTCCGCCATTTGGGAAGCTGAACAAAGAAGCTTTGAAGACAGCAACCGGTTTACACCAGCAAGTTGTTTTATGGAGTGTCAATCCGCAAGATGAAACGAATCCGGGCTATAAAACAATTGTCAGCCGTGTTCTTGAGCATGCAGGCAAAGGCGACATCATCAAGCTTCACGCTTCGGATGCTGCCAAAGGAACGGACCGAGCACTGCCGTTAATCATCAGAGAACTAGAAAACAGAGGGTATACTTTCGTTACTTTGAAAAGCTTGATTTCTGATACACAATCAAAGAGTAATCAAATGAATTAGGCTATTTCTGCTTTTCCTGCTCTTTTTTCAAGGTATCGACAATCACATCCGCAAGTTCTTTTTTGAAAAGCGGGGTTGCCATTAACTCGGCAATGCTTTTGTCAATCTGCTGGCGAAAAGGCTTTGTTTTTAACAGACTCAGATATTGCTGCTGAAGCTCAGGAGCTTTTAAAATATCCATCATCATTCCTTGGTAGCCGGGATCTTTCATCATCTGTTTCAGCAACTTTTCATTTTCACTTTCCATGGTCTTTGCCAGCTGTTCGGAGAAATCCGGATCTTTAAGGAGTTCCTGCCACAGCTTTTTTCCTTGTTCTGTGGTTAGGGTTTGGATGAGCGTTTTGCTTACGGCTTTATCATCAAGCATGATGGCTCCTCTCATCTCTTTATCTTTCAGCAACTCGCGAACGGCTTTTTTCCCATCATCCGTTTTCAGGATATCCAGCACCATTTTTTTGTTCTCCTGATAACTTGGCTGTTTCTGCTGCCCACCGCATCCCGCTAGGCCAATCAAAACGACCACACTCATGATCAAAGGTCCCACTCTAGCCATACTTTTTCCTCCCTGATCGCATATCCTTTGCTTAATATGTGTGAGTGATGATTTTTTATACGATGCGAGCAACGATAATCAACAGTAAGGGAAAAAGTTGGCAAGTATAAACTTAAGTTGAACGAACGTAGCCCCCTCATCAGTCTGGCGTTCATGCATATTTTCTCCGGCGCGCGCATATTTCCTGCTTTTCCACGCATAAATCCCACCGCGCCGCGCGCAAACAACAAAAAATCCCTGCCGCAGCAGAGATCTTCAACTATTTTTCTTTAGTTTTTGCTTAATTTATTAATTACCTTAATTGCTATATCGTCATAAGCCGGAGCGATCGGATCGTCTTTAAAATAAACGCCAGGAGCAAAAACGCCTTTCTTTTGCGCTGGTTGTGTGAGCGGCACCCGGCCAAGCAAATCCGTTTTCAGCAGATCACTGAGTTTGTCTCCGCCGCCTTTTCCAAAGACGTATTCGATTTCTCCCGTTTTTTTACTCTGATAGTAAGCCATGTTCTCGATAACGCCCAAAATCTCATGCTTCGTTTGCGTCGCCATCGCGCCCGCACGTGCTGCGACAAAAGCGGCGGTCGGATGCGGTGTAGTGACAATGATTTCTTTGGAATGCGGAAGCTTGTTGTGAATATCCATAGCCACGTCGCCCGTTCCCGGCGGCAAGTCTAGAACTAGATAGTCTAGCTCGCCCCAATCCACGTCGTTGAAGAAATTATTGAGCATCTTCCCAAGCATCGGTCCGCGCCAAATAACCGGTGAATTATTCTCAACGAAAAAGCCCATCGAAATCACCTTGAGACCAAAACGTTCAACTGGCATAATTTTTTCATCCTGAATAGCCGGCCGATTTTCAATACCCATCATATCCGGCACGCTGAACCCATAGATATCCGCATCAAGAAGGCCGACTTTCTTGCCCTGCCGTGCCAAAGCCAAGGCGAGATTGACCGAAACCGTTGATTTACCGACACCGCCCTTGCCACTTGCCACGGCAATGAATTCTGTTTTCGTTCCCGGCGAAAGAAGTGTCGGCCGTGCATTCGGAAATCCACCCAATTCATGAATCTCCTGCTCACTAAGCACCCCAAAGCGCACGATAACCGATTCAGCGCCTTGCTCCTTTAACTTAGAGGAGATCTCCACCTGAATCTGCATTTGTTTTACTTTATCCTGCTTCGATAAAGCAACTTCCAGTCTGACGCGTCCATCCTCAATAGATAACTTTTTTAACGCCTGTGTCTCCAAAAGATTTTTATGTAAAAAGGGGTCCTGAACGGTCTTTAACACGTCCAAAACCTTCTGTTGATCCATCATTGCGTCACCAGCTCTCCAATAATTTCACCTACAGTATAGCAGACCTTGGATTAGAAAACCCGCGTTTTGAATTAATCAGAGGGAACCTTTTCATTGGTGAAATAGCGCATGATGCCTTGACTGATCGAAGCAGCTGCCTGTTTCTGATAATTCCGCTGAATTAGTAATGCGCGCTCCTGTTCATTGGACAAAAAACCTACTTCGACTAATGCCGATGGTGATTCGGCTTTCTTTAATAAATACACGTGACTGATCGGCTTGGCATAACGGTTCGTATTGCCAAGGTTGCGTTTCAGGGAATCCTGAATAAATAACGCCAACTTGCGATTTTCAGCTGACTTCGGGTGATAAAACGTTTGCGCGCCATGTAGACTGGGCATCGGAATCGCATTCATATGCACACTGACAAAGGCATCAGGATGTGATTTATTAATAAGCTCTGCCCGACGTACAAGATCTTGTCTCTTGTGCCGGCCGTGATAATTCTCATCTGAGAGATCTGTATCTGTTTCCCGGGTCATGATTACAATAGCTCCGGCCTCCTGAAGATAATTGCGAAGATCTTTTGCGACTGTCAGTGTTATTTTTTTTTCCTCTGTACTCCCGCCTACCGCCCCGCCATCCGGTCCGCCGTGTCCGGCATCAACGACAATCACACGTCCTGCCAGCGGTGTGTGCCAGTTTTGGCTGGCATGCCAGCTCACGAGCCATTTAACGCCTGCAAGTGTCACAAATGCCAGAACAGCAATTGTGCATCCCCAGAAAAGCCATCTCCTTCTCAATCCAATCCCCCCAACTAGCAAGCCTGTCTCTATCTCATATATATGGACAAAGCCAGCAAATATGCGGGGTGTTCTCTTTTAATGAAGTTTCAGTCTCCAGCGTTTCAACGAGGCATTAAAGCCTTCCGTCCACCATGAATACAAATATTTCCGGCAAACGTCTTGCAATTCACTCAGCGATTCCTGATCAGATCCCCAGAACAGCCAGAAATCGAAAAAATCATCTAAAAGTGCATAAAATTCGATTTTGCTCCGTTCAAAAGCTTTTCCCATTTCTTCCCCATAAAAGCCGAAACGTCCCATTGAGGAGCCAAGAAGAAAACTCTCCAACGCATATTCCGCACACATTTCTTTTCCTGTTGCTCCTGCGGCAGGAACAAGCGCCAAATATTGATCAAAATAGCTGTGGACGGACTCTTCAATTTTTGTAAAAGATAAATCCTGCAGTGCGCGCCTTTCTGAATCCAACTGTTTGTGGCGCTGTTTCTCTCTAAAATCCATAACAATACCCATCATCGCTCCTCCTTTCCTTATTTAGCATCCGGCAAGAATCACGCGATCAAACGTAACAGCTTTTTCCATAGCGTAGCCGTAAGAACGGAAAGCAATGACAAGGTAAATGTTGGGGCTTATTTTTCATTGCAAGGTATTGAAAAAAAGGCGCTCAACCCAATCCGGTTAAACGCCTTGTATTATCAATTGATTTAATTTTCCAACCCTGACTTCATTTCATTACTGCTTTTCCATAAAAATCCTTAATGATTTTATTATCCGGTTTACTTACAAGAAGCGTCTTCTTTCCATTCTTCATTTTCAGCTCCATAGTCTGGGTCAATTTACCCCAGATCTGTGTTCCGTCACCGTGAAGCGTTACATGCTGCAAATACAAAGTATTATTTCTAACAACGGCATTCTTCGATTTGACAACCGCGATGACTGCTCCGGGATCATAATTAAAATAAATATAGTTTTTTGTAATTAAAATCTGTCGGGAAACATGTGCGTTAACTTTGCCTAAATACCATGATCCCTCAAAATCCTTATAAGTCGCAGCTTTTGATTTTGTTAGATTCTTCACATTGATGTACCCTGAACTTTTGCTGTACGTTACACGATAGAAACCCCGTGACGGCTTATGGCGAATATAAAATTTTGTATTCACCGACAGCGTGCGGATCGTTTTTACGCCCTTCTTGTCTTTATAAAGATGTGTACCTGCTGCTGTGTAGTAAATGGTAGCTTTGGCAGTTTCAGCAGAAGCAAATGACGAAAAACTCAAGCAAGAAATAAGTAGAGCAACAATGACCATTATTGAAAAACGCTTTTTCATTTTTCAATCTCCTCTGTAACATAAATGTAATATTATCGAAACAAATGTAATATAGTCGTTTTTATTTCCATCGTCAATAGTACTTTGGATGTTGTAACCGTTTAGTCATTTTCATGTATCATTCATGCCCGCGATTTATTCCACTGTCTCTCTTTACCGCGTTTCTTTATGCCTTTTTCTTTCTCGTAATTTTCTTATCAAAAACTTCATAAGTTATGGAATAAAACTTTATTGGGGTTGTGATAATGATGGCTCAACAGATCAGCATGGCGGAGGCTGAATTAAGAAATCATCTGAGAATGCTTTGGGAACAACATGTCTTCTGGACTCGGCTGACAATAAGCGGAATCGTGTTTGATCTGCCCGATATCACAGTCACTACAAATCGCCTGCTCAGAAATCCTAAGGATTTCGAACAACTTTTAGCCCCTCTGTATGGCCCTGCAATCGCTTCGAGATTTTCAACCTTGTTTACAGAACATCTGGTTATCGCAGCTCAACTCGTTAAGGCTGCGAAAGCCGGGAATAGTACAGCCGCTGCAGAAGCCGAAAAGAAATGGTATGCCAACGCCGATCAAATTGTCGCATTCCTAGGCAGCATCAATCCCTACTGGTCGGCAAGAGACTGGCAAACAATGCTGCACGCACATCTAAAAATGACTAAGGATGAAGCTGTTGCCTTCTTATCGAAAAAGTACGCAGACAGCGTCACAGTCTTCGATCAAATTGAGCAACAAGCCTTGGTCATGGCAGATGTTATGGCCTATGGAATTGCCCGGCAGTTTCCAGCGCAATTTTCTTAGAACAAGAGCCAAATCAGTATCTACATTTTTGATGTTTATCCGTTTGAAAATCAAGTATTCCGGTGATAATGAATGTATTCCCTCTGCTTTTTACCCTGTGCGCAGCATGGGGATTTTTTTATGTATAGTATAGTTTACTTTTTGGCATAATAAGGAAAATTTATTGCTATAATTAATTTCCGAAATGATGTTTATTACATATCACATCGTATTAGGGGGATTAATAAGTGATTCGTAACATGTACATTATTCAATATATTGATCACTCAACAGCCTGGCATTTAGATGAAACGGTACAAATCGACGCAAAAAGACGAAAGTATAAAAAGGGAGATGTTATCCTAGTTAAGGATAAAAAGTATGTCGTCATCGAAGATTTCACTCGTTTGAGAGTGAAACACTTTCAACGAGAAATAAATCCCCTAAAACCATTAATTTCGCAAATTCCTAATATATAAGTACATCCTCGATCAATAGATCCTATCTAATTATGTTCACCAATCGTTTATATCTTCTTCCAGTTCCTTGTGCTATAGCCACAAGGAGCTTTTTTATGGCTGCAATTATCTTGGGCGATAAGCAGCGAAGTTAAGTTACATTAAGGATGGCCTCTATAAAACAGATGATTTGATATTCTCGTCGTCTTAATCCTTTGAATAAATTAATGATTGCTTATGATACGTACGGAATGAATAAACATTATGCATTCCTGGACATCATTGACACTCAAACTAGCAAGTTTTTGATCAACCCTCGATTCAATTTTTTTAAGTTCGTTTAAGGTCTCTTAAATTTCAACTTTTTTCTTCTCAACCAAGCGAGTAAATGAAATAGAACGGATCTTTTTGTTTAATGTGTTTTCAGTTTAGATTCAGTTTTTTCCCTTAGAATAATCAATGTGATATATGAGTATGAAACAGAACCCAAGAGGAGGAACAAAAATGAGTTTTTCGAAAACCTTAGCCAATCGTTCAATTATGTTAATCATGTTAGTCATTGGTTACGAGATGCTAATGTCTGGTTTAAGTAAAGTGTTTGGTGGATTTGTCACGGGATTCCATCATGAACTAAGTACATCCATAACTGACGCGTTCGGATTTTATCACCCAATTCTTAAAGGTATTGTCTTGCCAAATTCAGTGCTGTTTGCTACGGGTGCAACACTCACTGAACTATTTGTTGGTATCTCTTTTATATTGATTCCCATACTTGGATCTCGTTCTTTTTCATCAGGATTAGCGAAATGGGGATTGGTAACATCTGTTATAGCCGCGTTTTACAACTTAAACCTCTTCTTATATAGTGGAGATCCCTTTTTTGTGAATCCTAGCGCTCCCTATGAGGAATCTGTATCAATTGACTTACTCTTAGCATTAATGGAGCTGGTACTGTTCTACCACTTTTATCAGGCAATTCGATGGATTAAAGAGGAGACTAACAACGAAGAACCAAAAATAGTTCACAGTGCTATACAATAAATACTGTAATAAAAAAATGAAATGCATTCCACTTCCCCGTGATTAATGGGGATTTTTTTATCCCGGCATAACCGGGGATACATACTGTAAGAAGGTCTCGGCTTTTTAATCTTTACAAGATCAATGTGATGTTTAATATGAATAACAAAAGTGCCACCAGTTACGGTAACAACTGTTTTTGCTGTCTGTATGTCCAATTGAAATGATTGTTTGAAACACGTAAGTCGCTTCCTTTTATTTTTTTAAACTTTACTGACCAAGCTCTAATACCAACGATGCCATCTATCGCAGGACCATGATTCTTTGAAAAGCCTTAACTACTGCAGCTGTTTTAACTCTATAAATCCCATCCGCTGTAATATTAAGCAACTTCTGGATCTTCTTCGCGTCGGAACCACGGCTACCAATCTGAATTAAATGTCTTGATAAAGATCACCTCACTTTTAATGAGATTTGCCATAAAAAATAGGACTCCGAAGGGTCCAGATTTGGAATATCCAAAATTAAATTAATTAGCCTTAGAGAATAAAAACGAAAGCCTGTTAAGCTTCGTTTATAATGATAATTAAACAAACTGAAAATCAAATGAATTTTTTCAATGCTTGGTCCCGCAATTCAATTTCTCATTAATATGTAGCGTACAAAAAAATGAACCCTGGAGATCCGTACAGGTAGTCAAAATGTAGCCATCCGATTTTTTTATAAGGAGATGCAGCTATCGTGAGTTATAAACAGTATCTATTGTTGGCGATACCCTTTGTATCTGCCTTTATCTTGATCACTTTATTTGGTCCAGCTGATCTCAAACTTTGGGCAGTTATTCTTATTACTATCCCAGGAGCCATTCGAGAAATAGTTAACTTCGTGCTCAAAAGGAAAGAGAGAAAGAAGCAGTAGGGTTGTACTGCGAATTAAACTTTTTTAAAGCATTCTTCGCAATATAATTGCCCATCTATTAACAGCCACTTTTTTATAAGGCAGTGTATCGTATTCTCTACCTAAAACAAAGTGATAATTGTTATGCCATTTAACATAAATAACTTTCATAAATACTCCTTCCTTGCTTCGCATTTGCTGTCTACATTACAATAAATCCATTATTAGATACCCTGTTCATCCAGACTCGGAGTATAATAATTCCATGTCAACTCAAAGGGATGTGCAAAAAATGAACTGGAAACTTTATGGTTTACTTACTATTCCCGCTCTTATCATCATGACAGTTCTAGTAGTTGTTAATCAGCATTTATTGTTCGCATGTGTTCCAATTATTTTTTGGATTTTTTATTATTCCATAAACTTCATCCAAAAGAGGAGACGTAGCAAGAATCAGAATAATGATTACTGATAAGATTGATTCATTCCGCCACAGCCCATCTGTATTTCTTAACGCACAGCTCCGGCATGTTCGCTCTCATCAATGCCTCGACATATTTCTGAGGTATAAATTTTATTGTAACTATTTTCTGATATCCTGCATAATAAGTTCTAGTCAGAGGAGCTGATCTCAGTGCTTGAAAAAGCAAAGCGTTATATCACCTCAAGACGGTTTCTGATCCTGGATGTTCCATTTTTATTGGCGGGCCCAGCAGCCATTTTTCTTCTTCACCGCCATGGATTTCTATCCTCTACTGTTACTTTTCTGCTCGTTGTCTCATACTCAATCGTGAATGGAATATTGGATAGGAAAGCATGTAAAAACCAGAAAGCAAAATAAGTTATTCCTGATAATAATGTGTGCTACTCTGCAACAGCCCACTTGTACTTCTTAACACATGGTTCCGGCAAATTTGCTCTCACCAACGCCTCTACAAACTGTAGATACACCGCGTTGCCGTATCATGCAACCTACTCTGTCTCCGGATGGTTAACCTTTTGCATCACTATGACATCTGGGTCGTGGTTGATAGCATGTTCAACCCTGTCGCCATTTCAATGCCGGTGCTCGCACCGCCTCCGCCGGCTAAATTATCTACTATGATCTCTCTGAATAAATCAAGCAGCTTAACTGGCAAACATATTCTCCCCCCGTATAAATAGTGATAAGATAAACAAAAATCATGTTTAGAGTAGTCATGCAAATCATAAAAAACGCGTTAAAGGTGATCTTTTTAAGCATATTACACGCTGTATGTCTATTTATCGTTACTTTCCCGATGTTCCGGCCTTATCAAATCGCTTCATGGTTTCATATCTCGGAGCAAAGCCTTGAACATCTTTACTTTGCAATTGTCATTATTGGTGCATTACTCTATTTTTTTGTTGTTGTGAAACTGACATCTTCATTGTTCAAAGGAAGTTTGCTCGTTTTGTTGTCTGCACTTTTGTGGTTCCCCTTTTGGCTACTACTCACCTATTATTCAACATGGATTCCAAACAATAATCCTAATGACGGAGATAACTATGGCGCTGCATTTTTTCTGTTGCTCCTACTCTTTGTATATCCAATCTTTATTGGTTTTTCGTGTGCTATTGGAATGTCATTGGACCACCATCAAAACAGGGATTCTTGATAAAGACCTGTCCGTGATACTAATAAGAGGTGATTCAAAATGAATTCAGTTATTAAATTCTTCATTTCATATAAAAAAGATTTCTTATATTTACTTGCTTTTCTTATTGGAATTTTAATTATGCTTTGGGCACCATTTCAATATCATTATCTTGCATTCTTGTGTCTTCTCATCGTTCAAACAGTAAATACTATTTTAGAGCACTTTGAGCGAAAAAAGAAAAAACGATCTGATAAGTGAGCTGTTAGGTAAGAAAAAAACAAGAACATTTTGGGGATACGATACATAGAGAGAGGCTGATAAAGCTTATAGAATAATTTAAGAGTTACAAACGATTAGCAACGACAATGAATAACTACCTATGTTGCTAAGCGAGTCAAATTTAAATAGGCAGGAAGGTATCAGGAATACATGAAAAGAACAATAGAGAACTGAAGATCCTCAAAATCTCGTCACGAGGCTGTTTTAGAGCATAAAAACGCCCCTTCCGATTGCTCGGTAAGGGGCGTGAAACGTTGATAAATCAGCGTTTTGAGAACTGTGGAGCGCGACGAGCGCCTTTGAGTCCGTATTTCTTACGCTCTTTCATTCTTGGGTCACGTGTCAGGTAGCCGGCTTTTTTCAAAACCGCGCGGTATTCAGGATCAGCTTCAAGCAATGCACGGGCAACGCCGTGACGGATTGCTCCGGCTTGGCCTGTGAAACCGCCGCCTTCAACATTAACAAGAACATCATATCTGCCTTCTGTTTCTGTTGAAACGAGCGGTTGTTTCAGAATCGTGCGAAGTGTTTCAAGGTTAAAATATTCATCGGCGCTGCGGCCGTTGATGACAACTTTACCTTCGCCAGGTACGAGTCTTACGCGAGCGACAGAACTTTTACGGCGTCCGGTGCCGTAGTATTGTACTTGTGCCATTATTCTTTTCCCTCCCTAATCAACCACGAAGCGTGTAAGCTTCTGGTTTTTGTGCGGCATGCGGATGTTCCGCGCCTTCGTATACATGAAGTTTCGTAGCCATTTTTCTTCCGAGACTATTGTGCGGAAGCATGCCTTTGATCGTTCTCTCCAGCATTTCACGAGCACGAGTTGCGCGCATATCTTGCGCAGAACGTGCTTTGATACCACCCGGAAAACCGGAGTGATGGATGTATTTTTTCGTCAGCAATTTCTTGCCGGTCAATTCAATTTTGTTCGCATTGATTATGATTACATTATCGCCACAATCAACATGTGGTGTAAAAGTCGGTTTTGTTTTACCGCGAAGAATGGCTGCCACTTCACTTGCCAAGCGGCCAAGTGTCTGACCTTCAGCGTCAACAACGAGCCATTTGCGGTCAACTGTAGCCGAGTTGGCCATAAAAGTTGTACGCACGTTTTTTTCCTCCTCTAAGCAAATCAAACATTCATTATTCTTTTCTCTCCGCGACCCACAACCGCTTTGAGATGAAAGTTTTGTCATCCAAAACTTTCTCACCGTTTCAGTCATCTATTTGAACCAATATCTTTGGGGCTAATAGTGGTCAAATTAGAAATGCCGAAGTATATAATATAATACCCTTGGCCCATTGTCAAGTGCTGCAGGACAGTTTATACAATGATTGCAAAAGCGTTAAAAATAATCCATATTTTTCAATAAGTGATGCTGATCTTATAATCATTTACAGATCAATAGAGTGATGTAACAAAACCGCTCAATAAGAGACCTTCCAAAGTGTCAATCCCTGTGCCGGAGCCGTTGCAGATGCTGCTTGCCGGTCGCGTCCGGCAATAATCTCGGCAACCCGTTCGGGTGCGATTTTATGTGTGCCGACATCGAGCAAGGTTCCGGTGATGATCCTTACCATCTGATACAGGAAGCCGCTGCCGACAATCCGGAGAACAATCTCATCCGCCCCTTCACGTTGAACGGATAATTGATAAACTGTGCGCACTTTATCTTTGACATCTGTGTTTGCCGCACAGAAGCATGTGAAGTCATGGGTACCAATGATCGCGCCCGCCGCCTGTTTCATTCTGTCCAGGTCAAGCGTCTCCTTAACCTGTGTTGTATACATTCTGCGGAACAGATCCGGTTCCATGCGTGTCAGCAACCGGTAACGGTATTCCTTCTTTTTCACGTCATACCTGGCATGAAACTGTTCAGGCACCTCTTCTGCATCACGAATATAGATATCATTCGGAAGGAGGCTGTTCAAAGCCAGCGGCCAGCGTTCCTTGGGAATATTGAGAGGCGTTTCGAAGTGAAAGACCTGACCATAAGCATGAACGCCACGGTCGGTTCTGCCCGAAGCAGCTATTTTGACCGGTTGTCCATGATGCATCCGGGCTAATGCCTCTTGAATTTCGCTCTGAACTGTTCGCTTCCCCGGTTGGACTTGATAGCCAAAGAACTGCGAACCATCGTATGCCACAGTACACTTCATCTTTGTCATTGTTCCACCCGCATTACTCTAATTTCTTGCGAAGATCAGCAAAAGTGCGAGTACGGCAACTGCCGCGATTAACAACGTATCGCGCCAGCCCCATCTTAGCTGATGCAACTTTGTCCGTCCCGTGTCACCGTGATATCCTCTCGCTTCCATTGCCATCGCCAGATCCTCTGCTCGTTTAAAAGCGCCGACAAATAACGGTACAAGAAGCGGTACAATCGCCTTGATCCGGCTTTTCAATGAACCGCTTGTAAAGTCCGATCCTCTGGCCGCCTGCGCTTTAATGATTTTTTCCGATTCTTCGAGCAAGGTTGGAATAAATCGTAGAGAGATCGACATCATTAACGCAAACTCATGGACAGGCAGTTTGATCCTTTTCAATGGATTGAGCAGACTTTCCATCCCATCCGTTATCTCAATCGGGGACGTGGTCAGTGTCAAAAGTGTTGTCACCACGATAATCACCAAGATACGAATTGAGATAAAGATCGATTGAAAAAGACCATTGGACGTGATATGAAGCCAGCCCCAACTAAAAAGGACCGTTCCACCAGACGCCAGAAAAAGATTAAGCAAAAAAGTGAGCAGTACAATAATGAAAACTGAGCGTAACCCTTTATAGATAAATGAGAACGGCATTCTGGAAAGCAAGATGCCGGTCAGGCAAAACAGGACCATTAACGCATTGGTGATCCAGTTATTTGCCAAGAAGACAATCACAACGAAAAGAAATACACTGACTAATTTTGAGCGAGGATCCAGTTTATGAACATAGGAATCAAGCGGCACATATTGGCCGATTACAAGATTAAACATGCTCCTTCCCCCCGTTCAAAATGTCAATAATTGCATCCGCAGTCTCATCAAGAGTAAACGCCGTAATGGTCCGACGCTCCCCTGTTTTCTCGGTAAGCATTTTCAGAAATTCCATACTTTCCGGAATATCCAGCCCTACCTTACGTAGCCGTTCTGCTTGTGCGAATACATTTTGAGGAGTATCAGCCATCAACGGTTTACCCCCGTCCATCACAATCACTTGATCCGAATAATTTGCCGCATCACTCATATTATGTGTCACCATAATAATCGTCATGTTCAAGTTTTTATGAAGATCCTTAAACAGGCTAAGGATTTCTTCTCTTCCTCGAGGATCTAGTCCAGCGGTCGGTTCATCAAGAATGATCGCCTGCGGACGAATGGCAAGAACGCCGGCAATCGCAACACGGCGCATTTGCCCGCCGCTCAGATCGAAAGGCGAACGATGCCAAAATGATGAAGGGAGCCCGACAAGTTTCAAACTTTCTTCCGCACGTTTGGTCGCCTCAGAGTCGGAAACGCCAAAATTCATCGGACCGAAGCAGACATCCTTGATGATGGTTTCTTCAAACAATTGATGCTCCGGATACTGAAAGACAAAACCGACTTTTTCTCTCAGTGCTTTTAGATTTTGTTTTTTTTCATTTGCTTTGATCACAAAATCGCCAATGGATATCGTACCGTTAGAGGGCTTTAGAATCCCGTTTATATGCTGAACTAACGTTGATTTTCCAGATCCTGTATGCCCGATAATTGAAGTGAAAGAGCCAGAAGGAATATGGATGCTGACATCATCAAGCGCGCGTTTCTCGAATGGGGTTTTTGGGCTATATACATGGGTCACATGTTCGAATGAAATGTCCATAACTCATCCACCAACTCTTCCTGAAATAATGCGGTGTCCTTTAATGGCACACCTTTGGCGCGCAGCGCGTTGCGCAGCTTTATAGCAAACGGCAAATCCAAGCCAATTTTTTTTAATAGATCAGTTGACTTAAAAATATCACGCGGCTGCCCTTCGCGTATAATCTGTCCATCATTCATAACGAGCAGACGATCGGAATGAATCGCTTCTTCAAGGTCATGAGTAATCGAAATCACGGTCAGATGATGCTCTTTATTCAATGCGCGTACGGTCTGAATAATTTCTTTTCTACCTTCAGGATCAAGCATTGACGTCGCTTCATCCATAATAATGATTAAAGGCTGAAGGGCAACGATGCCGGCAATTGCAACACGCTGTTTTTGCCCACCGGACAGCCGATGAGGTTCGCTTTTTGCAAAGGAATCCATTTTCACCAAGCGTAACGCTTCAGATAAACGCTTAATCATTTCTTCACGAGGAAGGCCATGATTCTCCATGCCAAAGGCGACATCATCCTGGACAGTAGCACCGACAAACTGGTTGTCCGGATTCTGAAATACCATACCGACCAAACGACGAACATCCCAAATCGTTTTTTCATCTGCAGTGTTATAGCCGCCGACCCGTACAATCCCTCTTTGAGGCAAAATCAGCCCGTTCAAGCATTTTGCCAGTGTCGATTTCCCGGAACCGTTATGACCGACGATTGATAACCATTCGCCTTTATTGACCGTAAAATTGATATCTTTCAACACCCATGGATGCTCTTCTGTGTAGCGGTACGATAATCCGCTGACTTCAATGATCTTCTCCATGTACTGTTTTCACTCCTCTCAGCCGCGTTTCCCGTCTACCTATGTATAGCGAATAGACTGGCTATCCGCTCTCATCTCTGCTCAGGTCATGCGCACGCAATGACTTTCTCTTTCTATTGATTTTTGCTACAGGGGATTATTCATCTAATCAATTTTTGATTTTAATTTGCATCACGAGTTTCAAAGGCACGTGATTTTCATAAACCTTGCTCTATAGTTCAAAATTAATACCATTTTATTCAACAAAAACGGTTATTAAAAAAGGCAGAAATCCAAGCTCATATGAACCCGGCTTCTGCCTCTCATAAATCACTGATTATTTAACCAGTTCAATGATTGCCAATTCGGCGCCATCGCCTTTGCGAGGGCCTACTTTCAGAACACGTGTGTATCCGCCCTGACGCTCTGCATAGCGCTTTGCGACTTCATCAAACAGCTTCTGAACCGCATTCTGGCCAGATTCCTGGTCAGCCACTTCATTACGGATAAAAGCCGCAGCTTGACGACGTGCGTGCAAATCACCGCGTTTTCCCAGCGTAATCATTTTTTCAACGATCGGCTGAAGCGCTTTTGCTTTAGAATGCGTTGTCTGAATACGCTCGTTAATAATCAAGTCGGTCGCTAGATCGCGGAACAGCGCCTTCCTCGCAGCTGAATCCCGGCCTAATTTTGCATATGCCATTTACTTGTACCTCCTTTATTCCTGCCTTGAATCTTTCTTTTTTGCGCAAAAAAGAAAAATAATCCCTTGTCTACCAACTGGTTACTCTTCCACTCTCAGCCCAAGGCCAAGGTCATGCAGCTTTTCTTCAACTTCTTCAAGAGACTTGCGTCCAAGATTTCTAACCTTCATCATGTCTTCTTCACTCTTTTGGGTCAGTTCCTGAACAGTGTTGATTCCGGCGCGTTTCAGACAATTGTAAGACCTTACAGATAGGTCGAGTTCTTCAATCGTCATTTCGAGCACTTTTTCTTTTTTATCTTCTTCTTTTTCGATCATGATCTCAGCTTTTTGGGCTTGATCAGTCAAACCGACGAAGATATTCAGATGTTCGGTCAGGATTTTGGCACCCAGAGCAATCGCTTCTTCCGGACGGATGCTGCCATCGGTCCAGACATCGAGTGTCAGTTTGTCGTAATTGGCTACCTGGCCGACTCTGGTTTTCTCCACTTGATAGTTCACACGTGTGATTGGTGTGTAAATTGAATCAATTGGAATCACGGCAATTGGCAGGTCATCGGATTTATTTCCTTCAGCAGGAACATAACCGCGACCTTTCTTAGCGAGCATTCTCAGATGAAAATGTGCACCTTCATCCAGCGTCGCAATTTCCAGTTCAGGATTCAGTATTTCCACATCACTGTCGTGGATAATATCAGCAGCTGTCACTTTTCCCGCTCTCTGAACGTCGATTTCCAATGTCTTCTCTTCATCCGAATACAGCTTCAAGCAAAGCTTTTTGATATTCAGGATAATCGCCGTTACATCTTCCACAACGCCTTCAATAGTGGAAAATTCATGAAGTACAGTATCAAATTGTACTGTCGTTACAGCCGCGCCTGGGAGGGATGAAAGTAAAATTCGACGTAAAGAATTACCCAGAGTCGTGCCGTATCCACGTTCGAGCGGTTCAACAACAAACTTTCCATAACTTCCATCGTCTGCTATTTCAACCGTGTCGATCTTTGGCTTTTCGATCTCAATCATCAAATATGAACCCTCCTTCAAAACGTCGATACTTTGGTCAGCGCGCGTTGGCCAAAATTTTCCAATAAAACTTCCTTCGGGCTTACGGCGTGCTTCTCTGATCGGTGTACACGTTTAGTCATAGTTGCATTATTAACAGATTAATAGCGAGCTATACAATCAAACGCGGCGACGTTTCGGAGGCCGGCAACCGTTGTGAGGAACTGGAGTGACGTCACGGATTGTGGTCACTTCAAGTCCAACTGCTTGAAGTGCACGGATTGCTGCTTCACGGCCGGCGCCTGGTCCTTTGACAGATACTTCAACACTCTTCATGCCACTGTCTAAAGCACTTTTTCCAGCTGCTTCCGCTGCTGTTTGCGCTGCAAAAGGAGTTGACTTCCTAGACCCTTTGAATCCAAGACCGCCTGAGCTTGCCCAGGAAATCGCGTTTCCGTGTGGATCAGTAATGGTCACGATTGTATTGTTGAATGTTGAACGGATATGAGCCACCCCGTTTTCAACATTTCTCTTGATACGACGCTTACGCGTACGTTGTTGTGCTTTTGCCATAAATGTTTAACCCTCCTTTACTTATTTCTTTTTACCAGCCATCGTGCGCTTTGGACCTTTACGCGTACGTGAGTTGTTCTTTGTGTTTTGTCCACGAACCGGCAAACCTCTGCGGTGGCGGATGCCTCTATATGAACCAATTTCAATAAGTCGTTTGATATTAAGAGAAACTTCGCGGCGAAGGTCTCCTTCCACACGGTAGTGGTCAACAACTTCACGAATACGTGTCTGTTCTTCTTCAGTCAGGTCACGTACACGTGTATCTTCGGATACGTTGGCCTCTGCCAAGATCTTCTTGGCAGTTGCCGGGCCAATGCCGAAGATGTAGGTTAGAGAAATAACCACACGTTTTTCTCTTGGGATGTCGATACCTGCAATACGAGCCATACGTCAAAACACCTCCTTATTAACCTTGTCTTTGTTTATGTTTAGGATTTTCACAAATCACCATGACAACGCCTTTACGGCGAACAATCTTACATTTTTCACAAATTTTCTTTACTGATGGTCTTACTTTCATTATTGAACCCTCCTTATACACCCGCAGAGCAATTATTTATGCCTGAACGTAATGCGGCCGCGCGACACATCATATGGCGACAGCTCGACCGTTACTTTATCTCCCGGCAAAATTCGGATGAAATGCATACGGATCTTGCCGGATACATGAGCTAAAATCTTATGGCCATTCTCCAATTCCACACGAAACATTGCATTTGGCAGTGGTTCGATAACGGTGCCTTCAACTTCAATGACATCTTCCTTAGCCATCCGCTGACTCACCCTTCCTCTTGTTACTGATTTCTCCATCTAAAAAATGAGCGATGGCAAAACGCAGTTTTCCGTTTGTCACGCGACCGATCTCGCGCAGACTTTTCTGTACTTCGACAGATATATATGTTTGAAGTTCAAGATGGCTGATGTTCTTCTTTTTCGCATTGTCAAACTTTCTCTTATCACCATCTGCGATTTCAACAAAACGATGATCAATAAGTCGCACAATGACAAAATAAGAACCCGATTCTTTCCCCTTCAGCACACATACAAGCTGACCGGGGACAGGTAAAGGGGCTTGATCACTACCCATCAATCATCACCTTCACTTATTGCTTTGTCAAGATTTCATTTCCATTTTCCGTAATAACAATTGTGTGCTCATAATGTGCACACATGCTTCCATCCTGAGTCATCAGGGTCCAGTCATCATCTTCAACCATCCAGATATCCCGGCTGCCCTCATTAACCAAAGGTTCAATAGCCAAAACCATTCCGGGTTTCAGCACCGGTCCCCGGCCTGGACGACCGTAATTCGGGACATCAGGCGCCTCATGAAGATCACGTCCAACACCATGGCCAGTCAGTTCACGTACGACGGAAAATCCATTTGACTCGGCGCATCCTTGAATCGCATGAGAAATGTTGGACAGCCGCATTCCCGGCTTAGCTTCAGCAATTCCTTTGTAAAGCGATTCTTCCGTCGTTTCCAGAAGTCTTCGGGTCGTCTCAGAAATCAAGCCCACAGGGAAAGTCCAGGCGGAGTCTGCATGAAAGCCTTCATACTTAGCACCAATGTCGATACTGATAATGTCTCCGTCCTGCAGAACATAGGAACCAGGAATTCCATGGGCCAACTGATCGTTGACGGATGTACAGATACTTTTTGAGAAACCATCGTATCCTTTAAACGACGGCTCAGCTCCCGCATCCCTTATCAAGCGCTCTGCCAGCGCATCGAGTTCAATCGTCGATATGCCGGGACGAATAGCCTGACGCAAGCTTTCCAGCGTGTCGGCCACTATTTTTCCCGCATGTCGGATCCTGCTGATTTCATCGTCCGTTTTCCGAGTAATCACTTGGCGAGAACGCCCAAGATCTCTGAAACTTCTTTGAAGACAGAATCAATTGCCTGATCTCCATTGATTGTCTTCAAAGACCCTTTTGCTTCATAGAAGTCAAGCAGCGGTTGCTGCTGACGTATATTGACCTGCAGCCGTTCATGAACAGTCGCTTCATTATCATCCGCGCGTTGTTTCAGAGCGCCACCACACTTGTCGCAAATCCCCTCTTTTGCAGGAGGATTGAACGTTAGGTGATAAGTTGCCCCACACTCGGAACAGATTCGGCGTCCCGTCAAACGGGCAAGCAGTTTCTCAGGATCGACATGGATATAAAGAACGGCGTCAATCTTCTTTCCGTGGTCCGCCAACATTTGGTCAAGCGCCTCAGCCTGCTCAACTGTTCTCGGAAAACCATCGAGAAGAAAACCTTCATTCGTGTCGCTCTTGGATAAGCGTTCGTTGACAATACCGATCGTCACTTCATCCGGAACAAGTGCGCCTTTATCGATAAAAGACTTCGCTTGTTTTCCAAGCGGCGTGCCATCCTTAATTGCCTGACGGAACATGTCGCCAGTCGAAATATGAGGATAACTGAATTTGTCAACAATCCGCTCAGCCTGAGTGCCTTTACCGGCACCAGGCAAACCCATCAATATTAGATTCATTGTACTCCTCCTGACTCTATCACCGTCAGTACCTTACCTTTTTCTGATAAAGCCTTGGTAGTTCTTCTTAATCAATTGGCTCTCAATACGTTTCATCGTATCCAATGCAACCCCGACAACGATTAACAGGCTTGTTCCGCCTATTCTGGCACTTGTCGGCAAGTTGCCGATTTCGCCAAAAACAATTGGAAGCAGAGAGATCGCCGTAAGGAAAATGGCTCCAAGGAAAGTCAGGCGGTAAAGAATCTTGGTAATGTACTTTTCCGTGCTCTTTCCAGGACGGATGCCAGGAATATAACCGCCTTGTTCACCAAGATTTTTCGCCATTTTCTCAGGGTTAACCTGAACAAACGTATAAAAATAGGTAAAGGCAATGATCAGTACCGCATAAATGATCATCCCGTAAACTGTAGAATAGTCGAACACACGGATAATCCACGCAGTCACATTATTCTCAGGGAAAAAACGAGCAATCGTTGGCGGTGTGATCATCAGTGAGATTGCGAAGATTACAGGGATAACACCGGCAGCATTAACCTTGATCGGTAAATGTGTCGGTTCCACACTGTACGTCTTCGTACCAACTGTCCGTTTTGCATATTGAATTGGAATTTTTCTTGTCCCTTGCTGAACGAAAATAGTTCCAACAACAATAAGCAGGACAATAACGACAATGGCGAGCAATCCAAGTACTTCCATAAATGTGTTGGTTGACGAAGCAAACCGCTGAGCATAAATTTGGCTCACAGCCGTAGGAATACGTGCGACAATTCCTGCAAAGATAATAATAGAAATGCCGTTACCTACGCCGTAAGCGGTAATCTGATCACCCAGCCACACGAGAAAAGCCGTACCAGTTGTCAGTACCAATGCAATGATCAGAAAGGTCCAGATGGTTGGATTGCTAACCAACCCTTGATAACTGTTACTGAACGTGTATGAAAGACCAAGTGCTTCGACAAAACCAAGCACAATCGTCCCATACCTTGTCAGCTGATTCAGCTTGCGCCTTCCCATTTCTCCTTGCTTTGACCATTCGGTCAGCTTCGGCACGACATCCATCTGCAGAAGCTGCACAATGATGGATGAAGTGATATAAGGCATAATGCCCATGGATAAAATGGAGAAGTTTTGCAGCGCGCCCCCGCCAAAAGTGTTAAATAAGCCAAAGGCACTGGAATCACTGAAATTGATCAGCTCTGTATTAATATCCGGAACGGGAATGTAAGTCCCGATCCGAAATATAATGAGCATAAGCAGTGTGAATACTATTTTTCGGCGAATTTCGGCTTCTCGCCACATACTGGAAAGCACTTGAAACATCAAATCACCTCAGTGTTTCCGCCGGCAGCTTCGATAGCTTCTATGGCAGAAGCAGAAAATTTATGCGCCTTAACTGTCAATTTTGCTTCAAGCTTGCCTTCACCCAATACCTTAACACCATCATTTAATTTTCTGATCACCCGAGTTTCAAGCAAAAGTTCTGGAGTGATCTCTGTTCCGTTTTCGAAACGATTCAGTTTCTCAACGTTAACAACAGAATAGATTTTGCGAGTCGGGTTCTTAAAGCCCTTCTTTGGCAGTCTCTGAAGTAATGGATTCTGTCCGCCTTCAAATCCGAGACGTACTCCGCCGCCCGAACGAGCTTTCTGTCCTTTTTGTCCTCGACCAGATGTTTTGCCAAGTCCTGAACCGTAGCCGCGCCCTACTCTTTTGCGAGCGAACCGGGAGCCTTCAGCTGGTTTCAATTCATGGAGTTTCATCTTGGCACCTCCTTATTCTCAGTTTCGTTCAAAATCAATCATTCAGTTCGCGTACTGCCAAAAGGTGGGATACCTTGTTGATCATGCCGCGAATTGCCGGATTATCATCCTGGACAACCGTTTGGTAAGTTTTTCTCAGACCAAGAGTTCTTACCGTCACGCGTTGTGATTCAGGACGTCCGATCACACTACGTTTGAGGGTGATTTCCAATTTTTTAGCCAATCCTGTTCCCTCCTTATCCGAGCAGTTCTTCCACTGATTTTCCACGCAGTTTAGCTACGTGTTCCACGCGTTTCAGGCTTTGCAAACCTTCAACAGTCGCGCGAACCATGTTAATCGGATTGTTTGATCCGAGTGATTTCGAGAGAATATCACCTAGACCAGACAGTTCGAGCACGGCGCGGACAGGACCGCCGGCGATAATTCCGGTACCTTCAGATGCTGGTTTCAGCAATACGCTGCCTGCACCTGAATGACCTGTTACTTGATGAGGAATAGTTGTGTTAACGATCGGAACGTTAAATACGTTCTTCTTCGCATCCTCAATCGCTTTGCGAATGGCTTCAGGAACTTCATGAGCCTTGCCCTGCCCATAACCTACATTACCTTTTTTGTCGCCGACAACAACCAGCGCTGAAAAACGGAACCTGCGTCCGCCTTTTACTACTTTCGCCACGCGGTTGATTGTTACGACGCGTTCTTCAAATTCTGATTTATTGCGATCATTATTAGCCATGGATTCCCCTCCTTAATCTTAAAATTTAAGTCCTGCTTCCCGGGCGCCTTCGGCTACTGCCTTAACACGTCCGTGATAAAGATAACCGCTTCGGTCAAACACTACCGTGTCAATACCTTTTTCCAAAGCACGTTCGCCGATCAATTCGCCGACTTTTTTGGCTGCTGCAACATCGCTGCCTTTTTCAAGATCAAATGCTTTATCAATCGATGACGAAGATACAAGCGTTACACCCTTCGCATCATCAATCAATTGCGCATATATATTCTTGGAAGAACGAAAAACATTTAAACGCGGACGTTCTGCTGTACCCACGATGCGGTGGCGCACATGAAGATGTCTTTTTTGACGAAGCGCGTTTTTGTCTTTTTTTGTAATCATACAGTCCGTCGCTCCTTTCTAGTAGAAATTGAAATGAATTACTTACCTGTTTTGCCTTCCTTGCGGCGCACTTTCTCGCCTTCGTAGCGAATACCTTTACCCTTATAAGGTTCCGGTGAGCGTACGGAACGAATGTTTGCGGCAACTTCGCCGACACGCTGTTTGTCAATTCCACTGACGGAAACTTTGTTATTGCCTTCAACAGCTAATTCAATTCCTTCTTCAGGAACGATTTCTACCGGGTGAGAGTAGCCAACATTTAAAACCAAGTTATTGCCTTGTTTGTTGGCACGATAACCAACGCCGACAAGTTCCAGATTCTTAACGAAGCCTTTCGTCACGCCTTCAACCATATTGCTGATCAAACTGCTCGTCGTACCGTGCAGAGCTTTGTGCTGGTTTGAGTCATCTGGTCTTTCAACTTTTATTTCATTGTTTTCTTGCTTGATGATCATGTCCGGGTGGAACTTCCGGGATAATTCACCTTTAGGGCCTTTGACTGTTACAGTCTGGCCATCAATCGTAACCGTCACACCATCAGGAACGGCAGTCGGTCTTAAACCAATACGAGACATTAGGACACCTCCATTCTTGTTTGCTAATTACCAAACGTAAGCGAGCACTTCGCCGCCAACTTTTTGCTGACGTGCTTCTTTATCCGTAATAATACCTTTTGACGTTGAAACAAGAGCAATACCAAGGCCGCCAAGAACTCTCGGCACCTCATCGGCTTTCGCATAAACGCGAAGGCCCGGCTTGCTGATTCTCTTCAATCCAGAAATAACACGTTCTTTATTACCACCGTATTTCAGAATCAAGCGAAGCACACCTTGTTTGTTATCTTCAATGTACTCCACGTCTTTGATAAATCCTTCGCGTTTCAGGATCTCAGCAATCTCCTTCTTGATTCTGGAACCTGGCAACTCAATCTGTTCATGGCGAACAATATTGGCGTTACGAATGCGGGTCAGCATATCTGCAATTGGATCTGTCATGACCATGCAAATCGACCTCCTTCCCTATCACTTAAAATTTTACCAGCTAGCTTTTTTAACACCTGGGATTTGTCCTTTATAGGCAAGTTCGCGAAAACAAATTCTGCATAATTTGAATTTCCTAAGAACCGAATGAGGACGTCCGCAGCGTTCACAGCGTGTGTATTCCTGCACTTTGAATTTTTTTGGGCGATGTGATGATACAAGCATTGATTTTTTTGCCAAAATTCATATCCTCCTTACGATTTTTTAACGAACGGCATGCCTAGCAATGTAAGCAATTCTGCAGCTTCTTCATCAGTGTTTGCTGACGTAACGATAACAATGTCCATACCGCGCACTTTATCAACCTTGTCATAATCAATTTCAGGGAAGATTAATTGTTCGCGGATACCTAGCGTATAGTTGCCGCGGCCATCAAATGCTTTCTTTGACACACCACGGAAGTCACGTACACGAGGAAGTGCAACAGTGACCAGCTTATCAAGAAAGTCATACATGCGTTCTTTCCTGAGTGTTACTTTCGTACCAATCGCAACACCTTCACGAAGTTTGAATGCAGCGATGGATTTCTTTGCGCGTGTAATTACTGGTTTCTGGCCGGCTAAAGCGGTCAGATCTTCAACAGCGCTGTCCAGGACTTTGGAGTTCTGGACTGCTTCGCCAACACCCATATTAATGACTACTTTTTCGATTGCTGGCACCTGCATAACAGATGTATAGTTAAACTTTTCAACTAAGGCCGGAACAACTTCCTTGTCGTACTTTTCTTTGAAACGGCTCATGTATTTACCTCCTTTCACAGACAATCAGCTTACTCGATGACTTCGCCTGATTTTTTAGAAACACGTACTTTTTTTCCGTCTACTATTTTATGACCCACGCGTGTAGGTTCATTTGTTTTTGGATCAAGCAGCATAACATTTGATACGTGAATTGGCGCCTCGTGTTCGAGGATGCCGCCTTGCGGAGCTGCCTGGCTCGGTTTCGAATGCTTTTTGACGATGTTGACACCTTCAACAAGCACACGTTCCTTCGCCGGGTAAGCTGCAAGAATCACACCTTGTTTGCCTTTATCCTTGCCGGAAATGACTTGAACCTTATCGCCTTTTTTCACATGCAGTTTTGCCATGTTAAATGCCACCTCCTTTTCCTGACCATTCAGAATTACAATACTTCCGGTGCAAGAGACACGATTTTCATAAATTGTCCGTCACGTAATTCACGGGCAACTGGCCCAAAGATACGCGTGCCACGTGGGCTTTTGTCTTCCTTGATCAAAACAACAGCGTTCTCGTCAAAACGGATGTAAGAACCGTCAGTACGTCTCACGCCATGTCTCGTACGAACGACAACTGCTCTCACAACTTCGCCCTTCTTGACAACGCCACCTGGTGTTGCTTGTTTTACCGAAGCAACGATTACATCGCCGATATTTGCTGTCTTGCGGCCTGATCCTCCCAGAACCTTAATGGTCAGGACTTCACGGGCACCTGAATTATCGGCAACTTTCAAACGGCTTTCCTGCTGAATCATACAGTGCAACCTCCCTTCGATCTTCGGACGTGTCCGACAGATCAGATAATAACGGATTCCTCAACGATTTTCACAAGACGAAAACGTTTATCTTTCGAAAGCGGGCGAGTTTCAACGATTTCAACGATATCGCCGACTTTAGCCTGATTATTTTCATCATGTGCTTTGAATCTCTTAGAATATTTCACGTGCTTTCCATAGAGACGGTGGTTCTTATAGGTCTCAACTAACACAGTAATGGTCTTTTCCATCTTGTCTGAAACAACACGACCGACCAGAACTTTTCGCGCGTTATTGCGTGCTTCTTCTGCCATTCAGATAACCTCCTTCTCAGCCGTTTTGAACATTCAATTCACGTTCACGCAAAATCGTTTTTGCGCGAGCAATGGATTTGCGGACTTCACGAATGCGAGCCGGATTTTCCAATTGTCCGGTAGCGAGCTGGAAACGCAGATTAAATAATTCTTCCTTCAAGGACTTAACGTTTTCTTCAACTTCAGCAGTGGTCAAATTACGAATTTCCTCAGCCTTCATTTGCGTCACCACCCACTTCTTCACGTTTCACGAATTTCGTTTTAATTGGCAATTTGTGGCTTGCAAGTCTTAAAGCTTCGCTTGCCACTTCTTCACTTACACCGCCGACTTCAAAAAGAACACGGCCTGGTTTTACAACAGCCACCCATCCTTCAGGAGCACCTTTACCGGAACCCATTCGGACATCAAGAGGTTTCTTTGTGTATGATTTTTGCGGGAAAATTTTGATCCACACTTTACCGCCACGCTTCATAAAACGTGTCATTGCAATACGCGCTGCTTCAATCTGGCGGCTCGTAATCCAAGCGGATTCAAGCGCCTGTAATCCGTATTCACCGAAAGTTACCGAAGCGCCGCCTTTTGTCTGACCACGCATTCTGCCGCGGTGCTGTCTGCGATACTTTGTACGTTTAGGCATTAACATAATTATTTGCCTCCTTCCTTCTTTGTCGTTCCTTTCGTCGGAAGGACTTCTCCGCGATAAATCCATACTTTAACACCGATCTTGCCATATGTGGTATCAGCTTCTGCTGTCCCATAATCAATGTCGGCACGCAAAGTATGAAGCGGAACAGTTCCTTCACTGTAATCCTCTGTACGCGCCATGTCTGCGCCGCCAAGGCGTCCGGCACATTGCGTCTTAATACCCTTTGCGCCTGCTCTCATTGCTCTTTGCAGTGTTTGCTTCTGTGCACGTCTCCATGAGATACGGCCTTCCAGCTGGCGAGCAATATTTTCAGCAACAAGTTTTGCATCAAGATCAGCTTGTTTAATTTCAAAAATATTAACGTGTACACGTTTGCCAGTAAGATCGTTCAGCGCTTTCCGAAGATTTTCAACTTCAGAGCCGCCTTTACCGATGACCATGCCTGGTTTCGCCGTCTTAATAGTTACGTTAATCCGGTTCGCAGCACGTTCCAGTTCAATGCCGGAAACAGCAGCGCCTTTCAGCTTCTTTTCGATATATTGACGGATTTTGATATCTTCATGAAGATATTCCGCATATTCTTTATCAGCATACCATTTGGATTCCCAATCGCGAATGACTCCGATTCTGAATCCAATAGGATTAATTTTTTGACCCACGCGTTATCCCTCCTTCTTTTCCGATACAATAATTGTAATGTGGCTGGTACGTTTGTTGATCTTGCTCGCACGTCCCTGGGCGCGTGGGCGGAAGCGTTTCAGTGTAGCTCCTTCATCAACAAACGCCTGCTCTACATACAAGGTATCTGTATCCATATCATAGTTATGTTCCGCATTGGCAACAGCAGATTTCAGTACTTTTTCAATGATCGGTGATGCTGCTCTTTGTGTGTTTTTCAACACAGCGAAAGCATAGCCGACATCCTTGCCCCTGATAAGATCAATCACAAGACGCGCCTTACGAGGAGCAATACGAATTTGTTTAGCGATAGCTTTTGCTTGCATCATAGTTCCTCCTTTCGTTAGCGTGCACTTGTTTTCTTATCGGAAGCAACGTGTCCGCGATAAGTTCTAGTCGGAGCAAATTCTCCGAGTTTATGTCCTACCATGTCTTCCGTAACGTACACCGGCACGTGCTTGCGTCCGTCATAAACGGCAATGGTATGGCCGATAAATTCAGGGAAAATGGTCGACCTGCGGGACCAGGTTTTAACGACTCTTTTTTCGTCTTTTTCATTCAACGCAACGACTTTTGTCATCAGGTGATCATCGACAAAAGGTCCTTTTTTCAGGCTTCGGCTCATGAGTAGGCCTCCTTCCAAATAAACTATTTATACGCACTTATTTCTTCTTGCGGTGTCTGATAATAAACTGTTCAGAAGCATTTTTCTTGCTACGTGTCTTGTAACCCATTGTTGGTTTGCCCCATGGTGACATTGGCGACTTGCGTCCTACAGGAGCTTTACCCTCACCACCACCATGCGGGTGATCGTTCGGGTTCATTACAGAACCACGGACGGTTGGGCGAATGCCTTTCCAGCGAGAACGGCCCGCTTTACCAACAGAAACAAGTTCATGTTCAAGGTTGCCAACCTGGCCGATTGTGGCGCGGCATGTTTCAAGCACCATACGCACTTCACCTGAAACCAGACGAATCAGCACGTATTTGCCTTCTTTACCAAGGATCTGAGCGGATGTACCTGCTGAACGCACGAGTTGTCCGCCTTTTCCAGGTTTTAATTCGATATTGTGAATCGTGGTACCAACTGGAATGTTCTTCAAAGGAAGTGCATTTCCGACTTTGATGTCAGCGTCAACGCCAGACATGATTTCAGTCCCCACTTGAATGCCTTTTGGTGCGAGGATGTAACGTTTTTCTCCATCCACGTAATGAACAAGGGCAATGTTTGCCGTACGGTTCGGATCATATTCGATTGTCGCGATCCGGCCAGGTACGCCGTCCTTATTACGTTTGAAGTCAATAATACGATATTGACGTTTGTGGCCGCCGCCTTGGTGGCGAACCGTTAATCTACCTTGGTTGTTTCGGCCGGCTTTTTTAGGAAGCGACGTTAACAATGACTTTTCCGGCGTATCCGTTGTAATTTCTGCGAAATCCAATGATGTCATGTTTCTGCGACCGTTGGATGTCGGTTTGTACTTTTTAAGTGGCACGATCAGTAACCTCCTTCTTTAATATTCCTTATTCGCCTTCGTAGAAGTTAAGTTCTTTACTTTCCGGCGTCAAAGTGACAATGGCTTTTTTGCGGTTATTTGTATAGCCTGAATAGCGGCCGTAACGTTTTGGCTTACCTTTTACGTTCAACGTGTTGACTTTAACGACTTTCACATCAAAGATGGCTTCTACTGCACGTTTGATCTCAGACTTGTTTGCCTTTGTATCAACGTCGAATGTGTATTTCTTATCGGCCATCTGGTCAGTCGTACGTTCAGTCAGCACGGGGCGCTTTATAATATCGCGAGGATCCTTCATTATCCAAGCACCTCCTCAAGCTTTGCCGCAGCTTCTTTGGTGACAATCAACTTGTTGTGTGCAACAACGTCAAGTACATTGACTTCGTTTGCAGCAAGCACCTTAACACCAGGAATGTTGCGGGATGACAAAACGGCTGTTTCGTCAACATCATTTGTTACAATCAATGCCTTTTCTGATACAGACAGGTTGTTCAGTAAAGCGACAATTTCTTTTGTTTTCGGAGCTTCAATTGTGAGTGCGTCCAGTACAATCAGGTCGTTGTCTCCAGCTTTTCCTGACAGTACCGACTTAATTGCCAATCGGCGCACTTTCTTAGGCAGTTTGTAAGCGTAGCTGCGTGGAGTCGGTCCGAATACCGTACCGCCGCCGACCCATTGCGGGGAGCGAATGGAGCCTTGACGTGCGCGGCCAGTTCCCTTTTGTTTCCACGGCTTGCGGCCACCGCCGCGTACAGCAGAGCGATTTTTTACAGCATGTGTTCCTTGGCGTTGGGATGCCTGTTGCATGACAACTGCTTGGTAAACGACATGTTCATTTGGTTCGATGCCGAATACAGCGTCTGCCAGTTCGACAGCTCCGACTTCAGCGCCTTTTTGATCAAATACAGTTAATTTTGGCATGGAAGCGTCCTCCCTTCTTATTTAGCTTCTTTTGCTTTAAGTGCAGATTTTATTGTAATATAGCTTTTCTTAGCGCCCGGTACATTACCTCTGATGAGGATCAATTTCCGTTCCAGATCAACTTTGGCAATCACGAGGTTTTCAACCGTTACGGTTTCTCCACCCATGCGTCCTGCCAGTTTCTTGCCTTTAAAAGTATGGGCCGGATCGATAACACCCATGGAACCTGGACGACGGTGGTAACGTGAACCGTGAGTCATTGGTCCGCGAGATTGGTTATTTCTCTTAATCGGTCCCTGATATCCCTTACCTTTTGACGTTCCTGTTACATCAACAACGTCTCCGGCTTTGAATGTATCTGCGGCAACTACATTACCTAATTCGTAGTCGTCTAAATTTACATTACGGATTTCTTTAATGAAGCGCTTAGGTTCGGCTTTAGCTTTTTCAGCGTGTCCTTTTGCCGGTTTGGTAATTCGAGAAGCTTTTGCATTATCAAAACCGATCTGTACGGCTTCGTATCCATCCGTTTCAACGGTCTTCTTCTGAAGAACCACATTGTCGGATACATCGACAACCGTAACAGGAATCACATCGCCGTTTTCAGCAAAAATCTGTGTCATGCCGATTTTCTTGCCTAAGATTCCTTTGCTCATCCGTAACACCTCCTGTTTGTTCTAAATGAATTATAATTTGATTTCAATGTCGACACCTGAAGGCAGATCCAGTCTCATCAACGAATCTACTGTTTGAGGTGTAGGCTCAACAATATCAACTAAGCGTTTGTGTGTACGCATTTCGAATTGTTCACGTGAATCCTTGTATTTGTGTACCGCACGTAAAATCGTATAAATCGATTTTTCTGTAGGAAGCGGAATCGGTCCGGATACTTTTGCACCTGAACGTTTTGCCGTTTCCACAATTTTTTCAGCGGATTGATCCAAAATACGATGATCATATGCCTTTAAACGAATGCGAATCTTTTGCTTTGCCATGTTGTATTCCCTCCTTTTTTCGTCCATTTTTCAAAAATAGACTTGCTCCACGAAAATTTCCAGATAGCCCGCCTTGGCAAAGGAGCCGGGTGTATCTGCAACCTCTCGCATCATTGCCAAAAAACCAACTTCACTATTATACCTAAATAATAGGCACATAGCAAGGCGAACCACCACTTTTTTCAGTGACTGTTACATTATAAAGAGTTTTTCATTAAAGATCAATTAATAAATACAATTTAAAAGGGTAAAAAAAAGAACCCCCCGAAGGGAGTTCTTTTTAATCAAGCAATTATTCAACGATTTCAGATACAGAGCCGGCGCCTACCGTACGGCCGCCTTCACGAATAGAGAATTTCGTTCCCTGTTCGATAGCGATCGGTGCAAGCAGATCAACGTCCATTTCAACGTTGTCACCAGGCATTACCATTTCAGTTCCTTCTGGAAGAGAGATAGTACCTGTTACGTCAGTCGTCCTGAAGTAGAATTGCGGACGATAGTTAGTGAAGAAAGGAGTATGGCGTCCGCCTTCTTCTTTTTTCAGTACGTAAACTTGCGCTTTGAATTTCTTGTGTGCTGTAACGGTACCTGGTTTAATCAAAACCTGGCCACGTTCAATGCCTTCACGGTCAACACCACGGAGCAGTGCGCCAATGTTGTCGCCGGCTTCAGCGAAGTCCATCGTTTTACGGAACATTTCAACACCCGTAACAGTGGACTTCTTAGGAGCGTCAGTCAAACCAAGGATTTCAACTTCGTCACCGATTTTAACCGTACCACGTTCAACACGGCCGGTAGCAACCGTACCACGACCTGTGATCGAGAATACGTCTTCGACAGGCATCATGAATGGCTTGTCATTTTCACGGACAGGAGTTGGGATGTATTCGTCAACAGCATCCATCAGTTCAAGGATGTGTTTTTCTTCTTCAGGATCGCCTTGCAATGCTTTCAAAGCAGAACCTTTGATTACAGGAACATCGTCACCTGGGTAGTCATATTCGCTGAGAAGGTCACGAACTTCCATTTCAACGAGTTCAAGAAGTTCAGGATCGTCAACCTGGTCAGTCTTATTCAGGAAGACAACGATCGCAGGAACACCTACTTGGTTTGCAAGCAGAATGTGTTCGCGAGTCTGAGGCATCGGGCCGTCAACAGCAGAAACAACGAGGATACCGCCGTCCATCTGAGCAGCGCCGGTGATCATGTTCTTTACATAGTCAGCGTGTCCTGGGCAGTCAACGTGTGCATAGTGACGTGCATCAGTTTCATATTCAACGTGAGCCGTTGAAATCGTGATACCACGTTCACGTTCTTCAGGAGCACCATCGATGGAATCATAAGCACGTGCCTGAGCTTTACCTGATTTCGCCAATACGGTTGTAATAGCAGCCGTCAGAGTTGTTTTACCGTGGTCAACGTGACCAATTGTACCGATGTTAACATGCGGTTTTGTACGTTCATAATGTTCTTTAGCCATGGATTGTATTATCCTCCTTTAATTCAATAGAAAGTTTAAAATTTATATGCAGTAAGAAAGTTGGCAAGCTTATGCCATCTTCCCTAGCTTACAATAAAACAAATGGTGTGACAATTATTTTATCAAGCGGGCAAAACTTTCAAATCATTATTCTCCAGTTGCCTTCTTGATAATTTCCTCACTGACACTCTTCGGCACTTCTTCATAGTGGTCGAATTGCATCGTGAATGTTCCACGGCCCTGAGTAGCCGAACGAAGGTTCGTTGCATAGCCAAACATTTCTGCCAGAGGAACATGGGCACTTACAACCTGAACGCCTTGGCGAGCTTCCATACCGTCAACGCGTCCGCGGCGGCTCGTGATATCACCCATAATATCTCCTAAATATTCTTCAGGCATGCTGACTTCCACTTTCATGATTGGTTCAAGAATGACTGGCGCGCAGACACTTTTAGCGGCTTTCAACGCCATTGAAGCTGCAATCTTGAATGCCATTTCACTGGAGTCGACATCGTGATAGGATCCATCAACGAGGCTTGCTTTCACATCGATCAGCGGATAGCCGGCAAGCAATCCGTTTTGCAGTGCGTCTTTAAGTCCTACTTCAACCGCAGGGATGTATTCGCGAGGAACCACACCACCGACGATCTTGTTTTCAAATACGAATCCTTCGCCTTCTTTTTGCGGTTCGAATTCGATCCAAACGTGACCGTATTGACCACGTCCACCGGACTGACGAATAAATTTACCTTCGGCTCTGCCGGCTTTTGTCAGCGTTTCACGATAAGCAACCTGCGGGTTACCTACGTTCGCGTCAACTTTGAATTCACGGCGCATACGGTCAACGATAATGTCGAGGTGAAGCTCACCCATACCACCGATAATGGTTTGGCCTGTCTCTTCATCAGTATGCGTTTTGAAAGTAGGATCTTCTTCAGCAAGCTTTGCAAGAGCGATACCCATCTTATCCTGGTCTGCTTTCGATTTCGGTTCGATAGCAACGTGGATAACCGGATCAGGGAATTCCATTGATTCAAGAACAATGAGGTTATTCTCATCGCACAGTGTATCTCCGGTTGTTGTATTCTTCAAACCAACTGCTGCCGCAATGTCACCGGAGTAAACCTTTTTGATTTCGCTACGGTGGTTAGCATGCATTTGAAGAATACGTCCCATACGTTCGCGGTTATCTTTTGTTGAGTTCTGTACATAAGATCCCGCTTCGATCGTTCCTGAGTATACTCTGAAGAACGTAAGTTTACCAACAAATGGGTCCGTCATAACTTTAAATGCCAATGCTGCGAATGGTCCGTCATCATCAGCAGGACGCAAAGCTTCTTCGCCTGAATCCGGCAAAGTACCTTTAATCGCAGGAACATCGAGTGGTGACGGTAGGTAATCAATGCAGGCATCCAAAACATGCTGTACACCTTTGTTCTTAAAGGCAGTACCACACAGTACCGGATAGAATTTAACTGCACAAGTCGCTTTACGAATTGCCGTTTTCAATTCTTCTACAGAGATTTCTTCACCATTCAGGTATTTTTCCATGAGTTCGTCATCTACGTCCGCAACGGCTTCGATGAGTTTTTCATGGTATTCTTCGGCTTGTTCCTTGTATTCAGCAGGAATCTCTTCTGCATCTACAATTGATCCTTGGTCATCTTCATAGACATAAGCCTGCATCGTTACCAAGTCAATTTCACCTTGATAGTTGTCTTCGGCACCCATTGGCAACTGAATCGGATGAGCATTGGCTTGAAGGCGTTCATGCAAAGTCTTGCAAGAATAAAGGAAATTTGCGCCGATTTTGTCCATCTTGTTAACAAATACAATTCTTGGTACGCCATAAGTCGTCGCCTGACGCCAAACGGTTTCCGTTTGAGGTTCAACGCCGGATTGTGCGTCAAGAACCGTCACCGCACCATCAAGTACACGAAGTGAACGTTCTACTTCAACGGTGAAGTCCACGTGTCCCGGGGTGTCGATAATGTTAATACGATGGTTCTTCCATTGCGCAGTCGTCGCCGCGGATGTAATAGTAATACCGCGTTCCTTTTCCTGATCCATCCAGTCCATTTGTGAAGCCCCTTCATGGGTTTCACCAATTTTGTGGATACGTCCGGAATAGAAGAGGATACGCTCAGTTGTCGTCGTCTTGCCGGCATCAATGTGCGCCATGATACCGATATTGCGCGTCTTTTCCAAGGAGAATTCCCTTGCCATGGTTTTCTCTCCTTCCTATTAGTTATCTTACCAGCGATAATGTGCAAAAGCTTTATTAGCTTCAGCCATTTTGTGCATATCTTCGCGTTTCTTAACAGATGCGCCTGTATTGTTCGATGCATCGATAATTTCATTAGCCAAACGTTCAACCATCGTTTTTTCTCCACGAAGTCTTGAATAGTTGACCAAGTAGCGAAGTCCTAAAGTCGTGCGACGTTCAGGACGAACTTCAACCGGCACCTGATAGTTAGATCCGCCGACACGGCGTGCTTTAACTTCAAGTACTGGCATAACGTTCTTCAATGCCTGTTCGAACACTTCCATAGGTTCTTGATTTGTGCGTTCTTTGATCAGATCAAATGCCTGATAGAGAATGGTTTGTGCCTTTCCCTTTTTTCCGTCTTCCATAATCCGGTTGATCAGACGAGTGACCAGTTTGGAATTATAAAGTGGATCAGGCAGTACATCGCGTCTTTCGACAGGGCCTTTTCTAGGCATGTTAATTCCTCCTCCCAGTTAGTAGTGATTAAGCCTTAGGTTTCTTTGCGCCGTATTTCGAGCGGCCTTGCTTACGGTCAACAACACTAGCCGTATCCAGAGCACCGCGGATAATATGATAACGCACACCAGGGAGGTCCTTCACACGTCCGCCGCGAATCAGAACAACACTGTGTTCCTGTAGATTGTGGCCGATTCCCGGAATATAAGCATTGACTTCAATGTTGTTTGACAGACGAACACGGGCATATTTACGAAGCGCAGAGTTTGGCTTCTTAGGTGTCATCGTGCCAACACGGGTGCACACGCCCCTCTTTTGTGGAGCGAAATCATCAGTCAACGATTTCTTGAAACTGTTGTAACCACTGTTCAACGCAGGAGCCGTAGACTTTCTGATTTTTGACTTGCGTCCTTGACGAATTAATTGATTAATTGTAGGCATTTACCTGTTCCTCCTTCCGATTTTCTAAACCCACTGATCCAGGCGGTTCTTTTCTCGCGCAAAAAAGTGTTTTTGCAAGATTTTCTCTTGCAAAAACATCATTTTTTTATCGCAACAGCCGATGCTCCGACTTCAATGCCGCAAGCCTGGCCTAATTTCTTCATTGAGGCCACAGTGCTCACAGGCACTTTCAATTCTTCCGCAAGTGTCAGTACTTTATTGGTGACTCGAACGTCAGCATCTTCAGCTATGATAACCTCTTTAACTCGGTTCTCTTTCAAAGCTTTAATTGCCTGTTTCGTGCCAATAATGATTTCGTCCTTTGATTGTGTCACTTTTTCATAAGACATCACCGTGCATCCTCCAAAGTAACAAGTGTAAAAGAACACTCAGATATAATAGCACCGGCGATTGACTATTGTCAATGGCGGAATCAACTTTCTTGTTTGATCAATGCTTCTGCCGGTTCAGCGTTTGTATCTGTTCCTTCTACACTATCTTCAGTTTCTACCACAACATTGCGATACTTCGGCATCCCTGTTCCCGCAGGAATCAGTTTACCGATAATAACATTTTCTTTCAATCCAAGCAATTCATCAACCTTGCCCTTGATAGCAGCATCCGTCAGCACGCGTGTTGTTTCCTGGAATGAAGCGGCAGACAGGAAGGAATCTGTTTCAAGCGCTGCTTTGGTAATACCGAGCAGTACCGGATGTCCGGTAGCCGGCATTTTACGATGAAGCAGTACATCACGGTTGTCGTCCTTAAAGCGGTGGATGTCAACAAGTGCTCCCGGCAATACGGAAGTATCACCACTGTCAATGACACGAATCTTGCGCATCATTTGGCGCACCATAACTTCAACGTGCTTGTCGCCGATTTCTACACCCTGCATACGGTAAACTTTCTGAACTTCACGAAGCAAGTAGTTTTGTACGCCTTGCAATCCGACAACGTGGAGCAATTCTTTTGGATCAATTGATCCTTCATTGATCGCTTCACCGGCTTTAATTTCACTGCCTTCGCCGACCTTCATGCGTGCACTAAGCGGAACAGTATAGTTTCTTGTTTCCATTGAACCCTTGATAACGACTTCTCGCTTATCTTTCAGTTCACTGATCGATGTGACGGTTCCCTCAATTTCCGAAATGACAGCTTGCCCTTTCGGATTTCTCGCCTCGAACAATTCTTGGATACGAGGGAGACCTTGAGTGATGTCGTCTCCAGCCACACCACCGGTATGGAACGTACGCATCGTCAGCTGGGTACCAGGTTCACCGATCGATTGAGCCGCGATAATACCAACAGACTCACCCACTTCAACTTCAGAGCCTGTTGCCAAGTTCCGGCCGTAGCATTTCTTGCAGACACCGTGTCGTGTTTCACAAGTAAATACTGTACGGATTTCAACTTCTGTGATTCCTGCTTCAACAATTTTCGACGCGATATCTTCAGTGATCAGCCCGTCTTTCTCAACCAGCACTTCATCTGTGTCCGGATGATATACGATCTGATTCGCCGTACGGCCAACCAATCGATCATAAAGACTTTCAATTTCTTCGTTTCCTTCACGGATTGCATGAACAACAATGCCGCGGTCCGTTCCGCAATCGTCTTCCCGGACAATAACGTCCTGGGCAACGTCAACAAGACGCCGAGTCAGATAACCTGAGTTTGCAGTCTTGAGTGCTGTATCGGCAAGTCCTTTTCGAGCACCGTGCGTTGAGATGAAGTATTCCAACACGGTCAAACCTTCACGGAAACTTGAGATAATCGGCAATTCAATAATACGGCCGGATGGATCGGCCATCAGTCCACGCATACCGGCAAGCTGTGTAAAGTTCGAAGCATTTCCTCGGGCCCCAGAGTCACTCATCATAAAGATTGGGTTCGTCTTAACCAGGGAGTTCATCAGCTTAGACTGAATCGTGTCTTTCGCGTCACTCCAGATGCCGACAACGCGTTCATAGCGTTCATCTTCGGTGATCAAGCCTCTGCGGAACTGTTTTGTTACTTTCTGTACGTTCTCTTCGGCTTCATCCAGGATTTCTTTCTTCTCAGGAAGCACGATAACGTCGGACACACCGACCGTTATGCCGGCCTTCGTTGAATATTGGAATCCAAGTGCTTTTAGACGATCAAGGAACTTAGAAGTTTCTGTAACTTTATAGCTTTTGAATACTTCTGCAATGATATGTCCCAGATAACCTTTTTTGAACGGCGGAATTTCTTCACGGGACGCGATTTCCTTTGGAATATCGGAGCCCATCGGAACAAAGAATTTGTCCGGAGTCGCCACTTGAAGATTTTGATCCGTTGGTTCATTAATATACGGAAACGCTGGTGGCAGAACGTGATTGAAAATCAGCTTGCCTGCCGTCGTCAGCAAATATTGCTTGTTCTGCTCTTCTGTGAACGTTGGATTATGTGTTGCAGCAGCAGGAATCGCAATACGTGAATGCAAGTGTACATAGCCATTGTAATAGGCGAGCATCACTTCATTAACGTCCTTGAAAATCTTACCTTCGCCAACAGCGCCTTTACGTTCAAGCGTTAGATAGTAGTTACCAAGCACCATATCCTGAGATGGCGTAACAATTGGCTTTCCGTCTTTAGGATTCAAGATATTTTGTGCGCCAAGCATCAGCAAGCGGGCTTCTGCCTGTGCTTCAGCAGAAAGCGGCACGTGAACGGCCATCTGGTCACCATCAAAGTCCGCATTGTATGCAGTACATACAAGCGGGTGAAGACGAATCGCGCGTCCTTCTACTATTCTCGGTTCGAAAGCCTGAATACCTAGTCGGTGCAGCGTTGGGGCACGGTTCAGCAATACAGGATGCTCTTTAATCACATCTTCAAGAACACCCCAAACATCAGCATGGATCTTTTCCACCTTACGCTTCGCACTCTTAATGTTGTTTGCGATGCCACGGCTAACCAGTTCTTTCATGACAAATGGTTTGAACAGTTCCAAAGCCATTTCTTTCGGCAATCCGCATTGATACATCTGCAATGTTGGGCCAACGGCAATAACGGAACGACCTGAATAGTCGACACGTTTTCCCAGAAGGTTCTGGCGGAAGCGGCCTTGTTTTCCCTTTAACATGTGGGAAAGTGATTTCAGCGGTCTGTTACCGGGTCCGGTAACCGGACGGCCACGACGGCCGTTATCAATAAGTGAATCGACCGCTTCCTGCAGCATACGTTTTTCGTTTTGGACAATAATACTTGGCGCACCAAGTTCAAGAAGGCGTTTAAGACGATTGTTCCGGTTAATAACTCTTCGATAAAGGTCATTAAGATCGGAAGTTGCGAAACGACCGCCATCAAGCTGAACCATTGGACGCAGTTCAGGAGGAATAACAGGCAGCACATCAAGAATCATCCAAGATGGTTCGTTTCCAGATTCGCGGAATGCTTCAACCACTTCAAGCCTTTTTACCGCACGGGTTCTTCTCTGGCCTTGAACACTTTTTAATTCCTCCTGCAGTGCTTCCGATTCTTTGTCCAAATCGACATCCTGAAGAAGTTTTTTAATTGATTCTGCGCCCATACCAGCTTTAAAGGCGTTGCCGTACTTTTCACGGTAACTGCGGTACTCTTTTTCAGACAGCAGCTGTTTTTTCTCAAGCGGAGTATCTCCCGGTTCAGTCACTACGTAAGATGCAAAGTAGATGACTTCTTCCAAAGCTCTCGGGGACATATCCATCAAGAGGCCCATACGGCTTGGAATACCTTTGAAGTACCAAATGTGAGAAACCGGAGCCGCAAGTTCAATGTGGCCCATGCGTTCTCTGCGGACCTTCGCACGTGTCACTTCAACACCGCAACGGTCGCAAACGACGCCTTTGTACCTGACGCGTTTATACTTTCCGCAGTGGCATTCCCAGTCTTTAGTCGGCCCAAAAATCCGTTCGCAGAAAAGGCCGTCCTTTTCTGGCTTCAATGTTCGATAATTGATTGTCTCCGGCTTCTTGACTTCGCCATGAGACCAGGACCTGATTTTATCAGGTGACGCTAAACCAATCTTCATAAACTCAAATTTATTGACATCCAGCAAGGGGGCAACCTCCCTTATATTTTCAGTGTCTGGCATAAGTGCCATCGCTTTAGTTCACCGAGTTGTTGTATGTTGGGCGGTGTGCACAGAATCGAAAGAACCGTCATTCTTGTCTTCCGATCCTCCTCATCGCGCCTTATAAGAGGTTGATTCAATGGTACTCAGACTTGCACGTTCAGGCTGTCATCTAGTGTCTCTTCTTCGTCCTCGAGTTCTTTGATGACAATTTCTGAATGATCGGAATCAAGAACCTTAACATCCATGCCAAGGCTTTGGAGTTCCTTAATCAGTACCTTGAATGATTCAGGCACACCTGGTTCAGGCACATTTTCACCTTTGACAATAGATTCATAAGTCTTCACACGACCGACAACATCATCCGATTTAACAGTCAGAATTTCTTGGAGTGTGTGCGCTGCGCCGTAGGCTTCGAGCGCCCAAACTTCCATTTCACCAAAACGCTGACCACCAAACTGTGCTTTACCACCGAGCGGCTGCTGAGTAACCAATGAGTATGGGCCTGTTGAACGTGCGTGCAGCTTATCATCAACCATGTGCGCCAGCTTGATCATATACATGACACCTACTGATACGCGGTTATCAAATGCTTCACCCGTACGTCCATCGTAAAGCACGGTCTTGCCGTCTCGTGACAATCCAGCTTCTTCAAGCGTGCTCCAGACATCTTCTTCTCGTGCACCGTCAAATACCGGTGTTGCAATGTGGATACCCATTTCGCGAGCAGCCATACCAAGGTGAAGTTCCAGCACCTGACCAATGTTCATACGTGAAGGTACACCCAGTGGGTTAAGCATGATATCAAGCGGACGTCCGCTTGGCAGGAACGGCATATCTTCCTCAGGAAGGATTTTGGAAATGACACCTTTGTTTCCGTGGCGTCCAGCCATTTTATCTCCTTCGTGAATTTTACGTTTCTGAACGATATACACGCGGACAAGTTCGTTCACACCTGGCGGCAGTTCATCGCCGGCTTCACGTGTGAAAATCTTGACATCATGAACAATACCGCCACCGCCATGTGGAACCTTCAGCGATGTATCACGTACTTCACGTGCTTTTTCACCGAAAATTGCATGGAGTAAGCGTTCCTCTGCGGTAAGTTCCGTAACCCCTTTTGGTGTTACTTTACCGACGAGAATATCGCCATCGCGTACTTCAGCACCGATACGAATAATACCACGATCATCCAAGTTCTTCAGTGCATCTTCGCCTACATTAGGGATGTCACGGGTAATGTCTTCCGGCCCGAGTTTCGTATCACGGGCGTCAGATTCATATTCTTCAATATGAATAGAAGTGTACACATCATCTTTTACAAGTCTCTCGTTCATGATGACGGCATCTTCATAGTTATATCCGTTCCAAGTCATAAAACCAACAAGAACGTTACGGCCTAGCGCGAGTTCGCCTTCGTCCATCGAAGGGCCATCTGCGATGATTTCGCCTTTATCAACGACCGTGCCTTTTTCAACAATCGGTTTTTGGTTGTAGCACATGCCTTGGTTTGAGCGTTCGAATTTCGAGAGCTTATAAGAAACTACATCGCCCTCAGTTTCATGTCCGTCAATCGTTTCCAATGTACGGATTTTGATTTGACGTGCAGAAACATATTCAACGCGTCCACGGAATTTCGAACGAATAGCAGCACCTGAGTCACGAGCTGATACATATTCCATACCCGTTCCAACAAGTGGCGCTTCCGGACGAAGCAGTGGAACGGCCTGACGCTGCATGTTAGCGCCCATCAAAGCACGGTTTGAGTCGTCATTGGCTAGGAATGGAATACATGCCGAAGCGACTGAGACAACCTGCTTTGGCGACACGTCCATGTAGTCAACACGATCTTTATGAACAACCAAGTTCTCGCTACGGAAGCGCGCGAGAATGTGGTCATCCAGAAATTCGCCGGCTTCACTCAGTTCAGCGTTTGCCTGAGCAACAACATAGTTATCTTCTTCATCAGCCGTCAGGTAATCAATATGCTCAGTTACCCTTCCCGTATCCGGATCTACGCGGCGATACGGTGTTTCAATAAAGCCGTATTTATTCACTCGCGCATAGCTGGATAGCGAGTTGATCAAGCCGATGTTCGGTCCTTCAGGCGTTTCAATTGGGCACATACGTCCATAGTGAGAGTAGTGAACGTCACGCACTTCCATGCCGGCGCGCTCTCTTGTCAAACCGCCAGGTCCAAGGGCAGACAGCCTACGTTTATGGGTCAATTCGGCCAGAGGGTTGGTCTGATCCATGAACTGTGAAAGCTGTGAACTGCCGAAGAATTCCTTAATAGAGGCGATAACCGGTCGAATATTGATTAGCGCCTGAGGAGTGATACTGTTCGTATCTTGAATCGACATGCGTTCACGAATCACACGTTCCATTCGCGATAACCCGATACGGAACTGATTTTGCAGCAGCTCGCCAACGGATCTGAGACGACGATTACCCAGGTGATCGATATCATCGGTATCACCGATTCCATGAAGCAAATCAAAGAAATAGTTGATCGAGGAAAGAATGTCGGCCGGCGTGATGTGCTTGATTGATCGGTCAATCACGCAGTTGCCCATAATGCTGACCACTTTTCCCTTATCTTCATCAAGTGGTGAGTAGACATTGATTTTCTGAACATTAATCGTCTGTCCCGCAATAACACCTTCAGTTGGTGTATAGTCCACAAATCCCAACTTTTTCTCGATCGTCGGCAATAGGCGGTCGAGTGTCCGGCGGTCAAGTAGCGTTCCTTCATCAGCAACGATTTCTCCGGTTTCCGGATCAACCAGTTTCTCAGCGAGTCTCTGATTAAACAATCTGTTTTTGATGTGAAGCTTCTTGTTCATTTTATAACGTCCGACATTCGCCAGATCATAGCGCTTTGGATCAAAGAACCGTGCTTCGAGCAAGCTCTTCGCGTTTTCTACAGTCGGCGGTTCCCCCGGGCGCAGACGTTCGTAAATTTCAACAAGCGCCTTATCCGTGCTGTCGGTGTTGTCTTTTTCCAAAGTATTTCTCAGATACTCGTCATCACCTAGAAGATCGATAATCTCCTGATCTGTGCTGAATCCAAGAGAACGCAAAAGAACCGTTACTGGCACTTTCCTTGTACGGTCGATTCTTACATAGACGACGTCTTTTGCGTCTGTCTCATATTCAAGCCATGCGCCGCGGTTAGGGATAACCGTTGCGCCAAAGCCTTTCTTACCATTCTTATCGACTTTCTCGTTGAAGTAGACACTTGGCGAGCGAACAAGCTGAGAAACAATAACACGTTCCGCTCCATTGATAATGAACGTCCCAGCCTCTGTCATCAGAGGGAAGTCACCCATGAATACTTCCTGTTCTTTCACTTCGCCAGTCTCTTTATTGATCAGCCGAACTTTAACGCGCAGTGGTGCGGCATAAGTCACATCACGCGACTTTGATTCGTCAACTGAATACTTTGGTTCTCCCAAACTATAGTCGACAAATTCCAAGATAAGATTTCCCGTAAAATCTTCCACCGGAGAAATATCCTGAAACATTTCTCGGATTCCTTCGTCAAGGAACCACTGATAGGAGGCGGTCTGAATTTCAATAAGATTAGGGAGTTCCAGCACTTCTTTAATCCGAGCGTAGCTCCTGCGTTGGCGGTGGCGTCCGTATTGTACGAGTTGACCTGTCAACTATTTCACCCCTCAAATCAAGCATATTGAAAAAATCGGCAAACCGAACATCTGAGCTTACCGCAGTCCAAAAATTATTTGATTAGTTTTCCCTAAAAAAGGGATCCCTATACCTACAAATAGATCAATGTTAGCATTAAGACATAATATCATAGACAATATTTGTTGTCAAACTTTTTTTGCGCAAAGAATATAATATCCTTTTTTCTTAGCGACAACATCGACACGGCCATACAGAGTCTGCAGCATCTTTAGTGCAGATGGTGCGCCCTGTTTTTTTTGAATCACAATCCAAAGCTCACCTTGTGATTTTAAGAATTGATGGGCTTCAGTAAAAATTTGCTGGACAACACGCTTTCCGGCACGGATTGGCGGATTAGTGACGATCGCAGCGAAATCGCCGGATACCCGTTCGAACAAAGAACTTTGAAATACAACTGCCTCCACTTGATTGTCCTTAACGTTTTTCTCGGTAAGCGCCACCGCGCGTTCATTAATATCGACCATTGTTACTCTCCGAGTGGGAAATGACTTCGCTAGCGTAATCCCTATCGGGCCATATCCGCATCCCATATCCAATAGATCTCCCGGAACGGCCGGCTCGCGAAACGTTTCGATCAGCAATTTCGAGCCAAAATCAATCGCATTCTTTGAGAAAACACCCGCATCGGTCGTAAAAATTAGATCTAGACTGCGTAATGTTGTTTTTAGGAAATGCGGGTTGCTCTCCACATGGGGGTGTTCCGAATAATAGTGTTCATTCATAAATCTCATTCCCTCTGAAAGTCGGACATTTATTATCCATAAGCAAGTTACAAGCTGCAATCAAAATTCATTCTATAACATACTTTTCCGAGAAAAAGAAAAGGCCCGCGCAAGCGCGGGCCTTAGCAAGAACTTATTTCAGTTCTATTTTTGCGCCTACTTCTTCGAGTTTGCCTTTAATTTCTTCGGCTTCTTCCTTAGCAGCGCCTTCTTTTACAGGGCTTGGAGCACCGTCAACAAGTGCTTTTGCATCTTTCAGGCCAAGACCTGTGATTTCGCGGACAACTTTGATAACCTTAATCTTTTGAGCGCCTGCGTCAGCAAGAATAACATCAAATTCTGTTTGCTCTTCTGCTGCTGCGGCACCTGCACCAGCCTGAACAGCTACCTGAGCTGCTGCAGTTACACCAAATTCTTCTTCAATTGCTTTAACGAGATCGTTCAATTCAAGAACGGACATTTCTTTAATCGCGCCAATGATTTCTTCTTTAGTCATTGTATATAATCCTCCTCATTATTCGTTTTGTTTTAACAAACTTCTTTAAACAATTTTCTTAAAGTTAAGCTTCTTGTTCTTTCTGTTCGGCAACGGCTTTGACACCCAAAGCGAAGTTGCGGATTGGAGCCTGAAGAACGTTGGCCAGCATAGAAAGAAGAGCTTCTTTCGATGGCAGTTCTGCAAGAGCCTTGATTTCATCAACCGAAGCAAGTTTGCCTTCGATGACACCTGCTTTAATTTCAAGAGCTTCATGATCCTTTGCAAAGTTGTACAATACCTTTGCTGGAGCAATAACGTCTTCTTTGCTGAATGAAACGGCAGTTGGTCCCGTCAGTGCTTCGTCAAGTTCTGAAAGGCCGGCAATAGCTGTCGCGCGGCGTGCAAAAGTGTTTTTGTATACTTTATAGTCCACGTTTGCTTCTCTCAGCTGTTTGCGCAGTTCCGTAACTTCTGCCACAGAAAGTCCGCGATAGTTAACAACGATCGTTGCCACACTGTCTTTTAACTTTCCGGCAATTTCATCAACGACTTTCTTTTTTTCTTCTAAGACTTTTTCGTTACTCATGGTTCTTCGCACCTCCTCGTTCGCATTTTATCCGTATCAGTTTTCCCCCACTTTTAGGCCCATCAAAAAAGCCCTCTGTCCGGAGACACGAGGGCGCGATCTATCAAACCAAAAGTTATCAAGAATTTGCTAAACCTCGGCCGGGATAATTTAAGCATGTACAATGCCCCTGCTGTCTACGGTTGTTCATTCAATTTATACAACACAAAACATTATATTGAGTTCGACACGGTCTGTCAACCCGAATTTCTCAAATGCTTTGTTTATCTTACAGAAGCAGTCGAAATCTTCACGCCAGGTCCCATCGTTGAAGAAATCGCAATATTCTTCAGGTAGGTACCCTTAGCTGCAGCTGGTTTAACCTTCACAAGCGTATCAATCAGCACCTTGAAGTTTTCAACCAGTTTTTCGTCTTCAAATGATACCTTGCCGATCGGAACGTGAACGTTGCCGTCTTTCTGAGCGCGGTATTCAACTTTACCTGCTTTGATTTCTTTAACAGCTTTATCAACATCAAAGGTTACCGTACCCGTCTTCGGGTTTGGCATCAGGCCCTTAGGTCCGAGCACACGTCCGAGACGGCCGACCTGAGCCATCATGTCCGGTGTCGCAACGACTACGTCAAAGTCAAACCAGCCGCCGCTAATTTTTTCTACATATTCTGCTTCACCAACGTAATCTGCTCCGGCAGCTTCCGCTTCCTTCGCTTTTTCACCCTTGGCGAATACGAGAACGCGCTGTGTTTTACCTGTACCGTTTGGCAGTACAACAGCACCGCGAACCTGTTGGTCATTTTTTCGTGTGTCAACGCCCAAACGGACAGCGACATCAACAGATTCATCAAAACCAGCAGAAGCGATTTTCTTCACCAAGCTAACGGCTTCGTCGATATCGTATGCTTTTGCACGATCAACTGCTTTAGCTTGTTCTTGATACTTTTTACCCTTTTTAGCCATTTGAATTCCTCCTTCGTGGTATTAACGGTTTGTATATGACCTCCCACCAACCATAAACAAAAAGACACGGACAAAACATCTGTTTTATCTGTGTTGTGCCTGATCAGTCTTCGACAACGATACCCATGCTGCGCGCAGTTCCTTCAACCATGCGCATCGCAGATTCAACATTTGCCGCATTCAGATCGGGCATTTTCAGTTCGGCAATCGCACGTACTTTATCACGTTTGATCGTCGCAACTTTTTTCGTATTCGGCGTGCCTGAACCGGATGGAATGCCGGTTTCTTTCTTAAGCAGAACGGCAGCCGGCGGTGTTTTTGTGATGAACGTAAACGAACGGTCTTCATAAACAGTAATAACAACCGGAATGATCAGACCTGCTTGATCTGATGTCCGAGCGTTGAATTCTTTACAAAAGCCCATAATGTTAACGCCCGCCTGGCCCAATGCCGGACCAACTGGCGGAGCCGGATTTGCTTTTCCTGCTGGAATTTGCAGCTTAACAAGCTTAATTACTTTCTTTGCCATGAGAGCACCTCCCTACACAATTTGTGGTACGGGTCTTCCCCTCCCACTCCTACATTACCTCTATGGCTTATTACACTTCATGTGACTTGCGATGGTGAGATCGGATTAAATCATACAAACATCAAGATTATACAATCGGCAGTCACAAATTGCAAGGATTGATCAGACAACTTTTGCGTTTACCCGTCAAAAATTTACTTAATCAAGTTTCTTAACCTGATTGAAATCAAGTTCAATCGGTGTTTCGCGTCCAAACATATTCACATGAACTTTCAGCTTACTTTTTTCTTCATCGATGCTCTCTACGCTTCCGATAAAGTCGGCAAATGGACCTTCTTTCACTTTAACTTGCTCTTTCAAAGCGAAATCGACATCGGTGACCCGTTCCTTGAGTCCCATTTGCTTGAGGATTGAATCAACCTCATCTGGCAGAAGCGGAATCGGTTTTGATCCGGCACCTGTTGATCCGACAAATCCTGTGACGCCCGGCGTATTTCGAACCACATACCAGGAATCGTCGGTCATGACCATTTCTGTCAGGACATAGCCAGGAAAAACCTTGCGCATTGCTGTTTTCTTCTGACCATTCTTAATCTCGGTTTCTTCTTCCATCGGTACAAGAATGCGGAAGATTTTATCCGCCATGCCCATGGATTCAACCCTTTTCTCAAGGTTGGTTTTTACTTTGTTTTCATAGCCCGAGTATGTGTGAACAACATACCAGTTCTTTTCCATATCTTTCTTCCTCCAAATGATTGACTGTTCGCCCGTTAGCGGGAAAAATCAATCATTGATTTGTGATCACGCGCAGAAGCTGGGAGATTCCCAGATCGATGACAACAAAAAAGAGAGCCAGGAAGATAACAGTCACGATTACCGTAACTGTGTACCTCAGCATTTCCTTGCGTGTCGGCCAAGTAATTTTTTTTGATTCAGCGACAATATCTTGGAAAAATTTTCCGGTTCCTTTGATAATGCTAGCCATAGCGTGTTACCTCCGCTAATCAGATAATTTCGGTGTCCGTTGCATTGTATTTGTCTTGCAATTTCAAAAAACTTTATGGATTTGCTCCATATTTCTTTTTCCCAGTTCTTTCTCTGAGACGCTAACTCATTTTCTTCGTTGCGAGCTGCGAAAGAAACTGCTCACATTTTTTTTACAAAAGAAAGAAAGGCGAAAATCCGCCTCTCTTGTTGTTCGTCATATACTGCGTTCACTGTATCACAAAGGATATAGCCTGTCAATAAAGCAATATGGAGCAGGTTGATACAGATTCATAGGCTGAATTCTTGAAGCTGCATGCAATGCTCGAGTTTTCTCTTCACACGCTGCAAAGCATTGTCAATTGATTTCACGTGACGTTTTAAATCAACAGAAATCTCCTGGTACGTCCTTCCATCAAGGTATTGCCTCAAAACCTGCCGTTCTAAATCGCTCAGAACACGTGAAAGTTTCTCCTCAATGTCATCGTACTCTTCACGGCTGATCAACATCTGCTCTGGGTCTGTTGATTGAGTCTCGCAAACGACGTCCATCAATGTGCGTTCGGATTCTTCGTCATAAATCGGTTTATCTAAAGATACATAGGAATTGAGAGGAATATGCTTTTGGCGGGTCGCCGTTTTGACGGCCGTGATCATCTGCCGCGTGATGCACAATTCCGCGAACGCCTTAAACGAGGCGAGCTTGTCCCCCCTGTAGTCGCGGATCGCCTTAAAAAGTCCGATCATGCCTTCCTGGATGATGTCTTCCCGATCCGCACCTACAAGAAAATAAGCTTTCGCTTTGGCGCGAACAAAGTTCTTATATTTAAAAATGAGATACTCCAGGGCCTGGTTATTTCCTTCATGAACCGCTTTCAAGATTTCTGCGTCATCTAGCGAAACAAATGCTGCATTTGCCTTAACTGGATCATAACTCATCTTTAATCCCCCCGAGCACAATGATGCCTTTTGTTAGAACATTATACATTAGAATTTTTTAAATCGTCAAGAAAATTCAAAAACCTCTGCGCATCCGCTCTAATTTTTCACGTGTCGCCTCGTCAAGGTAGATTTTTGTCTTTTGTGCCGCCGGCCGCTCATTCATGGTACTCTTCCCAATCTCACGCTCAATTTTGCCAATTTCTTCGATAAGTTCACGAGAAGGTTTACGCAAGGCCCCCTGTGAAAACACAGCCCACTGTTCGGCCATGTCCGAAGTTGCCACATGAATACGCGTCTTCACATTTTGCAGTTTTTTGATCAGTCCTTCAATTTTCTGATCTGCTTTCTCGCTTTTCTTGGTGTATATGACCTCGACCTTTGATTTCTTCGTTTTGGTCTCTTTTCCAGAAATCAAATAAGCATCAAAAATCAGGATCACGCGCCAGCCGGTTACTGCCTGGTACTCTGAAAGCTTATCAATCAGCATATCCCGGGCACTCTCAAAATCATTTTTCTGTAATGCTTTCAATTCAGTCCAAGCGCCTATGACGTTGTAGCCATCGACAATCAGGATATCGTTCATGAGCCTTCACCCTTGCTTTTCGCGGTGCCTGAGCACCTCATACATCAGCAAACTGGCAGCAACTGAAGCATTTAGCGAGGTTACTTTTCCTCGCATTGGAAGGCTAATCAGAAAATCACATTTTTTTCTCACTAACTGGGACATGCCCGCTCCTTCATTTCCGATAACGAGGCAGAGCGGCATTGAGTAATCCGCGGAACGGTAATCTTCGCTTCCGTCCGCTGCGGTTCCCGCAAACCAGATGCCCTGTTTCTTAAGACTGTCCATGGTATTAGCGAGATTAGCTACCCGGGCGACAGGAACATACTCAATCGCACCGGTTGAAGCTTTTGCAACCACAGAAGTCAGTCCGACAGAACGCCTTTTCGGAATGATAACACCATGACATCCCGATGCGTCCGCCGTTCTTAATATAGATCCCAAATTATGCGGATCTTCGACATTATCCAACATCATAAAAAAAGGCGTTTCGCCGCGTTCTTTCGCAAGCGCAAAAAGATCGTCCAACTCCGCGTAACGGTAAGCTGCGATTGACGCAACCACTCCTTGATGTTGAGCAGATTTAGATAATTGGTCCAATTTCTGCTTTGGCACAAATTGAACCGCAATTCCATTGGATTTAATCAAATCCAACAAGTCACCTAAACCGCGTCCCTCTTTGTTCAGCCATACTTTATTGATTTCTCTTCCCGATCGAATTGCTTCTGAAACGGGATGCCGTCCGACGATCCATTCATCACTCATTAATGCCCGCTCCTTTCGACCGGATGGTTAATAAACATCTTTTCCATGATTTCTTCAATTCTCTCCTGCTTACCCATAAAAAATAACACACCAATCAACGCCTCAAAGCCTGTGCTGAAATTGTAGGTCTGCACATCTGTGTTTCGTGGGACAGAATGTGATTTCGCATTTCGTCCTCTCCTGACGGCATTAAGTTCATCTTCGGTCAAAAATCCTTCATCCATCAGCTCATGCAGAAATCGGGATTGTGATTTTGCGGAGACATAATCTACAGCCTGTACATGCAGTGCATGAGGTTTCGTCACCCCGGAAGAGGAGATAATGGCTTTGCGCACATAAACCTCAATTACCGCGTCTCCCATATAGGCGAGTGCAAGACTATTCAACAGGTTTGGATCTGTATCTGTTTCGGTTTTTTTCATTCCTGGCCTCTCTTCCAGCGCACGCCCTGAGGAGTGTCTTCCAGGATAATACCCGCTTCTTTTAATTGATCACGAATACTGTCGGCAACAGCAAAATTTCTATTCTTACGTGCTTCTTCCCGCTTATTGATCAGGGCTTCAACCTCACTGTCTAATATACTGTCTGATGCCTCTTCGAGTTTCAATCCCAACACTCCAGAGAGTTCAGACAGTACCTGAAGATAAGCTGCAAGGTCATGTTCAGATGTTGTTTCGCTTTGAAGTGCGATATTTGCATCTCGAACGATATCAAACAGGACCGCTATTGCATTGGCGGTGTTAAAATCGTCATCCATAGCTTCAATAAATGGTTTTCGATAGTTTTCAGCAATCTTTTCATTGGCCTCTATGGATAGGTCAGCTTGCTTCAGACGATGATTCAAATTATAATTCGCTGTCTTTAAGCGTCCAAAAGCCTGCACCGCATCATTAAGTAACGTGTCACTGAAATTAATGGGATGCCGATATTGAACGGATAAAATGAAAAAACGAACCACTTGGGGATCAAACTTTTTGATTAGATCATGGACAAGAATGACATTTCCGATTGATTTCGACATTTTTTCATGATTAATCTGGATGTGCCCGTTGTGCAGCCAGTAATTGGCCATCGTCTGATGGTGCAATGCTTCGGACTGAGCAATCTCATTTTCATGGTGAGGGAACGTCAAGTCCGTTCCGCCCGCGTGGATGTCAATTGTATCACCTAAATATTTTTCGACCATGGCCGAGCACTCAATATGCCAGCCCGGCCTTCCATCACCCCATGGGCTTTCCCATTTTATTTCTCCCGGTTTCGCAGCTTTCCATAACGCGAAGTCGAGCGGATCTTCTTTACTCTCATCAATTTCAATCCGTGCACCTGACTTCAGGTCATCAATTGATTGATGGGATAGTTTTCCATACTCCTGGAACTTTCGTGTTCTGAAGTAGACGTCACCGCCAGATTCATAAGCATATCCGGCATCTACCAGTTTACTGATGAAGCGGATGATTTCAGGCATTGTTTCGGTCGCTCGCGGATGAACCGTCGCTGTTCTGACATTGAGTGCACTTGTGTCTTCCTTATAGGCTTTAATAAACTGGTCAGCAATCTCCGGTACTGAAATATGCCTTTCTTTCGATGCATTGATCAGTCTATCGTCTACATCTGTGAAGTTTGACACATAGTTCACTATATACCCGCGATATTCAAAATACCTGCGAACCGTGTCGAAAACGACCGCCGGACGCGCATTGCCGATGTGAATGTAATTGTAAACCGTAGGGCCACACACATACATTCGAACTTTATGATCTTCGATTGGTTTAAACGGTTCTTTCTTCCTTGTCAATGTGTTATACACCTTTAATGACATTGGATTCACTCCTTCTCTTTTTCCATCCTTTTCAACTCTTCAAATTTTGTCTGTAATTCCTTAATCTGTTTCTCTAAGTCATACATTTTTTCTGCAATAGGATCGGGGAGATCTGCATGATTCAAATCATGATGATGGACCTTGATACCATTTTGGCGAACGACGCGTCCGGGTATACCAACAACAGTCGAATGCGACGGAACGTTGTGGAGAACAACCGAGCCCGCACCAATCTTTGAATGATCGCCAATTGTAATTGATCCGAGCACTTTTGCGCCCGCTGAGATCAATACATCGTCGCCAATGGTCGGATGCCTTTTCCCTTTCTCTTTGCCTGTACCCCCGAGGGTCACACCTTGAAACAGCGTAACATCATTTCCAATTTCACAGGTTTCACCAATCACTATACCCATCCCGTGATCCATAAAGAATCGTCTGCCAATTTTGGCTCCAGGATGAATTTCAATACCTGTGAAAAAACGTGAGAATTGTGAAAGAACGCGTGCAAGAAAATAGCGTTTTTTCTTCCAGAGCCAGTGTGCTGCCCGATGCATCCAGATTGCATGCAATCCGGAATAGGTCATGATGACCTCCCACCTGCTTCTTGCCGCAGGGTCTTGGTCAAACACATTGCTCAGATCTTCTGCGATAATGCTTCGCACAGAAGTTGGCCTCCTTCGTGTAATCATACAGCTTGTTTTATAAAACATCGCTTTTCCATATCTCATTGATCCGGCCGCATCATGCTGCCGGAGATGCCACGGAACATGGCATTTTATCGTATGAGTTCATACGATTTCTCTATAAAAATTTATTTTAAAAAGGCGTCTTTGTGTCAACTGACACAAAGACGCCTCATAGACGCGGTTCCACTTTGCTTGAGAAAAATCTCCACTCATTGCCGATAACGGCGGCCGCCGTTTTCGCCTACTAATCACCGTTCAGCGATAAACTCAGAGGGGCAATTCAGTAATTCGCTTCCCGGACGGTTTTCAGCCTGATGACCCGCCCTCTCTGTCTGGGAACTGCGAATACTTACTCAACCTCTTCATCGTTTTCTATTAGAGGATGTTCAAAAAGTCCGGGAAAAATTGCTGTCGAATCTCTACGTCAACTTGTTTCTCCACTCCTCACGTATTTACAGGGGAACTTCGACTAACGACACTCACGTCCTGTGAGTAACGTCGAAGTCATCACATCCTGTGATAGTACGCTCCGGTGCTCGAAACTGCGTTTCCTTGATCTTCGACGCTCAGGACGAGCTAGTGTCAGGCATGCCACAGGACGTGGCGTTCTGCCTGACCTCGGCCCTTTTTTTCCTCCTTTTTGAACAGATCCTATTACACGTTATGCGTAGCTTCTTAAAAAGTCACTGTAAAGCGGACAGTCAGCTACAAATCATACAGTCTGCTGCGTCGCTAGGTAGTGATCGAGTCTTTTCAGAACGAGATCTCTGCCTAGCAATTCCAAAGCCTCTGGCAGTTCCGGTCCATGAGCGGATCCTGTCGCAATCACGCGAATCGGCATGTACAATTTCCATCCGCGCTGTTTCGTTTCTTTTTGTGTTACTTTTATTTTAGGTGCAATCGCTTCTGCTGTCCATTCAGCCAAACTTTTAAGCTCGCGGTTGAACACAGAAAGCACATCATTTACCTCTTCGCCTTCAAGGATTTTTTGTTCGTCCTTGGTTAATTCGGTTTTTTCGATGTCTTTATTAAAGAACATATCGCACAAATTGACAATATCCGCGCCAAAATGCAACTGTTCCTGATACAATAACACAACCCGTGTTGCCCAGTCACGCTGCGCGTCGGTCATTTCCGCGGGAATAAGTCCAGCATCCGCCATATAAGGAAGTGTCATTTTGGCATAATCTTCTTTTGACAGCTTTTTAATATACTGGCCATTCATCCATTCAAGCTTGGATTTATCAAACATTGCCGGAGATTTGCTTAATCGGCTTGCGTCAAATAACTTGATAAACTCATCACGGGAGAAGATTTCCTCTTCACCTTTTGGCGACCAGCCTAGCAATGTAATAAAGTTGAACAGCGCTTCAGGCAAAAAGCCCATATTTTTGTACTGTTCAATAAACTGAACAATACTGTTGTCGCGCTTGCTCAATTTTTTATGATTTTCATTAACGATCAGCGTCATGTGACCGAAAACCGGTGCTTCCCATCCGAATGCGTGGAAAAGCATGATTTGCTTTGGTGTATTCGAAATATGTTCTTCGCCGCGAAGGACATGGGTCATCTTCATCAAATGGTCGTCGACGACAACAGCAAAATTGTACGTTGGCACGCCATTCTGCTTGACGATCACAAAATCACTGACGTCGTTCGAGTCAAAGGTTACATGCCCCTTAACAATATCGTCAAATTCAATTTTCTGATCGCCAGGAATGCGAAAACGTATCGTTGGCTTTCTTCCTTCAGCTTCATACTGCGCAATTTGTTCGTCCGTCAAATGACGGCACTTGCCTGAATAGCCAGGTGTTTGTCCGTTCGCCATTTGCTCTTCGCGCTCTGCCTTCAGTTCTTCAGCCGTGCAGTAGCACTTATAAGCAAGCCCTTTGTCCAGCAATTCCTGCCAGTATTTTTTGTAAAGATCCAAGCGCTCCATCTGACGATAAGGACCATATTCGCCGCCTACATCAACACTTTCGTCCCATTCAAGGCCTAGCCATTTTAAGAACTTCAGCTGGCTTTCTTCTCCGCCTTCTACATTTCTCTTCAGGTCGGTATCCTCAATACGAATAATAAACTTGCCGCCAGCGTGACGGGCAAAAAGATAATTAAAGATTGCGGTACGTGCATTCCCGATGTGCAGAAATCCTGTCGGACTTGGCGCATAACGTACCCTGACTTCTTCTGTCAACGCATTCACCACTTTCTGTTATTCTTTCTTATTTTAGCACGTATGGCCCTTTAAATTTCAACTTGTTTCAACTTTTTCCAACAAACAAATGGCTTCGGCAGCGACGCCTTCCCCTCTGCCTGTAAAACCGAGTTTCTCCGTTGTCGTTGCCTTAACATTAACTTGCCCTTCTTCAATGTTCAGAACCCCAGCAATTGTCCGGCACATATCCGAGATATAGGGAGCAAGTTTTGGTTTCTGGGCAATCACGACACTATCGACATTACTGATTTCATACCCTTTAGCCCGGACGATCGCGATCACTTCTTCAAGAAGCTTTTTGGAGTCTGCATCTTTATAGGCCTCATCCGTATCCGGAAAATGCTTACCGATATCTCCTTCCGCAACAGCACCAAGCAGCGCATCGCTAATCGCGTGAAGAAGTACATCCGCATCGGAATGTCCGGCTAGCCCCAAATCATAGGGTATGGTGACACCGCCAATAATTAAATCACGGTCTTCCGCAAATTGATGGACGTCAAACCCATGACCAATTCTCATCGGCTACTCCTCTCCTCTCTGTAAAAATGTTTGCGCGATGACCAGATCTTCAGGCGTCGTCAGTTTGATATTTCGATAACTGCCCTCAACAATTTTCACCGGCAATCCCATCTGTTCCACCAAAGACACATCGTCAGTCCCCATAAAATGGGTTTCGAGACTTTCCTGATGCGCACGGCGGATCAAGAACAATCGAAAAGCCTGTGGGGTTTGTGCCGCCCACAAGCTTTTTCGCTCCAATGTTCGTTCGACTGTAAAATCAGCCACTTGTTTAATCGTGTCTTTAACCGGTACGGCAAGCAACGCGGCACCGCTTTCTGCTGCGGCTTCTGTCACCCTTGCAATTTCCCGATGCGTGATGAACGGACGCGCCCCGTCATGAATCAGCACAATCTCTTTCTGATCCATTTTAATAACCCCAAGTCCTGAGCGAACGCTCTCCTGACGTTCCTTTCCACCCTCGGCAAATGTCCGTACCTTTTTCAGCCGGTAATCTTCAACCAATGCACGGAACTGTTCTTTCTCATCATCTCGGATAACAAGAACAATCCCTTTGCAAGACGGATCCGTTTCAAAAACACGCAACGTATGAACGATGACTGGAGCGCCCGCTAAATCCAGCAGAACTTTATTTTCTCCAGCGCCCATGCGCCTGCCCTGACCCGCGGCGAGGACAACCACTTGATAGTCCATCTGATATGGCCTCCGAACTCAAAGGCGGCTTGTTGACAAAATTACAGCGCCTTCTCAAGCAATTTAGGCTTGGCAAAAATCATTCGGCCTGCAGAGGTCTGCAAAACACTGGTAATGATTACGTCAATCGTTTTGCCTATATACCTATGTCCTTCTTCTACCACAATCATTGTCCCATCGTCAAGATACCCGACACCTTGATTTTGTTCTTTTCCATCTTTAATGACCTGAACACGTAATTCTTCGCCCGGAAGAACAACCGGTTTAACAGCATTAGCCAAGTCGTTAATATTCAAGACAGGCACTTTCTGAAACTCACAGACTTTATTCAAATTGAAATCATTTGTAACGACAATACCGCCAATCTCCTTAGCAAGACGGACCAGCTTGCTATCCACTTCGGTAATATCATCATAGTCCCCTTCATAGAGGTCTACATGAATCGAGTGGTCTTTCTGAATTTTGTTCAGAATGTCCAATCCACGACGTCCGCGGTTCCTTTTCAGGACATCCGAGGAGTCGGCGATATGCTGCAGCTCCTCAAGAACAAAATGCGGAATCACCATGGTACCTTCAAGAAATCTTGTCTGACAGATATCGGCGATCCTACCGTCGATAATAACACTCGTATCAAAAATTTTGTAGGGAATATAATCGCTAGCCGGGTAAATATCAGATCGTGTGTCTTTTTTCTTATCCCTTGACCTTGATGGCAGTCGAAACAGGCTGATCAGTTCATCTCGTTTCTTAAAGCCGACTTGGAAAAAGAAATAGCCAAAGAAGATATAAATAAAGATTGGCAGGATGTTACTGATCCCGAGTATATGCAAACTCGCAAGCGGGATCTGGATCAGGAAAGAGATTAGCAGACCAAATACTAATCCTACCGAACCGAACACGACATCTGTAACTGGTGCCTTGATTATCCGATCTTCTAGAGTCTTAATGAAATTTACCAATGAGTCCACAAACCAAAAAGATAAAAATGCCATGATGACTGCACCAATTGCCATGCCGACAAACGGTGAACTGATCCATCCCGGAACTCCATTCCCCAGATTTAACAGCAACATTATTTTTGGTATATAGACAAAACCTAGAGTACCGCCGATTAATATGAAGAATAGCTGGATAACTCGTTTTATCATTTCCAATCACCTCCTCAAAACAGTATAGACAAAATGACAAAATCAAAACTTTATTTTTGCCATTATGTTCCTTTTTTCATAATTTCGCTTGTTTTTCCACTCTGTACACAGACTTTCCAGCTGTTTTACAGATCAGTAGGGTAAAACTCAGGTTCAGGCATCGTTTCTTTTTCAGATCCCAATGCCAGACGTATCGCTTGAGAAAGCGATTCAATGCCAATCAGTGAAACTCCATCCGGAGGCGTCCAGCCGCCTAAGTTTTTTTGAGGGACAAAGACTCTTGTAAAACCAAGCTTATATGCCTCATTCACTCTCTGCTCAATTCGTGAAACCCGCCGGACTTCGCCTGTTAATCCTACTTCACCAATAAATACATCGGTAACTTTGGTTGGACTGTTATTAAAGCTGGAGGCGATGCTGATCGCACTTGCAAGATCAACAGCCGGTTCATCCAGTTTCACACCTCCGGCAACATTGATATATGCATCCTGGTTTTGCAGCAGCAGACCTACCCGCTTCTCCAGAACAGCCATAAGCAGCGACATACGATGATTGTCTAATCCTGCTGCCATATGGCGCGGATTGCCAAAGCTAGTCGGCGTCACAAGCGCCTGAACCTCTACCAGAAGCGGCCTGGTTCCTTCGATTGAAGCAGCAATCGCGGAACCTGCTGCTCCTTTAGCGCGTTCCTGAAGGAATATTTCCGAAGGGTTGGCGACCTCGGCAAGCCCTCCCTCCTTCATTTCAAACACACCCATTTCATTCGTTGAACCAAAGCGGTTTTTAACCGCCCTCAAGATACGAAATGTATGATGTCGCTCTCCTTCAAAATATAATACAGTATCCACCATGTGCTCAAGTGTCCTTGGTCCCGCCAGCGCACCATTCTTTGTGACATGTCCAACGATAAAAATAGCAATGCCGCGCTGTTTGGCAAGACGCAGAAGATACGCTGTGCACTCTTTGACTTGAGAAATACTTCCGGGAGCAGAAGAAAGGTCTGAATTGTAAATCGTCTGGATCGAATCAATGATCATGATTTCGGGCTGCACGCTCTCTAAATGGCCTTCAATCTGACGAATATCTGTTTCAGCCAGCACATAGAGCGCATCTGAAGAAACGCCTAGCCGCGTCGCTCTCATCTTCGTTTGACGAACAGATTCTTCCCCAGATATATATAGGACTTTATGTCCGCCGCGAGCGAGTTGGTCGGATGTCTGAAGAAGCAGCGTGGATTTACCGATACCCGGATCCCCACCTACAAGCGTAAGTGAAGCGGGTACAACTCCTCCACCGAGCACACGGTTCAGTTCTGCCATCTCCGTCTTTATCCTCGGCTCCTCTTCGAGCAAGACCTCCGAGAGCCGCGATGGCTTGCTTGCCGGCGCGGCACTTAGGCCTGAGGAAGGAACAGCGGGACGAATTGTCTCCTCAACCAAAGTGTTCCAATTCTGGCAACCGGGGCAGCGGCCCATCCATTTTGGGCTTTCATAGCCGCACTCCTGGCACACAAATACTGTTTTCGCTTTTGCCATCTGATCACCTTACCCATTAACTTTTCATTGGCCAATTTGTATTTTAAATAAGTAAAGAAGCCAAGGCTTAAAGAAAACTTTGGCTTCTTTACAGTCATTGCTGATCAGGAAGCTGACCAAAAATCAAGATTTTGCTACAGCTTCTTCTTGTTTTTTGCTGACTGAGTATTCTCCATTGCTGTAATCAATCACGACATTTGTTCCCTTTACAATGTTTCCTTTCAGCAGCTCTTCAGACAATTTGTCTTCCACTCGGCGCTGCAATGCACGGCGAAGCGGTCTCGCTCCGTACTCCGGATCATAGCCCTCTTCAACAATCTGTGTTTTCGCCGCATCGGTCAGCTCAATCACGATGCCTTGATTCGACAAGCGATGCTTAAGCTGATCAGCAAGCAAGGAGACAATTTCCATTAGCTGTTCTTTCTTCAGTTCATGGAAGACAATGATTTCGTCAATACGGTTGAGAAATTCCGGACGGAAGGCACGTTTTAACTCGCCCATCACCTTTTCCTTCATTTCCTTATATTCATGTCCTTCCTCACCAACCGAAAAGCCAACGTATTTATTCTTTTTCAGCTGACTTGCACCAACATTAGAAGTCATAATAATTGCCGTATTACGGAAATCTACTGTTCTTCCTTTTGAATCCGTCAGTCTTCCGTCATCAAGCACCTGAAGCAAAATATTAAATACATCCGGGTGCGCTTTTTCAATTTCATCAAACAGGATTACCGAATAAGGCTTCTGGCGTACTTTTTCCGTCAGTTGTCCGCCTTCTTCATGTCCAACATAGCCCGGAGGTGAACCAACCAGACGGGATGTGGTGTGTTTTTCCATATACTCCGACATGTCAATGCGGATGATGGCTTCTTCGTCACCAAACAAGGTCTCCGCAACCGCTCGTGCAAGCTCAGTTTTTCCTACACCTGTAGGTCCTAGGAAAATAAAAGAACCAATCGGCCGCTTTGGGTCTTTCAATCCTGCGCGTGCTCTGCGAATCGCGTGCGAAATGGCATCAATTGCTTCATTTTGGCCAACTACGCGTTCATGCAGGATGTGCTCCATATTCAGCAGACGTTCGCTTTCTTTCTGCTCAAGCTTAACTACCGGTACGCCGGTCCAGTTCGCGACAACGAGTGCCACATCATCAGGAAGTACCTGCGTATTTTCCTTGCCTTGTTTTTCTTTCCATTCTTTCTTGCAAACATCTACTTGTTCCTTCAGTTTTTGTTCATGATCTCGAAGCGACGCCGCCTTTTCGAATTCCTGACTTTGTACGGCCGCGTCTTTCTCTTTTTTGACCGTCTCCAGTCGCTGCTCCAGTTCTTTAAGATTTGGCGGAGCAGTGTATGAACGTAACCGGACTTTTGATGCTGCTTCGTCGATTAAATCGATCGCCTTATCGGGAAGAAAGCGATCCGAGATATAACGGTCAGACAGTCTTACCGCTTCAGTAATCGCTTCATCCGTTATTTTTACCCGGTGGTGCGCTTCATAGCGGTCACGCAACCCTTTCAAGATCTGCACCGACTGTTCTTTCGTCGGTTCTTTGACTTTAATTGGCTGGAAGCGTCTTTCGAGTGCTGCATCTTTTTCAATGTATTTACGATATTCATCAAGTGTCGTTGCTCCGATACACTGGAGTTCGCCACGTGACAAGGATGGCTTAAGAATATTTGAAGCATCAATCGCGCCTTCAGCACCGCCGGCTCCGATTAATGTGTGCAACTCATCAATGAATAAAATGACATTGCCCGCCTGGCGAATTTCGTCCATAACCTTTTTCAAACGGTCTTCGAACTCGCCGCGGTATTTTGTCCCGGCAACCACTGTGCCCATGTCCAAGGTCATGACACGTTTTTCACGAAGAATTTCAGGCACTTCATTGTTCACAATTTCTTGTGCCAATCCCTCTGCAACTGCTGTTTTACCGACACCCGGTTCACCAATTAGGACCGGATTGTTCTTCGTCCGGCGGCTTAGCACCTCGATGACACGTTCAATTTCTTTGCTTCGTCCGATCACTGGATCAAGCGCTCCTTCACTCGCCATCGCGGTTAAATCTCGCGCTAGGCTGTCAAGTGTAGGCGTGCTCGCATGAGAGGTGCTGCGTCCCTGGGCGTTCCCAGATGTTGCTTCATGGCTGCCCAGCAGCTGTAGTACTTGCTGTCGCGCTTTATTCAGGCTGACGCCTAAATTATTAAGTACCCGGGCTGCAACGCCTTCTCCTTCTCGGATCAGACCAAGCAGAATATGCTCTGTTCCTACATAGGAATGCCCAATTTTTCTTGCTTCGTCCATAGAAAGTTCGATGACACGTTTTGCGCGCGGCGTATAATGCGGAGTCTGCACTTCTTCACTGCCGCGCCCGATCAGCGCTTCTACTTCCTTCTGGATTTTTTCAGGATCAAGATTCAAGGCGAGCAGTGCTTTAGCGGCGATACCATCGCCTTCGCGTACGAGGCCGAGCAGAATATGTTCTGTTCCAATATTGTTATGCCCAAGACGCATGGCTTCTTCTTGGGAAAGCGCGAGCACTTTTTGAGCACGTTCTGTAAATCGTCCAAACATCATAATGGTGGCCTCCTTTAATTGCTGTCTCTGTTCACTGGCCTTAGTCAATCTATGCTTTCTCAAAAAAACCTTTACCTGTACATTATTCAGGTTATTGTTTCTTTGATCTTTCTTCACTCATGGTTTTGTAGCCTAATTCTTCACAAACTGATCGATAGCATTAGTAATCATTATATTCGGCACAAGGCTTTTCAAATCCTTTTTCCGAAGCAGCAAGATGATGTAAAATCAAAATTCCTGTTCTCAATCAAGCGATATGCTGCTTAATTGGATATCTTATTATATCCAATCAAACGCACATTTACCAAAATGAAGCATTCGTACTGTCTGAAAAATAGAGCACTCTAATTTGATTATCTGCTATAGGTAAGTGACCGAAGCATCGCCTTCAAAAGATTCGCACGCATCTCGTCTCTTAAAGGGATATCCATTTCAAGAACCAGACTATGGATGGCACTAAGCATTAACCGCGCTTCTCTCTCACTGATCACATCTTCTTCAAGCAAATGAACAATGATGGATTCTGCCATGTTCTCCGTCACTTTGTAGCTAATTAAACCGATCATTTCATCTATAAGTTCGGCATCAGTTACCGGGCGAACTTTAATGACCTGAATATATCCACCGCCGCCACGCTTACTTTCCACAACATAACCGCGCTCGATCGAAAATCGAGTTTTCAGCACATAGTTAATCTGGGAAGGAACACACTGGAACTTTTCTGCCAGCTCGCTTCTTTTCAATTTGATGATATCGCTCGAATCAAGAATTTCTTTAATGTATTTCTCAATAATATCGGATATGTTTCTCATCGGGGCATCCTCTCCCTGACTTTGACTAACTTTGACTATAAGTTCATTATGAACGATATTTCCCAAATAATCAACCGAGTCACTAGGAATCCACTTAGAAAGCTGCTCAAACATCTTTTTTCAAATATAACCGGACGTTTAAGACTGCAATGATTCATTGGTTTTGACGGCATAAGAAAAAACAAGCTACGCCTGATCCTTTACTCTCACTCTATATGCGGCTTTGAATCATCTATCTTGTACTTAACGACACTTCAGCTGCTCGCTTGCCGCGGGCGATCCGTGAGCCTCCTCAAACAAGCAGTAATCTGCGGGGTCTCACTTGGCTCGCGANCGCTTGCCGCGGGCGATCCGTGAGCCTCCTCAAACAAGCAGTAATCTGCGGGGTCTCACTTGGCTCGCGATTCCCGCAGGCGTCTCGCGCTTCCGTGTTTGAATCAGAATTTTTTCCGAGCATTACACCGCTAAGATGAACCCTGAATTTTATATACTTTCTCTACTTGTGAGAAAAACCAGTCAGCTGCTCGCTTGCCGCGGGCAGTTCGGGGGCCTCCTTAGTTCGCCAAGAGACCTGCGGGATCTCCCTTGGCCTGCAATCAATAGGAACGCTCCGCAAGAGTCTCACACTTACGTTTAAATCAGAACTTTTTCCAAGGATTACGCCACTGATATGAACCCTGAGCCCATTCAAAAATTTATACCTTACTTATTAAAAAAGCGGTGCTTTTGATTATTTATCAAAAGCACCGCTTTTACAGCCAGACACTTCCAGCTGAAAATCTCGATTAAGTGGAGCCTAGGGGGATCGAACCCCTGACCTCCTGCGTGCAAAGCAGGCGCTCTCCCAGCTGAGCTAAGGCCCCATTTAAATGCGTACAGCGATTTACACAATCGCTGTCGGACGAAACAAAAACACGCGAAAACCGTCCTCTTTGTAAACAATCGGGAAGACAGGATTTGAACCTGCGACCCCCACGTCCCGAACGTGGTGCTCTACCAAGCTGAGCCACTTCCCGATAATGGTGCGCCCTAGAGAAGTCGAATCCCCAACCTTCTGATCCGTAGTCAGACGCTCTATCCAATTGAGCTAAGGGCGCAAAAAACTAAAAATGGTGCCGAGAGCCGGACTCGAACCGGCACGGTAGTCACCTACCGCAGGATTTTAAGTCCTGTGCGTCTGCCAATTTCGCCATCCCGGCATATATAAAATGGAGCGGAAGACGGGATTCAAACCCGCGACCCCCACCATGGCAAGGTGATGTTCTATCACTGAACTACTTCCGCATAGTAATAAACAAATGGTGAGCCACGAAGGATTTGAACCTTCGACCCTCTGATTAAAAGTCAGATGCTCTACCCCTGAGCTAGTGGCTCATACTACAGTGCCGGTCAGAGGACTTGAACCCCCAACCTACTGATTACGATTCAGTTGCTCTACCAATTGAGCTAGACCGGCATAAAAATGGAGGATATAGGGCTCGAACCTATGACCCTCTGCTTGTAAGGCAGACGCTCTCCCAGCTGAGCTAATCCTCCATAATGCCTGGCAGTGACCTACTCTCACAGGGGGACAGCCCCCAATTACCATCGGCACAGAAGAGCTTAACGACCGTGTTCGGGATGGGAAC
>NZ_AWTC01000021.1 GCF_000497245.1 Sporolactobacillus laevolacticus DSM 442
GCCGTTAAGCTCTTCTGTGCCGATGGTAATTGGGGGCTGTCCCCCTGTGAGAGTAGGTCACTGCCAGGCAAATGAACCCCGCGTACTTCTTGGAAACGAGAGGTACGCGGGTTTATTATTTTATACGTGCCAAGAGCACAGCGAGAGTTTCGATGGACAAGTAGGTCGAGGAAACAAGAGAGTAAGCACCGGATTTTCAGATTTATCGGACTGGTTAAACAGAAAAGCGGTTATTTAAGATGCTTACTGATTTTCTTCTCACGTTCGTGCATATTTCTATGAAAATTTCAGTTGGTAGTATAATTAAAAAACATTTTTAATGAAATCCGAGTATTTTTGCCCTTAAGATATACGGGTGAATATATATTTCCGATCAAATGAAAAACACACATATCTCAATAAAGAGTGATGCGTGTTTTATTTGCCATCTTCTATTAATTAATATTAGATTTAAGCTTTTTCTCCATGAGGAGGTCATTTACAAACTGCTCTGCAGTCAGATAGGTCTCGGAATAGCCAAGTCGATTGCCTAACTGAGTGATGTGCGGAGGTTCTAGGTATGCTTCGCGAAGCACATCAGTTTGGGAGAAAACCGATTTTGTGTCGTCATCAATCATAACCCTACCATGCTGGAAAACAATCGTCCTTGTAAACGTTTCAGAGACGAAGTCCATATCGTGGAGTATAGAAATGACCAGTTTTCCTTCGCTTTCGAGTTTTTTGATAAGGTCTTTGATTAATTGTTTACCTGGATCGTCCTGAGCAATCGTTGGTTCATCCAGAATTACAATACGCGGATCCATGGCCAGTATTGAAGCGATACTGACAAGCTTACGCTCTGCGAAAGAAAGATCGTAGGGGTTGTGATTTATTTTGCTTCCAAGTCCGACAGCTTCAAGCGCTCTTTTCGTCATGTTCTCCGCTTCGTCTGCAGGCATTCCAATGTTGCGCGGACCCACTATGATTTCATCATATACTTTGCTTTTAAAAATCTGATCACCTGGATTTTGAAACACAAGGCCAATCTGAGCAGCGAGTTTTGCGACGCTTGTTTCTTTTGTGTTGATGCCGTTGACCAGAATATCCCCGGTAACAGGTTTCAGAAGGCCTTTGAGCAGCTTGACGAAGGTTGTTTTTCCGGCCCCATTCTGTCCAATAATGGCTGTGCTGCGGTGATCGAACGTCAGATCAATTCCTTTAAGCACGTCATGGTCATTCTGATATGAAAAATGCAAGTTTCTAACCTCAATGAGATTCATAAACTTTTTGCACCTCATTTACTGTACTCTCAAGAGTAACCGGATAGAGTCCAACCTGGTCATGTATGTCCAAGCCTTTGGCAACCCTTGTAAAAACGGGTGGGCGTACACCACGTTCTTCAAGATTACTTAGAGAGAATAATTTCGCTGGAGGATCAAAGGCGACAATTTGGCCTTGATCAAGAAGCATGACGCGATCAGCATATTCAGCGATTTTCTCAGTCTTATGCTCGACCATGATGATCGTCATACCTTGATTGCTTAAACGTTTAATAGCTTTGAAAACTTCTTCTGTGCCTTGAGGATCAAGTTGCGATGTGGGTTCGTCAAGGACAATCACTTCCGGCAGCATCACAAGAATACTGGCTATTGCCACACGCTGCATCTGGCCCCCCGAAAGTTCAAAGGGATTTTTATCACGAAGGTTCTCGATTTCCAGAAGTCTCAGGGCATCGTCAATGCGCCTGACCATCTCTGTTTTGGGGATGGCGAGATTCTCCATTCCAAACGCCAGCTCTTCGGTTACTGAATCTTTAGCCCCGGTCATCTGGGTAAAGGGGTTTTGAAAGACGATACCGACTTTCCGAGCGATATCGCTTAGCTTGCTTTCCTTGACGTTGATCCCGTCTATAAGGATCGAGCCGCCATAAGCACCTTTGAAAAAATGGGGGACAAGTCCACTTAAGGCTGCGCAAAGTGTCGATTTTCCCGCGCCATTCCGGCCAATGATCCCGATAAACTCGCCGCGCTCAATCTGAAAGGTTAGCCCATTTAGTGCGAGTGCTTCAGTTAGGGGATACTTGTATTTCAGGCTTTTTACGATAATTTTACTCATAGCAGCCTCCAGGCGATCGATACAATGAGCAGCAGAAGTAATATCAAGCGTACCGGTGTCTTGTACCGATAGACGGGCTCATCGCGAAAATAAGTATGTTTCACTTCAGCGCTGAAGGCTCTCGCTTCAAGTGCCATTGCCCGTTCACGGGTGCCGATTAGGGAGTTGATCACGACCGGTCCGATCAGTGGAAGAAACGCTTTGGCTCTGATGAAAATATTTCCTTCCGTTTCCAAGCCGCGTGACCGCTGAGCATCGGAAATAGTTTTCATTGTTTGAGCCATCTGCGGAATGATCTGAAAAACAGAAAGGATCACATAGCCGATGCGATGCGAAAGGCCTTTGCGCTGCAGCGTTTCTACCATATCCGCAGGATGCGTCGTCAGAACGATCAAAGAGAACGCAAGCAGAATATCTAGAAAACGTACAACAATGGATGAAGCATGGATCAATCCTTCTCGATAAAAATGAACCGGTCCGATTGTAAACAACACATCATGATAACCTTGAATAAATGCACTCTGGATGATGATAACGGATAAAAGAACAAACAGAGACAGTGCGGCAATCGGCATTAATTTTTTTAAAGCTCCTGCGCTGATGATCAAAATAAGGCTGACCAGAAACGAGAATGTGCCAAGGATTACTGCTCCCGTTATTATGGGGGCGACGATAAACACGCAGCAATAGATCAGCTTTGTTAAAAAGTCCACATCATGGACGATGGATTTTTTATCTACATACAACGAAATGGACGTCAATTGAATACCACCTCATCATTTTTCAAAAAGAAAAGTCTGTTATTGTATTCAATCAAGTGTTGTCGTCTCCTGACTATTATCAAAAAGAATAGTCAGTCTCTTCGGCAGAACGCGGTAGACGGCAAAGGCGACGATTGCACTAACAACTTTATCAGGGGCATCCACCAATATGTTGTCAACAAACGAGGAGAGGATCACATTTACATGGTGAGCATTCAAAAACGCAAATGCGGCGTCACCCCAAATATTGCCGGTTTGGCCTCCGTAATACACGTAATTTAACGGAACAGAAATAATTGAAGACACGAGGGCGACGATGATCCCGAAGACAATTACTTTCCATAACTTACTAACCATGCCGTAATGAGCAAGGACTCCGGAAGCTACACCGATACCGATGCTCGCGATTCCGTAAACGGCTGAAGCTGGGCTTAAAGTAAGGCCGTAGATAATGTTATTGATCAAACCGGACAGTGCACCAAGAACCGGTCCACCGACAATGCCTGCAAAGATAGTCCCGATTGAATCCAGCCAGAGTGGAAGTTTTAGTGCTTCAGCGAATAATTTACCAATATAGTTGATGGCGACTGCGGCCGGTATTAAAACGATTGAAGCTGTATTCAGTTTCACACGCCATAAATTCCTTGCTTTGCTCATGTAAAATTGCTCCTTTTATATGTAATGGGTATCGTATAAACAGGTTGTCTTATTGATTAATTTTTCATCATTTAGTCCAAGTAACGCGCACAGCATAAGTAAAGAAAATTATTGAATGCCTGTCGATCGACTTGAGTGACAAAATCAACATTTTTGTTCTGTCCTGTCAGGTCATAGAAATCAACTAACGTGCAACCATAAGAAGGACCGCCGCTTGTATCTACGTTAACACTGACTCTTTTAATTCCTGAAAATAGTTCGGGTTTCAGTTCATAGATGACGGTACATGCATCATGAATCGCGACACCATTCAATCCCATGCGTTCAGAATAAGGCATATAGTGATTGAGGAGATCTCCAAGCATCCGGCTTGCCCTGTTCTTAAGGTTGCCTGTGATTTGTTGAATGTCCTGACGCGTGGTATAGGCTTTATAAGTGAGGTCAAGTCCGAACATTGTGATTGGGACTTCGGAATCAAATACAATTTTCGCAGCCTCAGGGTCAACAAACATGTTAAATTCGGAAACAGCTGTTATGTTTCCGCCGATACTGCTGCCACCCATCAACGAGATATGGTCGATTTTGTTCTTCAGATGCGGCCGCACACTGAGCAAATGGGCGATGTTGGTTAGAGGTGCCGTGGCAAGAATGGTTACTTTTTCATGAGCCTCTGTAAGAATTTTGGAGATCAAATCGAAGGCGCTCAGTTTGCTGGGTTGAATATGCTCGGGTGTAATCTCCATGCCCTCGAGGCCAGTTTGACCATTGACATCATCGGCAAGGGTCAGTGGTTTAATCAATGGCCTTTCAGCACCCCGGGCAACCGGAACTTCGATATTTAGATGTTTAGCAATTCTTAGCGCATTAGTGAATGTTTTCTCTATAGTCTGATTGCCTGCCACGCAAGTGATGCCTCTGATATCAAGCAGATCCCGCCATCCAAAGGCAACCATTAACGCAATGGCATCATCAAGACCGGGGTCGCAGTCAATGATGATTGGTTTTGCTTGGTTTTTGTAGGAATCCAAAGAATCATAGCCTTTCTCAATGTGGTATTAGTCATGAATTAACTTTACAACTGTCTTGACACGTATTATGTCATGTTTTGTGTTTAATAGCAAGAGTCGTTACGTTATTAATAGATTTGATTATGGAAAAATTGAAAAGCACAATTTTATGAACATCTTAACTATGAATAGTGTCCGAGAACATTGGGAAATTTACGATTGGGAGGTGTTTGATGTGCCAAAAATTGGCGTTGAAGAGTCATTAACCAATGTTGCGGATGCTTTGAAACGGAAAGGCCACGAGATCATCGCATTGAAACAGGAGTCTGACGTTAAAGGCTGCGATTGTTGTGTGATCTCAGGTCTGGATACGAATATGTTGGGCATTCATGAGACATCAATAGATGGTCCAATCATTGAAGCCAGCGGATTATCTGCGGATGATGTTTGTCTGATCGTTGAAAGCCGGTTGCAACAACTACAGCACTAATGAACAAAGGGTGAGTTCGAAATAAGGGCTCACCCTTTTATTATGTGTTAGAGATTACAAATTTTTACGGAAAATAGTATTAGCCCAGCTTTGGTTCCGCAAGCACCAAAGGCTTGGTGAAGTCGACATCGAACAATTGTTTGCGCATCATGATCGACTGTTGCCTTTGCATTATTCATTCCGGTCAAATTCAGAACAGCACCATTGCATGGTGCACCCTTTGAAAGGGAATACTCTTTCTTTGGAAAGACTGGTTTTATTGAAATTATTGATATGCGGAGGTTGACGATGTTGAAAGGTGTGAACAACAAGAGCAATTGGTTGGAACTCCTTGCAAAATCTATATTATCCTTTATTGGGGTGGCCATCCTTGCTTTGGGGGCTACGCTTTGCAAACAGGGGCATATCGGACTTGATCCATTTACAGCCCTCAATATTGGTGTTTCAAAAAAGATACATTTGAGTTTAGGTATTTATCAGCTTCTTGTTAACGTGTTCATCATTATCTTCGTCATCCTGCTTGATCGAAAAAAGATAGGGATTGGGACGATTATCAATATGGTATTTGCCGGGTTCATGATCGATTGGTTTTCCAGCTTTTACAGTGCCATCTTTCATTACCATCCCACACTTCTGACTGGAATGGTTAATGGGATTCTAGGTTTGTTGTTTTTACTTTGGGCACTTCATTATACATGTCCGCTGATCTTGGGGTCGCTCCATATGACGCAATTGCGCCGATCGCATCTAATAGATTACATATCAGATATAAATTTTGTCGAATTGTTCAAGATCTTGGCTTTATGATCGCGGCATTGATCGCAAGGGGACCAATCGGCCTTGCGACAATTATCATCTCCTTTTTTGCTGGTCCATTAATCACATTCTGGGATAATACGCTAAGCAGACGCCTTGTTTCTAGCGTAGTAGAGTTCTGCAGTCATCCCTCTGGCAGAAGCATTGGCCATGGCTTTACTGGTGCCGGCAGATATACCTATTATTTGGTGAAGCACAGTTATGATCTAACGGTGGAGACACAAGAGAAGCTCTCTCATTACTCGGATGAACAATTACAGTTGAAGCAAAAACAAGCACGCGTAACGTTAAAGGATGCAAAAACCGTCATCCAAAACACATTGATTCAATACGGATTATTGAAAAAAGAAGAGCAGCGTCGGGAAAGGGAAGAGAGGAACGGGAACAAACGAGAATAAATGAGCCATCGAGAATCTATGGAAATGAAAACTCAGGTACTGAAAACGAGATACAGTTTGTCAATTAGTTGAGGTACAATGGAACAAAGAGAAGAATCGCGAAAAATAATGAATCTCTATTGAAATCACCCTTAACTGAATGGAGCAGAACTAAGTGAATCCTCGGATAAAATTTGTTGCATCCCCAGTATTTGAACTACTTGCGGCTATGTTTCGGATTTCAACGTATGATGAACACATGAAGAACGTGCACGACGAACGGTCGGAAGAATTAGATAAACTGAAGAAATGGATTGAAGAAAAAAGCGCACAGTTTTCTGCAGAAATGAAAAAGGATTTGGCACTTTTTTTTAACTATGAGAGCTTCTTTGGGCTTTCGTTGATTCGGTTCGCTTGGGAAAATGACGTTTACTCAGATGTGGATGATTTTCTAAGAAAATTAGAAACGTTGCCTAGCCTTCAGCTCTTCAGCTACTTTTTGAAAACCGGTTTTGCGAATGAAAAATTCATCGATCTCAATAATTTCAATGAAACGACGGATTATATCGACCAGAGCAATTTGCCGGATGTTGAAAAATGGAAAGCACTCTACTTGTTTGTGCATAAAGAAGAGGCGAAGCAGAATATACTTCGGCTTCTGAAATTTTTCTATCATTGTGCGGCGTATGATTTGGATGGGTTCCTTGAGAAACAAAAAAAGAGTATTCAAGATGTTAAAGCGTTTATTTCAGAAAAAGGTGAAGATGAATTCATCAAGATTCTCTCAACAAAGTTGTTGCAGCCGGTTGAAGAGATGGATGATATTACACTCGCTCCTTCAGTTTCGTATTATGAGTGGGTGTTTTCTTCAGGCAGAGATAAGCATCCTTTTTTTATGTATGGGACGCAATTTTTCAACTTTAATCGAGATTCTGTTCCAGATAAAGAACAGATGATTCAAGCGGTTAAAGCGTTTGCAGATGAACATCGGATCGCGATTATTCAGCTGCTTTCCAAAGAACCGCTCTATGGCTATGAATTGGCGCAACGGCTAAACCTTTCTAGTTCAACCACCTCTCACCATCTGGCGACGCTCTCATCATTTGGTTTTGTTCATGCGGTTAGGAGAGAAAACAAGGTCTATTATGAAGTACAGAATGCTGAAATTGAACGGTTTATGAAGCATCTGAAGGATTTCTTAATTTAAGTAGATTTAAAGAAACTTTCGGGAGGAATGGTGGAGATGAAATGGGAAGTGAAAGAGTTTTCCCAACTGACAGCGAGAGAGGTCTTTGACATCTTTCAAACACGTGAGTCTGTTTTTATAGTGGAACAAGAATGTCCATATCATGAAATTGATGAACATGATCTGAGCAGTATTCACGTCTATGCTCATGAGGAAGGTCAAATTCTTGCTTATGCCAGAATTTTTAATGAGGAGAGCACGGTTACTTTTGGAAGAGTGCTCGTGCATCCTGACTTTAGAGGAAAAGGGATAAGCAAATCGCTGATTATGAAGGTAATGCAGGTGATTGGCGAGAAGATGCCGAACAAATCAATCGTTATTGAAGCCCAGGACTATATTCAAGCGCTTTATGCTCATTTTGGCTTTAAGAGAACATCAGAGGTTTTCCTGATTGATAACATTCCACATGTCCGGATGGAGAAAGAATGCTAGTTTTCGCACTAGTTACTGTAAAATTAGATGTCTATATGTGAAGCAAAAAGAAAGGACTGGAAGTCACGTTATCGGAAAGTAGAGACTAAACTGCGGCAACGGCTTGCCCGCAGAATGCCGGTTCTTTAAGGCGTTACTTCCAGTCTTCTCAAAATAGTGCCAAATAGCTGTTTGTCTTTTTCGATGGTCAGACCGGCACGGGCGATATTTTCCATCGTACGACGGTTGATGTTCGCACCCCACAGTCTGACGGTTAATGGATTCAGAAGATCCATCAGGATGCCAGCAACGGGATTCTCGCTTCGCATGTGTTCCAGCATCAGGATTTTTCCATCCGATTTGCATACGCGGCGCAACTCATGCAATCCTTGAACCGGGTCGGGTACCGAACAGAAGACACAGGTGGACACAATGTAATCAAATGAATCATCAGGGAACGTCATCTGTTGCACATCCATCTCCAGCAGAGTCATGCGATCCTCGGTACGAAGCTGTTGTACCATGTTGCGAGCATACTGAAGCATGCGGGAACTGAAATCAACTCCGGTCACCCGAACATTTCTCGGATAAAAGGGTAGATTCGCACCTGTCCCAACGCCTACTTCAAGTACATGTCCACTAAGAGAGGACAAGAGTTCCTGTCGCCATTCGGGCTTGATCATTCGGTCCATCTGATTATAGATCCCAGAAATTCGGTTATAGCGTTTTTGAATGGTTTTATTGAGATCGCGCATAGAAATCACTCCTTCTAGTAAAAGTGCTCATTTATTCAAAAGACTTGTAAATTATTCATTGATGATGCTCATCGTTCTACACATGTTTCATGTGCCCCCTAAATTTTAATAGAAGAAGAGTGATGTGTAAAATAATGCTAATGGTCTCTTAAATTTTGATGACATCTTTCTCTATGGGTCCGGATGCGATAGGTGTAACGTATCTTCCTTTTGTGTAAATCTAACTAATTCTCATTTTCTTCATAGTCCTCAATACCATTGCCGTTTCTTCTATTTGATCCATATAGCTGAGTCTGTTCGAAGAGGAGGACTAAAAGGATAGTTTTACAGGTTAAAAACGCAACATCATGTTGCAACGTTCATCAGGTGTTTATTGATTAACTGGGTTCATCCATTAGCCTTGGATAGTTCTACATATTGGTGTGCAAGCACGTCGGCATACTTGTCGACTAATCGCGCAAAAATATTGTCCCAGCTTTGCGATAAGGCGTAGTGTCTAGCAGCAATACCCATTCTCTGACGTGCGTCTTGATCCTCGAGTAGAGAATGAATTGCATTGGCAAATTCATGAGGACATTTTGACGTACAGAGCAAGCCATTTTTAGTATTGCTAATGATATTTTTGACGCCACCGGCATTGGCTCCGATGACCGGCGTTCCGCAGGCCATTGATTCCAGCACAACATTGCCAAAGGTTTCAGTTGCGGAAGGAAACACCATCAGATCTGAAGCGGCGTAGACGTGCGCCAGTCGTTCCGGCTTTATGTATCCAGTAAAGGTGACATTCTTGTTGAATCGCGCTTTCATTTCCTTTGCAAGTGGGCCATCTCCGGCAATCAACCAATGTACATCGTTTGCTCCGTTTTCATTTACCATAGCGATGACAGATTGTAACGTTTCGATGTCTTTTTCCGGTGCCAAGCGTTCGGCATAAGTCAGGATATGTTTCGCTGTAATCGAATAGTTCTGGCGGATACCTGCATCATTTCCTTTCGCATTGAACAGATTACAGTCAACGCCTCTGCTCCAGACATTTAGATGATGAAATTGTTTTTCCTTCAACTGTTTGAATGTTTCAAGTGAGGGAACAAAAGTCTTTTGGAGTGAATTGTGGAACCAACGCAAATAATTCCAAAGTACAGGTGAGAGAAATTCCATCTTGTAATAGCTTAAATATGCGTCGAAATCTGTGTGATAAGAGCCGACCAGAGGAATATTAAGTTTTGTGGCATAATATTTTCCGAGCAAGCCCATCGTGAACGGTGTTGCCACATGGATAAGATCCGGCTGGAAATGCTCAAGCTTCTTTTTGACAAAATGGAGATTAGGCAAGGCGAGACGGCATTCCGGATAAACGGCGAGTGGAATGCTTTTCATTTTCTGTACGTGGTTATTCTCATTATTGTCCTTAACATTTTGCGGGGCAAATAACGTATAGTCGATGCCTTTTCGATGGAGATAGTTTGTCAGACGTTCCAAGGTTTTTGCTACGCCATTCACCTGAGGAGTGTAGGTATCTGTAAAAATGGCGATTTTCATCGAGAAACCTCCCTTTTAATATGACCTCCTCAGATCGGGGAGTGTCATAGATCCGGCATCCACGTACTTAAGACAACACAAAACAACATCTTTATTTTAATAAGCCAACGTTAAGTTTGTTATGGACTTTGTAAACCTGAATCAAAAGAAATGTAAAAGATCACTGACTCATTTGTGATAAATTCGCTGTTATAATTAATAGTGAAAAGAAAAATGCATACCAGGTGTGGCATTAATTCCATTTACGGAACGAGAGGAAAATCAACTGATCTAGATTCTCTTTAATGGGAAGATGAGGGAGGAAAATTCATGCTTGTCTACGAAAATAAAGACAAGGCAATAAAAGCCTATGCTTTGGATCTCGCACATTGGCAAGATTTTACCGATTTATTTGGCGAAAGAGGCGCTTGCGGTGGATGCTGGTGTATGAGCTGGAGGCTGAGAAAAGCGGAATTCGATGCACAGAAAGGCGAGCAGAACAAACAAGCTATGCTTCAGCTTGTGAAAAACGGCGAACCAATAGGTGTCCTGATGTACGTTGATGGTCAGTCGGTTGGCTGGTGTGCTGCAGCGCCAAGAGATAAATATGTCCGACTAGAACGGTCGCGTGTATTCAAGCGGATTGATGATCTACCTGTTTGGTCGATCAGTTGTTTCTTTATTGACAAATCGTACCGTCGGCAAGGATTATCGTTGGCGTTGATTCAAGCTGCCGTGCAATTCTGCAAACTACAAGGTGCCTCAATGATTGAAGCGTATCCGGAGGTACCTTACAATGCGAATGTTCCTGGAGCATTTTTATGGACGGGTATTCCGTCTGTCTTTGAAAAAGCGGGTTTTGTAGAAACGGTCAGGCGTTCGAAATGGAAAAAGATGATGAGGTATCAAATTAAGTAAGCGATAATACGAATAGTAACGGATTCTCTTTAGTTTTGCTGAAGATGGGGAGTGGGGAAGCTGTGTCCTTTGATCTCATTATCTTTTGTTTTCTGAGTCTTGTTTTTGCTTTTTTTTATTGTGAATAATCTATGTTCGTGGTTTACCAGGGTGCTGAAGTTTGAAATTCGTTGGCGGCTAGATAAACTTGCAGTGGCGTATTGTGAAAACAAACGAATCAGGAGACTGCTTTTATATGATGATCTGATTACATTTTTCCTTTTTTGTGTGTTTTATATATTAGAGGCGACTGGTGTATCTAGCAACATTTGGATCGTTTTTCTTTTAATAATTATGCTGCAGTTTGCGAAACAAATCGTTTTGCTCAAGATCTTAGAATCTTTGAAAGCTGGTGAGTGAGTTGATTAGAGGATCGCTAGAATTGCTACGTGTGGTTCTAATTGTTTTTATTCTGAACGCGGTGCTTACATATGTAATTTCTGTCGTATACCATTTGCTTGGAATACCCATTAGTCTTATTGGTTCTACTCTTGTTTTTGTTGCGACACTGATTGTGGCCTTTATGCTATACCGGAATAAATTCCAGTTTCATGGCTTTTATCGCGGAAAAAGTTTAGTGAAATTATCGGAGAAGACGACTCGAGTGTTAATCATCATTGTGGCTGCACTACTGATTGTCGCTCCGTTTCTAAAATAATATATAATATTTATAGACGATTAAGAAACACAACATATTCACAAAGATAGGGGATTCCTCACTTGAATACAAAATTGACAGTCCGAGAGATTTTGGAACGCCCTTATTTTCACAATTCAAAAGTGTATGCAAGTGAGCGAGCATTGGAACGTACAATTAAATGGACACATGTTCTTGAGGTTGATGACGTCGGTGATTTGCTTAATGGAAATGAACTCATTCTAACGACAGGTTTAACATGGAACGGATCCGAGCAAAAATGCTTGAAATTTTTGCAACAAATCATGGATAGCAATGCAGCGGGACTGGTTATTGATATGGGAAGGGTAGTTGACGAAATACCCGAGCGGATGATTCGTCTCGCTCAATCAGAAGATTTTCCGCTGATCTTGATCTACTCTGATATTCGCTACATAGATGTAACTCACGATATTCATGCGTTTGTGATTAATCGACAGAAGAAAATGATGGAGGATTTGGAACACTTTTCGGTCCAGCTCAATGAATTGCTGTTAATGGGAGAGGGAATAAAGGCACTGCTCACTCTTTTTTTCACGTTTACAGGACATGCAATCGCGTATGTACCTGTAAAAGGGCGCACACTCTGCATTCCTCACTCGGGTTACTTCCAAAAGTGGTCGGAAAGTCTGCATGTTACAAACAGTTCATCGAATAGAAGCTCTGTTTTTCCAGTTATGGTCATGAATCAGCTGTTTGGCTATTTAATGGTTCACGCGTACGATGATGAGGATCATTTTATTGTGCTCGCCTTAGACCGATGCGCCACCGCTGTCGCTCAAGAGATCATGCGCTCGATGTATTGGGAAGAAAGGCAGCTAAACAGGGAGAACCAATGGATCTCCCGATGGCTAGACGGACAGCTTGATGAAAATACCATCAAAGAAAAGCTATGGCGTATAAAACCTAACATGACCTTTACATGGTGTGGTGTAGCAGCCTTTGAACAGGTCAACAATAAAGCAGATGCTGGTACGGTTCAGATTCACAAAAATATTGTGTTGCGCACAGTTTTCGGTAATGAATCCTTTTTTGTCCTGCCGATCTACCGCGATCATCAGCTCATCTGTATTTTGCTTGATTTAATCGGGTCACGTGATGAGAAGGAGATCGAAAAAGCCGTTATCAGGGCAATGGAGCAGCTTGCCCATTACATAAGCAACGAGATGTTTTTTATATGGGGTGTTTCTGGTTCTGTTCAACCGCTTGATGAACTAGGATCGTGTGTCTCAGAAGCAGTGGAAGTGATTGATATTCAAAGACATATTGGAAGGATGGCAACTCCTTTTTTTCGTTTGCTTCATATTTATCATATCATTCATGAAATGGATAAGAACGGTAGCCTTGAGCCCTTTATCAGGCAACAGATTGGCGGGCTACTTGACTCGGGAGACGGGAAGAGGAGTGAGCTTCTTTTTACACTCAAAATTTATCTTGAATGTGCCGGGAGTAAAAAAGAAGCGGCGCAAAAGCTGTACATATCCAGGCAATCCTTATACAAACGGCTTGAGAAAATCAATGAGCGGCTTGGTGGGCACTTCGAAGATTCACCGAAGCGGCTGGCGATTGAACTGGCTTTGGCAGGTCATGCTTATTTGCTGAATGATCGCGTCACCGAGGATTAACTGAGCAGATCAGTTTTCGTGATTGGAAAATTAATGAAAAAAGAACCGCCGAAGTTCGGCGGTTCTTTTTATCTCGATGGTCATTTAAAGTTGATGGCAATCTTTTCTTGATTCAGATATAGGTTTGTCATGCTTGGAACGGTTTCGGAGAGTATTTTTCCTTTGTGAATCGAATAGCGAATTGATGCTATCTTGCGAATCACATCATAACTGCTCTGTTCTGGCATGATCAGGAAGTTTGCCGGTTTTCCTTCCTCAATTCCATACTGATCAGATACGTACAATGCTTTTGCACTATTTGTTGTAATCAGATCCAGACCTTTAGAGATCTGATCGTAGCCCATGAGTTGGCAGACATGCAGGCCCATAAACAGAACATGTAGCATATTCCCTGTACCGAGCGGATACCATGGATCAAATATATCATCATGCCCGAAGCAAACATTGATTCCGGACTCGAGCAATTCTTTGACTCTTGTTACACCGCGACGCTTCGGATAGGTGTCAAACCGACCTTGCAAATGTGTGTTCACAAGTGGGTTTGAGACAAAGTTAATCCCGGACATTTTAAGAACTCGGAACAGTTTCGCAGCGTAAGCACCGTTATAAGAGTGCATAGCCGTTGTGTGGCTTGCCGTTACGCGTTCGCCCATGTTTCGTTTATAAGCTTCCGCAGCAATCACTTCAATAAATCGGGATTGTTCATCATCAATTTCATCACAATGCACATCAATCAGTCGGTCATATTTTTCGGCCAGATCAAAAATGAATTTCATAGAAGCAACGCCGTCTTCACGAGTTAATTCATAATGCGGAATACCGCCTATTGCATCAGCACCTAGAAGGACCGCTTCTTTGATCAGTTCTTTCCCTTTTGGAAAGCCAAGGATGCTCTCCTGCGGAAAGGCAACAATCTGAAGATCCATCCATTCCGATACATCTTCTTTCAGTTCGAGTAATGCATTCAAAGCCGTCAGTTCCGGATCATCCACGTCTACGTGCGTGCGAACATATTGAATGCCTTGGGCTGCTTGCCACATCAGCGCCTTCTTAGCACGTGAAAGCACATCTTTTCGTGTCAGTTGTTCCTTCCTCAATGCCCATGTCTCAATTCCTTCAAACAGCGTTCCGCTAATATTCCACTTCGGCTCTCCGGCGGTCAGCACCGTATCCAAATGAACATGAGGTTCGATAAAAGGTGGAATCACTAATCCGCCTTCCGCATCAAGACTTCCAGCAGGGCTTTCAGAAACCTGCTGATCCATCTTTTCGATCTTCTTTATAAGACCATTAGCAACCTGAATGTGCCACAGCCCCTCATGATTCAGTAATCTTGCATTACGTACGAACATAGACAAACCACCTAACCGATTATTTGCGAATTTTTACGAGAATCCAGTAGACAAGACCCGAAAGGATCAGAACTGGGTATGTCGCACCGATACTCGCTTTAAAGAATTCCATCGTGTGAAGCAAAAGAAATGCCGCAACACCAAATGCCCAAGAAACAATCGCCGGCCAATGAAAACCGCCGGTAAACCAATATTTGCCGTTCACCTCTTCAAAGGCAGGTACATCATAATCTCTTTTCTTAATGAAGAAAAAGTCGGTGATCATGATACCGATAAGCGGTCCGAGCACCATTCCGATATAATCAAGGAAAGCGATAAATGAATCGAGGAAGCTTCCGAATAAGAGTGGCACGAAAGTGAGCAAAACGGCGAACACGGTAACTGTCCAAAGGGCAGGCATCGCCTTGATTTTCTTTGTAAGATTGGTCAGGGAGATTCCCGCTGCCATCAGATTGATCGCATTTGCGGTAGTGCTGGTCAGAACGATGACAACAAGTGCCAGCCAACCGAGTCCAAGCTTGCTTGCGATTGTGCTCGGATCTGAGTTATTTGGATCATAAGTTCCGGTTGTGATCGCCGCAGCAATCGTTGCGATAATACCGACAAAGGCAAACCAGAATAAGCCAACGTTCGCCCCAATCATTGGTGCAACCGTTGCGCTCGATTTATTCTTAGTATATCGTGTGAATTCGGCGATCGCAGGGATCCAAGCCAAGCTGAAAGCAGCCATTGTGTCCATGGCGGTTCCAAATGGAAGAGACAATGAAGCTGATGGATGCCAGTGAATAATCTGGCTGAATGAGACGTTTTGCAGAACGACGATTGTTTCCCAAATTCCTAGAATCCCGACAAGAATCATTCCTATGCGCTCAATTAGTTTGACGGAACGATGGCCGAGCGAAATTGATGCAAGGTGTAAGATACTCATGATTAAAATGCCGACAATCATTGATTTCGCGCTTCCTTTTTCACCAAAAGCGGCCCATCCAACGCTGTCCTTGAGCAAAAAGCTGATCGATATGGCGGCAATGAACGTATTCACGGCTGTCCAACCAATAAATGAGGTTAGGTTGACTAAGGTAGGTAGAGAACTACCACGTACACCAAACGAAGGACGTGTCAAAGCCATGGTTGATGTTCCTGCTTTATAGCCCATATACCCAACCATTGCCATAATCAGATAAGCAATCGGATTGGCAATCAGTGTGACGGCGATCGCGCCTCCAAATGCGCAGCCTGCAACCACACCACCCATATACCAAGTACCATTGTTTGCGTTCGCACCGATCCACGTCGCAAGCATATCCATAAAGGACATATTTCGCGCCTGGGAATGCGGTACTTTCTCTGTAGCGCCGTATTCCTTCGCAAGATCAGTTTCTGGTTCAGTTGTCGTGATTGTTTTCTCCCGTGACAGATTATATGACACAACCATCCCTCCAAAAATAAAATGTAATATAAGATAACATAATATGTTTTAATATATCTCAATTAGTTGGGAATGGGAAAGAGACAGGGTGGCTGATTACAGAACATTTTGATTGACACTATGTCAACTCTTATCATACCGTTCGCAGATGTACCTATGGAAAACTAAGAGAGTGAAAGAAGATAAGATGCGGAAAAAATTTTTTCCTATCATCCCAATATCGTGTATAATCAACCAATGAACAGAATCCGCTTAATGTAAACGTAACGATAATTATGTAAACTTAGTGATTCTCTATGAAAATAGTCTATTTAGTAGTCATGACTTACTAAGATTTATTTTGCTTTAGGCAACATGAGGAGGAAGATTTTTTGAATTCAGTAACAACAAAGATTCCAGGGATCGCACTTGCCGCAGTACTCGCTTTTCCGGCATGGCTAATTGGTCTCTATCTGCCGATCATCGGTAGCCCGGTGCTTGGTATTTTATTTGGCATTATTCTTTCTTTTTGGACAAGACCTGCGTCACTTCAAGCGGGAATTACCTTTACAGGAAAGAAAGTCTTACAGTATTCCATAATCTTAATGGGTTTTGGACTTAATTTGTTCAACATTATCCGTGCGGGCGGACAGACGCTGCTGCTGATGGTTTTTACACTCACAGCAGCATTTCTTACGGCTTATATTACTGGCAAATTGCTTAGAACCGAAAGCCGGACGACGACGTTAATTGGTGTCGGGACTGCGATTTGTGGAGGATCAGCGATTGCTGCAGCAGTACCGGTTATTCAAGCTAAGGATGAAGAAGTTGCACATTCGATTTCAACGATTTTTCTATTTAACGTCATTGCTGCATTTCTATTCCCATTTCTCGGCCACCTTTTTGATATGAGTAATGACCAGTTTGGGCTTTGGGCAGGTACCGCGATTAACGATACGTCTTCTGTGGTTGCAGCAGGCTACACATTCAGCCATGATGCCGGAAACCTTGCTGTTATTGTTAAACTGACACGTACGCTGATGATTGTTCCGGTCACGATCGCTCTAGCTTTAATCTTTTCGAGAAAAGATAAAGAAGGTAAAGGAAGCTATCGCTTTTCGAAAATTTTTCCTTGGTTCGTACTCTGGTTTGCGGCAGCTTCTGTTATCAGCACCTTTATTTCTGTACCACAAGCATTGCTTGGGTTTCTTGTTAATGTTGGCAAATATATGATCGTGATGGCTATGGTTTGCATTGGCTTGAATACGAATCTTGTCAAACTCTTGAAAAATGGTATTCGTCCAATTTTGCTTGGCCTGATCTGCTGGTTTGTTTTGGCAATCGTCTCGATCTTTGTCCAATATTGGATACTCTGAGCTGATCTCGTCGATTAATCTTTTCGGCAAGACTCCAATTGCAGGTAGGAATTCACAACTTGAATGTTTAATTGTATAAGTAGCTTATACACATAAAGAATCAGGGAGTGAAAAAATGCGAGCGGATGAAGAGACGATTGGCTTATTTACGAAACTAGCTTCCGAGAAATTGAACATTACAAAGAGTAAACTCAGGCACTTAACGATGGCACTCGAGAAAAATGGGTATCAGTTCACGCGAAATAAAAGTAATCAAAGAATCTTCTTTAAAGAAGATATGGAAACCATTAGTCAATTACTTGAAAAGTTGAATACCGGTCTGACAATCGATGACGCGGCAAAGCGCATATGTGACAAAACAGATTTGGACCATTTGCCAGCCGCCGTTGAATATGGATTAAACGTCTCAAGATCCGAGGTCACATTGGCTGCCGATCAATTTCGAGCAATGGTTGAACAGGTCGCCGCCTCTGCGGCGCAACAAGCAGCTGATCGGGTGGTAGAAAATTTCAGTACTGAGTTTGAACGGCGTATTGAACTCCGGGATAAACAATTGATGAGCAGGTTGAGAGAAATAGCTGAGTCCAAAAAACAAAAAAAAGGGCTAGTTGCACGTCTGTTTGGTTATTGAAACCATCTGCAAACGATGCTTAGAGAATAACAAAAGACTCGCTTTGATGATGAATCAAATAGCGAGTCTTTTGTTGGGGGGTTATGAAGGTTTGTATTCAAGTTTCTGGTATTCCTTATTTCTCTCAAAGAGCACTTTAGCATAGGAACAAACCGGGATAATTGTCTTTTGTTCCTCTGTCGCCATGTTAACTACTGCCTGAATTAATTGTTGGGCAATGTGTTGACCGCGATAACTAGGGTCAACAAAAGTGTGGTCAATACTGAGCACAGACGGTCCTTGATCAGTATATGTGATTTCGCCGATTTCTTTATCAGATCCGTCCACCATGTAAAAACGATGATTTCCCTTTTTTAATTCCATCTTTGATCCCTCGATTCTTTTTTTTCTTTATCTAAGACATATGTTCATAACAATGATGGCACTCGATCACAAGAGGTTAGTAACTGAAATCAAACGATGTCTTTCTTACTTAATTTAACCATAAATGTAAGCGGTTTATCAAGGGGGGATCAATCAGGATCACACGAAAAACAGCGTTGATCTGCATTCATGAAAATACATGAATGAACCGGATGCTTTGTCCATAACCAAAACGCATAAGTCTCATACCCTGTTAATGTAAGATGAATAATGGAAACAAGGAGGAGTTATGAATGGGTTGGAATGACTTTGTATATGGTCAGCAATCCGGCTCCGGCTGCGGCTGTGGTGGTCAAAACATTGGCGGCAATTACAACAACAACAGTAATTACAACACCAGTAATTTCAGTAATCGTTGTGATGGGCGGGATTTGTTGAGAGGTATTTCCAAGAACGATTTCATCAAAGTATTTCTGAAGAGTTCAAGACCGGTTAGTGGTTTCTTTGCCGGAGTATCAAGAAATGTGCTGACACTCTTCAATTGTGAGAAACGTAGAGTTTCCACAATCGACATTTGCCTTGAAGATATCGTTGCTATTAAATCGTTTGGTGAGCGATTCGATGATGACCGTCATGATGATCATCACGATGACTGTGGCTGCGACTGAGCGTAACCGGTTTGAACAAAATAAATACAAATTGAATTTAAATTATTCATGTAAGTCGCGAACTTAAGGAACCCCCTTAAGTTCTCTTTTTTTGCCAGATTTGTTGAAAAAAATATTGGGATCACAGGTTATTCTGATCGTATTCACGCAATATACTTGAAAAGGTCGAAAGAAACCTAACTTTGACCAGTCTTTCAGAGAGTAGGTGATAACTGATCAATCGGATCAAGGTTTCTTTATGTTTGTTTCTAAATAAATGACAACGCTTACAAAAAGGCCACTTACGTCTAAAATGTCTGCATATCAATCGGGGGTGTATGGATTTGAAAAAGAAATGGTTAGTTATTTTTGTTAGTGTTCTTCTCCTAGTTGCCATGACGGGTTGTGGAGGAAAAAGCGCTACTAATGGAAAAACAACGGTCGATATCTTTCAGTTTAAAGTAGAATTTAAAAATCAATTTAAGCAACTTGCAGACAAATATATGAAAGAGCATCCCAATGTTCAAATTAATATTACAACTGTGGGAGGCGGGAGTGATTATGGCGCTGCATTGAAATCCAAATTCGCTTCTGGGAATGAGCCTGCAATTTACAATATTGGCGGACCTCAAGATGTAAAGGACTGGACCGGAAAACTCGCTGACCTGAAAGATACGAAAGCTGCGCAAGCCGCATTGCCCGGAACTTTGAAAGGTGTAACGAAAGGGAGCGAAGTATTCGGACTTCCCTATAATCAGGAAGGATACGGCCTACTCTATAATAAAAAAGTGTTGAAAAAAGCCGGAATTGATCCTGCTTCAATCCATACATTTGCGGATCTGACAAATGCCGCGAAGTTTTTAGATAAACAAAAAGCGTCTCTAGGGTTGAAAGCCGTTTTTGCTTATGCCGGAAAAGAGACTTGGGTGTCAGGACTTCACTCCTCGAACATCTTTTTGTCTCCGGAATTTGACCAAGACGTAACAAAGGCATATCAGTCAAAAACAGTCTCTTTTAAATATGGGAAACAATTGAAAGCATATCTTGATTTGCAGCAAAAGTACTCTGTGAAGCCTACAGCAAGCCTTGATTATTCACAACAAGTTGAAGAGCTGTTTTCGAATGGAAAAGTGGCCATGATTCAGCAAGGTAACTGGGTTTCACCAACAATTGTAGGTATTAATGCAGATTTTGCAAAAAATGGTATTGGTATTCTCCCTATTCCAGTGGACGGCTTTAAAACAGACAGCATCCCAGTGGGAGTGCCAATGTATTGGGCAGTAAATGCTCATAAGGATACAAAGACGATTAAGGCAGCAAAAGATTTTCTTGATTGGATGTACACTTCTTCGGAAGGCAAGAAAATTGTCATTAACGATTTTCAATTTATCCCTGCCTATAAGGGCTATGATGTTTCTGGATTAAAGGACCCTATTTCTAGATCAATTTATCAGTATTCAAAAGAAAATAAGACGATCGGCTGGGTATTTAACGGTTATCCTACCGGCTGGGGATTAAATACACTTGGTTCGGACATTCAGCAATACATGAGCGGGAAATTAAGTTGGAACAACTTATTAAAGGATGTTGAGCAGAAGTGGAAGGATGCAAGATCTCAATAATTACAATATGTATGCAAATATAACTGTTTATAAAGTAGGCTATGTTAAAGCTCACTATTGAATTTGCTACTGTGTTAATTGGAGCGGATGGGTGAGACTCCTCAGCAAAGTATTGGGCGAGGAGCCTAGCGGAGCGACCGTGGCCGTACCTATTGATGCGCGCATATGGAGTGAAAATCAAAATGTAAGTTTTTACAGAGCCATAGAGTTAACTAAGAAGCGACCATTGCGGAGGACGAGGCAGCACACTGCTTTGGCCTCCATATTCTTTAATTTAACAGGAGGTGGAACGGATGAAAAGAAAGAATAGCTGGTTTTACTTTTTTATCGCACCCATTTTCATTGCCCTAGTCATGGTTATAATCGTTCCTCTTATATTAGGCATCTATTACTCATTTACCAACTGGAATGGCATTCAGTCAACTAAGATGGTAGGTTTTGCAAATTATGTCGCGATTTTTCATGATAAAGGATTTATTGATTCTCTTTGGTTTACGGTTAAATTTTCCATTGTCTCAATTGTGTTAACAAATCTGATTGGCTTATCGCTTGCTTTGATTGTCACGCAAAAATTCAAAGGCAATCATTTTCTGCGTACTGTATTTTTTATGCCGAACCTGATTGGTGGACTGATTCTTGGTTTTATCTGGCAGTTTATCTTTATTAAGGCTTTTTCTTCTGTTGGTGATTTAATTGGTATGGCTTCATTAAAAGATTGGCTGGCGACACCGGATACGGGATTTTGGGGGTTGGTCATTTTAATGAGCTGGCAATATTCGGGGTATATCATGGTGATTTATATTGCTTATCTAGAAGGGATGGATCGCGAGCTGCTCGAAGCCGCAGAGATTGATGGTGCAAATATCTGGCAACGCTTCCGGCATATTATTGTACCCTTAATTGCCCCCGCTTTTACAGTGAACTTGTTTCTCACATTGTCCAATTCCTTTAAAATGTATGATCAGAACCTTTCGCTGACGGCAGGCGGTCCTTATAATTCTACACAAATGGTCGCAATGAATATCTTTAATACGGCCTTCGGACAAAACCAGATGGCGCTTGGACAGGCAAAGGCGGTCGTTTTCTTCGTAGTTATCGCAGCTGTATCGTTAACACAGGTTTATTACAGTAAGAAGCGGGAGGTGGAGCTGTAATGAAGTCGAGAAACAATTGGCGTTACTTATTTGCTGGAATCGGTTTTTTCCTTGCCATTGTCTGGATTTTACCTTTCTATTTGATGCTCTCAAATTCATTTAAAACAAAAGCGGAAATTTTTCTCAATGCACTTGGACTGCCTCACCGATTCACAGCTGAAAATTATCCAACCGCTATGCAACAGCTTGACTTTTTCCGCTCGTTTCTTAACTCAATAATCATTACGGTGTGCAGTATCACAATCATCATCATTTTTTCTTCTATGGCTGCTTACGCGCTCGTTCGCACGAAACGTAAAGTCAGCAGTGTCATATTTATGATCTTTATTGCTGCGATGCTGATTCCTTTTCAAACAGTGATGATACCACTGATCTCAGTTTTTGGTGCTGCGGAGATGCTGAATCGGGTAGGGCTAATGTTTATGTACCTGGGGTTCGGTTCAAGCTTATCAATCTTCTTATATCACGGATCGATCAAATCTATTTCTGTTTCACTTGATGAAGCCGCAAGAATCGATGGGTGCAACCGCTGGCAAACATTTTGGTATGTGATTTTTCCAATACTCAAGCCGATGACTGTAACGGTAATGATTTTAAATGCAGTCTGGATCTGGAATGATTATCTTTTACCGTCACTCGTCATTAATAGTCCGGGAAAAGAGACCATTCCGCTCAAAATGTTCTTCTTTTTCGGCGAATATACCAAACAATGGCATCTTGCGCTTGCCGGACTGACTTTGTCGATTATTCCGATTATCCTCGTCTATTTCTTTGCTCAAAGACAAATAATAAAAGGGATGACACAGGGCTCCGTAAAATAATAACAAATTGTTAAAAGAAGAAACGAGTCGGCAATCGCCGGCTTTTTTATTTATTGAAGCATGTTTGCAGTTTCTTGATGTTCCTTGTAAGATAATAGTTAAATTAAATGCTATGAATCGAGTCTATTGGAGTGAGCCAAATGTCTAAAAAGAAAAAGTTCGCTTTTGCGGCTGCGTTGACCGGTGCGGCTGCAGCTGCACTGACAGCCGGCATGTATATCCGCCAGGAAGCGGCGAAACGCAAGCCATTTGAAATTGAAGAAATGACAATCACCGGAATGCAGAAAGCACTCAAACTTGGACAAGTGACTTCGAAAGACTTGGTCCAGATGTATCTAGATCGCATTGATCTGTTTGACAAAAAAGGTCCCCAGCTGAATGCGGTCATCGAAATCAATCCTGATGCATTGCATGAAGCAGAGGCATGTGACGTCAGGCGTACTGTGACGCCGGAAATCGGCCCATTATTCGGTATTCCTGTAATTGTTAAAGATAATATAAATACAGCTGGGAAAATGCATACGACCGCGGGCTCGGTCGCACTGGCAAATCATAGAGCGGTTGAAGACGCCTTCGTAATAAAACAGTTAAAGAAAGCAGGCGCGATTATTCTAGCGAAAGCGAATCTGACAGAATTCGCGAATTTTATTACCGAAGGCATGCCGAACGGCTACAGCTCTTTGGGAGGACAAGTCCTAAATCCTTACGGTGCATCATTTGATGTCGGCGGATCAAGCAGCGGGACAGCTGCTGCAATTGCCGCCAATCTTGGAGCGGTCGGCGTCGGAACCGAAACCTCAGGTTCAATCATCTGTCCTGCCGCATATAATTCACTTGTGGGCATCAAACCGACAATTGGCGTAGTTAGTAGACGTGGTATCGTTCCGATTTCCCACAGCCAAGACACGGCTGGCCCAATTGCGCGTACAGTTCAGGACGCAGTTTTACTGCTGAATGCAATAACCGGTATGGATGAAGACGATGAAGAGACCATCTGGAGCCAGGGGGATGTGGCAAAGGATTATACGGTCTATTTAAAACGTGGAGAATTAAAGAATGCGCGACTAGGCATTGACCGCCGTTATTTAGACTCTGTTAGTGACGAGAAAGCGGTGATTATTAATCGTGCGCTGGATCTGATGCGCGAGAAAGGTGCAATAATTGTTGATCCTGCAATCATTCCATCTACGGATTCGTTAGAAGGACGTGAATCATCGGTCATGATTCAAGAATTCAAATATGACCTAAATCAATACCTTGAAAAACTCCCTGAGGACGTCCCTGTCCATAATCTCTCTGAATTAATTGCTTATAATGAGGCTCATGCAGACAAGGCGTTAAAATATGGACAAACGTTGCTTGAAAAGGCCGAGAAATTAAGCGGTGATTTAGGCAGCCGCGATTATTTAGCCGATCGTGCGGAAGACTTACGATTATCACAAAAGGAAGGCATTGATGCAGTCATTAAGACACGCAAACTGGATGCACTTATTTTTGCGGATTATCAAGGTTCCGATATTGCGGCAAAGGCAGGATATCCTTCAATTACGGTACCTGCTGGCTATACAAGCGATGGCGAACCGATCGGCATTACCTTTGTTGGCATGGCGTTTAGTGAACCTCGATTGATTGAACTTGCTTATTCGTTTGAACAGACCACACAGCATCGCGTCAAGCCTTCGCTGTAATATATACGACTCAGAGTTTCATATAGCAAAGGAACATATCGGCTTAGCAAGGTGTCCATTTTAAAAAATGGGCACCTTTCTCATCTTATCGAATACACATAAATTAGGATAAGTGGGGAGGCCGAGCATATGTCCTATGAATACGAGTACCAAGCGCACCTAGACACGAATGAGCAAACACTTGAACGACTCCAAGCCGCGATCAATCGGGAACGACATGCGGTCAATTGTTACGAAGCGCTGATGAAGCAGGCAAAAACAGATAGGGAGCAAAGACAAATTGCTGATATACGTGATGATGAGATTCAACATGAACAGCAATTTTTAGCGCTATATCGAAATTTATCTGAAGATCCGATCCAAGATACTCCATTTAATTCTTGCCCGAGTACCTATCTCGAAAGCCTTCGTCACAGCATTGAGGATGAACAGCACTCTGTTGACTTCTATCTTAAATCAGGAGATGCAACTCTTGATTTGGATGTGAAACGTTGCTTTTATCGGATGGCAAAAGATGAACAAAAACACGCCATATGGTTTCTCTATTTTTACTCCTTGTACAAATAAATTCATGTAAAAAGGCATGCCTATGATCGTTCGCAGGCATGCCTTTTATGATTGTTTAATTGTTTTTTGAATCAGCAGTTCTTAACATAACGGATTGTTTTTTCACAAAGAGTGTTGCCGACAATGTGAAGACAATCAGTCCCAGCCAGATGAACGAGAAGGAAACAAGCTGGGTGAGATGAAACGGTTCTCTGTAGATTGCGATGCCGATAATCAGCTGCATCGTCGGTGTAATGTATTGAAAAAAACCGACCATTGTCAATGAAATGCGTTGTGCGCCCTCGGCAAAAAAGAGGAGCGGCACCGCTGTAACGACACCGGTGCCAACCAAAAGTAAAGTCGTCAGCCATGATTCAGTGCCGAATGATGCAACGCCCGCCTGCTGCAAATAGATCAGATAAATAAGTGCAGCGGGAACAACAAATAGGGTTTCAAACGTGAGTTCCATTGATGGCGCGATATGAATCAGTTTTTTCGCTAAACCATAAAAACCGAACGTTAAAGCTAGTGACAAAGCGATCCAAGGCACTTGTCCAAAATTTATCGTTTGAATCAGTACACCTGCGGCAGCAAGCAGAAAAGCGACCAACTGCCAAACGGTCAATTTCTCCTTAAGAAAAACAATCCCCAGAAGAATGCTCACAAGAGGATTGACGTAATACCCCATGCTCGATTCAATCACATGCCCATTGTTTACCGCCCATATGTAGACCAACCAATTAACACTAATCAGGACCGAAGCTATAAACACAAAGAACAGTAGTTTTGGCTGAACCAGTAAACTCTTTAATTGCTGAATGAAGCTACCCAGCGTTTTGGAAGCCATTAATAGCACGAACATAAAAATAAGGGACCAAAAAATGCGATGTGCCAAAATTTCTAACGCCGGCACTTGGTTAAATAAAATCCAATACAGTGGAAATAGGCCCCACATAAAATAAGCCGACAGAGCGTAAGTAGCGCCTATTTTCGTTTCTCGGTTGTTCATAGGGATGTTAAGCAGAAAGCCGAAGCCTTTGCTGAACCGTCACTTCCTTTCTTGTTGCGATATTTTGACAAATAACAGGCTGAAAAGAACCATTCATTCATTGTATCGGCTTTCTGCACGGCTGACTAGAGGAATGTTCAGGCTTATAGATAGCAAAATTGTGATACGGTTAACGTTTTTTTACTGTTGTTTATCTGTTTTTGTTGACTGTTCCGTTTGTTGGGAAGAAGCCTTCGCCTGCCAATCCGCCGTTTCGACATCATTTTTTGCAAAACCTTCACCAAAAACTTCATGAACATCATTCACAGTAACAAATGCATCGGGATCAAGCTCATGAATCAAACTTTTTAACCTGAATACTTCATTGCGACTGACAACGCAATAAAGCACATTCATTTTTCGCCTTGTGTATCCGCCTTGACCGTCAATAAGCGTCACACTCCGGTCGAGAAGCTTGATGATTTGCTCCGCCAAAACGTGGCTCTTCCTAGAGAAAATCATGATTGCCTTTGCGGAATAAGCACCTTTCTGAATGATGTCAATCATTTTCGCACCGACAAAGACACCGACAAGTGTATACATCATTTGGCGATAGTCCAAATAACAAATGGACAAGATGATCACCGCGGCATCGATAATAAGCATCGTCTTGCTCATTGCCCAACCATATTTTTTATGTGTTATTCGAGCAACGATATCCGAGCCGCCGGTCGTGCCTCCATAACGGAAAATGATCCCGAGTCCGCCGCCAATAAATGCGCCTGCGAAAAGCGCCGCAAGAAACAAGTCGTGCCTCAATGAGAAGTCAAAGGTGATCCAGTGCTGGAAAATGTATAGAAAGAAAGAGAGCGAGAATGTCCCAACCAAGGTATAGATAAATTCATTTCGCCGGAAGAATCGCCAGCCGGCAAAGAAAAGGGGAATATTGAGCACAATGTTACTGACCGCCGGATCAATTTTGAGCAGGTTATACAAAATCAGCGTTAAGCCCGTGACTCCGCCTTCCGCCAGTGTATTCTTCATATTAAAATTAACGAGTCCGAAAGCATAGATTGCTGCACCCAGCAAAATAAACAGCATGTTTTTTGTTTGTAAATTCAGTTTCATTCAGAACAACAACCTTTCCGATTCACTTCGCAATCTATATCATACGGTTAACTTGTGCAACCTTCAATAAGAGATCACACAATTCATGGATATTTCTCTTGCGAAACGTTTTCATGAGTTGAAAACAATGATATAATCCAACTGCATTCGGATCACATGTACTTTGGCATTATGCCTTTTTTCCGTTAAAATAGGGGAAGAGAGGTAGAGGTGATCAAGTTGGAGCAAAAGACAATCGATCAGTTTCAAAAAGAAGTAGACACTTATATCGGCCAATTTAAGGAAGGTTACTTTTCGCCGCTCGCATTGACCGCGCGTCTGACTGAAGAACTGGGAGAACTTGCCAGAGAAATCAACCATTATTATGGAGAGAAAAAGAAGAAGCCCACAGAACTGGAAAAAACCGTTGAAGAGGAACTGGGCGATCTTCTTTTTGTTGTGATTTGCATGGCGAATAGTTTACATATTAATCTGGGACAGGCCTTAGAGACTGTTCTAGATAAATTTCAAACCCGGGATAAAGACCGGTGGACGAAAAAGACCGATGAAGGGAAGGAAAACTTATGACAGAAAAAGAACAAATTCGTGTGGTCGTTTCAGGACCTAGAGGAAGAATGGGTTCAGAGACGATCCGTATGATCGCTCAATCACCTGATCTTGATCTTGTAGCGGCAATTGATCATGGACATGATGGTGCACGCATTGAAGATCTACTTGGCATTACTGGCCTGAGCGGTCAAGTTTATACGGAAATTGATGCCTGCTTCTCGCAAGAAGACGTGGATGTGCTGATTGATTTTACCAATCCGGAGGCAGGAAAAAGAAACCTGCAAAAAGCGATCGATTATGGTGTACGGCCGGTGATTGGCACCTCAGGTTTTTCAAACGAGGAAGTGGAAAGTTACAAACAGCAGATGGACGAGAAAAAGCTTGGTGGTATTATCGCACCAAATTTTGCGATCGGCGCCGTACTGGTTATGAAATTCAGCCAAATGGCCGCCAAATACTTTCCAGATGCGGAAATCATCGAGTTGCATCACGATAAGAAGAAAGATGCGCCGTCGGGTACAGCAATTAAAACGGCTGAACTGATGGCAAAATCTCGTCAGCCAAAAAAGCAAGGTGCTGAGGATGAAAAGGAGACGCTCGTCGGAGCACGCGGCGCCGACTTCGACGGGATGAGGATACACAGTGTACGGCTCCCTGGATTGATTGCTCATCAGGAAGTGCTGTTTGGCGGCAAGGGTGAATTATTGACGCTGCGTCACGATTCAATGGATCGCGCTTCATTTATGACAGGCGTTCATTACGCTGCAAAGACTGTTATGGATCTTGATACTCTTGTTTATGGTTTGGAGAATATACTTGACTAAACAGCTGATTGACGAATAAGAGTCTGTTCGAAAAGAGACGGAAGTGTTTCGACGCTTATCATTTGTTTGCTTTTCGAACACCCTCTAAATAAGGGGTGACTAGGATTATGAAGATCGCTTTGATTGCTCATGATAAGAAGAAGCCTGAAATGGTAGAATTCGCACTCGCTTATAAGTCTGTATTAAAAAATCATGAATTGTATGCGACCGGGACGACCGGCTTGAAAGTCAAGGAGGCAACCGGTTTGCCAGTGCATCGATTCCAATCTGGACCGCTTGGCGGCGATCAGCAAATCGGCGCGATGATTGCATCGAATGATATGGATATGGTGGTTTTTCTTAGGGATCCGCTTACGGCGCAGCCGCATGAACCTGATGTCAATGCACTTCTAAGGCTGAGTGACGTTTATCGGATCCCACTTGCAACGAATCTCGCATCAGCGGAACTTCTAATGCATGCGTTGAAACGCGGTGAAATGCATTGGCGTGAACTAATTCACTCGCGGAAAGATGACGCTTAATTTGTTCGCCTACGAATGAGCCGCTATGAAGTTAATGAAAAAATGGGGTGTCCCCTGTGAATTTTCCTTTTAAGCAAGCAGCATGTATTCTTGATCAATTGATCAGCCATGGCTTTGAAGCTTATGTTGTTGGCGGTGCAGTACGCGATTATTTGCTTGACCGTCCAATTCATGATATTGATGTCGCAACGTCGGCACATCCTGCTGACGTTGTCTCTTTATTTAAAAGAACCATACCCGTTGGCGTCCAGCACGGCACAGTTGCTGTTTTGTTCGGTGGAAAGCCCTTTGAAGTTACGACTTTTCGATCGGAGACAGGATACGATGATTTCCGCCATCCGAACAAGGTTGATTTTGTATTGACTCTTGATCAGGATTTGATGCGCCGCGATTTCACAATCAATGCACTTGCCATGGATCGAACCGGCAAGATTATCGACTTATTCGAAGGAAGGGCGGATATCGCCCACCGGCAAATTCGGACAGTCGGTCGCGCAGAGGAACGTATTTCAGAAGATCCTTTACGCATCATGCGTGGCATACGTTTCACATCCGAACTTTGTTTTACACTCGGCAATCAAGAACGTGCTGCATTTCTTGAAAAATCTGCGCTTCTGAAAAACATATCGGTTGAGCGCGTCAATCAAGAAATGGTTCGATTGCTTGCTGGTAGAGGAGTACAAGAGGCAATTGGGATTCTTTTTGAGACAAAATGTATCCATGCATTGCCGCTTCTTGAGAACGCTGAGCTTCATTCCGGGCTATCTGGGGTTCGATTCTCCATCCTTCAATCAGTTGAGGAGCGCTGGGCAGCCTTTCTGATCGGGTTGGGCATTAAGAATACGCACGAATTCGCCAAAGCTTGGAAGTGGTCAAGAGAAACTGAAAGAAAAGTTACCCGGCTGATCGAACTGCAGAACGTCCGCAGATTAGCAGATTGGACGCCTGAATCCGTTTATTTTGCAGGTGAGGATGATGCTAAGGCGGCGGATCGTCTGCTTGCCGCAAGTGGAGTTGTGAATGAGGCATATCTTTCTCTATTAGAACAACAAGTGATCGAACTATGGCGCTCCTGTCCAATTCATTCGCGTTCGGAACTCGCGGCAACCGGGAACCATTTTTTACACTGGTCAGGATTAAAACCTGGGCCATGGCTGGCCAAAGTCATCAGCCAGCTTGAAAAAGATATCGTGAATGGAAACGTTGAAAATGATTTGGAGGTGATTGAGTCATGGTTCAAAAGATGGCAAATCACTCAAAAAAAGCAATCTTAACGCTACTCTACGAACACAAAGACCAATTTCTGTCCGGACAAAAAATTTCGGAGCTGATCGGCTGCTCGCGAACAGCGGTTTGGAAACACATTAAAACACTGACTGAAGAAGGCTTTAAAATCGAGTCCGTCCAGAAAAAAGGCTATAAACTAATGGACGCGCCTGACGGATTAAACGAAGTCTCAGTCTCTGCAGGACTACAAACAAAGACATTGGGACGAAAGATCTGTTTTTATGAATCAATGGGTTCGACGCAGAAAGAAGCATTGCGTTTGGCGGACGAGGGTGCTGCTGACGGTACCGTTGTACTGACGAATGAGCAGACGAACGGACGTGGACGACTCGGACACACGTGGCAATCATATCGTGGTACAAATATTGCCATGAGCCTGATTTTAAGGCCAGATCTACCTATTGAGAAAACGCCTCAACTCACATTGCTAACAGCGGTTGCAGCAGCTGATACGATTGAAAACGAAACAGGTCTTTCATGTGGCATCAAGTGGCCGAACGACATTCTATTTGATGGGAAGAAACTCGTCGGTATTTTGACAGAACTTCAGGCGGAAGCCACCTATGTAAAAGCTGTTATTATTGGTATCGGATTTAATGTGAATACAGAATCTTCCGCTTTTCCTGAACCGATTAAAAGTGTCGCAGCATCTCTGCGTTCCATTACCGGGAAACAGTATGAACTCGCATCTTTTGTTCAATCTTTTTTGGCTAAGTTTGAATTCCTTTATGAATTGTATCTTCATAACGGTTTTAAAAGCATCCGTCCGTTGTGGGAACAACGTGCACTGAACCTTGGTAAGCAAATCAAAGTTAGGCAGCCGGGCGGAAGGATTCTGGAGGGCTTTGCTCGCGGTATCAATGACGATGGGGTATTGCTGTTGGAAAAGGCGGATGGCACCCCGGTTCGTGTGTATTCTGCAGACATCGAATGGGAATAAACGAAATAATTTAAGTCGTTGACTGACGAAAAAAGGGTCGTCTTTTGCTATAATGAATTTGCCGAATGGGTAGGGCTAGGATCTATCGGCTGCATTTCTTTGGAAAGCGGTACGTTGGCCCGGCTATTTACGCAAATCAGATAAAAGTCTGCTATGATCCGGATTCCGGACATGGACGGAGGAGCGGGCTACACCAAATTTGGGTGAGATGCTCAAATTTGCAGTTCCGTACCCAAACCTCCTCAGGACAAGAGGAGGAACAAGTGATGAAAGTGGCAGTAGCGAAGCGCATGCTTTGCATCTCGTCTCCCGCTGAAATGACGCAATATGTGCGGGAACAGAAGAAACTAGGAAAAACAATAGGATTTATTCCAACAATGGGGTATCTCCATGAAGGCCATGCATCGCTCTTTGCAAAAGCGGCTGAGTCGTCGGATTGCGTGATCGCCAGCTGTTTTGTGAACCCAACGCAGTTTGGTGAGCGAGATGATTACGTTAATTATCCAAAGGACCAGGCGCATGATATTCAACTCGCAGAGAAATCAGGAATTCATGCATTGTTTCTTCCCTCTGCAGAAACCATCTATCCGAATGGTGAGCAGATCACGGTGAAGGTCAATGCGAAGACCAATGTGCTTTGTGGTAAGAGCCGTCCGGGACATTTTGACGGAGTGGCTACAGTTCTTACAAAACTTTTTACCATCATCCAGCCTGACCATGTTTATTTTGGCATGAAGGATGCGCAGCAAGTAGCAATTGTAGGCAGCCTGATCACTTCGTTTCATTTTCCGATTAAGCTGATCGCCTGCCCGATTGTACGTGAAGAAGACGGCCTTGCGAAAAGCTCGCGCAATGTCCGGCTCTCGTCTCAGGAACGAGCGGAAGCTCCGGAATTATTTAAAGGCCTTCAGAGCGGATTAACAAAACTAAAAACAGGTGAACGTGATTTCGCTCAAGTCATTGAAACAGTTGAAACGTACTACAAAACACATCTGAAGCTTGGTATTGTGGATTATGTAGATGTTCTGAATTATCCGGATCTGAAAAGAAACGCCCCGGTGATTAGTGGCCGGGTGATTATTGCCTGTGCAGTACGATTCGATCAAGCCCGCTTAATCGACAACGTGACAATGGATTGTGAGGTGTCGGCCAAATGATGCGTCCCTTTCTGAGATGTAAAATACATCGGGCAACTGTTACAGATGCTAACTTAAATTATGTGGGAAGCATAACCATCGATGCATCAATTTTGCAAGCTATTGATCTTCTGCCTTATGAAAAAGTGCAGGTTGTAAATAATAATAACGGTGCCCGTTTGGAAACGTATGTCATTCCAGGCAAACAGGGCTCAGGTGTTATTTGCTTGAATGGTGCCGCTGCTCGGCTCGCACAAAAGGGCGACATACTGATCATTATGGCTTATGCGTTAATGAATGAAACTGAGTGCAAGAATGTGACACCCGCTGTTGCTGTTCTTGATCAAAATAATCGGATTGAAAAGCTCCTAAGCGGCGAACAACCGATGCAGATCCTCTAAAGAGGGTATTCAAAAGTTCGGCATAATTTATCCTTGCATTTCTCTGATGAAATAGATACGATTAATTTGCCTTAAAAACAACTGAAAAACCCAAATTTGCCGGGTTTTTCAGGAGATGCATGAAGATTGTCGGGTCAGGAGCATTTTTCCCTCTACGGGTAATTATAGTTTGGGCGGGATGACCAACAGTCATTCTCGCCAGAATTTGCTAGCGGAAGCAGCAAGAAGTACATGCTGTTTCCGCACTATACATATACTGATTCAGGTGATTTTTTGAGAAGAATAAAGGCGTGGTTGATCACGGCTGCAATAGCCGTATTCATATTGTTTTGCTTTGGCTCTTGGAAGCTTTATTTTAGCAATATGCATTTTCAGGATCATTCGGCTGTTTCTGCGATCAATAAAGCGAAGAAGTGGTACCATTTCGATCATGTTAAGTCAGTCACTGCTTATCATGGAACTGATGCGTATCAAGTGATTCAAGCGAAACAAAAAGGTAAAATGATGTATTTTTGGGTTCCTGATCATCCAAAAAAAGCTCCTTATATTGAGCGTCAAGCAAGCAAGGGAATCACAAAAAAACAGGCAATCCAGCGTTTATTTGGTGAGCGACTGGATATCAAAAGCATTATTTCTGTGCGCCTTGGTGCAATTCATGGCCATCCGGTATGGGAAATCACCTTTATGAATTCGAAAAACAATTATAATTATGTATCCCTTTATTTTGATAATGGCAAAGAAGCGCAGCGCATCTTAAACCTGTAATTCATGAAAGGAATATGATCGAAGCTTTATTAGGAGGAACAAATGATGCAGCTTGCAAAGAGAGTAGAAACAATTACCCCATCTAGTACGTTAGCCATTACGGCGAAGGCAGGGGAACTGAAGGCCCAAGGATTTGACGTAATTGGGCTTGGCGCGGGTCAACCGGATTTTAATACACCAGACTTTATTATCGATGCCGCTATGGAGGCTGTTAAAGCCGGACACACAAAATATACGCCGACCGCCGGACTTCCTGAACTGAAAGAGGCAATCATCAATAAATTGAAGCGTGATCAAGGATTTGATTACGATAAATCTCAGATTATCGTTGGCAACGGAGCAAAACATGTGCTCTACTTGTTATTTCAGGCTTTACTTAATCCTGGAGAAGAAGTGATTATTCCGGCGCCATATTGGGTCAGCTATCCGGAACAAGTGAAGCTGGCGGGTGGTGTACCGGTTTCAATAATCACCACACAAGAAAAGCACTTTAAAATCACCGTTGAAGATCTCGAAAAGATTGCGACATCAAAGACAAAGGCACTAATTTTGAATTCGCCGAGCAATCCGACTGGTATGATCTATTCGAAAGAAGAGCTTGAGCCTATCGCTGAATTTTGCCTCGCGCACGATATTCTAATTATTTCGGACGAGATCTATGAGAAACTCGTTTATAATGGCAATCAATTTTATTCCATCGCGCAAATTTCTGATGCGGTGAAAGCGAAGACAGTCGTGATTAATGGTGTATCCAAATCTCATTCGATGACTGGTTGGCGTATCGGCTATGCGGCTGCTGATGCTTCGCTCATCAAAGCAATGACTAACGTCGCAAGCCACAGCACATCTAATCCAGCTTCCGTTTCTCAATACGCGGCCATTGCAGCGTATAATGGACCTCAGGAAAGCATTGAATCAATGCGCCAGGCGTTTGAAGAACGTTTGAATACTGTTTATGCTCGTCTGACAGAACTTCCCGGTGTGTCCTGTGTGAAACCGCAGGGAGCGTTTTACCTGTTTCCGAATATCCAGAAAACAAGTGATGCTTGCGGCTTTGCTCAAGTGACTGATTGGGTTGCTGCTCTACTTGAGGAAGAAAAAGTGGCGGTTGTACCCGGCGCAGGATTCGGTATGTCTGAATACATTCGCCTATCCTATGCGACTTCATTAGAAAATCTTGAAAATGCTTTAGACAGAATTGAACACTTTATAAAAAAACATATTCAGTAATCTTGATTGATTAGTTAATCGGGGGGTCACGAGAAGAAATGAAAGCAACTATATCTGAAGTAAAAAATTATGTCGGTGCGGAAGTTACGATCGGTGCCTGGCTCGCAAACAAACGTTCAAGCGGAAAAATCCAATTTCTCGAATTGCGTGACGGTACAGGTTATATCCAAGGAGTTGTACTCAAAAATGAGGTCAGCGAAGAGAGCTGGGAAAAAGCGAAAGAACTGACTCAGGAAAGCTCACTTTATGTAACGGGGACGGTTCGGGAAGATAAACGCGCACCGAGCGGTTTTGAACTGACTGTAACCTCCCTGGAAGTTATCCAAATTGCGCAAGATTATCCGATCACACCTAAAGATCATGGTGTTGAATTCTTGATGGATCATCGTCATCTATGGCTGCGTTCAAGCAGGCAGCATGCGATTCTGCGCATTCGTGATGAAATAATCAAGGCAACTTATGACTTTTTCCATGACAACGGCTTTACAAAGGTTGATCCGCCGATCTTGACCGGCAGCTCCGCTGAAGGCACGACAGACTTGTTTCACACGAAATATTTTGATCGGGATGCGTATCTGTCACAAAGTGGTCAGTTATACATGGAAGCTGCAGCAATGGCTCTAGGAAAGGTATATTCTTTCGGACCTGCTTTTCGTGCTGAAAAATCGAAAACAAGACGTCACTTGATTGAATTCTGGATGATTGAACCTGAAATGGCATTCTGTGATCATGAAGAAAGTTTGAACGTTCAGGAAAACTATGTGGCTTATCTTGTCGAGGAAGTCCTGAAGAATTGCCAGACAGAGCTCAAGACAATTGGCCGTGACACGAGCAAGCTGGAGAAAATTAAAGCACCATTTCCGCGCATGACTTATGATGATGCGATTGAATTTCTTAAAAGCGAAGGTTTTGATGACATCGAATGGGGCGACGATTTTGGATCCCCACATGAAACAGCGATCGCAGAACATTTTGATGTGCCGGTCTTTGTAACGGAATATCCGACCAAAGTGAAAGCATTCTATATGAAGCCGGTACCTGGACGTGATGAAGTTGTGCTATGTGCAGATCTTCTTGCCCCTGAAGGCTACGGTGAAATCATCGGAGGAAGCCAGCGTATCGATGATTTGGAATTGATGAAGGAACGTTACGAACAGTTCCATCTGACGGATCCGTCTTATAAATGGTATCTTGAACTTCGCCAATATGGTTCCGTTCCGCATTCAGGGTTCGGGCTTGGACTTGAACGTGCAGTAGCCTGGATCTGCGGTCTTGATCATATTCGAGAAACAATTCCATTCCCAAGATTGCTGAACCGTATTTATCCATGATGTATTGATATGAGTATAGATAAGTTTTCTCAAGGTCCGGGAGCATACTTCCCGGACCTTTACTCGTATATTTTCGTATGATGGTGCACGTACGCGATTCATCCGAATTAAGAGATCCATGCTATAATGGACGATGAGGTGTCAATTATGGATATGAGATTCATGCTTAATTTAATCGCAAACGGCAGTGTCAACGTGCCGTCCCTGCTTCTCGAACACTATCCGGAGATTGGTTTAAATGAACAAGAATGTATGATGCTGATTCAGGTGCACTCGTTCTTGAGTAAGGGTGATGATTTTCCCACATTTGACAATCTGGCTGATCGGATGACCTTGGATGAAACGGCATGTGCCGATCTATTGCGGCGCTTGATTCAGCGCGGTTATCTTTCGATTGTTCAAAAAAGTGATAACGATTTTTATTCAGAATCCTACTCTTTGCAGCCTTTATGGGAAAAATTATTGCGTACATCCTACGGAAAAACTGTGGAGACAACATCAAAAAACAATGAAAATACACTCTATACTTTATTTGAAACCGAATTTGGCCGTCCTCTATCTCCAATTGAATGCGAGACACTCGCTATGTGGATGGATCAGGATAGACATTCACCGATGTTAATTAAAGGTGCTCTTCGTGAAGCAGTCGTTTCCGGTAAACTGAATTTCCGCTATATTGATCGTATTCTGTTCGAATGGAAGAAGAACGGAATTCGAACGCTGGATCAGGCAAAGACCCATGGAGAAAAAATCAGGAATCATCAGCAACGATCGACTGGAGGATCCCGCGCGCAACAAAGTGCACCGGAGATGCCTTCTTACAATTGGCTGGACAAACGGTAAAGGAGGGAACGACTCTGAACCAGACACAATTTGACTTTATCATGGAGAAAATCACTGAGATGTTTCCAAATGCGCATTGCGAATTAGTGCACAGCAATCCGTTCGAGCTTGCAATCGCTGTGATGCTGTCCGCGCAATGCACAGATGCACTTGTCAATCGTGTGACTCCAGCGCTTTTTCAGAAATATCATGTGCCTGAAGATTACTTAGCGGTGTCTATTGAGGAACTTCAACACGACATTCGCTCTATAGGTTTGTATCGAAATAAAGCGAAACACATTCGGCAGATGTGCCAGATGCTTATCGACAACTATGGCGGTGTTCTTCCGGATAATCGCGATGAATTGATCAAGCTTCCGGGTATCGGTCGTAAGACGGCGAACGTGATTGTTTCCGTTGCATTCGGAGAACCTGCGCTTGCTGTTGATACACATGTTGAACGAGTGACGAAGCGACTGGGCATTTGTCGGTGGAAGGACAGTGTCCTAGAAGTAGAAAAGACATTGACAAAGAGGTTGCCTCGGGAAAAATGGTCGGAGACACATCATCGACTGATTTTTTTCGGACGCTATCATTGCAAGGCTCAGAATCCAAATTGTCCGGAATGTCCGCTGCTCGATGTATGCAGAGAAGGGAAGAAACGGATGAATAGAGGAGACGTTCGTATTGGAACAGCCTTACCTAAAGCTTGAGATACCTTCTTGTTTTCATGTCGCTCCTTTTTACGTGGATAATCAAGTTCTTGAACTGAGTTCTATTCCTGATCATATCGCATTCCACACTCCTTTTTTCTATGATCTACTTTATCTTGAAAAACCGGATTATCAAATCATTTGGCCATGGATACAAGAAGACAACTTTTTCCATACGTTTTGGACAAGCCATAAAGATCAAATTCGTGATCTCTTTCATAAACGGAATCAGGAACAAGCAAGGGGACCGATGATTCAGTCGGTCGCTGCATTTATTGATCAGATGTATTGGTCGTCGGGCAAACCGGTTTCGACGTTGAATTATAAAAAACAAATTCAGGATATGAAGGAAATGAGATATGCACCTCTGAATTGTGATGAACGATTGAGCTATGTCCTGAATCAACCGGATCGCTATCTTTCTTTTATCCAGCTCGATGAACTTGAGCAGGAACTGACAAAGAAATTAGCAGTTCGCCGGAGGTTGCAAGTAAAAGATACAAATGAATAAGCTAATTATCGAATTTTGTAAGATTAGACCATAGAAAAAAGTGGCCAGCGACGTTTCTGTCGCTGACCACTTTTTTCTATCTTTTTTATGGATTTGAGCTTCCGTTACCATTTCCATTTCCATTGCCCTGACCACCATTACCGTTCCCATTACCGTTCCCATTACCGTTGTTCCCTTGATCTCCGTTCACAGGTGGAGCGGCAGGTGAAGATGGAGGTGCAACAGATGATGATGAAGCAGGTGGAACCGAACCTGAGCTACTATCCGGCGGCAAGCTTGAACTACTGCTATCCGGCGGCATCGAACTGCTGCTGTCTGAGCTGCTACTTGAAGAATCGCTGCTGCTTGCGTCAGTAGGCTTGTTTTCTTGAAAATGATTGGTGATCGTCGAATTCCGTACGCCGAGTTCTCCATTACTGAGATCGATCACTGAGTTCGGCCTTGTGAAGTCCTGTGCACCTGGTAAGAATCGAGCCATAATATTTTTAAATATTGCTTTTGCATAATTTTGTTCATTTGGACCCAAATAGGAACCATAGTTCTTATTGCCAATTTTACTTTTATCAGCATTATATCCGGTCCATACAGCAGTAGTTAGTCGCGTATTGTAACCAACAAACCAAGCATCTAAAGCTCCGTGGTCCTGTCCATATTTTGGAATCTTGAACATCTGTGCATAATCTGGAGGTATGTTCTGTGTACCGGTTTTACCTGCAAGATTTGCCCCTGGTATATTCGCACCAACTCCGGTTCCTTTCGTCATGACATCCTTCAGCATATCCGAAATCATGTAGGCGGTATAATCATGCATGGCGACACGGCGTGTATGGTCGAGCTGGATGACTTCTCCGTCCGGTTTGACAATTTTCCGAACAGCATATGGTTGGTTATAGATCCCGTTGTTTCCGAATGCTGCATAGGCTCCTGACATTTGAAGAGGATTGGATTGAAAACTTCCTATTGAATACGATTCATTGAAACTTTTTTGTACTTGGTTAATCCCCAATTTACCTGCAAATGTCTGAATGCTTTTCGGGTTGCCAAGTGCATGATCGACTTCTTGCATAGTTCTTAGCGCAGGAATATTACGCGATAGGTAAAGAGCCTTTCGCATCGTCATTTTCCCAAGATATTTGCCGTCCCAGTCCCCAATTTCCGGACCGCCGTTACTATATTTTGCGCCTTTTGTATCGTCTACTTGATAATCCGTCGGCCATTTCAAGTAGTCAATCGCCGGACCGTAATCCATGATCGGCTTAGCAGTAGAGCCAACCTGCCCCTTAGATGTGTAGGCATAATTTAGATCCAAATATTTATAATTTCTTCCGCCGCCGAGTGCACGGATCGCACCGGTTTGTGTGTCGATAACTGAAACAGCTGCCTGGAAGTTACTTTGGACATTCGGATAATTGCTCTTATTGTTCAATACATTTTGTGTTTGGGTCTGGATATCAGGATCCAATGTAGTATAGATCTTGAGTCCTCCGGAAGTAAATTCCTGTTCGGTGATTACCTTTTTGTCCTTAACCAGTTCATTCCGAACATAGTCCAAAAAAGCGCCATATTTCCGATTACTGATCGGTATATTACGGTGCCCCATGGTCATTTCTTTCATAGAGACGGCTTTTGCTTTCGCAGCCTCATCCGCAGAAATTGCCTTATTCTGAACCATCAGGTCAAGTACGAGATCACGGCGTGCCTTGGCCTGTACCGGATGGCGAATCGGATCGTAATATCCAGGATTTCTGGTCATTGCCGCCAGCATGGCCGCTTGTTCTAGAGTTACATTTTTAATGTTTTTTCCAAAATAACGCTCAGAAGCCGCTGCGACGCCATATGTTGGACCACCGCCTAAGTAAATCTGATTTAAGTACATTTCCAGAATCTGTTTCTTCGTGTATTTTTTCTCAAGCTGGATTGCAAGGTACATTTCTTGAATCTTACGCGTAAACGTTTTGTTCTGCGTCAACATCGCATTACGAACAACCTGCTGGGTAATGGTGCTGGCACCTTCGGATTTATAACCTTTTGTAAATTGAGCAACTCCCGCACCCATAATTCGAATCGGGTCAATACCGATATGCTTATAAAATCGAACATCCTCTGTCGAAATATAAGCATCCTGAACATCCATGGGAATATCATTGATGCTTGTATACATTCGGTGTAGACCAGAATCTACTGAGGTTACTTTTTTTCCATTTTGGTCATAAATTACTGATGAGACTTGATTGTGCAGGGCATTTTCATTCAATGCAGGTGCATTTTTGATCACCGCAAACACGAAAATAGTTCCTGCCAGAATTAAAAATAATAGAACGAGAAAGAAGATGAAAACTATCCGTTTAAACCAGTGCTTTTTTTTGCCACTCGATACTTTCTTTTTCTTTGGTGCGTTATTATTCGTATTTTTTTGTTTTTCCTGTTCGGCTGCGCGCCGTCTTTCCATTCGTGTATGGTATTCAACCATGACTGATCCTACCTTTCCAAAAAAAGCCTATCCCATGGTTTACGTTTTATAGTATTCGATTGTTCCCATGGATTATGACCAGCTAAAAGTATACCTTATTTACAACGCGAAGGTAATCAATGCGAGGCAGATAATTTTGGGGAATCAGATGTCCATGGTCCATGAAAAGCTGTTTGGGCATTGATTTTCTGCCACCTTTCATCGATGCAACCCAATAATTCGCGAGGTAATCTGAGTCGAGCAAAAAGATTTCAGCGGTTTGCGTGAATTTAACGATAATAAATCCAATACCACCATGGCGTTTGATGCGTTTCATATGCTCGACTTGATGGGCATGGAAATTCTTTAGGGGAATATAGTGGGCATGGGTTGTTTCCTTCGCCTCAAAATCTATGTATCTTCCTCTATATATACCATTGTAATCCGTAGTCGATGCTTTACGAAAATAAGCTTCAGTGATCTTTGCCGCACTCCGCTTTGGGTAATCTACATGGACAATCTGGATCGGGGTGGGCTTCTTATAAATAACCGCTTGATCCGTCTCAATATAATAGCGGTTACTCACATTCAGATCTTCTTCCAGGGTCATGCCGCGATGTCCATAGACCACTCCGGAATCCGATGCTTTTCCCACGGACGTAAAGGAGTTTTTAAAAGGTTGACCGTTCGGGTAATAGACCGTCATTTAGTAGGAGTGCTCCTTTCATGGTAGTAAGAAACTGCCGGATTACGTACACAGAGTAGATTCATACAACAGTATACCAAAGTCAGCATTAAAGAGGTTAATTTTCTTTCTTTTCTAGTTGAGCCTTACAATCATCGCATGCGATATTTCACTAGTTTTGAGGGAACGCTACGAGTTTTGTCGACCATGAAGGGTTTGTCCTAAATGTATGGAAATCCTATAAAAAAGGCGAGAGAAGGGAATAACTATGGACACTGTGAAGTGCAATGGTATGTCCGCGAAAGAACTGGATTTCAAAGTAGATTATTTAACCATGCAGTTGGAGCAAATTGAAAATAAGCTGGTTCGAAAAAATGAAGAGTTGATTGACAGTCATCTTTCGGTTTGTCGCACAAAACTCGCAAAGACCGGACGAAATCTTCAGCAAGTCAATCACTTGATGATAAAAGCCGCCAGAGGTACAGATATCTTCTATTCACGGCAATTGGAAGCAGTCATGTTTCGTGAAAATCATGTTCCATCATCGGTTGAGAAGCAGTCATGGCATCATCATCCATCCGGTGCGCTTGGTTAATCCAGCAACCATCTACGTTCTGTTTTCATACTCCAATCGTTGAGCATGTTCGGTTTGCTATTTGATAGAACGTGTTAAACTGGAAAAAACAGAGCTATTGGAGTGAATGGATGTGTCTGAAGAAGCAGAAGTGAAGCTGAAAGAACTCACGCTTCAAATAAGTCGGTTGAACAAAAAAGCATTTCGTCAATTTTCCGAGCGAACACAACTGACTGACTATCAAACCGATTTCTATGGTGAGGTAAAACCTTTTGCCGATAAAATGCAGTTACTTATAGATGCTTGGCGTCCTTTAGCAGAAGAATGGGTAAGAAGCAACCGGCCTAAATACGTTTTCCCCATTCAGATTAAAGATACGTATGACAACCTATCGATCGTATGTGTGACCGCATTCCAGAAAGATACGAGAAGAAGACGTTTTCTTGAAACGATAAAATCTATCGATTACGTACTCGATCATATTTTGTTACAAGCAGGACGTGATGGCGAACAAGGTTAACTCGCCATTCGAATGAAAGAGAAGAGAACAAATAAAAAATAGGGAATGCCTAAGAAAAGAATTGCTCGATACATGATTTTTGTGATCCACTCAAAACATTCCTCAGCAGAGAGGTGTTCCACTTTATGTGCAATCTGCTGGACCTTTTCATCGAGGCGAGTTTGTTTTTTTGAGAATGTGGTTGTGTTTGTTTTTTCCATGCCATGTCCCTCCTGATTCGTTGCTTTCTATCAGACTATATGACCTGTCCTGTAGAAATATACCAACAGATCATTCTAGTTCTACTTTTTATTGATCATGGAGGCGCTTGCTCAAGTCGGGTACGGTTAGACCTTCAAACTCTTTAAACCCTTGGTCCAAAGCAATCATTTTGCCGGAGACAACAGGATAGACCGCGGTGAAACCGCCATTAAGAATAAAGTGCTGAGCGTCATGGAAGCTCTTTAGAAACAAAATATAATCACCGTCAGCGAGCGGCCCGGTATAGACATTGTTCAGAGGATCTTGCGGAGGAGGAAGAGGATCAACACCCGTAGTTACAAGTAACGGGTTGACCGGTGATCGCCCTTTCAATGTCTGGCGGATGTGAAGATGTTGCGCAGCGTTTATCAATTTGGCTCCTGAAGCAAGCCGGCGGCCGGTATCCCATTTCGTAACGTGTTCATCAAGGTGAGCGTAGACAATAAGATCGGAAATCTGGATCATCTGTTTGCTGAATGCCGGCGGCTCAGATTTGATGATTTGATTCAAATCAGAAGGTTGCGCACTAGTAATTCTTATTGAGAAAAATAGGCAGATCAGGATCAGAAGCAATGGCAGGTACTTTCGCATAACACTAGACATAGACAAAATCTCCATCTTTTTTTATTAGATTGATACAGTGAATCGAAATCTATACATCTGCGAGACGTGCAGGAGTTGATGAGGACATTAGCCTTGCTCAAATGAATATGATGTAGTATGTTTATCTTGTCAAATGAATAATGAATTGTTCGTCCACTAGGGGTGCTTCTGCTGAGAGGGACTTGTCCCGACCCTTGGACCTGATCTGGGTAATACCAGCGTAGGAAAGTGGTTATTGTGACTAGGTTCACCGCTTTCTTGTGTCATCATGAAAGCGGTTTTTTATTTTTTCATGTCACCGCCTTTATCAGGTTTCACAGGACAGATAGTTCAAAAAAATGACGAGGGGGAATTGAAATGAGTGAAGGTAAAAAAAGTTTGAAGCTTAATTTGACCGACATTCTGGTAACGATTGTTATCGCACTTGTATTTGGATTAGTATTTCGTCTGATGGGGCCGGTCTATGATCTTTTGCAGCCGCTGGGTCTTCATTTAGACGCATTATTGTATGGGATCTGGTTTATTGCGGCACCTTTTGCGGCTCTGCTGATTCGCAAACCAGGCGTTGCATTTATAGCAGAAACAGCAGCAGCACTTGCTGAAATGCTGTTTGCAGGAAGCGGCGGAGTTGTCAATTTATACTACGGGCTTGTCCAAGGCTTACTCTCAGAAGCAATTTTTGCTGCATGGCGTTATAAGAAATTTTCGCTAGGTATTGCTTCATTGTCCGCATTTGCTGCTTTGGTTGGTTCGGTGATAATTGATGCATATTACAGTTATTTACCGATGCTCGCCGGATGGAATCTAACCTTGTATCTCGTATTCCGAGTTCTGGGTGCCATTCTTCTTTCAGGACTGCTTCCGTTTGTTCTCGTTAAAGGATTGGAAAAAACGGGTGTAACGCAGTCGATCCGTCCAGTCTCCAAGGAAGATTACGATGTCCTCAAATAATAAGGAGGAGTGGGGGGTAACGAATCTTCGCCTCGCTTTTCCTAAAAAGAAGACTATGCATTTTAAAGATCTGTCTTTTCATTATGTGAAAGGAGAAAAGATCTTGCTCCTTGGCCCATCCGGATGCGGTAAATCAACGCTCCTGCAAGTGTTGTCCGGTCTTATTCCAAAAAGTGTCGAATTGCCGATGCGAACGGAAAGCCAAGATATTCCTGAAAGCTGGGGATTTATTTTTCAGGATCCGGAAACGCAATTTTGCATGCCTTATGCAGATGAAGAAATCGCATTTGTTCTCGAAAACAGGAGAACAAAATGTGAGGATATGCCATCGCTCATTCAGCACTATTTAGATATGGTGGGATTGAAGCTGGAGAAGAATCACCAGCTGATCCGGACACTATCCGGTGGAATGAAACAACGCCTAGCAGTTGCCAGTATCCTCGCGTTGGAACCGGAAGTGCTGTTTTTAGATGAGCCAACCGCGCTGCTTGACCCGAAAGGAACCGAGCAGCTCTGGCAAACCGTGCAGCGAATCGGAAAAGATCGAACTTTACTCATTGTCGAGCATAAGATCGATCATGTGCTCGATTTTATCGACCGTGTCATTCTGTTTAATCAAAATGGCGAAATCTTTGCCGATGGGCCCAAGGCAGAAACACTTAGACGCTATCAAGATAAATTGGATGAATTCGGTATTTGGCATCCAGGTATTTGGGACGATTATGAAAAAAATCATCCAGGGAATCAGATCACTGCCAATTCAAAAGAGCCAGTGCTGGAACTTGATCATTTTATGGTCATGCGACAAAAAAAGGTGAAATTCACTGCCGACAAGCTCTGTATTCATCGCGGCGAATGGGTAACTGTGATCGGTGAGAACGGCGCGGGAAAAAGCACGATGATTGAAGGAATAATGAACCTTCTTCGTACAAGGGGCAAAATCAGATGGGTGTTTGATCATCCTGAGGATCATGTTCAATTTGTGTTTCAGAATCCTGAATACCAGTTCGTTACTGATCAAGTAGACGCTGAACTTGGTTTCAGCTTAAAGGTGAACAACCTGACTGAAGAAGAGATCTATAAACGGGTGAATGAACAGCTTCTTCGCTACGCTCTTGAAGAACAAAAGCACCAGCACCCATTTCAGCTCTCTGTCGGACAAAAAAGACGGCTCAGTGTTGCCTCGGCACTTATTACGTACCCGGATGTATTGATTCTTGATGAACCAACCTATGGGCAAGATGCAAGAAATACGTTCGCTCTGCTCGATCTTTTTCAGCAGTTAAGGGAAGAAGGCACAACGATTATTATGGTCACACACGAAATGGAAATCGTCCGCCATTACGCGACCCGTGTGTTGAAAATTAAAGATGGCCGTATCGTTGATGACTCCGTGAATAACAGTGGGGAGGAGAAGAAGAGTGGACAACGTGTGGACCAGCACGAACAAATTATTTTTTAAAATCAATCCAAGTCTGAAGTTCGTCATCATCTCGTCATTATTTATTGTCTATCTGTTTGTCCATAATCTGAACACGATGATCTGGGCGTCCCTTCTCTTCCTTATTCTTTACTATTTGGTGAGCGGACTAACGGGGAAATGGTCCTTCTGGTTTGTTTTTCTAACATTGATTGTGTCTTTGTTCAGTGCATCAGCGATGATTATGTTCGGCAAAGGTGATCACATTATTTATCAAAAGTATCTTATTTTAATTACTCAGGAGAGCTTAGCAAGAGGTATTCTGCTTGGCCTTCGAACCTTTACTTTCAGCCTGGTTGGCATGATCTTTGCGACAACAACGCTTCCTGTACCCTTCTTTTATTCGCTGATGCAGCAGTTAAAGGTTCCAGTCCGCTACGCATATGGTTGCATGGCCGCATTTCGGATGATTCCGATCATGGCGGAAGAATTGATGCATATCCGCCAGGCGATGATTGTCCGCGGCATGGCACGGCAAAAAGGCGCAAAAGCGCTTTATGAGCGAATGAACCGGTACATGTTGACCATGCTGGCGCAATCCATCAGACGCGCGCAGCGTACAGCAATCGCCATGGAAGCGAAACGCTTTTCAATGACTGAGGAACGCACGTATTATTATGAAATCGGCTGGAGTCGTTACGATCTTTTCTTTGTCGTCATTATCCTGTTAACCGTCACACTTGGTTTTGTCTGCTCCGCTTATTTCCCACTGACACCGTTCACCAATGTACTGGATCATTGACCTTCGCGTGTCCGGAGTGTACGTTAGAGGAAACAGAATGGAGGAGAACAGATGGGGAAAACCGCACTAGTAACAGGGGCAACGAGTGGGATCGGCTACGCGTTAACACAACTGCTTGCTGCAGATGGCTATGACTTGATTCTTGTTTCGCGAAATGAAGAAAAAATGCGAAGCATAAAGGATGCTCTGCCCGAAAGATCTGTGGCCATTATTCAAAAGGATTTAAGCAAACAAGGCGCTGCTAAAGAAGTTTTTGACGAAGTAAAACAGGATGGACGATCTGTCAATGTACTGATTAATAATGCAGGTTTCGGGTTGGTTGGTGCCTTTGATTCGCTGGATACCGATCTTCAAAATGAAATGATTCAGTTAAATGTTACCGCGCTTACGAATCTAACTTCCTATTTTCTTCCTGAACTAAAGCAGCATGCGGGGAAAATTCTTAATGTTGCAAGCACAGCTGCATATCAGCCCGGTCCATTTATGGCGGTCTATTTTGCGACGAAAGCTTATGTGCTTTCTTTTTCCGAAGCACTAGCTGAGGAGTTATCGGGAAGCGGGGTATCCGTCACCGTACTTTGCCCAGGACCAACCCACACAAACTTTGGTGCTGTTGCTCATGCGGAGGATATCAAAATGTTCAGCAAAACGATGGATGTAAACCGTGTCGCCCAAATTGGTTACCAGGCAATGATAAAAGGGAGAAGAGTTGCGATTCCCGGAAATATCAACCACGCAGGTGTGATCGCAGCTAAGGTGCTGCCAAGGTCTTGGGGAGCTAAAGCCGTCCGTTTTGTAACCGGTGAAAAGAAAAAGTGAACGAGACAAAGAAAACCCGGAATGATTGATAAAATTCAATCGTTCCGGGTTTTTTAATCTTCAAATTCAAATTAGTTCTTTTTTTCACTAGCACGACGGATTTCCAGATCGCGAAGTGTAGAGCGCATGATCTTGCCGGATACCGTTTTTGGAAGCTCCGACACGAATTCGATCGCGCGTGGATACTTATAAGGTGCCGTCTGCTTCTTCACAAACTTTTGAAGTTCTGGAACTCGGGAAGCATCTGGAGCATAGCCTTCTTTCAATACGACAAATGCTTTAACAATATTACCACGGATCGCATCAGGACTAGCGACGACTGCACAGTCCTTAACGGATTCATGTTTCAGAAGTGCGTCCTCAACCTCAGTTGGTCCGATCGTATAGCCCGAGCTGATAATAACATCATCGCGCCTGCCCTGGAACCAGAAATAATTATCTTTATCTCTCGACGCACGGTCCCCCGTCAGGAAATAATCGCCGATTACTACCTCTTTATAGCGATCCGGCTGCTGGTAATAGGTTTTGAAGAGAGCGGGGAAGTCCCGACGTACGGCAATGTTGCCAACGACACCCTCTGGAACGGGATGACCGTCCTCATCGATAATTGTAATAAATTCATCAAGAATTGGCTGCCCCATTGAGCCAATCCGGATATCTCTGCCGACAAGTGTACCGATCAGCAGTGTACTTTCGGTTTGGCCATAACCATCTTTGAGCTGAATGTCAAAAGTGTCTTTAAAAATATCAATGACGCCTCGATTCAGCGCTTCGCCAGCTGAGCAGGCAGTATGCAGATGGGAGAGGTCATACTTGCCCAAGTGATCCACTTTTGACATGAGTCGATACTCTGTTGGTGTACAGCAAAGCACGTTCACTTTGTAGTCTTGAAGCAGTTGAAGCTGTTTTTCAGGATGGAAGCGACCGCAATAAACCAAACCCGTTACACCTTTTCCAAGAACAGAAAGGAAGGGGCTCCAAATCCATTTTTGCCAGCCGGGACCTGCTGTTGCCCAAACTGTATCGCCTTCCTTAATATTGAGCCAGCGCTTAGGCGCAATCCTAAGATGCGCGTACGCCCATGCATGAGTATGGACAACACCCTTTGGCGTGCCTGAAGTTCCTGAAGTATAGGTCAGAAAAGCCATATCATCTTTATTAGTGTCAACCGTAGTAAAAGAATCAGAGGATTCACTCATGAGTTGATCCATGGACATCCAGCCATTTGTTTCACCCGCGACGGAAATTTTGTATTGAAGAGAAGGCATGTCTTCCTGTATCGCGTCAACCTGTTCCGTGTAGTCTTTAAAGGTAATAATCGCTTTTGCTTCACCTTGATTGATCCGGAAGCTGATATCGCCTGAACGCAGCATCTCAGAACCTGGAATGACGGCAACGCCTGCTCTCAGAGCGCCCATATAGATGACATAGGCATCAATGATCCTCGGGACGATCGTCATAATTTTATCGCCTTTTTTGATGCCAAGTTTGTTCAAGACGTTCGCGAAACGTTTCCCTTTTTGAATCAGTTCATGATATGTGACGGTTTTCTTTTCGCCATCTTCGCTTTCCCAAAGCAATGCGATCCGGTCAGAATCAAACCGATCAATTTCACTTGTTAAATTATATTTCTGTGGTGCAACGAGGTCCATAAGTTCCATAAGCTGCCACTCATCTCCCTAAATTGGTTTCGGCTGGGTATAGACTCAGCAATACGATTTATAACTTAATATTAATACCAGGTGCTAATTTTTACAACTCTTTTCATTTATTTTGTTTAATGACTTGTGCGAGCGCTTCGCCAAAGGCTTTTGAGCTGCGCGTAATTTCCTGCAGGTTATTATCCACGCCGCCGATTTCAACGAGAATCGCGTTCTTTGACAAATCCTGATTATAGATTCCGTTTCCTTCAAGCTTGGTCTTGCCAACAATGCCGCGCACAAGATCCGGATATTTTTTGTCGATCTGATTTTTGACTTGTTTGGCTAAATAGAGATTAGCCGAATAATTCGGATTTGCTTCCCCAATAATGATGCTGATCCGCGCATAAGATGTGCTGCCAATGTTCATGGTCGTAACGCTCCTGCCTGATGAATCTCTGTGGATATCGATCAAATAATTAAGTGTTGGCGTCTGCTTGAGCGCATCCTGGACAATGATTCTAGATTTCGCGTACGCTTCATTGTACCCCCAGCCCTGTTTGTACTTGTGTATATAGCCCACACCATTTTCACTCAACGTTTTCCCTATTATGTCAGCATCTTTTGCGACACTTTTCAATGGGTCGGTATAGGTCGAATCCTGGCCGCTGTTCATTGGCTTATAGGATTCCCAAGGGTGCGTATGGTAGAGAAGCACTACTTTTTTCAACTTCTGATCAGGTACATCTTTAGCATTTTCTTGAGGAGTTTTTTCCTTTGGTGGTTCAATATTAATTTCAGGAGACGGCGGATTATCTTTAGGCAGATTTGTATAATTCAATCCTTTTCCGGCTATGAAAATCCTTGTGTTGTAAATGGTAAAACCGGGCAATTCCGAACCGAAAAGACTGCGGTTATCGTCAAATCGGAGTTCAGTCATTGCTTCAAATAAGAGATGATAGACAGTCTTTGGGCGATCTTGTTTTTTTATCGCCTGATTAAAGAGAACATTTTCATTTCCGAACGTTTCGGTAAGTAAAACTTTTGCAGGCCAATCCGCTTTTTGTAAAGTGTCCTCTATGAAACCTATTTTTACTTGGCTGACCGTAACAAGGATGGCTAGCCCGTAAATCAGGATCAGGACAAAGAGATAGTGGAACAACAGACTATGGTTGATCGATGATTGTGTTGAATGTGGCGATTTTAATTTCTTCATACTTGTCCCTCCCCATCATCTGAAAGATTCATGCTGCTCTATTAATCTATGAGAGAGAGGGCGGAAGATAGACTTATTTTTTTAGTGAGCCATCTTTTTTCTGTACGATCATTGGCATCTGGTTTTAGAATCATGACTGGTATTGTAAATTTGAATTTACAATTCTTTTACATTGCGCGTCTTGTTCCAAAGCTGTAATCCTTTAATACTTAAAATGTAGGAAAGAACGTATACGACTATCGGAGGGTTACGTTTGAAGAACAACTTTAGAAAATGGTCAAGCTGGCGGCATCTGACCATAAGCCAGAAGTTTTCACTCAGTTTATGGATTGTTTTGCTACTGATGCTTGTTTCCGCAATCATCTCCACACTTCTGCTTTATCTCACGCTACAGCGGGCGGAGGATGCACGGGTAGAAGGAGAGCGTGCTGCTCAGATTACAGAGGTCGGTTCATTATTTCGTTCTAAAGACTCACGCGTTGTAGATTACTTGCTAAATCCAGGTGATCAGGCTGTAAAGCTTTACTCACAAGATCAGTTGAAACTGACACAGGCAGAAAAGAAATTAAAGCCTTATATGAAAACGAAGCAACAGAAAGAATGGTTTTCGCAGATTATGAGTTACGACGCGCGCACATTCAATCTTTTTCAAACTGAATTTGTGCCGGCAGTACTGATGAATGACAAACAAAAGACAATGGATATTCGCAAGGAGCAGAACCTGATTCAAGAGAAGACGATAAAATTAGTAGAGCATTTGAGGAATTCTGTGATTCGTGAAGAACAGCAGGCGATGGAAAACGTCCAAAAGCAAGTGTGGGGAGCCATACTCTTCTTAGCAGCGAGTGTGGTCTTGTCCATTATGCTGAGCGCAGGAATTACCTGGATGATTAGGCGTCAGATCAAAGGTTCTTTCCAGCGCGTCATTGCCACAACCAACATGATTGCATCCGGTGATTTGCGCGGAAATGAGCAAGCCATACATAACAAAGATGAACTTGGATTGATTGCAGAATCTATCGAAAAAATGAAGATTAATCTACTCAATATGATTCAAGCGATTGTCCAAGCAGCTGAAATGACAAAAAAAAGCGGAGGGACACTAATCCGATCAACACAATCCATCTCCAAGGAAAGCGAAGAGATGGTACATGTGATGAATCAGCTTTCTACTGGCCTGGAAACGCAAGCGGACAATACGAGCCATATTTCACAATTTACTGAAGAGTTCATGATACGGCTTGAACAAGAAGTGTCCACGCTAGCAAGTGTTCTCCAGAACGTATTATTCGCATCCGAACTGACAGAAAAAGGCAAAGCACAAATTGACCAATCAAAGAAAAATATGAACCAAATTGAATCAAGCGTTCTAAATGCATCGGAAAATATGGCCAGATTTAAGAACCGAATGAGTGATCTGTCGCGATTGGTCGAAATTATTGATCAGATCGCCAGTCAAACGAATCTTCTTGCCTTGAACGCGACTATTGAATCGGCTCGGTCCGGTGAAGCAGGAAAAGGATTCAGTATCATTGCCGAATCGATTCGGAAGCTCTCCATCCAAACGTCAAATTCTGCTAAAGATATGACAAATATGCTTCATGGTGTTCAAACAGGTTCTGAATCTGTTGAAAATGCTCTTTTAGAAAGTTGTGACCATGTGCGGACAGGCGTAAAGCAGATTTCACTCACCGGTGAAGCTTTTATTTCAATTAACAAGGAGGCACAGATGATTGGGGAAAGCATGAAGGAATTGTCAAATAGACTTCATGAGGTCAGCAGCATAGGCAATCAAATGAAGCAGTCCATTGACGCAGTTGCTGCAGTTTCTCAGGAATCTTCTGCGAGTGTCGATCAAGTCAATCAATCAATGGGACGTGTCGAAGAGACAATGGATGGATTGCTGAATGAAGCACAAGAACTTGCAAATACATCCGATAAATTTGAACAGCTGATTAAGCATTTTAAAATTTAAATCGATGTAGGATTACATGTTCTGGACATGCGCTATTATATTCGATTGCTAAGCTAGGAAAAAAACAGAGCTTAATTAAGTTTTGGTGTGAAGTTAATTATCACTCTCTTTGAAAAGAGAAAAAGCGTTCCGCAATGTTGGGAACGCTTTTTCTCTTATTCTTTTACTACTTACTGAATCGCAGCTGCCTGCATATCGTCAACAAGCGTGCCCACATAAGCTACAGCTCGGCGGATTGTCACCGGATTTAAAATATCAACATGTGCTTTTTCAATCAATTTTTGTGGTGTCAATCTGCCGCCTTCCTTAAGCACAGACAGCCACCGATCAACTGCTGGCTGTCCTTCCTCAGTAATTTGACCCGCGACCGCCGTCGCAACGGTCAAGCCAGCTGAGTAGGTGTAAGAATACAAGCCTGAATAATAGTGAGGCTGGCGCATCCAAGTTAATCCGTCACGATCTTCAAGCTGAACCGCGTCCCCCCAAAAACCAGCAAGTGTTTCGTTAAAGAGCTCCGTCAATTTTGAAGCGGTCAACGCTTCACCCGTTTCAGCCAGTCGAAAAACTTTACGCTGATAGACACCTTCAAGTAAATGTGTGACGAAGTTATGGTAATAGGTACTCAGCAATCGTTCTGTAACAGAGCGTTTTAATTCATCTGAAGTTGCATTTTTCTTCAAATACTGTGCAAGAATCAGTTCATTGATTGTCGAAGGAGCTTCGATAAAGAACAGGGAAGGGCGGTAATTAGCCATTTTCTGATATTTTTGGGCGAGCATGAGATGGCCGGCGTGACCTAATTCATGGGCAAGCGTCAAAATGTTACGAATGTCACCTGTCCAGGTCATTAATATATAAGAATGAATGCCGTAGGGCGAGGAACAGAATCCTCCGGTTGATTTGCCGATATTGTCACCATAGTCAACCCAACGGCTATTTAAGCCTTCTTCGATAATGGCATGATATTCAGGTCCCATGATTTTCAATGCCTCGAGAATTGCAGCTTTACTTTCTTCAAAGGTCGTTTGTGGGCCGGTTGAATCGATAGGTGCGAGCAGATCGGCATAGGTCATGCGATCAAGTCCGAGCGCTTGACGTTTCAACTCAGCATAGCGCTGCATATGAGGAGCCAATTCCTTGTAGATAATATCAAGCTGATGATTATACATCGTTTCGCTGACTTGCTGACGCTGAAGCAAGTATTCCGTTGCTGTACGGTAGCCACGCAACTTGGCTATTGCCACTGTTTTCGCAACCTCTGCTGCGTAAACGGATGCAAACGTGTTCTTATACGCGTCCAGTGTTTTTGTGAACGAGTCATATGCTTTTCGTCTTAGCTCAGTGTCTTGTGTTGACGCATAACTATTCTCATAAAGCGTAAAGGACATTGGCAAGGTTTTACCGTTCCCATCCTTTACAGGAAGAAACTGCATGTCGGCAAGCTTGCTGCGTGCGTAAATCGTATATGGAGCATCAAGAACTTCGGACAAAGCTTTGATCGTTTTCTCAGCTTCCGGATGCAGACGGTAAGGTTTAAGCGCGAATAATTTGGTGAAATAAGGACGGTATTCTGCAAGTTCCGTGGTCTCGCGCTCCAATGCATTCAACCGTTCTTCATCTAAATCCATAAACTCGTCCTCAAAGAAAGAGAGTGTTGTTTCGATTTGAGCGCTTGCCGCATCCACTCGAGCGGCATCCGCCTGATTCTCGGGATCACTGCTGTCTGCTGATTGCTTCAAGCTCACGTAGGCGGATAAGCGCCACAAACGGGCGGAAAAGTCAAAGTACTCTTCTAATGCATGGAAAAGGGACGGTCCGTTTGTTAATAATTTTCCTTTTTCATTCGCCAACTGATCTGCCATTTTTAATAAATCGTCCAATTCTGCCAAGAAATCATCCCGTGTTTGAAATAGATCGACAAGATTCCATGTTTTTTCAGTCGGTACCTGGTTTCGTTGCAGTCTTTGATCCATATCCATCCCCCAATTCATTATGATTGATCTCATTTTACCATAATGTACCTTTTCTGATTCTTGAAAGGCATTAAGAAACCTAAAGTCCTGTGAGAAAGAATATTAGACTTAAATAGCTTATCAATATATACTTACTTACATAAAGTAATAACCAATAAAAGCATATCTAAACTATAACTAAAACGAAACAGGAGGGGTCATGATGAATTTTCATGAATATCCAAATACCTATGTAGATCAAGTAAATGTTTATGTAAATAACTTGGAACGCTCTAAAGATTTTTACTCTGGGATGCTCGGGTTGCATGTGATAAAAGAAAATAAACGCGCCATTACATTTTCAGCAAATGGAAAAGATCCTTTGATCACGGTTGAACAGCCACAGGGCGTTTTGCCGCTTATCCGCCGAAGCGCAGGTCTTTATCATTTTGCCTTGTTACTCCCGTCTAGAAAAGACTTGGCTGCGGTTACCGCTCACTTAATGAAAGAAGGCTATCCACTTGTCGGGGGTGCGGATCACGCAGTCAGTGAAGCTCTTTATCTTGAAGATCCGGATGGAAACGGCATTGAAATCTACCGTGACCGGCCATCAGATCAGTGGAAGTGGGAAAATGGCACGGTATTCATGCCAACCGAAGCAATGGATGAACATCTGTTAGACGAATTGGATGGAGAAGCATGGACTGGTCTCCCTGAAGGAACAATAATGGGACACCTTCATTTGCAAGTAGCTGATCTAAAAGCGACTGAGCAATTTTATGTCGAAGGACTTGGTTTTAATCTTGTAGCAAAATACGGTGCATATGCCGACTTTATTTCAACTGGAGGCTATCACCATCATATCGGGCTCAATGTCTGGAACAGCAGAGGCATCCCTGTCCAAGAAGGGGTACATGTCGGCATGAACTACTTCCGCCTCGTTTTTCCTAGTGAAGAGGAGAGAAAAGAAGTAATCGAACGTTTAGAAAAGATGGATGCTGTCGTGGAAGAAACTGATGACCGGTTATTTGCCAAAGATCCTTCCGGAATCAAATTTGAGCTAACTAATTAATTAACACCCAATAGGAAAAAGCCGCCTGTATTAATGGGCGGCTTTTATATGGTAAAAAAACTCATAAATTATTGCAATTCCGTATCGGATTCTGCTGGGGTGTGAATGTCCACTAATCGTTGGTAAAACGTTGCATAAGAAGCATTGATGTATGGGATAAGCCATAGGTAAAACCACACGGTTCCTAATATTCCGAGGACAAGGAAAACAATGCTGATGACCGCCATTTGAAAAGTCATTAGCAGTGCAAAAGCGATAATCCCTATGATAATTGGGGCAGCTGTAAGAAGCGCCCAGCCAATAAAGCTTAGTCCAAGTAGGAAGAATTTCCACTTATAACCCTTCATCAATAACTTGCTTTCTTTAATCGCTTTTCCTGCTGAATACTCCGGATGATCCTTAAGTACAAAAAAAGTTTGAGAATAAGACAAGCCCTTTATAATGCCCGGTACGATAAGCAAAAGTAACCATAAGAGAACTAAAATAAATTGAATGATAGACGTCCAAATCAATTTGAATACGAGTTTCCCTTTTTGATAGATTGTGAAAATAGATGAAATTTTAGGTTCTTCTTCACGAATTAAATTGAGAAAAAACCAAGTTGAGGCAATGTTCAACGGAATCAATACGATGATATAAATGAATTGAAAGATAGAGGACGATATTGAGGTATCCGTCCGATCCAACCAGTTCGAGAAGCCCCCAGACAGCACAATGTCAGCAATATTAGGAGGCACCGCTGAGATCAACAACTGGATGAAGATAAAGAGCCCTGCTAAAACAGCATAGCCTTTGAGCGATGATCTTGCATCATCTTTAATTTCTGAAATTCGCATAAAAGTGAAAACCCCTCCTAGGAAAAATTATTTTTGTTTCATTGTACCATATTCATCCAGGAATCTAATTCAGTACACATATTTTTTACTGTTTATTTACTCATGCTCAACGAGAAAACAGCAATGCAAAAGACGATGAACCGGTGATGGATGCCGCAAGCGTCCATTCTCTCACTTTTTTTGGAAGAAGACGAAAGAAGAGCGAAATTTTCAAAATGATATTGTTTTACTTGGCAGAAGTATGCTTCTACGGTCAAAAAACAAGGCAGCACTTTATTTAAACCGTACAAAAGTTACAAGAAGTGGGGTTCCAAAAAGTAATTTTTTGTATTAGTCTTTAAAAGACTCTATTTGTATTGATCAACGGAAAACAGAGTTTTGAGTCATTTAATATATTTAAATAACACATGGAATAGGGGAGACATTCATGAAAAACAGATATTCCCTAACCGCATTGAGTCTATATATCAACTATCTCATACACGGTGTCGGATTAATTATATTGGCCCAAAATATGGAGTTTCTGGCCAAACAGTGGCATACAAGCACACTGACAGCCGCAATCGTTGTGTCTGCACTCGGGATTGGCAAATTAATCGCTGTCACTGTTTCCGGAAAGCTGTCAGATATTTGGGGAAGAAAACGATCAATTATCTTAGGCATGATTCTCTATCTCGTTTTCTTTTGTGGAATATTAATCAGCCCAAATGCGCAAATTGCCTATCTGTTTGGATTTCTAGGTGGCGCCGCGAATTCTTTTCTAGATACAGGCACCTATCCGGCACTAATGGAAGCCTTTCCGAGGAACGCGGCATCAGCTACCATCATTGTTAAAGCGTTCATGCAAGCCGGACAATTTGTTTTACCTTTTTTTATCGGTTTTCTCATTGTCCATCAGTTATGGTACGGATACAGTTTCATCGTTGTAGCGGTTGTATTACTGGTCAATCTCTTATTAATCTCTGTATGCAAATTTCCAGCATCGAGTGCATTAATGGAACATCGTGATCGAAAACAGAGTGGGGAATTAACGAGAAAAAAATATACATTTTCTTCTGATGAACTATTACTGATTCTATTCGGAGCAATCGCACAAATTCTTCTCTACATATTAAATAACTGGCTTGCGGTGTATGGCACCGAAGTGGTTCATATGAGCAGTGATTTGGGAAGAAAATTGGTCAGCTACGCAAGTATTGGCGCAATCGTTTGTGTGCTGGTGACCTTTTGGTTTAGTAAGAGGGGTGTCAGTACAAGTAAAATCGTGATTGTTTATACTTTTTCTTCAACGGTGCTGTCCTTGTTATTATGGTTGATTCATCAGCCGGTGCTCACGATTGTCGGCTCTATCCTTCTAGGCTATTTTTCATGTGGGGGACTCATTCAACTCGGTTTGACGCTGCTGGCATTTGTATCTGATCGAGGAAAAGGGTTAATTACCAGTCTGTACAATATATCTGAAGCGATTGCGTACTTTCTCATTCCGTTTCTCGTCAGTTTTGCCGCAGAAAAAGGAGCACAAAATACCTTCTTGATCAATGCACTGTTTGCTTTCGCAGGTTGCATCATGGTACTCGTTGTTTACCGACGCTATAAGGGCAAAATCAAAGGAATATAACGGAAACACGTTGGACCGTATTTAAGATTAAATGGAGTTAAAGAGATACATTTCATTCGGGCATTTCTTTTGTTGATGGTAAATGATAGAATTTCATTATCATAGTGGAACGGAGTGATGCCATTGAAAAGTAGAAATGGGTCTGACACAGCTGAGGTGATTCTAAATTAAGCGAGGGAGATTGAAACAATCATGCAAGGACATTTATTTACCGGACAATTAGTTAAGCTCACTGCCTATAAGGCGGAAGACATTGCTGTTATGGAAAAGTGGCATGAAGATGATGTTTATCTTCGAAACGTGGATACAGACATCGCTTTTCCAAAATCAAAAAGTGAAATAGAATCAGATCTTAAGAGTCATTCGAACTCTTTTGAATTTGCATTGAGAAATTTGGACAAAGATGAACTTATTGGTTTTGTCGCCATTCACAGTATCGAATGGAATAACCAGAAAGGACTTTTGGCGATCGGTATCGGAGAAGCAAAGAATCGCAATAAAGGCTATGGTTCGGATGCCTTAAAAGTCATCCTGCGTTATGCCTTTCATGAACTAAATTTGAATCGTGTCGGTCTAGATGTCATCGAATATAACCCCGGTGGCGTTCGTGCTTATGAGAAAGCAGGATTTAAACACGAAGGGCGACTGCGTTCCGCTGTTAACCGTGACGGGAAGTTTTATGATCTCTTAAACATGGGCATTTTGCGTTCAGAATGGACGGGCGCAGAATATAGTGAACTTGATGTTGTTAAGTAAAGATTATTAAAATAAAGAGGGTGTCTCAAAAGGCCATTTTTTGACTATGAGACACCCTTTCTATAAGCTAAGAAAGCACAACATCTGAAGCATAAGTTATGAATCAAGCGCGCAGGAAGAGTGATCTATTTGTAATGGTTACGAACATTTTACCTGATCTGATCTTTAGAAAATCTCATTGTATTAATCACCATTTACTTGGTCACTTGCTCTTCCTGAGCAAATGTTTTGATTCTGTTTTCAATGTATGCCGTCACGCACTTTCTGAAACACTGTCCATGGTGAACCTGAAAATAATACGAATCAATTATTCTCATTATATAGAAGTCATTGGCTTTTTTTCATATAATGAGCAGTGGGGCAAAAGCAACTTCTTCCATTAAATCGGCAATATCATAATTACTAACGATTTATTCATGATACAATAACTGTCTTTTTGCAAAGAGGGGGACATTCATTTGGGTGATGTACATACTTTAAACAAGACCGAATTGGTTGAACTTTATTCGAGATTAGAAGAAAAATATGGTGAATTTAAGAACAAGAATCTTTCATTAGATATGTCTCGCGGAAAGCCAAGTCCAGATCAGCTTGATCTTTCATCAGGTCTTTTTGACATTTTGAACACGCGCACGATGGACGTTGTTGATCACATTGACATTCGCAACTATGGAGGAGTAGACGGCATACAAGAAGCAAAAGACTTGTTTGCTGAAATCCTTCATGTTCGTCCTACGGAAGTCATTGTTGGCGGCAATTCAAGTCTGACAATCATGTATGACACGATTTCAAGGGCATTGCTTAAGGGTGTTATTGACAGTGATAGCCCATGGGAAAAATTGCCAAAAGTAAAATTTTTGTGCCCAAGTCCTGGTTATGATCGGCATTTTGCGATTTGCGAATCGCTTAATATTGAAATGATCACCATTGATATGCTTGATGACGGACCGGATATGAATAAAATTGAAGAACTTGTCAGCAAGGATGATGCGATAAAAGGAATCTGGTGTGTTCCAAAATATAGCAACCCTGAAGGAATTATATACAGTGACGAAGTCGTTAACCGCTTTGCAACAATGGAAACAAAAGCAAAAGATTTTAAAATTTTCTGGGATGACGCCTACACAGTACATCATTTAACGAATGAACAACCGCATTTAAAGAATATATTGCAAGCATGCAAGGATGCAGGGCACCCCAATCGGGTTTTTATCTTCGCATCGACATCAAAAATAACATTCCCAGGTTCCGGTGTAGCGGCAATGGCGGCAAGCGAAGAAAACATTCAATTTATCCTGAAACAACTTTCTGCGCAAACAATCGGGCCAGATAAGATTAATCAATTACGGCATGTTCGTTTTTTGAAAAATTTAGATCATATCAATGAACATATGAAAAAACACGCAGAATTAATTAAACCCAAGTTTGATCTTGTTTTGCTTGAACTTGATTCACAATTACGCGATAATAATATTGCTTCATGGAGTAAGCCAAAAGGCGGCTATTTTATCAGTTTAAACACACTAGATGGTTGTGCAGCCGAAGTGGTTAAGCGCGCAGCGGAAGCCGGAGTAAAATTAACAAAAGCAGGGGCGACTTTTCCGTATGGTAAAGATCCAAGAGATCGAAACATTCGAATTGCCCCAACATACCCGTCGATAGCAGAATTGAAAGTGGCAATTGACGTATTATGCTTGTGTGTACAAATGGTGAGTATAAAGAAACTGTTGAACGATTAATGGATTCAGGAACTAAAGGCATAAATAGATGGCAAAATCGGATCAAGAAAAGGTAAATTTTTTCGCGTGATTCAAGTATTATTTATGAGTAAATTCTTGTTGGAAAATAATTACAAATAAAAAATTGGCCGACTTTTTAAAAGTCGGCTTATTATTTTATGGACTTTAGTCCGTTGAGCACGCGTAGCGTGCGAAACAAAAAACCACCCGCTATGCGGGTGGAAGACAAGTCGTTATACAG
>NZ_AWTC01000022.1 GCF_000497245.1 Sporolactobacillus laevolacticus DSM 442
TTGGTCACTTTAATGATAACACCGGATTTTATAATGGTGTTTTATTCCTCCAACCTAGCTGGCTAATTTGATTTTACAACTGGCCATCTAATAACATATTGATAAATTTTATAGAATGTCAAATGGTTATCCTCCGAACTATTCTATTATAGTTTCGGAGGATTTTTTTTGTATAAAGGTATAAACTTTTTTGCGCGGTATAAAGTTTTAAGTGATTCTGATTAATTTAAAAAAATATGTCAGATAAAGTGACAATTTCATGGACAAAAAATTTTTAGAAAACTAAAATAAATTCATCGGATGAAATTATATTTTACAAATATTAATTTTATCTAGCATAAAATATTATCTATTTTTGCAATTTTTTTAGAATTCACAAGAGAAAAATTCAGTCATTTTCTTGGGGGTGATACATAATTTTTGTTGTTGACCGATCCATTGCACGGTGTCTTTAAAAAAAGGAGGATGAACAAGAATTGAAGGTAATTAAACGTCTTACTATTTTAATGCTTATAGCATTACTGGCTATCTCAATGACTGCATGTGGCGGTACGACTTCAAATATGAGTGGATCAAAATTCACGACTGTTTATTATTACCATCCAATTTCTCCCGGTGCACCTAAAAACCCTTATAATGCCACGGGAAATTCATTCACAAGTTTTGACAAAATGCAGCTAGCCTGGTCAGCAAATTCTGCCACAGACCTGAACAAATTCTATCCAGGTTTGGCAGAAAAATGGAGCGCGAATTCGGACGGAACAACTGCAACTGTCGAAATTCAGCCGAAAGCAAAGTGGTCCAATGGGAAGCCTGTAACTGCTAATGATGTTAAGACATCCATGGCTATTGCATTTACACAAGGCACTGCACAATCATTCTCATTGGGATCGGTTAAAGTCCTGTCTCAGAAAAAAGTAGAGCTAAGTCAATTGCCTGGAGCAAAATATAATATGTTCCTACATGATTTGCTACAGCAGACAGTTGTTCCCGACTTTCAGTACGGCAAACTACTGCCTAAGAATATCTGGGCATTGATTGATCAGTCTTTGTACAGTGGTAAAGATAAAGCCAAAGCCGCTCAGGCAAAGAAAGCTCAGGAACAGATTACAAAACTTGGAAAAAGTATTACTACATTCGCACCAAAAACAGATATTTCCGCAGGTCCTTTCGTTTTGAAACGCTTGAATCCCGGCGAAGCTTATTTGGTTAAAAATAAGTACTTCTACGCGAGTGAAAAAGTGAAAGTTGGCAGCGTTTCTCTAAGAAATTATACCGGAAACCAACAGATCTGGAATTACCTCACTTCCGGTCAGCTAGACGCAGCGCCGTTCACGGCAATGCCTCAAAACGTTCTGGACAATATTGTTAAGACAAAAGGTAACCAGAAAGTAGTCTCACCAACTTATGTTGCCGCGTCCCTGGCATTTGACCAGAAATTCTATCCTTACGGCAATGTCAATGTTCGCAAAGCTCTTGCTTACGTCATTGACCGAAAAGCTGTACAGAAAGTAGCAGAGCCAGTTGTTGGAAAGCCATCTAAATACACAGACGGCATTGTAGATAGTGTGGCTGGAAAATGGATCGATGCGTCAACGCGTTCGAAAATGGATACCTACGATCTTAATCTGAAAAAGGCAACAGCTATGCTTCAAAAAGAAGGATTTAAGAAAACCAATGGTAAATGGGTTATGCCTAATGGAAAGCCTTGGACGATGGATATCTATGTTGTTAACGGATTTAGTGACTGGATTCAAGGCGGTAAAGTAATTTCGAGTCAGCTGACCAATTTCGGAATTGATGCGAAACCGACGATCGTTAGCAGCTTTGCACAGTATCAGGCTGATTTGGCGGCTCAGAAATATGCAGTAGGTTTCTGGCTGGATTCACTTGGAGCAAGCATGTATACATCGTTTGGCAGAATTTATGGTATGCCAGACGGATATAACGTAGTCGGTGGAAAACTTACTTATTCCGATCAGAAAGATAAAACAAAGGGAAATTGGGTTGGTATTCCACAAAATCTTAAATTATCTGCAGGTGAAAAAGTCAATCCTGGTAAACTAACCTATCAGTTGAATCAGATGAAGGTTGACGAGCAGCGTCCGAATGTCCAGAAGCTGGCGCTAGCAACCAATGAATATGTTCCGCTCATCGAAATCTGGGATTATATCCATGTTCAATTCGTAAACAATAACAGATTTACCAACTTCCCAGTCAAAGACGAAGGCTTAATGAATAACATGCCAGGCGTGTGGATGTCGATGGGCTATGTCACACCCAAATCTTCAAAATAATCTCAAGTAAGGGATAGACGCGAAATATTGAAAAAAAGACTAGATGAAAAGGGGGGTGCAGGATTTCATGAAAGATTTTTTAATCCGCCTTGTATGGCGGATTTTTTCTGGCATTTTAATGGTTTTGGCCGTCGCTTCCTTAACTTTTTTCCTTGTACGTATGATGCCTGGTGATCCGGTTAATGCTCAATATAATCAGCTGATCATGCAGGGGATGACACCTGTCCAAGCGGAGAATCAGGTTAAGGTGATGTACGGTTTTATCCCTAAGGAGCCTGTTGGTCAGCAATTTGTCAACTATATTTTGAACCTTTTACACTTCGATTTTGGGCAGTCCATCTCCTATGAAGGCGTTAGTGTATCGCATATTATTGTGAGTGCGGCACCTTGGACACTGGTTCTCGTATTTACAGGCTTAATCGCAAGTTTCCTTATCGGAGTTTTGGCGGGAGTCATCGCTGCCATCAAACGTTCATCACCATTTGGCACATCATTAACGGTTTCCGGCTCCTTACTACATGGCATTCCCCAATTTGTTATGGGGCTGCTGCTTGCCTATTTGTTCACAACACTATGGCCGCTTCTGCCTTTTGGTGCACCATACGATTCATCAATTGATCCGGGATTTAACTGGCCGTTTATCTCGTCGCTTTTCAGTCACGCCGTTCTTCCGGTTTTTACTTATGCGTTATCTAGCTATGGAGGTTGGCTACTGACCATGAAATCGAGTGTTATAACAGTACTTGGTGATGATTTCATCCTGGCTTCGGAGATCAGGGGACTGAAGGCTTCGACACGAGTCGGTTATATCGCTCACAATGCAATCCTTCCGCTGTTCACACTATTTACTTTATCAATCGGATTTATGTTCGGTGGATCGGTTTTTATTGAAAATATCTTCGATTATCCTGGATTGGGAAATTTGCTACTTAAGTCTATTGATACAAGAGACTATCCATTAATGAGCGGAGCTTTCTTGTTGATCACCATTGCGGTTATTCTATCGAATATTATTACGGATTTTCTCTATTCGATTGTCGATCCCCGCATAAGGAGGTAAGTCCTGTATGGGAACAACGAGTACAATGAAATCTATTAAACAATTTAATCCTAAAGCCTATCAGAGGCAGTCTTTCTGGAGGGCTGCATGGAAGGCAATCTCTAGAAAGCCAGGTCGGTTGGTCGGCTTCATCATTATTGTTATCTTTACGTTGATGGCGATCGTTGGACCCTATCTTTTTCCAAAAGAGCTCCCGATCGATCCTAATGCAATTTATGCGCCGCTCAGCTGGAAATACCCGCTCGGAACGGATTTCGAGGGCACCAGCAATCTGGCACTGATCATTACCGGTGCAAGATATGTATTGCTAGCGGCAGCGCTCGGCGCACTGTTTACTGTCGTCTTTGGGACTGTTTTGGGTCTTGTTGCCGGCTATTTTCTCGGTTGGTCGGATTCAGTGATCATGCGCATCACAGACTTTTTTCTGACGGTTCCTTCTTTTCCGCTACTGGTCGTTCTGTCAACAGTCTGGAATTTCGGGCATCCGCTCGCAATGGGCTTTATTCTTGGAATAACGGGCTGGGGAGGAATGGCAAGAGCTGTACGATCACAGACACTGTCTCTTCGTGAACGGGGATTTATCGAGGCAGCCAGAGGTCTTGGCCTTTCACCCTTCTATATACTTTTCAGGGAGATCCTTCCTAATGTTAGTTCCTATATTGGCATGAACCTGCTGACATCAATCACCGGCTGCATTTACGCGGAAGTCGGACTGTTCTTCCTGGGTGTCGTGCCATTCCATGTTAATAATTGGGGGGTTATGCTGAATATGGCTGTTTTTTCCGCCGGGGCTATGTCTAGTCCAAGTGCATTGCCCTATCTGCTTTCCCCTCTTCTTGCCTTGCTGATTTTAACACTTGGCATTGTTCTATTCTTAGATGCGGTTGATGAAATGTTCAACCCACGTTTAAGGGAGGATGCTTAAAATGACAAATGCCTCATCGGCAAATATGGAGAACGTAATTGAAGAAAAAAATCAAGACATGGCAATCAGCGCTAGAAATATTAATGTCGTTTATTCGACCCCCACAGGTCAGATTCCAGCTGTCCGAAATGTTGACATCGATTTACCCAAGGGAAGCATTACCGGAATTATCGGAGAATCTGGTTCAGGTAAGTCGACTCTGATCATGGCGATTATGAATGCAGTGACGAAACCAGGGAAAATTGAGAGCGGGTCGGTCATTCTAGATGGCAAGGAAGATATGTTGAAATTGAGCACCGAGCAGCAGAGAAAAATCCGAGGAAAGAAAATCGGGTTTGTTTTTCAAGCGGCTCAAAATTCATTGAATCCGCTTCGAAGAGTTGGTCAGCAGATCCTAGACTTGGGACGATCGCATGATGTGAAAGATTTAAGAGCGCTGATAAAGTACGCAAAAGAATTATTGATGCGTCTAGGATTAGATGCAGATCGAGTGCTGGCTTCGTATCAGCATGAATTGTCTGGCGGGATGAGGCAACGTGTCGGAATCATGTTTGCACTTGTTCTGAATGCGGATATCGTATTCCTGGATGAATCGACGACAGCTCTGGATATGCTCTCTCAAGCATCAGTGCTCGAAATCATCCGTGAACTTCAAAAGGAAAAAAAACTAACGATTGCACTCGTTTCTCATGATATTGGTGTCATTGCTGACCTTTCCGAGCGAATTGAAATTTTCTACGCAGGGGAGATTGTAGAAGAAGGAAAAACGGATGATGTTTTAGCAAATCCTCAACATCCGTATACGAGAGGCTTGATTCGCGCTATTCCGAAAATCTCGGGAGATATCGACTCCGCAGAGCCTTTGAAAGGTGCATCACCAGATTACAAGACCTATCAGCAGCCCGGCTGTCTTTTCTATGATCGCTGTCCGATCAGAACGGATGAATGCCTGAAAAAAAGGCCGGATCTGACTCATATTGGCAAATCTCACAAGGTTGCCTGTTTTAGGGTGGGTGTCCATGATTGAAATTAAAAATCTAGAAAAGTATTTCACAATTAAAGCGAAATTTTCTGATCGAAAGATAGTGCACGCAGTTCGTCGCGCCAGCTTAACGATTCCCGATGGTGGGGCGGTTTCTCTAATTGGCGAATCAGGTTGCGGGAAAACAACAATAGGCCGGATGCTTTGCGGGATGGAAACGCCGAGTGAAGGAACCATTATCATTAATGGGCAGGACATTTCCAAATTGAGACGAGGGGCACGAGCTCGACTGCTTCAAAAAATACAACTGATTCATCAGGACCCCTATCAGGCCTTGAATCCAACACATACGATTCAGCAGATGATGTCTGCGACTTTGAAAAAAATGGCGAGACAAAAGAAGAAGGGAGCTGAATGGATCAGTCAGCGTACGAATGAGCTGCTCAAACTAGTGGGACTCGATCCTTCAACGATTTTGTTTAAATATCCGCACATGCTGTCCGGTGGGCAGAAACAGCGGGTGATCATCGCTAGAGCACTAACCGTTGAACCGGAAATGCTAGTCGCCGATGAAGTCGTTTCAATGATTGACGTGTCTTTGCGGCTTGGAATTTTAAAACTACTACGCAGTCTAAGAGAAAAGTTTAATATTTCTATATTATTTATTACACATGACATTGCATCGGCACGTTACCTGGGGAGCAATACAGAACTGTATGTGGTCTATAAAGGAATGATTATTGAAAAAGGTCTGACCGAGCAGGTAATTCGTCAACCTCACCATCCCTATACACAAGCATTATTAAGTGCAATGCCGATTCTGAAAGGCATCGAAAAGCCGGGGAAAGATCGCTTTGTTTTGACCTCGCAGTTCCGGCAAAGTGAAGAAGAGCAGGTAGGATGCCTTTTTGCCGATCGTTGTCCGTTCAGTCAACCGATTTGCAGTGAAAAACGGCCGGAACTCATCTCACAGGGAAACAGTACAGACGCTTATGCATGTTTCTTTCCAGAAATACGTGATGTAGCTGCAGTTTCGGTTGACCATTAAACATACTTTTATTCCTTTAAATACTGGTATGGAACATAAATAATAAAAGGTGATGACCATGTTAAGAGGCGGACTCTCAAGACTTAAGGAATCTTATCGGGCACTTAATCCATCAGAGCAAAAAGCGGCAAAATTTACTCTAGATTATCCTGACCAAATGGTTCAAATGACTGTGAGTGAGCTGGCAGCAGCGAGCGGATCAAGTCAGTCAGCGATCATTCGTTTATGCAAAACACTTAATTTAAAGGGCTATCAGGAGTTGAAATTATGTGTTGCCGGAGATTTACAGGATTCATCGTCCAATGGCGATGAATATAAAGAAATTAATCCGGGCAGTGATTTGAGCACCATCGTTACTTCTGTATCGAATAACAATATTTACTCAATTAACGAAACACTCAAAGTTCTCGATATTCAAAAGCTCCAAAAAGCAATTGACTTAATTGAGGGTGCGCGCCGCATAGATTTCTTTGGATCAGGCGCTTCTCAGCTCGTCGCATGTGATGCGCAGATAAAATTTATGCGAATTGGTAAAGCCTGCACAGCTTACGCTGACAATCATTTGCAGTTGACATCGGCCTGCACTTTGACAAGTGATGATGTCGCTGTCGCCTTTTCCAACTCTGGCGAAACTCTTCAAACAGTCGAATGCATTAAAGCTGCTAAGAATTCAGGTGCAATGACCATTGGCATCACACGTTACGGAAACAATACACTTGGACAGCTAGTCGATGTCCATATCGGAATTGCTTCTTCAGAATCTGATGTACGGAGTGCTGCGACTTCATCACGAATTGTCCAGTTGAACATTGTGGATATTATTTATCTCTCCATTGCCGGACATCAATATGAATCATCCTTGAAATATCTCAATCGATCATTGGGCGCGATCAAAAATAGTTTTCGGGTCAAGTAGGTGGCAAAAAGATGAGTGAGAACAACCGGTCTTTTAAATTACTAGATAAATTTTTACATGAGATGGTTGAAGCACATCAGATTCCCGGTGCTGTCTATGCCATACTCGATAAAAATGGAACACTCGTTGAAAATGCAGTGGGTTTTTCTCATAAAGATAAAAAAATACCGATGACGATGGACACGTTGTTTGATTTGGCTTCTCTTACCAAAGTCTGTGCAACTTTGCCGAGCATCTTTTTGTTGATTGAAAAAGGCAGAATCGATATTGATGATCCCATTCAGATGTTCTTTCCTGCATCAGTGAACAGTGAGCTTACTCTCAGAGATTTACTTACACATACTAGCGGATTTCCACCGTCGTTTCCGTTTTATCAATACAGATGGACGAAAGAAGAAATCTTGAATTACATTCTTTCAATAAATGCTGAACCCGGAAAGCACACTGTTTATAGTGATCTTAATTTTATTCTATTGGGCTTTCTTGTAGAAAAACTTACGTACCAGCCACTGGATGTTTTTACGGAGGAAAGTGTGTACCGACCATTGGGCATGACTCATACCTGCTTTAATCCCCAGGCGGATTTGCAGTACATTGCGCCAACGGAATGGCTTCCGGATGCTAATAAGTTTCAGTGGGGAGAGGTGCATGATGAAAATGCGCATTACATGGGAGGAGTATCCGGTCATGCAGGCCTGTTTTCAAATCTTCATGATTTGAAGATTTATGTTCACATGCTGATGAATGAAGGCAAGACGGAACACGGGAATTATTTTATATCACCCGCGACGCTTCTGGCTAGTCGTAAAAACTATACAAAGCATTTGGAATATAACCGTGGACTTGGCTGGCAGCTTGCCGATGACCGTTATTCTCCTGGAGGTTATTATGTTTCGGATCAAGGTTATGGCCACACTGGGTTTACCGGTACTTCTTTCTGGATCGATCCGGAAAGTGATCTTGGTTTTATTTTACTAAGTAACAGAGTGCACATCAGCCGTCAAATTAATATGAATCGCATCCGGAGAATAGTTAATAATCTCGCAATGTCTGAGTTGGCCAAAAAATAAAGCCTGAAATAGATAAATGTCTCTAAATCTAAGCACAGGGGTGTGAAAATGGTTGATAAATATGTTGTCGGCTTGATGTCCGGAACATCAGCTGATGGAATTGACTCGGTGCTCACAAGAATTAAAGATTCAGGAGATCAGACTGAGCTCGAGGTTCTGGATTTTGAGACGATACCATATACGCAGGAGATGCAGAAAAAAATATTTACAGCAATGGACCCTGACCGGTCGAGTTCTCCCTTGATCTGTAGCTTGAATTTCGAACTAGGGTATTGTTTTGCTGATGCGGTGAAGTCATTGTGCCGCCATGCTCACTTTTCAATCGACAGAGTGGATCTTATTGGTTCTCATGGCCAGACTATATATCATATTCCGGATTCAGACGAAACTTATCACGCCTCAACCTTGCAAATTGGTGAACCTGCTGTTATCTCATACGAGACGCGCACACCTGTAGCTTCAAACTTCCGCGTCATGGATATGGCGGCGGGAGGACAAGGCGCACCTCTGATTCCTTATGTGGACTATTTATTGTTCAGAAATCTTGAACGAACCATTGCCCTGTTGAATATTGGAGGTATTTCGAATATCACGGTTCTCCCAAAAAGAGGAAACTTGCGGAGTGTTCAGGCCTTTGATATGGGTCCTGGAAATATGATTATCGATGAACTTGTCCGAAAGTTCTATGGCAGACCCTATGACCGAAATGGAAACTTTGCGAAAAGGGGTAAAGTGATCAAGCAGATTTTGAAAACATTGATGAATGATTCGTATTTTGCAAAAAAACCGCCAAAATCCACTGGACGCGAACGTTATGGAAAACAGTATGCGGAATGGATGGTGGAGAATTGGCACGATCAAAATTCCGATGACTTGATTGCCACTGCAACCTGTTTTACCGCAAAGGCTATCTTCAAAAATTATCAGGATTTTATTCAATCTAAAAACCCAGTTGACGAGATATGGGTGAGTGGGGGAGGCAGTCATAATCCAGTCTTAATAGGGTGGCTGCAAACGATGTTACCAGATGTCACGATCAAAACCTTTGAAAGTAATCGGTTAAATGCTGATGCAAAAGAGGCAGCCGCTTTCGCTGTGCTGGCAAATGAAATGGTGCATCAGCAGCCAGCAAATGTTCCCACCGCGACCGGTGCAAAAGAACAATTGATATTGGGAAACTATACTCCCTTTACTGGAATGAAAAACAGAATACTAATCGGAGGATGAAATCGATGTATTATGTGCCGATCACGCGAAATCGCGCGAACGATATCGTGCATCTCTGGAATCAGGAAATAGGTGATGAATTTCCCTTAAGGAAGGAGCTTCTGATTCAGAACAGTTATGAAGACACCAATGTATTAGCTGCTGGTTCCTGCTTGGCAGTCGATGAAAGCGGCAATCTTATCGGATTTATCATTACAAAAAAATATCAGGAAGCCATTGACGTCGGATTTAATAGTGAGCTTGGATGGATTCAAGTCCTGCTCGTTAAGACTGAAAATAGGAACAGAGGAATCGGTACAGAACTTTTGAGAAGAGCCGAGGATGCACTTGAGAAGCGCGGTGCAAAGAAAATTATACTTGGCAAAGATGTCTGGCATTATTTTCCCGGCATTCCTGATCATTACGTTCAAGTCAAACAGTGGTTTGTTTCCAGAAATTATCATTTCGATGGAAGAGAATACGACCTATTGACTGAAACACCGGTTCTGCAGATTCCAGAGGTTAAGGAAGCACGGTTCTTGCTTTTAAATAATAAAAATGATCAAGGTTTGTTGCTTGATTTTCTGCATCGATGCTTTCCGGGACGTTGGGAATATGAAGCTATTAAATATTTTGAGATGGGCGGCGATGGGAGAGAATTTGTCATCCTGAAGAACGATGTACAAGTCATTGGTTTCTGTAGGATTAACGATCACCTCTCCCGTCAAATCGCCCAGAACGTCTATTGGTCTCCTCTATTTACAGATGGGCTAGGTGGAATGGGTCCTCTGGGAATTGACGCGGCAGAACGCGGAAAAGGATATGGCATTGCTCTTGTGCAAGCGGGAATCGCTTATCTCAGTAGACGCGGTCTGAAACATTTTATTATTGATTGGACACAGTTAATAGACTTTTACAAAAAAGTAGGCGCACATCCTTGGAAGTCCTATGCTACTTACTTCAAATCATTAGAGAATGAAAAAGTAGCAGGAGTCCGGTGAATCTGAGAAAAATATATTGATCAAGGTGATACTCAAATGCAGGACTTGTTTACAGGTTTTTGGCGTGATGATAAAGCAGTTATTCAATAATCGCAAATTGCAGTTTTAAAAAGGATGGTTTGAATGCTGGATAAACTGACGACAGAGGCACGAAATAAAAAAACAACCAATCTAGATATGATGACGGTTCATGAAATGTTAAGCAGCATGAATCAGGAAGATCAGAGTGTGCCTCAAGCAGTTTCAAGAGAATTGGGGAAAATTGAACAGGTTGTGAAATCTGCAATTCACGCTTTTCAATCTGGTGGACGACTCATCTATATGGGTGCGGGGACAAGTGGAAGGCTTGGCGTGTTGGATGCTGTTGAGTGTGTCCCAACTTTCAGTTCTTCTCCAGACAGAGTTGTCGGTCTGATTGCCGGAGGGAACAAGGCACTTACTGAAGCGGTTGAAGGGGCTGAGGATAATGAAACGATGGGTTCTGGAGATTTGGCTGCATTAGATCTTACCGAGAATGATTTGGTTGTGGGAGTCGCGGCTAGCGGAAGGACACCATACGTGATCGGCGGTTTGAAGTATGCTCAGAAAATTGGTGCTTCCACAGCAAGTCTTAGCTGCAATCGCTATGCCGAAATCAGCAAATATTCGAATATGGCGATCGAGATAGAAACAGGGCCGGAAGTACTGACTGGATCCACACGACTTAAAGCGGGTACTGCTCAAAAATTAGTTTTGAACATGATTTCTACTGCTTCTATGATCGGTCTAGGAAAAGCTTATGAAAATTTGATGGTAGATGTACAACCGAATAACGAAAAACTTGTTGAGCGTTCGAAAAAGATCATTATGGAAGCAACAGGTACGGATCTGAAGACTGCGGAGAATGTATATTTTAATGCACATCAGAATGTTAAAGCGGCGATCCTCATGATACTGCTTGGTTGCTCTCTAGATGAGGCACTGGAACGTTTAAAGCACGCGAATGGATTTATCAGGAAGGCAGTTGTCGCGAATAACAAATGCGAATAATCTCTTAATTTATCTGAAAGAGGTTTGGAAATGGATAATTATTATATAGCCATTGATGGCGGTGGGACAAAAACTGACGCGGTAATATTTTCAACTGGTGGGCAACTAATCAACAGAGTTATTGGTGCTGGAACCAATCCGAATGGAATGGATTTTAATCAGGTAACTGAGCATTTTCGGAAACTTTTCTCAGAACTCATGTCTGTGAAGAAGCCGGTATCGATTGCCGGTTGTTATGCCGGATTATCTGGTTCTGATCATCCGGCGTTAACCCGCAAATTGGCAAATGCTATAAAGGACGCTTGCCCTGTAAAAATCAGTCATCTGCAGGTTGGAAACGATGCGATGAACGCTTTGTGGAGCGGCACAGATGGGAGGCCAGGACTCGTTGTGATTGCAGGAACCGGTTCAATCGCTTTTGGTATTCTTGACAATGGAAAATATTTTCGAATGGGTGGCTGGGGCTATCTGTTCGGTGACGAAGGAAGCGGTTATGCGATCGGACGTGAAACAGTTCGGCGTGTGCTGATGGTCTATGATGGGCGTGAAAGAGAAACAACTTTAATTTCAGCGCTTACCCGGTATTTTCATGTGCAATCCATTAATGATATTGTGCCGATTGTCTACCAATCATCCAAAGATGTTATTGCTGGATTAGTTCCGATTGTGGCAAGTGAAGCGGAACAAGGGGATTGCTTGGCTGAACACATTCTATTTGAGGCAGCGCAAGACCTAATTTCTCTTATTCAAAACGGAATGTCCAAATTTGAATCAGTGCCTGAAACGGTGCTTGTCGGTGGTGTATGGAACAGCCGGATCATTCGTGAAAAAGTTTGTTCTGGAATCTCTGCCCCATTTATTTTTCCTGACTATCCTCCTGTGTACGGATCAATTGCGAAATGCGTTAATGAGTGGGAATATCAGAATGAAGGGCTTTTGGATTCGCTAAAAAAGCAGCTCATCAAAGGTAAACCTGCATAACTAAAAAAAATCAATAAATGAGAGGCGTAAAAATGATTCAATTAGGTATTGAAACATTGCTGCGGGACCAAATAGCACTGCTAAAGGGAAAGCGGGTCGGTTTGCTTACTAATATGACTGGACTGGACAGCAGACTGTGTCCGACCATCGATCTACTCATGGCTCAGCCGGATATTCATTTGTCGGCTTTATTTGGACCGGAACACGGTGTTCGAGGAGACGGTCAGGAAGGCTTGCCAATTGAATCATATACGGATCCGCTGACTCATCTACCAGTTTATAGCCTTTACGGTAATACCCGGAAACCAAGCAAAGCGATGCTGAAGAACATCGATTGCATCGTCATTGATTTGCAAGACATTGGTGTGCGATATTATACTTTTATTTCAACTATGAGTTTAGTAATGGAAGCATGTATGGAAGAATCAAAGGAGGTCGTGGTTCTCGACCGGCCTAATCCGGTAAACGGTCTAAACCGGGAAGGGAATATTCTTGATAAGTCACTTTCTTCATTTGTTGGAATGCATCCTCTCCCAAATCGTCATGGATTGACAATCGGCGAGCTCTCACTGCTTTATAAACATGAATTCGGAATTAACTGTTCGTTGACTGTAGTACCGATGAAGAGATGGAGTCGGACGATGTACTTCCGGGAGACCGGTTTATGCTGGGTTCAGCCTTCACCAAACGCTACGGGAGAAGCGATGGCTGTCCTCTATCCTGGGATGTGCCTTATTGAAGGCACGACGCTTTCTGAAGGAAGAGGAACGACACGTCCATTTGAAGTGATTGGTGCCCCGTATATGAATGGTTCGGAAATTGCTGACAAATTCAACCAACTCGGCTTGAAGGGAGTACTTGCACGGCCAACAAGTTTTGTACCCTATTATTCAAAATACAAAGGGAAGCTTTGCCGAGGAATTCAAATACATATTACTGATATTAGTAAGGTTCAGTCTTATAAGATAGGTCTTTACACATTAGGACTGGTCGCCGAAATGTATCCATCTGAGTTTTCGTTTCTCGGAAATGGTAATCGATGCACTTTCAATCTGTTGGCAGGAAATACGAAGATCAGGCAGAAAATATTGGAAAATAATTTTGACGATTTCTTTGAACAATGTCAAGCGGAATGCGATCAGTTCAGCGAACATGTCCTGCCTTATTTATTGTATTAGTTCCATTAAACAAAGACTATTTAAAAAGACACTTTTTAATGGGGTGATTCCAATTACTTTTCAAAATAGAGATCTCATTCAAAACATAGGTCAACTGATGGTTTTTGGCTTTTATGGAAAGAAGATGACACCTGAATTAAAGCAATTTATCAATAAAAACAAGTTAGGAAACATTATTCTTTTTTCAAGAAATATGGATGACCAGTTGCAGATCCGTCAGTTAACGATGGAACTTCAGGGGGAGGCAAAAAGGGCTGGGCATAAACATCCACTGTTAATTTGTACGGATCAGGAAAATGGCGCAGTACGGCGCCTGGGCTCTGGCTCGACTGAATTTCCCGGATCGATGCTTATCGGAGCTACATATTCAACAGCAAATGCATTCGAAATTTCTAGAATGACGGCGGAAGAATTAAAGAGTGTCGGCATTAACTGGAATCTAGCTCCTGTTGTAGATGTCAATAATAATCCCGCAAATCCAGTTATCTGCACGCGTTCGTTTGGAGAAGATCCTCAAGTGGTTGCTGAAATGGGAGAAGCATTTATGCGAGGAATGCAGTCAGAGGGTATCGTATCGACACTGAAACATTTTCCCGGACACGGAGATACGGGAGTTGATTCCCACTTGGATCTTCCTGTCATCCCCCATAATTTGGAAAGACTGGAATCGGTTGAACTCGTTCCGTTCAGAAAATGTATCAAGGCAGGTACTGATGTGATCATGAGCGCACATGTTTATTTTCCTGCTATTGAAAAACAATATGGACTACCGGCTACACTCTCCAAAGCAGTTCTGACTGGACTATTGAGAGAACGCCTTCACTTTCAGGGAGTTATAACGACGGATTGTTTGGAGATGAAAGCCATCGATGATCGGTTCGGTACCGCTCAGGGCGCCGTTATGGCATTCCAGGCCGGAGCAGATTTTGCCATGGTTTCACATACGTTTGAGAAGCAGAAGGAGACACTGGAAGCTGTAACTAGTGCTCTTGAAAACGGAAAAATCGATACACAATCAGTTAGAAATTCGATGGAAAGAATTGATAGACTGAAGGATAAATATCTAGATTGGGGTCAGGCCCTGAAAAAGGAGGTCATTTCAGTTGAAAAAGGAGAAGAACATTGGACGACTGCAGAAAAAGTGTACCATGAAGGGATCACATTATTAACTAACAAACAGGATCTGCTTCCTCTTTCAGACAGAAAAAATTCAAAAACTCTGTTTCTGTATAGTGGAATGGTCTTTGCAGCGAAGGTAGAGGATCAGAAAGATCAAATATCGGTCTTTGAGTCAATCGTTAAGTCTGTACACACTGAATCAGAAGTTGCCAAAATCGAGGATCCATCGTTCAATGTTCTTTTGAAAAATGTGATCTCTACCACTGAAAGCTACCAGGCCGTTGTCCTATTAACAGTTTCGATTACGAAAGGAAGCAGCCAAATTGACTTATTGACACAGCTGAAGAAAACCTGCAATTGTCCGATTATTGTTATTGCCGCAAAAAGTCCTTATGATCTTCGCTTATTACCACAGGCAGATGGTTATATCTGTACTTATGATTTTAATCCGCTGTCCCTTAAAATCGCAATTCGCACACTGTTTGGATTGGATAAGGTGTATGGCAGACTACCGATTAGTTTGAATAACACATAAATGGTGTATGAAGTAGAACATCTCGTTAGATTTTTGAGAGTCACACCAGCACGCCTAGTTATTAACATGATTTGTTAAGTTACCGATTAATTTAGAAAATGACCTTAGATCATCTTTTTCTTAAATATGAATCAACTTTTTTAAAAATAGTCACCTTCAAATTTATGCTATAGTGGTTATATAGTATTGAATCAGAAGGGGAATAGAAATGAAACGAATTGCAGTTTACTGTGGTGCTAGTAAAGGAAAGAATCCGATTTATGAAGCATATGCGGTCCAACTTGCCAACTGGATTACTAACAATCATTTTGAGTTGGTGTATGGAGGCGGTAAGGTAGGCTTAATGGGTATTGTCGCTGATACAGTGCTGGACAATGGAGGAAAAGCAACTGGAGTGATTCCTCAATTTCTTGTTGATCGAGAAATTGCCCATGATCGGTTGAGCCGGCTAGTCGTTGTTGATGATATGGATGAACGAAAAAAGGCAATGATGGATTTATCCGATTGCTGCATTGCATTGCCTGGAGGGCCAGGAACTCTTGAGGAAATTTCCGAAGCTATATCCTGGGCACGACTTGGAGAGAATGAAAGCCCGTGTATTTTCCTTAATGTGAATGGTTATTATGACTTAATCAGTCGCTTTTTTGATCAAATGGTTGAAGAAGGATTTCTTTCGGGAGAGGACCGGAATAAGATTCTTATTTCTGATTCGTTTGATGAAATTATGGCGTTTATCGATGCTTATGTTCCGCCGCATGTAAGAAATTATATAAAGTAAAACTTGGCGAAGCGAAGTCTTTAATGTTGGCTGAACTTCCGCAGGATGCGGTGGCTTTCGCGTTGCCTACAGGACGTACGCGTTGTTAGTGAAAGTTCCTCTTTTGTTACACTTATACTAGACTCCGCTAATCTTTTATATTTTATCTTTTCCTTTTTGTACAAGATAAGTCGCTTGCGCATAGAAAAAGAGCACCTCTCAGAATGTTCTGCGAGATGCTCTATTTTTTATTGCGGTATTGCTACAAGCGGCTCTGCTATATTTTGCTGGATCAGCTGAGCGGCCCGTTTAACTTCTTCGTCTGAGGGCGGTTCAATTCCTTCAAGCGGATAATCAAGCCCCATTGCCTCCCACTTGTAGACACCCATTTTATGATAGGGCAGCAGTTCTACACGTTCGACATTACTCAGCGTGTTGATGAACGCTCCGAGTTCTGTTAAATCTTCTTCTGAATCAGTAATGGTTGGAACGAGTACATGTCTGATCCAAACTGGAATTTGTTTCTCTGATAAAAGCTTAGCAAATGCCAGAATGTGCTTGTTTGGTTGACCAGTCAGCCATTTATGGCGTTCTGAATTGATTTCTTTAAGATCCAAAAGCACAAGATCTGTATAGTTTGCAAGCTCATCAAATTGCTTGTGGAAGAAGGGAGCATCCACATAACAGCAACCGGATGTGTCGAGAGCGGTATGAACGCCGATTGCCCTGCATGCCTTGAATAATTCAATAAGAAAAGGCATTTGAAGGAGTGCTTCTCCGCCGCTAACCGTAATTCCGCCACCTGAAGACTGGATGAACGGCAAATAGTCTTTCAGTTCGCCGACAATTTGATCAACGCTGATCTGTTGCCCCGTGCCAACCGCACGTGTATCGACATTATGGCAGTACTTGCAGCGGAGCGGGCAGCCCTGGGTAAAGACGACAAATCGGATGCCGGGTCCGTCTACTGTGCCAAATGATTCAATGGAGTGAATATTGCCAAGAACCATTGGAGGCACCTCCCTTCTGAAACGGATCATGATCTAAACTATGCCAACACGGTTCAAATTGATTTATGGAATGTACGATGAAGAACCTCCAGCTGTTGTTCACGTGTAAGCTTGATGAAGTTGACGGCGTATCCGGAGACACGAATGGTCAACTGCGGATACTTTTCAGGATGATCCATCGCATCAATCAGTGTCTCGCGATTAAACACATTGATATTAATATGATGACCCCCTTTTACTGCATAGCCGTCAAGCATAGCATCCAGATTGGCTTCACGAACGACCTCATCTTTTCCCAAAGCCTGAGGAACGATGGAGAACGTGTTGGAAATACCATCCAGAGAATAACGATATGGCAGTTTGGCTACGGATGACAGAGATGCAAGGGCTCCTTTGCTATCGCGGCCGTGCATTGGGTTTGCACCCGGCGCAAATGCTTCACCGCGCAGACGGCCATCTGGGGTGCTACCCGTTTTCTTTCCATAAACGACATTCGATGTGATCGTCAGAATCGACAATGTCTGTACTGAGTCACGGTATGTGTCAACTGTTTTCAGTTTGTTCATAAACCGCTCAACCAGATCAACAGCTATGGAATCGACGCGATCATCGTTATTGCCGTATTTAGGGAAATCCCCTTCAATAGTAAATCCGGTTGCGATGCCGTCTTCATCACGCTGTACATGTACCTTTGCATATTTAATCGCGCTTAAAGAGTCCGCTGCAACACTGAGTCCGGCAATACCTGTAGCCATCGTTCGCAGAATATGCGTATCATGCAGCGCCATTTCGCTACGTTCATAGGAATACTTGTCGTGCATATAGTGGATCACGTTCAGTGTATTAATATAGAGATCAGAGAGCCAATCCATCATCTTATCAAATTTGTCCAAGACTTCATCATAGTCCAGAATATCACTTGTGATCGGAGCCAAGGCAGGTGCAACCTGAACCTTTTTAACTTCGTCTACGCCACCGTTAATCGCATAGAGCAAAGTTTTTGCGAGATTGGCACGGGCACCGAAGAACTGCATCTGTTTTCCAATTCGCATTGCCGACACGCAGCATGCGATGCCATAATCATCGCCATATTCAACACGCATCAGATCGTCATTTTCATATTGAATCGCGCTGGTTTTAATTGAGATCTTTGCACAATATTTTTTAAAAGCCTTCGGAAGTTGGTTTGACCAAAGTACCGTCAGGTTTGGTTCAGGTGCCGGTCCGAGATTTTCCAGTGTATGCAGGAAACGGAACGAGTTTTTAGTTACTAAGGTTCGGCCATCGACAGACATTCCGCCAATGGATTCGGTTACCCAAGTAGGATCGCCGCTGAACAATTCGTTATAATCCGGTGTGCGTGCAAATTTTACGAGACGAAGCTTCATGACAAAATGATCGACGAGTTCTTGTGCTTCTTCTTCGGTCAATACATGGTTTGCTAAATCACGTTCAATATAAATATCAAGGAACGAAGAGGTTCGACCAAGGCTCATTGCAGCTCCGTTCTGTTCTTTGACAGCTGCAAGATAACCGAAATACAGCCACTGGAAGGCTTCCTGAGCATTTGTAGCCGGTTTGGAAATATCGAAGCCATAGCTTGCGGCCATTTTCTTAATATCTTCTAGGGCGCGAATCTGTTCAGTCAGCTCTTCTCTCAAACGCATGACGTCTTCGCTCATTTTACTTCCTGTGCTTTTTTTATCAATTTTCTTTTGTTCAATGAGAAAATCGATACCATAAAGTGCAACGCGTCTGTAATCACCGATAATTCGTCCGCGGCCGTACGCGTCAGGAAGTCCGGTGATAATACCGACGTGGCGTGCGAGTTTCATCTCATCTGTATAGGCGTCAAATACACCTTGGTTATGTGTTTTTCTGTACTCAGTAAAAATGTGTTCAACTTCATCACTCATTTTAAAGCCGTAGGATTCACACGCTTGTTGTGCCATGCGAATACCGCCAAAAGGCATCAATGATCGTTTAAAAGGCTCATCGGTCTGCACGCCGACGACTTTTTCAATCGATTTATTTAGATAACCAGGTCCATGAGATGTGATGGTAGAGACAATTTCGGTGTCCATGTCCAGCACACCGCCATTTTTCCGTTCCTTTTCGGAAAGCTCCAAAACCTGTTTCCATAAAAGTTCGGTATTCTTGGTAGGGCCGGCAAGGAAAGACTCATCTTGTGTATATGCATGTATGTTCTTCATGATAAAGTCACGAACGTCAATTTCATTCTTCCAAATACCCTCTACGAATCCGTCCCATGCGGATCCGTATTTGCTTCCTTCTACAACTGCTTCCATGTCGTTCATCTCCTCAATTAAATAGTCGACTGTTTGAACGCATTATCCTTGAGCACACTTTAATTATATAATATCAGATGTAACCGCTTACACTTCAATTGTGACTTTTTTGTTAATGTTATATAGGTGTATAAGTGGCAATTTTGTGAATGGGGGAAGCAGTCAAAAGAACGAACTATACATTTTTTTGGTAAAATGAAATTAAGCCAAAAGTGGAGGAGTGGTTCAATGTTTTGCCCAGTATGTGAGGACGTCCGCATGAAGGAAGTCGAGAGAGACGGTGTTCTGATTGATATTTGTCCAAGCTGCAAAGGTGTTTGGCTTGACCGGGGCGAACTTGACAAAATATCGAGCAGAGTGAAGGAAGTCCGCCGCCCGTTTAATGATTGGTATGAACGCGAAGAAGATGATCGAAAAAGGTACAATGACCGTGACTATAAAGAAGATTCGTATTATGATAAAAGACAAAATGGTGACGATTATCCCCGCAAAAAAAAGAAAAAATCGGTAATGGATATGCTAGGAGACATGTTTGATTAACGCACAAATAAATGGATAGATGGTTTGGAATGCAATAAAGGTCTGAGAAGGAGACGCTTCGCACTCTTTTTCGGACTTTATTCTTTATCACATGAGATATTACGTATTTCAAAAGCAGAGATTCAGGGAGATGGCAAAATGCATGTGCATTATTTTCAACACGTTTCGTTCGAACAACCGGGCAGCATTGTGGAATGGTGTCAAGCGCGTGGGCATTTGTTAACCGGTACTCAATTTTATAAGAATGAATTACATTCACCCGATTTCGACACAATTGATTTGCTGGTGATCATGGGTGGACCAATGAACATTTATGAGGAAGAGGAATCTCCATGGCTAAACATGGAAAAGCAGTGGATCAAGCAAGCGATTACGTTGAAAAAGCCTATACTAGGTATCTGTCTGGGTGCCCAATTACTTGCGGACAGTCTTGGAGCAAAAGTATATCCTGGAAAAGAAAAAGAGATCGGATGGTTTCCGATCACACGTACAAGCAAATATGAGCAACCTTTTCAATATATACCAAAACAAATGAACGTCTTTCATTGGCATGGAGATACTTTTGATCTCCCGGAAAACGCAGTGCGCATTGCCTCAAGCAAAGCCTGTCAGAATCAGGCGTTTATCTATGAGAAGTATGTGATCGGTCTGCAGTTTCATCTTGAAGTTGGTGAAGAGAATATTCGTGACATCATTGATCACTCAAGAAATGAATTGACGCAAGGGCGCTATATTCAAGCTGTTCCAGATATGTGCGGACGATTTGGCTTGATCCAGCAGAACAAGGCAATACTTTTTCAATTCATGGATCAATGGATGAACAGTCTAATTATTAAATAGTTAATGAATGCTGCCAACAATACCGAATCTTTCCAAGGCTGCTTGAATCCCATCTTGATCATTAGACAGTGTTACGAAATCAGCGGCTCCTTTTACTTGGCTGGGAGCGTTGTCCATAGCGACACCAATACCGGCAAATCGCAGCATATCTAGGTCGTTAAAATTGTCTCCAAAAGCAATGGTTTCTTCACGGCGAACATTATATTCTTTCATAAGCAGATTCATTGCACCTGCTTTACCCACATCTTTTGCCATAATTTCGAGATAGGTTGGCTTTGACTTGAACACGGATACCTCTAGCTTTAACGAAAGTAGTGACTCGTACAACTGATCGATTTTTTCTGGTTCACCCATGCACAGCACTTTATGAATTGGCGCGAATTCAACGTCCATGTCGTCATCCTGAAACGTGCACAAAGTCGCCGCTGTTCCGGCGATCTGGCGTTCCTGTTCGATCCATGGATTGTTTGGTTCTTGTACCAGCCATTGGTCGAAGCTGTAGGCGGAAAAACTGATATTCGGAAAGCGTTTGCATATATGTTGATGAATGGTGAGCACTGTTTCGGTATCCATGGTTATGGTTAACAATGGTTGGCTTGCTGAACCGGTTTGCTGTGGCCTCACAATAAGTGCTCCACTATAGCAAACGATTGGGTTGGACAAACCAAGCTGCTGCTGCAAGGGCAAAATGCCACCGGGCATACGTGCGGACACGAGAATAAATGGAAGCTGGTGCCTTGCACAAGATTTGATCGCCTTAATTGTTTTCTCTGTGATGACATGTTTTGAATTGATGAGTGTCCCGTCAATATCACTGAAAATCATTTTAACAGACATGTGCGTTCTCTCCTTTATAAAAAATTCAAAATCATTCTGTCTATTTTTGTTTATTGAGCAATTAGAATTTGTGTCCCGTTTTCCACAGCAATGCTCTCCATGGCGTCAGGCAATCGCTGATCCGTGATGATCAGATCGATGCTGCTCCAATTTATCGATTTGAATCGGCTTTTGCGGCTGAATTTTTTGCGTTCGGCAAGAACAACCGTACACTCTGAACGCGAGGACACCAAATTGCTAATCCAAGCATCTTCCTGGTCATCATAATAGATGCCGTCTTCAGTAATTGCTGCGGTACCGAGAAACGCGCAATCAAAATGAATCGCTTCAATTTGCTTCATACTTTCTAAACCAAAGAAGAATCGATTGCTTGCATTTAAACGCCCTCCAAATAGGTGGATCTCCGCCTTTGATTGGTGGGATAAGAGTTCAGCAACATCCAGTGATTGAGTGAAAACAGTGACTTCCGTATCGATCTGCCGTGCCATACAGGAAATAGTGGTTGAGGCATTTAAAAAGTAGCAGCCGTTTTCATGCAGCAAAGAAACTGCTTTTTTTCCAATGCTCATTTTTTCTTCAGAATAAGCTTGAAGACGATCTCGGTAAGCCAGAATTTCATTGTGTAAATCAGGTAATGCAATACCTCCGTGCGTCCGAATTGCGGCACCTTGATCTACAAGTTTTACGATGTCTCGACGTGCCGTATCTCGGGAAACCTCATAGCGTTCGCAGATGTCTACAACTGACATGCTGCGGTGTTCCTTCAAATAAGCAAGAATGGATACAAGGCGTTCTTCCTGATAAATGATCATCATCTCCTATAGAGGGTGTTCGAAAAGTCTGGGAAAAATTACCGGCGAATTTCTGTGTCAACTTGCTTCTCCGCTCCTCACGTATTATTTGCATACGCTCTGGTGCTCAAATCTGCGTTTCCTTGACCTTCTTGGTCCTTTTTGTCCTCCTTTTCGAACAATTTTATATAAGTAATTATAAGTAATATCAACTGATTATTCAATGATATATAATTATATGTAGTTTATTTTTATTTAAATATAAGTGTATTAACTGCTTGTTATATTTTTAATACACTCTTAATAAGGTATGATAAAATAACAATGAAAACGTTTTGATCAACGATCAGCAGCTTGATGAGTTGCAGCCTAAAAGACGATGTATGAACGATTGGTCAGCAGGCAGCACAACATTCATGGAGGATAGGCTATGAAAAGAATCGATCGTGTGTATCAATTATTGGAAGAAAAATGTGATGCATTGACAAAAGCACAGCTTCTTGAGGAAGAGGGATTTTCAGCAAACGATTTAGCCGATGATCTCGACATGTTGAGAAATAATGTCAGCCTCGAATTGAATAATCTCGTCCGGATCGGGAAAGTGATCAAAATTAAAAAACGTCCGGTACTTTACATTCCCCGTGATACGGTTCAGAAGAATTATGGAAATTTGGTTGACCACATCATTTTGGACATTTCATCATTAAAGGATCTGTATTTGGGGCGAGAAAAAGCGACGATCAACGAAAATGAAGATCCCTTTAATTTAATGATTGGTGCTGACGGAAGTTTAAAAAAGATTGTAAGCCAGGCAAAGGCGGCTGTCGTCTATCCACCACGCGGGTTACATACGCTTATTCTCGGACCAACCGGATCCGGAAAAACACTGTTTGCACACATGATGCACAACTATGCTAAATATATGGAAAGAATGGATAAAGACTCACCGTTCATTGTGTTTAACTGTGCAGACTACTATAACAATCCTCAATTATTGATCTCACAAATTTTTGGGCATACAAAGGGCGCATTCACTGGGGCTGACCGTGACAAGAAAGGTCTCGTTGAAAAAGCGGACGGAGGCATGCTGTTCCTTGATGAAGTACACCGGCTCCCGCCTGAAGGCCAAGAAATGATCTTCTATTTCATGGATACCGGCCGTTACAACAGGCTCGGCGAAACAGAAAAGCGCAGGGAATCAAAGGTTTTGATTATCGCTGCAACAACTGAGGATCCATCATCTTCTTTCTTGAACACATTTTTACGACGCATTCCTATAACAATCACTATGCCTTCCTTCCATGAACGGCATACAAAGGAAAAAATTGAATTAACCAAATATCTGTTGTCCAAAGAAGCAAAACGAATTCACAAAGGGATTAAAGTGAATGAAGATGTGATCAAAGCATTGATCGGAAGTGTGACCTTCGGGAATGTCGGCCAATTAAAATCAAATATCCAATTTGTCTGTGCCCAAGGCTTTCTGGAAAGCATGGAGAGCGATTATGTCAATCTCTATGTGAAAATGCTACCTCAAGAAATGAAAGAAGGACTTAGCCTTATTTCCAGAAATGTTAAAGAAAATGAGGAAATTTCGAATTATGTAGGGAAAGTAACAGTGATTACCGGAGAAGGCAGCAAGGAGCTTGTCGATGATGATGTCTATGAGCTTCCTTTTGATATGTATAAGATTATCCAGGATAAATCAAATTTACTCAAACAGGAAAATGTTGACCCAGCCGAGATTAACCGGTTTGTTGCGACGGATATTAAGCTTCATATTAAATGCTTCTATCAGCAAGTGACAAAAAGCCCGAATATGAAGCTGGCGAAACTGGTTGACAAGCGTGTCATGAACTTGTCCGAAGAACTGCGCTCCCTTGCAGAAAGTATGCTCAACAAAACCTTTAATGATAAATTTCTTTACTTTCTCAGTCTTCATATTGACGGCTATCTTAAGCGGAAAAACCGCACGAAACTTACTGCACCACCTTCACATGGGCGCCTGATTGAGGAAAGTGAAATCGAGTATCAGGTTGCACTCAAAATGAAAGAAATGATCGAAGAAAAATTGAATGTCAGCCTTCCGAAAATTGAAGTCATGTATTTGGCTATTCTTCTTGTTTCGGCTAATGAATTGAACCAAAAAGGGAAAGTAGGCATCATTGTCGCGACGCATGGAAACAGCACAGCATCATCAATGGTTAACGTTACTAAGGAGCTGCTGGGTGATTACAATATCATGGCTGTCGATATGCCTTTAGATATCAGCTTTAAGGTAATTCTTGAAGAAATTGTAGCAGCGGTTAAAAAAATTGATCGCGGAGAAGGCGTCCTGATGCTTGTAGATATGGGCTCACTCTATTATTTTGAAGATAAAATCAGGGAACAAGCCGGCATTCCGGTCAAAGCCATTGATATGGTGTCAACGCCGATGGTGCTCGATGCAGTACGTAAAGCGAACTTCTTGGACATGGATTTAAACGCCATTTATAACTCTTTGAAAAACCCTGATCCCGGGGCAGAAAATGTATTGAAGAGCCCGAATTCTGAGCACAAAGATAAGCCAAAAGCCATCCTGACGATTTGTTCAAGTGGGGAAGGAACGGCAAAGAAAATAGAAGAAATGATCAAGACGTTTATTGGTGATGTGACCGAAGAAACGATTAAAATTATTCCTATGTCAATCATTAATCTGAATCAGAACGTTCAGGAATTGCAGAAAAAGTATACAATCCTTTGTTCCATCGGTGTCACAAAGCCGAAAATCAGAGCTCCCTTCATTTCACTTGAACACTTTATAGAAGGAGAAGGTCAGAAAATAATCGAGCAGGCGATTGTAAATAAACATTTGCGTATTAATAATGGTCAATCCGACGCCATCATTCGGGGTCTATGCGAAGATAGCCTAAAAATGATGCTGACCTATCTTAACCCATACCGAGCGATTACAACTTTGCTCCATTTTTGTGAGAGTTTGCAAAAAGAGTGGGAAGTTCACTTCAAAAATACAATGACCCTGCGTATTGTGGTACACTGCGCGTTTGCTCTTGAACGAACGATTACAAATGAAAACCTTCAATATAAAGAGCCAATTACTGATGAAAAGAGAAAACTGCTGGGCAAAGTGAAAAAGGCTTCAGCTGTGATCGAAAAAGAAATGAATCTGACGCTGCCGGATGAAGAACTCTGTTACGTAGTGGATTTGTTGCAAGATGAATTTTCTGATCCGTTAGAAACGCAAAGCAGAGTACTAAGATGAAGGTTCGTCATCTATGTGTATCATTCATAGTGATTTTGTCCCTAAGTTATTAAATTCACGCGCTGAGCTAATTTATGAAAAAAACGATATGAGTGAATATGTATAGAAATTGATATTTTGAAAATGTATAAGTTGAAATAAAATCCTGTATTGGAGATAATGAATCCGCTTACTTTTTTGCTTGTGATACACAATATAGTTAAAAAAGGAGGGCATATAATGTCACGGCGTGAAAAAGTTTTAACGTATATGGAAAAGCACGCACTCAGTATGGATCAAGGTGTGACAACGAGTGAAATTTCCGAAGCGATCGGTGTGCTTCGCCCGAATGTTAGCAAGGAGTTAAATCAGCTTGTCAGAGAGGGAAGGATAAAGAAGTTAAATGGTCGACCGGTTCACTATGTCGTGAATCATGCAGTCGGGAAACGTAAAATTAAGATGGAGCAGAAACCCAACATTGGGTTTGCAGGGGATGCTCGTATCAGTGATCACAACATTAAAGAGAAATCTGCTGCACATAAGAACGAAGTGGATGCTTTTGAGAACATGATTGGCAATCGTGATAGCCTAAAGAATCAAGTCGAGCAGGCCAAAGCAGCATTGCTTTATCCACCGCACGGACTGAATACACTGATCATTGGGCCGACAGGATCCGGTAAGACGTATTTTGCTAATAAAATGTACCATTTTGCATTAGATAAGGAGATCATCTCCAAAAAGGGATTTACCACATTCAATTGTGCAGATTACGCACACAATCCGCAGTTGTTGATGTCGCATTTGTTTGGCTACGTCAAGGGAGCTTTTACTGGTGCCAACAGTGATAAAGATGGTCTGATTCAAGAAGCTGATGGCGGAATGCTTTTTCTTGATGAAGTCCATCGTCTGCCGCCTGAGGGGCAAGAAATGATTTTTTATTTTATGGATCATGGAACATACAGCCGTTTAGGCGAAACGACCAAAGTTCATCATGCGGACGTCAGACTTGTTTACGCAACAACTGAAGACCCGGAAAGTTCATTGTTGCAGACTTTTGTCCGTCGTATCCCGATCATCATTCAGCTGCCGGACTTTAAACAAAGAAGTGCACGTGAAAAATTACAATTATTAGAACAATTATTAACACTTGAAGCAAATCGGATTCATAAAAATATTCGTTTAAATGAAGATGTCGTTCAAGCACTGCTGGGAAGTGTTACATACGGTAATGTTGGGCAATTGAAATCTAATATTCAATTAGTGTGTGCTCAAGGCTTTTTGAATAGCATGCATAATAAAAATGAAATAACCCTGCTTTTTAGCCAGTTGCCGCCAAATATCAAAGATGGACTTTCCAATTTGGCTGACAATCGGAAAGAACTGGGGAATCTGAGTCGCTTGTTGGAACCGACGATGGTGATCAAGCCCAATGCTAAGCGCGGTCTGCCCGACATTGACAGCTATGAACTGCCTTATAATTTGTATGAAATCATTGGCGATAAAGCTACGCTACTGAAAGACGAAGGATTGGACCAAACAGCGATCAATAACTTCATTATGACGGATATTAATCTGCATTTAAAATCTTTTTATCGGCAAGGGAATCTGGAAAAAACGTTCAGCAGTCTGAATGAGATCGTTGATCAAGAAATTATTGACTTAACCAAGCAGATCCAACGCCTGCTTCAGGAAAGAGAGAATTATCCAGTCAGGGATAATTTCATTTACGCGATGAGTTTACATATCAGCTCTTTTATTAAGCGGGTCCAGTCAGGAAAACCGTTACGCAGTATTTCATCTGATTTGATTTCAATGGTCCATGATTATCCTGATGAACTCAAGATTGCGGAACACGTTAAAGTATTGATCGAGGATCATTATCGTTTTCCCGTTCCTGAATCTGAAGTGTATTACATGGCGATCCTTTTAGTCTCGTTAAAATCAGAACCTAAAGCCGGAAAAGTTGGAATCGTTGTGGCAGCCCATGGGAACAGTACCGCATCCTCAATGGTGCAAGTGGTTTCGCAACTGCTGTCTGTCGATAATATCGCCGCATATGATATGCCGCTTGAAATGAGTCCTAAAGTCGCATTGGATGGCATTGCATTACAAGCAAAAAATATCGATCAGGGCAACGGGGTTTTACTATTGGTCGATATGGGGTCTCTGAGCACATTTAGCAGTAAACTGACAGAGAAAACGAATGTTCATGTCAAAACGATCGATATGGTGACGACAGCGATGGTGCTTGAAGCAGCTCGTAAAACAGCACTGATCGATAGTGATCTTGAAACAGTATATCGGGAATTGCGTGAATTTAATGGCTATTCTCGAACGATTAATAAGGTCCAGAAAAAAAAGAATGATGTTCAGAAAATATCAGATCAAAGAGAGAAGGCTATTATTGCGATTTGTTCGACGGGTGAAGGAACAGCTCAGAGAATTAAAGACCTGTTAGATAAGATATTGGTCGACAATCTGATTGATGATATCACAGTGATCACAGTTTCGGTCGTGAATATGAAAGAACAAATTGCTAAAATCCAGCAAAAATATCAAATCGTAGCCACGACCGGTGTTGTGAATCCCCAACTTGCTGTTCCATTCGTTTCACTAGAAAATTTATTGCAGGGTGGAGGCGAGAGTTTTGTCAGTCTGATCGAAGAAATAAACAATCATACTGTACGTGAAGCAGAGGCTCTGGAACATTCGGAGTTATTAACGGAAGAAATGAGTCAGAACTATTTGGGACAGTACTTTACATTCATTAATCCCGAAAAAATCGCAAAAATATTGTGGAGTTATTGCGATTTTATTCAGCAGCGCAGTAAGCTCAACATGTCCAATGCCTTCAAAGTTAGTTTGATTATGCATATGGCAGGAGCAATTGAGCGTTATCTGACACGCTCAGAAATGAATGTTGATGATGATCAACTAGCTAGCGTCAGATTGGAGAAACTGTACCCGATCGTGAAACAGGCGAATAAGGTTCTGCACGACACGATTAATATCGATCTTTCAGAGGCTGAAGTGTATTATATCGTCGAAATATTTAATACAGAAAAAGAAAAAAACGATACACAAAATAAATGATACACAACTAAGTGTGTCATTTATTTTTTTTTATTAGTGGAAAAATCCTGTTATTCCGGCTCTTTTATACGATACACAAAAATTGGCATGTAATTTGCTTATGATGTTGTGTAGGGATTTTCTGAGAGATTTTATACTCTTCGTGGTTTGAAACCCAAATCATGAAAGCGCTACAGAGTAATCAGAAACTACGAACGCGTGGTGAGCGTGGATTACTTACTCGGAAAAGGTGGAGAGTGATATTAGTTATTTTGCTCGCACTTGCAATGTTGGTGGGTTGTCATGACGATGGATGTTCGTTTATTACGTATTGACAGTCGTTTACTACATGGGCAAGTGACTACGAATTGGGCGAAAGCCATCCACGTTAATCGCATCTTAGTTGTATCTGATCGTGTGGCGCGCGATCTGACACGCAAGACATTGATCGTGCAAGCTGCACCTCCTGGAATTAGGACGCATGTCGTTACGTTGGAGAAAATGATAAGAATCTATCATGATCCGCGTTTTAACGTTTTAAAACCTATGATTCTGGTTGAGAACGCAGTTGACGCAAGATGCATTGTCGAAGGTGGCATAAGGGTTGATTCGATCAATATTGGTGCGATTAGCTTTGACAATACGCGAGTCATGGTTACCGATGCAATCGCTGTTAATGCGGCCGATGTGGAGGCTTTCAAGTGGTTTCATGATCATGGGATTAAGCTTGATGTCCGCAAGGTTTCCAATGATAGTTCAAAAAATCTTTGGAAAGCGCTTTCTGAAAAGGGCTTGGTGTAGATCAAATGATTTTTAAATTTTCTGCTCTACTTAATTGTGTATTTCCTTAAACATGAAGGGGGGTGAGAAGTGTTTCATCACGACGAATCGATCCAGTATGTTGTTTCGATTTTTTGAAAGCGATGACAGAACTGGATGCTTAAGTAATGTACTAAAGTGCAAATATTGACATAGGAGGTATTAAACGATGGTAGGTATTATCCTAGCAAGCCACGGCGATTTTGCTGAAGGCATTTTCCAATCCGGCTCAATGATTTTTGGAAAGCAGGAGAATGTCCAAACGGTTACCTTAATGCCCAACGAAGGTCCCGACGACGTTAAGACAAAACTGAAAAAAGCGATTGCATCTTTGGACGATCAAGAGGAAGTTCTGTTCTTAGTCGATCTTTGGGGCGGAACACCGTTCAATCAAGTCAACAGCTTGTTTGAAGCACACAAAGATAAATGGGCAATCGTTGCCGGTATGAACTTACCGATGGTGATCGAAGCGTATGCTTCGCGCTTATCCATGAACACAGCACGTGAAATTGCGGCGCATATTTCGCGCACAGCAAAAGAGGGGGTCAAAATCAGACCTGAAGAATTAGAACCGGCAAAAGCAACGGCTTCAGCTCCTGCCCAGCAGGTAAAGAAAGGTACTCCCGGTACATTTAAATACGTGTTGGCACGTGTTGACTCCCGTTTGCTTCACGGTCAGGTCGCAACTGCATGGGCCAAAACGACCCAACCAACGCGTATCATCGTCGTATCCGACGCGGTAGCTGAGGATGATCTTCGTAAAAAATTAATCCAACAAGCGGCGCCGCCGGGGGTCAAAGCACACGTTGTTCCTGTCGCTCAAATGATCAAACTGGCAAAGGATGATCAGCATTTTGGTGGTGAACGCGCGCTGCTTCTTTTCGAAAATCCGCAGGATGTGGTGAGAGCGGTTAAGGGCGGTGTTCCATTGACGACCATCAATGTAGGTTCTATGGCACACTCACCAGGTAAAGTTCAACCGAATAAGGTGCTCGCCTTTAACCAAGATGATATTGATGCTTTCGCTAAGTTAAGAGAAGCCGGTTTGGCCTTCGATGTACGTAAGGTGCCAAACGATTCAAAAGGTGACATGAACGAAATTCTCAAGAAAGCTCAAGATGAGTTAAACAAATTAAGATAATAATTATTCAGGAGAAAGGGAGGATTAACAATCATGGATTTGAACATTATTCAAATTATATTAGTCGTTCTCGTGGCATTTTTAGCGGGTATGGAAGGAATTCTGGATGAATTTCACTTTCACCAACCAGTCATTGCATGTACGTTAATCGGCTTAGTGACAGGAAATTTAGTACCATGTCTTATCCTTGGCGGTACGCTACAAATGATTGCCCTAGGTTGGGCAAATATCGGTGCCGCTGTAGCGCCTGATGCTGCGCTAGCATCTGTTGCCTCTGCAATTATTTTAGTTCTTAGTGGGCAAGGCAATGCTGGTGTATCTTCTGCAATCGCGATTGCTATCCCGCTTGCCGTTGCAGGTTTGTTATTAACCATCATCTGCCGTACGATTGCAACAGCTTTTGTGCACTTTATGGATGCTGCAGCTAATGAAGGAAGCTTCAAAAAAGTTGAACTATGGCACATCAGCGCGATCTGCATGCAAGGGGTACGTATCGCCATCCCGGCAGCATTGATTTTAGCAGTTGGTGCGGGTCCAGTTAGAGGGTTACTTGCAGCGATGCCAACTTGGTTGACAAGTGGTTTAGCGATTGGCGGTGGCATGGTCGTTGCCGTTGGTTATGCAATGGTTATCAACATGATGGCAACAAAAGAAGTATGGCCATTCTTTGCCATTGGTTTCGTACTCGCGACTGTAACACAAATCACATTGATCGGTCTTGGTGCTATCGGTGTAGCTATTGCCCTTATCTATCTGGCGCTTTCCAAGCAAGGCGGCTCAGGTAATGGCGGAAATTCAAACACCGGTGATCCACTAGGCGACATTATTGATAATTACTAAGAAGGAGGGAGAAATAAAAATGGCACAAGAATTGAGATTATCAAAAAAGGATCGTATTTCTGTTTGGTGGCGCTCAACTTTCCTTCAAGGTTCTTGGAACTATGAACGTATGCAAAATGGCGGTTGGGCCTATACAATGATTCCGGCAATCAAAAAACTATACAAAACTAAGGAAGACCGTACGGCTGCACTTAAACGTCACCTAGAGTTCTTTAATACTCACCCTTATGTCGCTTCACCAATTATTGGTGTAACTTTAGCACTTGAAGAAGAACGTGCAAATGGTGCGCCAGTTGACGACGTAGCCATTCAAGGGGTTAAAATAGGCATGATGGGGCCGTTAGCAGGTATCGGTGATCCGGCTTTCTGGTTCACGGTAAAACCAATACTTGGTGCATTAGCAGCTTCTCTTGCGATGACCGGTAACATTCTCGGACCAATTATTTATTTCTTTGGATGGAATATTATTCGTATGGCATTCATGTGGTCTACGCAGGAATTTGGCTACAAAGCGGGTTCTAAAATTACTGACGACTTATCTGGTGGATTGCTTCAGGATATTACTAAAGGTGCATCAATCCTTGGTATGTTCATCCTGGGTGCATTAGTTAACCGTTGGGTATCAATAAAATTCACGCCAGTTGTATCTTCAGTTAAGCTTGACAAGGGTGCTTTTATTGATTGGAGCAATTTACCGTCCGGCGCGGCAGGAATTAAATCAGCGTTGGAACAACAAGCTTCCGGTCTTTCATTGGCAGCACAAAAAGTAACGACGTTACAAAACAACTTGGATAGTTTAATTCCCGGTTTAGCTGCATTGGCGTTAACGCTTCTTTGCATGTGGTTGCTTAAGAAGAAAGTTTCTCCAATCATTATGATTCTTGGGTTGTTCGTGGTTGGTATCGCCTTGCACTTACTAAACGTGATGTAATAGCTAATATTTTAGCCTGGGTATATATTTATTCATTGAGTCATTAAATTGAGTATAAATCCTGCATCCCAGGAGTTGTATGCCAATAATTGAGCCTGATTCCTCTTAAGTTAAGGATTTCAGGCTTTATCTATATGTTTTCTAACTAACCGCTTGAGCATGCCCGATCAAAATTGTTTGGTCGATGGAAAAAAAGTATAATGAATGAGTATAGCGAAAGGGAATGGAGCAAAGAAAATGGTTCAATCAATGAATACAAAAGTCGATTTTGTAGGGGATGCCACTTCTTTTATTGGGCTTGCTGATTATGGCAAAATCATGATTGGCGACAAAGGGTTTGAGTTTTATAATGACCGAGATGCTCGAAAAAACATTCAAATCCCTTGGGATGACGTCGATTATGTCGTTGCTTCAGTGATGTTTAAAGGGAAGTGGATTCCTCGCTATGCCATACGAACGAAAAAAAATGGAGCGTACTCTTTTTCTTCTAAGAATCCTAAGGAAGTTTTGCGTGCCGTGCGAAAATACGTGAAACCGGAACGAATGGTTCGGTCGCTGACGTTCTTTCAAGTGGTCAAGCGCGGACTAAAAGCCAAGTTCGGTCGAAAAAGAAGTAATTAGTATCCTGTACGTTTAAATTGTTAGAAAATCACGTTTCATTTGCTGCTCTCCATCTGAACGAACAGTCGTTTTGCAAACGGCTGTTTTTTTAGCTTGAATTGTCAAACTAAGTGCAACACCTAATTATAAAAAGCCTCGAAAGGAGTTTTCCTTCACAAACACGTTCTGCATCTTGGCTTTAGATGGTGGGGCATTTCTTAGGAGTATAAAAAAGGTGTCGATGTTGTCTTGGATATGGGAGGCGGCTTGCTTCAGAAATTAACCGAAAGCGCTTCAATTCCTGGTTTTTTTAATATGTAGATCGTTTAAACTTGGTAATAGATGAAAGCACATAAAGTGGGGGGAGACACATGACTTTGATAATCGCTTTTTTATGCCTGATATTAGCGGGATTGCTGGCTTATATTTTTTACGACGGCATCCTTGTTCGCGTACTAAAGGGGAAAACAGTTCTATCCGTACGTCTTCGTAAGCGGAATTATCTGGACCAACTGATTCTTGCAGTTTTGCTTGCCATTATATTTATTTCCAATACTGTCAGAGGCGAAAATAACGCTGTAATGAATAGTGTGCTCATATTATTGGTGATCACCTTGCTGTACAACACGCTTATTCACGCGCCAAGTGCTCGTTTTAAGGCGGATGGATTCTTTTACGGTTTGGAATTCACAAAGTATGATCGAGTAAAGAACATGAAATTATCTGAGGATGGCGTCTTGGTTGTGGATACCCAACGTCGACGGATACTGCTATATGCCCGGAAAATTGAAGATCTGGAAAAAATTTTAAATGTATTTGTGGAACATTAAAGAATACGGATTTAGGACAATGAGCAGAAATTATGATCATCCTCTTTAACCCGTGCCAAAGTAAAGGCATGGGTTAAGTACTTTCTTCAGTTGACTTTTTGAATGATAACATCTATACTAAAGTAGACCTAATGTGAATGACAAGATTTTTTGTGACCTGTCATGAATATACTATCGTTTTATTGTTAATACTTTGCAACAGATGGTATGAAAGCAGATTGAACTTTGCGCTGAATCATACTGGCTCGGTCAGAGGAACCGTAAGGATGAAAGAGAGGTAGGGCTTTCGTTGTTTCGGCGCCAGAAAAGCCGATTGATGTTTTTGTTTTGGAATGTTTATATTAGGTCTAAAATTTATGATGGTACGTATGATAAAGGGTGACATTTATAATTCACGTGTTATAAAAGGATTATCAATGTGTTTGTACTTTTTTATTGATACTTTTTATAATATGTGAATTTTTTATTTCTGCGGGATGGCCCCGTTCAGTGAAGGATTTATATCTGTAGCTACAGGGAAAAGATACGCCAGATAAAACATGCGCATATATCAAATTAAAAGTGCGTTCAAATGATTTGAACATCCACTTATATTAGGAGGTTTTCTTTTTGAAAACAGGTACAGTAAAATGGTTTAACAGTGACAAGGGTTTTGGATTTATCGAAGTTCCAGGCGAAAATGACGTATTCGTTCATTTCAGCGCAATCCAAACTGACGGATTCAAGACACTTGACGAAGGTCAAGCAGTTGAATTCGAAGTTGTCGAAGGCAACCGTGGACCACAAGCAGCTAACGTTACAAAGCTGTAATTAATTATTTAGAAAAAACCGTTTCCCATTTGGGAGGCGGTTTTTTGCTTAAATTGAAATTTTTTTAAGCATGTCATTGGATTCATTTTGCATTTTCTTTTATGATTAAGTGTGACGTTTATACTTGACTTGGGGGAAATAAATATGTCACAGCTGGAAGAAATGCTGGCTTATAACCAACAATTTGTTAAGAATCAGTCCTACCGTCCATTCGAGGCACCTAGCCGCCCGACGAAGAAGATGACCATTGTATCATGCATGGATTGTCGATTAATTGAGCTGCTTCCAAAAGCATTGAATGTAAAGAACGGCGATGCCATCATGTTAAAATCTGCAGGCGGCATGGTTGAATCTCCATATAGCAACACCATGAAAAGTATTCTTGTTTCACTCTATGAGCTAGGTTCTGAAGCAGTATACATCATCGGACACACCGATTGTGGCATGCACGGACTTCACGCGCATAAAATGATTGACGATATTAAGAAACGCGGCGTGGCCGATCAGAAATTTGCCGAGGTTCTTGAACAGGGTGTGGATCTCGATCAGTGGCTGAATGGGTTTCAATCCGTCGAGGATGAAGTACAAAAGAGTGTGTCGATTGTAAAAAACCATCCACTGCTTCCTGAAGGAACACCGGTGATCGGACTCGTCATCGATCCGAAAACCGGCGAAATTACTCCTGTTTAAAAATCCTTTCCTCCCTTATCGAGGGTGTTCGAAAAAGTCTGGAAAAAATTACCGGCGAATCTCTGTGTCAACTTGCTTTTCCGCTCCTCACGTATTATTTGCATACGCTCTGGTGCTCAAAGCTGCGTTTCCTTGACCTTCTTGGTCCTTTTTGTCCTCCTTTTCGAACTGACTCTAATATAGAATCGTTTCCTAGAAATTTCCAAGTGAGGTTTCGAATATAGAAAACGATTACAGAGCAAAATAGGTTTGTAAGGGAGGTGAAACACATGGCAAATTCAAATCAGTTAGTTGTGCCAGGTGTACAGCAAGCTATTGATCAAATGAAAGCAGAAATCGCGAGTGAATTTGGTGTCAACCTTGGACCGGACACAACATCAAGAGCAAATGGTTCGGTTGGTGGAGAAATTACAAAACGTTTGGTAGCGCAGGCTCAATCTCAATTCGGCGGCTACCAGAAATAATCCGAATGGATATGAATGACTGAACGATAGAAGAGGAACGGCTTCCCGCCGTTCCTCTTTTCATAGATCTAAAAAGTGGTATTACTTAAGGGAACAAGCAGATGCCTGGTTCTATTTTTGTTCTCCATTTCATAAGCTGTTGACAGGAATGAAGGACTGAAATGGATTCCGAAGAGGGGGATAACCTTGGTATATCGCTTACTTGCACTGGACATCGATGGAACCCTGTTGAGCAGTAATAACCGGCTTGATCGGCAGACAAAGGATGCCATTCAGTATGCACAGAAGAAAGGTGTCATTGTTACACTTGTCTCAGAACGTCACTTTCACTCTGCGGCAAAAGTTGCTCGAGCGTTGCGGTTGACACAACCGATTATCACGCACAATGGTGCATTTGTTTCTTCTTCCATGGATGATCCGGTTTACACGAGCAAAATTGATCATAGTGTGTTGATGCAGCTAGCTGAATTTCTAGAAACTTATCCATGCCAAATTCAGATGTCCCATGAACGGCTGTCAATAAGCAATCGGCCTCATCAAAAAAATCTGATCGCAAAAATGACGATTGGAATGAATGAGCCGCTTTTTTACCCAGTTACTTATGTAGACTCCCTCAGTCAGTACCTTCTGGAAAATTACGAAGGCGCTACAGATGTGAAGGTTAAACTGGATGACAAGAAAGTGATGGATGATCTAGAAAAAGCAATAAGTGACTATTTTCCATCCCTAGATGCCTGGCGAACGGCTCCGGACAGCTTAACGTTGGTCCGTCAAGGAACTTCCAAATTTAACGGGTTGCTTTTCTTTGCCGGACAGCTTGGTATTCCGCTCCATGAGATTGTTGCGGTTGGAGACAGCCTTCAGGACGCGGAAATGATCGAGAAGGCCGGACTCGGTGTTGCCATGAGAAATGCGCCTGCGGAAGTGAAAGCGAAAGCGGATTGGCTGACACGTTCAAATGATATGGATGGTGTCGCCTATGTTGTTCGTGAAGTGTTCAGAAAACAGATACGTGTTCATTAACGGATGTAAGTAAACGGCAGCCTTTTTCGGGCTGTTTTTTTTGCTTCCATTTAGGACAAGCATTACTATGAATTTGTTTGAATAATTGAGAACGTGTGATCGGTTGTGATAAAATAAATACAAACAGTTGGCGGAGGGAGGAAAAGCAATGATTCGGTTTGTACACACCGCCGATTTGCATCTAGACCGCCCATTCGAAGGACTTACAAAGCTTCCAAACGCACTGTACCAACGAACAGCAGCCAGTACATTTACGGCATTCAGCACGCTGATTGATACCACCATTCATGAAGGTGCAGATTTTCTCATTATTGCTGGTGATGTGTTTGACAATAGCCATCGCAGCATCAAAGCGCAACGTTATTTTATTAGTGAAATGAAACGTCTACAGGTGGCATCGATTCCTGTTTTTCTGACTTATGGCAATCACGACTTTATCAATAAATCATGGAATCATTTGAAACTGCCTGACAATGTCCATGTATTCCCTGTGAGCCCAGCTATGATTCCATTACATACAGCAAGTGGCCAATGTGTTCATCTCTATGGTTTTAGCTACAAGCAAAGATGGATCAGCGCTGATATGTCGGCTCAATATACACGGACTGGTCATGCTGACTTTCATATTGCCATACTTCATGGTGAACAGAGTTCAGGAGAGACAGAAGGATCATACGCACCGTTTACGATACAAGGATTATCTGAAAAACGATTTGATTACTGGGCTCTGGGACATATTCACAAGAGGCAACAACTGGCTTTTCCACTGCCGATTTGGTATCCGGGCGATATACAAGGGCTCTCGTTTAAAGAATCAGAATTAGGACAAAAGGGTGCTTCAATCGTAGAATTGGATGAAAATGGAGCTCACGTCCGATTTTTTTCAACCGCGGATGTTGGTTGGAATTGTGCATCTCTTGCTTTCTCCGGCCCTATAACCGCTGAAGCATTGGAAGAATCCATGAATCAACTTAAAGAAGAACAAAGGGAAAGACATCATGGCGCTTTTATCCGACTCAGTTTTACGTTTACTGCTTCCGGATTAGAACGATATGAAGCTGAAGAAATGGTGCGGGAAATGATTGAAGCGATTAATGAAGAAGAGATGGATCAACCGGATTTTATTTGGTTCATTCCGGGAAACTGTTCATTCCGAACGGTTTGGGATAAGAAGCAAATCATCGATAGCCCACATTTTGTCGGTGATCTTTTCCGGTTAATTGAACGGACAGAGAATGTAAGTTTGGCGACGGATTTGCTCTATCAGCACCACTCCGGAAGACGTTACTTAGCGGCGCTCACTCAATCTGATCTTGAGGAGATTAAAGTTGAAAGTGAGCAGCTGCTTGCTGAAGCCCTCTTGTCGCCGGAAACGGACATTTAGCAGATAAGCGGAAATTCACAAGGAGGTGTACGGCACGGTTTTTGTAGTAAGCCGTTCTTGATGCATGAAAATAAAAACTTTGGATATCAAACAATTTGGGCGTTTTGAACAAAAAAAAATCATGTTGCCGGCATCTCCTTTTGTCATTGTCTATGGAGAAAACGAAGCGGGCAAATCGACAATGATGCATTTCATTCTGAGCCAGCTGTTCGGATTTCCACAAAAAAAAGCGCTTGAAAAATGGAGAGACAAGCATCATTCCACTTTGTTCGGCGGATCAATGACGTTTGCAGCAGATGACGGAAATACATATAGGCTGGAACGGATTCTGGATGAAGAGGCTAGGCTCTCTTCAGAAACCGGTACATCCACGGACTTGCGCACGCTATTGCGTGGTATCGACCGTATGCTTTACCAGAATGTTTTTTGTTTTGATCTGGAAGGCCTTCAAGATATTGATAAAAAGAATCCTTCAGACATGAATGATCTTCTGCTTGGAGCAGGGATGATTGGCAGCGGAACGCTTGGCAAGCTAGAGTTGGCTTTGGAAAAAAAATGCGGACAATTATTCAAAAAGAGCGGAAAAAAGCCGCAATTGAATCGACTTTTTTCTGACCTTAGTTCGTGTTCTTCAGAACTAAAAACGTGGGAAAAGAAGCTGGATACTTTTCAAGTATTGAAAGAGAAAATTAAAACCAATAACGAACAACTGGCTGGTCTGGAATTGCAGAAAAAAGAGCTTCAGCAAACATTTCAAATGTGGACAGCCTTTTCTGCAGCGCGACCATTGCTGATGACTTTGCGCACGTTGGAAAATGAAAGGAAAAGATTGGGACTGTTGCAGCCATTTCCCCAAAATGGAAAAGAAATGTTTGAAGATAGCCGCAAAATGCTGATCTCTTTAAAGAAAGAGCTTCGCGATTTAAATGAACAGATTGATCATTTGGATGATTCAATCCAAATGATCCGTATCGATGCGCAATGGAGTGAGGAAGAACCTGCACTCCTCCGTCTTTTTCGTTCTGCAGCGAACGATGAGCAGAATGGAAAGGAGCGGCGCAGATTAGAGGATGAACTTCGCGAACATCGTGCTGCGTACAGACAACTATGTGATCAGCTTGGGGAGGACTGGACAAGCGAAAAAATTAGGCAGGCATCCTCAGAATTTACTTTGGACCAGCAATTAAAAAATAAATTGAACCGCTGGAAGAAAAGTTTAGCGAGAAAACAAGAGGCGGCTAGAGATCTTGACTCTATGAATGAAAAAATTGCTTTTCTTGAAAAACGTTTGAAAGACTTGAGTGGTGATCATGGGGCAATTGGAAGTCGTGTGAAAGAGAGGAGCGGGGGTAGTGGTTCCCGAGTGATAGTCGCATGCATCATTGCTCTGGTTCTGACGATCACTATGACATTGATGTCTGCACTTCTGATTACTCCACTAGCAGGTGTTCCTGTGTTCATCATTGGTTTGGCGATGGCAGGCGGTATTTTTTTCGTCACTGGATCACGCAAAGAAAACCGTAAGGGTATGGAACAGTTTCACCACATACTGGATGACCGGCAATCTGCCGAAGCTTCGCTGACTGTAGACCAATTGAGGTCAGCGAAAACCGCTTTGGATCAGAAGAGAGAAGATGTCCGTTCCTGCACAATTTCATGTGAGGAGGAGAAGCGAAACATTCAATTATGGTTACGGGAACGCGGATATAGCATTGACGATTTAGATTGGGCTGAGGAGACTGTCCGTCTTGTTGGTCAGGCTCAGGAGAAGTGCCGAAAGATAGATACGTTAAACGATCAGTTGCGTCATTTAATTAAGTCGCATGAAAATTTTGAAAATGAGTGTTTGGAACTTGCGAAAAAGTTAGGCATGCCAGGTGGGGATGCGACTTATTTAGAAAAGCAATATCATCTAGTGACTGAACGGATACGACAAAGGCAAGAATTGAGTAAGCAGAGATTAATTTATGTGAAGCAAAGAGAGCGATTCAGCAACCGGATTGAGGCCCTCATCCATGAACAGAAAAAACTCTTTAATCAGGCACAGGTTGAAGATGAACAGCAGTTCTTCAAAGCAGCAGAATACGCTGTACGCGTGGATGAACTGACAAAACAAATTCAAGCATGCAGAATCCAATTGCTTGAATTGACAGGATCGGAAAAGCGTTTGCAGTATTACTTTTCCTATTTGGATGAAAATAAATGGGAAGGCCTAACTGAACTGGACTTCAAAAACCATATCTCGGAATTGGAAGCTGATTTGAAAACGATTCGCGATCAAGTGTCGAAAGATCAGGCAAGCTGTGAGAGTATGGAGGAAAATGACTCCTATCGTGAGATGCTGGACCGTTATCACACGTTGCTTACGGAAGCGAATCTAACAGCAAAGGACTGGGCGGTTTACGAGACTGCGTTGTGGGCGATTCAGAAGGCGAAAGAGCAGTATAGGGAGCAGCGCTTGCCTAAAGTGATGAAGGAAGCATTGCATTACTTCCAATATGTTACCGATGGACGTTATGAAACGCTTCAACTCGGTGATGATGGCTTCATCGCCGGACGTTCCGACGGCCGACGTTTTTCGGCTGCTGAATTAAGCAGGGGCACAGCGGAGCAGCTGTATCTTTCACTCCGTTTAGCGCTTATGGGCGTGTTTAGTGGTGATGAGACGTTGCCATTGATTATTGATGATGGTTTTGTGAATTTTGATCATGAACGATCAGAAAAGGTGTATCGGTTACTCGAGAAGGTATCAGAGAAACGACAAGTCATTCTGCTGACTTGTCATATCAACGCATATATGAAAGAACATCCTGAAAGCATCCTCAGGCTCCAAGATAACATGAATGAGTCTTTAGGCTCGACAATCTAATAGGGTGGTCTTTGTCCTCCTTTTCGAACAGATTCTAGTAGAGGGAGTTCGAAAAGTCCGGGAAAAATTACTGGCGAATCTCTGTGTCAACTTGCTTTTCTGCTCCTCACGTATTATTCTCATACGCTGCGGTGCTCAAAACTGCGTTTCCTTGATCTTCTTGGTCCTTTTTGTCCTCCTTTTCAAACAGATTCTAGTAAAAAGGGCATTTTTTTGTGAAATTTGTTTCATTTATCTTAATGAAATTAGTCTCATGCTATAATTTAATTATTTATTAGTTCTGTTTCATGATTCTGTTGAGGCTGAAACATTGGGCACTGAATCCTTTAGCGGAACTACATAGTTATTTTAATAAAAGACTCATATAAGGATGATTTCTCTATGAATGAAACACTCTTTAAAATTAACCTCGTTGAGGATGAAGAAAGTCTGGCATCTATTCTCAAGGCGTATATGGAGAATGAAGGATGGGATGTTTCTGTTTTTCATACGGCTGAAGAGGCTATGAATTATTTGCATAATGGCGTACATTTGTGGATTCTGGATATTATGTTGCCAGGCATGTCCGGTTATGATTTAATCAAGAAAATTAAAGAGAACCACTCTGAACAGCCCGTCATTTTTATTTCGGCAAGGGATCAGGATCTTGACAAAATTCTTGGGCTTGAGCTAGGGAGTGATGATTATCTTGCTAAGCCTTTTCTTCCTAAGGAACTTGTGATTCGCGTGAAGAAATTGCTGCATCGTGTGTATGGAGCAGGTATCCATGAGAATAGAATGGTCATCTCTAAATATCAGCTTGATGTCGTTCGACGCAAGGTATTTGATGAAGAGAATCAGTTAATTGAACTGACAACTAAAGAATTTGATGTTCTGCTTTACCTGGTGGAAAATGTTAATGTCGCCAAATCACGACAGGATATTCTCACTGAGGTATGGGGGCAGGACTATGTTGGGTCCGACAGAGCAGTGGATGATGTTGTTCGACGTATTCGCAGAAAAATGGCACGCTTGTCGCTCGAGACAGTCTATGGGTCTGGATACAGGATCGTCTCATGAAATTGCCGATAAAAATGACGCTGACCAAGCGTATATGGCTGTCCTTCGCACTGCTTGAATGCATTATCGGCTTAATTATAATCAGTGTGTACCCGTACTCGATCCAAAGCACGTTAAAAGAAAATACTTATCGAACGATCGAAGTGCAACAGATGCTGAACTTTCAAGCACTTACCGGAGGTTACGGAGTGGACAACCCCGGAACACAGGTTCATGATCAAGATTCAACAAGTTCAATCTGGACTTTAATGGTAAATAATCAATTTCAGACGATCATTGGCCATGCTCCTTCAGACCGTTCTGTGCTTGTACAAATGAAACAACAGATCAAATCTCAAAAAAGTGAATTAGCTCGCTATGAATTAAAGATAAACGATTCGACCCTTTATTTTGTCGCTAGGCGTTTCAGAATAAATTCAGTAAACGGTTATCTAATTTCCTACATGTGGGATACCTATAATAATGAATTGAAAGATAGTTTGTGGAATCGCCTGATCTTTACTTTTGCGATGGCAAGCATTCTTAGCTTGTTTCTTGCTTTTTGGCTAGCACGTTATCTGAAACGACCGCTTGATATCTTAGGCAGGCGGTTTAAAGAAATTTCACGATTGAATTGGGAAAAGCCGTTCGAATGGAAAGGCGATGTAGAGTACGAACGGCTCTCTGCGCAATTCGAGGAAATGCGGCTCAACTTGATCCAATATGATAAATCCCAGAAAGTGTTTCTCCAGCAGGCCTCTCATGAATTGAAAACACCGATTATGATCGTGCAAAGTTATGCGCAATCTGTTAAGGACGGTATTTATCCAAAAGGCGGATTGGATGATTCCATGGATATTATCATCCGTGAAGCTCAGCAGATGGAGAAACGCGTACGAAAACTACTGTATTTTACTCGTTTCGATTCACTTGGCGATCAACAAATGCGTTACTCGAGGATCCGCTTTGGCGATCTTGCGGGATTAGTGCGTAAAAGGCTGATGGCCCAGCGACCAGATATAGATATTCACGTCGGTGGTGAAGAGACGATGATTTACGCCGATCAGGAACAACTGCAGACCGTTTTGGAAAATCTGGTCGAAAATGCACTGCGTTATGCGATTCACAATATATGGATGGAAGCTGATGGAAGCAGTACGCTTCATTCAGTAATTTCTGTAAAGAATGATGGTCCTTCGATTCCGGAAGATGAAAGGAAAGCGATGTTCGAACCGTTCCAAAAAGGCGAAAAAGGACAGTTTGGATTAGGGCTCGCGATTGTCAAACGGATCGTTAATAATCATCATGGGTTTATCCGTGTGATAAACATTGAAGACGGGGTTGCGTTTCAAATGACATTACCTGCCCCGCCTCCGCAGAAACAAAATGGAGAATCTGATAAAATAATTGGAAAGGACTAATTGTCAGAAACGATCTGACAGTTGACTCCTTAAATGCATGAAAGAATGGCGGCCTTGAAAGGCCATTTTGAAGGGAAGGGTTCATGTTGAAGGGAATCGCGTTTTACAAAGAAGGCGAGCATGTTCATGAATACCTGTTGATAAAGAGCGTGACTAAAGGACTGGCGAGTAATGGCAAGCCTTTTCTTACGATTATGCTTCAGGACAAGACGGGCGATATTGAGTCAAAGCTATGGGGCAGCACACCTGAAGATGAAAGTAATTATGTTCCGGGAGTTGTCGTTTTGGCGGAAGGAGACGTCACCACATTCAGAGGAAGAAATCAGTTCAAGATCCGAACGATTCGTCCTGCGTCGGATCATGACCCGATTAATAAAGCAGATCTCGTGATGGCCGCTCCGTTATCCATTGATGAATTGAATGAAAAGATCACTCAATATCTATTTGAGATAAAGAATCCGGTCATTCAGAGGCTGACTCGCGCGCTTTTAAAAAAGCACCATCACGATTTTTTTGAATACCCAGCTGCTGTAAGCATTCATCATAATTTCCTTTCCGGATTAGCCTATCATGTTTGCTGTATGCTGGACATGGCGAAGGCAGTCGTCAACTTATACCCGGAAATCGATAAAGACTTGCTGTATGCCGGCATTATTATTCATGATATGGGAAAGCTGGAAGAGTTATCAGGTGTGACGGCGACAAGCTACACATTGACAGGAAATCTGCTTGGCCATATCTCCATCATGATTGACAAGATTGGCAAGATAGCGGATGAGTTGGGGATTGGCGATAAAGAAGAAGTTCTGCTGCTGCAGCACATGGTACTCAGCCACCATGAAAATCCAGAATGGGGAAGCCCGAAGCCTCCGCTCTTTAAAGAAGCGGAAATTCTGCATATTCTTGATGATATGGATGCTAAAATAAATGTCATGACCCGCGCGGTTAGAAAGACACGTCCAGGCGAATTCTCTGAGCGTATTTTCGCTATGAACAACCGTTCGCTGTACCGTCCATCTTTTGACACCAATGATTTAGAAGAAACATCACAGCATATCCACGAAGACAACACAAATTAATCTGGTCTAACAGTCCCGCCTCATGCATACAGTAACAGTGCGAATGAAAAAATGGACAAACGTCATGTACGTTGGGAGGCGGGAACATGAAACAAGCCAGACGTTCATTAATTGTTGTTGCGTTACTTTTCCTGCTCTTCATGCTGCAGCAATTCGGTTTGATTGATCCGGTGATTAATAAACTAGAAAGTATCGCTTGGTGGGTTTATTTAGTGGTTGCCGGTATTATTTTCAGCGGATATCAAGCATTCAGCATATCCAGGCAGGACAAAGAAGTAGATGAAGAGTGGGTCGAACAGCAAGGCAATGTTTATATGAAAAGAATGGATGCGGAGAAAAAGCGGCGTCAAAGCAGAAAAAATCCGAAAGCTATGCAATAAGCATGGCCTTCGGATTTTTATTTTTCCAGAGAAAAAAACTTCTATCAACCTCAAAAAATTATCAATAAAAAAAGATCCAATCGAAAATTTTAATCTTCGATTGAATCTTTTGGATTACTGTTGAGTTGTCGTTGTAGCTGCTGAGTTATCGAACAAGTCTTTAAAATCTTTATCTTTGACTTGGACATTGTTATTTTTAATTAATGTTTTCATGACTTGGTCTTGTGATTTTTCCTTGCTAGCAAGGTATGCTTCCTTGACAGAAGACTTCAGATCATTATAAGCATCTTTCTTACCTTCAAGTTTGATAATGTGATATCCGCCATCTGTACTTGAGTAAACGAGAGGGCTGATTTGTCCAACCTTCAGTTTCATTGCTGCATTACTGAATTCAGGGACCATGGTTGATTGCTTGAACCAGCCAAGCTCGCCGCCTTTGGTTTTTGAACCTGTGTCTATCGAGTATTTCTTAGCTAGAGCAGCGAAATCGGAGCCGCTTTGAGCTTTCTTCAGAACAGATTGAGCGGTTTTTTTGTCTTTAATAAGAATGTGGCTAGCCTTAAGTTCTGTCAGCTGAATCTTATTTTTATTGTAATAATCTTTAAGCGCCTTATCGTTTACCTTAATACCCGCCTGCTGTGCTTTTGTCATCATCAGTGAGTCTTTGATCTGACGTCTGAACTGAGCTTCAGTCAGCTTATTTTGGGCAAGAGCTTGTTTGAATTGGTCTTCAGTAGAGAATGTTTTCCGAACTTGATCATATTTTGCGTCTACAGCTTTCTTCGACACATTGTAATTCTTCTCAAGAAGTTTCTCATAAACCAAATTCTGAAGAACTTGATCACCATTTGTCTTCTTCAGTTCATTGTAAAATTCTTCTTTAGTAATATTACCGCTTTTTGTTTTAACAACTGCGGCATTATCTCCGCCATTACCGCATGCTCCAAGGCTTGCGAGTACAATAACGGCAGCTAGAACCATCATTAGCTTCTTCAATACGTCCACTCCTAATTTAAATTGTTCCACATTACAACAGTATTTCGCAGATACTTGCGGTTATCCGTCGCATAGCACAAGAATATTTTTTTCCCATGCTAAGTGGAAATCAGCTTGTCAACACTGTACATTCTAACTGATAAGAGCCCTGATTGTCGAGTTGCGGAAGAACCATCCACTTATATTTCGCTAAATTCCGCCAAATTAAGAAATCATTTAAATCAAATAATTGTTAAATCGCTATGTGAAGCGAATTGTTAAGGGCCAGCATTTTACTCAGAGAGTGCTTTTCTCTATCTTGGTTGATGATTCATGATCAATGATTTAATAGTTAACAGACTAATTTAGCAGGGCTTTTGTTTTAAGAAATCATACAATCACTTGTCCATTGGTTCGCACAAAATACGAAATGCGCTATAATAAGAAAATTACAGGACGAGTTAAAATAAGCAAAATTCAGGTGCGCCTATTTAATATAGTGGAAGAAAAGGAGAGGGAGAAGAACAGTGAATTTAGGAAATCATTCTAGGAAGAAAAATATTTGGAAAATCGCTTTTTTATCATTTCTACTTTTAGAGGTGTTAGCAATTGGTGTGATTTTGGCGATGATTACAAATGGTTTCTCATCAAAAGACGGGGCATTGCCACGGACTGACCGGACTCAGGGACAAGCAATTTTTTCCGTGCAAGCCAACAAACAACAGCTCGAAAATATGATAAATGATCAAATTGATTCAAACCAAAATAAACGCCTTTCCTATCATGTCAATATTGGAGACCAGCTTGTGCTTAATGGCAAGTACAAGCTCTTATTTACTGCGATTCCTTTTTCATTAACCTTTACACCGGGTGTTCAGAATGGGGATGTTGTGCTTAAGGAGACGAATGTGAAACTAGGCAGTTTGCCGCTTCCGGATAAACAAGTGCTGAGCTTCTTGAAAAGCGGCTCGGATTTTCCAAAATGGGTAGTAATTCAACCGAACAAGCGCCAAATCTATATTAATCTGACCCAAGTTCAAGTTCAGCAAGGACTCTATCTACGCGCGGAAACGATTAATCTGCCGCACAATGATGTCACATTTAGTGTTCATCAGAAAAAATAAATAGAGGATTCAAATGATTTGATGACAACGTTTGCATTTATGCCTGCGGTAAGTGTTAGAATAGACTTGGAAGAAAATGCGGATTGCTTAAGCATGTGAACCATAAATGGGGGCGTTCATTTTGAAAACCTTTGCTCAGAAACTGGAAAAGTATGCAGAACTAGCCGTAAAAGTTGGCGCAAATGTTCAGAAAGGCCAGGAAGTGCTGATCAAAGCGCCGATTGAAGCAGGAGAACTCGTTCGGATTGTTACCGAAAAGGCTTATCAGGCCGGAGCGAAGCGTGTGTATTATAACTGGACGGATGATCATTTGGATCAATTGCGGTTGAACTACACATCAGAAGAGGTCATTGCTGAATATCCGGTTTGGAAGGCGAATAAGCTTGAAGATTTGGTGAAACGTGGTGCCGCTTGTATTGATATCAAGACAACAGGCATCGGTATCATGGACACGATTGATCCGAAGAAGGCGGCGCTGGATCAGGAAACGATGTGGCGGGCGCTGAATACTTATTATGATTACCGCATGTCCGACCGTGTCAGCTGGACGATTTTGATCTATCCGACTGTTGAGTGGGCAAAAAAACTGTTTCCAGGGAAAATCAGAGAGCTGGCACTTGCCGATCTGTGGGATGTCATTTTTAAAATGACACGGATTGATTGCGAAGATCCCATTCAGGCTTGGGAAGACCATAAAGCCACTCTTGCTGAAAAAATCACCTTACTGAATAAGAAGAAATACAAAAAATTGCATTATAAAGCGCCGGGTACAGATCTGGAGATCGCCTTTGATTCTGCTTATCACTGGGATGGAGGAGCTGCGATAAACAGTGCAGGCACGACGTTTGTCCCAAACATTCCGACCGAAGAAGTTTACACACTTCCTCTAAAAACAGGTGTCAATGGAACGGTTATGGCGACACGTCCTCTTGTTTATGGCGGTAAATTGATTGAGAAACTTTCAGTCGCTTTTGAGAATGGACGCATTACCCGTGTCAATGCGAAGGAAGGCGAAGAATTGATCAATCATCTTCTCGCTACTGATGAAGGCGCACACTATTTAGGTGAGGTTGCTCTTGTTCCAAATGATTCGCCTATATCGAAATCCGGACTCGTTTTCTATACGACCTTGTTTGATGAAAATGCTTCTTGCCACCTCGCGATAGGAAAGGCATATCCAACGTGTTTGGATGGAGGAACACAAATGTCTGCTGATGAACTCAAGGCACATGGAGCAAACGATAGTCTCATTCATGTCGATTTTATGATCGGTTCCGATCAGTTGGATATTGACGGAGAAAATGCCAATGGTGAATGGGAACCCGTTTTCCGAAACGGAATTTGGGCATTCTAAGGTGATTTGGAGATATAAAAGGCGCCCGTATCTGATGAAATAATGATCAGGTACAGGCGCCTTTTTTTACGATTACAACGATGGCGGAGTTTCTTCTTCACCTGGCTTCTTCTCAGGGGACTCTTCCGTGAGTTTATTGGCCAGCTTTTCTTTTGCGGCTTCTAATTGGACCACATTATTTTTGATTTTTGTCAAATAAGGCTGCACATCTTCTTTCCATTCTTGCAGAAGATTGCCAAGGTCAGATACGGCTGACTTTAGCACCGGTACGCTTTCATCTTTTAAAGCGATGACACGGTCTTTCACGATGCTCAAATTATTCGCCGCATCTTTTAGTGGTTGCTGGATGGAGAGTGCTCGTTCCTTTATATCACTTCTGATTTCTTCGCCTCTTTTTGGCGTGGTCAATAAGACAATAGTCCCGCCGACAATTCCACCGACAACAGCGCCGATCGTGTAAGAGAAAAATTTTCCCATTCCTTTCACCTCTTCACAATAATATGCGTTCTTAACTACCTCTATTATACCCTAGACTGGTGAGCTTATCACTTGATTGTGAAATTGATAATAAGAAACATACTAACCTTAATGGTGCAGAAAGTACGACGGTACTCTTCTGCACCACTTTTGTTTTATAGTGGGAGTGAAGCATCAG
>NZ_AWTC01000023.1 GCF_000497245.1 Sporolactobacillus laevolacticus DSM 442
TCTGTATAACGACTTGTCTTCCACCCGCATAGCGGGTGGTTTTTTGTTTCGCACGCTACGCGTGCTCAACGGACTAAAGTCCATAAAAAAGTTCTCGCTTAAATACCCAGCGAGAACTTGATTACGATTAACGCCGCGATGCCGGGGATTCCGAGCAGCCCGCTGACCCCGGCAGTCGCAAGATTGATGGGAATATGCATACTGAACGATTCACCAATGACATTTAGCAGGAAAAGCAGCAATGCGCCTACTACAAGACGAATCGCTAACCTACCAATCCATTTTATTGGGTGAAATGAAGCACCTGCAGCCATGATCACGATAAATAATACTAGTATACCAAGGATCAGAAATATATAGTTATTCAAAGGACATGCCTCCTCATCCATAGATAAAGAAACTCTGTGTTTATCTTCACCAATGTTTCGTTTATACAATGTATGAAAGCATGTCCTTTTTAGAACCTTATCGATCCATGAATTGTTTCAATTCGCGAACTTCTTTTAATAAGTAGAAATACTTAGCTTCCGCAAGCTTTAGCTGGTGCAGCACCTCATCGGATGGATCAATGCTGGCATCAATCACTTTCTTCTTGGTCATCCATTCTGTTTTGCATTTGTTGAGCAAATCGAGAAGGGATTCAGTCATCTCTTTGCGCAGTGCGCCCTTTTTTCTGCCAAACATCGCCAACATCTCCAATCCCCCTGCAAATCCTTTTGCAGGCGCAAACAGCCGCTAATCTTTTTAGTTAAGGCTCTGTTAAAGTTTTTATGTTGTTTTTCAGCATACAGCTCTATTTACGCATCGGTTGCTCGCATCAACAGGCGCAGCCGTGAGCAGTCCCTGAAGCATCCTCAGGCAAGACATCCGTCTGTGAGGTCTTCCCTGACCTGCATCAACTGTTTTGATCACGGATGAGTCTCGTGCCTCGCATCCTTGCTCGTCTATGGATAAAAAACAACATTAGATTTAAGTATAACTTTAGTTACAGTTCTCTGCGTCCCTCTAGCGCTTTGGAAAGCGTGACTTCGTCCGCATACTCCAGGTCACCGCCGACAGGCAGGCCGTGGGCGATCCGCGAGGTTTTCACCCCGATCGGTTTAACAAGACGCGAGATATACATCGCGGTCGCTTCACCTTCAACCGTCGGGTTGGTTGCAAGAATAATTTCTTTCACGTTTTCATCTTCCAAACGCCTAATGAGTTCTGCTACCTTGATGTCTTCAGGACCAATACCATCCATAGGTGAGATGACACCGTGAAGCACGTGATACAGACCGTGATAATCCCGCATCTTCTCAAGCGCCACCACATCCTTCGGATCTTGCACCACACAAATGGTGGAGTGATCACGAGAGGAATCATCGCAAATCGGGCACGGATCATGGTCACTGATGTTTTGGCACACAGAACAATACACTAATTTACGTTTCACATCGACAAATGCTCGTGCAAAGTCCATGACATCTTCTTCATTCATATCTACCGCAAAAAACGCCAGGCGCACGGCCGTTTTTGGTCCAATACCCGGGAGTTTCATGAAACTGTCTATAAGTTTTGCGATCGGTTCAGGATATTGCATCGCAGAATCTCCTTCCACTGGTTGTCAAAAGACCCCTGAAATGATCAGCAGCGAATTCCGGTTCCAAATTATACGGAATTCGCCGCTTTTCGATTATCAAGAGCGCCCGCGTATTAGAATCCGGGCAGATTTAAACCTTGGGTAAACTTGCCAAGCCGTTTTGTTGCTAATTCATCTGCGTGGGTAAGCGCGTCGTTAACCGCCGCAACGATTAAATCCTGCAGCATCTCCACGTCGTCCGGATCTACAGCCTCAGGCTGAATGGTAACATCGACGATTTCTTTCTGGCCGCTCGCCTTAACTGTTACAACGCCGCCGCCAGCAGTTCCTTCTACGATTTCCTCCTTCAGTTTTTCCTGGGCTTCCGCCATTTGTTTCTGCATTTTTTGCACTTGACGCATCATGTTGTTCATGTTTCCTCGCATCATATCAATCGCCTCCATAATCCATTAATCTTTAATATCAATTAAATCAGGACCAACAAGTTTTTTCGCCTCAGCGATCATTGGATCTTCTTCCGCTTTCTCGCTTTTATCTTCCTGAGAGGATTGCGAACGCTCAATGAAATCTTTTTTCATCTTCGTCCACGTTTCTTCAGGAACAGGGTACATAGTTTTTTGCTTTTTCGTTACGTCCTGTACGATAGACTGGACTAACTCCATAATATTGTTTTTATTCTCCATCACCATTTGGCAATGAAAGTCATATTTAAAAGCCTGAACAAAACCTTGTAAAGAACTGGCAACCGGCTGGCTTTCCAACATCCAGGCATGGGCAGCCACATTTTCGGCGCGGATTTTCGTCATGACTGTCGCCCACACCGATCGCAGCTCACGCAGTTCCTCTTTAGTCGCCTCATCCAGCACATGGTTAATTTGCATCGTAGGAACCCGTAGACCACTGTTTCTTCGCGGCGCACGCGTTTGACTCATTTCCGGCGGCTTTTCCTGCCGAATCATGACTTCCGGTGACTCTGACCATTTTTTTACCTGATTCTCTAATGTGGCAATTCTCTTTTCCAGTGCATCGCCAACAAACGAAGTTTCCGTTGGCACAGCTTGAGAGATATTCGCTGGCAGGCACAAACGAACAACAGCCATTTCAAGTAAAATACGCGGATGATTGGTTCGCTTCATTTCAATAAATGCGTCATTCATCTGGCTGATCACTTGGAAGAGCCGATCTGCAGCGACTCTTTCCGCTTGTTCGCGAAAAGCATCATCGACATGGGGCCGTGTCAGCAGGTCTTCTAAATCTGGTGATGTCTTGTAAAGCAACAGATCTCGATAGTAGAAGATCATTTGCTCAATCAATCGAAGCGGATCCTTACCTTGATCCAGCAGCTCACCTATTTTCCCGACCGCTCGAGCAGCATCGCCAGCTTCCAGTCCGTCGATAAGTTCACGGATCATTTGATCGGAAACCATCCCGGTGACATCCAGCACATCCTGAACCGTCATCGTGCCATCACTATAAGCCACAGTTTGATCTAAAACACTTAGTGCATCGCGCAAGCCGCCTTCGCTTGCTTTAGCGATCAGTTGAAGTGCCTCATCTTCCGCATCAATTTTCTGGTCCTGAACAACAAAATGCAGACGGTCAAAGATCTCAGACGAGGGGATACGTCGAAAATCAAACTGCTGGCATCGCGAAATAATCGTCAGTGGTATTTTCTGCGGCTCAGTTGTTGCCAGAATAAACACTGCATGCTCGGGCGGTTCTTCCAAAGTCTTCAGCAACGCATTAAAGGCACCTGTTGAAAGCATGTGCACTTCATCGATGATATAAACTTTATAGCGAACCTCACTTGGCGCATACTTTACTTTATCGCGAATGTCACGGATTTCATCGACCCCGTTGTTGGAAGCAGCGTCGATTTCAATCACATCGGCGATGCTGCCGCTCGTAATCCCTCGGCATGCTGCGCATTCATTGCACGGCTCAGCGACCGGGGCATGTTCGCAGTTAATCGCTTTTGCAAAAATCTTCGCGGCACTCGTTTTGCCTGTTCCGCGCGGACCGGTGAATAGATAGGCATGAGAGAACTGCTGTTTGGTCAGGGCGTTCTGAAGAGTCTGGGCAATATGCTGCTGCCCGGCAAGATCATGAAAATTCTGGGGCCGGTAGACTCTGTAAAGCGCCTGATAGGCCATCTTCCTCCCCCTTCCACCGAATACGCTCGGCTTGAATGATATACGTTCATTATAACGGTAACCGTGCGTGATTGAAACCGCGGCGGTCATTCTTTCTCCATGAAAAAACAAGGGCTACCGAAAATTTCTTTTCGATAGCCCTTGTTGCTTTATTTTTAACGCCGTGCACCTTTCGTCGATCAAGGCGCCATGAACGCTTCTCAAGTCGTTAGCTCGGCCCAGGCAACCCCGCGGCACACGAAAGGTCTCACTTACTGCTGCTTCCTTCCGGACCTGACAGGGTTCATGAGTTTCCGTTGCGCAGGACCCAAACGTCAACACCACGTGCTTGAGGCTGCTCCACAACGTCGAGACCTCATGAAAGGAATTCAACCTCGCTACAGCGGATTGCGAGTTACAGGGCACCGCTACCTCCCCATCTAGCACGGCTAATTTGATAACAAAAGTAATGGCGGAGGCGAGAGGATTTGAACCCCCGCGGCGCCGAACGACGCCCTAACTGATTTCGAGTCAGTCCCCTTCAGCCACTTGGGTACGCCTCCACAGCCAAATACCGTAACATAGATTCGCTTCCAAAATAAATGTACACGACTCAATTACTGATAATTCGTTACGACGAAGGTTAGTTTAACATAAAAATACAAAATCAGCAAACAGATAAGAAATTATATTGAGCCGCTTGTTCACCTATTACTTTATTTTACGTTATTAGGATCAATCGCCTTTGAATAATAGTTCAGGTCCACTCTTTGTTCCCATCCCTGGGCTTGCCAAAATGATTTTCCTAGTTCATTCGTATCTAGGACCATTAATCCCGCTCGAGTAATGCCGATTTGATCTAACGCATAATATACCGCCTCAAGCAAAGCTTTTCCGATACCACGACCACGGTATGTAGGTTTCACAACCGTATGGTAAATGTATCCTCTTCGTCCATCATTTCCACATAGAATAACACCAATGATTTCACCATTAAGTACTGAAACAAAATTTGTCGTTGGATTTCTCAACAAAAATTTAGCTATTCCGTCTTTTGAATCATCAAGGCTTCTTAATCCCATCCCGCTTGTTGCTGTCCAGATTTGATAAACTTCTTCATAATCATCGATTGTCATCAGTCTAATATCCATTTTTGTCCTCTCCCCTGTTTGAATAGATGTATGAGGAATTCCCTGTTTATTTACTCAAAGACAACTATGACCGTTCTGTCTGCTCCTCACTTTTTCCCTTTTTCTTATTCTCTCGCAGTTTCCTGAAAAAATCGGTTAGCATCTGACCGCATCGGGCGCCCAGAACACCGGCGGCGACCTCGGCACGATGATTGAATCGGTCCTCTTGAACAAGATTCATCAACGTACCTGCGCATCCGGCTTTTGGATCTGCCGCACCATAAACAAGTCGATCAATTCTTGAAAGAACGATTGCGCCGGCGCACATCGGGCACGGTTCTAATGTGACATATAGGGTGCATCCGGACAAGCGCCATGTGCCCAGTTTTCGGCTCGCCTCTTCGATCGCCATCAGCTCGGCATGCGCGGTCGGTTCCTGCAGTGCCTCACGTTTGTTATAGCAACGAGCAATCACTTCACCATCGCTCACAATCACCGCGCCGATCGGCACTTCACCAATTGCTTCTGCTTTTCCGGCTTCAGCGATGGCAAGCTCCATAAACTGTTCATCCTCTGATAACACGGGCACTCCTCCTGTCTGAACAGCAGTATACCGAATGGCAACGTACAATTCAAATCAAAAAAAGAAGCGCCCCGTCAACAGGAACGCCTCCTCTTCAAATTTACAACCGTTATTCTTCTTCGTTAGAAAGATGGAGCTTGTTGATTAGTGCGAAGAACAAGCTGAGCAGTACACCGACAATCGTTGCTAGACCCATACCGTTCAACGGCACCTTGCCAATGTTAATGGTCACACCGCTGAGACCGGCAGCAAAGATTACTGTTGCCAAAATAATATTCTGCGCTTTGGCAAAATCAACTTTTTTCTCAACAAAAATACGGAAACCATTTGACGCAATCACTCCGTACAAGATCAGCGAAATCCCGCCGATGACTGCTAAAGGAATCGACGTGATCAGTGCAGACAGCTTGCCAACAAAAGATAGAACAATGGCAATGACCGCCGCACCGCCAATGATCCATGTCGAATACACTTTGGTAATCGCGAGCACACCGATGTTTTCGCCATAGGTTGTGTTCGGTGTCGATCCGACAAAGCCTGAAATGACCGTCGAAATACCATTGCCGAACATTGAACGGTCAAGACCAGGATCCTTAATCAGATCTTTCCCGACAATATTGCTCGTAACCATCAAGTGGCCGATATGTTCCACAATGACTACCAGCGCAGCCGGAAGAATAATCAAGATGCTGGCCGTATCAAAGGACGGGGTGTAAAAATGCGGTAAAGAAAGCCATTGGGCATCCACAACCGAACTGAATTTCAAGAGTCCCGCCGGCCAGGCAATCAAATAGCCGGCAACGATGCCGATCAGAATTGGAATGATTTTCAAGAATCCGCGGAACAGTACCCAACCGAGAATAGTAATTAAGATCGTCAGTAGCGAAACAAGAACCGTATTCGGGTCCATTGCCCATTTAACCGCTCCTGCCGGTGCAATCAATCCGGCACTTGTTGCCGCCGTAGGAATCAGTTGCAATCCGATTATCGCAACAATTGACCCCATCGTAACCGGTGGAAACACAACATCAATCCATTTCGTACCAACAAGATGAATAATAAATGAAACAATAATAAAGACCAAGCCGACGGCAATAAATCCCCCTAAAGCCGCTTGATAGCCGTGTGTACCAATAACCGCAAGCACCGGCGAGATAAAAGCAAAGCTTGACCCAAGATAAGCCGGGATTTTTCCGCGGCATATCGCAAGATAAATTAATGTGCCTATACCGTTCATCAACAAGATGGTCGCGGGATCAACTTTGAAGATAAGAGGTACAAGAACCGTAGAGCCGAACATCGCAAATAAGTGCTGAAAACTTAAGGGAATACTTTCAACTAAAGGAAGTTTTTCGTCCGTTTGAACAATGCGTCCAGCCATTTGCATCTCCTCCATATATGTATTATGTCCATCTTGTCTAGTATAGCGGAAGTCACGTGTTTCAGAAAAGATTAAAACGAGGGTCATTCAAAAAATTTTTTCCACAAAAAAAAGAAGACGCCTCAGCGCCTCCCTTTTTCATTCTATATTAGGCTTAGTTCTTCGAACCGATGCCGATAAATTGCAGGATATAAAGGAACAGGTTAATGAAATCCAGATAGATTGAAACGACAATCATCGGAATGTCCTGATCGGTAAAGCCGTGAACCGTCAGCCTGCTGAAATCAAACAGAGTGTAACCTACGAAAATCAGGATACCGATTCCAGAATAAATCTGCGCAGTCATGCTGGATACCGGGAAGAACACACTGGATAGCTGAAGCAGCACAAGTGCAATCAATCCCACGAAAAGGAAGCCGCCCAGGAATGAGAAATCACGCTTGCTCAGCATTGCATACACCGCAATTGCACCGAACGATACTGTTGTTACCGCAAATGCTTTAAGAACAAGCGGCCCGCCAAGCAACTGAGTGTAGTGATTGACAGCTGAGTACAAGGTTACGCCCGAAATAAACATAAACCCATACATTAAAGAGTAGCCAACCGCTTTGCGTTTTCTCACAAACATCATCATGAAGATCATGCCCAGTTCCAGGAACCAAAGTGGAAATCTCACAGCATCAGGAACATATTGTCCAAGATAAAGGCCCACTGTGGTCAACAGCAATCCGGAAAAAAATGCTGAAAACAATTTAGAGTACGGCTTTCTGACTGCCTGAGTCGTAAATTCAACCATAAATCTCATCCTCCTTTAAAGGCTTGTAATAAGCATACGCTAAATATTTTTAAAAAGTTTCCGTGTCCCATTATTTTTATGCGATTGTTGTCCTATTTAAAAGGCTTACATTCATTATACAAAGAAAATTTTAAAAAGCAAAAATAAGAAAAAGACGGCTTCCATAAGGAGAACCGTCTTCCTCACCTTTTGACTCGGTCTTATTTTTGATGGCGCCTTGCATTCACTTCAAGAATTTTTCCTGATTGTGTTTGCTGTGTTTCACCGTTCACTTGATAGGGCGAATGCTTAGCATGAGACATGCCATAACGCTTGATCATTTCATCGGTTCTGCCTGGCTCTTTCACCTGTCATCCCTCCGTATGATCGTTATTTCGCTGCTTTTGATGTGCAGAAAACATGCGTTCTCCAGGGCGGTCTTTAATCGTCCCATCAGCACGTTTCGATACGTGCGACGGATCCGCTCCCGGCCACAATTCATCTTCGTTCTGCACACTAAATCGTGTTCCCGGCTTATCCACCAAGGTCAAAACCTCCTTTTCAAAAGGTGGTTTTATTATGTGCCGCATCGTTTTTTCTATTCTAAGCAAGGAAAAATTTTTCCCGTGTTTGATTGATCTTTTACTTCTTACTCTGTGCTTCTATGTAGCGTTTTTCTTCTGAGGGAGACAATAAGCCTGTAGCTTTTCCAATTGTGCCCCCCTGAAGCTTCCAGATTGTATTATGGTCGCGATCGGCCTTTGAAAAATCACCTTTTTTCCATCGCATGAGAATGTCTCGATACGTTTTTTCATAGGCAAATTTGTTTTTATCTAAGGCTTGGAGCAACCAGTCGATTCGATTCTGTGTAATCAGGATCGAGCCCCATTTCTGATCGGCCTTTACTTTTTGATGAGACATTTCATGAATGATCAGTTGCATATCGTCATCGGTTAAATCATTGATCTTTTTTTGTTCGCCAAACGGGTTTTTCTTATCATTAGGATCAGCCTGATTGATCTTTCCAATCATTTTTTCCGCCGTTTTTTCACGCAGCGCGCTATGCTGCTGCTTCTGATAAAACAAATACGCGGTACCACCCAGAATAGCAAAAATGATCAGACAGCCAAGCACGATGAACAATACGTTTTTCATCTCAGACTCCCCCTCTCCGCTTAGCGTACTTGAGAACAGGAAATTACGCAATCAAAAAACCGTCCAACACGCAGGTTGCGCATCAGACGGCATTTTTTCTTATAATTTTTCAATGATTTTATCAACGAAACCATATTCCTTCGCTTGTTCGGCAGTCAGGAAGTTGTCGCGATCCGTGTCCTTCACGATCTGTTCATAACTCCGGTTAGACGTTTCAGAAAGAATCTTGTTCAATTTTTCCTTAGTCTTCAAAATATGTCTTGCGCTGATTTCGATGTCGCTTGCCTGGCCTTGGGCACCACCAAGCGGCTGGTGGATCATCACTTCACCGTTCGGCAAAGAAAGTCGTTTGCCCTTTGTCCCGGATGTGAGGATAATCGATGCCATCGATGCCGCCATGCCAACGCAAATCGTTTGAATATCAGGCTTAATAAAATTCATTGTATCCAAAATGGCGAAGCCCGCAGAAACCGATCCGCCAGGACTATTGATATAGATGGAAATATCCTTTTCCGAATCCTCTGATGCTAAGAAAAGCAACTGAGCAACGATGCTGTTCGCAACCTCATCGTTAATTTCCGAGCCTAGGAAAATGACGCGATCCTTCAGCAAGCGCGAGTATATGTCGTAGGAACGTTCACCCCGATTGGATTGTTCAATCACATATGGAATAAAAAATGATGACACAGTAATTCCTCCCTGTAGTTCATTTCTGATTTTATATAACCTCAAGCAGCGAGTAAACAGCGGATTCCTTGAGGGCCACTTGGCATCCGCTGCGCTTTCGTGCTCCGTGCAGCGGTCTCTTCTCGGTATAAAGCAAGTAGCTGCTCAGTATCGCCGCTTTGAAAGGCTGCGATGTAGCGATCCAACAGCGTCTCATCCAATCGCTGATCCGGATCAGCCAAGCGCGACAGGATTCTTTTTCGCGCTCGATGGTAGATGACGCGTACGTTTCCTTCCGATTCGCCGCATAATTCGGCAACCTCAGATGCAGTTAATCCCCAACCTGCCTGCATCAAGTATACCAGTCTTTGCCTGACATTTAATCGATTCAGCACAATTCTCATCGCTTCTGTCAGCCGCTCGGAAGTTCCAACCCCTTCATTACGACTTGCAACATCGTCAAATGAATCCTTAACAAGCTCAGGAACATGCGCTTTGCGATGGTGATCAATCCACGCATTTGAAATGATGCGGAATAGGTAGGCTTTCGTTACGGTCCTTACTTTATTTGCTCTCCATGCATTAAATATTTTGATCAGTGCACGCTGGAACAGATCGTCACCATCCCATGCAGATCCCGTGAGCGCCATGCAATACCGCCGCATCGATGCCATATAGGGGCGAAGCATCTGTTCAAACTGATCATCCACTGAAATAGTCCTGCCTGCCAGCTGCTCCTTCATAAGCCGCCTCCTTCCTTACGTTATATACTTGAATAAACGAAAAAAGCTTCTTTATTGTTACAATGCTTCTATTTTTTTGATTAGAAGGTTCATTCTTTAATCATATATTTCGAGAACTGTTCGCAAATTCCTCTAGCCAATCATTCGCCGCAGAGACAAGAAACGTACGATCAGCCATAGGATTGCTCCTTTCATCAGAAGCGTCATGCTTATTCTTGACTGTAGCAAAAAAGGAAGCGACATTCAAGAAAAGCAGCTATTCCCTCGATCTAAAAGTAAAATGTTTTATAATGAAAAAATAAACAATTGATTAAAAGAGCGGAGGGATCAGATGTTTCTCGTTATTGTAGAAGCTGCAATTTATCAAGATGGACGCTGGTTGATCATCAAACGGAGCGAAAAAGAGAAACACGCGGCAGGGCTGCTCGCACTCGTCGGCGGAAAAGTAGATCTCGAAGATCATCCAAATGATATTTTAGAGCACGCGATGCGACGCGAAATCAAGGAAGAAATCGCTATCGAGGTGAACGATCTCAGATATGTGAAAAGCGCCTCATTCCTACTTCCCGATGGCCGGTGCGCGCTGGAAACGATTTTCTTTTGTCGCCCGAAATCCGGTATCCCGCACGCCGTCAGCGCCGACGAAGTTGCCGAACTCTACTGGATGACCACAGACGACGTGTTAAACCATCCCAGCGCGCCGGATTACCTCAAAGATCAGATCAGTCAAGCAGCGAAGGTACTACATGATTAAATCATAGCCATTATTAACCCATGAACGTACTGTCTAAACCGATTGGCATCGATTAAAATTCTTTTTCTCCGTACATTGTGTTTTGCTCCCCATCCAACGTTCACGCGCTGTCGTGCTGATCAAAGTGTTTCTTATGCGCCTCCAGTTCGTTTACAGTTCAACGGTACTCTGATTTCAGTTCCCCTCAAAAAAATTAGATTGTTCTTGTTAAATTGTGAACAAATTGTGTATATTTTTTGTCTGTTTTGTGATATTGTTTGTGCCAATGAATTCAAATAGAGTGAGGCATTCATTGACAATGAAAAGTACTTTTTTAAGCAAGCGCATGGGTATTACATTATTGGTTGCAGCAGCAATTGTTATTGCGAGTCTGGCTATTTACGGGGAAGTGGTCGACTATAAGGCTACTCAGAGTATTAAGACAGAGCAATCTGTTGATCGTTATTCATTTCGAAGCAACAGAACAATTTTATTGCAATTAAAAAATGGTTATGTGATTCATTTAGATTTAAGTTCTGTTCCGCTGAACATCCAGCGTGGAAACAAGAACACACTTTATCGTGTTCCCGGTACTCTTTCTAAATATAGCGCCGCGAACAAAAATCGCGGATATGTTTTAACGTTGACACCAAAAGAATATAAATCGTTTAATGAGGAATTCTTAAATAATTATGGCCAAGCCGGAATGTTCGTACATAACAAACAAAATCATTCTGAGTTGGTTTATGTTTCAATCTAGGTTACAGCAATTATTATCATAACTAATTAAAATATCATGTACGATGTAGAAAAAAGAGTGCCATCAGTGCACTCTTTTTTTGGTTAATTTTCATACCCCCATTCCAAGAAGAACTGTTCAAAATCCGCCCAAACGAAGTGAATCCAATTAATACGCAAACCGTACCCTGCTTTCTCTCTTCGTAATTTCTCATCTGATTCTAATGATTTTTTCATTTTATAATTATTATAATTACTTTGCATTCAAATGATTTTGTTACCATTGGAGGAACACAGAACATGTTCAGACGACTCATGAGAACGATGATTTTGCTTGTCTATTTATTAAGCCCTCTCCCTGCAATCTTCATCGTCTATAAAGCAAATCCGCCTGCCTATCAAACACCAAAAGACTTATTACCTATGGTCATTGGTGCTATTGCTTACACTTGGCTGCTTGCAGAACTTGTGATTAGCGCTCGCCCAAAATTTCTTGAACGTTTCTTTGGACTAAATCATTTTTACAAATTTCACGGTAGCGCAGCGCTTGTCGCAATCGTTCTCTCATTTCTTCATAAACAACTCGAAGAAGCCATCTGGTCGAGCTATCTGCAAACGGTTCGCCAATTAGGAGATCTGGCCCTTATCTTGTTTCTCGTTCTTGCGGGCCTCTCACTGATTTTTATGACCGATCTCATAATACGGAAAATAAACGTTCTTCATTTTATTAGGAATTGGTTGGAAAAAAAGCACATTCTCGACTTTAAATATAACGTGTGGATACACAATTTAAATGTGATCGCAATTGTTCTTGTGTTCCTCCATGTCTTTTACTTCAGCGCTTTTTATCGAAAAAATTTCTGGATATGCGGAGTGTATACACTTTACTTTTTTATTGCTTTCGGCAGTTATTTCTACCATAAAGTGTTGAAAATTAAGCACGCCAAACGTCATCCTTATACTCTGATACAAATTACTCCCGAATCACCAATGATACATACATTTGTTTTCAAACGTGAACGGGGTAATGTCCCACATTACAAAGCAGGTCAATTTGTCTTTATTCGGATGCTTGGGGCCGGTATATCTGAAGAAGAACACCCTTTTTCAATAACATCCAACCCAAACGATCGTCGCTATCTGTCTGTCACCGTCAAATCAATTGGCGATTACACTTCTTTTATTCCAAAAGTACCACTAGGGACCCGAGCAATAATTGAAGGACCCTACGGAATTCTCGGAAACAGTGTTTACCATACAAAGTCCGATCTTGTGCTCATTGCAGGAGGTATTGGCATTACGCCGATGCTCAGCATTTTGAAAGATCTCTGCCATCGGAACAGAAAACGCCGTGTTATTCTTTTTTGGAATGTTCCAAGCACGAAAGATTTGATTTCCAAAAATGTATTTAATTACTTAATCGAACAAATGCCTAAATTTACTTTTGTTCCTATATTATCAAGAGAACCTAATAATAATGGTGAATCTGGCCACTTAAATCGTGAAAAGATTGTTCGTTATTTATCAGAACGTCGCTTTAGAATAAAACGTACGCATTATATCATCTGCGGTCCTTCAAGAATGATGGATTCAGCAGTAAAAACGTTACGTGGGCTAAAGGTACACAAAAAGAAAATTCATTTTGAAAATTTTTCAATGTAAAGGGAGACACTCAACCATGTTGTCGATGAAAAAAACAATTGTATATTTTTTACTCATAACCATGCTTATTCTGACAGGCTGCGAGAAACTAACCACACAGTCTATTGGCAAAACGGTACATTCAAAAGCCGGACAATTACATTTAAATAAGAAACGCAAATTCACGCTCTCTCAATTAAGTACGTATAACGGTAAAAATGGACGTTCCGCTTATATTGCCGTAAAAGGAATGGTGTACGATGTAACCCATGCTCCCGATTGGCATAACGGAAACCATCACGGCGTTCAAGCGGGACAAGATCTTACAGCAGCGATTGAGCACTCGCCACATGGAGCTTCAGTCCTTGCTGCTGTCCCCATCGTTGGTTATTTAGTGAATGAGCGCCCTTTGGCTACAAAACAACCATCGAGCGGCACGACATCCCCTTCAAAACAAAGTGATAAACGAACATTCACCTTAGACGCATTAAAGAAATATAATGGGCAGAATGGACAACCTGCCTACGTAGCCGTTAAAGGGAAAATATATGATGTGACTCATGCAGCCGGTTGGCATAATGGACGTCATCATGGGGTACAAGCGGGGCAAGATTTGACCACAGCAATTGAACGTGCACCACATGGCGTATCCGTCTTATCCTCCGTCCCGGTCATCGGCTATCTAGCAAACAAAAAAAATAGCGTTACAAATAAAAACATGACTAAATCAGCTTCAAATCAAAATAATCAACGAACATTCACCTTGGCTGCATTAAAAAAATATAACGGACAAAACGGGCACCCCGCTTATGTTGCTGTTAAGGGGAAAGTTTATGACGTGACACACGCACCCGGTTGGCATAACGGGTACCATCATGGGGTACAAGCGGGGCAGGATTTAACTACAGCAATTGAACATGCACCGCACGGTACGTCTGTGCTCTCATCGCTTACCGTCATCGGATACTTAAAATAACAGACACACCAGTAGGATAAATTTATTTGTAAACAAAACCATGTAATTATTATCTCGTATCATTTATCTCATTGTTCTGTTTAAAACGTATAAACGTCTGTTATTCGTTCTTATTTTGACGAATAACAGACGTTTTACATTGTATTCCTAACCCTACTTGAACGTTTAGACACTATATAATGGCCCTGAGAGGAATCGAACCTCCGACGCACGGTTTAGGAAACCGACGCTCTATCCACTGAGCTACAGAGCCGCAACTCGCACATTTTTTGCGACATAGAGTATTATACAAAAAAAGAAGAGCTTTGAACAGGGCAACGTATGTTAGCGGCACAAATAAAAGCAGCCCTTTTTTAGAGAGGACTGCTTCCGCATCATCGGTTATGGCCGAAGATCACAGTTTTGTAACGTTTGCTGCCTGAGGTCCGCGGTTGCCTTCAACAATGTCGAAGCTAACTTCTTGACCTTCTTCAAGCGTTTTGAAACCGTCGCCTTCGATTGCAGAATAGTGTACGAATACATCATTTCCGCCTTCTACTTCAATGAAACCGTAGCCTTTTTCTGCGTTGAACCATTTTACCTTACCGTTTTGCATCGTATAATTGCCTCCCTAAAACGTTGCGCTGCCCGCGCGTGAACTAAAACCATTCACCATTTAACAACAAAAATGAGCACATAAAAAACAGACCTTTCCAGAAGTAAAAACTACTACACTTCTAGGAAGGGTCTTCATTCTTACATCCAGATCTTATATTAAGTAGTAAAATGGTTTATTACAATATAGCACAATCCCGATTTTGTGTCAATAAAATCCCATTTTTGTAAACGGATACTTCCTTGATATATCAACCTTTATGCTGTCAAGAGCATCGATGGTCCACCCGGTTAACGTGCTGATTCTATAATCGACCCATTTCGATTTTTTTATACATCATTTGCAGACTTTCTTCGTTTTTTTTTCACTTTTTTTTGCATATTAAGCGTGATACACTTAATGAATCGTATAGGTGTTCTTATTTTTATATGTAATTTTTATATGAAAGGGCGTCAAAGATGATTGAATCCGCATTGCCATCAAGTAAACTGATCTCTGTCGCCGGAATGGTCGGCATTGGGAAAACGACTTTTGCCACAGTTCTGGCAGATCGTCTGCACTATCGTACGTCCTTTGAAAAAGTGGATGGAAATCCTTATCTTGATTTATTTTATCAAGACTTTGAACGCTGGGCTTTCCACCTTCAGATTTTCTTTCTCGGAGAACGTTTTAAGGAAACACAAAAGATGACAGGCTGTTCGGAAAGTTTTGTCCAAGACCGGTCGATTTATGAGGATACCGGTATTTTTGCGAAAATGCACTATGAAAAGGGTACGATGTCTAAGGCAGACTATCAAACATATACCAGCTTGTTTGATGCAATGGTGATGACTCCTTATTTCCGTCATCCCGATTTGCTGATCTACCTGCACGGTTCACTTGACGCGACTGTCCGAAGAATCTGCCGACGCGGACGCGGCCTTGAAAAAGAAACGCCAACCAGTTACTGGGAAGAAATGTTCACACGCTATGAACGATGGATCGACCAGTTCACTGTTTGTCCGGTTCTGAAGCTCAATATTGATGACTATGATCTGATCAATAATCCTGTCTCTGTCGACCGCATTGTCACCCGTGTTCAAGAATTGCTAGAAGAAAAAACAAGTTGCAGCCGTTAAAAAAAACTCGTGAGGTGGAATTATTCCGCCACCTTACGAGTTTTTTTATTCATTTTTCTCTTTACTTGTTGTCTGCTTTTCTTGATTTTGCTCTTCATTGGACACTTTCGGTTTTCCCGGATTCAATGTGATTCCAAGATCTTCAATCATTTTCGTCAGTCTGGCGTCATTGTTCACTTTCTGATGAAAAGGCATGGCGCACCTCCTATGATTTTGACCGTTTGAGCTAAGTTTGCTCAGTCCTTAGGTGTAATTTTTTCTAGATTCTTCATGTATGGTCTCAGCACTTCCGGAATGACTACGCTGCCGTCTTTCTGCTGGTAATTTTCCAGGATTGCGGCTACCGTGCGGCCAACAGCGAGTCCTGATCCATTAAGCGTATGCACAAATTCAGGCTTCGCCTTTGGCGCGCGCCTGAAACGAATATTTGCTCGGCGTGCTTGGAAATCTTCAAAGTTACTGCACGAAGATATTTCCCGATATGTGTTCTGGCTTGGAATCCAAACTTCAAGGTCATATTTTTTCGCTGCAGTAAAGCCGAGATCGCCGGTGCAAATGGCAACCACACGATAAGGCAGGTTGAGCAGCCGGAGCACTTCTTCAGCGTGTCCCGTCAATTTTTCGAGTTCGTTATAAGAATCCTCAGGCTTTACAAAACGCACAAGTTCAACTTTATTAAATTGATGCTGGCGGATGATGCCTCGTGTGTCTCGCCCAGCCGAACCTGCCTCAGAACGGAAACAAGCGCTATATGCGGCAAAGGCCACCGGCAGCTGGTCGCCGTTCAGAATCTCGTCACGATAATAATTCGTCACCGGTACCTCGGCTGTAGGGATCAGGAAGAAATCGCGCTCGTCAGCAATTTTAAAAGCGTCCTCTTCGAATTTGGGCAGCTGTCCAGTACCCGTCATGCTGGCTCGGTTCACCATATATGGCGGCATGATGACTTCATAGCCATGCTGATCCTCATGAAGATCGAGCATAAAACTAATCAATGCACGCTCCAGGCGCACGCCCAGTCCTTTATAAAAGACAAAACGGCTGCCTGTTACTTTACCGGCACGCTCGAAATCGAGAATATCTAGATTTGTGGCAATATCCCAATGTGCCTTTGGTTCGTCATCGAATTTGACAGGCTCTCCCCAGAAACGGATCGGTTTATTGTCATTCTCATCATCACCCACTGGAACGCTTTCATGAGGAACATTTGGTATAGACAGCATAACTTGCTTCAATGCTTCCTCAATTTCGTTGAGCTGGCCGTCCAGTTCTTTAATGCTGGCGCTGACTTCGCGCATCGACACAATCAGATCCTGCGCATCTTCCTTTGCCCGTTTTTTGACAGCAACTTGCGCCGAAACTTCATTACGCTTTGCCTTCAGCACTTCAGTTTGGCTGATCAGTTCTCGGCGTTTATTGTCCAATTCAGGAAACTTCTCAAAATCGCTGAGATCTTCACCCCTTTTATTTAATTTTTCCTTGATTTCATCATAATGATCCCGCAATCTTTTCATGTCGAGCATCGTTCTCTGCCTCCTAAAAATAGAAAATCCCGTCCCCTAAAATGAAGGGACGAGATATAACCCGCGTTGCCACCCAAATTGCCGGCTTATCATACACAGTCTGCCGGCCGCTTAATCATCGATAACGGAAATGACCCGTGTCATCAACCTTACAGTTGATCCAACTCTCAGGGATGGATTCCTGCATAACCCTTTACCGCTTTCCACCAAGCGCGGCTCTCTATGTAAGGGCACAGGCAGTACTTATTCCCGTCATTAAGCGCTCAAAATTGACTTATATAAAATCTACACTAATGACGAAAAAAAAGCAAGCGGTTAAATACTTTCTTCTACCATATGGACAAAGTAGCTGTGCATGGCCGGATCATCAGTCAGTTCAGGGTGGAATGCGCAGGCAAGAAAACGCCCTTCACGGCAAGCCACAATATGACCTTCAAAGGTCGCCAGCACGTCCACATTTTCTTCAGCGCTTTTAATATATGGCGCGCGGATAAATACTCCGTTGTAGGATTCACTGATTCCCTTAATTTCCAGATCCGCCTCAAAGCTGTCCACTTGTTTGCCAAAGGCATTTCGTTTCACATCTATATCAAGAAGGCCAAGATGCGGACCTTGTCTTCCTTCGATCTGTTTCGCCATCAAAATCAAGCCAGCGCAAGTGCCAAAAACAGGCTTCTGATCGGCAAAGAGCTTAATCGCTTCAAAAAGTCCGTAGCGATCCATCAGTCGGCGCATCATTGTACTTTCACCGCCTGGAAGAACGAGTCCGTCCACTCCGTCCAGATCCCGCACATCTTTAACTGTTACAACATTTGCACCGGAGAGCTCCAGAGCACGAACATGCTCGCTGACTGCTCCCTGAAGTGCGAGTACGCCAATTTTTACAGACATAGTCTTGCTCCACCTCAGATTCCGCGATCCTGCATACGTTCTGCAGGTTCAAGAGTACTCATATCGATTCCCTTCATGGGCGTTCCGAGTCCTTTTGACAATTCGACAATGCGTTCATAATCCTGATAATAGGTTGTTGCTTCAACAATAGAGCGGGCAAATTTCGCAGGATTTTCCGACTTAAAAATACCTGAACCAACAAAAACGCCGTCAGCTCCAAGCTCCATCATCAGAGCAGCATCTGCAGGTGTCGCAACACCGCCGGCAGCAAAATTGACAACCGGCAGCCGTCCCGCTTCTCTAATCTGAAGGAGTATTTCATAAGGTGCACCCAGTTCTTTAGCAAAAACCATCAATTCATCCGGAGCCATAGCAACAACCTTGCGTACCTGGCTGTTGACAAGCCGCATATGACGAACTGCTTCGACAATGTTGCCAGTTCCTGGTTCGCCTTTCGTACGCAGCATTGCAGCACCTTCACCAATTCTTCTAGCTGCTTCGCCAAGATCACGGCATCCGCACACAAAAGGAACGGTGAATGCTTTTTTATCTATATGAAACACATCATCTGCAGGTGTGAGCACTTCGCTTTCATCGATATAATCCACTTTCATTGCTTCAAGCACGCGAGCTTCAACAATATGACCGATTCTTGCTTTAGCCATAACCGGAATAGAAACCGCATTCTGAACCTGCTCAACAATCGTCGGATCTGCCATTCGTGCTACTCCGCCCGCTTTACGGATATCCGATGGGACGCGTTCCAGTGCCATAACCGCTGTCGCTCCCGCTTCTTCAGCTATCTTTGCTTGTTCGGCGTTGACCACGTCCATGATCACGCCGCCTTTTTGCATTTCTGCCATACCGCGCTTTACGCGTTCCGTACCTCTCTGTGCCACCATAATCCCTCCAGTGTTTTCTCTAAAATAAAATAGTTAGGGTATCTATAGTGTACAATAAACCTTAGTAAATAACTATGTATTTATGATTATTAACTTTTTCCTTTTTTTATTTATAAGAAAAAAACCGGGAATTCTCCCGGTTTCATGAATCTATTATTCAATTCAAAACATTAATCTTAAAAGAGTCCTGCAATCCATGAGAAAATCGAACCAAAGAAGCTGCCGATGCCTTTGAACATACGCACAAACCAGTTGTTTCTGTCTACTTGCTCTGCTGCAATCACAGGAATTTGATTGTTATTATTGTAAAGGTAGCCATACTTGGCGCTTCCATTCGAGGCAAGCGTCGCATAACCAATTTTTTCACCCTTTTTCACAGGGGCTTCAAGTTTGCCGTCTTTGAGCTTTGAACGATCCAGAACGACGTTAAATTTGGATGGCACTTTTTCACCATTAGCTGCCGTAATGCTATAGGATTTTCCAAAAGCTACTTTTACCTGGTCTTTCTTGCCGTTGTGCACAGCTACAGCTTTTTGCCCTTTAATTAGTTGGTTTTTCTTGGCAACAGTTTTCTGCGAGAATTGCTGATAGCCATAATCAAAGAGTGTGCGTGTCTGCTCAAAGCGCTGAGCATCTGAAGTAGTGCCCATAACAACGCTGATCAGACGGTGTCCCCCGCGATTAACGGTTCCGGTAAAGCAATAACCGGCAAGATCTGTATGGCCGGTTTTCAAGCCGTCTACGCCATCATATTTAAATTTATCCATGTTCACACCAAAGCCTGGAAGCATGTAATTCCAGTTGACCATCTGAATCGGTTTATTCGGTGCAACAATGCCCGCTGTAAAATTCTTCAATGGAATCCTAGAGATCGTTAATGCTTCTGGATAGTCCTTAATCACATGATAAGCTAGTTTTACCAGATCGCGGGCAGATAACTTATTGCTGTCATTCGGGCCGCCGTATGGCGCGAACTTGCCTAAGTCTATATTTTCAAGTCCTGAACTGTTGATGTAGTGGGCACTGGTCATGCCAAACTTTTTCGCGGTCTTATTCATCACGTCGACAAAATTCTTTTCTGAGCCGCCGACTTTTTCAGCCAAAGCAATCGTTGCTCCATTAGCGGAATAGATCGCCATTGCTTCGTACAATTCTCTCACTGTGTATTGATAGTCTTTTCTAAGCGGCACATTAGAAAAAGATCGATTCTGCGAAATTTGATACGCATAATCACTGATCGACACTTTTGAATCCCAGGTCAATTTTTTCGAATGAAGCGCCTGCATCACTAAATACTCGGTCATCATCTTCGTCATGCTGGCCGGTGGGTACACTTTATCCGCATTCTTCTCATATAAAATCTGGCCGCTGTTAAAATCAATGAGAATTGCCGACTTGGCCTTTACACCAAGCGTATCTTGCGCCGCATCAGCCTTAGATGCGAATGGCGCTTGAAACGTCAGCGTCAGAACCAACAAAAAAACAAGACCTGCCGCAGCAAAGCGACCCAACTTTTTTCCGAAATTCAACCCCTACACCCCCGAATGAGTTCATGCGTTTTGAAGTAACGCATACATAGAAAACCGAGGCGATACATGCCGTCTCGTGTTTTCTTTATCTATGAAAATAGATACAAATTCTTGTTCACCCGCTTGTCTTACTCTGCCAAAGCAGCCCGATCTGACGGAACAGAAAATCTATTATCACTTAATAGAATAGTTCGGTGCCTCTTTGGTAATCTGAACGTCATGTGGATGACTTTCAAGTAATCCCGCATTAGTAATTCTTGTAAATCTGGCATTTTCACGTAATTCCTGAAGATTTGCCGATCCGCAGTAGCCCATGCCGGAACGTAATCCACCGATTAACTGATAGATCGTGTCCGCCAGTTTGCCCTTATAAGGCACGCGTCCTTCAATACCCTCAGGAACCAGTTTCTTCGCATTTTCTTGGAAATAACGGTCTTTGCTGCCGTGTTCCATCGCACTGACTGAACCCATGCCACGATACACTTTGAACTGTCTGCCTTGATAGATTTCTTTTTCACCAGGCGTTTCATCAACACCGGCCAAAAGTCCGCCGAGCATAACCGCGCTGCCGCCGGCTGCCAGTGCTTTGACGATATCTCCAGAATATTTAATACCGCCGTCAGCAATAATTGCAACACCGTGTTTGTCCGCTTCATTTGCGCAGTCATAGACAGCTGTAATCTGTGGCACACCAACTCCGGCAACAACGCGTGTTGTACAGATGGAGCCTGGTCCAATACCGACTTTGACAACATCAACACCTGCATCAATTAATGCTTTCGTTCCTTCAGCAGTTGCCACATTTCCTGCAATGATGCTGACTTTCGGGAATTGTTTCCTGATGCCGGCAACCTTTTGCAATACGCCTTTTGAATGGCCATGCGCTGTGTCAACAACAATTGCATCGGCACCCGCATCAACGAGTTTCTCAACACGTACAAGTGCATCTGCTGTTACTCCGACAGCTGCTGCAACAAGAAGTCTTCCGTGCTCATCTTTTGCTGAATTTGGGAATTCTACGACTTTTTCAATATCCTTTGTAGTAATAAGTCCCTTAAGCACACCATTTTCATCAACAAGCGGTAATTTTTCGATACGATTCTTGTTAAGAATTTCTTCTGCTTCCTTAAGGCTTGTACCAACCGGCGCAGTGACCAGATTATCTTTAGTCATCATATCGCCGATTCTCAGAGAATAATCCTTAACGAATCGCATGTCTCGGTTCGTTAGAATACCGACCAAATGCTGTTCGGTTTCGTTATCCACAATAGGAACACCTGAAATCCGGTATTTATTCATCAAATGCTCCGCATCGAAAATTTGGTTGTCAGGAGTTAAGAAGAATGGGTTAGTGATAACGCCGCTTTCAGATCTTTTTACCTTGTCAACCTGCTCAGCCTGTTCTTCAATCGACATGTTCTTATGAATAACACCCATACCGCCTTGCCTGGCCATCGCAATCGCCATAGCTGCTTCAGTGACCGTGTCCATGCCCGCACTGATAATCGGAATGTTTAGATTAAGTGTCCGAGTTAATGCTGTCTGAATGGAAACATCTCTTGGCAAAACTTCCGAAGCCGCCGGAATAAGCAATACATCATCAAAGGTCAGCGACTCTTTTATAAACTTATCTTCTCTCATCAATGTTAGATTACCCCCATGAATGATTATCTTAGATTCTACCCGAAAATTTTATTGATAGCTTATCAAGTGCATCAGCCACTGTCAAGAACACAGAATGAAGTTGAATTTTTCTAATAACGGTCAACTATTTTAACGATTCTTTACTAATAAAAAATAGATCCTGCCGATCTCTACGTATTCCCATTCATTATAAACTGATTTTCAATTGATCGCAGGTAGTTTCTTTTTCCAGTGGCTCGTAGAATTCTTTGAAAAACCTATTTACCGAATGATTCAAAAAAGAATCGCCACCATTGTTACATGAAGCGTTCAATGGTGACGTTTCTATTTTCGGCGAGAGAAATAACCTCATTATTTGCCAAATGAATCATCGGCCTTGTCGGCTCTTTAGTCGGAATAAACGTAATTTCACCGGTTTGTCCATCGGAGAGCTGAATGGTCATTCCAATGAAAAGCGTCATAAGTTCATAGCAAAATTTATCCAGTAAATACCTTGATAATTTTCCATAAGAAAACTCTCTCAACGTATCTAATGCTGATAATACATTTCCTGACCTTGATTTTGACATATGGTCCAAAAAGCTGTCGCAAATCATCAGCATTTTTCCATTGAGGCTAAGCTGGTCGCCTTTGATATTAAGCGGAAAGCCGCTGCCGTCTTCACGTTCATGATGCTGAACAACAGCAATCACCGTCTCGTTCTTTAAGGTCTGTAGACCCTTGAGCATTTTATAACTATCAACAGCATGCCTTTCATACAAAGCCCGTTCACTGCCCACATACGCATCTTTTTTATTCAACAATGACGGTGGCAGCTTAGAGAGACCGCAATCGGCGAGCATTCCGGCAAGTCCAAATTGCACAGTGTCACCGGTACTATAATTAGATCTCTTTGCAAAAAATGCGGAAAGCAAACCGAATGTGACACTTCGATCAGCCAGATTTTCTACTCTACCATGCCTGACGAGAAAAGAAGCGAGCCACATCGGGTCTTCGACGAGATCCATGATCAAGGGCATCATTGCGCTTCTGAAATCACCGATAGAAACACTTGCTCCAGACTGCCAGTTGGCAAAGAACACTTGATAGGCTTTCACAGATTGCCAATATTTCTGATCTAATGGACTGAAACTTTGCTTAGGTTCAGAGCTCTTTTTTGAGGGCTTGGCGGTTTCGCGAACTTCTTTTTTTTCAACCGGATTCTTCACAATACCCGGCATGAGGCGATCGACTTCAACTTGTTCAATTAGAAAAGCCTTTAAGAAAGCAATATGCGTTGCATTCAGCACCGTGCCTGCCTTCATTAGCGGCTTCACTGATTTTGAATAAACATCTTTAGTTAACTTGCAACCAGCCTTTAGTGTTTCCGTCTTAACCATCATCCCGGGCTCGCCTCACAATTCCTGGACAACTGTAAAGTTATTCTTCACTCTCGTCCTCAGATTCCTCATCATTGCTCTGAATACGGGCAATTGTTGAAACGCTGTCTCCCTCATCAACCCGAATCAAGGTCACGCCCATCGTATTCCGACCAAGCTTGGAAATTCCGGATACAGGCATGCGAATGATGACGCCATTCGCTGTCATAATCATCAGGTCTTCATTTTCTTCAACGGTTCGAAGCGCAACCAGTTCACCATTTTTTTCGGTAATATTGCACGTCTTCAAGCCTTTTCCACCACGTGTTTGCGGACGATACTCGCTGATGGCCGTACGCTTGCCAAAACCATTTTCCGTGACAATCAATACATCGAGTTGCTCATCAGCTATACCCATACCAACCACTTCGTCGCCTTCATCCAAAGTGATCGCCTTCACGCCTGCCGCTGTTCGGCCCATCGCGCGCACATCGGTTTCATGATAACGGATCGCCATGCCTTTCTTTGTACCGACAATCAGATCACGTTCTCCATCTGTAAGTCGGACAGCAATCAGTTCGTCTTCATCACGCACCGTAATCGCAAACAGTCCGCCTTTTCGTATGTTTGAAAAATCGGAAAGCGGAGAACGCTTCGTGATACCATTTTTAGTCAGAAAAACTAGGAAATGATCGTCACCAAATGCTTCAACTGGGAAGAATGCGGTAATGTATTCATCCTTTTCAATTTGAATCAAATTTATAATCGGAATACCCTTGGCCGTTCTACCGAATTCCGGAATCTGATAGCCTTTAAGCTGGTAAACGCGACCCTTATTGGTGAAAAAGAGGACGTGATGGTGCGTATTCGTCTGGAATAGATGCTCGACAAAATCATCCTCATTGGTTCCCATACCTTGAACTCCTCGGCCGCCTCGGTTCTGGCTTCTATAGGTGTTGACAGGCATCCGTTTAACATAGCCATTATGGGAAACCGTAATCACGATATCTTCGCGTTCGATCAAATCCTCGTCTTCGATCAGATCGTCACCAACCGTGATCTCCGTTCGGCGGATATCGTTATATTTTTCTTTGACTTCACGTAATTCTTTGCGAATAATATGCAGCACTTTCTGCTCGTCAGCCAAAATTGCTTTCAGTTCAGCGATCTTTTTAACTAGTTCAGCATATTCCTGCTCAATTTTCTCTCGTTCGAGTCCGGTCAGTCTTTGCAGACGCATGTCCAAAATTGCCTGAGCCTGAATTTCGGTCAGCGAGAAATTATCCATTAACCCTTGACGGGCAATATCTGTTGTCTTCGAATTTCGGATCAGTGCGATGACCTCATCCAAGTGATCCAGGGCCACTCTCAATCCTTCGAGGATGTGCGCGCGTGCTTCTGCTTTCTTAAGTTCAAATGCCGTCCGGCGGCGAATTACTGTTTCCTGATGTGCCAGGTAATATTGCAGGCATTCTTTAAGCGTCAGAACCCTAGGCTTGCCGTCCACAAGTGCCAGCATATTAATGCCAAAACTCGTTTGTAGACCAGTGTGCTTGTAAAGATTATTTAGCAATACGTTGGCGTTTGTGTCACGGCGGACTTCAATCACCATACGCATGCCTTCGCGATCCGATTCGTCACGCAAATCGGTTATGCCTTCGATTTTCTTATCTCTGACAAGTTCGGCTATGCGTTCAATCAGCTTTGCCTTATTCACTTGATAAGGCAGTTCAGTTACGATGATGGTCTGCTTGCCGTTCGCGTTCTCTTCGATTTCCACCTTTGCGCGAACAATGATCGACCCGCGGCCGGTTCGGTACGCGCGCCTGATGCCCTCACGGCCCAAGATCAAGCCCCCTGTTGGGAAATCAGGACCTGGGATAATTTGCATCAGCTCTTCTGCAGTAATCTCCTGATTTTTGCTGAGCTCCAGCACGGCATCAATGACTTCGCCTAACTGATGCGGCGGTATATTCGTTGCCATACCGACGGCAATTCCTGAAGCGCCGTTAACCAGCAAATTTGGAAAACGTGAAGGCAAAACAACCGGTTCTTCCTCGGTGTCATCATAATTGGGTTGAAAATCAATCGTATCCTTGCGAATGTCGCGAACCATTTCCATTGAAATCTTCGACATGCGTGCTTCGGTATAACGCATGGCCGCCGCCGGATCGCCGTCGACAGAACCGAAGTTTCCATGTCCATCAACCAATTCGTACCGGCAACTGAAATCCTGCGCCAAGCGCACCATTGTATCATAAACGGCCGAATCACCGTGCGGGTGGTACTTGCCGATGACTTCTCCAACAATTCTCGCAGATTTTTTATAAGCTTTATCCGATGTAATACCCAGTTCGTTCATGGCGTAAAGTATGCGCCTATGCACTGGCTTCAAGCCATCGCGAACATCCGGCAACGCGCGGCTGACAATAACACTCATTGCGTAACTCAGGAACGAATCGCGCATCTGTTTGCCTATATTGACCGGCTTGACTCTCCGTTCATCTTGCTCTGCCATTTTGCTTCCTCCTTGCTAAAATCAAAGTGCTTATACGGATGTAGCTGTAATTAAACATCCAGATTTTCAGCGTAACGGGCATTTTGCTGAATAAAATCACGGCGCGGCTCAACACGGTCACCCATCAGCATTTCAAAGGTCTGATCTGCCTCAATCGCGTCTTCAAGATTAACTTGAAGCACAAGTCGGTTCTCCGGATCCATGGTTGTTTCCCAAAGTTGTTCCGGATTCATTTCACCAAGACCTTTGTATCGCTGCAGAGCCGGCTTTACATTCTCTGGAAGCTCGCTCTGGATCCGTTTCAATTCCGGATCATCGTACGCATAGCGCATCGATTTTCCATATTGAACGCGATAGAGTGGGGGCTGTGCAATATAGACATAGCCATTCTCAAGCAGCGGTCTCATAAAACGATAGAAGAATGTTAATAAGAGCGTACGGATATGTGCACCGTCGACGTCCGCATCGGTCATGATGATAATCTTGTGGTATCTCGCTTTTTCAAGAGTGAATTCATCACCTATACCAGTGCCGAGTGCAGTAATCATCGCGCGAATTTCAGCATTGGATAAAATCTTATCCAACCTGGCTTTTTCAACGTTAATGATTTTTCCGCGCAGCGGGAGAATCGCCTGGAACATCCGGTCTCGCCCTTGCTTCGCCGAACCGCCGGCAGAATCACCCTCAACAATATATAATTCTGAAATGCTGGCATCCTTTGATGAACAATCCGCCAGCTTGCCAGGTAGTGAAGATATCTCCAGACTACTTTTTCGCCGCGTCAGTTCGCGCGCTTTCTTTGCAGCTGTACGCGCCCGTGAAGCAACAATACCCTTTTCAACAATGAGCTTTGCCACATCAGGATTTTCTAATAAAAATCTTGAGAAAGATTCCGTAAACAGCGTGTCCGTAATGGTTCGCACTTCAGAATTGCCCAATTTGGTTTTTGTCTGACCTTCGAATTGCGGATCCGGATGCTTGACAGACACAATCGCTGTCAGCCCTTCACGCACGTCATCACCGGTTAGATTGGCGTCGCTGCTCTTAATAAACTGTTTTTTGCGCGCATAATCATTAATCACACGAGTCAGCGCAACTTTAAATCCGTATTCGTGCGTACCGCCTTCATGAGTATGAATATTGTTGGCAAACGAATAGAGCTGGCTCGAGAAACCGCTGTTGTACTGCATCGCGATTTCAACTTTAATTCCATCCTTTTCCCCTTCAAGGTCAATCGGCTGATGGATAACCTCTTTAGAGCGATTCAGAAATTCTACATACGATCGTATGCCGCCTTCGTAATGGAAGGTTTCTTTTTTATCTTCTTCACGCTTGTCTTCAATTGAAATCCGGATATTCTTATTCAAAAAGGCAAGTTCTCTCACGCGAACACGCAGCGTGTCATAATCAAAGATTGTCGTTTCTGTAAAAATTTCCGGATCCGGTTCAAAATGAGTTGTCGTTCCGGTTCTCTCTGAATCACCGATAATTTTTAAGTCAGCGACCGGCTTGCCGCGACGATACTCCTGATAGTAGACATGACCATTTAGATAGACTTTAACCCACATTTTGGTTGACAACGCATTAACAACCGATGCGCCGACGCCGTGAAGTCCTCCGGAAACTTTATATCCGCCACCGCCGAATTTTCCCCCGGCATGGAGCACCGTCATGATGACTTCAACTGCGGGGCGGCCGACCTTCTTCTGAATATCGACAGGAATACCGCGTCCATCATCGATTACTGTAATGCCGCCATCTTTTTCAATAATTACCTGAATATGGCTGGCATAACCAGCAAGTGCTTCATCGATTGAGTTATCCACAATTTCCCAAACTAAATGATGAAGGCCCTTTTCGCCGGTTGTGCCTATGTACATGCCCGGCCGTTTCCGAACCGCCTCAAGTCCTTCGAGAACCTGAATCTGGCTGGCATTATAAGACTGTTTTTTCTCTTGATTTTCGCTCATCTTAACCCACCTAACTTGGTGTTTTCTGAGAATCTTATATTCTCATGCGCAGACATCTGAAATTAGACTTAATCGAGTAAAGTACCCTTGAACTAACAAAACTGCCTGCGAAAAAAATAGATACTGCACGATGAATTGCTGACCATAGAAGGACAAGGGACTCGCCTTGCTCCAATTGTCACTGTTTCACGCATTCTACTTCTCCCTGGTGTATCTGAAAAAGCGTTGCCCGATCGAGCAGGCTCCGGTCAAGCCCGTCGACAGATGTAGTGGTGACAAACGTCTGCACCTTTTGCTTAAACACACCAAGCAGATGCGTCTTTCTGATGTCGTCCAGTTCACTTAAAACATCATCCAGCAAGAGAATAGGGTACTCGCCTACTTCATGCTTGATTAATTCAATCTCCGCCAGCTTGACGGACAGGGCTGCCGTCCGTTGCTGCCCTTGGGACCCAAACGCTTGAACATCCTTGTCATTGACAAAAAAATTCAGATCATCACGATGCGGTCCAATCAAGGTTGTCCCCCTGTCCAATTCCCTCTGCTTCAGTCGCTCATAGCTTTCTTGATAAGCTTTTACTATTTTTGACGAATCGGCATTATCTAATACATCCGGCACCGAAGATTGATAGATAATGGAGAGCTGCTCTCGTCCGTTGCTGATCTCTTGTTGAATCGGTGCCGCCCATTCGTTCAGTTTGCGAACAAAAACTAGCCTGCGGCTTATGATTTCAGAAGCTAGAGCAATTAGTTTTTCAGTCAAAATATCGAGCAAAGTGTCGCTTCCGCCTGAGTGCCTAGAGGATCCTCTTAGCAGGGCATTCCTTTGCTGAAGCACTTTCTGGTACTCACCAAGGCTATGAATATAGACCGGAGCAATCTGTCCAATCTCCATATCGATAAACCGTCTGCGCACCGAAGGACTGCCTTTGACCAGATTCAAATCTTCCGGTGCAAACATAACCGCGTTGCAGAGACCGACGTAGTCACTCAACCTGCGTTTTTCCAAATGATTAGCCTTGGCTTTCTTCCCCTTGCTGGAAATAGTCAGTTCAAGCGGTATTGATTGACCATGTTTTGCGATTCTACCCTTTATTTTACCATATTCCCGGTCCCATTGGATTAAATCTTTATCATGAGATGTTCGGGGAGACTTGGCAATGGCAAGAACATAGATCGCTTCAAGTAGATTGGTTTTTCCTTGCGCGTTCTCGCCTAGAAAAACATTCACAGAGTCAGAAAAAGACAGCTGTAAGCTGTCATAATTTCTATACTGCGCTAATTCTATAGATTCAAGTTTCACAGTGGGGCGTCTCCCCTCAATGGCGGTTGATCATGAAGTCGCCAGAATCGACAATCTTAATCTGATCGCCTTCATACAATTTTTTTCCTCGCCTGTTTTCATGTTCGTCATTGACGAAAATTTCGTGTTCCGCCAGAAAATACTTGGCTTCTCCGCCTGTTTGAATCAAACCGACGTATTTCAGAAACTGTCCTAATGTAATAAACAATTCTCCGTCTTTCAATTTGACCTGTTTCAACGTTCCGCCTCTTTTCTTATTCAATCCGGCATATTTCATTTTATCAGACATAAATTAATGACAAGAGCCTGACATACGTTTCCTTACCGCTATTTTAAAGAGTTTGTTCAAAAAAGAGGACAAAAAGGGCCGAGAAGGTCAAGAAAACGCCGTTTCGAGCACCAGAGCGTATACAAACAATACGTGAGGAGCGGAGAAACAAGTTGACGCAGAGATTCGACAGCAATTTTTCCCGGACTTTTTGAACAACATCTTAAAAGGTTCTAATCGGCAAAATGAGCATCAGGATATGTTCATCACCGATTGGACGGATAATAATTGGTCGCATTGGACCAACAAAATGAATGCGGACACTTTGGGCATCAAGCCTGCTTAATGCATCCATCATGAATTTTGCGCTGAACGAGATACGCAGCGGTTCTCCTTCGAAATTCTCAGTTACAAGTGTTTCATAGGCACGGCCGAGTTCAAGTGATTGCGAGGAAATTTCGACTTGATTGCCTTCCGCGCGTAATTTAACGACGTTGTTCCGTTCTTCTTTCGCAAGGAGTGAGGCACGTTCAATTGCGTGATAGAGTGCCTTCGTACCAAGGTCAATCGTCGTTTTGCTGTCGCTAGGAATCAGGCGACTTGTATCCGGATAGTTTCCGTCAAGCAGTCGGGAGTAGAATTGAACATTTTGGCTTTTAAACAAAATTTGGTTGGTAGTCATAACGATATCAACCATCTGCTCATCATCGTCATCAAGGATTTTGGAAAGTTCGTTGAGACTAGCTCCAGGAATGACAAGGGTGTGAACACCGGAGTCTTCTGCTTTTTCAACAGTTACCGAACGCTGTGCCAGCCGGTGGCTGTCGGTTGCAACACAGCTTAATGTCTCGCCCTGGATGATCCATTTCACGCCGGTCAATACAGGACGTGTTTCGGTAATTGATACGGCATAGACCGTTTGTTTGATCAGATCTTTCAGCAGATCTTTACGGATTCTAAATACATCATTTTCATTAATAATCGGCAGATTTGGATATTCTTCCGGATCTAGGCCATTTAGGCTGAATTCAGTAGTTCCCGATGTAATTTTGGCAATCATCCTGCTGTCTACTTCAATATGGACTTCCTCATCTGGAAGTTTACGTACGAGTTCTGAAAAAAGCCGAGAAGGCAGAACGATTTGTCCAGACTTACCAATCATGGCGTTCTCGTTACCGTCTTCTTCAAGTGGAATAAACGATTTGATTGAAATATCCGAATTGCTTCCGGTCAGCGTAATGCCATCCAATCCAGCTGTGATTTTTACACCTGTCAAAATAGGGATGGTTGTTTTTGAAGATATGGCTTTCATGACGCGATTTACTGCGTCAGCAAGTTTTTCCTTTTGTACCTTACATTCCATAGCGAGCGCTGCATTTGGATTTGTGTCTTGCATTTCTTGCATCTTTATTGCCTCCAAATATTATTTTAAAGAATTAAAAATAGTAATCATAATAGTAGGGCCTGTGAATATGTTAATAAGTTAGTTGAACCTTGGAAAATGGTTTTATCCACATGTTGATAATCTGTGGATAAAATTGGGGGTGTGCCGGATAATTATACACACCCCTGTTTATGCATTTTCATTTTATTGTGATGTTATTGTGCTTTAATTGGTGCTTTGAGCTGGTCAATGAGTCCGTTCACCTTTTTTTGAAGATCACGATCAACAGAGAGCTGCTTGGTAATTTTTTCATGCGCATGAATCACTGTTGTATGATCTCTGCCGCCGAATTCTTCACCAATTTTAGGTAAAGAATAATCGGTGAGTTCTCTTGCCAGATACATCGCAATCTGTCTAGGGAACGCAATCGATTTTGTTCGCTTTTTCGCAGAAAAGTCTTCGAGCTTCAGGCGATATTCTTCACCGACCGCGACCTGTATATCTTGAATGGTGATGGTTTTTGGGCGTGCTGATGGAATAATATCCTTCAATGCTTCAGCAGCCAAATCAACATTAATGTCCTGATTGTTCAACGATGAAAAAGCGATGACACGAATCAGCGCGCCTTCCAGCTCTCGAATGTTGGTGTCAATTTGGTTGGCGATATAGATCATGACTTCATTAGGAATATCCAATCCTTCTGCTTTCGCCTTTTTACGGAGAATTGCAATCCGTGTTTCCAGATCCGGAGGCGTGATATCCGTAATCAGACCCCATTCAAAGCGCGAACGCAACCGATCTTCGAGAGTCGGTATTTCTTTTGGCGGACGATCGCTTGAGATGACGATTTGTTTATATTCCTCGTGTAGGGCGTTAAATGTATGGAAAAATTCTTCCTGCGTCTGTTCTTTACCAGCAAGAAACTGGATGTCATCAATCAGCAAAACATCAACGCTCCGGTACTTATTGCGAAATTCGACCGTTTTGTTGTCACGGATCGAGTTAATAAATTCATTTGTGAATTTCTCTGATGAGAGGTAGACGACTCGTGCCGAAGGATTATGTTCGATCACATAATGGCCGATCGCGTGCATCAGATGGGTTTTTCCAAGTCCGACACCTCCATAAATAAATAGAGGATTATATGCCTTTGCCGGAGCTTCGGCCACTGCCAGTGAAGCGGCGTGGGCAAACCGATTACCTGAACCGATGACAAATGTTTCGAATGTATTCTTTGAATTCAGCATGCTGTTGTTTAACTCGTCCACGCGATGCTGATTTCGCTGGTTCATGCCTCCGTAATTGCCGCCTCGGACATCTTGCGGGTTGAAATTCATTCCATCACTCTTTCCTTTATTCGATATCGCGGCATCATTGTCGGCGTTCTTACTTGGAATGACGAATTGGACATGATAGCGGGAGCCTGTAATCTCATAAAGAATATCGGAAATGAGTTTTGCGTAATGTTCCTCTAGCCAGTCCCGTGAAAATTCATTGGGCACGCTGACAATCATCATCTGACCATTGATGGACTGAGCGCGAGTTTCTTTCAGCCAGGTTTCAAAGCTCGGTTTGCTCAGTTTCTTCTTAATGATGTCCAATGTTTGCTTCCATATCTCTTGAAGGTTGTTCAAAGTTTAGCTGCCCTCCCTAGAAAAATTGCATTGATACAATGAAAATCCAACCCGTCAAGACTTTGTGAGAAAAAATGAGCCGACAAAGGCTCTTCGGATGATTTATGCCTTTAAAATCAAAAATAGCAAAACACAAAGATGCCGAGCAGCGCAGGCGGGCATACTTCCGGCTTTTCTCCCTACTAGTTAGGGCAGGATACAATCAGGTATTTTCATACAATCAATCTTATCTTTCATTATTTACAGATTATATAAATACGATATCTATCCACAGGCGTTAAGAGCGGAAAAGAGACAGGATAATCGTAATATAAGAAAGTTATCAACAACGTGCATACATTGTGGATAAGTGTGAATCACAGGTGTTAGCAAATGTCCACAAAATTATCCACAGCCCGTGGAAAACTTTATGTAGATTCTGTATATTGGTTAAATAAATGCACTATGATCATATCAAAAATTCGCTTTTAAAGCAATGATCGACAAATGTTATCCACAGTGGATATCTTTACACACAATTAAGTTATTCACAGGGTGCATATATGTGAAAATGTTGTCGATAAATGGTGTGGAAAAGCGATTGGTGCAAAAAAATAATCCACAGATGGACTGAATGATTCAACGTAGGGGACAGGATTGACTTTTTGAATCAAAATATTTATAATAAGCCAGACTGGTTTTTGAAATAAGCCGATGAATTTTTGGGGCTGAAAGATGAGAAAAAAGAAACATGAGTGTGTGAATGAATTGCCTTATGGATCCGATTCTCGTCGTGGTGTTTTTGACAGATCGGCTAAATGGATAGAATGAGCGAATGTTGTATTTCGCGATAAAACATTTGATTTGTCAGCAATCCTAACTTTATGCGCTGGGAGGTGTATCAATTGAAACGTACTTTTCAACCGAATAATCGTAAGAGGAAAAAAGTTCACGGCTTCCGCGCGCGGATGGCAACAGCTAATGGCCGCAAGGTATTGGCTGCTCGTCGTCGCAAAGGAAGAAAAGTTCTGTCAGCATAAAGCCACTGTGTGACCAGCAGTGGTTTTTTTATACCATCATAAAGAAATCTTGCAAAATCCAAGAGTCAAGAACAAATAGTAATGATTAAACGTCGGCAGAATTGAGTATCATGGGTCGGGTGAGGTATAAAAAGGGTGCCATCTTTGTACTGCATGTCAGTGAAAGATCCGATACCAACATATTTCGATGTGGAAAACCTTGTTATTCCGAACATATTCTTTATACTGAAAGAGTATAAAACAGAACAGAAACGTTCGTTAAATCGAATAGCAATGGAGGACGCCTTTTGTGTGAAACCTGTATTGCTTAATAATTACTCATGAGTTGAGACGTCCCACATGGAGGGACATAATGAAGACATTAAAGCGATTAAAGAAAAACCAAGATTTTCAAGTAGTATTTAAAGACGGAAAATCCTTTGCGAACAGGCAGTTTGTGGTTTACGTGCTGAAGCAGCCCAATCAGACCTATTCAAGACTAGGGTTGTCTGTCAGCAAAAAAATGGGCAATGCGGTTATGAGGAATCATATTAAGCGGTATATAAAAGAAATATTCCGCGATTTTTCGGACAGGCTGGAGATTGGCAATGATTTTATCATTATCTCTCGCAAACCTGTTAGCACAATGTCTCATCTAGAAATGCAGAAGAGCTTGGAACATGTCATGAAAAAGGCTCGCGTGCTTGCGCCGTCCGCAAGGATATGAAGTAATGAAACATGTATTGATTTTTATCATTCGTTTGTATCAACGGTTCATCTCTCCATATACACCGCCAACCTGTCGTTTTTATCCGACGTGTTCGCAATATGCGATTGAGGCTTTAATGAGGTTCGGTGTGTTTAAGGGAGGGTGGCTTACGGTCAAGCGTCTATTAAAATGTCAGCCTTTTCATCCGGGAGGGATTGATCCTGTCCCCGAAAAGTGCTCCCATAAACAGACGGGCATGTTGAAACATCGTTCGGATCGATCGAGGAGGTAGTGTTTTGAGGAAAAAAGTAGTTGCCATCAGTTCGTTGGTGTTTTTAACCGTACTCTTGGCTGGGTGCACGAATCTTAATGAACCGATAAATGCTCAGAGTACCGGGATTTGGAGTAAATGGTTTGTTTATCCATTGTCTGAATTTATTATTTTCGTCGCAAAAACTCTGTGGAATAGTTATGGACTTGCGATTATTGTAACGACGATTATCGTCCGTCTTGTTCTGATGCCGCTGATGGCCAAGCAAGTAAAGAGTTCTCAGGCGATGCAAGAATTGCAGCCGAAGATTAAAGAACTGCAGCAAAAATACAGCTCGAAAGATCAGAATACGCAAAAGAAGCTTCAAGAAGAGCAGATGAAACTTTTCCAGGAGAATAAGGTAAATCCACTTGCGGGCTGTTTGCCGATCCTGATCCAGATGCCGATTTTGTTTGCGTTCTATCAGGCAATCATGAGAACACAGCAGATTAAAACACAATCATTCTTGTGGTTTCAATTGGGAAATTCGGATCCTTATTATATTTTGCCGGTAATTGCTGCGGTGACAACGTTCCTGCAGCAAAAGATTATGATGGGCAGAATGGGGAACACAAATCCACAGATGGCGATGATGATGTACGTATTCCCGATTATGATTGCCATTCCGGCTTTCTACTTCCCTTCAGCTCTTGCGCTTTATTGGGTTGTCGGTAATATTTTCATGATCTTCCAAACTTATATTATCTATGAAAATCGTTCTGACTCTAAAGATAAGAAGCTAGCGGGAGGCGCTAAGCAAAAGTGAGGGAAGTAACCAAATATGGAAAGACGGTTGCAGAAGCGGTGTCAATCGCCCTCAATGAATTAAATGCGACTTTGGAACAAGTAGACATTCAAGTCGTAGAAAAGCCCAAATCCGGTTTTTTAGGAATTGGTGCGAGGAAGGCTCTCGTAAAAGTCGCACTTAATAAGACACCATTTGATGATGGTGTGGATTATTTAACAGATATTATAAAGCAGAGTGGATTGTCTGTTCACGTGCAAGTCGAAGAACGCAATATGCGGGCATGCCGCTGCCAGCTGGCTGGTAATGACGCATTCCAGTTGATTGGCAAGCACGGAAAGACTCTAAATGCTTTGCAATTTTTGGCGGAACGGGTAGTGAATACTCAGTCGGACCACCGAATCAATTTGATGCTTGATGCCGAGAATTATCGAGAGACAAGAAAGAGAGCGTTAATTGATCTCGCTCAGCGCATCGCAGAAAAAACAATAAAAACCGGCCGTCCGCATCGTTTTGAGCCGATGCCGGCTTTTGAACGTAAAATCGTGCATCATGCGTTGTCAGGCAACAAAAAGATCCAAACGTTTTCAAACGGCGAAGAGCCGAGACGTTACTTAACAGTAGCTCCACACTCTTAACTACTAAACTTGATGATGTGAAGAAAGCACGCAAATTGCGCGCTTTTTTTCATGAAAATTAATAACCATAGCCTATTACTACACTTAAGTCATTTAAAAAGTTGGTTATAGAAGTATGGTAAAGCAAAGTATTTTAAAGTATGGCTGATTTTCTCTTTTTCATTTGATGAAAAAATAATGTATGATAGTCTTGAAAAAGTGCACAGTTTTAAATTTGATGATAATCGCTTTTCTTCGTAAAAGAAGAAGGCGTACGATATAGGTTAGCCTGAATAACTTGAGCCGTACACACAAACAGTGGGTAGCTTTGGAAAAAGGACGAAATTGGAAAGAGGTGATAAAATTGGATTATGATACAATCGCTGCAATCTCGACCCCGATCGGCGAGGGCGCAATCAGCATGGTAAGGCTCAGTGGTCCTGAGGCTGTTTTCGCTGCAGATCAGCTGTTTAGGGGCGGTAAATCGCTTAAAGAGGTTGACAGCCATACGATCCATTATGGAAAAATTGTAGATCCTGATACGGGTAATACCATTGAAGAGGTTATGGTTTCTGTCATGAGAAAACCGAAAACCTTTACCCGGGAAGACGTTGTCGAGATTAATTGTCACGGCGGATTAACAAGTGTGAATCGAGTGCTTGAACTTGTTCTGGATCAACATGTCCGCCTTGCAGAACCGGGTGAGTTTACAAAGCGTGCTTTTTTAAATGGAAGAATTGATCTTTCTCAGGCTGAAGCAGTCATGGATCTCATTCGAGCGAAAACCGATCAGGCGATGAATGTTGCGATGGGCCAGATGGAAGGTAAATTGTCGACTTTGATCCGCAGTCTTAGAGGACAGCTACTGGAAATACTGGCCGCGGTTGAAGTGAATATTGATTATCCTGAATATGATGATGCGGAAGTGATGACCAACACGATTCTTCACGAAAAAGGATCCGAAGTCAGGCGACAATTGGACAGAATTCTATCAACTGCAAGACAGGGGAAGATTTTACGTGAAGGATTATCAACCGTCATTGTCGGACGTCCAAATGTCGGTAAATCTTCGCTGCTTAACCAACTTGTTCATGAATCTAAAGCAATTGTTACTAACGTTCCTGGTACAACGCGGGATGTTATTGAGGAGTATGTTAATGTGCGCGGCGTGCCTTTGAAACTCATTGACACGGCAGGGATTAGAGATACGGACGATATCGTTGAAAAAATTGGTGTTTCACGTTCAAAGGAACTGCTTAGGTCAGCTGAACTGGTACTTCTTTTGATTAATGGTAACGAGGCGCTCACTGAGGAAGATCGCGGACTATTTCAGCTGATCGGCAAAACGCCGGCAATTATTCTTGTAAATAAAGCGGATCTGCCACAAAAAGCTTCATTTGATGAAATAAAGCAGCTTGCCGGGGGTAACCCGGTACTTCAAACATCAATGATTGATGAGAAAGGCCTGGAAGAGCTGGAGAAGGCGATTGCTTCTTTATTCTTCAGTCATGATGTGACAACGAATGGAGAAGCCTATGTGTCCAACACACGTCATATTGCTTTGCTGAAGCAGGCACGTTCAGCGATAAATGATGCTCTTGATGCAGCTGAACAGGGACTTCCTGTAGATATGACACAAATCGACATTAAACGCACATGGGATGTACTTGGAGAAATTGTTGGTGATACAGTATCAGACAGTTTGATTAATGAACTGTTTTCGAAATTTTGCTTAGGGAAATAAACCTTGCAGTTTTCAAATAGAAGCGACACATTTAAAAAGAAATGGAGGATCAGAAATGAAATCATATAATGCCGGTACTTATGATGTCATCGTTGTGGGTGCCGGACATGCTGGAGTTGAAGCGGGACTTGCCTCAGCAAGAATCGGTGCAAAGACCTTGATGTTGACAATAAGCCTGGAGGGTGTGGCTTTTATGCCGTGCAACCCTTCAGTTGGCGGTCCTGCTAAGGGCGTTGTTGTCCGGGAGATCGATGCACTTGGCGGTGAAATGGGGCACAACATTGACAAAACTTATATTCAGATGAGAATGCTGAACACGAGAAAGGGTCCTGCCGTTCGTGCACTGAGAGCACAGGCGGATAAGCAGCTTTATCAGCGCGCTATGAAGGAAACGATTGAAGAGACGGAAAATCTGACTTTACGCCAGGGCATGGTTGATCATTTGATTGTCGAAGATGGTGTGTGCAAAGGTGTTGTTGTCGCAACAGGTGCTGAATATCGCGCCAAAGCCGTTGTTTTGACCACAGGTGTTTATCTAAAAGGAAAAATCATTATTGGAGAACTGCAGTATGAAAGCGGTCCGAACAACATGCAGGCATCGGTAAAATTGTCCGACCATCTCAAAGAACTCGGGTTTGATCTTGTACGTTTTAAGACCGGCACACCGCCACGTGTAAATGGACGTACGGTTGACTACTCGAAAACAGAAATTCAGCCAGGAGATGACGCACCACTGGCATTCTCTTATGACACAAAAGAATTTATTAAAGAGCAGATTCCTTGCTGGCTAACGTACACCAATTTGGAGACACATAAAGTTATCCAAGAGAATCTGGAACGGTCTCCGATTTATTCTGGTGCAATTGTCGGAACCGGACCACGGTACTGTCCATCAATTGAAACTAAGATTGTTCGCTTTAATGATAAAAACAGGCATCAGCTCTTCCTTGAACCTGAGGGTAAAGCAACTAAAGAAGTTTATGTGGATGGTTTATCGACGAGTATGCCCGAAGAGATTCAACGAAAGATGCTCGCTACTATTCCTGGTCTTGAGCACGCGGAGATGATGCGGCCGGGTTATGCCATTGAGTACGATGCCATTGTGCCGACACAGCTCTGGCCATCACTCGAGACGAAGAAAATAAGCGGCCTGTTTACCGCCGGACAAATTAATGGTACCTCAGGATATGAAGAGGCTGCCGGCCAGGGATTGATGGGCGGCATTAATGCGGCAAGAAAAGCGCTCGGCGAAGAACCATTAATACTTGATCGTTCCGAGGCTTATATTGGTGTGCTTATTGATGATCTTGTTACTAAGGGAACAAAGGAACCGTATCGATTGTTGACTTCGCGTGCAGAATATCGCTTGCTGCTGCGCCACGACAATGCTGACCTGCGATTGACAGAAATCGGTCATCAAATTGGATTAATTCCTGATGAACGCTATGATCGTTTCAAAATCAAAAAGCATTTAATTGAACAAGAAAGGCAGTATTTTGCGACAACAACGATTAAGCCTTCGGAAGAAGCTGATCGGCTGTTAGAGGCTAAAGATGCGGCGCCACTTAGAGAACCGACTAAGGCTGACCGGTTGCTGAAACGTCCTGAGCTATCCTATCCTGATGTTGCGAGCCTGCTTCCTGACCATGGGATCATTCCTGCAGAAGTTGGTGAACAAGTTGAGATCCAGGTAAAATATGAGGGATATATCAGCAAACAGCTTCAGCAGGTGGAAAAGATGAAACGTATGGAAAAGAAAAGAATCCCTCAGGATTTGGATTACAGTAAAATTGATGGGATCGCAACGGAAGCTCGTCAAAAACTGGCTAAAGTGCGACCGATATCTGTCGGCCAGGCCTCGCGAGTGTCAGGCGTCAATCCGAGTGACATCGCTATTCTGCTTGTTTATCTGGAAGAGGGCAAACTTGCTAGAAGGACGGGCTGAACATTAGGCGGGAGGCTGTTATGGAACTACTTGAAGAATTGCTGCATGAAAAAAATATTGAGTTAACTGAAGCGCAAAGCCATCAATTTCAACTTTATTACGAGATGCTAATTGATTGGAATGAAAGAATGAACTTAACAGCAATTACCGATCGAAATGAAGTGATGATTAAACATTTTTTTGACTCTTTGACGCCGAGTTTCTATTTTTCACTTAAAGAAACACTGACATTATGTGATGTTGGTTCGGGTGCCGGGTTTCCAGGAATCCCGCTCAAAATTCTCTTTCCTGAATTAAAACTGACGATCGTTGATTCACTAAAGAAGAGACTGACGTTTCTTCAGGCCGTTGTTGATAAGCTGGGTCTTAGTGATGTGACACTTTGTCATGATCGTGCAGAGGATTTTGCACGCAGGTCTGGTATTCGTGAGAGTTTCGATCTTGTGACGGCACGGGCTGTGGCCAAGCTATCTGTTCTCAGTGAATACTGTTTGCCACTCGTTCATCAAGGCGGCTCATTTATCGCTCTTAAAGGTATGAATGCAGACGAAGAAGTGCAGCAGGCAGAAAATGCAATTAAACGTCTCGGAGGCAAGATGATTCACGTTATTTCCTTGGAGCTTCCTGAAGATAGTGGAAAAAGATCTTTGGTGCAGATTGACAAAATAGCGCCAACACCCGCTAAATATCCAAGAAAACCAGGCGTTCCGACAAAAAGTCCTCTTTAAATGTTCCACGTGGAACATTATTTGCAGGAATCACGGATTGTTAGGAGAATATTACAAGGCAGAGAGCAAAAGGTGGTGGCGCGAACATGAAACATCATTTTTCGAAAATATTTAATCATAGCGAAGAAGAAGAGGTAGCGGCTACGCAAGAAATCGAACAGGAACGGGTTCAGGAAATCGAAGTATCATTGATAACACCGAATCAATATCAGCCGCGTTCTGTATTTGACGAAGAAAAGCTCCATGAACTTGCAGCAACAATCGATGAACACGGTGTGATTCAACCCATTGTGCTTAGGCCGTTAGGAGATAAATACGAGATAATTGCCGGGGAGCGTCGTTGGCGAGCGGTTTCTACTCTCGGGTGGGAAACGATACCAGCAATTATTAAGCCGTTGGATGATGATCAGTCGGCATCAATCGCATTGATCGAAAACCTGCAGCGTGAAGAACTGACCGCTATCGAGGAGGCGATGGCTTACGCAAGACTTATCGATATTCATGGATTGACACAGGAAAGTTTAGCTGAAAAATTAGGGAGAGGGCAGTCCACAATCGCCAATAAGTTGCGTTTGCTGAAACTCCCTTCCTCGGTTCAAAGTGCAATTCTTGAAAAGAAAATAACAGAACGACATGCAAGAGCTTTAATTATTCTTAAGGATCCGGTACTTCAGGAAAAAGTGCTTCATGAAATTATTGATAAACAGCTGAATGTTAAACAGACTGAAAATCGAGTCAAACGCTACTTGGAAAAAAGTGCTGAAAACAAAGCCGATGACGAAAAAAAAAGCAAACGTTTTTCACTTAGCAGGGATTCACGGATTGCAGTAAATACAATTAGACAATCTGTTCATATGGTAACTGATTCGGGGCTTGATATTGATACAAATGAAGAAGATATGGGTGACTATTATCAATTCACGATCCGCATTCCAAAACATAAATAATACGAATATGAGGCTGGAACCATCGATGATGGTTCTTTTTTTTGCGCTTAAATTACGCTTTCAATGTCCTGATCGATTCAATTCATGATAGAATGGAATGTAGCGATTGAAGATTGAGAGTAGGTGGAAGTGTGAGCAAGACATTAGCAGTCGCCAACCAAAAGGGCGGTGTCGGCAAAACAACAACCGCGGTTAATCTCAGTGCATGCATGGCTACACTGGGGTGCAAGGTTTTATTAGTCGATGTTGACCCTCAGGGAAACGCCACAAGCGGATCAGGAGTGGACAAGGGCGAGGTTGATGAATGTATCTATGATGTTCTGGTTGATGATGTTGAGATTTCAAAGGTCATCTATAGTTCTGCAATCGAGAATCTTGATGTTGTCCCATCAGCCATTCAACTGGCAGGTGCTGAAATCGAACTTGTTTCGACTATTTCAAGAGAAGTTCGTCTAAAACGCGCCTTGGAAAAGGTCAAAGATACATATGATTATATAATCATAGACTGTCCCCCGTCACTTGGACTTCTAACAATTAACGCACTGACTGCGGCCGACGCCGTCATTATACCTGTTCAATGCGAGTATTATGCATTGGAAGGCCTAAGCCAGTTACTAAATACAGTCCGGCTTGTTCAAAAGCATCTAAATCACCATCTGGCAATTGAAGGTGTTTTATTAACGATGCTTGATGCACGAACAAATCTTGGTTTACAGGTCATTCAAGAAGTGAAGAAATATTTTCAGGATCGAGTATTTAAAACCATCATTCCGCGGAATGTTCGCTTGAGTGAGGCGCCAAGTCATGGACAACCGATAATTACGTATGATTCTAGATCCAAAGGCGCTGAAGTTTATCTTGACTTCGCGAAGGAAGTGATCACGAATGACTAAGGCGTTGGGAAAAGGTTTGGATGCTTTTTTTCCTAAGGCATTTACGCAAGAACTGGATAATGCAGTTGAACAAGTGGAAATAAGCGAGCTGCGGCCAAACCCATATCAGCCGCGGAAGAAATTTGATGAACAAGGCTTAGAAGAACTTGCAACATCTATTCAGGAACATGGCATCATCCAGCCGCTTGTTGTTCGGAAAAGTATTAAAGGATACGATATCGTCGTTGGTGAGCGCCGTTTTCGGGCGGCAAAGCAAACCAACTTGACGACCGTTCCAGTTGTGATCAAAGAACTCTCCGATGAAGAAATGATGCAGATCGCACTTATCGAAAATCTGCAACGTGAAAATCTAAATCCAATAGAAGAAGCGGCTGCCTATAAAAAGCTGATGGAAGGCTTGCGTATGACCCAGGACGAGCTTGCGAAAAAGCTTGGAAAAAGCAGGCCTCATATTACTAACTATTTGCGGTTGCTTACATTGGATGACGCAGTTGCTTCACTCATTGAACAAGGCAAATTATCAATGGGACACGGACGTGCGCTTGTTGGTTTGAAAGACAAGAAGCAAATGGCTCCGGTCGTGGATAAAGTGCTAAAAGAACAGTTGAATGTTCGCCAGTTAGAAGCCTTAATTCAGAGACTTAACCACCATGTTCCACGTGAAACATCGAATAAAAAGCAGTGGGTAATGCCACCTGAATTGAAAGATCGGGTTTATAGTTTAAGAGAACGATATGGCACCTCAATTAAAATCAAACCTGGTACCAGCAAAGAAAAAGGTAAAATTGAACTGGATTATTATTCGGCTGACGATTTATTTCGTTTAATCGAAATCATGGAAGGGCGTCTCTAACGGTCGCTCTTTTTCTTGTTGCTTGACCATTCGCATACGTCACAGCGATCAAATTCAAACAAAAACCACTAACACTAATCCATCAATAGAAGTTTGGAAAGAAGTCGACCTCGTTTTCTTGAAACAAGGGCAACACTTAGACATCTCCCGATCACTTGAGACAAACTCATAACCACATGAAGCCGTGTGTTTTGGAGTACTGAGTATTCCATGAAGCCACTGATATTGACAATGCCTGTAATATTGATATCGCCAACAGGTACGAGCTGTTTCTTTACACCGGCCCCCGGAAGAACTGGACCTTCAGAAACGGTAATGTTGCCAACACTTTGCAGCTTTCCTAGACAAGCATCTATACCTATAATAAAGGGCTTTTTATAAGACGCTTCGATCAGCGCCAATGTTTCATTTAAATTGACGGCATGCACCGGTTTTTCGAGTGTTCCATAAACATATGCGTCCGGAAGGTTATGTTTCTCGAGATAGGAACCAACGAGCGGTCCTAGTGCATCTCCGGTAGAACGATCCGTTCCGATACAGACAATCACAATTGGCGACGTACCGTTTGCCGGAAGAAATCGGCGGATTCCCTGGATAAGTGAGTGATGACTGCTTTGATCTTGATAATGGACGTGAGTGCTTAACCGATTCTCTTGATTTCGATCAAAATTTAGATTCATAGATTTGCCCCTCCAAGTATCAACAGTATATGTGAAAGCTTGTGTTTTTATACGGGGAGGGCACATAAAAGAGTATAAATAGGTGAAAAGCGTTTAATCTGTTTTATGACCAAGCTGCGAAAAAGATCTCTTCGAAACAGCAATGGTAAGTTCTGTGGACTAGAACTCTGTTTTTGTGAAACCCGTTTGTTCTAACCCGTTGGGTAACATAATAATTAGAGAAAAAAGATGACTTCATTAAAAATCTGTCTTTTTCATAAAAAATAGGATATACTATGAATCAGAAAACAAGTGTTGCAACTTAAATATTTTCAAGCGATGAAGGAAAAGAGTACTCATTAAAACTGTTGTGCAGCGATTCGGGGATGATGAAAGCCCGAACACAGTGTTTGAGGAAGGCGTTCTTGAGCTGCGATGTAACAAAGTGGGTGCGTATTAATGCGCACCAATTAGGGTGGAACCGCGTGAGCAAACAAAAGCTTTCGTCCCTAGGCAGTTGCCTAGTGGATGAAAGCTTATTTTATTTGATAAAGGAGCAAGAAAAATGAGTAAAACAATGGAGCAAATTGTTAATCTAGCCAAACAACGTGGCTTTATCTTCCCAGGATCAGAAATATACGGCGGGCTTGCCAATACGTGGGATTACGGCCCGATCGGAGTTGAACTCAAAAACAATGTAAAAAAAGCATGGTGGAAAAAATTTGTCCAAGAATCTCCTTACAATGTGGGCCTCGATGCTTCTATTTTAATGAACCCGAAGACATGGGAAGCATCAGGACATATCACAAATTTTAATGACCCGATGATTGACTGCAAGAAATGTAAGTCAAGGTTTCGTGCAGATAAACTAATTGAAAGCAACATTCCTCAAGAAGAATTGCCCGGAGCGGTTGATGGTCTTGACTTTGCTACTATGGAACAATTAATTGAGGCGCATCAAATTGCATGCCCGGAATGCGGTGAACATGATTTTACGTCCATTCGCCAATTCAATTTAATGTTCAAAACATATCAAGGCGTGACGGAAACTGCAAAAGATGAAATCTATCTGCGTCCTGAAACAGCGCAAGGTATTTTTGTAAACTTTAAAAATGTGCAGCGTACGATGCGTAAAAAAATCCCATTTGGTATCGGCCAAGTCGGAAAATCGTTCCGAAATGAAATCACACCAGGAAATTTCACCTTCAGGACAAGAGAATTTGAACAGCTGGAATTGGAATTTTTCTGCAAGCCTGGCGAAGATGAAAAATGGTTCCAATACTGGCGGACCTTTGGTTATGAATGGCTGAAATCACTTAATGTAAAGGCAGACAATTTGCGCGTTCGCGATCATGAAAAGGAAGAACTGCCGCATTACAGCAAAGCCACAACGGATATTGAATATCTCTTCCCATTTGGTTGGGGCGAGCTGTCCAGTCTATCATCCAGAACTGATTATGACCTGCGCCGTCATATGGAAGTGTCTGGTCAGGATCTTCAATACATTGATCAAAATAATAATGAGCGCTACATTCCTTATGTTATTGAACCATCACTCGGAGCTGACCGTGTTACGCTTGCTTTTCTTGCGGAAGCCTATGAAGAGCAAAAAATCAGCGATACAGACACACGAACGGTCCTGCATTTCCATCCTGCCCTTGCTCCTTATAAAGCAAGTATTCTGCCGCTTTCGAAAAAGCTGGGTGAAGAAGCTATGGCCATTTATCAGGAGTTGGCAAAGGATTATATGGTTGACTATGATGAAACGGGTTCGATTGGCAAGAGATATCGCCGTCAGGATGAGATTGGTACACCATTCTGCATCACATATGACTTTGATTCTAAGACAGACGGAAAAGTGACGGTTAGAGATCGTGATACAATGGACCAGGTACGTCTGCCAATTAGCGAATTGTCCGCATTTATTAAGGAGAAAACAGCTTTTTAATCGAGCAGAATGTCTGAATTAGCAGCAAGGTGCTTGGTCATCATTCTGGCGGTGCAGCATTTTCAATAAAGGAGGAAGGACAATGCCTAATCCCCATATCAGTTTTGGTCTGAATGATGTTGTTGAGATGAAGAAAGCTCACCCATGTGGCGAGAATAAATGGAAGATCATTCGCATGGGTGCGGATATACGCATTAAGTGTCTGGGCTGCGGGCATAGTGTCCTGATGCCACGAAGTGAATTCCAGCGAAAAATTAAAAAGATTATTGAACATGGAACTAAAGATGAAGAAAATAATTAAGTATGTCGTCTCTTTAGCCGTGTGAATGATAAGAACTGGCAATACACCACATGTACGAGAAATGAACATGGAAAGAGAAACCCAGGGGGTTGAACGGAAATGAGTTTGACAACAGGTATTGTTGGATTGCCGAATGTCGGTAAATCAACATTGTTTAATGCAATTACACAGGCGGGCGCTGAAATGGCGAATTACCCATTCTGTACCATCGAACCGAATGTCGGTATTGTAAGTGTACCGGATGAACGACTCGACAAATTGACCGAAATGTACAATCCAAAGAAAACAATCCCGACTACATTTGAATTTACAGATATTGCCGGCTTAGTCAAAGGTGCGAGCAAGGGGGAAGGACTAGGCAATCAATTTCTTGCCAATATCCGGCAGGTGGATGCAATATCCCATGTTGTCCGTTGTTTTGATGATAAGAATATTACACATGTTTCCGGAAAAATTGATCCAATCGATGATATTGAAACCATTAATTTGGAGCTCGTATTATCTGATTTGGAGCAGGTTAATAAGCGATTTGATCGGGTAGCAAAACTAGCAAAACAAAAGGATAAAGCATCCATTGTTGAGTTTGCCGCGCTTCAAAAACTGAAGCAGGCATTTGAAGAAGGTAAACCGGCAAGGCATGTTTCTTTAACGGAAGATGAAGAGGCGGTCATCAAACCCTTCAATTTCCTGACCAAAAAACCGGTGCTTTATGTAGCAAATACATCAGAAGATGATGTTGCGGCACCTGATGATAATCCATATGTTCAGGCTGTTAAAGCTTTTGCTGAAAAAGATGGCGCGGAGGTAGTTGTGATCTCCGCACGTATCGAATCAGAAATTGCTGAACTTGATGGTGAAGAAAAGAAAGCATTCCTCCAGGATTTAGGACTTGATTCATCCGGACTTGACCGCTTAATTGCTAAATCCTATGAACTGCTTGGTCTTGCAACTTATTTTACGGCAGGGGAGAAAGAGGTACGCGCCTGGACATTCCGAAAAGGAACCAAGGCCCCGCAGGCTGCCGGGATTATCCACTCAGACTTTGAACGCGGCTTTATACGAGCTGAAATTGTGTCCTTTGAGGATCTGATTGCGGCTGGGTCGGAAACTGCAGCAAAAGAAATGGGACGTCTCCGTTTGGAAGGGAAAGACTATATTATGCAAGATGGAGACATCGTCAATTTTAGATTCAACGTTTGATTTAGATTGAGAAAAACTTGGCCAGTTGTAAAATCAAATTAGCCAGCTAGGTTGGAGGAATAAAACACCATTATAAAATCCGGTGTTATCATTAAAGTGACCAAA
>NZ_AWTC01000024.1 GCF_000497245.1 Sporolactobacillus laevolacticus DSM 442
GTGTACTCTTTTTCCAGAAAAAATCTTGAAGACTTCGCTATCCGCCAATAATTTTACTCAAGTACTTGACAAAGGGTAGAAAAAACCAGGCTACGCCTGATCCTTTATTCTCACTCAATATGCGGCTTTGAATCATCTATCTTGTGCTTAAAACGACACTTCAGCTGCTCGCTTGCCGCGGGCGATCCGTGAGCCTCCTCAAACAAGCAGTAATCTGCGGGGTCTCACTTGGCTCGCATCAACAATGGCAGTCCCGCAGGCGTCTCGCGCTTCCGTGTTTGAATCAGAATTTTTCCCGAGCATTACACCGCTAAGATGAACCCTGAATTTTATATACTTTTTTTACTTGCAAAAAAAGCGCCGATAACTGATTCGGCGCTCTGTTCTGCAATGCCTGTCAATTTTTGGAAGCTATTTGAAGAACTGCCCATTTGTCAAAAGGCCAGTAGCGGACAGCGACTTTGCCAACCACAGATTTTTCCTGAATAAATCCGAAATAGCGGCTATCCTCGCTGTTCTGGCGATTATCACCCATTACCCAGAGTTCTCCCTTCGGCACACGGAGTTTGCCTGTCTTTGATTGCAAGCTGAAATTATCCGTAAGCTGTTGTCCTTTAGGAAGCGCATCTTTGTATTGCTGAAGGTAAGGTTCCGCCACCGCTTTGCCATTCACATAGAGCTGATCATTGTTATAGGAGATCGTATCTCCCGGCAATCCGATCACCCGTTTGACATAATCATCCGTCTTCGTTGCATGGAAGACAATAATATCAAACCGGTGCGGATTGCCAATTTCATAACCAATTTTATTAACGATTAACCGATTTCCGTCCTGAAGCGTCGGCATCATCGACTCGCCCCGGACAATGTAATTGCTGAAAATAAAATTGCGGACAAGCAAGGCGATCAGAATCGCGATTGCTACCGCTTTGATCCAACTCCACAGTTCTCTTTTTGTTTTGCTCATTGACTCGTTCATTGCCCCTTCTTTAATTGCCGCCCCTACTGATGAGCAAGAAAAACAGATACTTGATGATCAGCGATTAAGCAAGCTTCCTACATATCTTAGTAATTCGTTTGCTGAAGTTGTATTATAACCGTATTCGTCGACAAGTCTGGCAATAACTTCATTAATTCTTTTCAACTGAGTCTCATCCGGCGTCTTGCTTGAAGTCGTAATCTTGACCACATCTTTCAGATCCGCGAACAGTTTCTTCTGAATCGCTTCCTTCAAACGCTCATGGGACTGGTAATTAAATCGCTTCCCTTTACGTGCGTATGCTGAAATTCGAATCAGTATTTCTTCTCTGAACGCTTTCTTCGCATTTTCTGAAATTCCGATCTGCTCTTCAATTGAACGCATCAGTTTCTCATCAGGATCAATCTCATCGCCCGTAATCGGATCAAATATTTTACTGCTGTTGCAATACGCCTCGACATTATCCAGGTAATTATCCATCATCGTCTTTGCAGATTCTTCAAAAGAATAGACAAATGCCTTCTGAACCTCGCTCTTTGCCAGCTCATCATATTCACGGCGAGCAAGTGCAATAAATTCAGTGTAATGGGCTCTGTCTTCATCCGTGATGGACGGGTGCTGATCAAGTCCCTCTTTAATTGAGCGCAGAATATCAAGCGCGTTGATTGAAGGCACGCCTTTCTTAATGATTGCCGAAGAGATCCGGTTAATCACATAGCGCGGATCAATACCGCTCATGCCCTCATCCGAAAATTCATATTTTAGTTCCTTGATATCTGCTTCATTATACCCCTCAACAATCTCCCCATCATACAACCGCATTTTTTTAAGGAAATCAATGCCCCTGCTCTTTGACTCTTTCAGACGCGTAAGTATCGAAAAAACTGCCGCAGTCCTTAAAGCATGCGGCGCAATATGAACATTCGCTACGTCGCTTTCAGAGATCAGCTTCTCATAGATTTTTTCCTCGTCACTAACTCTGAGATTATAAGGAACCGGCATCACAATCATACGTGAATGGAGGGCTTCATTCTTTTTGTTGCTGATAAATGTTCGATATTCTGTTTCGTTCGTGTGAGCGACAATCAATTCATCTGCTGAAATCAGCGCAAAGCGTCCGGCTTTAAAATTACCTTCCTGTGTCAGTGAGAGCAAATGCCACAGGAACTTCTCGTCACATTTGAGCATTTCCTGAAATTCCATAAGGCCGCGATTGGCCTTGTTCAGTTCACCATCGAATCGGTAGGCACGCGGATCCGATTCAGACCCATACTCAGCAATCGTTGAGAAGTCGATACTTCCGGTCAGATCGGCGATATCCTGAGACTTCGGATCAGATGGGCTGAACGTGCCGATGCCGACACGTTTATCTTCTGAAAGGAAAATGCGTTCAACCGGCACTTCTTCGATCTTACTGCCAAACTCTTTTTCAAGACGCATCGCATTAAGCGGTGACAGGTTACCCTCTATCCGGATGCCTGTCTCCTTGAAGAAATCTTCGCGCAGATGCGGCGGAATCAGGTGCAATGGATCCTCATGCATCGGGCAATCCTTGATTGCATAAATAGCACCTTCATCCGTCCACGAATATTTTTCGAGTCCACGTTTGAGCATCGTCACAATTGTCGACTTACCGCCACTGACCGGACCCATCAAGAGCAAAATCCGCTTTTTGACATCCAGCCGTCTTGCTGCTGGATGGAAATATTCCTCAACTAAGCGTTCAATCGCTTCATCCAGGCCAAAAATCTGTCCGTCAAAGAAATGATAGTGTTTGTGTCCATCTTGTTCTGAGACACCTGCCGAGATAATCATCTGATAGACTCTGGAATGTGCGGACTGTGTAATCATCGGGTTCTTCTTCACCAATTCCAGGTAGTCTGCGAACGTGCCGTCCCATTTCAATTGTTCCTCATAGTCGCGGAATTGTTTCAGTTTATCAAGAAAGTTCATTGTATCCCCCCCAGAAAGGAATCACCTAAGATTCACCCATGTACTTAAGTGTATGCAGGTGGACGTTAATCTTTCATGGAAACTAGGAACGGATACGGAATAACCTTCAAAATTCCGTAGAGAAAGCGATGATTTCAGAAAAAATAATTCATGATCTCCCGAAAAAAAGTGGCGAATGCTCGGCAGATGACAAACTATTAAGATTTGAAGACTATTTCAAATCTAGAATGCAAATAACTTAGTTCAAACCAGGAAAATGTTGTTGACGAAGCGCTTCATAGATAATGATTGCTGCTGAGTTTGACAAATTAAGTGAACGGATTGCACCAGTCATTGGCAGCCGAACACACCGATCCTGATATTGGGTGATGAACTCTTTAGGAAGCCCCGTTGTTTCACGCCCAAAAAAGAAAAAGTATTCTTTACTAGGATCACTGTAATCGAAGGTGTCATAAGGCCTGCTGCCATCCGTCTCAACCAAATAAAATTCACCTTCAGAATGCTTGGCAAAAAAATCGTCAAGCGAATCATAATAATGAAGATCAACAGACGCCCAGTAATCTAGTCCAGCGCGTTTCAAATGCTTATCATCTGTAGAAAATCCGAGCGGACGAATCAAATGTAATGAACTGTGCGTTCCCGCGCAAGTTCGGGCAATATTGCCTGTATTAGGGGGAATTAAAGGTTGGTATAGCACAACATGATTACTCAATTTTCAGCACTCCTATACAAGATCATTTGTTCATGGTTTGCAGTCATTTTTAATAAAAAATGGAGTTTCCATAATACTTGTCCTTCAGAAAATGCCCGTAAAAAAAGGCCGGATGTACCGACCACTTTTTCGGTTAAAACTGAGCTTATTATAGCACAACTAAAAAACGAAAAATCAGACACTGTCTTTAATATGGAAAAATTTGTACTCAATCTTCTTGGTCCAAGCCGGAGAATCTGTATAGGTCCATGATCTATGGCATGCATCATACGTATGCGCATTAACAAGTGGTGAACCAGACGGATCCATGGCTGTGACCATGGTATTGTGATTCCAGTGCCCGTCCCCTTCAAAATCGTAGCAAATGACGTCTCCAGGCACCAGTTGATCCGCACTGCTTTTCTCAACAGCACCGATAATGCTTCCCTGCCGGCTTAAATACCAACGCAGGCTGTTTGCGACGGTCCAGCTAAAGCTCCAGTTCGTCTGCTGCTGCCACCAGCCCCTATTGCGAATCGGATCACCCCACATGGAGATACCACCGGCATGAAGGCATTGTGAAATAAAATTTGTACAATCATCACTAACCTTCGGATACTGAGGATTTCTGCGATTCCACCAAAGATCGGCGTAACGAACCGCCTGCAGCCGATCATATTTGCGGTTGCGTGCACTTAATGATTCCTCATCAGCCGTATCACGGCCTGTGACCGGCTCCTGAACAGGCAGAATCGGAACAAGCTTATCAGCCGCAAGATGATTTTCTCGAAAGACACCCTGCCGGTCTTCCAGCCTCTCTTCAAGATAAAAATCTCCATTTTTCTTGATCAGCCACTGACTATGCAGACAATAGTTAATAACAAGATCTTCACGCTTATCCTCGACGTGAATCTTTCTTGCTTGGATTAATGATCTCACGATCTCAGCATGCTGATCCAGCAGATCCCGTTTCTTGTTCTGAAGCCTCTTCTGTTCATCATCACTAAATGGAAGTTGATATACATCCAAGCCGTCAACCCAGAAGTCGCCCAACATGTGCAAGTGTTTTTGAAACGCCTTTTTCCAATCCAATTAAATTCCCCGCTTCGGCATGATTTCGTTACAACCTATGCATATGCAGGTCAATTCATGCTCAGCGGTCTCATTATTCAGCTTTACGCATTGATTCGATTTTCCAGCTTCAACAGAAACTTCTTCACATCAAGTCCACCGCCATAGCCAATTAAAGAGCCATCCGAACCAATCACACGATGACAAGGAACAACAATCGGTATTGGATTGCGGTTATTCGCCATACCGACTGCCCGGACGCCCTTCGGATTTTTCACGGCTTGTGCTATGTCTTTATAAGACCTTGTCTCTCCAAAAGGAATTTCTGCCAAGGCTGCCCATACTTTACGCTGAAACTCGGTTCCCTTCATAAGGAGCTTGAGAGAAAACTCTTTCCTTGCTCCAGAAAAATAATCGCGCAGCTGTTCGGCAGCTTCGGAACATTGCGTCTCGTCCACTTTAAGCAGGACAGGCAACTCATGCTTCTTTGCCCAAAGAGCAAGTTGTGGTTTGTTTTCCTCCAGCGAGCCGAAATCGAGATGGCATAGCTGATGATCATAAACAGACAGGGTCAAATATCCAATAGAAGTCTCAATCTCTTGGACGGCGATGTAGTCTTCCTGGTTCATATTATTTTCTCCTTCGTGTTCGATGTGTAGGCTTCAATCTGCCGTCGAAATGGCAGCCTTTATCTCCAAAACTGATGTGTTTGCCAATTTTAGAAAAAGCGGATCATGAGAAACCACGACCACGATTTTCCCTTTCTCAACAAGATTACAGATTAAGTCGCAAACAACACCTTTATTGCTATTATCCAGGAAATTCGTCGGTTCATCAAAGAAATAAATACTTTTTTCTGTTTGGATATCATGTTTGATTTGCCGTCATTCTCTTTTCGAAACGCATAGATAGTACGAGAAAAATAGGAATTGAAAGTGCGACGACAAGAGTGATTGGGATCGAGAGGGAAAGCATGCAGACGATGATCCCTATAATGTAGAGGCTGTTGATAACTACGAGCAAAGGGGCCTGAAAAATAAACCGTTTGATCAATTCATAATTCTGGCCCATAAACTGCTGCAAATTGGCGGATGTCACATTGCTGCGTTTTACGTCCAAATCACGTAATTCTTGATCGAGCCGTACATAAATAGAGACCCAGGCTTCTTTTGCGGCATAACCTTCAGCCAGATCAACAGCATAATTCAAGCCTTGACAGAGAAAAAAGAAGAGAACAGATAACGTCACATACATAGGAAGTCCTGCATGCGCTTTTTCGGTTAACGCATCGATAAGCTTCATCTCAATGATCGGTACCGATAAGAAAGCAAGTTTATGAAGCAATTGGATGGTAAAAGTAATATAAATTGTTTTTCTTGAAACAAGACGGATCAATGAAAACATCATAACACCCCTAGCCTATATTCAAGGCATGTGAGGCAGCCCTGAATTAATCTGATTCACCGTTTAAGCATTCAGATCGGCAAGAATTGATTACCATGTCACTCATCCCTTTCATTTTCTTAATCTCATTTTAACAGAACAATACGCACAAATGATCGACTTGTTCAAGAATTTGGGACAAATTATGGTACACTAATTTATAGACATGTTCAATCAGGGGGCGCGCCATGCTTGATCTTTCGATTTCTTATCAGTTAAAAGATGCTGTGACCGATTTCAAAGTCGGGGCTATATATTATCAGTCAATTGTGATTGGTGATCTTCCTCCATTAATCGGAGACCGCCTGCCGCTTTTCTATGAAAATATACAGCTGTCTTTACAGGCTCATCCGATTAGCGAAATTGATGGTGTTAAAGAGTGGCGGAACACTTTTAAAAAAGTCGGGACAGATCCGTCACGGTATCGGCCATCACAAGAAGCACTTCTGCGTAAGATTAAGAAGGACGGGGCACCACATTACGTACATTCCGCAGTTGACTTGATTAACTTTTTCAGTGTCCAGCACGGTATTCCAATGGGGATCTATGATACGGCACATCTGAACGTACCGATTCAGATCACTATCGGCACGGACAAAGACAGCTATGAAGGACTGAATGGCCGTACCATGCATATGTCTGGAAAAATTATTTCTGTTGACAGCATGGGCGCGTTCGGCAGTCCAATTGTTGATTCTAGGAGAAGTTGCGTCACCGAACAAACAACAGACGCGCTGCAAATCATTTACCTTCGGCCATCTATGGATAGTGAAGAAGCAAAGCTAATGATTAGTAAGATTGCCGAAATGTTCACGCAAGTCCATGGCGGGAATCACGAATGGAAATTGATTCAATAGAATATGTTTCTTTAAGAGTCTGTTCGATCAGGAGGACAAAAAGGGCCGAGAAGATCAAGGAAACGCCGTTTCGAGCACCAGAGCGTATGCAAACAATACGTGAGGAGCGGAGAAACAAGTTGACGCAGAGATTTGACAGCAATTTTTCCCGGACTTATCGAACATCCTCTTTTATGACTTTCATTACGAGGTGAAAAAGATGAACTCAGACCTTTTCAGCGTTGATTACTTTAAAGAAGCGCTGCACCTGCAAATTAAAAAGAATGGCGATATCCAGTCTCCGGTTCAGACGATGAACAGCTATTATCATACTGTTGTTTCGGCAATCATCCAGGATCGGATCAACAAAAACTTTGAATTGATCAGACGTATCCGTAATCTGGACACAGCTTATAAAGCTGTGAAAACGGAAATCGCTGAACAGCAGCAAATGCAGCAGCAATAACCCTTTGATCAAAAAACGCATTGAATACCGATCAAGGTATTCAATGCGTTTTTTATATGGTCTATTTCTACATATCTATGTGATCATTTAGCCGCACGGAAACCAGCCTTCTCTGCGGCATCACGATTCTTAAAACAAATTTCCGCCTTGGTCACTTTATAATAGCGATCCGAGGGCATATGGTATATCTTTCCTCTATCAGAGACATTGCCTTTGATTGACCCGGCGCAATCACCATTTTGATCAGGTGAGAATTGGCCGTCAGCAGAACTTTTTGGTTCAGAATACGTATTTTTTGTCTGGTCATTACTGCTTTTTATCTCACTATAGGCTTCTGTCCCTTTCATAACTGCCGGATGATAACCATCTGCCTGGGCATAACCCGGAACCGACCAGATTCCTATTTTCTTCTCACGTGCTTGCTGTTCAATCGCCCGGTACTGATCCAGATATTTAGTATTCGGCGGATATATGTAGGCGACACGTGCCAGCCCGCTCGCAAGCTGAAGCTCTTCAAAGGATTTTCCACCAACGAATACATAGGCAAGCAACCTGCCGTATTTATCGCGCCCTCCATCCTTTGCGAGTTCTAGCGTGACTGTTTTTCCATCCAGTAATTGATGCGCATGTGCACTCGCTTCTGGTCCAAATGGTTGAACCCCCAATCTCGGGTGATGCGTCTCCGGTGTGTCAATCAACAGAACGCGTACTGTCGACACTTTCTTCTGATATAGAACCTGCAGCGTATCACCATCGACAACCTTGATCACCTTCGCCGCTACGCCGTTGACAGGTGTCTCACTTTGTTTGACCAGAACTTGTGCTTCGTCAGTAGCTGTTGACACACTGGATGAGCTGGAAATCGGCTGAGCAGTGGTGCCTGAGTCTCCTCCATCTGTGAGCGACTCGCAACCGCTCAGAATCAGAATCGAGAATACGATTAGCATACCTTTTATCATCTTATTTTTCATGACCTGTCCACCTATTAACTTTTCTATTATTGAGCAGAAATAAGCGGCCACTTTATGAAAGGGCCGCTCCAAAAGATTCAGACCGCATTATAAGCGGCAGATATTCAATGGGCAACGATCTTCGCAATGACAGATCGCTTTGATATAATTCAAGTCTTTAATTACAATCGATCCATGAAAATAGTCAATAGCCCCATCATTTTTCCACGACTGAAGCATCCGATTCACCGTTTCGCGTGTCGAGCCGATCAGTTGAGCCAAATCCGAATTGGTCAGGCTGATCGTATAATGGATGCCATCTTCATCTGACCTGCTATACCCATGAAGCATGCGCAAAAGGGTTGAGGCCAAGGCACCATTCTTTCCGTAGAAGAGCAGATCACGCATTTTTATTTGGGTGAACTGACCCATCATGCCAATCCACTTCATGAACTCAAAAGATAGGCTTGAATTGGAAAGAAGCAACGGTTCAAGGTCTTTCTCTGAAATGACGCCAACGGTGCAATCCGTGACTGCAGTTGCCGTAAACGAGCATTCCACGCTGCCTAGACAGCTGATTTCGCCAAACAAATCGCCCTCCATAAAGTAATGGATCACGAGATCTTTCCCATCATAGGCGGATTTGAATAATTTTACCCGTCCGCGAGTCACATAAAAGAGCTTATCGGAAAGATCTCCTTCCCAGAAAATATTGGACCCTTTTTTAAATGTCGTCTCAGTCATCATCGATTTCAGCGCCTGCAGGCTTTGCTTAGAAAACATGCATGTATTGTTCAATCCGTCCTGTTTCAAGCAAGCGACTTCTTCCATAGCATTCACGCCCTTATTATTCGATAGCCTTTTCTTCTTACATTATACAAGATGTTTTCTCAATTTCACTGAAAAAGTGTGACGAAAATCATACAGCTTTAGCAAAGTATCCGTTTTCCTAATCATTTTTTCTTCCATGAATTTCTTTTTCTGCCGATCTCTTGAATAGAATGTGGGGGTATCATGTTATAATGAGGACTAGAACCGCTGAACAGCGGATGATGACCGTAGAAAGAAGGAACAAATTTGGCAGAACTTTTAGCCGGAACTGTTGCGACTCTTGATGTTTCGCATAAAGCTCCTTTTGGCTACTTTCTTACCGATGGCAGCCAGGAAGTGCTGCTCCACGAAAATGATGTGACCGGGAAACTGAATGAGAACGAAAAAGTCACCGTATTTCTTTATCAGGATCACCAGGGGAGAATCGCAGCTACAATGACGATCCCTGAAATCCGACTTGGAACGTTCGTCTGGGTAACCGCCGTATCACTTCAGAAAAAATATGGTGTCTTTGTTGACATCGGCATCAGCAAAGACATTTTGCTTTCTAAAGACGATCTTCCTGATGAATGGATCTACTGGCCGCAACCCGGTGACCGCCTCTACTGCAGCTTGAAGTTTGATCCAAAAAATCGCCTGTTTGCCCAGCTTGCAGACGAGTCAGTGATCAACACGCTGGCGGTTGATGCACCTGGCGAGTTAAGGAATAAAGATATTCAGGCAACGGTTTACCGCCTACTTCTGGACGGCGCTCACGTGCTGACTGAGGATGGGTATATTGGTTTCATCCATACATCCGAGATCACCGGCACCATCCGTGTTGGACAAGCTATTCAGTGCCGAGTCATCGCTGTAAAGGATGAAGGGACATTAAACCTTTCTATGCGTCCAAGAAGCTATGAACTGATCGACCAGAATGTGGAGAAGATTGTTCTTTATATGAACAGTCGAGACGGTGCGATGCCCTACTGGGATAAGAGCCTCCCTGAAGACATTAAGGAGCGATTCGCAATAAGCAAAGGCGACTTTAAAAAAGCGCTCGGCCAACTAATGAAAGAAGGTAAACTCTACCAAAAAGACGGTTGGAGTTATCTAAAAGAAAGTAAAGATCATTAAACGCATTAAAATAGGACCCCTGCCAACCAGGCAGCGGTCCTATTTTGGTTAAAAATCAGATTGCCCCTTACTCCACCCGAACAGCGCTTCGTCTCTCCATTACCGTTCGAAATGCCATGCCGAGAAAATAACTTGCCGCATCAAATGCAACAATGAAGAAACTAACCGGAGCATTTGTATAATAACCGGCAACAAGGCCAAACCAAACGCTTAACATGGCAATAAGTGAAGAAAGCAGGATCATCCCGAAAATTGACTGTGTATAGAATCTTGCTGCCGCCGCAGGTACGGTCATCAAGGCAAAGACAAGCAACGCCCCGACAATCTGGACGGTAACGCTGACTGCGACAGCCATCAGCAGAAGAAAACAAATGGAAATCCAGCGGATCGGCAATCCCGCCGCTTGAGCGCCTACCTGATCAAAAGAATCAAACTTGAGCCAGCGGTACCCAGTTGCCAGCGCCAAAAGCACTAATAGAGTGATTGCGACAATTTGCCAGATATCCTGCAGATCAATGCCGACCACACTGCCAAAAAGCAAGGTTCTCGAATAATTCCCCTGAACGTTACCTAGCGATAAAAACAAAATGCCAAGGCCAAGCGCAAGACTTAAGATCACGCTGATTGATGCGTCGCGGCGGAACATCCGGACGCCCATCTGTCCGACGCCAAGAGAACCAAGGATTGTAAAAGCCAGCAAACCGATCAGCGGATCAATACCGGCAAAAGCAGCAAAGGCAGCACCCGCAAAACCGATATGTGAAATTGTATGCGCAATAAAAGAAAGCGATCGCGCGATAATAAAAACACCGATAACGCCGCACATCACAGCAATCAATGTTCCTGCAATAAAAGCATGCTGCATAAAGTCGTACTGAAACATCTTTTTATCCTCCGTTAATAGCTCTTGAGAAGAAGGCTTCAATTAAATTCGCTCTGAACAGAACGTTTCAGCTAATCTCGCCTTTTACCTTTGAGAAGCTGAAAGCGATAGTCCCGCTGAAACTGATCCCCCTGTGCGACTCTCTTCATTTCCAGAAGTAACCGTCTGATAGACTGCCTTCAACAGATCATGATCATCAAGTATGGTTTGTTCATTTCCAGTCTTATAATAACCACGGGACATGAGTAAAATATGATCCGCATATTTTCTAACCAACTGAAGATCATGGCAGATAAAAATAACGGTCACACCCCATTCCTTGACTGCTTTTTTTACAAGGTCCATCATCTGAGCCTGGGCATTCGGATCAAGATTTGCTGTGGACTCATCAAGAAGTAGCAGGTCCGGATGGCGTACGAGCGCCTGAGCCAGAAAAACCCGCTGACGTTCTCCTCCGGATAATTTGCCGACCGGTTTATTTGCAAAGCGGTCCGTATCCGTAAAGATCATTATTTCTTTCAATATTTTTCTTTCTCGCATAGAAGGCCATGGAAAAAAGCCGGATATTTGTCCAAGTGAAACGAAATCCCTCGCACTGATCGGCGTCTCCTCATCAATCACACGTGATTGAGGTACATAGCCAACGACTACTTTTTTACCTTCACTGTTCATCGTTATCTTTCCGTGCTGAGGGCGAATCAGTCCAAGAATCGATTTTAACAGGGTTGATTTCCCGGCTCCGTTTGGTCCGATAATGGCAAACATTTCACCTGCAGAAACGCCAAAAGAAAGATCCTTCAGAATTTCTTCTCCATTAAAGCTTACTTGAAGATCACTGATCTGGATTTGACGCAGCATTTGAAAACCTCCCTGAAATTAAAATGACTTTGAACTTCGCAATATGTAAATCTATTAGAAATTGTCGTGCCCACTGTAACATGTCGCATTGATAAATAGTAATTATTTCGATTTGATTTGTCAAGCAAACTGATCAACCTTCTAACAAGAAGATGAATCGGAGATGCAGGATTCTGTCCTTCTCTCCGATTCTCCGATCCGCATTTTTCAATTAATTATTGTTCTGCGCGTTTTCAATCTGTTTCAACTGATCCAGCATCCACGTTTTATAGTCTTTTCCTGCTGGTAGAGTTTCCGTCACTTTAACCACAGGTACGCCATGCTTATCAGCCAATGCCATTATTTTTTTCACCGTAGGGCTAATCTCCTGAATGTTGCTGACAAAGAAGGCAATCCGTTTTTCTTTGATATCCTTCTGCATATTTGCAATGTCCTTTGGTGATGGATCGGATTCCTGTTCTACGGCAATTTCAAAATGATTATTCGCTACTTTATAACCCAATGCTTCCAATGTGTAGTCAAAAACAGGTTCGGAAACATCAACGAGTTTCTGATTGGATTTTTGACTGAGCTTGGTAACTTCATCTTCTACCGGCTTAATGCTTGCTCTATATTTTTTTGCGTTTTTCTTATATTCGGCAGCATGTTTAGGATCAATTTTTGAAAGTTTGCCTGCTAGATAATCGGCAAGTTTCGGCATCGTCTCGGGCTGATACCAAAGGTGCTCGTTGTCTCCATCCTTTTTGCCCATTAGATCTTCAGCAACTCGAATGACTGTCTGATCTTTAGTATTCTTTGCAAGGTTTTCCATCCAGCTGTCATAGCCGATTCCATTATAGACAACAAGTTTTGCCTGACTAACCGCTCTTGCGGTTCCGGTTGACGGTTCATAATCATGCGGATCCATGCTTGGTTTGTTGATAATCGATGTCACATTCACATGACTGCCACCAACAGCTTTGGCTACTTCGCCATAAAAATCTTCTGCGGCAACAATAGCAATCTTTGAATTTTTGCCGGAACCATTTGAACCTGACTGACTGCATCCTGTAAGTAAGCCGATTAACAAAAGAATAGCAGTAAATAAAAAAGCAGAGCGGCGTGCAGAACTGAATATTTTCATTTCTATAAAGTACCTCCAAAATAGATAACCTTTTAGCAATCGGAATTGTTTCGATTTAAGCTCACAGTTACAAATAGTAATTATTACGTTTTTCTTTGTCAAGTTAATACAAAAACTTTTTTAAAAGCATATCCTCAAATTCTGACCAGTCGAAAATTCATTCCCATTCCGCTACAAGCCGCGCTTTCAGTACGATTACCAGCTTGCTTTTTTCACACCGGGAATTTGGCCTTTATAAGCATACTCTCGGAACGAAATACGGGACATATTAAATTTTCTCATATATCCGTGCGGACGACCGGTTAAAGGGCAACGATTGTGAAGTCGCGTCGGGGATGAATCACGAGGAAGCTTTGCGAGAGCGGCATACTCACCACTATCTTTAAGTTCACGTCGCAGGTCAGCATATTTTATGACAAGCGCTTCACGTTTCTGTTCCTTGATCATTTTGGATTTCTTCGCCATAAAAAGACTCCTTAATAATTTTTTAAATCGTAATCATTTCGATTTATATTTTATATTAAAGCACTCTTTGCTCATGATCGCAAGCCGGAACAACATAAAAATGTGATTATATCTGTTCCTCCTGTATTATCGATTGGTCCTTTTATAGGGATCGACATGATCAATTGCTGATTTTTATGTCTCCTAATCGTAAAAAATAACGCATCCTATACTATAATAGGTTTGGAAGCGCAAAGAAGAGTTATAACACTGGGGGAATGAACTTTGAAAATTGCAATGGCAAGTGACCACGCTGGATATGAATTGAAGGGTGAAATTAAGGCCTGGCTTGAGAATGAAGGACATGAAGTCATTGATTTCGGCACGGATAGCAAAGAATCATGTGATTTGTCTGATTATGTTTACCCTGCCTCACTCGCTGTCGCTAAGGGGGAAGCTGATCGTGGAATCTTTGTTGACGGGGTTGGCTACGGAAGTGCGCTCATTGCTAACCGCATTTACGGACTGAACGCCGCTGTATGCCAAGATCCATTCTGCGCAAAACTGGCACGTCAGCATACCGACAGTAACGTACTTTGTATCGGCGGCAAAATTATCGGCTCCGGCATTGCTTTGGAAATTGTCGATGTCTGGATGCACACGGATGTACTCAGCGGTATTGAAAAATATACAAACCGCATTAAAAAGGTACAGGCTATTTCAGAAAAGCACTTGAAAAAACTGTCTGAGATTTGATTCGGTATACAAGTCGATAGCAACATTCTGCAGTCTCTGAAAAGGGGCTGTATTTTTTTTCGTAGAAAGAGCCACTGATCTATCGAAGAAATCAAAAATGAAACACACTTGTTATCTTTCTGAAATTGGTTAAAAACCCAGTATTATCAAGCTTTCTTTCCCTCTTATTTTCCGCGAATCATACCTGTCCTATTCGTATTTCCATTTTCTAACAAAATAGTGTTGAAACCGCTTTTTAAATATGCTATAACATATTTTGCTTCTTGATATTCTCTTCGATCCGGACCAGATCCGGAGCACAGGAAAGAGAATGAAAGAGGCTTTTTTTTGTGAAAAAAATGAGATTTTAATATACAGTCTTTTAGCTTCATTGGACGATTAAGTAAATATTAATTTTCCAGTGGGAGAATAAACGCATGATCAAAAAAACAGAGACGAGTTTAAATGTTACAGTGTTACACCCTTTTTTCATGCGCATGAACGCTTAATGACAACCGCAATTTCATTACGAAGGGAAACGAAACTCCTATGATAACGAGTAAAAAAGGAGAGATGAAAATCATGACGAAGATCAGAGACAGCTATTTTGATAACGCCAAGTTTTTCTTGATTTTACTTGTCGTTTTTGGACATAGCCTGACTAATCTGAAGTCTGACATGCCCATAATTTATTCACTGTACACGTTCATATTTATTTTTCATATGCCTGCGTTCATTCTTATTTCAGGTTTTTTCTCTAAGCACTTTAACAAACAAGGCTATGTGCTAAACGTAATCAAGAAAACCATGATTCCTTATCTGATTTTCCAGATCATCTACTCTTACTTTTATTATGCAACCGGGTATACTAAAGTGCTAAAGTTCGATCTTGTGACCCCGCATTGGACGCTTTGGTTTCTGATCAGTATGCTTTGCTGGAAACTAATGATCATTCCTTTTTCAAAGTTTGGTAAATTTGGCTTCCCTGTTGCGTTGCTGATTGGCTTGAGTGCCGGATTTTTCGACCCTATTGGTACGGATTACAGCGCCTCTCGCACGCTGGCATTCTTTCCGTTCTTCTATCTCGGTTATTTGTTGAAGAAAGAACACTTTATGAATGTTCTAACCCGTATACCGTTCAAAATCGCCGGATTATTTACTTTGGCGGGGGTCTTTCTTGCTTGCCGCTACATTTTTCCTAAAGATCTTCAGGATTGGGTACTGCATGACTCCTCCTACCATGCTTTCGGGCTGCCGAAAATGGAAGGCGGTCTTGTAAGGCTTGCCGTCTATTGTGTCACTTTAATAACCATCTTCGCGTTTATGTCGCTGATTCCTAAGAAACGCTTCTCATTTACGACGCTGGGCAAAAACACCTTGTATATCTACTTACTTCATGGATTTTTCATAAAGACCATGGTCTTGTTTCCGATCTATGACAGCATTCAAAATCTTTATCAATATGCATTCCTGTTCGCCGCTTCACTCGCACTCTGTTACTTGCTGGCAAGCCGTCCTGTCCGTTTGTGTACCGAGCCAATTGTTGAAATTAAAATGCCGCGTTTGCAGCAATAACTGGCAACAGAATCAATTTACAGTATTGAACATCCCCGAGATATGCGGGGATGTTTATTTTGTGATGCGAATTTGATGCTATACTGAAGGTAATGGATCTAAATGAACGAATGGAGGAATAAAATGCTTTCATTTAGTCTTGGCAACATCATTTTTCAATTCATTATCATGATCATTCTTTTTTTAATCTCGCTTGCAATTATTGTGATCGCTGTTCTATTCATTAAAAAGCAAGTGCAACATGCGCCGGAGCAACGGAACAAGGAAATTTTAGATAAGCTGGATGAAATCAGTAAGAAACTCGATCAACGAAAATAGGTTTATTGAAAAGCGCCGCGAGATGCGGTGCTTTTTTGCATCGACAGGATCTCTATTTTTTTCATTCGGTCTAATTTATGATTAATTCGGTCGTCGCAGCGGATAATCCGGTCTAAAACATAATTAATCCGGTCAAAACTCTAAATAATCCGGTCGTCACCATTTTTTGATCCTTTTCGAGCATTAAAAAAAGCAGGCGGAAGTTAATCCGCCTGCTCTTTTCATCGATATAATCATGCTTTTTCTACTTTAGTTACCCTATTCTTAATTTCTTCAAGAATATCTGCTTTGAATGCTTCATAAGAAACCGTCTTCGATTCCTGTTCACCGTATTTACGGACATTCACTGCGTTTTGTTCAATTTCTTGATCACCGATAACCAGCATGTACGGAATCTTGTGCGTCTGAGCATCGCGGATCTTGTATCCGAGCTTCTCACCGCGCAGGTCAGCGTGAGCGCGAATGCCGACCTTCTTCAGGTCAGTGACAAGATTCTTAACGTAATCAATGTGCACATCGGCAACTGGAATGATCTGCACTTGCGTCGGTGCAAGCCAAGTTGGGAAGGCTCCGGCGAAGTGTTCGATCAGAATCGCGAAGAAACGGTCGAGCGAACCATAAATCGCACGGTGGATGACAACCGGACGCACTTTTTCGTTATTTTCATCAATATACGTCAGATCGAATTTCTCTGGCATCTGATAGTCAAGCTGAATCGTCGCACATTGATGACTGCGGCCAATTGCATCTTTAATGTGGAAGTCGATCTTCGGACCATAGAACGCGCCGTCGCCTTCATTGATCGTGTACGGCATGTTGATCGCATGCAGTACGCGTTCCAGTGCAGCTTCCGCCTGATCCCACATTTCAATGCTTCCCATGTGATCTTCAGGACGTGTCGACAATTCGACTGTGAATTCGAAGCCGAATGTGTTATAGATCTTGCCGATCAACTGGAAGATATTCTTAATTTCACTTTCAATTTGATCCGGACGAACAAAGATGTGCGCGTCATCCTGACAGAACGTACGCACACGCAGCATACCGTTCAGCGCGCCGCTCAATTCGTGGCGGTGTACCTGTCCAAATTCGGCGATCCGAATCGGCAGATCTCGGTATGAGTGAAGCGTGTCTTTGTAAATCAGCATGTGACCCGGGCAGTTCATTGGCTTCAGCGCATAGTTGACGTCGTCCACTTTTGTGAAATACATGTTTTCATGATAGTGATCCCAGTGGCCTGAATTTTCCCAAAGCCTCTGATTCATCATCAATGGTGTACGCACTTCATCATAGTCCACCTGGCGCTGCAGTTCACGAGAGAAATTTTCCAATTCCGTACGGATGATCTGGCCGTTTGTCAGATAGAATGGCATACCTGGTGCTTCTTCAGAGAACATAAACAGTTCCAGTTGTTTGCCGAGCTTTCTGTGATCTCGCTTAGCCGCTTCTTCAAGAAAGTGAAGATAATCATCCAAATCTTTCTGCTTTAAGAAGCCGACACCATAGATCCGTTGCAGCATTTGGTTGTCGCTATTTCCACGCCAATAAGCGCCGGATACATTCATCAATTTGAAAATCTTGATTTTTCCGGTTGACGGGAGATGCGGTCCGCGGCAAAGATCCACATATTCGCCTTGCGAATAAATCGTAATCGTCGCATCTTCCGGAAGATCACGGATCAATTCAAGCTTCAGATGATCATTTAATTTCGTGAAAAGATCAATGGCTTCCGCGCGACTGACTTCCTTGCGTACAATCGGCAGGTTCTCGCTGATGATCTTCTTCATTTCTTTTTCGATCTTCGGAAAATCCTCTTTTGACAGAGAATGTTCCATATCGACATCGTAATAAAAACCATTCTTGATCACCGGACCAATGCCTAATTTAACATCAGGATAGATCCGTCTCAGAGCCTGGGCAAGCAAGTGCGCACTGCTGTGGCGCATGATTTCCAGACCATCTTCCGAATCCTGAGTGACAATCTCAATAGCAGAGTCTTCTTCAATCGGTCTCGTGAGGTCGTAAAGATCACCGTTGACCTTGCCCGCAACCGATTTTTTCTTGAGACTGGAACTAATGGATTCTGCGACTTGTTCAGAAGTCACACCTTTTGGAAATTCCCGAACAGATCCGTCCGGAAATGTTAATGAAACAGACGACATAACGTTCACTCCTTTGAAAAATAGAAAACACCCGTCTCCCATAAGAGACGAGTGTTAAGCTCGTGGTTCCACCCTTGTTCCATAACCTGTGCAAGGTTATGGCACTTGATCAGATAACGGCTGTACCGTCAGCGACTACTTTAAATTCACCGCTGAAGCTCCAAGGCGGTAAGCAATTGTGCTCTGTTAGGAAGTTCACAGCAAATCTTCCCTCTCTGGGAACGATCACAACAGCTCATGTCCTCTTCAATGCTTTTATACCATTTCTACTGTCATTGTTATTATTGTATGCGTTTCGTTCTAGAAGTGCAAGTGTCGACAAAAATCATGATCAACGATTAACAATCAAAAAAATAGAGCGAATGGTTATTGTTCATTTTAGCCCTATTAGAGGGTTCAATAAATCCTTTTTATAAATAAGTATTTTTATGAAATTCAGAAAATCGTAAATAAACCATTGAATGGGTGAGTATTCTTGTTAAACTATTATTAAGCCTATAAATATTTATTAACAATTCTATTTCAATAGTTCTTAAAATTATGATTTTATGAGAGGAGATTCATTTTATGACAAAGACGCTGTATAAGAACTTTTCTCTTTTTGATGGTAACAAAGATCATTTTGAGGCTAATGCATATTTCGTTGTCGATGATGAAACGGGGAAAATTACAGAAGCAGGCACAGGGTTAGCAGCTGAAGCTGATCAGACGGTTGACTTGGGAAACAAATATGTGATGCCCGGTATGATCAATGCGCACACGCATATTACCTCAGATGTTTCAGGGAAGCTTGATCCTCTGGGATCACCTAAGCTTACACCGGTTGTAGCGACTAAAATAGCTCTTGATAACTTAAGTGATCTACTCAAGCACGGCGTTACATATATCCGCGATGTTGGTGCTGATTTTGATGTCGACATCCAATTATCCAAGCTTGAAAAAGGCGGGAATTTGTTTGCACCAGGTATCTGTGCATCAGGTCGTCCACTTGCGATGACCGGAGGACATTTCTGTACACTCAGCTACGAAGTAGATTCCCCAGATGAAGCTCGCAAAGCAGCACGTCAAGCGCTGAAAAATGGTGCGGATAATATTAAACTTATGGCAACAGGCGGCGTCTCATTTGGTGGCGAATCTCCAGATGATGTTCAACTGACTGAAGAGGAACTGCGTGCCGCGGTCATTGAAGCGCACCATAAAGGCAGAACTGCAAACGCACACGCTCAGGGGACAGAGGGCATCAAGAATGCAGTTCGCGCCGGTGTTGATTCTGTAGAGCACGCCTTTTATCTCGATGATGAAGCGATTCAGATGTTCCTAGATTCGGGCACATTTATTGTTCCGACCTTGATCGCCGTTTACGGTATTTCGGATCGCGGAGAAGGACAAGTCCCTGATTTCATGCTTGACGTCGCTCGAGAAGTCAAAAAGGCACACATGGAAAGCATAGGCAGAGCTGCTGAGGCAGGTGTGAAGCTTGCCATGGGTACAGATGCCGGCACACCAAATAATGATTTCAAGAATGACTCGGCATTCGAATTGCAATTAATGGTCGGAGCAGGCTGTACGCCGCTCCAAACACTGCAGTCAGCAACGATCAATGGCGCACAGCTATTAAAAATTGACGACGAATACGGTACGATTGAAGAAGGAAAATACGCGGACTTTATTGTATTAAATGGCAATCCTCTGGACGATATCAAGATTGTTCAACAAGAAAAACGCGTATTTAAAAAAGGTGTAGAAGTTAAATAAGTTAATTTCGTGTTTTTCGCTTTATGATCAATTATTGTCGAGTGGAAACACTAATGACTATTAACTGGCGAAAAGAGAGAATAGGCGGTCCTAAAAAACTCTTTGAGCAATGAATCGGGGAGAAATCAGTATGAACGATTTCTTCTCGATTTTTCATTTGGTAATCCGAGTCTCTCCCATGTAGGAAACACCTTCTCAAAAAACTATAGGGCTAGCGCAGTTAATTCGATTCAAAGGGTAAAATGAATCAATAGGTACTCACTTTGCGGGTTGTCTGCAGTTTTTCTTTAAAAGGAAAATAGAGTGTCATCCCTGAACTTGATACAATGAGGCCGAAGCCAACCAGAATCCACGCTACAGATAGTTTGCTGGTCAGAAATGAGCCAAAAAGTGTGCCCAGTGGGACAGTACAAGTGCCCAACATACCATTGAAGCTATTGACCCGTCCCCGCTTGTCATCTTCAGTAATCAATTGGTAAGTAGTGCTAATTCCGATACTTGCGAAGCTGATCCCCAGACCTAGTAATCCTAAGAAAACGACTAGCGGAATAAAACCCGGAAATAGCCCCACTAAAATTAAAGCAGCACCTTCTAGGACAAGGCCAATCACTGCCAGTCTGATCTGATTGCTAATGTGCCCGAATAGAATAGTCAGGCTTCCTAATAAAGCTCCGATAGATATTGCCGCGTCTAACCAACCCAAGCCGGCTGATCCAAATTTCAACTGATGACTGATAGCGACAAGAAAAACTTCAATCGGTGCAAGAAAAAAATTAATAATGACACCGCCAACTAAAGTAAGGCATAAAAGACGTTTCATTCGAAGCGTGTAGAAAAACCCCTCTTTAAATCTCATTAAAAATGATTCACCATGCTCCGGCTGACTGACTAAAGGAATTTTAAGAAAAAGAGAAAAGAAAAAAGAAATAATAAACGATAGACCATTCAAAGCAAAAACTGCACTGATTGAGAGAATCGAAATCAATATACCTCCGATTGCCGGTCCAAGTATTGCTGAAAAGCGCCTAATAAATTCAAAGATCGAATTTCCTTTTGATAAATTGTTCCTATCTATAACAAGTGGAAGTGTAGAGGAAAGGGCAGGTGAAAAAAATGCATTCATTGCCGAGATTATGACGAGGACTAAATTGATCATGAGCAATGAGAAATGCCCGTTCATAGTGAGAACAACGAGCATCAACATCATCAGCCCTCTGACAAAGTCAGTAATCATCAGTATTTGTTTCTTTATATTCCGATCAGCCATAACGCCGGCCCATGGCATAACAAAGATTGAGGGAAGCGTCATGCAAATTACACTCATCCCAAGAGACATCGTTGAACCCGTCTGTTTCATAATTGTCCACATCAAGCCGATATAATAGATTTGATCTCCAAATATAGAAACACTTTGTCCCCCAAGCAACAGTAAAAATTGACGATTTCTCAATAACTGATTCATTATGTTTCACCCCATTTACCATATATATAGAATGTCATTTTTGATTTTCATCGAATAACAAGGCAAAAAAAATTGCCCGACTAATATTCAACCATGATTCATCAGGCGGGTTTTTCAGCCGTTTATTTCGATCATTATAGAAAGATATATTTCACAGTAATGAAATTATAGCACTAATTTTAGATAGGTGAATGGAAAATTTTAAAAATTCCTCAATACATTTTTGGAAGTCTCTGCTCTTTGTCTTCTAGGTAAATGCTTGTGGGATTATTTGTGGTTTAGTTCTATGATGTCTGAAATAAATAAGTTTACGATTTCCGCATCAAACTGGGTACCTGCATTCTTTTTTAACTCTTCAACTGCTGCTTCCTGATTCATTTTCCTTCGATAAGGCTTATCAGTCACCATTTCATCAAAGGCACCAACTACACTGATAATTCTTGCAGGCAATGGAATTTCTTTACCTTTTAATCCTAGTGGATAGCCCTTTCCATCAATACGTTCATGATGGCATAGAATAAATTGGGAGATATTCATAAACTCATTTGACAATTTTAAGATATGATAGCCTTTTTCCGGATGCAGACGGATTCTTGCCCATTCCGATTCGGTCAATTTTTCTTTTCTGAACAGATTTTCTTCAATCGTGATCTTCCCGATATCATGCAACAAACCCGCCATCCTCAGTTCATTAATATCGTTTGTATCCATGTTCAGTTTTTCACCAATCGCCGCGCATAGTTTGCTAACACGCCGGGCATGCTTTTCCTCCGAGGGGAGTTTTTCGTATAACGTATTGGAAATCATCTTAATCGTTTTACTGCGCATGCTGTTTCCTTCAAATAGCTTATGCTGATACATATTATTTTCGGCATCTGTAAATATAGTCCTCATGGTCTGCTCTCTGGAATGCTTAACTGCCCAGCCAAAAGAAACGGAAAGGACCGTATGGTTAACACTATTCGCCGATAACAGCGCATGATGGATTCGAGTGAGCCGCTCCTCAACAAATGTTTCATCCGATTTCGGCCAAAGCAGAACGAATTCGTCGCCTCCGACTCTTGCAATGATATCACCCGTTCTGCTTTCTTCTTTAAGAACCTGCGAAATTCGAATCAACAATTCATCGCCGGCGTGATGACCAAATGCATCGTTGGTTAATTTCAATCCATTCACATCGGCAAGCACTAAAGTTATAGGATAGCTTTCCGAGCTTTCGATCCGTTTCAATTCTTCATCATAGAAACGCCGATTATATAATCCGGTGAGCTGGTCATGGTAGCTTAAATAAAGAACACTTTTTTCCGCCTTTTTTCGTTCTTCGATGTTTCGTGTGACACCAATAACTTCAATTTCATGCGCTGCGTTATAACGTAATCTTATGGATAATTCCGTCCACACAAGACTTCCATCCGCACGATATTGTTGCACTTCGCAAATAAACGTATTGGATACATCGGGATGTTCCAAAAATGTTGGTAGTTTTTGAGCCATAGTACGACGCAATATGCTGAGGGAATCCGGACTAAATGTCTCCTCTAGGCTCATCAAAGACGCTGTCTTCACCGAAACGCCTCTTAAATGGGCAATGGAGGGACTAAGATAGGTGACGCATTGACGTGTATGGTTATAGACCCAGATCACATCCGAAGCAAATTCTGTGATCAAACGGTACTTCATTTCACTCGCCTTGAGCGCGTCCTCAGCTTTTTTCTGCTCGGTTATATCGTTGATAAAATACTGAATCGCCTCGCGTCCCTCCCATTTGACCGCAACACCGTTTGCCTGCGCCCAAATGATCTCACCATTTTTCTTCATAACACGGAATTCTGCTTTAAAATGCTTAAGTCCAGAATTCACTTGTTTGCGATAGATTTGAAGGCTGCCTTTTCGGTCCTCGTAATAAATAAAGTGGTGAACATCTGTATGAAGCAATTCCCGTTCGGTATAACCTGAAAGGTTTATGGCTACAGGATTTGCGATTCGGATTCGGTAGTCTTGGACGATAAGAATCGCTTCAGCAGCATTTTCAAAGATGAATTTAAATTGTTCCTCACTAATTTTTAACGCTTCTTCAGTGCGTACTTGTTCGGTGATATCACTAAGAAAATTCAGGCTCGCAAGTTTTCCCTCCCAGTTAATCCGAAGCGATTTCATAGCAATCCAACGCAGTTCCCCATTGGCTGTATAAATGCGAAATCGCGAAAAAGAGCCCTCTCTTTCTCCACGCATCTGTTTAAAGTGGTTTGTTCTCATCCGTTCTCGATCGGGTGCGGCAATCATTTCATAGAAAGGGACGGAAAAAAGGTGGGATTGACTAAATTTTGTTAAGTCCTCCACGGCGTAATTGCATAATTTAACATAGCCGTCTTGAGCAATCACAATCGCTTCCGACACATTGTCGAGAAGCAAATGGTAGTTTTCCTCGCTTTTCGCAGCAGATAATTTGAGTTTATTATGTTCGTTCATTTCTTGAAGAGGAGGCATTTGCTCATTTGAAGAATAGATTAAATTCGTCCAGAAGCGATTTTTTTCGAAAGAGTATTCACAGACTTTATAGGGGTACTGCATCATCGCAGGCGGTACATCAATAATTCTTGTTCCCCCGCGAAGTGCCACATCAGCAAATTTCCAAATTAATTCTTGCCGTATATCCTCTTGAATATCCGGCATCACCTCAGAAAATCGTTTGCCGACAATTGGCACATCGCTAAGGCCAATCATTTCTTTAAATGCAGAATTTGTTTGAAGAAAGATAAAATCACATGGGGATCCCTTAGAATCATAAACCATTTCTTGATAAGCGATCCCTACCGGTAAATACTGATCACGTGTGTTATTCATCGTTTCAGCCCCACAACCTAATACTTCCGTATCTGTTTCTGTTTCTGAATCCACATGTTTTCCATTAATTTCTTTGTAAAGCGATTTTATGTATATTCACGCTCTAATTGTTTCATCTTACAACAAAATGACTATGGTTACAGTTAATTAGACCTATATTTATCTTTGTTGTTAATATCGGAACAATCTTGCAAATGTTAAGTGATCACAGTAATTACTAATCATTTTACTCCTATCTACGCGCAAATTGGAATTTTGTTCCAACTAATCTCATTAATGCCTCGGGGCAAGCACCATCACGGAAACGCCGATGATACAAATCAGTGCACCAATCCAGTCATATAAATCCGGTGTTTTTCGATCAATACCCCAACTCCATAAAAGTGACAGAACGATAAAGACACCGCCATATGCAGCATAAACCCTGCCAAATGACGGGAACACCTGCAGTGTTGCAATGACACCATATAATGCTAAAATCACTCCACCAATCAGTCCCAAATAAAACGATCTTCCTTCTCTTAGCCACTGCCAAATTAAATAACCACCGCCGATTTCTGCTAGACCGGCAAAAATAAACAAAATAACTGTTCTAATCATTGTCTACCCCTTGTCTTAGATTAAATATTTTTCACGCTTATTCTTGTCATCGATTAACTTCATAACAGCGATACATAACAACATTAATCCTATGAAATTTGCGTAAGGTTCCGCAGTATGAAAAAAGTTCTGGGAGATGAATGATATGATAAAAATTATGATCGCAAAAGATACAATTACTCTATAGATTGTATATTCTTTCATAGTTTACATTGACTCCTCTATTATTTATTTTTTCACGGAAAACAAAATAATGACAAGGCCATGTATCGATTCCTTGCTCAACTAAATAGAAGATTCATTAATAGTGTAAGTTTGATATTTCCATTTTATCAGAGCTTATTGGAATACCTATTCTAACTGTAAAAATGTGAGATAATCTTAAATGATCTTTATGAAACCCAGAAAAAAAGTGATTTATTATTAGAAACTATTTTCATCATTACACCTTGATTATAAGTAAACAAGCAATTTTATACTGTGATCTTAACGATGCTTTTTTGTCATACGTTTTGATGAACATCATGAATTTTATATAAGTGTCAGCTAGGCCTATTTAACAATGCAACGAAATTTCTTTTACTTTCACTTGGTAATACTGTATCATAGTAAAGAGAATATAACTAAATTTGAAGTACAGAATCTATTGATCGATTAAGTGAGGTGCGCCATGAGTAAATTTTGGAATGAACTTGTGCAGAAGCTGGATCCTTATGTGCCTGGTGAGCAGCCTAAGGATAAAAAGTATGTAAAATTGAATACCAATGAAAATCCGTATCCGCCTTCTCCGAAAGTGGTCAAAGCAATCAAACAAGCGGTTAATGAACAGCTGCGACTATATCCAGATCCGAACGCCGATGAATTACGAAAAACGGCTGCCGAGCACTTTCAATTAGATCCTGAACAAATTTTTGTCGGCAACGGTTCAGATGAAGTACTCGCCTTTAGTTTTATGTCCTTCTTTTCCGCCGAAAATCCGGTAGCTTTTGCCGATATTACATACAGTTTTTATAAGGTGTACGCGAACTTATGCTCACTGAGTCCGAAAATTATTCCACTTAATGAAGATTTCAGTCTACCGGTCAAAGCTTTCTGCGAGCCGAATGGCGGCGTTGTCATTCCTAATCCGAATGCACCGACCGGACGTGGAGTTTCACTCTCAGAGGTCAAAGAAATACTGGAAGCGAACAAAGATCATGTCGTGATTATCGACGAAGCGTATATCGATTTTGGCGGCGAATCGGTTATTCCTTTCATTAACGATTATCCTAATCTGCTTGTCATCCGGACCCTGTCCAAATATTCCTCCCTAGCAGGAATCCGGGTAGGCTATGCATTAGGCCAAAAAGAACTTATTGACGGTCTGAATCGCGTGAAGAACTCATTTAATTCGTATACGATTGACCGATTAGCTCTTGCCGGCGCAAAAGCAGCAATTGATGACGATGCGTATTATCAAGAGATGGCTAAGAAAATTGTTACAACAAGAGAGCAAACGATCGAACGGCTTCAAAATATAGGGTTCACAGTCGTACCATCGCAGTCAAACTTCATTTTTGCCAGTCATACAGAAGTGGACGCTGAAGTCATTTTTCACGAACTGCGCGATCATGGCGTCCTTGTCCGTTATTTCAACCAGCCGCGCATTTCAAATCACTTAAGAATTACGATCGGCACAGACGAAGAGATGGACAAGCTGATCGATGCACTAAAACTTATTCTTAAAAAATAAATAGGTTAGCATTTAAGGGCAGGAGTAACCACTTCTGTCCTTTTCCTTTTATTGAACGCTATTTTTATTAATCTTTGTTAGGAATTATTGGGTATAGTAAAGTAAGTTACTCATAAATAACAATGAAAATGGAGACGAAACGAATGATTCATAAACTCGGTCAAGTCATGCTCTATGTAACTAATCAAGATGACTCTTTGAAATTCTGGACAGAAAAAGCCGGATTTCACCTCGTTTCTAAAGAAGATAACGGACAAGGACTAAGATGGTTTGAAATTGCTCCCTCCGAGGAAGCAGAAACGAGCATTGTTCTCCACAATAAAGAACTAATCGCTAAAATGCAGCCTGAATTGAATCTCGGTGCACCATCATTACTTTTTTTCACAGAAAATTTGGATGCGCTCTACAAGAACTTTACTGATAAAAATATTACAGTTGGAGACATTGTTACCATGCCTACGGGCCGGGTTTTTAATTTTGCTGATAACGAAGGAAATTACTTTGCAGTATTGGAAAAAAAGTGAGTTGAAATAACCCAAAACATTGATCAGCATGTATCCAAAATAAAAAGGCTGCTGTCCGAATAACCGGTACAGCAGCCTTTTTTATGACATTTAATCTTATTCTAAATAAATGTGGCAACCATTATTTTGTTTTAAAAGACGAAACAATTTGATGCAGTTCTTCAGCCATATCCGATAGAGCCGTCGCGTTGCTCGCGATTTCTTCCATTGAAGCAGATTGCTCTTCAGTAGCTGCAGAAGCATTTTGTGATTCGCTGCTTACCTTTGATGCTGCTTCATTTATATTTTTAACGGCAGCATCAACTTGTCCGGTTTCCTGAGCAATCATTTTGATGGCTTGTGTCATTTGTTGAATCTCTTTTGACACACTGTTCATTGACTCAGCAATGTTTTCAAATGAATCCGCAGTTTTATTTACTGACTCAAGACCTTTATTTATCTCAATACTGCCGGTTTTCATGGATTCCATAGATTTGGTGCTGTGTACTTGCAACAAGCCGACGACTTCTGAAATCTTCTTTGTTGAATCCGCAGACTGTTCGGCAAGCTTTCGAATCTCATCGGCAACAACAGCAAAACCGCGTCCCTCTTCGCCAGCCCGTGCAGCTTCGATTGCCGCATTTAGTGAAAGCAGCTGCGTTTGTGCAGCGATATCGTCAATCAACTGGTTCATTTCTTCAATTCTTGCGACTTGATTCGTAAATTCTTCAATCGTCTTTAATGCTTCTTCTTGTTTTTCTTCTATAATTTGAATCTGACTCGTCGTTTGTTTTAACGTCCTTTTTCCGAATTCAACCTTATTCATGGCATCATCAGAAGCATGATGCAGATGATCCGCATTCCCATCAATTTGTTCAATTTGATTTTGTATCGAATCAGTAGATGCAGCAGTTGACTCGGTTTCTTTATAAGAATCATTTGCCCCAACAGCCATCTGCTGAATAGATTGGGCGATTTCATCAATGGTTGCTTTACTTTCTTCTGTCGAAGCCGTCAGTTCTTCCGATGAAGAAGCAAGTGCACCTGCCTTCTCACCAACACTATTAAGAATATGACGTAATTCTTCAATCATTTTATTAAAGCCTTCACCAAGATGCTCAAATTCTACAAAGCTTTTAACATTCACTTTTTGCGTTAAGTCTTTATTGATGACGCGTGAAGATACATCTAATATTTTTTTCATCGGACTGATAATGTTTCGAACAGCGAGCAGAGCAATAAGAGTGCCTAATATTGCCATGATCAAGCCAACAATTACAGTCTGAACGAGAATTTTATGTAAGTCCGAATTGATTTCAGCTTCCGAAACGTTACCAATGATGACCCATCCGGTACTTTTATTGTGTATGAAATTCACTTGACGAGGTACACCCATCTGGTTGGTAAAAAATGAACCGCTGTTTTTTCTATAACGTGCTTGATTTGGTGTTTTCTTTCCGGCTTTTACCAACTTACTCACCATTGCCGTGTTCTCTGCGCTGTATAAGCTCGCATATCCTGATTTTCCAATTCGAACTTCTTTAACGATTTTCTGCAATGCACTCAAGTCAATCGTCAAATTAATAATTGCCTTACCATCTTTTGTGGTTCTTGCAAAAGCAACGACATGGTGTCCAGTACTAGCAGAGATGTACGGTTCGGTCAATACAACTTTTCCAGGACTCGCCATCGCCAATTTATACCACGGACGTGTCCTCGGATCGAATCCTTTAGGCATTTTTGTACCATTACCACTAAGAAAATAGCCATTTGTATCCGCAGCCGAAATATTATCCGCAAGTTTTGTACTGTGAAATTGACTGCTTAATAAAGCCTTCACACTATTGCTTTTTATATGATCGGCACTGATCATATTCGCCAAGTAATTGATACGAGCGTGCTGGTCTCCGATCATCTGATTGATGTTCTCACTAAGAATATTGATACTGTTTCTGGCATTTCCGCTAATACTGCGCATCATTTCATTTTTTGCACTAAGATACGAAAACGTTCCAACCATTCCTGAAGGGACAATAACAAGCATAACAGTCATAAAGATGAGTGCGAATCTTAATCGCAACTTAGCATGTCCCCGCCTTTTTTTCTCGATCATTGTAAAATTCTGCTCCTGTCTATGCTGTATTTTTAAACGAGTGAATAGTCATCATTAAATCCGACACATTTCCTCCTATTTCTACATCGGTTTTTAATAAAACTGGTTAATAAGGAATCGGACATAATTCTTACTTTTCACAAAAGGTTCACTTTTTCCAGATGATTTACTTTCTACTCGGAAGCGCATATTCGAGGCAAAATAAAAGAGTCCTCATCATCATGAGAACCCTTGATACAAAAACATATGAAAAAACCAAGCATCGAGCCGTTATTAGGAATCATGTTTATCTTAAGTTAAAAATACCCTCCCTGGTCTCCATATTTATTGGCAACGAGGAATGTTCATGTATTATACTCCAAGATTCATTTTCTTTTCTCAAACCGAATGTGAATCGATTAGTGATCTGATGAACCTTCTCTCCACATGCGTTGTGCGCCGCAAACGTTACCGCACAATAAACAAAAGCGAGATTCGCATTCTCCTCAATGACTAGATCATCAAAGCTTGTTTTGAGATAATATCCTTCCTCATTCAACCCATTAAACCAATTTTGTATCGTTTCCTTCCATTGGGAAATACCGATGCACGCCCAATTCTCCCAGCAATCATAAATATGAACGTCCGAAGCATATGCAGAAAGAAACCGCTCAACATTTTTCTCATAAATAGCAGATTTGTAATTTTCTAAGACTGCCTTAACCGTACGAAAAGCGCTGCTCATGAGTTCAGCTCCTTTGTTAATCTCCTTTAATTTTATTTATTCGATCGCACGATGTCCATTAGTAAGTTCCCTTTGTTCAAGAATCCTGTCACTCTATATGCGACTTTGAATCATCAATCTTCTGCATGAACGACACTTCAGCTGCTCGCTTGCCGCCGGCAGTCCGGGAGCCTCCTCGATCAACCGAGCATCTGCGGGGTCTCCCCTGGCCTGCGATCAACAGGATCGCTCCGCAGGCGTCTCGTGCTTCTGTGTTTGAATCAGAATTTTTCCGAGCATTACGCCGCTGATATGAACCCTGAATTCACTCGAAATTATATACTTTTCTTATCCTGCGAAAAAATCAGTACTTTGAATTGTTCAAAGTACTGACTTTCATAGTAGCATATCAACCTCATTCTGATGCCGGTGGTCGGGTGACGATTTCCTCATCAGTATGTAAGACAGCCTATTGGCCATGGTATTTCATTTAGGATAACTCTCTAGCATCCTCAAGTATTATTATATTATTCTCTTGATCAATGGATAAACCGCATTGAAAATCCTTTTTAATCGTCTCTATGTTTTCATTATTTAACACATCATCATCACAGGAAAAGTACACATTTCCTTCTTCAACGTAATAAGGAGATATAAGCGCCAAAGGCAATGTTCTCTGGTCATATTTATCAAATCCGATTGTACTCAACATTTTCCACTTGTACATTCAATTCCCTCACTTTTCCAAATTATTTGTCAATAATTATACTCTATTTCTAAATAAGGTTAAATAGTTAGCTCCGATTAGGTTGATTCGTCCATCACAATAGCGTTTCAAGACTTATTAATCAGAAATGGATCCAGTTCTCCAGGTGCCGACTTGAATCTGACAAATCTGTAAGACTGCACATCAGAAATGTAAGGCAGCCGCTGCGCGAGACCTTGTATACTAAACACATCAGGAAAATAAATCATCAAGGAGCGAGCACGATGTTGTTACAAGTCAAACATTTGCAAAAAATATTCCAGACTAGATTCAGTAAAGAAAAAACCATTGCCTTACAAGACGTGAGCTTTAGTGTTGAAGACGGGGAGTACATTGCCATTATGGGTGAAAGTGGTTCGGGAAAAACAACGCTGCTGAACACACTGGCGACGCTCGACAAACCGACATCCGGATCCGTGATCCTGAACGGTCAGGACGTAACGAAAATCAAAGAAAACAAACTGGCGGAATTTCGTCGCACCCATTTGGGCTTCATTTTTCAGGATTTCAATCTGCTTGATACCCTGTCGGTGCGCGACAATATTTTCCTGCCGCTCGTTCTGGGACGCGAGAAAGTCCGCGTGATGGAACAGCGCCTCGAAAAGTTGGCACCCAAATTAAACATCAATGATCTACTGAACAAACAGCCATTCGAATTGTCCGGCGGTCAGAAACAGCGTGTGGCGATCGCTCGCGCCTTGATCACCGAGCCGGAGCTTGTGCTCGCCGATGAACCAACAGCAGCACTCGATTTCAAAAACAGTGAAAGTCTACTTGCCTTGCTTGAAGAAATCAACGACACTGGACAGACAATCCTGATGGTCACGCACTCGGCGATTGCAGCGAGCCACGCCAAACGTGTGCTGTTTATCAAAGACGGCCGCATCTTCCATCAGCTCTACCGTGCGAACCGCGAAGCCTCTAAATTCATGCAAGAAATCAGTATGACGATGACCAGTCTGCTTGGAACTGAGGTGCGCTAAGATGTTTTACGTCAAATTAGCGAGCCGCAACATCCGCCAATCGATCAGCAATTTTCTTCCCTTCGGTCTCTCAAGTGTAGTGATGTTCATCATGAATCTGATGATCGCGACGATCTTACTTAGCCCAAGCTTGAAAAAGCTGAAAGGTTCAGGCAGCTTCGCAATGCTGCTCGGCTTAGGTTTAATCGTCTTATCGATCTTTGCCACCATCTTCATGATTTACAGCTACCGCTTTTTACTGAAGCGGCGCACCAAAGAATTTGGTCTCTACAATATTCTCGGTTTGAAAAAGCGTCACATCGTCCGTATTTCCATTTTGGAACTCATGATGATGTTCTTTGCGACCGTGATTACAGGAACTGTTTTTGGTATCATCCTGGCTAAATTTCTCTATCTGATCTTAATTCATCTGCTCGGTGAAAGTTATTTTGACTTACAGTGGAGTCCAATTGCGGTTGGAATTGTGACCATGATTTTTGCGTGCATCTATCTGCTCTTGATGATCATCAGTAGCTTCTCCATCCGTCGTCAGTCCAGTCTTGAATTGCTTAAAAATGCGAGTAAAGGAGAAAAGGAACCGAAATCACGCGGCATTCTGGCCCTGCTTGGTCTCGTATCCCTGGCAATCGGTTACTACCTTGCTGTAACGGTCACCTCTCCGCTCGATGCCTTAACTAAATTTTTTATTGCAGTGCTGTTTGTCATTTTCGGCACGCTCTTGTTCTATTTAAGCTTTACGATTTGGCTGCTCAAACGGCAGAAAAAAAATAAAGCCTATTATTATCAGCCGAAACATTTTATTACCGTCTCCAGTATGCTTTACCGCATGAAACAGAATGCGGTCGGGCTGGCAAATATAACGATATTAGTGACGATGACATTTGTGACCTTGGCGACAACCGTTGGGCTCTACTCCAGCATCAATGGATTTCTGGATGATTATTTCGTTCGCAACACGATCATCAATATCAATACGACGCAGCAGCGAGGCACTTCGTTCATTGATCAGGTGGCGGAAAAAAACGGAATTTACCTGAAGCATAAAATCAGCTACGAAATGTCGAATAGCATGATCGGAGCGATGCAAAATGGAAAATTTGAGAACAAACAAAAGCTTTCCAATCTGACCGCCGTCAACTTCATGACCGCAGATACATATGCGCAGCTGACTGGGAACAAAGTTCATCTGAGTAGCAATGAGGCAATTGCCTTTCCGGCCGTCGGCAGCTTCAATGAAGATCAAGTGAAGTTCGGGGACCATACATTTAAAATCAAAGAAAAAATTAGCGGAACCGTAACTTTCCATCGATCAGCATGACGGCATCAAACTGGTTGATCCTAATTGTGAATTCGAAAGAACAAATTCAACCCGTTCTAAACGATGCAGCCAAAGCGGCGGGCAATCAATACACGCTAGGTTTTGAGACAACTATCAACGCCGATATGAGTGCAAAAGATGCAAATAAACTACAAAAAACTTTATCTGACTACCTGGCCGAAGGAGACAAACCGATTCAGCGAATGAATGAAGAAAAGGATCAGACAATTTCCGGCACGTCTCCACGCCTGCAAAGCTATGATGACACGCACCAGCAATTTCTCTCTTTTGCCGGCGGATTCCTGTTCATCGGTCTGGTCTTAGGATTCACCTTTATTCTCGGTACCGCATTAATCATTTACTACAAACAAATCTCTGAGGGAGAACAGGATAAACGTAGCTTCGAAATTCTTCAGGAGGTTGGTTTGAGCAGTGAAGAAGTGCGGCAAACGATTCGATCACAAGTCCTGCTTGTGTTCTTCATGCCGATCGCCGTTGCGGTTGTCCACTTTAGCTTTGCCTTCATCATGATTCAGAAGCTGATCAGTTTGTTTGGCACAACACGCTTCAGTTTGCTGCTTTTGACGAGCATAGGAACAATTTCCGCCGTTGCAATCATTTACTACATCATCTACAAACAAACAAGCCGGGCGTATTATCGAATTGTTGAGCGGTAAATTTCAAAAGGGCATCCCGCGATCGGGATGCCCTTTTTTAATGCCTCCATTTTTGCGAATGAACTGCTTCTCCCGTTAATTAGATTGGGTGCGTTGATCCATTGATATAGCGACGCAAATGTTTTGCGGTGTACGAATGGGGAGCGTTTAACAAATCAGCAGGATACCCTTGAAAAATTACATTGCCCCCTAAAGTACCTCCACCTAACCCCATGTCAATCAGCCACTGCGCCTGACTGATAATCGACAGATTATGTTCTAAGACAATCAGTGTTTTACCCGTATTAAGTAGTTGTTTAAACAATGTCAACAGCTGATCGATATCTGCTTCGTGAAGTCCTGTGCTCGGTTCATCCAGAATCAACACGTTGCTCGTATTTTGAGTAAGCGTTTTAGCGATTTTCAGCCTTTGCAGCTCACCGCCTGAGAACTGATCCAAACCTTGTCCTAATTTTATGTAGCTAAGATTAACGCCAATAAGATCATTGAGCACTTGCTTTAAGCGATGATCTTCAATCCAAATTTCCGCTTCATCAACAGATAAGTGCAGAAAATCATCAATCGTCTTACCTCGCCATTTCACGGACAGTGCTTCATCATTGTACCTTTTCCCATGACATTTTTCACAAAGCTGCTGAACATCACCCATATAAGCTAAATCCAGCTTAATAAAACCTTTCCCCTTACACATCGGACAAGCCCCCTTACCGTTGAAACTAAAAAGGGAGCTGCTTTTATGCGTGTATTTGGCAAACAAATCGCGAACGTGATCGAACACATTAAGATAGGTAAGCACATTCGACCGATTACTGCCGCGAATTGGGCTTTGATCAAGAATTTTAGCCTCTGGATACTTTTTCGTGAAAAGATAACGAATCAAGGTACTCTTGCCTGATCCGGCAACACCGGTGACCACGGTTAGACACTGCTTCGGTATGCTCACAGAAGCGTTGCGGACATTATGAAGGTTGACATGATCCAACGTGTAAAAAGAAGAGATGGGCTGCTTTTTTTTATTGATCGTATGCGGTTTCGCAAGTGCATTTCCAGTGATTGTTCTCGATCGGATCAGGTCGGCATATGTTCCTTTAAAAGTGATCTTGCCGCCTCGTTCCCCCGCATGTTCCCCTACGTTGATGATATAATCAGCGATTTTAATCATGTCCGGATCATGATCCACTAAAACAACCGTATTTCCTTTAATCTTCAGTCCATTGATCATTTTAATTACTCCCGAAAGATCCTGCGGGTGCAGTCCGATACTGGGCTCATCAAAAATATATAAAATATCTGATAGCGCACTGTTTAAGTGCTTTGTCATTTTTATCCGCTGCGATTCACCACCGGAAAGCGAACGCGTCATGCGATTCAATGATAAATAATTCAGCCCAACCATCTGCAAGCTTTCCAGCTTCTTAATCAACTCATTTAATATGAGGGTTGCATCAGGGTGTTCAATCGAACGAATAAATGCTAACAGCTCGGACACGGTCATGGTCACACAGTCCGCGATAGACCGCCCTTGGATTTTTGCTGATCTCGCCTTTTCGTTCACCCTTGTTCCATGACATTCCGGACAAACGTGTACATCAAGGATCCGCTCCAACTCGCCCGCATACTTCGCGTCGTCTTTTTCGATAAAACCTTTTGTGATTCTTGGGATCACCCCGATATACGTTGAGGTTTTCGGCCATTTGCTTGTTGGCTTCTTCGGCATGCTGCCTGAATCATAGAGCAATAGATTCATCTCTTCTTCGGTGTAATCTGAAATCTTTTTATCGTTATCAAAATTGCCTGTCTCCGTATAGCGGCTCAAGCGGTAGCCACCGGGCTGGAAGGTTGGAAATTGGATGGCTCCTTCATTAAGCGATCGGTTAAAATCAATCAACCGCTGATTATTAATTTGTTTTATCTCGCCCAACCCTTTGCAACGCGGACACATTCCTTCAAGGTTATTGAACGAATAGACCATCGAATACCCAATAAACGGTTTGGCGATTCTTGAAAACAGCAGTCTGAGGCTTGTATAACTATCTGTAATTGTCCCTATCGTCGAGCGTGCATTGCCGCCAATCCGCTTTTGATCAATCACAATCGATACTGGCAGATTTTTGATCGCATCAACACGAGGCGGTTGGTAGTGAGGCAGGAGCTGCTGAATGTAACTCGAATAAGTTTCGTTGAGCAGTCGTTGCGATTCTGCGGCCAAAGTGTCAAAAACCAAAGAAGATTTGCCTGAACCTGAAACACCGGTGACCGCCGTGATCTTGTGCTTCGGAATCTTGAGCGACACATTTTTTAGGTTGTTCGTCCGTGCCCCTTTAATCTCAATAAATTCATTCATGCCTGTTCACCCTTTCAGAACGCAGTGCATTGGCAAATTTGCTCGCTAGTCGTGCAAACTGCTGCTGCTCTTGTTCTGTAAACAGGTTGCACGCAACGGCAGCCAGTTGGTTGTGTCCGTTCTCAATCGTCGCCAATAATGTATGCCCATCAGTCGATAATACGGTTTGCAGCTCTCTCCCATCGCGAACACTTGGCTTCTGTTCAATATAGCCCATCAGTTTCAGTCTCTTGAGTGCTTTGGACAATTTTGTCCGACTAATGCCTAATAGCGCACTCACTTCAGAAGGAAGCAGACACTCTTTCTGCGCTAAAAGGTGGAGGATATCATAGTGTAACCAGCTGATCTCCTTTGGATTGACTCGATTTCGCTCCGCAACCAATTCACATTGCAAATTAATCAATACGTCATCAAATGCGTCCATTAGTTTCACCTCGGAAATAGTTTCTAATAAGAAATTATATAGTGTTGCTCACTTAATAGCAAACAGTTCAGCCAGTTAAAAATGACCCTTTCACTTGCGCAGATCAGGAATATCAGAAAGATAATCGATTATGTCTTGTTTAGGCGGTGAGTAACTCAAAGTCTTTTCTTCACTTTTTACCGTTTCAGGAATCTTCAACTTTTTCATGGCATATGCCATGAAAGCCAACACATATCTTTTTTTCACACATTTGTCCCGCTCTGTGAAAATCAGTAGAATGAAGATAGCTAATCACATAGGAGAATTTTTGATGACAAAACTATTTATTGTGGAAGACGACGCGGCAATTGTGAAACAACTAACGTCTGCGCTAGATGAATACACGGTTGTTTCCGTGCAAAATTTTCGCAGCATCCGTCAGGAAATTGAAACCGAGACGCCGGATTTAATCTTAATGGACATTACTTTGCCGTATTTTAACGGCTTTTACTGGACGACTGAGATTCGCAAGAAAGCGACGACGCCAATCATCTTTCTCAGCTCAGCGGACGATGAAATGAACCAGGTGATGGCGATGAATATGGGCGCTGACGATTACGTCACCAAACCGTTTTCCGTCGACGTACTGAGGGCGAAAATTCATGCCCTGCTGCGCCGAACCTACAGCTTCTCACAAGCCCAATTGAGCTTCAACAGCTTCATCCTGGAAGGCACCGAATTGAAAAAGGGACAGGACAAAGTTGATTTGACGCCAACCGAGGCCAAGTTGCTGCGCACCTTGTTCGAACAGCCTAATCAAACGGTACCCAAAGACGTGCTGCTGGCCAAGCTTTGGGAGTCAGATGACTATATCGATGCCAATGCTCTGCAAGTCAACATCGCCCGCATGCGCAAGAAGCTAAATACGATTGGGTTTGACTATATCGGAACGGTGCGAGGTGTCGGCTATGTATTGGCGTGAACGAAAACATTATATACTGGCCGTCGCCGTTACCATTTTCATCATCAGTGTTACCTTTTATTTACGTAATTTGCCGATGCTTACCTTCTTTTCAAGTCTGCTATTTGGTGCAACCGTCCTCGGTATTTTCTGCGCCTATGATTATTACCGATTTCAGTGCCGTCATCGCCAGCGGCTCCAGCAAGTCGTGCCTCAGGTTGATTTAACCCCGCAGTCACAAGCCGAACAAGATCTGTTGAAGTTGCTCGACGAACAAAAAGTATACTATGAAAATAAAATCGCCGGAATCAAAAAATTTGATGAGGACTTGACCGATGTCGTACGAATTTGGAGCCATCAAATGAAGGTACCGCTCTCCGTCCTCGATTTGATGGGACAGACAAGTGATTTTACGGTTGATGAATTGAAGGAACAAACGTTTCAGTTAGAAAATTATCTGGACATGCTGCTGCATTATCTGCGATTGAACCACGAACAAACCGACTACCGCTTTACAGCCGTGCAGATAAAGCCTCTCGTTCAGTCAGTTGTGCGCAAGTTTGCTCCGCTGTTTATTCGTAAAGGGCTCAGTGTTACCATCGATGGCGATGCGACTTGGACCACCGACGAGAAGTGGCTCTCCTTTGCACTTGACCAAATCATAGGCAATGCTGTCAAATATACGAAAGCAGGTAAGGTCCGTGTGCAAATTTCCCCGCAATCCATTCAAATCAGCGACACAGGCATCGGCATATTAAATGAGGACTTGCCCCGTCTGTTTGAGCACGGCTTTACCGGCTACAACGGCCGCCGTGACAAAAAAGCAACCGGTCTCGGTTTCTTCTTAGCGAAGGAAGTCGCCGACCGGCTTTCTTTGCGTATTCATGTGGATTCTGAAATTGATAAAGGAACAACTGTGACGATTAAACGAATTATTGAACACTGACTATCAGTACTTTTATGATGAGTAAAGCTCAACATTGTCGAGAAGACGAGCGTTTCACACTCAGAAGATTACCATCTTTATCGTTTCTTTGATGATCTTCCTGACCACCGTCCTCTCACTTTCTTCTCGCAAAGAGAGGAGGATAAACCTTCCACTTCCATAGCCGTTGCCGTGTCCCTAACTGCTCTTAAAATACTATGAATCTAGCATTTACACTGCAATTCATGTACGATATTCTTGGAAAAATCCTTTTTTCCGATCTCGTTCATTTCCACTAAAGTTTAACGATCAAGGATTTCAGAGACAGGTGAGAGAAAAATGGGTATTGAAAAGCTTAAAAAAGAAAGAGTCAAAGATTTTTTGAACTATTGTACGAAACATCGTGCGGAATTAGATGACTCGTATTTATACGGCGAAGAATTTGAGAACTTTGAGCCAAATGAAAAGAACCCGACTTATATTTTAATGGATGACGCAGAAAAAATCATTGGTGCAGCCTCACTCGTCATAGACGATTATTACCGCAGCGGAAAGAAAGCACGTTTCAGGATTTTTCATACAGAGACCGGAAACGCATCAGATTACAAAGAGCTGCTGCAGGCTGTCAGCAAACACGCAGAAGGAATGGACAGTGTGTTTGTGTTCATTCCCCTAACAAATAAAGCATTGCTGAATATGGTTGAAAGCCTGAATTTCAAACTCTGGCGATATTCCTTTCTACTGGTCAAAGAAAGTATTTCAGAGTATCCGATTGAACTTCCGGAAGATTATTCGATCCGACCACTTATTCCAGGAAAGGATGAAGCGGTATGGTGCGAAATTAGGAATGAATGCTTCGCCAAACTTCCAGGCAGCGAGACACCGATGACTGAAGAAATCATCCGCGACAGAATGACTGGTTCTGATTATCTTGAAGACGGTGCACTCATCCTCTATCATCAGGATCGTGCAATCGGCATTGTACAGGGACTGGATGACGAGTACGATAACGCACCGATTATGTGTATCGGACCGCTCGCAATTATCCCCGAATATCAAGGACGCGGACTCGGCCGAACGCTGCTGCGCGCTTCAATTAATTACGCGAAACAGCACGGTTACACACGTACCATCCTATGTGTCGATGGAAAAAACGAACGGGCAAAGACGCTCTACCTCCATGAAGGATATAAGGACGTTCATTCGGATGTCGCCTATACCTTCGATCTGAAACAAAGAAATAAATGATCCACATGAAGCATGGCCAGTCAGTATAGCCGTGCTTTTTTATTTGCTAAAAAACAGGGGGCAATAGAATAAGAAAGATTCAATAATGAGTGCGTGTGTATTAAATAAAGGCAATTTCGCAAGAGCATTATTCTTTTTATGTATCCCAGCAAAGCCGGGTAGGGCCATTCTGTTAATCTTTGGTATTCCCTGGTCGATCATTTAGTGCAAGCTCAAACAATCCGGTACTAGACAATCCGGCAAGTCCACCAGCCCATAACCGGAGCACAGGTGGCAGATCAGTAAATGGATAAGCCGCAAGACCGATGAGCAGACCAACGCCAAATGCGATCGCCGGAACAGCATTCTTCGGAATTGATATACTTTTTTTTATCAATTGTGTTACCGCAGTAATGATGGGCAACATAATCGTTGCAAGAGCGAGTACTTCTGTCATGATGATTCCTCCCGCATATCAAAATTGCCGGCATACGCCGACTCGTCTTATTCAAAGATATTCACTTTTAAACAGGACAGACCAGTTTTTTAAACGACTAAGCCATTAGTTTTTTGTCGAGAAGGTTCTAAGTGAATCCATAGATGAGAAGAAAATCACCCTGACAACTATAGAGGGCCCAAAAGTACTTTACGATATTTAGTGCATTTGTTACCTCCCCTTAAAAAATGATACATTTTGGGTTTGAGAAAGAATCCATCCTGTTCAATGTGCATAAACAAAAGAAATCCCTATAGATGATCAAAAACAATGATCGCAGGGATTTCCTTATTTGGTAAACACCTTAACTACAGGCAACAAAATTGTTGGCAATCGGTGGTATGTCTTACGGCTGTAATCACAGGCAGCTTTCTTTTTTGTTCAATCATTATTTAGTGTGATTCAGCGACCTTCTCACCTGTCTCATTCATCACTTCAGATTTAATTTTCCATTCCTCCGCATTGATTACATGTTCTTTACCATTTACATCTGTTAGTGTCATCTGTATCTTCTTAAAGTTCAGTTCATCGACATTAGCTAGGGCTTCCGCTACGCTTTCCGCTTCACTATCAGTAATAATTACCGTTGTGATGGTGTTAAAAATTTTGTATTTCTGCATTTTTATTTGCTCCTTTGTTTTTTTATACATTCAGAGTATTAACAGGTAAACACTTTTCATGCTTTTTGCTGTACAACGGCAACAAACAAGATAACGCAAAGTTATTGTCGACTTTAACTCTTTTTATTTATTTTTTGATACTGACCATATAATTGCCCGCAGGCTGCATTAATATCAATCCCAAATTGACTTCTGATCGTGACATGAATCCCTGCTGATTTTAATTCGGAATAAAATGCGTCTACTTTCCTTTCATTTGATATTCCATAATGCACTGGAGCATCTATGGTAGGATTATATCTAATAATATTCACATGGTACAATTTACCAGAATGAATCCTTCCTTTAAGAAGTTTGATCACAGCCTTTGCATGATCTATAGAGTCATTAAATCCAGGTAACATGATATAAGCAATATATACTTTCTTTCCTGTTACTCGAATATGGTCATCTAACTCGTTCATAACATCTTCTAAAGGAAAGCGATCGTTCACGGGCATCAAAGAACTCCGTTGTTCGTTAAAAGGCGAATGCAATGAGAATGTTAAGTGAACTTGAGGATAGTCATGAGTCATTCTTCTAATGTTAGGTATAATCCCCACTGTCGAAACAGTTATCCTCCTTGGGCTTAGTCCAAATAATGTCGAATCTGTTAATATACCCAAAGCACTAAATACATGTCCATTCATAAGCGGTTCGCCCATTCCCATAAACGCAACACTGTCCAAAGATTGGCCTTGTAGATAAAAATAAAGTACTTGATCGGTTATTTCGTCTGCCGTTAAGTTTCTTTTTAGTCCAATAGCACCGGTTGCACAAAACTTGCATCCTAAATTACATCCACATTGAGAGGAAATACAAAATGAATGCCAACCAGCTTTAAATCTCATACCTACAGTTTCTACCCTATTAGAATCAGGTAGTCTAAATAGAACTTTATGAATTTGCTGAGAAGATTGTTCTGACACCGGATCAATGCTTAAAATATTTGTACCGAATTCTTTTACTAATTGCTGTCTTAACGTTTTGGGTAAAACATCCATTTTTTCAAAGTCACCAATTCTTTCCTTGAAAATAGAGTGGATGATTTGTTTGAATCTGTAATCGGGCTGATCTATATTCCTTAAATAGTGTTGTATTTTTTCGTATTTGGTTGATGTTTTTAACATTTTAATACATCCCTTCACAATTCGTTCAAATAATAAATGAGATAAAGTTTATTAATTGAAAATATAGTAGAAGGGAGAAGTGACTCTAGCCAATAAAAAAGACACCAGAAAAAATACCGGTGCCAACGTTTATATCCAATCTGTATTAAATCTAAGATAGACTAATAAATAGTACATCTCTTACAGATTTTCATAAATTGAGGCAAATAATTTCCGGCCACTGTTTCTATAGAGGATGTTTGGCTTAAAAAAGAGCAGACTACTCCCCTTAAAAACAAAATGCCAGAAATTTTATTTTTTTTACCGAATTTAATTCGCCAAAAAGTTAACATACCTTTGCCTCCTTTCATTCATAAATTATTAAAGTAGCAGATAAAATTAATGAAAAACTGGTTTGATGTTTTTCTCAAAACGCCAGGATCCGGCAGATGATTTTCTGCCCCATTTTCACAATTTCTGGGACGTAAAAACGCCCCCTATCCAAGTTCAGAATAGGAGGCATAAGTACGGATGAACGCGGAAAAGACGCTTAGCCGCTGATCGCCGACCCTACTCTGAAAAAGTCCGTTTGAAGGCATACATACAGATAAACGCTCTGCATCTGTAATGCCTTCCATGTGACTGTTTCATCAATAGGATCAGCTTTTCATTGGCCTTTGGTTCACCCTTCCGATCATTTTATTATTTTAATTGTATAACACAACACTACATTTTGTAAAATGAGACAATTTAATAGTACTTGTTATCTGAATTCTGAATTCCTCTTTCTCGTTCTTTTGACATTATTTTGCCACCTTCGTCATTGTATATCCTATAAACATTACAATAGATAACCCCACTGATGCACCCATTTTAAAACTTGAGAATGGGTGGGAACATGATACTTATCCACAAACGAAGAACATTACCATAAGCATCATACGAATATGAGCCCACCTTGTCACCGAATTGATTAACAATCTGGATTACATCTCCACGCTGATCCGTCAAAAAATAGTAAGGTGTGGTTTTCCAGGCACCCGTTGGACCTTTGTCCCGAACAACCATACCGACGATATGACCATTTGGATCCCACTGATAATAGTGATAGGACTGAATATCATACTAATTATCGACTGTCAATCAAATCAAACGATGTTAAAAGCCGTTTGATAACAGTCATTATCATATGAAGCAACTGTCAATTGTTATTAATGAAAGTCAGCTTTTTTCAATGCTTGGTCACTTTTTAGTCACTCGAAAGGAGCAGATAATGATGTACGCAGTTGATGCATTGACTGAAAAAAACAATCACAAATTGATTACCCTAAGGAGTATGAAAAAGAGCACCGCCACGACCTGCCGGCAGGCTCCATTTATTGGGCGGTCGTTCACGAAATTGAACCCCTTGAAAAACAAAATAAGGAGCCTCAAAGCCTAAGCCTCGTCTCCCCATAGTTCTTCCACACTCGTCTAGAAAGTGTGCCAGTCGAATGACCACGCGCAGGGACGGCTCTTTTGTTTCTCCGCTTAAAATCCCGGATAACACCCCAGACCAAATTCTGGACTTTTTTGCACCGAATCCCATTCTTTTATTAGTTGTATAATAAATATGTTCATTTAGTGGTTTAAATAATAAAAGGAAAGTTGCCAACATGATAGGCTGACAACTTTATAAAGTCCATGTAGTTTTAATCAAAATGGTTTCTAAATATCCTCTAAAGTTTCAGCGTATCGATCAACGATTGTTTTAGATTGAAATTCTGCCTCCTCTTCATTAAATTCTTCGTCATGATGCCATTGACAGTAATGAACAATTTCATGAGCAATAGTTTCTAAAATAGCAAAGAATGCATCTATTTTACCCCTTTCTTGAACAAGTTCATCAAAGTCTCCTGTAGCAACCCTAATATAGGGTTCTTCATTCTTATTAAAAGGGCCAAAAAATGATCCTGTTACTAACTCATGAGTTTCAATAGTCTTGATACGATATGCCTTTTTAAGATAAATAACTACTCTAATTGGGAAGTCGTATTCATTTCTTAACCATTGACAGAAATAAATGACAACGTTACGAACTTCCTCGTTAACACCTTTTTCACATCTCAATCTAAGCCCTGTTCTTTTTTTATTCGGCATTAATACCACTTACTTTCACGTTTTCTTTGATGTGTTTTACTTGGAGTATGTTTTTTCATTGCCCTGTTAGGATTTTTATTTGATCGAGATTTGAAGTTGGATTGCTCTCTTTTCTTTTCAGTCACTTCTCTCCCCTGCTTTTTTCTATTTGCTTTTCCTTTAGAGCCTTGACGTTCAGCATTCATAAAATAAGCTTTTACTTTTCTTGAAAGTTGCCAAACTCCATACCCTGTTAAGTAAGCTCCAGCAGCTATTAATGTTCCAGCAGCAACATATTCTCCGATTACCGGGATAAAATACACAGCTACTAAGAATGCAAAATTACCATCAGGATCCACATTTGAAATAAGATTGTTTTTCGCATAAGTATATCCATTTTGGGATAAAGAGTCATTATCATCACCAGGATCTGTATCCATCGCTAAAAAGTTTCCATTCTCCGGATCATAGTAACCAGCTTTTAAATAGTAATGCTGTGTCTCTGAATCATAATAGTAACAAGCATAACGGACAGAATTATCTTTTGCTATTTCCCCGTCTACACTAAAGGTGTTGTCTTTTTATAGGTGCTTACAGCAAAAACATTAACACCAATAACACCAAGGATAACGAGGACGGCCCCAATATAATGATAATAGAACAAGGTTTCATGTAGGAAAACGGCACCGGAAAACACAGCAATAATGGTTGTGAGATTGGTGAAAACCCCAAACTTTGAAGCTTCAATTTTAGATAAGGCAAAATTAGCCAAAAAGAAAGCAGTAAAAGATGCAAAAATACCCAAAACTAAAATGGATACAAAAAACGAGGGATATAAAAATGGCTGAAAAAACTTTGAAATTGTTCCATGTATTAGATGACTAGCTAAAGCCATAAGGTTAAATAACAAAAATCCAATAATAACCATTAAATAAGTAATGTCAGTCATTTTATAATGTCTTGTTGTCGTTCTTGCCAAGACATTATAACCCGAATGGGACAAAGTACTCACAAGCAATAAAATAATACCTAACCAATTTATATAGCCAAACTGAGCGCCTGTCATTATAAAAATAAATATAATACCAAATACAGACAAACAAACTGAAAGCTTTTGTAGCCAGTTGGTCCGTTCTTTAAGAAACAGAGCTGCAAAAAGTAAAGTGAATATAGGAATCATAGCTTGAATAATTCCTGCCTCTGAAGCAGGTAAATAAACAAGGCCTAATGCTTGGGTTAAAAAGTATACAAAGGGATTCAGCAAAACCAGTGGGAGAAGATTAAAAATATCTTTCCAACGAATAGACAATTTTATTTTCGTAAACAACAGGATGATCAGAGAAAAGATAAAGGCAACGGTGAATCGATCCGCCAGAATATCGAGAGGATTTGCAAAACGAATTGCCATTTTAACAAACATTAAAGAAAACCCAATAATACTCACAAAAAGAATTGCCGAAATATAGGGAAAATATCTTTTTGATAAAATCACGAGACCATCTCCAACATTAAACTTAATTATGTGTACCATAAAAGAGTTCGTTCTCTATGTTTTGCTCGCTTAACAATTCGTAAAGTTTAGCAGTAATTTATATTGTTATGAATATAAGACAAGAAATGTTGAAATATTACTTTAAGATTCGCTTTAGCATGTTCAAAGGTAGACTTGTCCCAATGGGTCAATTCTTCTTCACCATAGTAACGATCCCCGATGTATTCTCTATAACGAATTTCGATTTGCATGCTTTCTATCCGATTTCCATAGTTGGTTCCATAATGCTTTGTAATGTATCCTCCAGGAAAAGGATAGTTATCTGAGACCGTGTACCCAGCATCAGACAACAGTCTCATCATGACTTGGGCCGTTTCTCTTGAAGTTGTTAATCCGTTACGATTACCAAGAACAAAGTCCTGAACTACTGGAGGATTCCCAAATTCAGCAAAGCTATGTAAATCCAATAAGATCACTTTTTTATAAGCTGTTAATTTGTTTTCTAAAAGTTGCTTTAATGCCTGATGATAGGGCTTGTAATACCTTTCGATTCGCTGATCTACTTCTTCTCTTGTAAGTGGATGATGATACATGGGTTTGTTTAATGTCGTTTTTTGATACACAAGTGTATGATAATTACCCGTAGGATCTGCTTCAATATCTCGATTAGGATCAGCGACGTATCGGCTGGTGTTGTTTTCTAAGACTGTAACGTGATCTAGGGCTAAAAAATCGTATAATTCACGTAAAAACCAGTCCATGTTTGGTAAAATGACATTTGGCATCAACTGTTTTCTCATTTCAGAGGAAATGTAAGTGCCACTGTGCGGAATACTTACTACGATCGGATGAGTCTGATCAAGTTCATTAAATATAGAGTAGTTTTTCAAATTGCTCACCTCGAGTCAAAAATTTAAGCCAACTGTATTTTGCAAGTAAAAAGTACATAAAGCGAGATCAGACACGCGATAAGAGCAAACTCCAAATCCGTTTCCACGTTTCTTTTAATTGCCACACAAATGTCCATTTTTTGAACATGGTAAATGAGTTTATGTCACAGTATTCGTCAACTGTTCATTTCTAAAGACCCAATGACCATGTTCCGTATTACCCCTGCTCAGAATAGGGATCTTTTACAATCAAACCAAGTGCTTTGGCGAAAATTGCAGCTTGTTCCGGAGATATAATGCAGCCGGAAAGACATTCCACAGTGACAGCAATACTTTGAAACGAGCAACTACTTAAATCTATCCCCTCTAGTTTTGTGGTCAAAAATTGAGCTTTATCAATATTGGATTGACCAAAATTTATTTTACTCAGAGTAGCTGAACTGAAATCACTGCCGCTTAAAACGCACTCATCAAATACAACCTGCTTCATATTCGTTCCATAGAATGATGCATAGTTTCCCGTACAATGATGAAAGGTGATATTTCTGAGATATGTATCATCTGCATTCATACCAACCATCTTGCACTGATCAAATTTCACCCGATGCATGATGGCGTGACTGACATGAACATTGGACAAATCACATTGACGAAACTCCACATCTGAAAGATCAATATAAGGAAAGAATACATTTTCAAAAATTACATTTTGAAACATACTAACCTTAATGGTGCAGAAAGTACGACGGTACTCTTCTGCACCACTTTTGTTTTATAGTGGGAGTGAAGCATCAGGCCG
>NZ_AWTC01000025.1 GCF_000497245.1 Sporolactobacillus laevolacticus DSM 442
ATCCCGAACACGGCCGTTAAGCTCTTCTGTGCCGATGGTAATTGGGGGCTGTCCCCCTGTGAGAGTAGGTCACTGCCAGGCAAATGAAACCCGCGTACTTCTTGGAAACGAGAGGTACGCGGGTTTATTATTTTATACGTACCAAGAGCACAGCGAGGGTTTCGATGGCCAAGCAGGTCGAGGAAACAAGAGAGTGAGCACCGGAGTGTAGTATCTACACGTAGGTCACTGCCAGGCAAATGATACCCGCACACTTTTCAGAAATGAGAGGTGTGCGGGTTAATTATTTTTTTGTACGTAAATGTGATGACGCTGAAAAAAAGTAAAAAAAGACTGCTCCTGATGCATGAACTGAATTTTTTTCAGTTCATGCTGTTTTTTCGTGAATTTCTATTTCGTAACCGAGCAGTTTTTCCAACTGTCGTTGATGGTACTTGGCGCTTTGCTTTCTCTTTGGCAGGTAATCCGGACCGAGCTCTTTATAGGGTTGCTTCTCTTTTAAGACATGATAGGTAATCTTCAAAACGAGATGCGCTAAGGCCATAATTGCTTTTTTCGGTCCCCGTCTCTTGACCAATCGGTAATAGTAAGCCGATAAGCGCGTGTTCTTACTCCGGACTGCTCCCCACGCGGCCTGACGAAGAATGGACTTTAAGCCTTTATTTCCTTTCGTCGTTTTGGATGATCGTTTTTTTCCGGCACTCTCATTGTTTCCCGGACTCAGTCCGCCCCAGGAGGACAGGTGGGCATCGCTTGGAAACTGAGTCATATCTGTTCCGATTTCCGCTAGGATGACCGCCGCTGCACCCTGATTAATTCCCGGAATCGTTTTGAGTAGACTCACTTCCTCTTGATAGTTCTGCATGTATTGATCGATTTCTTGTTCCAGTTCCTCACTATGTTTTTCTAAATCAAGAAGTAGATCATACTGCCGACGAATCATTTGTCGATGATGCCGTCGGATTTTCCCGTTCAGGGCATCTAATAGCTGAGGTACTTTCACTCTCAGCTGAGTTTTTACTCGGGAATGAACCTGTTCCCGGGTTAACGATTCCCCATTCATGATCGCCTCAAGCAATGCGCGTCCGGAAACACCGAAGACATCGCTCATATAACTTGTCAACTTGATATTGGCATCCTGCAAGACGTTATGAATACGATTCTTCTGCTCCGTTGCCATCTGCAGCAGCTTTCTCCGATACCGAGTCAGATCACGCAAGTTACGGATCGCTTCCGGGGGAACAAAGCTGGATTCAATTAATCCATTGCGCAAGAGTCTAGCAATCCATTGGGCATCACTCATATCCGTCTTTTTTCCGGGAACATTCTTAATCCTTTTCGCATTGGCGAGAATTAAGGTGACTGAACCCTCTAGAATATTCCAAACCGGCTTCCAATAGACACCCGTACTTTCCATGGCGACATGCGTGCACTGAGATTCCTGCAACCAATCGCTAAGGGCAAGGAGTTCCTTAGTGGTCGTGCCAAAGTTACGGATCTGTTTCCGAACCTTTTTTTCGCCCTTTAACACACAGGCAACGATTTCTTTTTGATGAACATCCAAACCCGCACAACAGTTTAATAGGACATCCATGATTCATCATCCCCTCTAATCATGATAAAATGAAGGAGGGACAGGTGGTGCACCTGAGTGTACGAATTTTTGTACACGTGCTTTGAAAGAAGCGACACTCGGCGGTGCTCAAAGGTGCATGAGATCGGTTTTATAAACGGGGTCAATGATTGCCTCCAAAAAAATACCGACCTTTGCCTGTCCCTATTCTACTTTTATCCATTCTTACATAGAAGAAAACGCATCCTTACATTTTCATGACCGGTGGTGTCCCGCACCCCTCAAAGCGGGTCGTGGGAGTTTTATAAGCACAAATGGAAAAACACGCATTCTTCAATTTTGAGAGATGCGTGCTTTTTTGGTATCATGAACAATGCGCTTTTAATAGCAATGGCAGAACTATGTAAAGTCCGATTAACTGCAGTCCTTGTTAAAAAAATTACGCGGATCTGTTAAGGAGTCTGTCAATGATTGCTTCTGATATTTTTATAGGATTCACATTCGGTTCATATAGAAAAAGTAAACTGAAAAAGCGGATTAAGATGATTGGAGATTAAGCTTGTTTTTTTAAATTGTAAATGATATTTATCGGCTACGGAGAGATCAATGGCGTTTTAATTTGTTTTAAGATTGGAGATGAAAAATAGTGATTCGTCTTTTAAAGTATTTAAGGCCTTATATGTGGCCCGCTATCTTTTCCATTATTTTTGTATTTTTGCAGTCAATGGCAAACCTTTATCTTCCTACATTAATGTCGGATATTGTAGATACTGGAATTGTTAAGGGAGACCTGCCTTATATCTATAAAATGGGTGCATTAATGCTGGTCGTGACGCTTGTTGCCGGCGCCTTCACCGTTATTGCCAACTATTTGGCTTCAAAGGTCGCCACCGGTTTTGGCCGCGATGTGCGCAATACAATGTTTGAGCATGTTGAGTCCTTTTCTCTAAAGGAATTTGATCAGGTCGGGACCAGTTCTCTGATCACAAGAACGACCAATGATATTGCGCAAATTGAGCAAGTTTATATGATGATACTCAAAATGATGACAATGGCGCCATTAATGTGCATCGGCGGAATTATTATGGCAGTCTACAAGGATGCCAAACTTTCACTGGTGCTTGTTGTCACATTGCCATTGCTTATCGCGGGAATTTCGATATTGGCCAAAAAAGGAATTCCTTATTTTAAGGTGATTCAGAAAAAAATGGACCGGTTGAATCTAGTGCTGCGTGAGGAACTGACCGGTATCCGCGTGATCCGTTCTTTTAACCGGACAAAGCATGAAATCAATAGGTTTGACGCTGCTAACTGGGATATTACACAGACTTCAATCAAAATCAACCAGATCATGGCTGCAGCGATGCCGTTAATGATGTTGATCATGAATTTATCGACGGTCGCGATTGTCTGGTTCGGCGGCCTTAGAATCAATAGCGGAAACATGCAGATTGGCGATTTGATGGCTTTTATCCAATACGCGATGCAGATTATGTTCTCAGTTCTAATGGGTGCCATGATGTTCATCATGATTCCGAGGGCACAAGTCTCAGCGGTCCGGGTCAATGAAGTGCTTGGCATTCAGCCGGATATTCGCGATACCGAAGGACTGATGAATACAACGGCAGCAGGAGAGGAGCAAGGAGTAACCTTTCATGATGTGGCTTACGGTTATCCGGGTGCAGAAAAACCGGCACTATCCCATATTACTTTCACTGCCCGTCCGGGAGAGACAACCGCGATTATTGGCGGAACAGGTGCAGGAAAATCTACGCTTCTCAATTTGATTCCTCGTTTTTTTGATGCGGTAAGCGGCAGTATCTCGATAAACGGCACGGATGTCAAAGAGATTCCATTGGAACAGCTGCGCTCAATGATCGGTTACGTTCCGCAGAAAGCGGTACTTTTTACCGGAACAGTGGCGGATAATCTTCGCTACGGGAATGATCAGGCAACGGACGAGGAACTGGCAGAAGCAGCGCGAACTGCGCAAGCTGATGAATTTATCCGTGAAATGAGCGACGGGTACCAATCGGTCATCGCACAGGGAGGAAAAAATGTTTCCGGCGGACAGAAGCAGCGACTAGCGATCGCACGTGCACTGGCAAGGAAAGCGGATATCTATTTGCTGGACGACAGTTTTTCGGCACTCGATTATCGTACGGATGCCAGACTTAGGGGAGAGCTGGCGAAAACAACTCGCGAAGCGGTACTGATCATTGTTGCCCAACGCGTGAGCACCGTACTTCACGCAGATAAGATCATTGTTCTGGATGACGGCGCAATTTCTGGGATTGGAACGCATCATGAACTCATGGAAACTTGTCCGGTCTATCAGGAAATTGTTGCGTCACAGCTCAATAAGGAGGAACTGGCATGAGTAAAAATGAACAAAGAAACCGCAATGCTCATGGCGGATTTGGCCCCGGACATATGCGCATGCCGGTTCAGAAGCCGAAGCATTTTAAAAAGACATTTAACAGACTGCTTACCTATCTGAGGCCGCATTTGGTAACATTGATTGCCGTATTCGCGGCAGCCATAATAAGTACAGTATTCACAATCATCGCGCCAAAACTCATGGGTAACGCGACGACCAAACTTTTTCAAGGCATGATAATGAAAATGCGAGGTGTGCCAGGTGCGCATATCGATTTCGGTTATATAGGGAACATCATTGTCACGCTGATTATTCTGTATGTGCTCAGCTCGCTATTCACCTATATCATGCAGTATTTGATGAGTGGTATCTCTCAGAAAATGGTTTATAAGCTGCGCGGACAGGTCAACGAAAAGATAGCCAGTTTGCCGGTCAGCTATTTTGATTCTCATCCTTATGGAGATGTGCTCAGCCGGGCAGTGAATGATTCGGAAAATATCAGCAATACACTTCAGCAAAGTTTGACCGCATCAATCACTTCGATCGTCACCCTTCTTGGCGTAATTGTGATGATGCTGACCATTAGTCCGCTTATGACCGTTGTCATTCTGTTGACGATTCCGCTGAGTATTGGCGGTATTATGCTGGTTGCGAAACGATCACAGAATTTTTTCAAACAGCAGCAAGCGCAGATTGGCAATTTGAATGGCCATGTTGAGGAAATGTTCACCGGCCACCAGATCGTTAAGGCTTTCGGCCGTGAACGCCAGTCGGTCGGAAAATTTCGCGAAATCAATGATCGTCTCTATCATTCTGCTTGGAAAGCGCAGTTTCTGTCCGGAATAATGATGCCGATGATGATGTTCGTTGGCAATATCGGCTACGTTCTGATTTCAGTAGTTGGCGGTATCCTTGTCGTAAAACGTTCAATTGAAATTGGTGATATTCAGGCGTTTATTCAATATGCGCGGCAATTCGGGCAGCCGCTGAACCAAATCGCGAATATATCTAACATTATTCAGTCAACGATTGCATCAGCTGAGCGTATTTTCGAAATCTTGGATGAAGCAGAAGACGTTCCGGATCGTGCCGACGCACGAATACTCGATCATTCAAGCGGTCATGTCCGATTTGATAACGTATCCTTCCGCTATAAAGAAGAGCAGCCATTAATTGAGCACATGAGTATTGAAGCGAAATCCGGTCAATCCGTGGCTATCGTTGGTCCTACCGGTGCTGGAAAAACCACGCTGGTGAACTTGCTGATGCGCTTTTATGATTGCCGTGAGGGGAAAATAACCGTTGATGGAACAGATATCCGTGATCTGAAAAGAGAGCATTTGCATCATCTTTTTGGTATGGTCCTTCAGGATACTTGGCTCTTTAAAGGGACGATACGCGATAACATCGCTTACGGTCGTGAGCATGCGACGGAAGAGGAAATTGTGCGGGCCGTTGAGGCGGCGCACGCCGATCATTTTATTCGGACGCTGCCGGATGGCTATGATACGGTGCTGAATGAAGAAGGGAGTAACATCTCCCAAGGGCAGAAACAACTACTTACCATTGCCCGGGCAATTCTCGCCGATCCCGTCATCCTGATCCTTGATGAGGCGACAAGTAGTGTCGATACCCGCACGGAAGTGCACATCCAAAAGGCAATGCAGGCGCTCATGAAGAACAGGACCAGCTTTGTGATCGCACACCGACTCTCCACAATCAAAGGAGCCGATTTGATCCTGGTGATGAACCATGGAAGCGTGATTGAACAGGGCACACATGATTCGCTTCTGGAAGATAAAGGATTTTATGCAGATCTCTACAACAGCCAATTTGCTGAAGATGCTGAGCATCGGGAAATTAGCTGACCAATTCAAGAATAATAACAATCGGGCGATGTCCCGATTTTTTTTATTCAAATTTTAATTTTTAGTTTTACTTTCGAGGAAGGTGTATTACACTTTTAAAAGTGAGGAAAAGGAAGAAACGAGGAACAGTAATGACTAAAAAAATCGTGTTTACAGGCGGAGGATCGGCAGGTCATGTCACACCAAATCTTGCGCTTATTGATCAATTGAAAGATTGGGACATTACCTATATCGGCTCAAAAAATGGAATCGAAAAAAATCTGGTGCAGGGGCATGGTATTGCTTATCGGGCAATTTCCAGCGGAAAACTGCGCAGATACTTCGATATGAAAAACTTCAAAGATCCATTCAAGGTTCTTGCCGGCGTTATGCAGGCATATTTAATCTTAAAGAAAATTAAACCGGATGTAATCTTTTCCAAGGGCGGGTTTGTTTCCGTCCCGGTAGTTATCGGCGGTTGGCTGAACCGTATCCCGGTGTATATTCATGAATCGGATATAACGCCAGGTCTTGCCAATCGGATCGCAATAAAATTTGCGACAAAGCTTTTTGTCACGTTTGAAGAAGCAGCGGCTCATTTGCCGAAAGACAAAGTGGAATATACCGGTGCTCCAATCCGTGACGTTTTACTTAAGGGCGACCGAAACAAAGGGCTTCAGTTTCTTGGTTTTCATTCGGACAAACCAGTGCTTCTGATTATGGGAGGAAGTCTTGGTGCAAAGAAAATCAATGAGGTCGTTCGGGAATCACTTCCGGAATTATTGAAAAAGTATCAGATTGTGCATCTATGCGGTAAAGGCAATGTTGACACAAAACTGACGGAGACCACGGGTTATAATCAATATGAATACGTGGATAAGGAATTGCCCGATGTCATGGCGGCTTCCTCAATCATCTTATCACGGGCGGGATCAAATGCGATTTTCGAATTCCTGGCACTTAAGAAGCCGATGATCCTTATTCCGCTCCCGCTTCGAGCAAGCCGAGGTGATCAAATTTTAAATGCGGACTCTTTTAAGAAAAAAGAGCTGTGTGAAGTAATGGAAAATGATTCACTGACTTCCGAGGAACTGCAAAAGACAATTGATAATGTCTACAAGAACAGATACGATTATATTGACCGGATGACAGCTGCACAAAACGCAACGCATGGAATTAAAAATATATTGAGCAATTTGAACGAAATATAACAAAAAGGACCGGTCTTTTGCCGATCCTTTTTGTTTATTTAACTAGTGACAGGCAGTTAGTAAGAAATGCGCAGCAGTGATCTTTCATAATTTATATTTTGACACTCTTCTAGCGATTATTTTTTTTAGAATAAATCTTGGAACTTTTGATACTAGTTTCATATTTCCTGGAAAAATAACGGATTGATTATCAAATAATGAGTCAATGGCTACCTTGGCAACACTTTTTGGCGACATCAAGGATCTCTTTTTATTTGTATTTCCAGCATTATTGAAAAAATTCGTGTTGGTATCTCCTGGGCATAGACAGCTTACCGTAATAGTCGAGTGTCTTAATTCATGTCTTAATGCTTCTGTAAATGATAAAACAAATGCTTTTGTTGCGCCATAGACACTATAATAGGGCAATGGATAAAAGGCAGCTATACTAGCTACATTTAAAATATACCCCTTCTTATGTTTCTTTAGGTCCGGAACAAAATAATAAGCTAAACGAACGAGACTATTGACGTTCAATGCAATCATTTTTATTTGTTCATCTATACTTAATTTTTCGAACGCTCCAAACAAACCAATTCCTGCATTATTAATAAGGGCATCAACTTTTATATTATGCGTTTGACACCATTCGTAAATTGATTTAGCAGCATTTTCTTCTTGTAGATTTATTGATACAACAAGTACATTAATCTTATAGTAGGTGCTCCACTGATTTGCTAACTCCTCTAGAACTTTTTTATTTCTTGCAACTAAAACTAAATTATGGCCTCTCTCTGCAAATTCTTTGGTAATTGCTTTGCCAATACCGCTGCTGGCCCCTGTAACCAGTGTATAGTTTTCACTATTATTTAAAAGGTTCATTAGTCTCCTCCTAGTATTCTGCTGTTCTAACGCAACATATACTAAGAAAAGAATGATTTCATTTACATTTGTAAATGATTTAGTTTATTTCTTATTCTACTTAAAGAAACAGGTGAAACACCCAAGTAGGATGCAATATGTTTCTGCTTGATGCGTTTTTCTATATTTGGGAATTCTCGGATCAAATGAATGTATCGCTGTGTTGCGTCGTCTAGTAAAAAACTACGTTCTCGTCTTTCTTTGTAAATGATCGCTTGATCCTGTAATTCTTTGATGATTTTTAACCACGTGGTGTTTTCTTTAATCATTCTCTCTAAAGAAGTATAGTCTATTGTCAATAAACGACATGTTTCTAACGTCTCAATGTAATAGGGTACTTTCTGATTTGAAATTAATGCTGAATACCCTAGAACAGCACCTTCGAAGAAAATATTTTTGGTTGAGTCATTGCCGTTTTTATCTATATAAAAACATCTGAGTGCTCCCGAAACGTTGAAGGCTAACTTGCTTGGCAAATCCCCATCCCTTAGAAAGAATTCGTTTTTGTTTAATTTAAGGGGCGTAAAGGTTTCCATTACATTCGCTCTGTCTTCTTCAGAGCATTTAATATGTGTTATTTGTTCCAATACATCGATCATAAAATCGTAATCCTTCGTTTTCACCACAGTGCTCCTTTCACGGTTAAACTATGTCAATGATATATGGTAAAGGGGAGCAACCTTTACCTGTCTCTGTAGCTTTATCATGCAATCTATGATTTTATTTAACTTTATTCGTGCGCCAATTGCATAGTAACACCAATTACGTTACGCGAGGGAGTGGATCGAAAAATTTCGAATTGAAAAAAACGGCAGGGAACGCCCGTGCCGCTTCATTTCAAACCATCTGATCAGCTGATTTTTTTTACATCGACATCAACTTTAAGATTTTGTTGAGGTGTGCCATGATAGACACCCTTGACAGGAACGATGTCTTTATAATCGCGCCCATATGCCAGAATGATATACCGCCAACCGACGGGAACATCATTGGTTGGGTCAAATCCTGTCCAGCCAACCTCGGGAATGTACGCTTCGATCCAGGCGTGGGAGGCTTGTTCAAAATCAGCATTTCCCCCACTTAGATCAAGTATGTATTGATAACCGCTGACGTAACGCGCGGGAATCCCGATACAACGGCAAAGAGCGATCATCAAATGTGCAAAATCCTGGCAAACACCCCGGCGTATCTTGATCATTTCATCAATTTTCGTTTGCACTTGTGTTGCGGTGGGATCATAGGTGTACTCCTGTTTAATGCTTGTTGTGATCGTCGCCAGAAGCTGCGATACGGATTCCACAGATGTGTTTAGAAAACGTTGCACGATCTGCTGAACGTCGGTTGTATTCTGCGTGTAATCTGTCGGAGCAAGGTATTCGGCGAAACGATCGAGAAACGGCTCACTGTCCATGATTTCCCGTTCCTGTTCATAGGGAAGAATACTTTCTTTAGGCACTGCCCGATCATTAGTCACGACAATTGATCGGGCGGTAATGGTCAGCTGGGAATGAGGCTCGGCGACCGAGAACGCATGCACACGATTTCCAAAATAATCTTCATAAGCATAGAGCGGCGCATGAGGATAGGTGGTAATTGAGTGCTGATAACATGACTGATTTCCGTTCGTTCGCGGAGATAGGCGAATTTCGTTGACACTGTCCGCCACATCTGAGTCATATTGATAGTGAGTGGTATGGAGAATTTGAAATTTCATTGCTAGGCGCGCGTCTGATCAGATTACGGATCATCAAAAAGACAGCACGCTGACCCCCTTTGCAGAAAACATTTTTCCAATCGCTGAGCCGATCGCGTTGCAACGGCGCACTTCTAAATCCAGAAAATCGGCGACACCCGTACGAACAATTTCGGAAGGATCCATATAATCCAATTGTGCATGCATTTTTCCAATGGATTTCCGAACGTTCTCGATTGAAGGGGAAATTCCACCCCGAAAATCAGAAAGACGAGCAAGATGTTCGTTCAGATGGCAGAGCGAGAAACGGGTGGATCTTGGAAATACAGGGCTGAGCATCAAGAAGTCGAGGATGTTATCTGTTGACATTTTATTAGACAAGCATTTTCGAAATGCTTCATATCCGCTGACTGACTTAAGCAGAGCAAGCGCATCACCATAAGAAAGATCCATGCCGTTTTCACGGTAGACGATACGCAGGATGCGCAGCGTGTTCTCGGCGCGCTCCAGATATTTTCCGACCTGCAGCATATGCCATTCCTGGCCGCGCAACATGGTTGATGCTGAAATGCCTTGAAATAGTGCGGTTTGATTTTTAATTTGCTCAAAAAAGGTGTGCGGATACGTCAGCATGTCCTTTAACTTTTGGTCATTCAGCCATAAATGGAATCCATTGATTGCGTCCCAAAGCTCACTGGGCAGCCGCTCTCGAATTGCCTGCGCATTGCTGCGTGCACTTGTCACACAGGAGCGAATGGAATTTGTGTTATTTTGGTCAAACACGATTGTATTGAGTACCGCAGACTCTGTGTACGTCGGGTTCTGTTTTTGAAATATGCCGACGTCTGCAAGTGTTTCGACCAGTTCTTTCCAAGGATACTGATCCCGCTCTGTATGTGTGGTCTGTCGATGATAGTCGACATCAATAAGTCGGGCGTGATTTTCGATGCGCTCAAGATAGCGCCCGAGCCAGTAAAGCGATTCTGCAATTCTACCGATCATGGGGATCCCCTCTTACTGATTCCATTTTTTGTTTTTTTTGTGATGCTTAAAGAGCGGTTCAGAATGGGTTTATACAATCCAAGTGTCTTTACTTCCGCCTCCTTGGGAAGAGTTGACAACGAGCGAACCTTTATTTAATGCGACGCGCGTCAATCCCCCTGAGATGACAGATATCTGTTTCCCTTGAATGATGAATGGCCGTAGATCAATATGTCTGTTTTCGATGCGCCCGTCAGTGAGTGTTGGACCAGCTGAGAGGCTGATGGTCGGTTGTGCAATATAGCGTTCTGGGTGTTCGAGAATTTTTTTTCGGAATAATTCAATCATGTCCGGAGTTGATTGTGGTCCGATCAGCATGCCGTATCCTCCGGAAAGTGATGTTTCTTTTACGACCATTTTTTCAAGCTGGTCGAGAACAAATTCCCGGTCTTCCTTTTTCTTCATATGGTAAGTCGGCACATTTTTCAGAATAGGCTCTTCGTGCAAATAATAACGGATCATGTCCGGTACCTTGGTATAAACTGCTTTGTCGTCTGCGACACCGGTACCGGGCGCGTTTGCGATGGCGACATTGCCTGCCCGGTAAGCATTCATTAATCCTGCGACGCCGAGCAAGGAATTAGGATTAAAAGTAAGTGGGTCTAGAAAACTGTCATCTAGGCGACGATAAATGACGTCTACCTGTCTTAGACCTTCGATTGAATTGATGTATACTTTTTGATCGACGACACGCAAATCTGATCCTTCCACTAATTCAATGCCCATTTGCTGTGCAAGGAACACATGTTCAAAATAGGCTGAATTGTACCGCCCCGGGGTAAGAAGGACAATGACAGGATCTTGTTTGTGATGCGGGGCAAGATCATGAAGTGCAGTAAGCAAATCTTGCGTACCTTGCTCGATACTTTGGACATGTGAAGAGAAATAGAGTTCAGGAAAATAATGCATCATAAGCGAACGATTCTTAAAAACATAAGACAAACCAGATGGTGTGCGCAGGTTATCCTCCAGCACGTAGTACGCCCCATTCTCATCACGAATCAAGTCAATCCCTGATAGTGCGATATAGACGTCCTCCGGTACCTCGACATTGGACATTTCCGGCAAAAAATATGGATTATTAACAATCTGGCGTCTGGACATCAGTCCGTCTGTAATCATGTGCTGATCATGGTATACGTCATGGAGAAAATGGTTCAGCGCCTTTACCCGTTGTTTCAGTCCGGAGCTGATTTTTTCCCAATCTTCATGCGGAATAATTCTCGGTATGATATCAAAGGGAATAATACGCTCACTTGTGTGGTTGGCTGAATACAATTGAAAAGTGACACCTTGGCGCACCATCTGCTGCCTGATTTCTTTGGAACGATCGAGTAATTCGCTTTCTCCCAGAGTCTGCAGACAGTCAAACAGTTTCTGATAGTGCGACCTGATCTGTCCGTCTGGCAAAAACATTTCATTGAAACAGCTTGTTTTCGAATGATCGATCGTAAACATACAGACTCGTCTCCCTTAAAGGAGGGCTATCCTAAAAGAGGATGTTCAAAAAGTTCGACCCTTTTGAACAGAGTTAAAAAGAATGAGTACCCCTTTTTTGAATAGTCACGGACCCAATGAATTTTATAAATTTTTTAATAATTTTTATAAATTATAATCATTCTTATGTCTTGATGTCAATCCTTGTTGGCAGAATTGATGGTTGCATGTGCAGCCTGCTCTCGTGCAGACACGGGGCAAGCCCAGAAAACATACACTAAGAAAGTCAGGGATGCTTAGAATCATGACATGAATGAGCATCGGCAAATAGTTTGATAGCCTATTGATGAATAGATTTTGAATGTATGGGAGAAACTGAGATAGGAGGTGGTGATATGGCGATGCAGGAACAAGTGCCCGCAGAGGAAACTTGCCTGATTTGCGGGAGGCATGAAGTAGAAGGTATCCACATATGCAATCAATTAATCTGCGATTCTTGCCAGAAGAAAATCGTTGAGACAGAAGTAACAGATTGGAAATACAAATACTACATGAATAAATTGGCGAAACTTCGGCTTAACTTAACCCAATGTACGAAGGAAGCGAACGTTATTCATGCAGGAACAGGAGGAGAAGCAGGCAAACATTGAGGCTTCTCTTTTTGATTGCTCAACGTTATTTAATCAACCAATTCTATCTCAGACCAGATGCGGCCGTTGTGTGATTTGTATTTTACGAGCGGATTCTTTTTCTGCTACACTGGATGCAAAGGAAGTGGCACGCCGTATTCATGGACAAGCCGGAGTGATCAACGGATTCTGCTCTTTGAAGCGACAAATGCTACTGAATCAAAATCCTGGGAGGGCGGTCGCATGCCTGCCAACTCAAACAGTTTATGGAAGAGATGGCTGATCTTTGCCTGTCTGTGTATCTCTTTACTAGCTGCTATTTTTTTCATGTTCATAAGAGATCCAAGTAACGCATCTGTTTTCGATGCGGGTTTGTCCTTACTCTTCTTTCTTTTCTGCTTTGGACTAGGAATCTACTTGTGGGTAATGAATAAATCGGCGAAAGGGGAACAGATGCTGGTTCTCTTTCTCGCGTTATTCGGGACTTTATTGGTTGCTTGGAGTGCAGGACGAACGGATTATGGCCGGCTTGTTTGCCAAGATGTGTATCTGCTTGCCTTTATCTTGGGGCTTGTTCTTTGCATAAAAGTGATCACCAACTATCTCGCATTTTGGAATCTTGTTTGGATGTCAAAACGCTCCCTTATTACCATTGATGCCTGTGCTGCATCTATAAGTATTCTCGTGACGGTTGGCCGAGGTATGGATATAGGTGGTGCTCAATCGCTGGCTATGGTATTTGTTGCAGCATTAATGGTCCTCATCCTTGCGCACATTGTCTGGGCCTATCGGCGATATGACCAGGTGGTGTTTAAGCCTATGCTTCAAGTGCTGCTGCTGGGTCTGTCGCTTGCGTTCATACCTAATCTTGCCCTATCTGTTTTCCCGGCTTTGTGGCAAGATACGCTTGTGTTCCATCCGATTTCCGGCCTCTTCCTCTTATTCCTGCCTTTAACATTATTTTATTTAATGATTTCTGACCGATTCATGGATGCATCTTTTATGGTGACTGGTGTTACCTACTGCGCCTTGGTTGCGGCGCTTCCTGCACTCATTCTTGGCGCTGCATTTCAGGAGATGACTGAATGGGGCGTGATTGTCTCTGACCGCAACAACGCCTACCGGTTTGGCCTTATCGCGTTCATCTCTCTATTTACGATCTTATACATAAAGCAGTATTTGGATTATTATCTAAGAAAAAGGCTCTACCCCAAACAACAGGATGTTCAGACAAGCCTGAATCGTTTTTTGCAATGGATGAAAAGTGATTATGATTTAAATGATTTTAGCTGGATTATGAAACGGGAAATGGAAGCATGTTTACCGGTTGATCATGTCCGGCTGTCAATGGTGGGAAAAGGAGATCCAAGTGACGAACGGACAACGATGATGCCGAGTGGTACCGGTGATCAAGGTTCAGATCAACTGCAGGACGAACTTGGAAAGATCGTCAATGCCCCTGATGGTTTCCGGATTTTATTATCTGAGAGCGGAAACGGAAAAGTGGTGCTGGAAGGCAAGTGGAAACTGCCGAGAAGACGCTTGAACCCTGATGAGCGTATTTGGCTTGCCGCTTTAACCAGTTATGCGCAGATGGTTATTGAAAATTTGGCGAATACAAAGGACATGATGCAGAAACTGGAAGAAACATCCGCCCAGAGTACTTCAGTTCCGCTTACCATTAAGAAGATGATGCTGAGAATTTCAGAACGTGAACGTTGGAAATTATCACGCAGTCTTCATGACCGCAATATGCAGGATCAGCTAGATATAGCCCGTCAATTAGACTCCTGGGGATCAAACGCAAGCGATCTGAAAACAAAAGCTCTGATGGTGAAGTTTCGCGAACAAATCCTAGATAGCGTTTATGTGCTCCGTCAGGTCATTAATGATCTTCATCCTGAATTTATCTATAGAACGGGACTTAGAAAAGCACTTATGGAATTGTTTGATAAAGTTAATTTACGCGCTGATTTTACATTGCGTGCGACGATCGATGAACAGATGGATGGGTTTCAGCGTGAGTGGGAAATGGCTGTTTACAGAGTTGTCCAAGAGTTGTTAAATAATGCTCAAAAACATTCGCGTGCGCATCTTGTCACGTTAAGCTTGAGTAAGGCAAATGATGCGTTCACTTTAGATTACTCAGATGATGGTGTTGGTCTTGATGTTTCAAAAATCGGTAAATCATTCGGAACAATGGGATTCCCTGGCATGATTGGGCGCGTTGAAGGACTTGGCGGACGAATCCAATTTCGATCAGGACAAGGTGGTGGTCTGAAGATTACCATTCAATGGGCAAGAACAGCGGATGATGCCAAATGATCAGAAGGGGGCGGTTAAAATGATCGAAAATAACTGGAAGAAGTGGGGACGTTCGGTTGTGCTGCTTGCTGCTCTTGTCTCTTCGCTGACGCTTGCCATCCATTTCATGAACGCAATCTTGGAACGTCCCTATGTCGGTATTTATACAGTAAGTGAAGGCTATAGGGTAACCGTCAGTTTTGTCGCGCCGTACAGTTGGGCGGATTCGGCAAATGTGCAACCGGGAGATACAGTGATCCGTATTGATGGAAAACCCGCATTTGAAAATCGGAACATATCAAGTTTTGATATGGTTGGACAGGCCAAGTCGATCAGCCTAGAGCGTGGACCATCCGAATTTACTTTGAGTATTGACAATGGTGCTTCCAAATGGGCATTACTGTTTTATTTAATTAGCCCGCTCGCTTTTTTTATGACGTGTTTCGTAGCCGTTCTCTTTTTATACATACGCAAAGAAAGCAGCCCGGTGGTACGTACGCTCATCGCCTTACTAGTCACTGTCAGCCCGGTTCTTCTTGAAATGTCAGCCAATACCCGGCACGATAGCTGGAGTCTGAGGCTGACGAGTGTGGCCCTTGTGTTCACCCTGATCTTCCTCGTGCATTTTTTAAGAGACTATTTTTCGGTATGTGGCTTTCTGCTTGTGTCCAACTGGCTGCTTGGCTGTCTTTATCTATGCGGGACATTGATTGTCCTGAACAGCTGCTTTTTTACGTCGAGGGAGGTCAGCGCCTACTACCAGCAGGAACTGGTCTTTTCGGTTTTTGTTTTCGGTTTGCTTTGCATTCAATTAGCTCGACTGTATTATCAGATCAGAGCTTCTGAATACGGAAGGATCATCCACATTATCATGGCAGGTTTTTTTCTCGCGATGTTTCCGTTTATCGCCCTGTATGCTTTACCAAATATGATTATTGGGACATCAATAGTCCCTGTGGAATGGACCACACCGTGGACGATTCTGTTGCCGATCACGCTTTGCTATATCGTTTTGTCTTCTTCTCTCATTGATATGTCTTTTTATATTGGGAGACTGGGCTATTATTGCGCGCTTAGCTTTGCCGCTACGTTGCTGCTGTTGATTGGATGTCTCGGTTTCGTGCAGCGTCATCTAACGGAAAACCCTTCGGATATCGCACGTCTCGGCGCACTTAGTTTTTGCCTTGGTCTGATTACTCTCTATATTAAGGAATATATGGATTACAGATTAAGAAGATATCTCCATCCCAAGAGAGAGCCGCATCAGGAAACGCTGAACCGATTTCTTCAGAAGTCAAAAACTGAATATACGCTGCGTCATGTCGAATTGATGTTGCGCCGGGCTGTTTTGTCAGAGCTTCCTGTTCAGGAAACAGCTTTATTCGTTGTGAATAGGGATGGCAGTATTCGCCAGATTAACCGACGTTTGGAAAAATCGATGGAGAACATTCAGATCACCTTTGATCATGCGTATGTTCTGAAGAGAAATGAAATCGGATTTACTGCGGTCTTGAAGGGTGAGCGTGATCGGAAGGTTATACTTGCGGGCAAGTGGATGAAACCGGGACGCGGCTTAAATTTTGATGAACGCATGTGGCTCGAAACATTGATCAACTACGCCCGGGTCGTGGTTGACAATCTTTATAAAATGGAAGGGTTAATGCGCGAGTTTAATAATCTTGAGACGGACCGTAAAAAGATCCCGCAAGCGATGAATCGTTGGCTTTTTACGATTTCTGAGCAGGAACGAGCTCATCTATCTAGAGATATGCATGATACAAATATTCAAGATCAGTTGGCGATCGCGCGTGATATCGATGCGGAATTGAAGAAGCTTTCCAATCCTGAGACAGTACGCAGGTTGAGCTATATCCGTGAACGAATACTTGACAATGCAGAGGGAATGCGCAAGATGATCAGGGAGTGGTACCCTGCCGATATTTTTAGAGGAAAGCTGGATCGTTCACTCGATGCGCTTTTCCAACGTGTGAATTTGACTGCGGATTTTCACCTGGAGACACAAGTCGAAAACGCGCCTCACACACTGACCAAGGAATGCGCGCTGTGTCTTTACCGTGCAGTTCAGGAATTATTGCGCAACGCCATCGAACATTCCCAGGCAACGCATGTCAGGTTGAATCTTGTTTATGAAGCAACGCGATGCCTTCTCAACTATCAGGACGACGGGAAAGGTCTGGATGAACAGATGATTGTTCCTTTTTTTAGTACAACGGGGTTGCCTGGCTTGATCAGTAGGGTAGAGGGCCTTGGCGGGAACATTGCTTTTCGCTCACACATAATGGATGACTATAATAACGGCTTGTTCGTGCGGATCAAGCTGCCGATGAATTAATTAGGACATTAAAGGGGTTGGGTGTATGACATCAGTATTAGTTATCGACGATCATGCGGTTGTCGCTAGCGGAACAAAGACGGTTTTGCAGAACGCAGGATTCGAAGTGGAGACGCAGCAATCAGCAAAGAATATTCAGCTTATTTTGAGCAAACGGCATTATGATCTGTTTCTGGTTGATTTAAACATGCCGGATATGGACGGAATGGCTGCTGCGGATCTGATTCTGGATTTGGACGCCGATGCGAAGATTATCATTTATACTGGATATGAGACAGAGATTGAGCCTTTGTTTGCATCGATGATTGAACGAGGCATATCCGGAGTTGTGAGTAAATCCGCATCTATTGATTCGTTAATTGCCGCACTTCATGCGGCGCTTCGCGATGAAGTACTTTTGCCGATGTGGTTGTTTCAGCGGCTGCGTGTGAATGATTCAATTAGAATTGAATCATCAAAACTACACCTTAATCAAAATGAGCGAGACATCCTGGCTGGTGTGATGCACGGCGACACAAATCGTGAAATTGCTCAGAATCTTCTGATCGGGCAGCGGACTGTACAAAAATATCTGACGGGTATATTCCAAAAATTAGGCGTTCATTCACGCGTTGAAGCGGCTGAAAAAGTGAATGAATTGGGTATTAGTCCGGATCTCCGTAAAAAGCTGAATACGGCCGAACAAAATCAAACGAACAGTTAACGCTGTCATTAATCTCACCACGCGTTCCGGCGGCTTCGTACCCCCGCATGATTTATGCGGTATCACGCATCAAATATGCGGGTTGATGCGGACTGATTTGTATTATGATGGGTATAAGAAAATCAGGGGAACCGGAAAGGTGGTGGAAGAATGAGTCATGTGCTAAATCCGACGATTTTTGAGTTTTTTCTGGCTTATAGTGTGCTCCTTTCTACAAGTTTGCTGTGGGAAAAATACGTGAGAAGAACACTGACTTATAACCGTGGGGTATATTTGTCTCTATTAATCGGTTACTTGCTTATTACGCTGTTGCTCACTGTGCAGCCGATGAGTGTTGCGGAACGATCACTTATCAGTCCCGGAGGCACATTGGTCAATTTTCATCCATTTAGAAACATTATGATGCAAACGCAAAGCGGTCAAGGGCATTGGATTCTCATGTGGAGTATTTTTCTGCCTATGCCTTTCATGTTTTTTGTCGGTTTCGCAGCGCGTGGACGCATGTCACTCACCGGACTGATTACCATCGGTGTTGCCGCCTCTTTCCTGATTGAATGTGGTCTCTTCCTAATGAACAACATTCCTCAATTTCCGAAACATCTTTTCGATGTTGACGCGCTAATCCTCAATGCATTTGGTGTAGTTATCGGCGCCTTTCTTTTTTACTGGATGCAAAAAATGCAATGGATGAAAGACTATATTTCAGAAACAATGTCAACGAGATAAAACCCCATGCAGTGCATCAACAACAGGTGTTCTTTCGCAATGTGATGAAGTAATTTGGGCATCACTGAACCTCCCAGTCATTTACCTCAGTGTTATAAGATCACTCTCTTTGGAGATGAATATGTTGAAACATACAGCCGGATTTATTATCGGAGTCCTGCTCCTCTGTCTCAGTCTCTTGGTCTTGAATACAAGTGTAATTAATCATTCTTCAGCCATTATCCTATTTGTTGCCGCCTTGCTTATTATTGGCGCAACAGAGTTGACAATCAAGATCGGGAAAAAATAATTAATTAATGCAGCTTCCCTCAACATCGCTAAATCTTTCATACTTTTAATGCCTGTCTAACAATCCTTTCTAATGAACGGGTTGTATTAGAGTCTGTTCGAAAGGAGGACAAAAAGGACCAAGAAGGTCGAGGAAGCGCAGCTTTGAGCACCGGAGCGTATGCAAATAATACGTGAGGAGTGGAAAAGCAAGCTGACAAAGAGATTCGCCGGTAATTTTTCCCGGACTTTCCGAACACCCTCTATTTAATATTGGTTGAAAATTCCCCTACTATGCTAAAATGAAGATATCAAATTTCAAGGAAGCTTTACATGGATCAGAACAGGACTCCCATTTTTGACGGATTACTAGACTACAGCCAGAAGCAGGCCTATTCCTTTCATGTGCCGGGGCACAAGGATGGGCTCATTTTCCCAGAAAAAGCTTCTTCGATTTTTAAGCCGATTCTTGCGCTTGATGCGACAGAAGTCGCTCATTTGGACGATCTCTATCATCCGGAAGGCATCCTTCGTGAGGGAGAGCAGCTGCTCACTGATTACTATGGCACACGTGCCAGCTACTTCCTCGTCGGTGGATCAACGGTGGGTAATCTGACAATGGTGCTGGCATCCTGTTCCCCCGGTGATGTTGTTTTTGTGCAACGGGACAGTCATAAATCAATTTTTAACGCATTGAAACTGGCGGATATTCACCCTGTTTTTCTAGCACCGGCAATAGATGAAGAGTCGGGGCTGCCTATAGGGATTGAACTCGATTCATTTGCCGAAAGTCTTCGCCAGTTTCCACAGGCTAAGGCACTCATTCTGACTTATCCTAATTATTATGGGATTGCTGCTCACTCTGTTCGCCAATTGATTGGGCACGCGCATGCAAACGGGCTATTGGTACTGGTTGACGAGGCGCATGGCCCGCATTTTAAAATGGGAAATCCTGTCCCGGCAACAACATTGGAAATGGGTGCGGATCTTGTCGTACATTCTGCACATAAGATGTTGCCCGCAATGACGATGGGCGCATTTCTGCATATCAATTCAGTGCGCATTTCGGCTGAGAGGGTCATGTCTGTTCGCGCAATGCTGCAAAGCTCAAGTCCTTCATATCCGATTATGGCAACGCTGGATTTAGCGAGGCATTTTATGGCGACACTTGATTCAGCCCGCATCAGTACTATTCTCTCAAAACGGGACGCGTTCGTTCATAGTCTCCAAGCTACAGATCGGCTGCGTGTACTGCAAGACAATCCAAGTCGGTTCATGGTTGATCCGTTTAAGGTTACATTACAGCTGGACACACAGGAAACGGGATTTGAGGTTCAAGGGAAATTGATTGAATTAGGACTCTATCCGGAAATGGCTGATCCGCGTCATGTGCTGCTTGTTCTCGGACTGTCGGACCATATTGATTATGACGGCGCCCTTTGTCGGATAAAACAAGTGATGTCCGGGTGTCCTGCAGGTTCTTCAGTACACCCAGAACGTGCACCGGCATTTCCAGCGAGCGAAGAGCTTGCCGATTCATATCGGAACCTTTCTTTAATGAGTGTAGATGAAGTTGATCAGAATCAAGCGGTCGGGCTTGTGGCGGCTGAACATGTCATTCCTTATCCGCCGGGTATTCCTGTTGTTATTCAAGGCGAGCGAATAACGGAGAGCAGTCTGGATCTGATCCACTATTGGCAGCGGGCAGGAGCGGTTTTCCAAAATGACAGCAGCAATCAAGAAAAAATTAAGATTTACCGGGCGGGAGCATCATAAAAATGGAACAAAAAGGACTTTTTATCACATTTGAAGGACCGGATGGTTCAGGAAAAACAACACAGATTCATCGGCTTGCTGAAGAACTGGAAAATCGGCATCTTCCTTATCTGCTCACTCGTGAACCTGGGGGAACGGAGATCGGCGACACCATTCGATCGATTATTTTAAATCCCGATCATTCGGAGCTGGCGGATAAGACGGAAATTTTGCTCTACGCTGCTTCAAGAAGCCAGCATGTTTCTGAAAAAATCCTTCCAGCGGTCAGAGAAGGAAAAATTGTGCTGTGCGATCGCTTTGTTGATGCGTCAATTGCCTATCAGGGATACGGCCTCGGCCAGCCTATAGAAACAATTAAACAGATCAACCATTTTGCAACAGGCGGTATCACGCCGGATCGGACCTATATGATCGATGTTTCCCCGGAAACAGGACGGAGCAGAATGAAAAGCCGAAGTGGCAGCCCTGAGAAAGGTGCCACTAGCTCTGCAAGCGACCTTGACAGAATTGAAAGGCGTGCGCTTGCTTATCATCAGCAGGTAAGAAAAGGATTTCTCGCGATCTATGAAGAAAATAAATCTAGAGTCTGTTTGGTTAATGGCGAACAAGACAATGGGCAAGTTTTTTCGGACATTATCGAAGATTTTCGCCATTTTATGAAGCAACGGAATAATGTTTTTATGCCCTAATTATAAATTTACAGTACGAGAGGATGATTGCGTTGAAACTGATTGTAGCCGTAATTCAGGACAAGGACAGTAACCTCTTACAGCAAGCGTTGGTGGATGCTGACTTTCATGCGACCAAGCTGGCTAGTACCGGCGGCTTCCTACGGTCGGGCAATACGACATTCATCATTGGCACAGAAGATCATCAAGTGGAAGATCTGCTTGAACTTATCCGAGAGCATTGTCACAGCCGCAATCAGGTAATTTCCCCTATCTCTTCGCTTGATGCCAATACAGATGGCTATATGATGCATCCTGTTGAGGTCGAGGTAGGCGGAGCGACTGTCTTTGTTCTTGATGTTGATCAATTTAAACATTTTTGACGTATTCATCTAAGGCTTGGGGGATCCATCAATGGCGATAAAAATAAATCAGCATTCGGGTATCAGTGAATCGGTATCAAAGCGAGAGAGTTCCGTAGCGCAGCCGCACGTGACCTTTGAGCGCACCTTAACCACACAGAAAAGTTCGATGAAAACCGACGCGTTGAAAGCTTTGCTGAATAAAGTTGATGAACAAGCCAAACGCGTATCTGTGTCGCGTACAATCCGGGATCTGCAAGTATACAAGAACTATGTTCGTTCTTTTCTTCAAGAGGCAGTGCAGACGGGACTGGGCACCGCGCAATCCCGTTCATGGCAGCAAGGCGGAGCGCAACAGACTTTAGTTAAGACCGTGGATCAGAAATTAATTACGATGACAAATGATTTGCTTGATAAAAATAAAGGTGAACTGAAATTGCTTGATCAACTGGACGAAATCCGAGGCTTGCTGATCAATTTATATGTATAAATACAGTAAATACTAGATAAGAGAGTGTAAAAGCATGAACTGGCAGGAGCTAAGCGAGCAGCAACAAACCGTGGCGAAGGTTCTTCGGCACGCTATAAAAAGAAACGAACTGGCACATGCGTATTTGTTGGAAGGCCTAAAAGGGACCGGCAAGCGCCAGACAGCGCTGCTCGTTGCGCAAACCTTGTTTTGTGAATCGCTTTCAGATCAGGGACCGTGCATGGAGTGCCGAAATTGCCGGAGAATCGCTTCGGGCAATCATCCGGACGTGATTTGGATCACTCCTGATGAAGGGGCAGCTTCGATAAAAAAAGAACAGATCGCCTATTTGATGAAGGAGTTTGCATTCCGAAGTGTAGAGTCGGGGCGAAAGGTATTCATTATTGAGCAGGCAGAGAAAATGACCACTCAAGCTGAAAACAGTCTACTGAAATTTATTGAGGAACCCCATCCGGGGACACTCGCGCTTCTTGTGACTGAGCACATCCATCAACTGCTGGACACTATTATTTCCAGATGTCAGGTTCTCTCCTTTATTCCGCTTTCTGATCGGGCGGTTGAACGACGTTTGGCACAGGATGGTCAGCCAAAGCAATTGGTGAAATTGGCTGCTGCACTGACTCATGATTACGAAGAAGGCTTACTTTTATGCAAAGAGGAATGGTTTGCCGAGGCACGTTCCCAAGTGTTACAATTGGTGCAAAGACTGCACAAGTCTTCAGAATCAGTGCTGCCTTATATTTATGAAAAATTTTCTCCCAACTTCGATAATAATCAGAAAATGGCTGTCGGTCTGGACTTATTGCTGTTTTGGTATAGAGATCTTCTGTCGCTTCATTTGAACCGCCAAGAAGAGATTGTCTTTGAGGATCAGGTTGATGGACTCAAGGAGCAAATGCTCTCGCTTTCATCTGATCAAACGATTCGGGCGATGTCATTTATTCTGGATGGCCGCAGGCAGCTGGACGCGCATGTCAATGGAGTAAGCGTCATGGAGCGGCTGGTGATCAGGTTAGGAGGTAACCATAAATGAAATACGATATTGTCGGCATTCGTTTTAAGAAGGCCGGAAAAGTTTATTATTTTGATCCGGAGCAGCTGTCCATTCCTGAAAATGCACATGTTGTCGTGGAAACGACAAGAGGCATTGAATGCGGAACAGTTGTTATCGGCAGAAAGACCGTTGACGAAGAAGATGTCGTCCTGCCACTGAAAAAAGTGGTGCGTATTGCGACGGATTCTGATGAATTGCAGGTCAGCAAAAATAAGGAAGACGCGCAGGCCGCAATGGATATCTGCCTTCAGAAAATATACAATCACCACTTGGAAATGAAGCTGGTGGATGTTGAATATACATTTGATCGCAATAAAATTATTTTTTATTTTACCGCGGACGGCCGCGTTGATTTTCGTGAGCTGGTCAAGGATCTTGCGGCTGTATTTAAGACAAGAATTGAATTACGGCAAATTGGTGTCCGAGACGAAGCGAAAATGCTGGGCGGCATTGGACCTTGCGGGCGTATGCTTTGCTGTTCAACGTTCCTTGGCGATTTCGAACCGGTGTCGATTAAGATGGCGAAGGATCAGAATCTGTCATTGAATCCTGCAAAAATATCAGGCGTTTGCGGACGGCTGATGTGCTGTCTGAAATACGAAAATGATCAGTATGAATCTGCCAAAAAGGCGCTTCCGGATATTGGCCAGTCGGTTGATGTCAGCTATGGTCCCGGTCGCGTCGTCGGGCTGAATATTTTAGAGCACTTGGTTCAGATCGAATTAAAGGAACAAAATAGAGTTGTTGAGTATACATTGGATGAGCTTATTGAAGAAGGGGTTATTTCTTCGCAAGCAACTAAATAAGAGGTGGATGAACTTGGAGAAGAAGGACATTTTCTCACAAGTCAGTCATTTGGAGGAACAGCTGGGGCAAATCTACGTAGATTTTGGAAATTTGAAAGCTCAACTCACCGTGCTATTGGAAGAAAATCAGAATCTTACTTTAGAAAATCGTAACTTGAGAAAGCGCATTGAGGATGCCGATCACACGGATCAGAGCATGACCAATCGGACAACGCGCAAATCAGGAACCATTTCTGAGCCGGACGTCGGTGAAGGGTATGATAACTTGGCGAGGTTGTATAAAGAGGGCTTCCATATTTGCAATCTGCATTACGGCAGCGTCCGCAATGATGGCGACTGCTTGTTTTGCCTCTCATTTCTGAATAAAAAATGATCACGTGGTTAGGGCAGCATGGGTGAAAAGAATGAATGAGCAATACGATCACAAAAACGAACGAATTGATTATCTTTTTCATACGCATTTAAAAATCATTCAGTCAAGTGATCTTTTTCCTTTCTCGCTGGATTCCGTCTTGCTTGCCCGATTTGTCTATGTACCGATACAACGTGGCAAGCTAGTGGATCTATGTTCCGGAAATGGTGTCATTCCGTTCCTTTTATCCGAACGGACGAAGGGACAGATCACAGGGATCGAAATTCAGCCTGAAGTTTGTGCGCTCGCTGAACGTGGGGCCGTACTCAATCACTTGGAAGACCGAGTCGATTTTCTATGTGCAGATGCAAAGCAAATTACAGGTAAAATAGGGCGTGGAACTTGTGACATTGTCACGTGCAACCCGCCTTATTTTACAATGTCTGCAGCACGCGACATCAAGCTGAATCGTCATTTGGCGATTGCTAGGCATGAACTGATGATCACGCTCGCGGATGTTCTGGAGATCGGCAGTAGCCTGCTAAAGCCCGGTGGAAAGTTCGCGATGGTTCATCGTCCGGAGCGGCTGGTCGATATTGTAGAAGGTATGCGTGCGGAAGGGATTGAAACGAAACGGTTGCAATATGTGCATCCTCATCGTAACAAGCCTGCAAATATTGTATTGGTTGAGGGGACAAAAGGCGGCAAGCCTGGCGTTTCGGTGCTTCCGCCAATTGTCGTCTATCACTCGGACGGCCGCTACACAGAGGATGTGTGGCCTAAACCTTGAAACATTATAGTGTATATATATTGGAATGCGCAGATGGAAGCCTTTATACGGGCTACGCAGTCGATGTGGCGCAACGGTTCGCTCTTCATTGCAGCGGAAAAGGTGCAAAATACACGCGCAGCCATAAACCAGTACGGATTGTCTATCAGGAAGAACTATCGGATAAGCCCGCTGCGATGCAGCGTGAATGGGCAATTAAGCATTTGACACGGAAGGAAAAGCAGGAATTAATCCAAAGGGGCGGCACAGATGTGGGAACAGCGCAGTTTTCAAAACGATCATGATGGAAAAGGGACGCTTTTCCTTGTCCCAACTCCAATCGGCAATCTTGACGACATGACGTTTCGAGCGCTTGAGGTGTTGAAAAAGGCGGATATATTAGCTGCTGAAGATACCCGGCATACGATGAAGCTATGTTCACACTTTGACATTCACGCTCCGCTTGTCAGCTATCATGAACATAACAAGAAGACGAGCGGAGCCAAGCTGATTGCTGAGCTTGAGGATGGAAAGACAATCGCGCTGGTAACTGATGCCGGAACACCGGGTATATCTGATCCGGGCGCAGATCTCGCTGCAGCCTGCATCGAGCGTGAGATTACAGTAGTTCCGTTGCCTGGGGCAAATGCTGCGATTACAGGATTGATCGCCTCCGGTTTGTCGACCGATCACTTTTTATTCTATGGTTTTCTCCCGCGAGCGAAGAAAGAACGCGGGCAGGCACTCGAATCATTGCGCCAATTTCCGTACTCAATCATTTTTTATGAATCTCCCTTTCGCGTGAAAGATACACTGAAGGATCTTTCCGAAGCCTTCGAAAATCGCCGGATTTCACTTTCCCGCGAGCTGACTAAGAGGTACGAAACGTTTATTCGGGGATCAATTGATGAAGTGATTGAGTTCCTCAACAAAGGCGAGATGCCTAAAGGCGAGTTTTGTCTGATCATCGAAGGAAACAGCAAATCTGAGGAACGTTCGGAAGACTTGTGGTGGTCGGCTCTCTCCGTTCAGGAGCATGTGGATTACTATGTTCGGGAGCAGCAGATCACTGTGAAGGATGCAATCAAACAGACGGCAGCCGATCGCGCCTTGCCGAAACGCGAGATTTACCGGATCTATCATCAAATTGAAAGCTGAGCCGAGGATTCACGTACGCGTGAGTCTTTTTTTACAAGAAAAGAAAGCATATAAAATTTAGAGTGAATTCAGGGTTCATATCAGCGGCGTAATGTTCGGGGGAAAATTCTGATTCAAACACAAAAGTGTGAGATTCCTGCGGAGCGATCCTGTTGATCGCAAGCAAAAGTATGTCCGAGGATGCTCCTGGACTGCCTGCGGTCGCACCAGTTGATGCCAGCAACTGAAGTGTCATTGAAGCACAAGTTTGGTGAATTAAAGCCGCATAAAGAGTGACATCGAAAAACCGGGCGCTTTTTGCCCGGTTTTTCTTATATAATTTGTATCACTATTTAAATAAATGAATAGCATGCTTTATTCAAGGAAAAGCTTGGAACAAATCCAAGCAAATCGTACGCCGGAAGTGGATTGGCGCGATCTTTGCTTTCTTGACATTCAATCAAGTGGAACGTATAGTTTTTAAAGATAGGGATCTTTTGGAAACGGTATAAATAAGGAGGTTGCACGGGCTCTATGACTGAGGAAAGCAAATCATTTTATCTAACGACGCCTATATACTATCCAAGCGGTAGATTACATATTGGCCACGCTTACACAACGGTGGCTGGGGACGCGATGTGCCGTTATAAACGACTGCGCGGCTATGATGTGATGTTCCTGACAGGTACTGATGAACATGGTCAGAAAATTGAAGAGAAAGCGAAAGTAAAGGGCGTTTCGCCAATTGAGTATGTGGACGGCATGGTGGCCCAAATCAAACAGCTTTGGAAGAAGCTTGATATTTCCTACGATGACTTTATCCGCACGACGCAGGAAAGGCATACGAAAGTCGTTCAAAAGATTTTCGCGCAGTTGGAAAGACAGGGCGACATTTATCTGGGTGAGTATGAAGGCTGGTACAGTATCCCTGATGAAACATACTATACTGAATCACAGCTCGTGGATATCGAAAAGAACGACAAGGGCGAAGTCATCGGCGGAAAAAGTCCGGACAGCGGTCACCCGGTTGAGAAAGTTAAAGAAGAATGCTATTTCTTCAAGATGAGCAAGTATGTCGATCGCCTGTTGAAATACTATGAAGAACATCCGGACTTTATTCAGCCGGAGTCGCGCAAGAACGAAATGATTAACAACTTCATTAAGCCTGGTTTGGAAGATCTGGCAATTTCCCGTACATCCTATACATGGGGAATCAAGGTTCTGGGTAATCCAAAGCATGTGGTCTATGTGTGGCTGGACGCGCTGATTAATTATATAACAGCGATCGGTTACGGCTCGGACGATGAAACGAATTTTAAAAAGTTCTGGCCAGCTGATGTGCATCTGGTCGGCAAAGAAATCGTTCGTTTTCATACAATCTATTGGCCAATTATGCTGATGGCGCTGGGCCTTCCGCTGCCGAAAAAAGTGTTCGGCCATGGCTGGTTGCTGATGAAAGATGGAAAAATGTCTAAGTCTAAAGGTAACGTTGTCGATCCGGAACCGTTGATCGACCGCTATGGCTTGGATGCGCTGCGTTATTATCTGCTCCGTGAAGTGCCTTTCGGCTCGGACGGACTTTTCACACCAGAAGCATTTGTGGAACGCATCAATTTCGACCTTGCCAACGATTTGGGGAACCTGCTTAACCGGACCGTTGCGATGGTCAGCCAGTACTTTGAAGGAAAAGTGCCGGCTCACGCTGGGCAGGTAACTGCATTCGACAAGGGTCTTGAAGCAGCCCTACAAGATGCGGTGTCGGTTGTTGAAGGACAGATGGAAAACCTGCAGTTCTCCGTGGCATTGTCTGCGATTTGGAAACTCGTTGGCCAGGCAAATAAGTATATTGACGATACACAGCCATGGGTTTTGGCTAAGGATGAGACGAAAAAGAGTGAACTTGCTTCGGTTATGGAACACTTGGTGAATACGATCCGAGCTGTATCGATTATGATCCAGCCGTTCTTCACCTCGACACCAACGAAAATTTTCCGTCAGCTTGGTGTGAAGGATCAGGCAGATCAGGCATGGGAAACGATTGGTAACGCAGATACCAACAAGGGGCAATGGACCGTACACAAGGAAGATCCGATCTTCCCGCGTCTTGATATTAAAGAGGAAGTGGCTTATATCAAGTCACAGATGCGTGGTGCGGCGGATACAAAACCAAACGGCAATAAAGAAAAGAAATCGAAAGCGCCTGTGGAAGCTCCGACGGAGATTAGCATCGATGACTTCCAGAAAGTCGATTTGCGCGTTGCTGAAGTACTAAAAGTGGATAAAGTAAAAGGCGCGGACAAACTTTTGAAACTTCAGCTAGACTTAGGCTATGAAAAACGTCAAGTTGTTTCCGGAATCGCTGAATTTTATAAACCTGAAGAATTGATCGGCTTGAAGATTATTGTGATTGCTAATTTGAAACCAGTGAAGCTGAGAGGAGAACTTTCTCAAGGCATGCTGCTGGCGGGAGACGCAGACGGTACATTAAAAGTAGCAACAGTCTCGGGTCCGCTGCCGAACGGTACCAAAATTCGCTGATTATTTATTATTGATTGAAACAGGAAGGCGGGAAATGAGCGGTTGGGCGCAGATCCCGCCTTTTTTTGAGTTAATTTGCTGAAACAGGATAGGCAAGGAGGGCGGTCATGTTATTTGATACGCACACACACATTAATGATGAATCGTTTGATGAAGACTTTCATGATGTCCTGACGCGAGCAGAAGAAGCGGGTGTTGGACGGATGATCGTTGTCGGTGTTGACCGGTCGACCATTAAACGGGTCTTTCCGATTATCGACAGGCATAAATATATTTATGGTGCGATTGGCTGGAATCCCGAAGATGCGATCGATATGACTGAGGACGACTTTCAGATGATTAAACAGGAACTCAGTCATCCGGGTATCGTCGCGCTGGGAGAAATCGGCCTGGATTACCATTGGGATAAATCACCGAAAAAGGTGCAGCATGATGTGTTCCGCAGACAGATTCGTCTGGCTAAAGAAGCAGGATTGCCTCTGATTATTCATAATCGTGAAGCAACAGAGGATGTTGTACGTATTCTTCGCGAGGAGCATGCCGAGACCGTTGGCGGTGTGATGCATTGCTATAGCGATAATTGGGAATGGGCCCAACAATTTATTGATCTGAACTTTTTCATTAGTTTTGGCGGACCTCTGACTTTTAAAAATGCACAATTGCAGCGTGAGACGGCTGCTCAAGTGCCATTGGATCGACTGCTGATCGAGACGGACTGTCCGTTCTTGAGTCCGCATCCATTTCGGGGGAAACGAAATGAACCGGCACGCGTCCGGCTCGTTGCTGAAAAACTCGCGGAAATCAAAGGGATGCCACTGGATGCGATTGAAAAAATAACGACCGAAAATGCCTTGAGCTGTTTCCGCATTCAAGCACTGCCTGAAAATGACTGAGCAAGGAGAAGTCTAATGATTGTTAAAGAAATTATTGTTGTAGAAGGCAGAAGTGACACGGAGGCCATTCATCGCGCGCTTGATGCGGACACGATAGAAACAAATGGATCCCGCGTCAGCAAGCGAACGATTCGTGCGATTCAAAATGCCCAGGAGCGTCGCGGTGTTATCGTGTTCACAGATCCTGATTATCCCGGTGAACGGATCCGTAAGATCGTCAGTAGCGCAGTACCTGGCTGCAAGCACGCATTTATCACGCGGGTAGAGGGCCAAGGGGCCGCAAATGAAAGCTTGGGCATTGAGCATGCATCTCCGCGCGCGATTCTTCGGGCACTTGAAAAGGTCTACACTCAGTTTGAAGCGCCTGAAGAAAAGATTAGTATGCAGACATTGAGAACTCTGGGGTTGCTCGGGGGGAAGACCTCCAGGACTTTGCGTGAACGGCTTTGCGATCAGCTGAACATCGGTTACGCTAATGGAAAACAATTGTACAAGCGGCTGCGCATCTTTCAAATCGCTGAAGGCGACTTGATGCAGGCGATAGATGCCATCCGATTGGAGGAATGAGTGTCATGAACAAACGGATCTCTTCACCTAAGACTATGCAGGATGTCATTCGCCAGCATCAATTTACATTAAAGAAGAGCTTAGGACAGAATTTTTTAATTGATGAGAACATCTTGAATAACATAGCATCAGCCGCCGATATTGACGAAGAAAGCTATGTGCTTGAAATTGGCCCAGGTGCCGGCGCGCTTACGCAGGTGCTTGCGAGTAGAGGAAAAAAAGTCATTGCAGTGGAAATTGATCAGCGTCTGGAGCCTGTTTTAAAAGACACGCTTCAAGACTTTGACAACGTGTCGGTTCATTTCGGTGATGTTCTGAAGTTGAATCTTCATCAAATCATCGATCAAGAGTGCCCGCCCGGTGTGCCGGTGAAGGTCGTTGCTAATTTACCCTATTACGTAACGACACCGATTCTGATGAAGCTGCTTACCGATGGCTTACCAATTAAGACCATTGTCGTCATGATTCAAAAAGAAGTCGCCGGTCGTCTTCAGGCTGAGCCCGGGGAAAAGAGCTATGGATCGTTATCCATTGCCGTCCAGTATCTTGCTGAGCCGAAAATTGTGATGACGGTGCCGAAAACGGTTTTTGTACCTCAGCCTAATGTTGATTCGGCAGTCATTCGACTGGATATTCGGCCGGAGAAAAAAGTGAAGGTGGATGATGAAACTTTTTTCTATAAATTAGTTCGAGCAAGTTTTGCGCAACGCCGGAAGACATTGATGAATAACTTGATCAATAATCTGTATGATAAAACACAAAAAGAACAGCTTCTTGAGGTATTAGAGCAAACAGGCATTGACCCCGGTCGTCGTGGCGAAACCTTGACCATCGAGGAATTTGCTCGGCTAAGCGACGTGTTAAGCCATAAATAAATCGTAATAAGAGGGCGTTCGAAAAGTCCGGGAAAAATTACCGGCGAATCTCTGTGTCAACTTGCTTTTCCGCTCCTCACGTATTATTCGCATACGCTCCGGTGNCTTCTTGCGACGCCCAGGATGGGCTAGTGCAGGCGTTGCAACAGGATGTTGCGTTCTTAGCCTGTAAACCTATCCTTTGTCCTCCTTTTCGAACAGACTCTAATAAAGAGCGAGCCCGCAATATGGCTCGTTTTTTTCAGCTTTAATTTGTCCATTTTTGGATTCGAAAAATTAGAATGCAAGCAGGATTATCGGAAGGGGCTCCTGCTCTGCCCACGCGCCGCACCTGTTGATGTGAGCAGCCGAAGCATAAATAGATCACCGTACTGAAAAAACAACATAAAAATTTTACAGAACCTACGAAAAAAAGGCGGCAAACAGCTTTATATAAGGAGTCCCATTAAAAATGCGCATATTTTAATACAGGCAATCATAGTATGAAAGGATGGCTCTGATGCTTGCAGGTGCCGGACGCGGGGGGAGAGGGACATGACGATTCAAGTTGGGGATCTCGTGGCGCGGACTTCGTACCACTGCGATCTTCCTTTTCGTGTGGTGGCGATTCATGAAGATACAAAGAGCGCTGAACTAACTGGCCATGAGCTGCGCCTTTATGCGGATGCTCCACTGGATGATCTGGTGGCAGTGACTGAAGATGAACGGGAGAAATACGAAAAAATAACAAGTTCCAAGGAGGCGGAATCCTACAAGCTTTTCAGGCAGGACTACAAGCGGATGAAGCTTAAGCGGGGCTATACGGCGACGAATGGTTATCGGGAAGACACCTCTTATTTTGAAATGCCCGGACGCGTGCTTCATATAGACGGTGATCCTTATTATTTAAAGAAGTGTCTCGCTTTTTATGAGAAGCTTAGAGTGCCGGTGATTGGAAAATACATGCCGGAGTCAGAAATGCCTGATCTTGTGCCTAAGCTTGTCGGCCAGATTCGCCCGGATATTCTTGTGCTGACCGGTCATGACGCGTTCATGAAAAATAAGGGGATGGCGGATGATATTAAGGCATACCGAAATTCGGGATATTTCATTAGAACTGTAAAAGAAGTGCGCTATCATTGGCCGAGTCTTGACCAAATGATTATTTTTTCAGGGGCGTGCCAATCTCATTTTGAATACCTGATCCGCGCTGGCGCTAATTTTGCCAGTTCGCCTGACCGGATCAATATTCATGCACTTGATCCGGTGTATTTAGCAGCCAGAATCAGTTTCACTTCTTTTATGGATAGCGTGAATGTGTGGGAAGTTCTGAGAAACACGCTGACAGGAGCGGGTGGCCTTGGCGGCGTTGAGAGTCGAGGCATGCTGCGTACAGGCCTCCCCTATCCTACGGATTAACCTGTTTGAGAAGTGAAAATTAGGTCGAATCTGAGCAGAAAAAAATGGATAAAAGAAGCCGCAAATATATTGACAGTCATAATGGTTTCCTGATATAATTCATACTATTTGATTTTTTGACATCCATTGTGGTATACTTATAATTAAGCGAGGTGGATTGTCGGGATGGGAAAAACCATTGATGATATCAAGGGCGCTTTAGATGAACGTGTCGGCAAACGTTTGACATTGAAGGCAAACGGTGGCAGGCGCAAAACGATTCAACGCATTGGTGTTTTGGAAGGGACCTATCCGTCAGTATTTATCGTGAGGCTGGACAAAGATTCGAACGCATATGATCGCGTTTCTTACAGCTACACAGACGTTTTGACGGACTCGGTGGAACTCACCTTTTTGGAGGAAATGGCGAGCGGCCAGTAATGATGAGCTTGTCCGTTTTCTATGATAACAGATCAATTATATTAGCGGATGCGCGCACACATTTTTGTTCCAACTGTGAGAACAAAATTGATGATGCGCGTTTATGCTTTATATAATGCTCATCGTCAAAATTCATTTTAGCACGTTTAGCGAATAGAAGGAAGCAAATTGGCACAACCTAATTTTGCTCGACCATTGGAAAGGGGTTGTGCCGATCATGGCCAGACGCAGAGGCATCATGTCTGAATCGTTTAAAGAGGAACTTGCCAAAGAGCTGGGTTTTTATGATACGGTGAAAACAGAAGGATGGGGCGGCATCAAAGCCCGAGACGCCGGTAACATGGTACGTCTTGCTATCCAGAAAGCTGAACAACAGCTGTCAAACGCAGAAAAGCGCGATGATTGAGCATGAAAAGAGGGGATTCTGTCCGGAAACGGATGGAACCCCCTTTTTCTTCATGCTTGTTTCCTATATAGTGTAGATAGTAATGGGAAGTGGGGGAACTGTTTGAGAGTACTTGAGAAAGCGCCCGCCAAAATCAATCTGTCCTTGGACGTTCTCGGAAAAAGGGCCGATGGATATCATGAGGTGCGAATGGTGATGACCTCGATTGATCTAGCGGATCGAGTGGAATGCGAAGATTTGCCGGAAGATACGATTTCTATTCGGACATCAGCACCTTATGTGCCTGAGGATGAGCGGAATTTCGCTTATCAGGCAGCGAAATGTATTAAGGAAACTTATGGTATTCACCGTGGAGTAGAGATTTCAATTAAAAAAAATATACCTGTGTCAGCTGGCCTTGCCGGAGGCAGCACAGATGCGGCAGCTACGATTCGCGCTTTGAACCGGCTTTGGAATATTGGCATGACTTATCAGGATATGCTGGAGATTGCGGCTAAGATTGGTTCTGATGTCGCTTTTTGTGTCAAGGGAGGAACAGCACTCGCAACCGGGCGGGGCGAACAAATCGCTCCGCTGCCTTCTTTGCCTCCGTGTTGGGTGATTTTGGTCAAGCCGGCGGTATCCGTGTCAACCGCGCAAATCTATAAAGATCTGGATAGCCAGCCTGCTAAGCACCCGAACGTTGATGAAATGATTAAAGCGATTGAACGTGAAGATTTTCAAGGTATCTGCCATTTGCTTGGCAACACGCTTGAAGCGGTGACCATGAAAAAAGTAGCAGATATCGCCAAAATTAAGGCACATATGAAAGGGATTGGCGCTGAAGGTATCCTGATGAGCGGAAGCGGGCCAACTGTATTTGCGCTTACCCAGCATGAGTCGCGAATGCAGCGCCTGATGAATGGAATGAAAGGTTATTGTTCACAAGTTTTCGCTGTTCGTCTCTGTAAACCGTTTGCCCTCTTGTCTGAATACGAATAATGGTGTAGAATTGCCTTAAATTATTCGGATTTGGAGGATTATCATGAAACTCAAGCGAAGCAGCAGACTTGTGGATATGACGGAATATCTGCTGCGGCATCCTCATCAGGTGATCCCGCTTTCCTACTTTTCGGAACGGTACGAATCTGCCAAATCCTCGATTAGCGAAGATCTGACGATTATCAAAGAGAACTTTGAATCTCAGGAAATCGGGCAACTTCAGACACAGGCGGGGGCGACAGGCGGAGTATGCTACATGCCATGCATGGGTTGTACGGAAGCGAATCAGCTGCTCAGCGATCTGCAGAGTCAAATAACTCAGAAAGAACGGCTTCTTCCAGGAGGTTATTTATATATGACCGATATCCTTGGAAAGCCGGACTACATTAATGCGATCGGACGTCTGATTGCTTCTGTTTTTATCGACAAGAAACTGGACGCGGTCATGACTATGGAGACGAAAGGTATTCCGCTCGCCTATGCGGTAGCTTCCCAGTGCAGTGTTCCAGTTGTCGTTGTGCGCAGGAGCAGCAAGGTTACTGAAGGATCGACCGTAAGCATTAATTATATTTCAGGCTCTTCAAAGCGGATTCAGACAATGGTCCTTCCACGTCGCAGTCTCAAAGAACATGCGCGTGTCCTGATCGTCGATGATTTTATGAAGGCTGGCGGGACCATGAAAGGCATGATGAATTTAACCAAGGAATTTGGCGCTGAGGTTGCCGGAATGGCAGTGTTTGTCGAAAAAAACGATGAACGGCCAAAATTGGTTGATCAGTATGTATCCCTCCTCAAATTGTCCATTCTTGAGCAAGAAGACACCCTGACTATTGAAAACGGTAACGTGGCAAAATGGCTGTCGATTCCCGTATCACAGATCAGTGAATAAAGGATGAATTTTCATAATATCTTAGGCACCGTCCTCCAGCATATGCGTAAAGAATTAAAAATATTTATTTTTCTTTTGCTACTTGCAGGATTTCCCACTTTTTATGTTGAAACAAGTATTAGAGTTACGCATAAGGGAAAAGGGTGGTGTCTTACTAATGGAGATTACAGATGTCAGACTGCGGCTTGTGCATACTGACGGGCGCATGCGGGCGATTGCTTCGATTACCCTCGATAAGGAATTCGTGGTTCATGATATCCGGGTGATTGACGGCAACAACGGCACATTCGTCGCAATGCCAAGCAAGCGGACACCTGACGGGGAGTTCAGGGATATTGCCCATCCCATCACATCAGGGACCAGAGAGAAAATACAGTCCGCAATTCTTAGTGAATACGAGCATGCGTGTGAAGGCGATCCTTCATTCGAACAAGCTGGCGCTTCGTAATAAGGCGCGAATAGATGAAAAGGGAACCTTTAGAGGTTCCTTTTTTCTTGCAAGTAAAGAAATTATATAAAATTTCGAGTGAATTCAGGGTTCATATTAGCGGCGTAATACTCGGAAAAAATTCTGATTCAAACACGGAAGCGTGAGACGCCTGCGGGAATCGCGAGCCAAGTGAGACCCCGCAGATGACTGCTTGTTTGAGGAGGCTCACGGATCGCCCGCGGCAAGCGAGCAGCTGAAGTGTCGTTAAGCACAAGATTGATGATTCAAAGCCGCATATAGAGTGAGAGTAAAGGACCAGGCGAAGCCTGGTTTTTCTAACTCTAAAAACGAAGACAGATTAAAGTAACTTTCGCCATTGTTATCTTGAAAAAGGGCTGTTTTTAAGCTATAGTCTAAAATGGACGCTAAGGATCAGCGAAAGCTATGGGGGTTCATCATGTCAAATCGATATGCGATCATTTTGGCTGCCGGCAAGGGCACGAGAATGAAATCGAAATTATATAAAGTTTTGCATCAGGTTTGTGGAAAACCGATGATACGCCATGTTGTGGACGAAGCAGGCCGGGCCGACTTTTCTAAAATTTATGTGATTGTCGGTCACGGGGCAAATGACGTCAAAGCAGCTGTTGGTAAAGACGCTGAATGTCTATTACAGAAAGAGCAGCTGGGCACAGGGCATGCTGTCCTTCAAGCAGCAGATCAACTCGCCGATTTGGATGGAACAACAGTTGTGCTTTATGGAGACACGCCACTTATTACGCATCAAACGATTGAAAAGCTGATTCATATTCAAGAGGAGCAACATGCGGCTGCAGCAGTTCTCACCGCAACCATTGAAGATCCGACGGGGTATGGACGTGTGATTCGCGATGCTTCCGGAAACGTTGCAAAAATTGTCGAAGATAAAGATGCTAATTCAGACGAAAAAAGGGTAAAAGAAATAAATACGGGTATTTATTGTTTTAATAACCGTAAATTGTTCACTCTTTTACGACAAGTGACCAATAATAACGCTCAGGGGGAATACTACCTGCCCGATGTGATTGGCCTGCTTGTCCAGGGCTCTGAAAAAGTGATTGCTTATGAAACGGAGAGCTTTGAAGAGACGCTTGGTGTCAATGATCGAATTCAATTGGCCGCTGCTGGGAAATATATGCAGGAGCGCATCAACCAAACGATGATGAAAAATGGTGTGACGCTCGTTGATCCTGCCTCAACTTATCTCTCAGCAGAATGCACGATCGGCAATGACACGGTTATTTATCCTGGCACGATCATTTCCGGGCAATCACGTATAGGCAGTGGATGCACGGTTGGCCCTCATTCGCAAATCAAAAATTGCGTGATCGGCGATGAAACGCAGATTGAACAGTCTGTGCTGGAGGACAGCTGGATTGGCAACCACGTGCAGATCGGGCCTTTCGCCCATATTCGTCCGCTGTCCAAAATCCATGATCAGGCAAAAGTGGGTAATTTTGTTGAAGTCAAGAACACGGAAATTGGAGAGCGGAGCAAGGCTTCACACCTGACTTATCTCGGCGACGCAACACTTGGAAAAGATGTCAACATGGGCTGTGGCACAATAACGGTTAATTATGATGGCAAAAATAAATTTGCGACAAAGATTGGTGACGGAGCTTTCATTGGCTGTAATGCCAATTTAGTTGCTCCCGTGACAATCGGAGAAGGTGCATTTGTTGCTGCCGGTTCGACAATTACCCAATCAGTGAATAACAACGCACTTGCCATCGCAAGATCCAGGCAGACAAACAAAGAAAACTATGCCTTAAAATTGAACTACAGGGCAAACCATTAACTGGAGGGAACCATTAGATGGTCAGCTATTTAGATCCAAATTTGAAAGTATTCAGCCTTAATTCCAATCCTGATCTTGCAAAGCAAATTGCCGAACACATCGGCATCAAGCTCGGAAAATGCATCGTTTCGTCATTCAGTGATGGCGAAATACAAATTAGTATTGAAGAAAGTATCCGAGGCAGTGAAGTTTATGTCATCCAGTCTACGAGTGATCCGGTAAACCAGCACCTGATGGAAATGCTGATCATGATTGACGCATTAAAACGAGCATCCGCGAAAACGATCAATTTGGTTATACCTTATTATGGGTACGCACGTCAGGACCGTAAAGCGCGTGCAAGAGAACCCATCACCGCCAAGCTTGTTGCAAACCTGCTGGAGACCGCGGGAGCAACCCGAGTTCTAACGCTGGATCTGCACGCGCCGCAAATCCAAGGCTTCTTTGATATTCCTGTGGATCAGTTGCTTGGTGTTCCAACACTGTCGGAATATTTCATGAGCAAACAGCTGGATGATATCGTCGTTGTTTCTCCAGATCATGGCGGTGTAACGCGTGCCAGAAAAATGGCTGACCGTCTCAAAGCACCGATCGCGATTATTGACAAGCGCCGTCCTCGTCCGAATGTCTCGGAAGTCATGAATATTATCGGCGATATCCAAGGAAAGACCTGCATCATTATTGACGACATCATTGATACTGCGGGAACAATCACGCTGGCGGCCAACGCATTGGTTGAGCGCGGCGCTAAAAAGGTGTATGCTTGCTGTACACACCCTGTTTTGTCGGGTCCCGCAATCGAACGTATTCAGGCGTCTGCAATCAGCGAGCTTGTTGTAACGAACACAATTCCACTGCCTGAAGATAAGAAAATTGACAAAATCGTGCAGTTGTCTGTAGCGCCTTTGATCGGGGAAGCGATTATCCGTATTCATGAGAAGCTTTCCGTCAGCCGGCTGTTTAATTAAGCATCGATCGGAATTTAGTGTAATACAGGGTTAGATAAGATGTAACATGTTAAAAATTACAAAGATGTATTTCGTTGAAAGGGAGTGCAACGCATGGCAACATTAAATGCGACAATTCGCGGTGAATTCAAAAAATCATACGCAAAAAAATTGAGAAATGAAGGAAAGATTCCTTCCGTTGTCTATGGAAAAACAGTAGGCAATGAATCTGTAGCAGTTGATGCAGGCGCAGTGAGCAAGCTGTTCCGCAGCGAAGGACGTAACGCAATTATCAACTTAGATATTGAAGGCAAAAAGAAGTACACGGTGATGGCTCACGAACTGCAGTTTGATTCAATTAAAGGTACAGTTCGCCATATCGATTTTCTGGAAATCAATATGAACGAAGAAATCGATGCTGTTGTACCGGTTGTGCTCCAAGGTGCTGAAGCGGTTGAAGCAGGAGACGTTGTTCTAAACCACCAGTTGTCTGAACTGACTGTACGCGCGCTTCCTAATGATCTGCCAAGTACGATCGAAGTCGATGTGTCCAAGCTTGCTGTTGGTGATGCGATTCGTGTCAGCGATCTGGCTTCAGGTACAAGCAAGTATACTATTCTCGGCGACCCGGAAGAAGTTATTGTCACGCTTTCTTACGGTGCCAAAGTGGCTGAAGAAACAGAGGAAGCAGCTGATGCTGCCGAATCAACAGGCGATGGCGCTGCAGAATAACCGAACTTTTGGAAATAACGGGAAAGGGCGTAACCAATGCGTTACGTCTTTTTTCATACGAGCAAGAAGGAATATAAGTTTAGAGATAAATGGAGATGAACAAGAAACTATGGATCTTGCTGTACAAAAAGGCATGATCTCTCCTAGTTTTCTTTAATAAGCAGAACCGATAGATATTAGGGTACTGGCAATGAGTGTTCATGGAGGATTATCTCTTATGAAAGAGAGGAAGAAATGTGAAAGTCATCGTTGGACTGGGAAACCCCGGTTCTGAATTTGCCCATACCAGGCATAACATAGGTTTTGAAGTCATCGACGCACTCAGCGGGCAGCACAGCATTCAATTGACAAAGACAAAATTCAATGCACTGTTTGGAAAAGGGACGATTGACGGTCAAGAACTTCTTCTTGTGAAGCCGCTTACTTATATGAATGCTTCAGGAGAAGCGGTCGGTCCGCTGCTTCACTTTTTTAAATTGTCGGCAGAAGATCTACTGGTCATCCAGGATGACATGGATTTGCCGGTGGGGAAAATCCGATTGAGGCAAAAAGGGAGCGCAGGCGGCCATAATGGCATTAAATCACTGATTCAGCATATAAAGACACAGGAATTCGCGAGAATCAAAGTAGGTATCGGGCATCCACAGCGCACACATGAAGCTGTAGTCCGCCATGTGCTGCAAGGCTTCTCGGGTGAAGAACAGATGGAGATCGATTCTGCAATCGAGCGTGCAGCCAAGGCAGCTGAAGCTTGGATGACGTTACCTTTTCCGCAGGTGATGAATACTTATAATGCGAATAAGTAATCCGGCGCGCGGGCATAATCATAGAAGTTTATTTCAGTTTATTAAGGTTCTGAGGAATAATTCCAGAGCTTTGGCGTACGCCAAAGCGTTTTTCGGTTTAAAGAAAGCGAGGGTAGCCAATGCTTGGCCTGAGCCACTATTACCAACAAAAAATTGATGAAATCCAAACCGTTCTTGAAGGTTATGAACAGGGCATGACGCAGCAGCTGGTATCCGGACTTTCCGGCGGCGCGAAATCACTTTGGATCGCGGCGCTTTATCAGAAAAGAAAACAAGCGTCTGTTGTGGTGACGCATAATTTGTATCAAGGACAGAAACTCTATAATGATCTAGAAGGATTAATAGATTCAGAGGAGCTGTTTTTGTACCCGGCAAATGATCTGATTGCGTCAGAACTCGCTGTGGCTAGCCCGGAATTGCTAGCCCAGCGTATCGAAGTACTGAATAATCTGGCACAAAGCCGGAAATGTTTAGTGATCATTCCGGTCGCCGGGCTTAAGAAGTTGCTTGCGCCGCTGTATCTGTGGAAAGCAAGCCTTATTCGATTTGAGACGGGTAAAAGCGTCGATCTCGATGATTTGCTGCACAAATTGGCGGCGATCGGATATGAACGGGAGACAATGGTCACCGGACCGGGACAATTCAGCCTTCGTGGCGGCATTATTGATATTTTTCCATTGACTGAAGAGCATCCGATTCGTGTTGAATTGTTCGATGACGAAATTGACTCTGTTCGCTTTTTCGACAGTGAGTCCCAGCGTTCACTTGAAATGGTTCGAGGCAGTGTGCTGGTTGGGCCGGCGAGAGAACTTTTACTCTATGAGGAGAGTTATTCAGCTGCTGCAGAAGGGCTTGAACGTGAGTTTGCGCGAACGCTTTCCAGGATGACGGACCAAAAAGCCCAAGAACTGCTTAGTGAACGGATTGGTGCGGACATTGAGGCTTTGAAACAGCATCAGCCATTTAACGGAATGATTAAATATACATCTTTGTTCTATAGCAAGATGACAACAATTAGTGATTATTTACCAGAGAACGCACTGATCATGTTTGATGAGATCAGCCGAATTCAAGAAATGTCTGAGCAACTGGACCGTGAGGAAGGCGAGTGGCAGGTTGACATGCTGCAAAGAGGAGAAATGGTTGGCGGACTCCCGATAACCATGGATTGGCAGCAGCTGACTGAACGTCTTTCTCATCCGCTCCTTCTTCTCTCCCTCTTTCTCAGATATCATGGACAGTTCCAACCGCAGAATGTGATTAGCATGACCTGCCGAGCCATGCAGAATTTTCATGGGCAGATTCAGCTGCTCAAGACGGAAATGGAGCGTTGGCAGAAGAGCGGTTTTGCTGTAACTTTTCTTGCCTCAGATAAGGAAAGGGCGAGACGTCTCGCCCAGGTGCTGTCTGATTACGGCGTACAGTCAGAGTCGGTTGAGCCAGATACACCTCCCGTTCATGGCATCAGCCAGATTACCATCGGTCATTTTGAAAACGGTTTTGAGTTGCCGTTAAAAAAAATAGCCGTGGTGACTGAAAGAGAAGTCTTTACAAAAAAAGCTGCAAAAGCAGCCCACAAAGCGAAAAAGCTGTCAAACGCGGAACGCTTAAAAAATTACAGCGAGCTTAAAGTCGGTGATTATGTCGTCCACGTAGACCACGGAATCGGACGCTATGCTGGTATTGAGACTCTTGAAGTCAATGGAACGCATAAGGACTATTTGCAAATTATTTATAAAGGCAATGACAAGCTCTATGTACCTGTGGAACACATTGATCAGGTACAGAAATATGTCAGTTCGGAAGGCAAGGAACCAAAGATCTATGCGCTTGGCGGCAGCGAATGGAAGAAAGTCAAAAGCAAGGCACGTTCCTCAATTCAGGATATTGCGGATGATTTGATTAAGCTGTATGCGAAGCGAGAGGCAAGCAAAGGCTATGCCTTTGGCAAAGATAGTGAAGCGCAGCAAGAATTTGAAGCGGCTTTCCCATACCAGGAAACTGTGGATCAGCTTCAGGCGATTGAGGAAATCAAGAAAGACATGGAGAATGACAAGCCAATGGATCGTCTTCTTTGCGGCGATGTGGGCTATGGAAAGACTGAAGTAGCTTTGCGCGCTGCTTTTAAAGCAATTGCTGACGGGAAACAGGTTGCGCTCCTTGTTCCGACAACTATTTTGGCTCAGCAGCATTTTGAGACGGCGCGCGAGCGTTTTGAAGATTTTCCTGTTTCAATCGGCTTGCTCAGCCGGTTTCGTTCGAGAAAAGAGCAAATGGAAACGCTTAAAGGTTTAAAGGCAGGGACCATTGATCTGGTGATTGGCACACACCGCCTGCTTTCTAAAGACGTTCAATACAAAGATCTAGGTCTGTTGATTGTCGATGAAGAGCAGCGCTTTGGTGTTACACATAAGGAAAAAATTAAACGGCTGAAGGCGAATATCGATGTGTTGACGTTAACGGCAACACCAATTCCTCGTACGTTGCACATGTCGATGCTGGGCGTGCGTGATCTGTCGATTATCGAAACGCCGCCGGAAAACCGTTTTCCAGTCCAAACTTTTGTGATGGAATACAATGCGTCGCTGATCCGGGAAGCAATTGAACGGGAAATGGCACGCGGAGGTCAAGTTTATTTTCTTTATAACCGGGTGGAATCCATTCAGCGCATGACAGAAATTATTTCCAGTCTTGTTCCTGATGCCGCGGTAACCTTTGCACATGGGCAGATGAAAGAATCTGAGCTTGAATCAGCAATGATCGATTTTCTTGACGGGAATGATGACGTACTGGTCAGCACGACAATCATTGAAACCGGTGTCGACATTCCGAATGTCAACACGTTGATTGTGTATGATGCCGACCGTATGGGGCTATCTCAGCTGTATCAGCTGCGCGGGCGAGTCGGGCGTTCCAATCGTGTCGCCTATGCTTACTTTACGTATCAGCGGGATAAAGTCATGAACGAAGTGGCTGAGAAGCGGCTTCAAGCAATAAAAGAATTCACGGAATTGGGCTCCGGTTTCAAAATTGCCATGCGTGATTTGTCGATTCGCGGGGCAGGAAACTTATTGGGTGCCGAGCAGCATGGATTTATTGACTCTGTTGGTTTTGATCTCTATTCTCAAATGCTTAAAGATGCGATCGCGGAACGGAGTAGCAAAGAACCGGCAGATAAATTGCCGCCAAAAGTTACCATTGAGATGGATACAGATGCGTATATTCCAGATCTATATATTGAAGATTCGTTGCAGAAGATTGATATGTACAAACGTTTCAAGGCGGCGGAATCACTCCAAGATATTGAAGAACTGAAGGATGAGATGATCGACCGCTTTGGTGATTACCCGAGGGAAGTGACTGATCTGTTCAAGGTTGCCGAAGTGCGTGTGATCGCTAATAACTTGATGGTTGAAGAAATTAAACAGCAGAATGCAGAGGTCACCATTATCTTTTCGGAGCTTGGCTGGAAAACGTTAGATCGTGAATCCTTATTTAAGTCCATCAGTAGAATGGGGTCGGGTGTCGGACTTGGATCAGACGGTACGAAAATGAAGGTCACCATGAAACAAAACATGCGGCACGCGGGTCCAATGCTGGAGGAAGTCGCTAAACTGCTAAGCGGTATTGAGCAGATTCAGAAGGCATCCGAAAAAGTAGGTTAATTTTGGCGGAAAATGCATACTTTGTCCAGGAGCGCAGATAATAATGCAAGGAATAGATGATTTTTGCAGAAGCGGAAAGAGAGGACATCCTTGTATGAAAGCAACTGGCATTGTCCGCCGAATCGATGATCTTGGGCGGGTGGTTATTCCCAAAGAAATACGGCGAACGCTTCGTATTCGCGAAGGCGATCCATTAGAAATCTTTGTTGATCATGACGGTGAAGTGATCTTAAAAAAATATTCACCGATGAGCGAGCTCGGAGATTTCGCAAAGGAATATGCGGAATCATTGGCTGAGAACTCAGGCAAATTGACACTGGTCAGCGACCGTGATGCCGTGATTGCAGTCGCAGGCGGGCCCAAAAAGGATTATTTGGAGAAAAGGCTGCTTTCCTTACCCGAAAAATCAATGGAGCAGCGGCAGACCATTCTTGAACAGAATCGCGGCGAACCCTTGATCGAATCGCATGAAAACTTATCCGGTCCTTACGTCATTGCACCGATAATCGCTGGAGGCGATCCCATCGGTACCATCATCCTGATCGACAAGGATAAGAAAGCAATGAGCGAAGTGGAAGTGAAGCTCGCGGAGACAGCTGCAGGGTTTCTCGGCAGACAAATGGAACATTGAAGAAAAGCTCAAAAGGAGGCGATGAACTCGCCTCCTTTTTTACGAAAATTTTCTGGGAACCTGCTGCCCATGCAAAGCGAGCACATGGCATGAAAATCAATAGACAAGTTGAGTTAAGTCATCCAAAGAGCAGTAACATGAGGAGCTAACTTTCAAATGCGGCAAGATATGGTATAATCCAATTTAGAATTCAGGGAAAAGCGAGAGAAGTCATGCGCAACGAAAAAAGGGAAAGCCACTTGGTCTGGAGAGGTGCTGCCATTCTGACCGGTGCGGCGCTGTTAGTAAAGCTAATGAGCGCACTATACCGACTTCCCTATCAAAACTTTGCCGGTGATGTCGGCTTTTATGTGTATCAGCAAGTTTATCCTTTTTATGCACTTGCAGTCGCGCTAGGTAGCACGGGTTTTCCAATTGTGATATCCAAATATATGGCAGAAACGAACGGGAAGTCGGGACAGGACAAGGCGTCCGTACAGAGGCATGCTCTACTTGCCCTGCTCATTCTTTGCAGCCTGTTTTTTGCTGTTCTTTTTTTCTTTGCCCGTCCATTAACAGTAATCATTGGTGATCGTCAGCTCACTAATCTAATACGTATTGCAGCCTCCATCTATCTCTTTGTTCCAATCATCGCGATCTTGCGAGGAACATTCCAGGGTGACAAGGAAAATATGCTGCCAACAGCACTGTCTCAAATCGGGGAACAAGCGACTCGAGTCCTGTTCATTCTTGGCGTTTCATGGTATTTGTTTGTTAATCATGGCAACGCTTATCAATTTGGCTTTGCGGCGACAGCTGGTTCTGCCTTTGCACCGCTTGTATCAATGGTTATTCTAATGCTTTTTCTTCCTGGGAAAGGCGCATTCTTTAAAAATATCTTTGGTCAGGTTACTGCTCCGGTAAACTGGCCGTTGGTTAAGGAGCTGATTGTCAGCGGCTGTTTGTTTTCCATCCTTGCTCTGCCGCTCCTTCTTTTTCAGCTCATCGATTCTCTGACGGTACTTCGTCTTCTGGAAAAAGCGCATCTTGCCCTTCCGCGCGCTGAAAAAGGGATCTATGACCGTGCTTATCAGCTGACTCAATTTGGAATGATAGCTGCAGCGTCACTGACGGCGGCTATCGTTCCGCGTCTTGCCCAGCTTGCTTCACTTCGAAGAAAACGTGCCTATCAGCTTGAGGCGACACTTGCGCTTAAGGTGAGCCTGGCATTTGGCGCCGCCGCCGCCGCGGGGCTCATGTCAATCAGCCGTGAAGTCAACATTATGTTATTTCGAAATGCTAATGGGACGCTCGCATTTGCCATTGCAGCGTTGACAATGCTGACACTATCTCTGATCCTGACAGCATCAGGCATACTTGAATCGGCCGGAAAACCATGGATTCCTTTTTACTTTCTTCTTATCGGCTCGTGTGTGAAATGTGTAGGAAATTATTTATTAATCCCCCGCCTGTCGATTGCAGGTGCGGCGGCAGCGACATGTCTTGGGACGGCGGTAACAGCGGTATTGTGTCTTCGTTATCTGAGGCGCGTGCAGCTAACCAAGCGTCTTTCATGGAAGACGCTGGCAAAATTAAGCATTTCAATCATAGGCATGACTGGCGCTGTTCTCTTTTGGAAAATTGGGATGATGCATTGGTCAGCAGCCCTTGCCCCTCGCCCTTTTGCTGCAGTGACTGCACTTTTTGGCGCAATTCTCGGCGGTTTAACTTTTATGACCATCCTTTATTTTGTCCATTACTTGGACAAGCGCGACTGGAGCCGACTTCCCATTTCTCGTTATCGGAAAACATTCAGACGATCCAACACGAAAACGATTGGCATTTCGGGCAAGTCCCGGAAACTGTGATCGGCCGGCAACTTATGATAAAATGAATGAAAAATGATGGCTAAGTATGCTTTAAAATAATGAATACTTCATGTGGAGGAATGATTTTAATGAATAAAAATGAACTGATCCAAAAAGTGGCTGAGAAGACAGGAATCTCGAAAAAAGAAACAGAAACAGTAGTCAATGAAACACTTGAACAAGTGATCAGCGCTTTGAATGCAAACGAGAAAGTTCAATTTGTCGGCTTCGGCACATTTGAAGTGCGTGAACGTGCAAGCCGGACTGGCCGAAATCCGCAAACCGGTGAAACGATCACCATTCCGGCGACTCGCGTTCCCGGATTCAGGGCGGGCAATAAATTAAAGGATGCCGTGAAAAAATGAGACTTGATAAATATTTGAAAATCTCACGACTGATCAAACGGCGAACCGTGGCGAAAGAACTCGCCGACCAGGGCCGTGTCGACATTAACGGACAACCAGGGAAAGCGAGCTCAAATGTCGCTGTCGGCGATACGCTGACGCTTCATTTTGGTCAGAAACCGATGACGGTCCGTATCCTGCTATTAAAAGAAGTCGTTAAAAAAGAAGAAGCTGCTTCACTCTACGAGGTCGTTAACGAACAAGCAGCAGAGAAATAATAATACAGTTAAAACAATTGGCTCATTGCGCTCGTCAAGGGTTCTAAACCAATCCGCTTCCTCATAGCTTATGAAAAAGAGGAGGGAGTCCAATGAGTCAATTCTATTCGTCGCAGGTCCCGAATAAAGACAAGCCGGTGCAAAATCAGAACATTGTCGTTAAAAACCGGAAGTCGATTGAGATCACAGGAGTCAAACATGTAGACAGTTTTGATCATGAAGAATTCCTGCTGGAGACGGTACTCGGCTATCTTGCCGTCCGAGGCTCGGGTTTGAAGATGCAAAATCTGAATGTTGAGCAGGGACAAGTATTGATTGAGGGTCATATCATTGAAATCAGCTATCTGGACGATCAGGGCGGAGAAACCGGTAAGGGCTTCTTCAGCAAGCTGTTTCGATGACACTTCAGGAACAATACGTCTCGCTCATTCTGATGATCGCTATGGGTGTATGGATTGGCGCTTCGTTTTCGGTTTATCAGCGTTATGTGCATCCGAGAAAAGGGCGCCGCTGGATTCTGTTGATTTCAGACCCTCTCTTTTGGATTGTACAGGCTTTGTTGCTGTTTTCTTTGCTTCTGCCCGTCAACGAGGGGCAATTGCGTCTCTATTATTTTCTGGGCATTGCGCTCGGTTACGCATTTTATAAAGCATTGCTGGAAAAACCATTTATGTTCTTATTCGTCAAAATTGTAACTGCTGTTGTCCGAACGGGACGTTTTATCGCAAAAACTGTCTATCAATTATTGCTGTATCCGCTCTTTTATCTATTGATGCTCGTCTACAGATTGTGTAGAATGACAGTAAGCATTGTTTTGAAGATTGTGCTTTTTCTGCTCGCCATTCCTCTTAAGATTCTTAGAGGTATAATTCGGCTCATTGTGCCGGATCGCTGGCTGATCTTTTTGAGAAATAAAGGCATTCAGATTGAGCACAAATTCAGGCAATGGATGACGATGCTGAAAAGACGTAAATGAGCGGGGGGAAATCGCATGGAAAGTGCTGGTGCAGAGCGAGTGACGCGACTGCAGACAAGCTATCTGCAATCGCAGGAAATGAATGAAAAAAGAAGAAGAAAAAGGCGCAAAGGTTTAGTCCGCCGCTTAGTCGCTTTTTTTGTTGTGTTCGCTCTTGCCTGTACGTTCATGATTTCATCTCTGCTTTCGCAGTCACACCACCTGAGCCAAGCTCTGGAGACAAAGGCCGGACTTGAAAAACAACTTGTTGATTCGAAGCAACAAGCGAGTGCATTGAAGAAACGCATTCAGCTGCTTCATAACAAAAAATACATTGGCGAGATTGCAAGACGCGATTATCTTTTATCGAACAAAGGCGAAATTATTTTTTCAAAACCCGATCACAACAAGGATTGACAGGCACTTTTTTTGCTATGTATAATAATATAATTAGTGATACCACTTTAGGAGGAAGCTTTTTTTTATGTCAATTGAAGCAGGCAGCAAGCTGCAGGGTAAAGTGTCAGGAATTACGAACTTCGGAGCCTTCGTAGATTTGCCCGATGGAAAAACAGGGTTGGTTCATATCAGTGAGGTTGCGGATCGGTACGTGAAAGACATTCATGACGTTCTGTCAGTGGGTGATGAAGTAACTGTAAAGGTGTTGCAGGTCGCTCCTGATGGAAAGATTGGTCTATCGATCCGTAAAGCTGTCGATAAACCAAAGGTAACGTCGTCTTCCAGAGGTCCGAGACATGGTGGAGGCAAACGATTTACTACACGTGCACCAAGCTTTGAAGACAAAATCTCCCAATATCTGAAGGATAGTGAAGATCGTCTTTCAACGATTAAACGCCAAACGGAATCCAAACGTGGGGGCCGCGGCGCAAGACGAGGCTGAGGCAACCTCTAAACGTTTCTAAATACAAAATGTGAAGCACCCAGGCAGATAAAGCCTGGGTGTTTTTAAATTTAGGCTATGTTAAAGCTCAATGGTGTAGTGATTGGTACATACGGACCGCTTATGGTCCGAATCGAATGACAAATGAATAGAGCCGAATCGACAGCACATGCGTACAAATGCCGTTTGTGGCTGACCATCAGGAAAGTCGTCGAAGTTTTTTTGAGAACTGTATCGCGATTCTGACAAATTACGAACGTCTATTATGCTTTAATGGATCATACAATCATAAGTTACAAAGGCGGCGAGTGGTATGGTTCAAAAATTTGGTAGTCTGACTGCAGGCGCAATGGACCCTTATGTGAACAGAGAGCGAGCAAATCAAGGGAAAACCAAGACAGGTCGATCCTTTCAAACTTTTCTGCTGGGTGTGTTGTTTCGAACGGATCTGTTTTTTTTGGCGGCAGGATTTTTACTTGGGCGCGCGGTCATTATCACGAGCCTGACCCCATTTGTTCTCCCGTTTTTTGCAACCGTATTCTGGATGAAACGCAAAAAGAGATGGGCGGATTCGCTGGCTGTTTTAGCCGGCGGACTGACCCTTTCAGTTGGACAAGCCTTTTATGGATTGCTGGCGTTGCTTATTTTTTTGGCAGGAAGACAGATCATGACTGCATTTCATCGCGCGCATGAGGAGCGCTGGCTGCCTGCGCTTGTCTTCATTGCCGGCATTCTGGTCCGATTGCTCTGCCAGGCTGCGTTTACACTCAACTTAGTATGGACGGATGTTCTAACAGCTGGTGCGGAGGCATCGTTGTCCGCGTTGGTGACGTTGATCTTCATGCAGAGTGTGCCGCTTATGTCGACTCGGGTGAATCATAAGCTTTTTAGAAATGAAGAAATTATTTGCTTTGTTATCCTTATATCATCGGTTCTTGCCGGTACGATCGGGTGGCATGTGTACGATTTATCAGTCGATCATGTGCTTGCAAGATATGCAGTGCTGCTGTTCGCGTATGCGGGAGGAGCGGCTATTGGTTCTACAGTTGGGGTAGTGATCGGACTGATTCTAGGCATGGCCAGTGTGACCAGCCTTTATCAAATGAGTTTGCTCGCCTTTTCGGGTGTGCTTGGCGGATTACTGAAGGAAGCAGGAAAAACAGGCGTTGCTGCCGGCTTGCTGATTGCCACCCTGCTCATTGGAGTGTATGGCGGAGGTTATGCAGGTCTCGGTAGTGAAGTGATTGACTCTGCTGCGGCACTTATATTGTTTCTTTTCACTCCGAAAAGCCTAATTCGGCAAATGGCTTCTTTTATCCCGGGAACTCGTGAATATCAAGCGGAGCAGCAGCAATATGTTCGGAAACTCAGAGACGTAACCGTTGGCCGAGTTGAACAGTTTTCAGGATTATTTCAAACACTTGCCAAAAGCTTCTATCCTCCTGCCGAGGAGGATCGCCCGGATGACGATCTGTTTTTGAGCAAGGTTACTGCGAAAACCTGCCAGAACTGCTTCAAAAAAGAGTCCTGCTGGGTGAAAAATTTCGAACAGACCCAGCATTTAATGCTTGAACTGCGAGAGGAATCGAGAAAGGGAAATCGGGATGAAAATGCTCACCTTCATCGTCTGTGGCGCGAGCATTGTTCGAAAGCGGATAAAACGATGGATGTGATTCGCAAAGAGCAAGGTCTTTCGGAACTTCAGGAAAAAATGAGGAGAAATGTTAAGGAAAGTCGTCGTCTTGTAGCGGATCAGCTAAAAGGTGTTTCGCAGGTGATGGGGGATTTCGCCAGTGAAATGAAGCGTGAGCGCGGGCTGCATGAGTGGCAGGAAGAAATGATTTTATCCAAACTGAATGGTGTCGGTCTTCGTGTGGAAAGCATTGAAATCTATAATCTTGAATCTGGAGCCATTGATATTGAGGCTGTGCTGCCCAATGATAATTATGGTGCCTGCGAAAAGGTCATTGCGCCACTCCTTTCTGATATTTTAGGAGAGAGTATCGTCGTTGAGAAGAAGCAGGCATCTGATCTTCCAGGCGGGCCGAGCCGAGTTGTCTTCATATCTGCAAGAGCCTATGACCTTGAAACAGGAGTTGCTACCGCTGCACGGGGCGGCGGATTCGTCTCCGGAGATAATTACTCCCTTTTTGAAATTGGTTCAAAAAAATATGTGTTGGCGATCAGTGACGGAATGGGGCATGGCGAGCGTGCGGATATGGAGAGTCAGGATACCTTGCAGCTGCTGAAAAAGGTACTCAAATCCGGTATACATGAAACGCTGGCGATCAAGTCGATCAATTCCATATTGTCCCTGCGTTCAACTGAGGAAATTTACGCGACTTTAGATCTTGCTTTAATCGATTTGCAAAATGCAACTTCGAAATTTTTAAAAATTGGCTCAAATCCAAGCTTTATCAAGCGTGGCGGCCGTGTCATCATGCTTGACGCCGGCAACTTGCCGATCGGAATCATCCGTGATTTTGATGTGGATGTGAAGACAGAACAATTAAAGTCCGGTGATCTATTAATTATGATGAGTGACGGCATATTCGATGCACCGAAACATATTGAAAACAAAGAAGCTTGGGTCAAGAGAAAGATTAAAGAGTTGCAGACTAATGATCCTCAAGAAATCGCGGATCTACTGCTTGAAGAAGTGATCAGGGTTGGTGACGGAAGTATTGACGATGACATGACGGTAATCGCTGCGCGAATCAGTCACCATATCCCGGAGTGGTCAGCTTTTTCAACGGATCGAGGTGAAAAACGTTTCAGTCGGGCAGAATAACAGAAAGCACTAAACCGGATCTATGATTTTCACCATGGCATGCTTGAATGACAGGTCACTAGATTTAAAAATTCGTGAAAGCAGTATAGAAACTACTCTTCCTGTCTATCATAATGCTAGATTCAAGGAGGAGTGAATAGATAGTGAAGAAAGGGACGTTAAAACAAATTTTGTTAATCACCGATGGCTGTTCCAATCAAGGCGAAGATCCGGTAGCCATGGCAGCACTCGCCAAGGAACAAGGCATTACCGTAAATGTAATCGGCGTGCTGGATCGTTATGATTCGGAAGACGGCAGAGGACTTCAGGAAGTAGAAGCCATCGCTCAGGCGGGCGGCGGAATTAGCCAGATTGTTCAAACCCGGCAACTGGCGCAAACGGTACAAATGGTGACTAAGCAGGCAATGACGCAAACCATTAAGGGTGTCATCAATCAGCAGCTTCAAGATATTCTTGGCGAATCAGGAACCGTAGAGGATTTGCCCCCGGAAAAGCGCGGGAAAGTGATGGAAGTCGTTGATGAACTAGGCGAAACGGCAGATCTGCACGTTTGCATTTTAGTTGATACGAGTGCGAGCATGAAAAATAAGCTGCCTACTGTTCGAGAAGCGCTCACTGATCTGTCACTAAGCCTGTCCGCGCGTATGGGAGAAAATCAATTTTGCCTGTTATTATTTCCCGGGAAAAGAAAGTCGGTTCAAAAGGTTATTTCGTGGACGCCGCAATTGGACAGTATTGAACGGACGTTTGATAAAATCAGTTCACATGGTGTAACACCGACGGGCCCTGCAATTAAAGAAGCAGTGAGAAGCTTTGAATCCGTTTCAAGAAAAACTGCTATTTACGAAGATGAGCATGAGGCTTATGATGACGGGCCAAGATAATTTACGCTTTGCGCCTGGCACAGTAATTGAAGGCAAATGGCACAGACAACGTTATCAGCTGATTAAGTGGCTCGGAAGCGGTGCTCAGGGTACTGTGTATCTAGGAAAAAGCGGTACGCAGACAGTCGCGATAAAATTGGCAAAGGATCGCGCGTCGTTGATCTCGGAGGCCAATGTACTGAAGCAGTTTGAAAAGCTCCAAGGGGATCCTTTGGGGCCTTCTTTATATGATAGTGATGACTGGCTGACCGACAGAAAAACTATTGGTTTTTGTGTTATGGAATATCTGGATGGTGTGTCACTTGAAGAAGCTCTAAAGAAAAAGCCTTTTGATTGGGCACTGGTGTACGTGCTTCAGCTGTTAAAACAACTGCAGCAACTGCATGATTCCGGTTATATTTTCGGTGATTTAAAACCGGAAAATCTGATTCTGATGCATCCCGGACACTCGATCCGCTGTCTAGACTTTGGCGGTGCGACACGGATAGGACGATCGGTAAGAGAGTATACCGAATTTTATGACCGCGGATACTGGGGATTCGGTAGCCGGCGAGCGGAACCAAGTTATGACTTGTTTGCCTGCGCAATGATTTTTTTGTACGCCGCAACTGGAAAACGTATAGATCGTTCGAATAATCCTGAAATGCAGCTGCTCCAACAAGTAAAAATGCAGCCAAAACTGATCCCTTTTCGTAAAGTCATCATGAATGCACTAACTGGGAGGTATACAACTGCTGATCAAATGCGTCATGACCTATTGCATGTAATTATGGCGCATCAGAGAGATGAAAAGCAGGCACCGTTAAGGAGTACTCGGAGAAAAAGAGTGGTAAGCAATCGGGAGAACTGGAGATCTGCTTGGCTTGCAGCTTCTGTTCTGCTGACTGCTTATATCCTGTTTGTCATTATTTACGTCATGTAATATTTGGAGTATGGTGGACATACCTAGATTATGAATGGATTTATATCTTCGACGCCTAGGACGGGCTAGTGTCAGGTATGCTACAGGACGTGGCGTTTTGCCTGACCTCGGCTCTTTTTGTCCTCCTTTTTGAACAGATTCTATAAGGAGAAATCCGAGATGACATTCGATGAAACAGTTACAAAATTTATTGAAAGCCACCACTTGATTCGTACAGGAGATCGGCTCGTACTCGGTGTCAGCGGAGGTGCTGACTCAATGGCCCTTCTTCACTATTTTCACGCAAAAAGACTGTCATGGCAGCTGGAACTTGCTGTTTGCTCAGTTGATCATAAACTCAGAGGATCGGAAAGTGCCAATGATTTATTTTATGTCGCATCATTCTGTAAGAAAAGGGATATCCTTTTTATTGGGAAAACAGTAGATGTGCAGGCATACTGCAGCAGGGAAAAAATAAGTGTTGAAACGGCAGCGCGTGAGCTGCGTTATCAGGCTTTTGCTGAAGCGTTGAATGAATTCGACGCAGGCACACTTGTGCTGGCCCATCATGGAGATGATCAGGTGGAGACGATGCTCATGCGCCAAGTTCGTGGAAACATCGGTGCAGGAAGGGCAGGCATTCCTGTTAGACGTCCATTTGGCAGTAAGGTAATTATTCGCCCGTTGCTTACACTGACGAAGCAGGAACTTGAACATTATTGTGCTCAAAATGGGATCGTTCCGAGGCAAGACGCTACCAATGAATCTGATGAGCATACGAGGAATCGTTTCCGGAAATATGTTCTTCCCTTTTTAAAAAAAGAAAACCCATCCGTACATCTCAAATTTCAATACGAAAGCGAGCGCATTGCAGAAGACGAATCCTTGCTATCAGAGATGGCAGAGGAGAAGTTGGCAGAGGTGATTTTAGAGAAAAGCAAAGCAAAATATGCGCTTTCAATTCCCAGATTACTGAGCCTTCATCCAGCTTTACAAAGGCGGACAATTCATCTAGTATTATGTTATCTGTACACAAATAAACAGCTACAGCCGTTGCACCAATCTATACATATTGAGCAATTATTGCAGTTGATACGCTCCGGTCATCCTTCCGGAGGCACTTTTTTTCCGAAAGGGCTTACGGCTAGAAAATCTTATGATCGCTGCTGGATCGGTTTTATGACGGAATTTCGAAAAGTCGCTGAGGAATTAAAAATGCAGATTCCCGGTGAAACCTTATGTATTGCGGGAAGTTTCGAGGCTGAATATTTAGAAGCGGACGATTTATCCCGATGCGACACGGGAAGTGATTGCCTGATTGTCGACGGCAATAAGGTCCCATTCCCGCTTTTCATCCGCACCGCTCATCAGGGTGATCGCATGAGGCCTAATGGAATGAAGGGTGATCAAAAAATTCAGCGTATCTTTATTAATGAAAAGGTTGATCGTGACCTGCGGACGTTTTGGCCGTTAGTTACTGATGCTGAGGGGCGTGTACTGTGGCTGCCGTTATTAAAGCGGGGATTGGCGTTGCCGGCCAATCATTCAGCTGACAAAACAAACTATTTGAAGCTTAAATTTATACCGTTTGCTGGTTTTGGGAGGACGTAGGCATGAAGGAAGATGTCAAGGAAATATTAATTACGGAAGAAGAGATTCAGGAAAAGGTGCGTGAATTCGGAAAGAAGCTTTCCGATGAATATGCGGAGTCCTTTCCACTGGTGATTGGTGTACTGAAGGGGGCACTGCCCTTTATGGCTGATTTGATCAAACAGATCACAACGCCGATCGAAATTGATTTTATGGATGTTTCCAGCTATGGTAACTCTACAGTTTCCTCAGGAGAAGTAAAGATTCTTAAAGATCTGGATACTTCAGTGGAAAACAGGGAAATTCTGATTATTGAGGATATTATTGACAGCGGTCTGACCCTGAGTTACTTGGTCGAATTATTTAAGACCAGAAAGGCAAAATCTATAAAGATTGTGACGCTGCTTGATAAGCCGTCCGGCAGAAAGTCGGATATTGCACCTGATTTATCAGGATTTACCGTTCCCGATGCGTTCCTTGTCGGCTATGGTCTCGATTATGCGGAGAAATACCGCAACCTTCCGTTTATCGGAATTCTGAAACCTGAGATTTACACTGCTTAAGACATGATTTGCAATTTAAGGTCAGTCGGATTTGCTATGTTGCTTGCAGAAATGCAATTTGTTGAGGCTTTTCATTTTTATGTGGTACTATAAAGTATGATTTGGTTTAGAGCGGGAGGAGGTAAGGCATGAATCGACTTTTTAAGAACATTATTATATATTTGTTTATTGCTCTCGTCATCATCGGTATCGTTAGTTGGCTGACAGAGACTAACCGTACTGTAAAGCCGATGACTTACAGCGCTTTTCAGACAAACTTAAGCGATGGCAATGTGGATCAGTTAACCTTACAACCGGAAGGCGGTGTCTACGCGGCAACGGGGCATTTGAAGAGTGCTGATAAAAATACAACGTTTAAAGTGTATCTGCCGGCAAGCGATAAAGCGGTTAATCAGGTCACAGATTTAGCAAAGCAATATAATCTGGATGTAAAACCGGCGGAACGGACAAGCGGATGGATCACGTTCGTCACATCACTTATCCCGTTTGCGATCATCTTCTTCCTGATCTTTTTCCTTCTGAATCAGGCGCAGGGCGGTGGCGGCCGTGTGATGAACTTTGGCAAAAGCAAGGCAAAGCTCTATTCAGAGGACAAGAAGAAAGTAACCTTTAGAGATGTTGCTGGGGCCGATGAAGAAAAACAAGAATTAGTAGAAATTGTTGATTTCCTGAAAGATCCAAGGAAGTTCGTTGCACTTGGTGCCCGGATCCCAAAGGGCGTATTGCTTGAGGGACCTCCTGGTACTGGTAAAACGTTGCTCGCGCGTGCTGTTGCGGGTGAGGCTGGTGTCCCATTCTTCTCTATTAGCGGTTCAGATTTTGTTGAAATGTTTGTCGGTGTCGGTGCTTCTCGAGTCCGTGACCTATTTGATCAAGCTAAGAAAAATTCACCATGTATCATTTTCATTGATGAAATTGACGCCGTAGGGCGCCAGCGTGGTGCGGGCCTTGGCGGCGGACATGACGAGCGTGAACAGACTTTGAACCAATTGCTTGTTGAAATGGACGGATTTGGTGCAAATGAGGGAATCATCATCATTGCCGCAACCAACCGACCGGATATTCTTGATCCTGCGCTTCTCCGTCCCGGACGCTTTGACCGCCAGATTCCTGTCGGTCGTCCGGACCTTAAAGGACGTGAAGCAGTGCTTCGTGTTCATGCGAGAAATAAGCCGTTGGCAAAAGAAATTAACTTAAAGACTGTTGCCAAATTGACCCCAGGCTTCTCAGGTGCTGATTTGGAGAACTTGCTTAATGAAGCTGCGCTGGTAGCTGCTCGAGCAAATAAAAAAGTGATTAACATGGAAGACATCGATGAAGCAGTAGAACGTGTTATTGCTGGTGTCGCCAAGAAATCACGTGTCATTTCACAAAAGGAACAAAATATCGTTGCGTATCATGAATCTGGTCATACCATCATTGGCCTCGCTTTAGAGGGTGCTGATGAGGTGCACAAAGTAACGGTAATTCCGCGTGGACAGGCGGGCGGTTATACCGTTTCGCTTCCTAAAGAAGATCGTTATTTCATGACGAAGCCGGAACTCCTTGAAAAGATTTGCGGGTTGCTCGGCGGTCGTGTAGCAGAAGAAATCACATTTGGCGAAATATCGACCGGAGCGAGCAACGACTTGCAGCGTGTCACCAATCTTGCTCGCCGCATGGTTACCGAATTTGGTATGAGCGACAAACTTGGACCAATGCAGTTTGGTAATAATGACAGCGGCCAAGTGTTCCTTGGACGCGATATTCAGAACGAGCAAAATTACAGTGATGCAATCGCTTTTGAAATTGACCAGGAAGTTCAGCGATTTGTAAAGGCAGAATATGATCGATGCAAGAAGCTGCTTCTTGAACATCGGGATAAGCTGGAATTGATTGCCCAAACCCTCCTGAAGGTGGAAACACTGGAAGAAGAACAAATCAAGTCCCTTTATGAAACCGGCAAATATATCGAGCCAAGCAAGAACAGATATGGTTCTCATGATGAAAAGGAAGAAGCGCCTGCAGTTGCCCATGAACCTGCAACTGAGTCGGAGACGGATGTTAAAGTGAATATCCATTCCAAAGACGAAGATTCCATTCAAACACCTGTTGAAGAGCAGCATCCATCAGATGGTGAACGTCCGGATGACCATAAGCTCTGATCCTCGTGACGGATCATGCATAGAAAGAAAAAAGGAGGCCTCTCCGATCGGGAGCGCCTCCTCTTTTTTAAATGATAAGTAAATATAAAAATTTTAAATAGGCTCAGAGTTCGTATTCGCGGCGTAAGTTCTGATTCAAACACGGAAGTGCGAGACTCCTGCGGGATCAGCGAGCCAGGGGAGACCCTGTAGGTCTCAAGGCGAACCGAGGAGGCTCCCGGATCGCCCGCGGCTGTCCCTGTTGATGCGAGCAACTGGAGTGTGATCGAGCGCAAATTGACGTTCAACAGTCGGCACGCACGCTTATATTCAAGAACCGCGCTACCCGATTTTTCTTACTGACGAATAAATGGCTCAATCGTTTGAGTTTTGAACAGTATTGTCGAATCAACTGGAGGAGATTATATGATTTTTGTTTGTGACGTTGGGAATACCCATATTGTTCTGGGTGCTTATGATGACGGGAAGCTGATCAATCATTGGCGTATTTCAACTGATCGGGAAAAGACTGAAGATGAATTTGCTATGCTGATCAATGATCTATTTCAATATAGTGGCTTATCTTTTCAGAATTTCAGTGGTGTAGTCATTTCATCGGTTGTTCCATCGATTATGTTCGCACTTGAGCGGCTTTGTGAAAAATATTTTCACTTAAAACCATTGGTTGTCAGTCCCGGTATCAAAACAGGACTGAACCTGAAATACGACAATCCAAAAGAGCTCGGCGCCGATTTAATTGTGAATGCGGTCGCCGCAGTGAATGATTACCAGGCACCGATTATTGTTATCGACTTTGGAACGGCGACAACTTATTCCTACATTGATGAACATAAAGGCTATATTGGAGGAGCAATTGCTCCAGGTATTGATATTGCGACAGAAGCGCTTTATGAGAAAGCCTCCAAGCTGCCAAGAATAGAGATTGTCAAGCCGCCGCATATCGTTGGCCGCAATACCGTCCATGCGATGCAGTCTGGAGTATTATTCGGTTATGTCGGCCAGGTTGAAGGAATTGTCTCGCGCATGAATAAGCAAGCGGCGACAAAACCTGTTGTTGTAGCGACCGGAGGGCTCTGCTCTCTGATTTCAAACGAAACCGATGTGATCGATCACGTGGATCCTTTTTTGACGCTAAAAGGACTCTTTCTGATTTATCAGCGTAATTTATGATAGGAAAGGATGATCGGTGTGGGTGATTATTTTATAAAAGCGCTGGCGTGTAACAACAGTCTCAGAGTCATTACGACAGTGACCACCGAAACAATTCGGGAAGCGCAGTCACGCCATAAAACCTGGCCGACTGCAACCGCCGCGTTAGGACGAACAATGACAGCAACCATGATGATGGCCGCACAACAAAAGGGCGATGAAAAAATTACGGTGACCGTTCAAGGCGGAGGGCCGATCGGTGCAATTATTTCCGATGCGGATACTCAAGGCCGGGTACGCGGTTATGTAACGAATCCCAACGTGCATTTTGAATTGAATGCGCATAGGAAACTGGATGTGGCACGGGCAGTTGGAACCAGTGGATTTTTAAGTGTGGTTAAGGATCTTGGCCTCCGAGAAAATTTTACGGGTCGCGTGCCCATCGTTTCAGGAGAGTTGGGTGATGATTTTACCTACTATTTCGCGCGTTCGGAACAAGTTCCTTCAGCTGTCGGCGTTGGCGTGCTTGTGAATCCCGACCATTCAGTGAAAGCCGCAGGCGGTTTTATTATTCAAGTGCTGCCGGGTGCTGAAGATTCGGTAATTGGAAAATTAGAGGAACGGCTCAAGGAAATTCCGCCAATTTCCAAGTTGATTGACGCCGGCCACTCTCCAGAACAGCTGCTTGATGATCTTTTTCCGGATGGGGACTACCGAGAGCTGCAGAAGCATCCTGTGCATTTTCATTGTGACTGCTCTAAAGAAAAATTTGGTGATTCAATTTCCGGTTTAGGCGCTAAAGAGATTCAGGCAATGATTGAGGAAGACGGAGGAGCAGAAGTTACCTGCCAGTTCTGCGAGACACGCTACCACTTCACAGCTGATGAATTAAAAACGCTGATTAACTAAATGAAATAAATGCTAAGATAAGAGCTTGCCCCAGGGCAGGTTCTTAATGCTTTCAAGCATAAAAACCATATGTTCTTCATATAAGCGAAACAGGGAAGTATTTGCTAAGAATAAAGGATTAATATTTGACGGCAGATTTGTTCACTGATAGTATAGTTTATAAATCATACATGATTACTAAGGTTTAAAGGGGGACTTATTAATGACAGTTGCAAATTCGGTTACTGAACTGATCGGCAAAACACCGATTGTTCGCTTGAATCATTTGACAGATGAGAATGATGCAGAGTTGTACGCGAAGCTTGAATATTTTAATCCTGGCAGCAGTGTAAAGGATCGAATCGCGCTGGCGATGATTGAAGCGGCTGAAAAAGAAGGCAAATTGAAGCCTAACGATACAATTATTGAACCTACTAGTGGCAATACAGGCATCGGCTTGGCACTTGTTGCCGCTGTGAAAGGATACAAAGCTATTCTAGTTATGCCTGAAACGATGAGCATTGAACGACGAAAGCTGTTTAAAGCATACGGCGCGGAAGTTATTCTTACGCCAGGTGCTCAGGCAATCAAAGGATCAATTGCCAAAGCTCAGGAACTGGCAAAGGAAAAAGGCTACTTTTTACCTCAGCAGTTCCAAAATCCTGCCAACCCGCAAGTTCACTACCTGACAACCGGAAAAGAAATTGCCGAAGCGTTTGATTCCCTCGACGCGTTTGTTGCCGGTGTCGGCACAGGCGGTACGTTAAGCGGAAGCGGAAAAGCGTTGAAAGAAAAATTCAAGGACATCCGTGTTTATGCAGTTGAACCAAAGGATTCACCTGTTCTGAATGGTGGAAAAGGTGGCCCTCACAAAATTCAAGGCATTGGTACTGGTTTTATTCCGGATACGCTAGATACGGAAATTTATGATGAAGTTATCGATGTTGCCAATGAACAAGCATTCGAATATGCACGTCTCGCAGGCAAAAAAGAGGGAGTTCTCTCAGGAATTTCTGGCGGAGCGGCTATTTATGGAGGCGTCCAGGTAGCCAAAAAGCTTGGTAAAGGCAAGAAAGTGGTTGTGGTTGTGCCTGATAACGGTGAACGGTATTTGAGCACACCGCTTTATCAAGTTGAAGAATAAGCAATTATTGAACTTAGAATAGGCCCGGGCAACCGGACCTATTATTTTTTTTGATTCTGGTCTGTTATTGGCTAGTGTTGATCAACATGAAATTTGCTTACTTTCCACGGGCGCTCCGTAAGCCTCCTCGCTCAGGTCCTTCGCTACAGGGTCACGCCAGGATCACGATCAGTAGGTACCGTCCCGCAGGAGTCTCGCAAATTTCTTATCTCTAAAAATATAAATCGTGATCAACAATAGAAATGAACAGGGCTTTGATTATAAAGGGAACACTCAGGTCTATTTTTATACAGAGTGAAAATGTTTTTCATCGGATCTTTGGCGAGGGGATGCTGTCTATCTGTGTTATACTGATTTTGTTAATCTGTGAATGATCTTCAGGAGGATAGAGAATAACTCGTGAATAAATTTCAACTTTCACCTTATCATCTGCTGCATGTAAGAGATACCGTTCTTGATTATCGAAAAAAGACGGTCATTATGGGGATCTTGAACGTCACACCGGATTCGTTTTCCGATGGGGGACAGTTCAATCAACAAGATTTAGCTGTTAAGCATGCGCTGCAAATGGAGCATGACGGCGCAGATATCATAGATGTTGGTGGAGAATCGACGCGTCCCGGTCATACGCCACTGGGTATGGAAGAAGAGATTGAGCGTGTGGTCCCAATGATTCAGGCAATTAGAAAACATTCGGGAATTCCGATTTCGATTGACACCTATAAGGCGGAAACCGCTCGCCGGGCTCTCGATGCCGGTGCGGATATAATAAACGATGTTTGGGGCGCGAAGGCGGACCCGGATATGGCGAGAATCGCTGCCGAATATCAGGCGCCGATCATCCTTATGCATAATCGTGACAACAACCATTACCAAGACATTATTGAAGATATGAAAAGCGACCTGCGCGAGAGCATTAATCTTGTGCTGGATGCAGGCGTTGCTCCTGAAAAAATTATTCTTGATCCGGGCATAGGCTTTGCAAAAGATTATCAGCAAAATCTTTTTGTGATGAATCATCTTGAAGACTTTCATGAACTTGGTTATCCAATTCTGCTTGGCACATCCCGGAAAGGTTTTATCGGCAAAACATTAAACCTTACGGTGGACAGGCGGGTAGAAGGCACCGGTGCAACCGTCTGCCTCGGCATTGCTAAGGGATACCAGATTATGCGTGTCCATGATGTGCTTCAGATTGCACGCATGGCGAAAATGATGGACACGATGCTGCAGGAGGATCATCTTGACTGATACAATCTCGTTGAATCGCATGCAATTCTATGGATATCATGGTGTGCTTCCTGAAGAGAGGAGAATCGGTCAGAGGTTTGATGTCGATGTATCGCTGACTTGTGATCTTTATCAAGCTGGAAGCAGTGATCAACTCGATCAAACGGTCAATTACGCAGATGTGTATGAACGAGTCAAGGCGATTGTCGAAGGTCCACCCTGCGCTTTGATTGAAACGGTAGCTGAGCGAATTGCAGGGGCGGTGCTCCTCGGGTTTCCTTTGGTAAGCGCATGCCGCGTCAAAGTAATTAAACCCAATCCGCCGATTGCTGGGCATTATGATTCCGTCTCAGTCGACATCGAACGTAGTCGTTCAATTGCTTATCTTGGTCTTGGGTCAAATATTAAGGATCGCGAAAATTTCCTTAAACGTGCCCTCGAGGCGCTGCAGGAAGAACCCAAAATCCAAGTTGTGCGCTCCTCATCTATTTATGAAACTGATCCTTATGGACCTGTTGCGCAGAATGATTTTTTAAATATGATTACTGAAATCGAAACATTGCTTCCCCCGGTAGCTTTACTGCAGATCCTTCACGAGATAGAAGCAGATCTCGACAGAAAAAGAGATGTACATTGGGGGCCGAGAACGATTGATCTTGATCTCTTGCTCTTTGGCCAGATGATTACACATAGCGAGGAACTATCTTTACCCCACCCAGAAATTGCGCGCCGCGCATTTGTTCTCAAACCGCTTGTTGAGATTGCACCTCATTTGGTTGTTCCGGGGATCAACCGTTCAGTGATGGATTTGTGGCAGAATCTCAATGAAAAAGAGGGAGTGCGGTTATGGAAAAAGAACAATGGGGAAGGAAAATTCGGGCTTTTCGAAAGCTGAAAGGCTTTACGCAAGCTGAACTAGCCAAAGAACTGGGTATTTCTTTAACCCTTTTAGGTGAAATTGAAAGAGAAAGCCGCGATCCTGAAAATGATCTTGTTTTAAAAATTTGCGATACATTGGGCGTATCTCTTCAGGAGATGCAGGAACTTTAAAAATTTAGAAAGGATGATTCGATGCTGAAAATTGGGCCAGTTGCAATGAAAAATCAAGTGGTGCTCGCCCCAATGGCGGGTGTCTGCAACTCGGCGTTCCGACTGATTGCCAAGCGCTTCGGCGCAGGATTGGTCTGTGCGGAAATGGTCGCTGACCGCGGTATTATTCACCATAATCAAAGAACATTAGACATGCTGTACATTGATGACCGTGAAAAGCCGCTCAGCCTGCAGATTTTCGGTGGTTCAAGAGAAACGCTTGTACAGGCAGCGAAGTACGTGGATCAAAATACAAATGCAGATATTATTGATATAAATATGGGATGCCCGGTTCCGAAGGTAACAAAATGTGATGCCGGATCAAAATGGCTGCTTGACCCTGATAAAATCTATGAAATGGTGTCGGCAGTTGTTGATGCAGTGGACAAGCCGGTGACTGTTAAAATGCGTAAAGGCTGGGATGACGACCATATTTATGCTGTGCGCAATGCTCAGGCAGTTGAACGTGCCGGCGGCAGCGCAGTCGCTGTCCATGGCCGCACCCGAGTTCAAATGTATGAAGGGCATGCAGACTGGGATATTATTCGTCAAGTAAAGGAGTCCGTCGGCATTCCGGTGATCGGCAATGGTGATGTCCGTACGCCGATGGATGCGAAACGAATGCTGGAAGAGACCGGCGTGGATGGCGTGATGATCGGCCGCGCTGCTCTTGGTAATCCATGGATGCTGTATCGGACGGTAAAATATTTGGAGAGCGGTATATTAAGCCCGGAACCCACGGCAAAAGAAAAAGTGGATGTTTGCCTGATCCATTTTGATCAGCTGACCAAGTTAAAGGGCGAGCACATCGCTGCGCTCGAGATGAGGAAGCATGCGGCGTGGTATATGAAAGGCTTGTGTGGCGGGAACGATGTACGGAAGAAGATCAATCAATGTGAGACCAGCGCCGAGTTGCACCAAATACTAGAAGATTTCCGGAGTGATCTGGAACATGATTTGGTCCCAACCGTCTGAGGTTGACAGTGTTTTTTTAATTCTCTATAATTCGATTAGATATCAAACTGCCGGTGGTATTGCTGGCAGTTTTCTTTATAATGCAGATGTGTTTTGAAAAATTCGCTGTTTTTTTATTAGATACAGATGCAAATACATCTGAAATTGAGCATAGCTCGATCCTGCAGGCAACGGTAGCGCAGCATTGTAAGCTGCATATTCGGGCGACGGGACATGACTGGAGGTTGAAAGAAGAATGAGTCAGGAAGTGGATCTGACCGACCAGCTTCAGGCAAGGCGAGAGAAGCTGAGGGTTTTGATTGAACAAGGTGTAAATCCGTTTGGCGGCCGTTATGAACGGACGCATGATACGAAAAAAATTCGTTCACTTTACGCAGAGACGTCAACTGAAGAACTTGAAGCAAACGCTGTTCCGGTAGTTATGGCCGGCCGATTAATGGCAAAAAGGCGCAAAGGCAAGGCAGGTTTCGCGGACATCCAGGACTTCAGCGGACGGATTCAGCTGTATATTCGAAAAGATGCCGTCGGTGAAGAACAATATGAGATTTTCAAACATATCGATATCGGCGACTTTGTAAGCGTCGAAGGCACTGTGTTTAAAACCCATGTGGGTGAATTGTCGATCAAGGTGAGCAAATTCGGCATATTATCCAAAGCAATGCGTCCGCTGCCGGATAAATTTCATGGTTTAAAAGATGTGGAACAAAGATACCGCCAGCGTTATCTTGACCTGATTGTAAATCCCGAAGTTCGGGAAACGTTTATCTTGAGAAGTAAGATTGTCAAGGCTATTCGAGATCAACTGGATGGACAAGGGTATCTCGAAGTTGAAACACCAACCATGCATTCTATTGCAGGCGGCGCTGCGGCTCGGCCATTCATTACGCATCATAATGCGCTTGATATGGATCTTTATATGCGCATCGCTATTGAATTGCATCTGAAACGGCTAATTATCGGCGGATTTGAAAAGGTTTATGAAATCGGCCGCGTGTATCGAAATGAAGGCGTCTCAACCAAACATAACCCTGAATTCACGATGTTGGAATTGTACACAGCGTATCAGGATCTTCGTGACGTCATGGAATTGACGGAAAATCTTATTGCTGCCGTAGCCGAAAAAGTGCTGGGAACCACAGAGATTACCTATGGGGATGCCAAGGTTGATCTTAAGCCGCGCTGGCGCCGTGTGCATATGGTCGATGCTATTAAAGAAGCAACCGGAGTCGATCTATGGCCGCAGATGACGGATGAAGAGGCCCGACAACTGGCAGCCGAGAATGGTGTGTCCGTTAAAAGCGATATGACTTATGGACATGTTGTTAACGAATTCTTTGAGCAAAAGGTTGAAGAAACATTGATTCAGCCGACATTTATATATGGTCACCCGGTCGTCATCTCTCCACTTGCGAAAAAAGATCTGAAAGATTCGCGCTTCAGCGATCGCTTTGAATTATTTATCGTCGGCAGGGAGCACGCCAACGCATTCAGTGAATTGAACGATCCTATTGATCAACGCGAACGTTTTGAAGATCAGATGCGTGAACGTGAAGCCGGTAATGATGAGGCCCAGATTATCGACGAAGATTTTCTGGAAGCGATGGAGTACGGCATGCCGCCTACCGGCGGTCTCGGCATTGGCATTGACCGCTTAATTATGCTACTGACTGATTCCGCTTCGATTCGCGATGTACTGCTCTTTCCACAGATGAGAAGAAAAGACTAATAATAGAGCTTGTAAAGCCCACTGACTTAGAAGCAACACTTTTGAGTCGGTGGGTTTTTGTGTGTACAAGGAATAGTAGCACAAGCTGTGTTTCATTCAATCCCCCAATTACTTATTGACAAACTGAAAGAATGCTGATAGAATCTTTATGTTGTCGGACGAGAGGTCATACACTATTGACTTAATGCGCTGGCATATGTATAATAGAAAAGATCGTTTTTGAAGGCTGCTATGCTTTTCTTTTGAGAAAAAATGTTTGTTAATTTACTATTGACATCATCTGATTTTCTTGATAGACTAGTCAAGTCGCACAGAAAGCGATCGAGAATGTTCCTTGAAAACTAAACAAAAGCCAAGCGTGATTTAAAAGGGCAAACCCCTAATAAATTCAAAATTGCTATGGATCTTATG
>NZ_AWTC01000026.1 GCF_000497245.1 Sporolactobacillus laevolacticus DSM 442
TTTGTTCCTGCCGCCTTAGGCGGCAGGAACACCTAGTGGTACCGCCGGATGTTCAGAGTGGCTAATTTATTATTGCAATCTAGCAATAAATTTTTTTGTGATTTTAATGCAAAAGAATAATCGTCTATTGCTCTTGAAATAGCTAGGATACCATCAAGATGATCATATTCATGCTGAAGAAGTTCAGAAAAATCTCCCTCTAATTTTTTAAATTGATATTTCCAATTCATATCTAAATACTTGATATTGGCTATTTTATATCTGGATACCTTAACAAGGAGATTAGGAAAACTCATACAGTCGTCCCAGACCGTCATTTTTTCATCATCATCAAATGTTAACGAAGGGTTAATAAATACCTGGGGCTTGTCAACATACATGTAAATTAATCTTTTAAAAACACCAATTTGTGGAGCAGCAATAGCTCGCCCAGCGCCGTAATTTTTTTTAAATTCTATTAGCGTATCATGAAGATCGTCTACAACAGTTTTCAGTTCATTTAATTCTTCTTTTTTGACAGGCAAGCTTTTTTTATATAGGGCAGGATTTCCCAGTAAAAGAATGTTTCTAATCATCTGTTTCACTCCTTTGATATGTGATATTCCAAATGTAATATATTACTTAGAGTGAGTATATCATTATAAATAATAGGCAGTCAATATGTATTAACCTTTGCTTTTCTTAATGAAAAGTATTCGTCAACTTTTCATCAATGGCAAAGGCTGTTATTATAAATAATTTAATAATAACAGCCTCATAAAACCATTATGCGCTCAATTTCCAAGCATTTAAGATTTTTGGGATTTAAATATTTTTATGAATGTGATTCCGGCTTCGATTTTTTCCAGACTTTCTTTTTTGTCACCAACAACACAATGATTAACTATTGTAATAAATAGATTTTTAAGCTGCACCAAGAATTCTTCATCCTCAATATAATCATTTAATTGGGGTGAGGAAATATCATCCGTAATTTTGGTTAATACATTCTTCCATGATTTTCCTTTTGTTTCTCCACTGATTAAGGCATTCATCTCTCCGTCTGAACACATTTCATTGAGAGCAAATAAATATCCTTCTAAATACCTCGTACTTGTATCTTTAGCATTAACAAAATTATCTATATAGCCTATTATTTCAGATGGTTTACCCACTGTATCTTTTAGATGTTTTTCTATCATTATGTCATGAGTTTTGACAGCCAAATCCGATTTTTGTTGTATGTTTAACTTGTCTATAGCTGATCTCACATTTTCAATAAACACGATCAACACCTCATTAAAATAAAATAAAAGAGGAACAGCTAGATAAACTGCTCCTCTGAGCATGGTATTACCAACATTTCTAATTTAATGATCTTGCTGATAATTCATGGCTGTCATATTAATTTTATTTCTTGTCAATTCAGTCAACGGTTTTGTTTTGCAAGTACATCCAGTAACCGACTTTGTTGTTTGGTTACTGACTTTGTTGTCTAGTTACCAACTTTGTTGTCTAGTTACCGACATAGTTGTCACTCGACACCGATGATGTACTTGCCTGTTCCTTAATTTATTCCACCGTAACCGATTTGGCTAGGTTTCTTGGCTTATCAACGTCGCATTCGTTCTGCAGGGCTGCGTAGTACGCGATCAGCTGCAGAGGAATGGCGCAAACAAGTGGTGTAAAGGCTTCATGCACTTTCGGGAGCACGATGCGGTCGTCCGCTTGGTTCGTGACTCCTTCCATGCTGATGATGCACGTGTGGGCGCCGCGTGCGGCAACCTCTTGAACATTACTGCGAATGTTGTTGTTGACATTTTGCTGGGTCGCATAAGCGAATACCGGTGTCCCGTCTTCGATCAATGCGATTGTGCCGTGCTTGAGTTCGCCGCCAGCGAAGCCTTCTGCTTGGATGTAGGAGACTTCCTTCAGCTTCAGTGCGGCTTCCATGCAGACGTAGTAGTCGAGGCTGCGGCCGATGTAGAAGGCGTTGCGTGTAATCGACAGATATTCGCGAGCGACTTCCTTCAGGAGTGCTTTCTCGTCGATCATCTGCTCCATGCCCTGAGCGGCAATGCTCATTTCATGGATCGGATCGAAGTCAAGCTTGATCCCCTTCTTTTGCGCAGCTGCTACCGCGATGAACGAGAAGACCGCGATCATAGCTGTATATGCCTTAGTTGAAGCAACTGCGATTTCCGGACCGGCGAACAGCAACATTTTATAATCCGCTTCACGATACAGCGTCGAGCCTTCGACGTTGGTCATGGTCAATGTCGGATAGCCGAGCTTCTTCACCTTGACCAGAACGGCGCGGCTGTCGGCCGTTTCACCACTCTGCGAAATAAAGATGAACAGCGGCTTCTTCGAGAGCAGCGGCATATTATAGGAGAATTCACTCGAAATATGCACTTCAGTCGGGATTCCGGCGATGGTTTCAATCAGATGTTTGCCGACGAGTCCGGCATGGTAGCTCGTTCCGCAGGCAACGATATACACGCGGTCGGACTCATTGATTGCCTCCGTAATGGTCGGATCAAGTGTGATGGTACCATCCTTGCCGCTATATTCCTGCAGCAGACGTCTCATCACTGCAGGCTGCTCATCGATTTCCTTCAGCATATAGTGCGGGTACGCGCCTTTTTCCGTATCGTGCGCATCAAAGGAAACTGTGTACGGTGCGCGTGTTTTTTCGTTGCCGTCAAGGTCCATAATCGTGTAGCTGTCCGTTTTCAGCACAACCACTTCTTCGTCCATCAGTTCGACGTATTGCTTCGTCTGCTGGATCATCGCCGTCGCGTCACTAGCGACAACATTGAATCCGTCACCAAGACCAATTAGGAGCGGACTCTTGTTCTTCGCGACGTATAGAACGTCACTGTCTTCGGAATCAAGCATTGCGATCGCATACGAACCGTCAAGCAGTTGCAGCGTCTTCCGCAGAGCGGCTTCAGTATCCAATCCTTCGTTCGCAAAGGTTTCAATCAGCTGCACGACAACTTCCGTGTCCGTTTCACTTTTCAAAGTGACGCCGGAAAGATAACTGTCCTTCAACTGGCTGTAATTTTCAATGACGCCATTGTGAACTAGGGTGAATCGTCCTGTAGCACTCTGATGCGGATGTGCATTGCGCTTATTCGGTACGCCGTGTGTTGCCCAGCGTGTATGGCCGATCCCAAGTGTCGCGTGAACAGCGGGATCCACAGATTCTTTAAGAACGGCAATCCGCCCTTTTTCCTTAAAAACGTGAACGCCATCTGCGTTCAGCAGCGCGATACCTGCTGAATCGTAACCCCGGTACTCCAGATTGCTGAGCCCTTTAAGCAAAATGTCACGTGCATCTTCGTTACCAATATAGCCTACAATACCACACATAGGATGTTGTCCTCCTTGTGAGGCAAGAAAGCATAGAATGTTTGAAAATTCGTCAAACGATTCATCGAATAGGGCAGTCTTGCCCCACTTGTTTATATTTTTACTTCTATGTGCCTACCGTCCGACTTCTGTACAAAAAGTTGCCTTCCTGTTTTGAGCACGGACTAACGGGTGCAAGCCATCCCGAGAGGTATCCGCCGAATGTTTCGATAAACCTCTTCCTCGTCAACTATTCCGTACTTCTCCGTCCGATGGAATAGTCCAGGCGCTTCGTATTCAGTTGTCCCTTCCCCACACTTTCCTTCTCGAGTTACTCAAATACTACTTTAATCTGGTGTTTGCGTCAATAAGCTTTGAGCTGTATTTTCTTTTCTCACTAAATATTTCTATTCAAAGAGGCCATGTCCTGTAACCTTAGCGCATAAATTCCACTAATGAATCAGCGGATAAATGCCCCTAGCAAGGCTATGTCAGCCTTATATTATTTCGAGCCAATGCCGTCCATAACGTCTGTTGGGCTTACTAGGGAATAACTTCCATAATTGCAAGTTTACGCCATACAGGCAGCTGCATATAAAAAGTGATTACTGGATTTCCCCGCCGACTTCTTTTACAACCGTCTGAGCAATCCGGTCGACAAAAGCATCGCACGCTTCTTCTGTTGGTGCCTCTGCCATGACCCGGATCAAGGATTCGGTGCCTGAAGGGCGAACGAGCACCCGCCCGTCACCAGCCATATCGCTTTCAACGTCTTTAATCGATTGAGCGACTGCTGGATTCTCAGTTACATGAAATTTATCGGCTACTCGAATATTCACCAGTTTTTGCGGATAGGTCTTTACTCCGGCCGCCAGCTCAGAAAGCTTCTTACCGGTCGCTTTCATAATACCGACAAGCTGAAGAGCGGTCAGCATCCCGTCACCGGTTGTTGAATGTTCCAGGAAGATGATGTGTCCGGATTGCTCGCCGCCAATAGCATATTTTCCGGCACGCATTTCTTCCATAACATAGCGGTCGCCGACTTTGGTTTGTTTCGTTTCGATCTGCTCTGCCTGCAACGCCTTATACAATCCGAGATTGCTCATTACGGTCGTCACAAGCGTATCTTTATTTAACATGCCTTTCGATTTCAAATACGTGGCACAGATATACATAATTTTGTCTCCGTCGACAATGTTACCCAGTTCGTCAACGGCAATCAGCCGGTCACCATCACCATCAAATGCCAACCCACAATCGACTCCTTTTTCAACAACAAGAGCAGCGAGTGCTTCAGGATGAGTCGAACCGACACCTTCATTTATATTTTTGCCATTTGGCGATGTGCCAAGCGTAACAATATCCGCTTCGAGATCGGCGAAAAGATGCGGAGCGAGTGAACTTGTCGATCCGTTGGCACAGTCAAGGGCGACACTGATCGCGGAAAAATCTTCTTCTTGGATCGTTTGCTTCAGAAATTGAAGATATTTCTGACTGCCTTCGAAGTAATCGCTGGAGGTACCCAAATCGCCACCAATCGGTCTTGGTAGGTCATCGTTTTCCTTTGCCAGCAGTTCTTCAATGGTTTCTTCCATCTCATCGCTCAGCTTAAATCCGTCACTGCCGAAAAACTTGATGCCGTTATCAGCAACCGGATTGTGCGATGCAGAAATCATGACACCGGCGCTGGCATCCATAGCCTTCGTCAAATAAGCGACGCCCGGCGTTGAAATAATGCCAAGGCGCATCACTTCGACACCAATAGACAGCAGCCCGGAAATCAGCGCGCCTTCCAGCATATAGCCGGAAATACGCGTGTCCCGGCCAACCAGAACCTTCGGATGTTCAGTTGTCTTGGTTAATACGTAACCCCCAGCTCGCCCCAATTTAAAAGCTAATTCGGGTGTCAAGCCGAGGTTAGCAATACCTCTGACTCCATCCGTTCCAAAGTACTTTGCCATAATTCCTATCGCTCCTATCTTTCCACTCGTCCAAATTCTGCCGCTTTATTGTAAACTGAGCATCGCTTTCTGTCAAAGGGATCTTATAACCCCTCTGAAAGTAGCAGCGTTGCTCGATGCGTTCTTTAACTGATGCTGACGCTCACCGTGTCAGGGCTCGCCTTTGCCTGTAGCCCGTTTGGGACACTTAGCACAACCGACACTTGATGCTTTCCCGTGTCTAAGCCGCTCAGATCAACACTTGCTTTCACATCACTATCGGACAGTTTATCCAGATCCTGCACAGAACCAGTGACCGAAACGTCCACATGATCGTCATTATCAAATGAGGCATTCAGTCCGTCTTTCAGTCCGGTCATCTTTACGGGGATATTCGCTAATTTTTTCGTCTGATTATCCGTACTGCTTGAACCAGAGTCTGTGCTTGAGCTGCTACTGTCGCTTACAGCAGCAGCTTCCTTCGCAATATGAACCGTTACATCAATTTTTTCAGGAGAGACTTTGGTCGCACCGGATGGCACCGGGACTGTAACAGAAAAGGTTTTATCTTTTTTCAATCCGTCAACGGATACAGACAGTGGTTCGATATTTGTGATTTGGCTAAGCGCATTACCGTCCTGTGCGGATACGGTTACTTCATTAGCGGAAAGGTCAATGGACCCGACACTATACCCTTTTGCAGGATTGCCTGTCGTTACGGCCTTAATCCCCAATTTCTTAGAAACTTTGTCAATCGGCACACGGACATTGACAGTTGAAGGATTGATCGTGACATTGACCTGATTACCATTATTGTTATACGCATGCAAACTGGTCATTTTATCAACCGTCGCATCGGCACCTTTAACATCAATGACGCCTTTAATAAAAGCGATCGAATCCACGGTGTCTGCTCCACCCGTAACCGTGACGGATTGCGTGTCGATGACCGGATCACCGATTGAGTAACCATCCGCCAATGAATTCTTATTCAAAATATCAATAGCGACCGGAAGTTCTTTGCTGGTCTTTTTCTGGATCGTAACCCGAACCGTTTTCGGAGATGGCCTGACAGTGAGGCCCGACGGGAAGCCACGCGTTTGGACGCGGACATCGTAAGTGCCCGGTTTCATACCTGTTAGGTCCAGATAAGCGCTCTTTGAATTTAGCAGCTTAGCCTTCAGAATCGACTCATTTGACCCGTTTAAACGAACGCTGATTGTTTGAGGCGCGCCACTGACCACATACTGGTTGTCGTCATACTGCAAGGCCAGTCTTTCGGTCACAATCGATGACTGTTGTGTCGGATTTACCGCGACACTTGAAGGATTGTTTGAAGACGGAGTTTCTCCTGCAGATACGATCGCATACAGCATCAGCGCCATGACAAAGGATACAATTTTGACAAACCAATTGTTATTCAAAAGTTTATCCATTGTGCTTTCCTCTCCAATTCCAGCGAATGGCCATCTGATTATCAGACTCTTCCAGCTCATGCTGGAGCATTTCCTTCAGACGTTCCTCACTGATGTCCCGAAACATTTCTCCGTTCTTCGTTACCGTGATGCCGCCGGTTTCCTCTGAAACCACCACGGTCATAGAATCTGTCACCTCACTAACGCCCATCGCCGCACGGTGCCTTGTCCCAAGCTCTTTCGAAATAAACGGACTTTCTGAAAGCGGTAAATAGCATGCCGCCGCAACGACTTCATTCCCGCGAATAATGACCGCACCATCATGCAATGGCGTATTTGGAATGAAGATATTAATCAGGAGCTGGGATGTGAGATTACCATTGAGCTGAATGCCGGTCTCAATATAGTCATTGAGTCCTGTCTTGCGCTCAATCGACATAAGAGCACCGATTCTCCGCTTAGCCATGTAGGAGGATGCCTTGACAATTGCTTCAGCCACCTGCTTATGCTCTTCTTCAACCACAGTCCCTCTCGTGAAGAGCCGGCCTCGTCCAAGCTGTTCCAACACACGTCGCAATTCCGGCTGAAAAATGACAATAATCGCAAACAGCCCATATGTAATCGCGTTGTTCAAAATCCATTCCAAGGTGCGAAAATGGAGCAGGCTGCTCAAAAACCAAACCGCGATAATGAGTAATATACCTTTCGCTAACTGAACTGCCTTTGTGCCTCGGATAATCATGATCACTTTGTAGATCACATAGGTGACAATCAAAATGTCGATGATGTCTGTTAAGTAGTCTAAAATATTAAAATGAGTCCACAAAGACATGGCTTTTCATCCTCCAAATCCGCCGTACTTCTTACAATTCTACAGTTCTAGTTTTTCTGTAAGTCCACTAAAAACACTTATTATCGCAAATGAATGAGCATACGATCGGCTCATCTATTTTTTTATCTTATGTTATACTGTCGAAAAAAATGAACAGCCTGTCTCTATCCAATGTTAAGTCTGATCTCCGGACACTTTAACGAGTACATAGCCGTTTTTATCTCTCGACTGCATGGTCTGTCTCCGGGCACCGACGATGACCAGCGACATCGGCACAGCACAGATCGCCATAGCCGCCAGTACCGGATGACGGCTTCCCCATCTGCGGATCGCATGGCGTTTTTCAGGCGGAAGCTGTGCAAGAACACTTTTCGTAAACCCAGCCGGTAGTTGAGGGTGTGCAAGCCTGCAAAGCAAGTCCGTCGAATACTTCAATTCATCAAAATGCGCGCGGCATTCCACACAATTCGCGAGATGTTCATACAGAATGCGTTCTTCCTGTTCTGTTGCCTCCTGATCCAACACCTTGTTCATTAATGAAAGATACTTTTTACTGGCACAGCTCATGCTTGCCCGCCTCCTCCGGCTGTCATATTTTTTCTTAACATTTCCCGGCCGCGGTGAATTCGTGTTTTCACCGTGCCAACTGGAATATCCATAATGTCGCTGATTTCTTTTAAGCTAAGATCCTCGATGTACTTAAGAACCACCGCGGATCGGTATTTTTCAGGTAATTTCTTAATTTCGGACTGCACCATTTCTTCGTTCTCACGGCGTACCATCTGTTCGTCTGGCAATTCTCCGTTATCCGGTAGAATCGTATTTAGCGAAAGTCCCTCAGTTCCCGGGACAACTGCGTCAAGCGAGACACTCGTCTTCCTTCGTCGCAGAAAATCAATCGACAGATTGGTCGCAATCCGAAAAAGCCAGGTCGAGAATTTACGTTCATGATCATACTGGTCAATGTGATTATAGGCGCGGATAAACGCTTCCTGCGACAGATCCTCAGCTTCCTGAGTATTCCCTACCATTCTAAAACAAATCGCAAACACACTGTTCTTATATCTGTCCACCAGCTCGGCGAATGCCTGCTGATCCCCTTTTTTAACCTTCTTGATCAGCCGCTTTTCTTTTTGATCCATTTTAACCTCTCATTTGAAGCAATATTTAATACGTAAATCATGCGTACCAAGTTTCATCGATGTCTTGAGGCATTTTTTCTGACTGTTCATGATGTTTCCATTGCTCATACAGCTACATTCATTACCTTGTTCATGAGCTGTTATTCGTTCAACTAATCGAGTATCCGGCGGTATGAACCCTTCCGAATTTTATTCGTTTGAAAAATTACTTGATGGGGTAATTCTATATTAAAACCGTAACTCTCGGAGGTGGACATATGAACAAAAAAGAACTGATTGGAGAGATTGAATTAATGCGAAGCATGATGACGCGTGCTGCCGCTCATGAACCGCTTACTTCTCCGGAAATCCAGCATATGAGCCATCGTCTTGATCAATTATTGAATCAATATGAACGCTTATTTCAATAAATGTTCTATAACGGTCTGACAATCATAGCAGACAATAAAATTATACCATAACTTAGACGAATCCCCACGACTTGTTCCTATTGACAGGAACAAGTTTTTATTAAAAAATAAAGTAAACTATAAGTTTACTTTTTAATCTATTGCGAGGGAAGGAATGTGGTGGTTTCAAAAAGAGATCTGGATAAAAAGCGAAAAAAGAATGCAATTATTGATGCCGCAGAGTTGTTGTTCTTTATCAAAGGATATGACCGCTCTACGATGGATGATTTGGCAAAAGAAGCGCAGTTCAGTAAACGCACGCTTTACGTCTACTTTAACAGCAAAGAACAGATTTATTTCGAGATTATGATTCGCGGGTACAGGCGACTGATTGCCATGTTGAATAAAGGGGAATATCCCGAAGCAAAGGCAGATGCCAAACTCAGGCAAATGACGCGGATTTTTTACCAATTCAGCAAAGAATTTCCCGATTACTTCACAGCGATCTTTTCTTACGAAAATGGTGAAATGGATTTTCAGAATGATATTCCCGATGAGTCCCGAGAAACGTGTTACGCACTTGGTGAAGTGATTTTCAACAAATTAACCACTCTGATTAAGGAAGGGCAAGAAACAGGTGTTTTCCGAAGCGAGCTGAATGTCGTGGAAACAGCGATCATCCTTTGGTCGTCCATGATCGGCATCTTCAATACATCAAAGACCAAAGCAAACTATATCCAAAATTATCATTCGGTCTCGCCCGATGCACTTGTCAGCAGCGCATTTGAACTCATGATTCGTTCAATCCGGAACAATAATGGAGGCATCAGTTAAGTGAAAAAACGAGGTGTGAAAAAAGTGATGATCATCATTTTCTCAAGCATCGCCGCCCTTATTCTGCTCGCGTCTACCGCGCTCTTTTTAGCAGGTGGCCTATTCCAGCCTCAAAAGTACCTTCAGCCATGGGATAAAAGTTATGCGAAACAGCATAAAGATCTGCGTGTTCAACTGGCTGCTTACGGACTGCTCGCGGCGAACGGTCACAATATGCAGCCGTGGATCATCAAGCTGGACAAGAATGATCCGATGGTTTTTTATCTGTTTGCCGATCCAAGCAGAATGTCTGATAAAGCCGATCCCTATGCGCGGCAAATGATGGCGACGCAAGGGACATTTCTGGATTACGTAGAAGTCGCCGGCAAAGAGATCGGTTATCCGGTAAAGATCAGCTTGTTTCCTGACGGAAGTTACGATGAACAGCATCTCGCACAAAGCATGAATACTAAGCCTATTGCCAAAGTCACTTTAAAAAAAGCTAATCCGCAATCAAGCCCGCTATTCAACGCTATATACGTTCCGGATACAAACAGAGAGCGCTATAAATTAAACAAATTGACCGGTCAGCAGATCAGCACATTGGAATCACTCGGTACTAATGAGGGCTTAACGACAAAGATCTATCAAGATACCGCGAATGTGCAAAGACTCGGTGATTTTGCGATCAAAGGCGCGATCATTGAATCCGGTGTGCCACGCGTGATGAAAGAAGCAGATGATATTTTTCGCGCTAATGAATATCAGAAAAACAAATATCGCTACGGCTTTTCCTTTGAAGGACAAGGAACCTCCGGATTTCAGATGTATTTTATGCAAGGGCTTATCACGATTTTTCCAGGCCTTAACAGCGATAAAGCGGCAGCCGATCTCATGATTAAATCAACAAAAACTTCAATAAAATATACTCCTGCTTACGCGATGATTTCAACACAGGATAACAGCCGGTCCAGCCAAGTAATGAGCGGCATGCTGTATAGCAGGCTGACACTCACCGCGCACACGCTTGGTTTGGCTGTTCAGCCAGTCAGCCAAGCATTGGAGGAATATCCTGAGATGAACAAGCTCTATAGAAGCATTCACAAGGACTATGCGCCAAACGGACAAACCATCCAGATGCTTGTTCGCATCGGAAAACCAACAAAGAACGTTCCTCAGAGCATGCGGAGGGATGTTATGGATTTGGTCAGTAAATAACCTTAAAGAGGGCGTTCGAAAAGTCTGGGAAAAGGATACGAAGGATCTTCTGCTAAAATCATGCACGTCCTGTGCATAACGCAGAAGTCACCGCATCCTGCGGAAGTTCTGTGTCAACTTGCTTTTCCGCTCCTCACGTATTTACAGGAGAACTTCGACTAACGACACTCACGTCCTGTGAGTAACGTCGAAGTCATCACATCCTGAGAAAGTACGCTCCGGTGCTCAAAGCTGCGTTTCCTTGACCTTCTTGCGACGCCCAGGATGGGCTAGTGCAGGCGTTGCAATAGGATGTTGCGTTCTTAGCCTGTAAACCTATCCTTTGTCCTCCTTTTCGAACAGACTCTTAAACGAAAAACTCTTAAAGATCGCAAAAAAAACGGGATTTTTGCTGAATAGGCAAAAGTCCCGTTTTTTCGTATCAATACTCCGATGGAGCCTAGCGGGATCGAACCGCTGACCTCCTGCGTGCAAAGCAGGCGCTCTCCCAGCTGAGCTAAGGCCCCATATTATGGAGCGGAAGACGGGATTCAAACCCGCGACCCCCACCATGGCAAGGTGATGTTCTATCACTGAACTACTTCCGCAAAACCAAAAAATATTAAATTAAATGCGGATGAGAGGACTTGAACCTCCACGTCCGGTAAAGGACACTAGAACCTGAATCTAGCGCGTCTGCCAATTCCGCCACACCCGCATATTAAATTAAAGATAAAAAATGGTGGGCCATGAAGGGTTCGAACCTTCGACCCTCTGATTAAGAGTCAGATGCTCTACCAACTGAGCTAATGGCCCACATATAAAATAAAATTTATAAGTGGTGGAGGGAGAAGGTTTCGAACCTTCGAACCCTAAGGGAACGGATTTACAGTCCGTCGCGTTTAGCCTCTTCGCTATCCCTCCAGAAACAAAAACGTAAATCTATGGTGCCGGTCAGAGGACTTGAACCCCCAACCTACTGATTACAAGTCAGTTGCTCTACCAATTGAGCTAGACCGGCGGAGTGGAGGATATAGGGCTCGAACCTATGACCCTCTGCTTGTAAGGCAGACGCTCTCCCAGCTGAGCTAATCCTCCAAAGTGACCCGTACGGGATTCGAACCCATGAACCCACCGTGAAAGGGTGGTGTCTTAACCACTTGACGAACGGGCCAAGCTAATCCGTCGCAATCGACGTTTTTTATTATATACAGAATGACAAGCCTTGTAAAGAGAAAAAAAGAAACCTTTTTATTCAGAATATTGCTCCGCATGATTCTTTCCTTGTAACACTTAACCTTTCTGCATCATAAGGCACCAATCAGCAGGTAAAAAGAAGAGAATCCTCTCAACGGATTCCCTTCTCTTCAGTCAGTCTTCAGGAAATAACTGTTTCTGATCTGCCATTTTTTCCATTCGGCTTTTAACTGCTTGTCCAACGCGATTGTTAGGTTTCAACATCTGATAGCAAGCTGCTCCGATGCCAATCGATGCGATCAGAGGCATCAGCCCGTTTCTCTGTTTTGCCACTCTGTCCACCACCATAGAGAATTTGTCCACATCTTTGTGAACCTTCATAGCTTAACCTCGACCGTGAATTCAATGAACGTCAATCGTTGGCAATTATTGACTAACCGGCACTTCGTTCAGATACTCCTCTAGAGTCTGACCACTCGCAACAATTTTCTTTGAAGCAGGGAGTCCCACATAGCGTAAATGCCACGCTTCATATTCATAACCCGTGATCGATTCTTTGCCTTCAGGATAACGGACAATAAACCCATAATCCTGTGCATGTTTGTTCAACCACGCTGCCTCAGGTGTACCGCCAAAGGCTTGCGTTGCCGCATATTTTCCGTTAATTCCCGATACGTCGATTGCGAGTCCGGTCTCATGCTCACTGGTCCCTGGCCGAGCACTATAATCCAGTGCCTTTTTTTCGCCATCCCGCTGCACATAATAATTAAAGAGAGCCACTTGTGCCGTATGTGAACGGTATGCGGATACACCTGCAAGTTGAATCCCGTCCTTTGCCGCTGCCGCAAACATCTCTTCAAGCGGCTTTGCAGCCACAGCTCTCATCTTCTTTTTTTCAGACTTTCCGGCAAAAATGAAAGGAACATCCAGATCGACTAAGTCCTTCGGGACATAGTTCTCCGGTAATTTAAAATGCTTGTTGACAAGAACCAGCGTGCTCGTCGGGTCTGCGACCACATGAACGCCTTGCTGATTCAGTGCGGATACGGTTTTCTCAGATGACCCAGATGTATCGTTTCCCGAACCGCTTTGTTCACCACTCTTTGTTACTGACGGCTTCTGTTGCTGCGTCGTCGCGTGATTGGAACGCTCCGCCCACGGCATTTGCGCGCAGGCAGACAAGCTTAAAAGAGCTGCCATAGCCCCTGCAGCATAAACTGTTTTCAAATTCATGAATCTCTCCAATAGTTCGTTATTTCCAGAGAAAGGATCGAATGAGGTAAGTTCCTGTCGAATTCAGGTACTATCTAATAGTGTATTCGAAATGAGAGAGGATTTCAGTAGCATATGTAAAAAAAAACAGATCCAATTTTTTCAATTCATGGATTCTGCCTTTAAAAGGTAGTATAGGGGGGTAAAATAACATTAACTTCAGCCAATGAAGAGCTTTACGTTAATGATAATCGAAATAATCAGCGCAATATGCGTCAGCAACAATTTACGATTTAATTTAACGGTCACTTCATTACGGGAAAAATCATCTGATTGATTAAAATCCATGATTTCATCTCCTTTAGTTAACCTTTTCCATAAATTCATGTTACCTTAATGATATTGAGCCAGCATGATGTTTATTTTAAGTTCATGTAAAGGAACCAAGTCTGAATCAAAAGAAACAAATACAGGACCAGCTAGCAAAGTTCGACGAGGGTCAGGTCATACCTTTAAAATTGGCCTTCTGAGACACCACCAAAACAAAGCGGACCATCCCAATAATTTTCCTGTCATTTACTCTCCTCAGATTTCTCTTTAATATACCTAGCCGTAAAGTCCACAATAGCTCTTTGAGCGAGCAAGATGGACGGTGCCTGACCGATGCGCCTGAATCTGAATACCGCTGACCCAGGTTGACTCGCTTCAAACGCCTTGCCAATCGCCTCAAAGTTCTCTTCATGATAGTCACCATCCTGATAAGTGACCCATTGCCTTCGCCCTTTCATCCGGACCGGGCTGGAACGCTCCACCATTTCAAGCTTGCCCGACAGATACTCACCGAGATGCATCGAGGTATTGTTTCCATACCCAACACCGATCAGCAGGACATAGCCAGCGCGATCATAAATTTTGCCTAGAGGTGAGTCTTTGCCAAGTCCGTCATCCAGAGGGTGGCGGGAAATCAGTGCGTCGCGATCCGCGCCCCAGGCGGAAAACGAATAAATAGGATGGTTACTTCGACGCACATCCGGAAAGGAACGGAATGTTTCCGCTACTCGTCCCATTCCGAAGGTTGGCGTACGGCGCGGATCAAACGCAGGCATCTCCTGGTAAATGTCGTGGAACCATGGGGACGGCACCGACGGATTTTCCCAATCGGCAGGGTCCGAAACATCTGCGCTATGCGCCGGCATCACCAACGTACCGGATGGTGTCAGCACACTTTGTAGTGCGGATATGAGGGTAACCGGGCCACCGCATAGCCACCCGATCCGGCTCATGGACGAATGCACAATCACCGTCATTCCTTCTACCAAACCGATTCTCTGTAAATCACGAATGAGCAAAGAGCGTGTGACCGCTACTTTACTACGTTTTATAACTTCCGCCTCTGACATTGTCGAACCATCCTTTTATCTATTACGTTCATACGAAAAGGCACCCCTCACTGAAACCAATTAGGGAGTGCCTCTTTCTCTAAAATGAGCATACCGTTACATGATTCTACCCAATTATTTAATAATCAATACGGGAACCTTCGAGCGTTGGACAACACCATGGCTGACACTGCCTAAAAATTCCTTCACGCCACTCAAGCCGCGGCTTCCGATTACGATCAGATCGTAGCCATTTTCGCTGGCGAAGTCAAGAATGGTACGTACTGGCTGTCCTTCCTTGACGAATGTATGTGTAGCATTTGGAAGTTCATCAAGTAGTTTCTCGGCTCGACTTACCAATTCATGCCCATACTTAAGCGTCGATTCGCGTACCTCTCGATACACATCGCCAACGATAAACTGGTTAGTCGGAATCGTCACCACATTCAGCACGTCGAGTTCTGTGCTTTCATCAAGAAGCGCCAAATCAGCCGCTTTCTTCAATGCTTTTTTTGCCAGTTCAGAATCATCATAGGAAACTAGGATTTTTGAGAACAACATACCGATCACCGTCCCTCTCACTTTTAGACGCAGAGCGTGTTCAAAAAAGGGATCACCATCAGTGTCAGCCATATTAGGCGGCCGATCTGCAATGATTTATATTTGTAGGTGACCCGCGTCACCGAGATACTTGAACATCCTCTGCCCTCTTTATTTTACCACATGTTACTTTCTGAACATATGCTGAACCATGAATCTTTGTCCCTTTTTATCAAAATATTCCATAGCATTTCAAGTGCCTATTTCAGCAATTCACTCTTACCATTTTTTAATATCTGCGTTATATTATTAAGTGGTGAAACAGACGAAGAATATATTATTTGACAACGTTTTCATTCGTTTGATTCACGCCGGTCTTTCGCGGCTCTTAGGAAAGCGATCAGATCACCTTAAAAAATACGGTGAGAAATCGAGGTTTTAACATGAAAAAAGGTTTAATTTTTATTGCTTTTTCCACATTATTTTTTAGTACGATGGAAATTGCCATCAAGCTGGTGGCCACTGAATTTAATCCGATGCAATTGAATTTTCTACGGTTCTTAATAGGATCAATTATCCTTTCGCCGCTTGCTATCCGCCATTTGAAAGGAAGCGGGTTTTCACTCGATAAAAGCAAAGTGCTCTACTTTCTCTTTTCAGGGTTTATGTGTGTCGTCGTAAGTATGACATTCTTCCAAATGGCTATTGTTTATTCTAAAGCGTCGACAGTCGCCATATTGTTCAGTTGTAACGCGGTGTTCGTGATCCCGTTCGCCTATTTCTTTCTGAAGGAAAAGTTGACAAAACTGTCGATTCTGTCTCTCGCCAGTAGCCTTATCGGTATGATCTGCATTGTCAATCCGGAAAATCTGACAAACGTCACGGGCATCACGTTATCACTGCTCGCTGCCGTAACATTTGCCTTGTACGGTATTATCGGGCGAAAAGGGAGCCTCAAATTTGGTTTTGACGGAGTGGTTCAGAGCAGCTTCAGCTTTTTGGCAGGCAGCTTAGAATTACTTCTACTTATACTTGTCACGAAAATCAGCTTTGTCGCCAATTGGCTGCAAAGTGTCGGCTTGAGTAAATTTAGCAATATCCCGGTTTTGCAGGGGATCTCATGGAGCAGCGTGCCCGCCTTGATTTACCTTGGTGTATTCGTTACCGGTCTTGGGTTCAGCTTCTATTTTCTAGCGATGGAAGCGACATCGGCATCGACCGCATCGCTGGTCTTTTTCATCAAACCTGCTCTAGCCCCAGTGCTCGCACTGTTCATCCTCGGTGAAGCTATTACGTTGAATGTCTTTGCCGGCATTGTGTTGATCCTTGCCGGATCATGCGTTGAGCTCTTTTCAGATAACCGCCAAGCCAAGCTTGAAAAGCTTGCCCAAGCGCATGCGCTGGCAAAGCAAGCTGTTGGCAGCACGAATCAGGCGCACTTCAGATAAGTACTTGAATATCTACCACTGATACGAAAAAAGGATGCCGGCCCTTCATGGGCCGGCATCCTTTTTTACATTAAGCAGTCTAATCTTCCCGTTCAACACTTAGAATCCGGCCATCTTTGGAAGCAATGACCACCTCATACACCACACCTTGATCGGTCAGAATGTAAACCTCATATTTCAGCAGATGATTATCTAGTTCAAGATCAACGTGAATAATTTGCCCAGGTACTCTGGCCACAGCAAGCTCTGCAGCCTGCTGCGCCGTAATTCGCTGCCGGTATCCATTGCCGGCAGTGCTCGTAATCCTGCCATTATGATCATTACCATACATAAAGCCCTTTCCTCCCCTTCAACGATGTCGTCGTATTAATTTATGAGGAGGAAGGTCGACTCGTGACAAGGGCCTAGATCACGCATTAACAGACTGCATTTTTCTGCTTTTTATAAACCTCTGCCAATTTTTGTATCGCTTCTCGAATCTGCTTTTCATCGCAGAAGCTGAAAGCAAGTCGTAAGTTATTAGTCGGCTTATCCACCAAATAGAAGGATTTACCATCAACAAAGCTTACTCCTGCTTTTACCGCTTCATGCAGCAGCTTAGTCGTATCCGTTTCAGGTGGGAATGTTAGCCACAGGAAGAATCCGCCTTCCGGTTTTTCAAAGGAAACTTCATCGCCAAAGAACTCATGAATAGCGTTCACCATAGCATCGCGGCGCAAACGATAACCTTCAACAAGAGGCTTGAGATGCGCTTCAAAATCTACCTTTTCTAAGAAACGGCTAATCATTTCCTGAACGAAAACACTTGTCAAACCGTCCGTCTTCACGATTTTGATTCTACTCAGCACTTCCGGATCACTGATCACCCAAGCCATTCGAATCCCAGGAGCAACAATTTTTGAGAACGTGCTCATATAAATCACGCGCTCCGGTCCAAACGAATAGATAGACGGCAGAAATTCACCGCCGAAATTCAGTTCCACATAAGCATCATCTTCAATGATGTAAAAATTGTACTGATAAGCGAGTTCCGCTAATTTCTTTCTTCTTTCCACGGACAGAGTGACGCCGGCAGGATTATGATAGTTCGGCAATACATAGATAAACTTCGGCATTGCACGTTTGCCTGCGGCAGCTTCAATCAGTGCTTCTTCCACCACGTCTACACGTAGTCCTTGATCATCAACCGGAAATGCAGTCAGCTCTGTCTGAGCCAGATAAAAGGCACGGAGGGCACCGAAATACACCGGTGCATCCACCCATACCGCATCACCTGGGTCGGTCAGCGTTCGCGCCGCAAGATCAATCCCTTGATTCGATCCCGATGTGATCAAAATATGATCAGTATCAACATGGATCGACCGCAAACGGGAACGCTCGCGGATCCATTCCAGTACCTTTTTCTGCCCGGGACCGCCTGAATACTGAAGCGCCTCCGTTCCCGCCGTCCGCAATGCGGAGACAGATGATTCTGCCAGCTCATCGATTGAGAAAGAATCCGGATAGGGAAAACCAAAAGCGAGCGGTATCAATCCCGGATGTTCTCCGGCAAAAGCTGATCCGATGAGCGGTACACCTTCAAAACGTTTTGAAAAACTGAACGGTTCTAATTTCTCCATTAATCGATCCTCTCCCATCCAAATAATCTTTTGATGCACTACTGACGACTCGTCCAATGAGACAAGTCTAAACGATCTCTCTATAGTTCGACTGTTCTGACAAAGCTCACTTCTATTATAAAGAATCATGAATGGCTATGGCTATACAATAATGAAAATATTTTTTATAATAATAATTTTTTGTTAAGCAAAAGAATACACTACTATTTACTTCGCCTCTGTAAAAAGGGCAAAAAAAAGAGCCCGCTAGAGGCTCAAACTCAGGGATAGAGATCACTATACCCAAAATCATTTTATCGCCTGAATCTGTTCACAATCTGAACAGATTTTTCAATCGTTCAATGTCCTAGTTTACGAAATCTTGCCGCCCAACTTTTTGTGCTGGCCTTGCTTATATATGTTCAAGAACCCATTCCTGAATCATCCGCATATATATAACTATTAAAAATTTATCCAGGAGGACTTTTTATGCCGAAATTCGTATTGCCGCCGCTCGGGTTTTCGTACAATGCTTTAGAACCCTATATCGGCCGGGAAACCATGCGTATTCACTATACAAAGCACCATCAAGCCTACGTCGATAACCTGAACAAAGCCATTGACCAGCACCCGGAATATAGGAATTGGACGCTGACTGAACTTTTAACCAATCTGCACCAACTTCCGAAGGATATCCGCACAGCAGTTCGCAACAACGGCGGCGGTCACTACAATCACAGTCTGTTCTGGGAGGTCCTCAAGCCGGGCGGTGCCAAAAAACCAACGGGTACACTCGAAAAAGCGTTAAACCGTGAACTGAACGGCTTTGAAGCCTTCAAAGTGCAATTCACAAATGCGGCAACCGGTCAGTTTGGTTCAGGGTGGGCATGGCTGGTACTCAACCCGAACAAAAAGTTAGAGGTGATCAGCATGAATAATCAGGACAATCCAATCATGGTGGGCAAAACACCTTTATTTGGCCTTGATGTGTGGGAGCATGCCTATTACTTAGACTATCAAAACCGGCGGCCGGACTATATTAAAAATAGCTTTAATCTCTACAATTGGGACGTCATTTCTAGAAGATATGAGTGGGCGATGAGAGAAGGATGATTAACTAAAGACCGTCTCATTCTCCATGAATGATTTTACAGGTGAAGCTCTCGGCTCGTTTCTCATGCGCCTCTCCACCTGTTTTTTCTTTCACAAAAAAAAGAGCCTTGTAGGCTCAATACTCGGAGGTAAACAGTTTCTTTACCCACTCGTGAGTTTACTGCAAGCTTCTGCACAAAAACTGAACAAACGCTATTCTTGTCATGCACGCACCTTGTTTTTGATTTTAATTGACATAAATTCAAGAAGCATCGCGACAATCAGAATGAGGTAGCTGTTCACATCATTTTTAATTCATAGTAATCTCATCGTATTTTATTTATATTCTGTGTATTTGCCCATACCTGTGCTTCTATCCCGACATAGAATGATGTTACTAACAATGAGGAGGTGGCTCCATATGGGTTATCCTGCAAATGCCGCTTACGGTAATGCACCTTATGGTGGAAGTTACAAGGATCACTACGGTTATGGTTATGGCGGATGCATTTACGGCTTTACGTTGATCGTTGTCCTGTTCATTTTGCTTATTATTGTTGGCGCTGCATTCGTTCACTAATTCCTTTTCTTTTTTAAATTTGATGCCCACGAGTACGTTCCTTTTCAGACACCTTGCATAAGGTGTCTTTTTTATACTCATTAAAGTCTCTTTAACGTCTCCCTGATCAACCAGAGTAATCTAACTTTGCCTACATCCCCCATACTCCCATTACTTAGACTCATATTTTGACTTAAATCGTTTTCTATCTCTTGGAATTTGGGCTTCAACTGCTTTTTGCATTTTTAAAATTTGACCATCGTCGCTTAGCTTATTATTTATTAATGATTTCTTAGCTGAAGGATCAACGGCAAAATCTTTTAATTCAACGTTTGAATTAGGACCTGATATAAGAATGGATCCATCTGATTGCGCATAACCAACAAAAATGTAATACTTTTCCTCTAGCGGAAGTATATCGTCTTCATACAGTTGAACTTCTTTTTTATCTTGAGTAATTCCGCCTTCTTTTAAGATAGGAATTTCTTGATTCTGTATTAAGTTACCTTTTATATTTTTTACTACCGTAACCTCATACACTGTGTATGGATCAGCAATTGTTGAAGTACCGTCATCTTTTGTTTCTATATTCACTGGGTTCCTATATATCGTTTTTGTGAGTCGATTAACATAGCCAACGAATACATAATCAGCAAATCCAGCAATAGCTTTTACATTATTCGGATCCACTGTAAAAGATCCTTTGAAACGCTTAATTGGATATCTATTCCCGTCTTTAGCGTCATATTTTTCTGAACACCCTGATACCATGAGAATAATTGAAAGCATCAAGACTAAAATCCTAATAACCTTTTTATTCATTAACAGCCCTCCTTAGAGTAATTACAGACCCCCTTTCTTACATACTATGGAACAAAACGCGGCGCCAAAATAATCACTTTCCTTTTTCAATACTTAATCATTTTCAAGCTTATCTATTTAAAATCCTCCCCGATAAATCCTATCCCTTAAAAATGGTGCAGTTCACTTAATTAAGTGACATCTGTAACGTACTGGTTAAGTCAGGGTGTCGATATGACTACGTCTTGGACAACATTGAGAAAAAAACACATTAAAATGAAAAACAGAAACAGCGGGGCTTCGGACATCCGAAAAACCCCGCTGTTATCACGTTTTTAAGTAAGCTTCCAACTGGACTTGAACCAGCGACCCCTTCCTTACCATGGAAGTGCTCTACCGAACTGAGCTATGGAAGCAATGGCTCCACAGGTAGGGTTCGAACCTACGACCGATCGGTTAACAGCCGATTGCTCTACCACTGAGCTACTGTGGAATAATTAAATAGTTGATGCTATGTATATTATAGTGTACCCTTCCTTATCATGGAAGTGCTCACATTAAAATATATAAAGAAACAGGTCGTCACCGCTTAGGATGACTTCCTGCCTTTATCATTTGCCTGGCAGTGACCTACTCTCACAGGGGGACAGCCCCCAATTACCATCGGCACAGAAGAGCTTAACGACCGTGTTCGGGA
>NZ_AWTC01000027.1 GCF_000497245.1 Sporolactobacillus laevolacticus DSM 442
CTGATGCTTCACTCCCACTATAAAACAAAAGTGGTGCAGAAGAGTACCGTCGTACTTTCTGCACCATTAAGGTTAGTATGTTTCTTATCGCAAGATTTAGCAAAGTTGAGTAATCAAAAAACCAGAGTCAAAGAAACGGCTGTTTCTTGTGGTACATGGATGATTCGTGTACATTATAAAGAGTATCGAATTGACCTGATTCGAAGCGATCGTGTTATTGATGTATCTTTTCCGTGATTTACCCGTAAATCAGGAACTAAAGAATGTAAAAACGGATTATTGTTGGAATCTACTTTAGAGGATGTGAGGTTTTCACCATTGCTTAAAGGCAAGGGTTAGCCGGATTTTATATCTCTAAAATTTTGAAATGAATGATGATTTATGGGAGTCGTTGCAGCATGAGTCAAAAGAAAAAGAGAAGTGAAACGTTTGCTTGGTTCCGAGCGATCGCACTTTCCGTGTTGATCGTCATCATTGTCCGGACTTTTATTCTCGGCAATTATATCGTCGATGGTCCTTCGATGGAGCCGACACTTTATAACGGTGATCGGCTGATCGTAAATAAAATAAATTATAAATTGTCTCAGCCCAAGCGATTTGACGTGGTGATTTTCCATGCGACAAAGACGGATGATTATGTCAAACGGGTGATCGGCCTTCCTGGAGACACGATCAGGTATTCGAATGACCAATTGTATGTGAACGGTAAGCCGGTCAATGAGCCGTTTCTAAAGGAAAAGAAAAACAGTATGCTTGCCGGGCAGCTAACCTGGGATTTCACGTTGAAAGAGCTAACCGGCAAAGAAAGAGTGCCTAAAGGAATGTTATGGGTTATGGGCGATAATCGCCAGAACAGTACGGATAGCCGCGTCTTTCATTTTGTCAGTGAAAGAAAGGTTGTCGGGAAAGTGGATCTTCGTTACTGGCCGTATAATCATTTTGGGATTATTCACCGCAATTAATCCGCACAAAAAACGCCCTAATCGGCGTTTTTTGGCATTCATTTAATTGTCTGGTTATATGACTTCATTTTCCTGATCTTTGTGAAAGAAGTATTTCATTGCGTGATATACGTCGCTCTTTTGTTTGAGGATGAAGGAGTGGAACGCATCGTTTTTAATGGTACGATAAGCACTCATCAGCGTGCTCGAGCGATGGTAAGGATTGATTTCACCATAGCCGAAAAAGTTGGTGATTTCCATAATTTCATTAACAAGCCTCGTGCATTTCGGATTATCCGAAGATAGATTATCACCGTCGGAAAAATGGAAAGGATAGATGTTGTACTTCGAAGGCGGATATGAGGAATCAATCAGTTCCAATGCTTTGACATAAGCCGAGGAACAGATGGTTCCGCCGCTTTCCCCCTTCGAAAAGAAATCTTCTTCACTTACAACCGTTGCTTCGGTATGATGGGCGATAAATTGAATGGTCACTTTTTCGTACTTTGTGCGCAAAAAGCGGCTCATCCAGAAGAAAAAACTGCGGGCGATGTATTTTTCCCACACACCCATGGATCCACTTGTGTCCATTAGTGCCAGCACAACCGCACGGCTTTCAGGTTTAACAATGGTTTCCCATGTCTTGAATCGGAGATCTTCTTCACGAATCGGATGAATTTGCGTTTTTCCGGATCGGGCGTTCCTTTTTATTGCTGAGAGGATGGTACGTCGTTTATCAATATTGCCCATCAGTCCTTTGCGGCGAATATCACGGTAATCGATGCTGCTTACGGCGATATCCGGTTCTTGCTTTCTTTTCAGATGAGGAAGCTCGAGTTCCTTAAAAAATAAATTTTCAATTTCCATAATCGAAACGTTTGCTTCATAGTAATCAATGCCAGGTCTGTCGCCGGCACCTTGGCCTTTTCCGGTTCCCTGAGCTTGCTGTTTTCCCGGCGCTTTAGCAATCACATCGCCAACTTTGCTTTTTCCATCGCCCTGCCCGACATGTTTGGTCTTTTCATAATTATAGCGGAGCTTATACTCGTCCAATGAACGGATTGGAATGCGTGTCATTTTTTTGCCATCAGAGAGAATGATATTCTCGCTGCTGATCAGATCGGGAAGATTATTTTTTATCGCTTCTCTGACTTTCTCTGAATGACGTCGTTGATCCTGTTCGCCTTTTTGATGGAGATCCCATTGTTCTTCAGAAATCAGAAAGTTGCTCATTATAAATCCCTCCTTTAATTTGCACGATAAGCCGGTCAATACGGGATTGCCTGATTTGAGGGTTGATTAATTTAGTTTATGCGCGCGCGGCCAAACCTTGACAGTTTTATTCAAGAAATAGAAATGAGCAAACGGTTTTCCATGTCTGCAAAAGGAAAACGATTACATTAAAAGATTGTGTGACTTTTATAAATTTAGTGTGAACACATGTTAAAATGAGAATCGAGATCACTGAGAAGGGTTGTATTTGATGATTAAAGCGATAGTGTTTGACTTCGATGGTGTGATTTTGGACAGTGAACGCATTATGTATTTAGTAATGCAAAAAATGTTTCAGAGATATCAGGTTAATCTGCCGCTCAGTATTTGGAGCCAGGCAATTGGAACACAGCATGGATTTGATTCACTCGGTTATCTAGAAGAACATGCAAATGTGAAAATAGACAGGGACGCTTTTAAGGAGGAACGGGACGCGCTGTTTAATCAGCTTGTTGATGAGGAAGAAGTTCTTCCAGGTGTGAAATCGGTGCTTAACCAGGCGAAGAGCCTTGGTTTAAAAATTGGCCTTGCAACGAGTTCAAAAGGTGAATGGCCGCGTAAACATCTAAGCCGTCTCGGACTTTCTGATTATTTTCAGAGCATCAAGTCATGGGATGATGTTCAAAAAGTGAAGCCGGATCCTGCACTCTATATTAAATCATTAGAAAGTCTTGAAGTGCAGCCGAAAGAGGCAATTGCTATCGAGGATTCCTTTAACGGTTCGCTTGCGGCAAAACGAGCAGGCATGTATTGCATTGTTGTGCCAAACGCGGTCACAAAGCAAATGCCTTTTGGACATGTTGACGGCAGTTTTAAGTCACTTCAAGATGTATCCTTGGAGAAAATAATTCGATATTTTTCTCCTGAACTCAGAACAAAAGCATAAACATAATTATATAGGACATAAATATTTGTTCCTAAGAGCATGACAGCGTTTTTTTCAGTTTTGGTATATAATAGAATTGGCATCATTAGGGATCGACTGAAAAGTTTCTAATTAACGGGGTGAACTTATGGGTTGGGAAACGGTATACGAGAAATGGCTTGCAGATGAACATCTGGATCCAGATTTGAAAAAAGAGCTAGAAGCGATTGCGCAAGATCCTGCAAAATTGGAAGACTGCTTTTATACAAATCTGGAATTTGGGACAGGTGGTATGCGTGGTGAAATCGGACCGGGCACGAATCGTCTGAACATCTACACGATCCGCAAAGCATCCGAAGGTCTTGCCAGATATATTCTGAACGCTGGAGAAGAAGCGGTGAAGAGGGGCGTCGTTATTGCGCATGATCCACGGCACTTTTCCGCTGAATTCACATTAGAAGCGGCAAAGACCTTTGGCGCGCATGGGATCAAGACGTTTATTTTCGATGCGCTTCGCCCGACACCTGTTTTATCCTTTGCTGTTCGCTACCTGAACGCATTCTCAGGAATTGTGATTACGGCCAGCCATAATCCGCCTCAGTATAATGGCTATAAAGTCTACAATGAATTTGGCGGACAGCTGCCGCCTGCGGAAGCGGATGAAGTGATTCGCTATGTGGCATCAGTTGAAGATGAACTGTCAGTGAAGGTCGGCGATGAAGAAGCACTGAAGGCTTCAGGACTTCTTGAAGTGATCGGTGAGAACGTTGATCAGGCGTATCAGGAAAAAGTAAAGGCGCTGTCACTGAATCCTGATGTTATCCAGAAGGTCGGATCCGATCTGAAGATTGTCTATACACCGCTTCATGGCACGAGCTATCATCCTATTGTTAACGGACTTAAGAACTGGGGATTTACTAATGTGACCGTTGTAAAGGAACAGGCTGAGCCTGACCCGGAATTTTCAACAGTAAAATCACCTAATCCTGAAGAACACGCTGCATTTAAAATTGCGATTGAGTATGGAAAGAAATTGGATGCGGATATCCTGATTGGAACCGACCCTGATTCCGACCGGCTTGGTGTCGCAGTTAAAGATGATCATGGAGATTATGTTGTTTTAACTGGAAATCAGACAGGCGCTGTGCTTCTTAATTATCTACTGACACAGAAAAAGGAAAAAGGCTTGCTTCCGGACAATGGCGTTGTGGTTAAAACAATCGTGACATCTGAAATTGGACGGACCATTGCCTCTGCATTTAGCATTACAACCGTAGATACACTGACAGGATTTAAATTTATCGGTGAAAAAATCCATGACTATGAACTCAGCGGAGAACACACATTTTTATTCGGATATGAAGAAAGCTATGGTTATTTGATCGGCTCATTTGTCCGGGACAAAGATGCCGTTCAAGCAGCTTTATTTGCTGCTGAAGCTGCCGCTTATTTCAAAGCTCAAGGTAAATCCTTCTATGACGCACTTCAAGATGTATTTAAGACTTATGGATACTTCGAAGAAGGCCTAGAATCCCTCACCTTGAAGGGAATTCAAGGTAAAGCGGAGATTGACTCAATCATGAACGATTTCCGGACACAGCCGCCGGCCGAAGTGGCAGGTGTGCGTGTAGCTGTGATTGAGGATTATAAGAAATCAGAGTCTAAAGATATAGCAGCAGGCGTAATTTCTAAAATTGATCTGCCGGTATCTAACGTACTGAAATATAAGTTAACTGACGGTTCATGGTTCTGCTTGCGTCCATCCGGCACGGAACCGAAGATTAAGTTCTACTTTGGTATTAAAGGTAGCGATGCTGAAGACCGTGATAAGAAGTTTGAAGCTCTTAAAAAAGCGGTCATGGATCGTGTACACGGTTTGGTGAGCAAGTGAGTCGGTTCTTCCAATCTTCAGTAATACGCCTGATTGACTGAAAGAACCGAGGATTTATTATTCAATCGTTTTATGTATATAATGAAGATAGAATGAATGAAAAAGCATTCGCAGTGATGGCATTGTCCTGACCGAAGAGTCACAAAATCCGACTCTTTGAGGATGAAGCCGGCGAGTGCTTTTTTACGGAGGGATTTCCTGTGCCTTAAATCGATGATTCGAACGCGAAGAGTGGAATTTATAGGAGGAAAAAATGAATCAGTTACAACAGGAATTAAAAAGGCGCCGCACTTTTGCCATCATTTCACACCCGGATGCTGGTAAAACCACGCTTACTGAGAAGCTGCTGGTGCTTGGTGGTGCCATTCGCACGGCGGGCGCAGTTAAATCTCGAAAAGCTGAGAAATTTGCGACCTCAGACTGGATGGAGCTCGAGAAGAAAAGGGGCATTTCGGTGACCTCTAGTGTCATGCAGTTCGAGTATGACGGTTATAAAATCAATATTCTGGACACACCAGGACACCAGGACTTCAGTGAAGATACCTATCGGACGCTGATGGCCGTCGACAGTGTGGTCATGATTATTGATGCCGCAAAGGGTGTCGAACCACAGACGATTAAGCTGTTCAAGGTCTGTCGTGATCGCGGCATTCCAATTTTTACTTTTATTAACAAACTTGACCGTCAAGGAAAAGAGCCGCTTGAACTCTTCGAGGAGATCGAAGACGTGCTCGGGATCGAGTCTTATCCGGTTAACTACCCTATCGGTATGGGTCAGTCGTTCCGTGGTGTCTACGACCGTCAGGAACACAAGATTGAGTGGTATAACGATAAGCGGGAGCGCCAAGTGCAAGCGCTTGGCGAGGTTGATGAATTGGCTGATATTCTGAAAGACACAGTGGATGATTACACGCTCAGTCAACTGGAAGAAAACTTAATGCTTCTGGACGAAGCAGGAAGCAGTTTTGATCTTGAAGCGGTCAAAGCAGGCAAGCAGACACCGGTTTTCTTCGGGAGTGCGATATCCAGTTTCGGTGTTCCAACGTTTCTTGAACACTATCTGAAACTGGCACCGCAGCCGCAGCCGCGCCAGTCAAGTGATGGCATGATTCAACCGGACGATTCGAACTTTTCAGGATTTGTCTTCAAAATTCAAGCCAATATGAATCCGGCGCACCGTGATCGTATCGCATTTCTGAGAATCTGTTCTGGAAAATTCGAGAAAGGAATGAGCGTTTACCTTGATCGAACCGGAAAACAACTGAAGTTAGCTCAACCGCAGCAATTTTTCGCCGACAGCAGAGAATTGATCGATGATGCGTACCCGGGTGATATCGTAGGGCTCTATGATACGGGTTTCTATCAAATCGGCGACACGGTTTGCGCGGCCAAGGATACCATCAATTTTGGAGCGCTGCCGCAGTTCTCTCCAGAGCATTTTGCCAAGGTCCGTGCTAAGAATGCGATGAAGCAGAAACACTTTCTGAAAGGGGTCAGCCAGCTTGCACAGGAAGGCGCCATCCAAGTGTATAAGACCCAGTATGAGGAAACTATTCTCGGTGTAGTGGGTACCTTGCAGTTTGATGTTTTCGTGTATCGCATGCAAGCAGAATATGGTGTTGATCTTGATATTGAACACATGACGCATCAGGTGGCAAAATGGCTCGCGCATCAGGAAGATGCTGAAGAACTGCGTCGCAACTCGAATAATTTGATTGTGGCTGATTATAAGGATCGGCCGGTCATCATTTTTGAAAATGACTTTTCATTGCGCTGGTTCCAGCAAAAGCACCCGAAAGTTGAGCTCCGTGATTCAAGTCATAATATGTAAGTTGAATAAAAATTAAGTATAAAAATGCACCCCGATTATTGGATCTCGATGTCCAGTATTCGGGGTGCATTGCATGTTCAGCTTTATTTGTACTGCTATCTTTGTATAATAGTTAGAAAAACCGGAAAAAAAGCGCTCGGTCTTTAGACGTAAGCTTGAGTATTTGATTTTTATCGTCAATCCGTGCTTGATTTCGCTCCGGGGACTCGCTTTCCGCGGGCAGTCCAGGAGCCTCCTAAGACATACTTTTGGAGGCCACTGAAAAACTCACGTTTTTGAAATAGCACTTCGCCTCGAAATTTTCTGTTTTTTTATCAACAAAAAAAAGCCGTGAATAAAACGCGACTTTTCTTTGTTGTTTTAGTTATTTTCCAACACGGTTGCTTAGTTCATTACGAACTTCCTGAGCAGCTTCCACCATGTTTTTTAAAGCAGGAATCGTTTCTTCAGGACGCCGTGTTTTTAATCCGCAGTCCGGGTTAATCCAGACTACTTTTGGATCAAGAACCTTGAGGGCGCGTTCTGCGTATGATTTCATTTCATCAACACTTGGGATACGTGGGCTATGAATATCATAGACACCAAGACCGATTCCTTTTTTGTATTCAAAATCTTCGAAGGCAGAAATAATTTCGCCGTGGCTTCTTGCGGCTTCGATCGAGATAACGTCTGTGTCCAGCGCGTCAATCGTTTCAATGATTTCATCAAATTCGGAATAGCACATATGAGTGTGAATCTGTGTATCATTATTGACAAATGATGTCGCAAGACGGAACGAATAGACAGCGTCATGAAGGTAGCCAGCCTTCTTTTCCTCTTTCAGCGGCAAACCTTCACGAAGCGCCGGTTCGTCAACCTGGATCATCCGGATGTCGGCTTCCTCAAGAGCGCGCACTTCATTCTTTAAAGCAAGCGCAATCTGATTGAATACATCAGCCTGACTGATATCATCTCTGACAAAAGACCAGTTGTAGATGGTTACAGGACCTGTGAGCATACCCTTGACCGGTGATTTGGTCAATGATTGTGCATATGCACTCTCTTTGACAGTCATTGCCTCTTTCCATGACACATCACCAAAAATCAGCGGCGGCTTTACGCAGCGAGATCCGTAAGACTGTACCCAACCAAAACGAGTAAAGGCGAAACCGGCAAGTTTTTCACCGAAATATTCAACCATGTCATTTCGTTCAAATTCACCATGTACGAGTACGTCAATACCAATATCTTCTTGGATCTGAATCCATTTTGCGGTTTCATCCTTAATAAATTGTTCGTACTGTTCTTCAGACCATTCGCCTTTTCGCCAATTGCGTCGTGCTTGGCGAACTTCTTTCGTCTGAGGAAAACTTCCGATCGTAGTTGTCGGGAGCGGTGGCAATTTGAATGTGTCAGCTTGAATCTGCTGACGCAGTTTAAATGAGCCTGGCCGTGCCGGCAGTTCATCACTTAATCGGCTGATCTCTTTCTGAACCTCTTTATTGTTACGGTGCGCTGACTGCTGAAGCGCCTGAAGATCGGCACTATTCTTTTGAAGTGCTGCTTCAATGGCGGCTTCGCCTTCATTGAGACCATTTGCTAATGTGACAATCTCTTTCAGCTTTTCATCAGCGAAGGAGAGGGCATTGAGTAGTACAGGATCAAGCTCCGTTTCATTAGAAACGGTCACTGGAACATGCAGCAAGCTCGATGAAGGAGTTACCCACAGTTTGTCATTCCCACCGGTAAACGTAAGCAATGTTTTCAATTCATGAAGTACAGTAGACAAATCTGTTTTCCAAATGTTGCGGCCGTCGATGACACCGGCAGCCAGCACCTTTTCTTTAGGAAATCCAAAAGCTTTGATGGCTGCCAAGTTGGCTTCCTTGCCATAAACAAAGTCAAGTCCGATACCATCGACAGGCAACTGAACAACCTTTTCATAGTCATCCACCGCTTCGAAATACGTTTGCAGAAGGATATTCAGGCTCGGAACGCCATTCTTAATCGCCTTGTAGGTATCTTGGAATAGCGCAAGATCTTCCTCAGTCTGTTCCTTGACAAGAATAGGCTCATCAATCTGCACCCATTCCGCACCTGCGGCCTGCAATTCACTAAGTACCTGAACGTAAAGCGGGATTAAAGCATCTAGAAGCGTACGGAAATGATCTTGATCATAACCTTTTGCTAATTTGAGCACTGTGATAGGACCGACAATCACAGGTTTCGCAACAATACCAAAAGCTTCTTTAGCTTCATTAAATAACTCAACGAGGCGATTGCTGGTGAGATAAGGTTTCGTATCATTGCTGATTTCCGGAACAATATAGTGGTAATTGGTATTGAACCACTTGGTCATTTCAGAGGCTTCCGCATTTTTGCTGCCTCGAGCTATTGAAAAATAGGTTTCAAGTGATACTTCTTTTTCATCTGTCCGAAAACGGTCAGGGATTAAACCAAATAATACTGCCGTGTCGAGTACATGATCATATAAGCTGAAATCGCCAACCGGAATCAGGTCAAGTCCGAGTTCCTTTTGTTTTTTCAAATAGCTCAGGCGTAATGTTTTTACTGTTTCCAGAAAGGTTTCTTTTGTGATTTTACCTGCCCAGAATTGTTCAAGAGCTTTTTTCCATTCCCGTTTCTCGCCGATTCTCGGATAACCGAGATTGGCACTTAATACTTTGCCCATGCTTCATCCTCCTGTATTCTGTATCCTATTTTGAGGGAACAAATAAAAGCCTCTCTAGTTTCATAGAGAGGCTTGACTAATCATCCGCACCCTCTTATCTTTCAAGATTTCGTAAACTGAAATCTTGCTGGAATTAGCACCTTTTCACAAAAAATTGAAAGGTTGCCGGGCTTCATTGGGCCAGTCCCTCCGCCGCTCTTAATAAGAGTATATTTAATTTATTGCCTATACTAGCATGAAACCGCCATTTCGTCAACGATCAATGAAAACAAAAAAGATACATAATGCGCCATTTTTCTGTTCACAATTATCTATCCAATGACGATATAGATACTATAAAAGTCTCTCAATAACATGATTTTGCAGCTAAGAAACTATGAGGGTGAATCTATAAATGATTGAGTTTACAAATCGAGAGAAATGGCTGAAAGAAGTTAAGACGCAAATCGCTGACATTTCAATCAGCGATAAGCAGACGCGGCAGCAGATCAGGATGCTCCGAATTAATACACTTGATCTTCAAATTCTTAAATGGATGCATCCATTTATTTCTAGATACTGCGAGTATATAGCTGAACAGATGAGCCATTTCGTTTCTGGTTTGCTTAAAATACAAAATATCGTTCTGAACAAGCAGGCAGAGGAAGATTTAAAGCAGGTCTATCGTGGTCAATCCGATACTGTATTCAGCGGCATGATTGAGCAACGTTTTTTAATGAGTTGCAAAGAGAAAGCGAGTTTTTTTTATGAGCATCAATTCAGCTTGTCACATCAAGTAGCGTGCTTCTTCCATTTCCGCAAGGTACTTCTTGATGTGATTAAACATGAAATTCATCAATGCGGCCAAGTGTCGGCAATTACGGAGTCATTGGAGAAAATTTTAAGTTTCGAGCAGCAGCTTGTGATGGATAAGTATCAACAAAGGAAATTGGCCATCGAAAAAAAGAAAGAAGAGACGATGCGATTTAAAGCATATCACGATGCCTTAACCGGACTCCCTAACATCCTTTTGGCGGAAGATGTTATTGCTCAGCTGATCAGCACGAGAAAAGAAAATAAACAGAATTTTTCACTGCTGAAAATAAATGTTAGTCGTTTAAAAATTATCAATGAAATATTCGGAAGGGTCTCCGGAGATGATTTGCTGATCTCGTTGTCGAAAAGACTGGTCGACGTGCTAACTCATTATGACGCCAAGCTATACCGGATCAGCAGCGATGAATTCATGATTATCTGCCGTACTTGTCTGAACAAAAGTGGCTTGATCCATTTAGCTGAGACATTAATTCAAACGACAGAAAAGCCATATCAGATTGATGGAAAAGAAATTTACGGTACCTTCAGTATTGGTATTTCCGAGTATCCTTTTGACGGAGAGACCAGTGTGCAGTTACAAGCGAGTGCCGACGCCGCTTTGCGCGAAGCGAAAAAGAGCAGCAGAGACAGCTATTTCTTTTATAATAACGAGCTTCATCAGCAGCTTTTGAAAAAAGTCAGCACCGAAAATGAATTGCAAACGGCATTGTATAACGATCAGTTTGTTCTTTTTTATCAGCCACAGGTCAACGCTTGCAATGGTGAACTTAAAGGTGTCGAGGCGCTTATTCGCTGGATGCATCCCGAGCGGGGCATTGTGCCGCCTAGCGGCTTTATCTCAGTTGCAGAAGAAACAGGAATGATCCGCGATATTGGCTGGTGGGTACTCCGTGAAGCCTGCAAACGAATGAAGCATTGGCATGATCAGGGTGCACCAAAGGTTCCGATCTCGGTTAATCTGTCGTTCAATCAATTCCACGATGATACGCTTGTAAAAAAAGTTTGTCATATACTGGAAACAAGCGGGCTCAGCCCTCAGTATCTTGAACTAGAGATTACTGAATCCACGATGGCGGAGGATCTTGATCGTTCATTGAGAATTTTGAAGGAGATCAGGGCACTCGGCGTGGGTGTCAGCCTTGATGACTTTGGAACAGGCTATAGTTCGCTCAGTTATCTGAAAAGTTTACCGATCAATCAGTTGAAAATCGATCGGTCGTTTGTTATGGATATTGCTGAAAACAATCGAGATCAGGCTATTGTCACCGCTATTGTTTCTATGGCTGAGCATCTTTGGATTGATGTGATTGTGGAAGGAATTGAAACCAAAGAGCAATTAAAGGCAATCGAATCTTGCCGATGCCAAGTCATTCAAGGCTACTACTATAGCCAGCCGCTTGCGGAGAGAGACTTTACCGTCAAATATTTAGCGTAGAATCATGAATAAACTGTGAATAAATAACAAATGGAAGCAAAAACTGGTAAACTATCATTAAACACGAATCTAAAGATATAGTACATATGAACGATATGTCTTTTAATCATGCAGGTCGTCCGAATTTACATCGCACAATTCATGTGGGATCAGGAGGGTTAATATGGCACTCATAACAAGAAAAGAAAAAAACAGTTCTTGGTTGGAAAAGTCAAAATCTGAAAAAGTAGTGATTGATGTTACGGACACTGGTGTCCTGGAAAAATTAGAGATGCTAGGCGTCACAGAAGCCGACCTTCAAATCATGAAAATGATGCGCCCCTATGTTGAAAAAGAAATCAAGCGTATGGCGGAAGAATTCTACGCCAGCTTCTATAAGATCGAATCCTTGCGAAAGATTATTGAGAAATACAGTACAGTGGAAAAATTAAGCAAAACATTGGCAACGCATGTACTTGAATTATTTTCAGGAGTCATTGATGATGCATTTCTCGATCGAAGATATCGTGTTGGGATCATGCATTACCGAATTGCTCTTACGCCCCCTTACTATATGGGCACATTCCAAAATCTACTCAATAATTTAATTGGGCTTGTCTTAAATAACGTTTTTGATAACAATCAGGCTTACTACATTATTTGTTCGATCAATAAAATGATCAGTTTTGAGCAGCAAGTTGTTCTTGAGGCCTATGACGAAGAGTATGAAAAAACGCTGAAAAGAGAGTATGAAGTTGGCCGTGATGACCTGCGTACAGCGATCTTGCAAGTTAGCGAAAACCTTACTGAGCTGTCTGAACAGAGCAAGGAATCGGTACGCAATTTGCTAAAGCAATTTACAGTTGTTAGGGAAAACTCAAACAAGCGGAGCGAAGTTTCTCAGAATGCAAAAACGCACGCTTCCGAAGGTCAGCAGCAGCTTGAGCAGCTCTTTGTGCAAGTGATGGCGGCAAGCCGGTCAGTACAGGAAATGGGGAAAATGGTTAGTGACTTGGAAGCCTCATCGAAACAGATCGGACAAGTGACTTTGCTTGTAAAGGATATTTCCGAGCAGACACATATTTTGGCGATTAACTCAGCAATTGAGGCAGCAAGAGCCGGAGAATATGGGAAAGGATTCACCGTTGTGGCGCAGGAAATTCAAAAATTAGCAGAAGAAACCAACAGCGCCATGGTCCAGATTTCTGAGTTAATTAACAAATCGGCAACCGTTACCAGTGAAGTTGTTCATTCTCTTGATAAAACAACCTCAATTATTCAGAAGAGCATGGAAGAATCGATGCACACCGGCGAGAAATTTGAAGGAATTATTGATTCTGCCGATCAAAACAGCGCGCTTTCTGTGGAAACCGATCAGAGCATTGATCAGCTTGCAGCAATTACCGACATGCTGAGCAAGGGTGTCGACACGCTTGTTCATTCGGCCGAGCAGCTAAAAAGCAAACTGTAAGTATTCTTTTTTAAAACATCAATACGCGAACTTCGCCTCTGGATCATGATTAATCTCATAAAGCAAAAAGAACACACGAATGATATTGTGTGTTTTTTTTTGCATATCTTGCAGGATTAAGTCTGATTTTTGGTAAAAAGCATGTTCTTTCTGTACAATGATGTTAATGATTGAAATAATCGGAAAAATGCAGGAAACGAGGGTCTTTATGAATCCAGGTGTTGAAGCGCATCAATTGATTTCAGAACTCATTGATCATGTGGAAACCGTTGTCGTTGGAAAAAGAAAAGTCGTGAAATTAATCACGGTTGCGTTGCTTGCAGGTGGGCATGTACTCATTGAGGATATACCCGGCGTTGGGAAGACTGTACTGGTTCGTGCAATCGCAAAATCAATTGGCGCCGATTTTAAAAGAATTCAGTTTACACCGGATTTACTTCCATCCGACATCACTGGATTATCGATCTATAATCAAAAAGACGCCTGCTTCGAATTTCGTCCGGGTCCATTGATGGGTAATATTATTCTTGCGGATGAAATAAACCGTACTTCTCCCAAGACACAATCGGCACTTCTCGAGGGAATGGCTGAGGGTCATGTTACGGTTGACGGTGTCACGAGGGCGCTTCCAGTTCTCTTCTTCGTTATGGCTACCCAAAATCCTGTGGAATATGAAGGTACCTACGCATTACCAGAGGCGCAGCTCGACCGTTTTCTTCTTAAGCTATCGATTGGCTATCCGGATCGAAGAGATGAGCTTTCGCTCTTAAATCGTGTTCCGGATCGTAATCCTCTTAACGAATTAGAACCCATTCTATCGCTTGCCGACATTATGTATCTGCGTCATCAGGTTGCCTCTGTCTATGTCTCAGATAGCATGAAAAATTATCTCATGGATCTAGTGGAGGCGACACGTACTCATCCTATGATCACTCTAGGGGTAAGCCCGCGTGGAACCATCGCTTTACTTCGGGCGGTACAAGCTTATGCATTTATTGAACAGCGTGATTATGCAATCCCCGACGATGTAAAAGCAGTGGCGCCATTTGTCCTCGGGCATCGACTTATCCTGAAACAAGAAGCTGCTTATGATGACGTAGATCCACTCACGCTTATTCAAGAAATGATCAATACGATTAAGGTTCCTGTCTTGAAAAAGGAAATGGTTAAATGATCGGTCGTTGGATGAAAAAATGGACTTCAAGTGCGTTGGGACGTCTCGTTCCTCCGTTCTTCGTCTGTATTTTATTGTTCCTTTTTGCTATGGTCCATGGAGGTTTTCTGAGCTGGTTCCTCTTCTATTTGTTCATTCCCATTGCCTTGTATATAGTGCTACTTATGCTCTACCCTTTTCACTCAATTACCATTGAACGTTATATAGAGGACGCGCATTGGTTTTCCGGAGATACGCTCCATACGAAGGTAGTGTTGAAGAGACGTTGGGCACTGCCGTTTTTTCTTGTAACGATTTGTGAACGACCTGATCACTTGTTTCCTTTGCATGATATAAAACCAGCTGGACTCATGCTCTGGGTTAGACGTGAAGCTGTTTTTAATTTGGCTATACCAAACATGCCTAGAGGAAAGTATACACTCGGAGAGATTGAGTTGAAAACCGGCGATCCGTTCGGATTTTTTGAACGAACGGTTTACCTGCAACATAGAACAATTGTGTATATCTTTCCTAAAGTACGTTCTCTCTCGATGTCAGACTTAGCGTTGACGCAAACTGGTCTTCATCAAAACGTCCAAGAGGCGGATTTATCGAACTTTTCTGGTGTACGCGCTTATCGTCCAAATGATCGTCCATCTTGGCTAGACTGGAAATCGTCAGCCCGAACCAATGTGTTAGTGACCAAGCAGTTTGAACCCGAACGTGAAAAGTATGCATCTGTTGTACTTGTTAGCCGGGACGAGGATTCGGACGAGCTGTTTGAATGGGCAGTATCTTTTACTGCTTCATTGCTAAAGGTACTTCTCAGCAACGGTTTTTCTGTTTTTCTAACCTACAATTCGGAGGAAAAACCGCTATTTATTCCAGAAGATGCGCCGAGAGCCCTGTCCAATGCTTATCGTGTACTTGCCGAATTAAGGAAAGATCAGGTTCTGGCAACAGATGATGTACGTATGTCCCGATCTAAAAAATATATGGGTTATGCAGTGAGCACAGACCCTCGGCTAGCCTATCAGATGAGCGAATTTGCCAAGACATCAAGGCAGCGGCAAAAAATGTTTTTCTTGGATAGCGGAGAGACCATTGGAGATTTTCGAAAACTGGCTAACTCGTGGTTTTCCTTAAGTATGATTAAGGATGAACTGTTTCGGAGTGATTCAGGGGTAGGTGAGTGATATGCGTACTTATCGATGGAATGGACTGACCAATGCGCTGGTTTATTTTTTGGTAGGCTTTATTTTATGGACGTGTGCTGAGCCGGTTACGGTACTAACGATCCTGAATTCCAGAAGTCTGCTGATCATTTTTATCCTTGTGATGATGGCGATATTTTATCTGAGATGCCCAAGTTGGCTGTGTATGACAGCGTGTGGGCTCATGATCTTGTACGGTATGCATTACTATTTCTTTCATGACGAACCACTTTTGAGCCTAGATTGGCTCATCAGTTTAGGCACTGCCATCACGAGTAATTTGGGCAGCGTCTTACAAGGAAAGTTGTTGGCGTCATCAGATCTTTTCAGTGCGTTTCTCTTTTTTGTACTCCTCGGACTTATTATGTTCGCCATAAGGCATTGGTTAAGAAGTGGAAGCTTTGTCTTATTTGTTTCATTTGCTGTATTGAGCCTGGCGCTTATTGATACATTCACTTATTTTGATGGCAATCGATCAATGGTTGCTGTCATTGTTGCGGCACTTATTCTTTTGATCGTGCATAAGTGGCAATCTTTTTCAGCATTTATTCAAGATAAAAATACAATAAAAAAAAGTGTTTCATGGTTTGCCGCAAGCGGTGCACTTATCTTTGCGATTCTAGTCGTGGCACTCTCAGCGCCGAAACTCGATACGCAGTGGTCGCTTCCTTCGAGTTATCTAAGCAGCCTTAATTTAGATTTTCTTCAGAATGGCTCATTTTTCTCTGGAAGTCAGCGCATTGGCTATGATGAAGATGATACACGGCTTGGTGGATCGCTCGGCATGGATTCAACACCAGTATTTACGGTAAGTGTAAGCGGCAAGCCTGGTTATTGGCGGGTCGTGCATAAAGATAACTATACCGGTCAGGGCTGGGGGGACAGCAACCGTTTCTTTTTGCCGATTGCTGATACTCAGACGTTCTCCTCAACTTTGTCGCTTTATGAAAATCAAACGCGTACAACACGTCAGATGGCCATATTGCGCTTTACCAATGCCAGCCCGGCAATTTTACCTTATACCGGCCAACCGGAGCAAGTAAGTGTGCCGGACCGGCGCTTGAAGATCGAGCAAGCGACCGGGCAAGTATTAACGGAGAATGAACGTAAGGCATCTATTGAACGGCTCACCTATGCTGAGCCTGTTTTTCAGACCGCGCGTTTGCGCCAGGCAACCTCAGAAGCAGATCCCGAAATCGTTCGCGAACGGAATTTGCAGCTGCCGGAAACGCTGCCCGATCGTGTACGTGAACTCGGTCAACGATTGACTGCAGGAAAAACAAACCGTTATGACCAAGTCAAAGCTGTTGTCGACTATTTACGTTCATCCCGATTCAGATATTCAACCGATCAGATTCCACGTCCTGCCAGTAATCAAGATTATGTCGACCAATTTCTTTTTGAAACTAGAGTCGGTTACTGTGATAATTTTTCTACATCGATGGTTGTTCTGCTTCGTTCCGCCGGTATCCCCGCACGCTGGGTAAAAGGCTTCACATCGGGCGAGTATCAAGGCCAAGTTGCGGAAAAGGTGAATGGAAAAACAGTTAATCTAAATAAGTATCAGATTACTAATGCGAATGCGCATTCTTGGGGCGAAGTGTACTTTCCTGGCAGCGGATGGGTAACTTTTGAGCCGACCCCTTCCTTCAGTGATCCAAGTCAGTTTGCAAGCGCATCTTCAAACAATGATTCTACCGCATCAAACCCTAATCAGTCTACCAATAATCAGGAGAGCAAAAAGACGCAACAAAACGCTCCTACGACGAAGGAAAAGCCAGTGAAGCAGACGCAACAGGCAAAGGATCAGTCGGTAAAGGAAAAGCAGCCAAATCAAAAAAAGATGAATGTGCATAAAGCAGCCGGTGTACACATTAATTGGACATTTATTGGATGGACGCTTCTCGTTGTGTGCCTTGCTGGAGCATTGGCTTCCATATTTACGCGGAAAAAATGGCTGACAGCGTTTTATTTGAGAAGAATACAGCACTCTGAGTTACGGAGCTGGAAAGATTTCTACGATGTCTATCACGTCTTGCTGCGTATTCTGAACCTTCATGGCCTGAAACGATCAGATACGGAAACCTTACGTGAATTTGCAGAACGTGTTTGTTCAATCATTTCCGGAAATGAAATGTTCGTTCTGACAAAGCACTATGAGCGGCTTATCTATGAATATGATACGAATTTGCCGCCAGTGAATCAGGAACATATACGTAAACTTATTAATGAACTGACCAGTCATCTAAACCAACAAAATGAGTATGTACGGAAAATGAATAAACGTATCGCTGAATAAATGAGCCACTAGGCTCTTTTTTCTTGTCTTGATCTTCCTTTTCCTTTTCTTGATTAAAACGGTCGTTTTGCGGGTGCTTGTGCACGATACTTTTTCCCACGGCACTTGTGGGGTATATTCCGGTTGGTCAGGTTCATAAGATGAAGAATAAAGTCATTGCATAAGGTGAAAACGGCTTAGAAAGGATGCTGCAATCGATGACAAAGGATGACCATAAAGAACTTGAGCGGTCCATTGACGAAATTACTGAAATAGCTGAAGGATTCGGACTGGATTTTTATCCGATGCGATATGAGATATGTCCCGCTGAAATTATTTATACATTTGGCGCATATGGGATGCCTACTCGTTTTTCACATTGGAGTTTTGGTAAGCAATTTTACAAGATGAAGCTGCAATACGATCTTGGATTGAGCAAAATTTATGAACTAGTCATTAATTCTAATCCATGCTACGCATTCCTGCTCAATACAAACAGTCTTGTCCAAAATAAAATGATTGTCGCTCATGTTCTGGCGCACTGCGATTTTTTCAAAAACAATGTGCGCTTCATTAATACACGGCGGGACATGGTCGAAAGCATGAGTGCGACGGCGGAGCGCATACACAATTATGAAGAACAGTATGGGAGTAAGAACGTGGAAAAATTTATTGACGCTGTGCTGGCTATTCAGGAACATGTAGATCCGCGTATTATTCGGAAGGGCGATTGGCTGGACAGCAAACCGGGTAAGCCAGTGAAGAAGAGAAAAAAACCACTCTCTGAATATCAAGATCTGCTTAATCTTGACGATGCGAAACAGTCCAATGAGGAAAAAACAGAAGCAACAAAATTTCCTAACCGACCGGAAAAAGATCTGCTGTTTTTTATTGAAGAGTACAGCAGGGTACTTGAGGATTGGCAGCGGGATATCCTCACCATGCTTCGTGAAGAAATGCTCTATTTTTGGCCGCAACTGGAAACAAAAATAATGAATGAGGGATGGGCATCCTACTGGCATGCACGGATCATGCGTGAGCTTGATCTGACTTCGGCTGAAGCAGTCGAGTTTGCCAAGCTCAATGCACAGGTTGTTCAGCCTTCACAGCAAAGTTTGAATCCGTATTATCTAGGCTTGAAAATATTTGAAGATATAGAGGAGAGTTACAATCATCCAAGCGAAGATATGCAAGCGGTTGGAATAAAGGAAGGCTCTGGTCGAAATAAGATTTTTGAAGTGAGGGAGCTTGAATCCGATCAATCGTTCATTCGCAACTATCTATCTAAGAAACTAGTTCAGGGGGAAGATCTGTTCCTGTTCCAGAAAAAAGCCGAAAATTACACAATTACTGATAAAGATTGGAAAAATGTGCGCGACCAGCTCGTGTCTATGCGAATTAATGGCGGATTTCCTTATATTGTCGTGGAGAATGGTGATTATCGAAACAACGGAGAACTGTTACTGAAGCACCGTTATGAAGGAACAGAATTGGATATCCGCGACCTTGAAGGTGTTCTAAAGTATTTATTCCAGCTTTGGGGTCGTCCGGTTCATCTGCAGACAGTGATCGAGGATCACCCGACGTTGTTCAGTTTTGAGAGTGGTGAAATGAAAAGGAAGAGATTAGATAGCCAATCTTAAAGGTACATGCTACGGACATCACCAATATCCATTTCGTAAAAAGCTTCTTCTCTTAATGAAATGAAGGAGCTTTTTTCGTGTACATCATGATCAGACAAATCTTCAACTCACCTTAAAACGCGCTTAATAGTCTTTTTGTAAACTCAAGAAGTAAGCCAATCTCATTAAGGAGCTGAGTGAATTGCTATTCACCCGGAAACATATCCTTCCATCATTTGGCCTGCTTCTTGTCATATGTTTGATTTATATTCCGATGATCATCAATCCACCAGTGGCCCCGACAGTCGGTCAGCAGGAAAAACAGGTAAATCAACGGATAAATGATTCGAATGCATTTGAAGATGAACAAAAAAATAAAGCATCTGATCAGAACACTCCACGTGTGTCTGACCAGGCTGCCAAGAATCTATATGTATATGCACCGATAATGAAATAAAAAAAAGATGATCTAATAACATATGCTAGATTGCAATAATAAATTAGCCACTCTGAACATCCGGCGGTACCACTAGGTGTTCCTGCCGCCTAAGGCGGCAGGAACAAAAA
>NZ_AWTC01000028.1 GCF_000497245.1 Sporolactobacillus laevolacticus DSM 442
CCATATCCTTGAAATTCAAGTATATAAAAAAATACCTGTAGGTAAAACACTCTTTTTCAAGTGTCCTAATTACAGGTACCAGTTTAAAATGAATCCTCTCTTTTTTTGTATCAATAAGCAAATGATAAAAGCAGGCTGGTTGAGATAAAAATCATGGTTAGGATTTCTAGCTTTTTCCAAACGAAAAATTTCGTTTATGATATGATATTGATAAAAGTGCTGGAGGCTTGATCAATGGCGGTTATTACCAGAATACGGACGAACGAGAAAGAGCAGGGATTTTTCGAAATTGATATTTCTGAAGAGAACGAACAGACCGCGACTCTGAGTGTTCACGAAGACATTCTGGTACGTGAAGGACTGCATAAGGGGCTTGAATTATCTCGAGAACAATCTGAACTGCTTAGAAGCGAGGCATCAGGTATTCGCGCTTATAACGCCGGACTGCGTTATCTTTCGTACCGCATGCATAGTATTCATGAGATGAGAGAGTACTTGGAAAAGAAGCAGTTCGGTAATCAGCAAGTCAGTTACGCGATTCAGCGTTTGCAGAAGGAAAAATTGCTGAACGATCATGAATTTGCCATATCATTTGTCCGCACACGTATCCGAACATCGACAAAGGGACCGCAGCTTATCTATAGGGAGCTCATTCAGGCCGGTGTTGCTCAAGAGATAGCGTCACAGGCAGATGCGCTGTTTCCTGATGATGAGCAGGTGGAACACGCGAGAAAATATTTAACCAAACAGGCGTCGTCAGTAAAAAATAAAAAATCGAGAGCTGAAGCGCGGCTTGTTCTAGCTAGGCTGCTTATGCAAAGGGGCTATTCCCGGGACATCAGTGATCAGGTCCTCAATGAAATCACGGACTTTCTTGAAGAAAATGAAAAGAATGCTTTGGTTCATCAAGCTGAGAAAGCGATGCAAAAATATAAAAAATTCTCTGGAAGAGATTTTACTCAGAAAGTGAAAAATTATCTGTATCAGAAGGGTTTTCCATTGGACGCAATTGATTCTTTTTTGCGTGAAAGGACCAGCAGTGCGGAATAATGATTCTGCGCAAGATTGAGGTTGAGTTAATCAGTTAAAAAAAAGAGATCCCCTATATAACAGGAGATCTTTTTTATCTGAAGAAGTATTTGCAGTGAACACTCGATTATCAATCAGGAGTTCACACGCGCAAGCACCAATTTCTTACGCAATTTCTGTTCGCTGAACACCCAGCCTGTATAAGAACTTTGTACGCTCAGATTCTTATCGAGCCACACTGTTGCAGTAAATGGGTAGGTTCCTTTTGAATAGTACCTTAGATCAGTGAACTGAATGATGTTTCTGCCGCCGCGTTCGCTGATTTCCCAGTGGTAGATTGGAGAAAACGAGAGAAACGCGCGAACATTTTTATCCTGAGCAGCTGATTGAATCAATTGATTATCAAAGTCAATCGGCTTACGGTCAAATTGATCAATTAAATGCAACTTACGGCCGTTTATTTTTCCTACATAAAAGTGAGCGTCGCTTTCTGCTGCGAGATGGTAATGCGACCAGCGCATGGTTGGCGACAAATAAACTTTCGTGAGGCCGGGTATTCGTCGCTTAATGTAGTTGATCGTACTTCTATGATAAACACCCCGAAAGACATAATAGACAGAGATTACCGAGTAGATCAGGACGAATGTAATGCCTGGATGCCCGATCGTCTGCCAGATGGCAAAACCTAAAAGATGCATGCTGAAAATAAATGGATCGAAAATGTTTATTGTCCCGAGCGCGACCCATTTCGAAGTAAACGGCCGCACAGCTTGTGTTCCATAAGCATTGAAAATATCCACGAACACATGAATAGAGACAGCTGACAATGTCCAAAGTAGCAGATGACTCAAATTTGCCCCGGGTACGATTGCAAGAATAATTGCCGTAAGAATAAACGGCCAAAGCATCGTCGCAGGAAGTGAATGCGTCATTCCGCGATGGTTGCGAATGTATGTTGCATTATCTTTTAATTTAAGAACCGTGTCAATGTCAGGAATCACCGAACCCGCGACAACGCCGATCATTACCGCATGATAAGTCAGCGGATTTTGCGCAACGGCGGGATCAAGAGTCGCTAAACCAGCTAAGCCAAATCCCATAACAATATGAGTCGCTGTATCCATTAAAAACATTGTCCTCCCTTATGAACAATCTGCTTTTTCAATGCACGACAGTATCAAGAGAATCTGCTTTCATTGTCACACAAATTCAAGGATAATGGAAGGGATATTTATGGTAATTTGTATAGAAAAATTCACATAAAAAATGGGCTAGATGGAAGGTTGAAATACATGGACGCACAGCAAATAAGGCAATTTAATCATAACCTGCTCAAATGGTTTTATCAGAAAGGACGTCACTTGCCTTGGCGAGAAACAAATAATCCTTATTATATATGGATATCCGAGGTTATGCTTCAGCAGACTCAAGTAAATACCGTCATTCCTTATTTCAACCAATTTATCAGCCGTTTTCCAACCCCTGATGTATTGGCTGATGCCCCGGAGCAGGAGGTGCTGAAATGCTGGGAAGGACTCGGCTATTACTCACGCGCCCGTAACCTTCAAAGCGGGGTTCGTGAGGTTGTGGAAAAATATAATGGCCAGTTGCCGGACAACAAAGAAGAGTTACTTTCCATTCACGGGATTGGTCCGTATACCGCAGCAGCATTGCTGAGCATGGCTTTCAGTCAGCCTGAACCGGCGATTGACGGCAATTTAATGCGCGTTCTTTCACGTGTTTTTCTAATCGATGACGATATTTCTAAGCAGAAAACGAGAAAGAAATTTGAACAACTTGCGAGTGAATTGATAGCGGAAACAGATCCTTCAGCATTTAATCAAAGTCTGATGGATCTTGGCGCGATGATTTGTCGGCCGAAAAAAACAGATTGTGAACAATGCCCAGTTAATGAATTTTGTCTTGCATATGATGAAGGCGCACAGCTTGAATATCCGGTGAAAAGCGGTAAATCCAAGCCTCGGACGCTGAACTATGCGGTTTTGCTCATTACGGACAAGCAAGGGCGTTATCTGATTGAGCAGCGTCCGGAGAAAGGTCTACTGGCTGGAATGTGGCAATTTCCAATGGTGGCACTGGATGAATATGAGGACCAACATCAAAGGGCTTCCTATATTCAAACGAGATATGGAGCAAATGTGATTCCTGTAAGCGAGCCTTTTTCTTATACACACCGTTTCTCTCATTTAATTTGGAACTTATCTCTGCTCGAAGGCTGGCAATTGGATCAAATAGGCTTGAGAGAAAGACAAAAGTGGGTGCCTTTCACTGAGCTTAATAATTATCCATTCCCAGTAGCACATCAGAAAGTTATTGAATGGATTAAAAAAAATCGACAGAATCATACATAATTTTTCTTTATTTTGGCTAGATTATGGTGGTGGAGGTGATACTCAATGGCTAAGAATACGAATGCGGGCACAGATGTGGAACAAGTAAAAAAACAAAATGCCCAGTCCAAATCCGGACAATTCAGCGGTGAATTTGGTAGCGAAACAAATGCACAACAAGTTCGCCAGCAAAACCAGAAGTCGCAGCAAAACAAGCAGTAATCACCTTTAGCAACGGAAAACGCTCTGTCCAGGTTATGGACAGAGCGTTTTGTTTAGCTTTTTTTATGAATTGGCCCACGATCTATAATTTAATAAAAAACGGTTGAAATTTAAATTTTCATGTAAAAAAATCTTACATAACGATATAAAAAATCAACGAGCATGTGACAAAATGGTATAATATCCAAGAAAAAGGAGGTGAGTAGAATAATGAGCGAAGCTATTTTAAAGGTTGAAGGGCTAAAGACATCCTTTTTTACTGATGACGGAGAGATTCCGGCAGTGGATGGCATCGATTTTTCTGTAAATGAAGGCGAAATTCTCGGAATTGTCGGTGAATCTGGCTGCGGAAAAAGCGTGACTTCTCTTTCAATTATGGGATTGCTACCTTCCCCTCCTGGGAAAATCGTAGGCGGGCATATTTTTTATAAGGGTGAAGACATCAGCCATGCAAAAGAATCGAAAATGAGAAAGTTGCGTGGAAATGATATTGCGATGATTTTCCAGGAACCGATGACCTCGCTTAATCCGGTTTTTACAATTGGTGAGCAATTAATGGAAGCCATTCGTTTACATAATCATCTTTCGAAAAAGGCTTTGACTGAGCGTGCGGTGGAATTGCTGAAATTGGTTGGTCTTCCAAGGGCAAAGGAACTCTTAAAAGAATATCCGCATGAGCTTTCAGGAGGAATGAGACAACGTGTGATGATCGCTATGGCGATGTCATGCAATCCTAAAGTTTTGATTGCTGATGAACCGACAACAGCCCTTGATGTAACAATTCAGGCTCAGATTCTTGATCTGATGATTAAACTCAACAGGGAAACGCACACAGCAATTATTATGATTACACATGATTTGGGCGTTGTTGCTCAAATGTGCAACCGTGTTGTTGTCATGTATGCCGGCAAAGTAGTTGAAGAAGGACTGGTTAAGGATATTTTTAATCATCCAAAGCATCCATACACAGAGGGACTGATTCAATCAATTCCGGATTTATATGGGAAAAAGGATTATCTTCATACAATTAAAGGAAGCGTTCCTAAGCCCGGCTCCATCCATAAAGGGTGTCTCTTTGCACCTCGATGTGAATTTGTCATGGACAAATGCCGAGTAAACACCCCAGAGTTGTTGGGAGATAGTCATAAATCACGCTGTTTTCTTCATCAGGAGAAAGCGTAGAAAGGAGTCCCGTCCATGAGCGAACCGCTGTTGAAAGTTGAAAATCTCAAAAAATATTATCCAATTAAAAGTGGGGGCTTTGGAAAAGTTTCCGAAACTGTTCGAGCTGTGGATGGTGTTAGCTTTTCTATCCGTGAAGGTGAAACGCTAGGAATTGTAGGCGAGTCGGGTTGCGGAAAATCTACAACCGGCCGAATGATCATGCGTTTGATTGAGCCTACTGAAGGAAAGATTATGTTTCAAGGTAAAAATATCATGAATCTTTCCAAAAGAGATATGCGAAAGGCTAGAAAAGATATACAGATGATCTTTCAGGATCCTTTTGCATCGCTAAATCCTCGTCATACGGTCGGTCGTATTATTGAGGAACCGATGATTGTCCATAAAATGGGGAACAGGAAGCAACGTCAAAAGCGAGTGGAAGAACTTTTGGAACTAGTCGGGCTAAGTGCTTACCATGCAAGGCGCTACCCGCATCAGTTCAGTGGTGGACAGCGCCAGCGAATAGGAATTGCGAGAGCGCTAGCTGTTCAGCCCAAAGTGATCATCGCAGATGAACCGGTTTCTGCACTGGATGTTTCCGTTCAGTCCCAGGTTCTAAACCTTCTTAAGGATCTACAGAAAAAGTTTAATCTTACTTTTATTTTTATTGCACATGATTTGAGTGTTGTACGCCATATCAGCGACAGTGTCGGAGTTATGTATCTTGGTAAAATTGTTGAGCTTTCCGAGAGTGAGAATCTCTACAATCATCCGAATCATCCCTATACAAAGGCATTACTGTCTGCAGTACCGGTACCTGATCCGGAAATTAAAACAAAGCGTATCATCCTTGAAGGTGATGTTCCAAGTCCGGCTCATCCTCCCTCTGGCTGCGCTTTCCATGATCGCTGTCCGGTAGCGATGGACATTTGTTCGAAGGAAAGGCCGCACTTAAAAACATTAGAAGACGGCAGAATGGTCTCTTGCCACTTATTTGATTAAACACATTTTGTGGTGCATGAATATGCAGCACAAAATGCTGATGATGCAAATGAAACAGCACCTTGGACCGAAGTTAATGTGTATCACAAGAGAGGTGAAATTATTTGTTCTATTACTCAATTAAACGGTTGCTCATGCTCATTCCGGTTCTACTAGGAATGACATTGATAGTGTTTGCGATCATACACGCCATACCAGGAAATCCGGCATTGACGATTCTTGGAACGAAGGCAACACCCGAAGCGATACACAGCTTAAACCGATCACTTGGATTGGACAATCCTTGGTATGTTCAATATTTTTCATACTTAAAAGATATTTTGAGTGGGAACTTAGGAACGTCGATCCAAACAAATTCTCCGATCTCCAGTGAAATTTGGCCGCATCTGGCTGCAACCATCGAGCTTTCATTTGTAGCTATGATTATTGCCGTGTTCGTAGGGATTAATGCAGGAATTATCAGCGCATGGAAACAAAATTCTTTTCTGGATTACACGGCAATGATTCTCGCACTGATTGGTGTTTCGATGCCTGTATTCTGGCTGGGCCTGCTGGAACAATGGGGTTTTTCGATCAAATTGCAGTGGCTTCCTTCAATTGGCCGGGATGATATTCGAAACAGTGTCGATCCGATTACTAATCTTTACCTGATAGACACTTTGCTGCGCGGGCGTTTAGATCAGTTCTGGATGGTTATCCGTCACTTAATCCTACCTGCAATAGCTCTGGCAACAATCCCGACTGCAATTATCGCACGCATGACTCGATCCAGTATGCTCGAAGTGCTGAAATCTGATTATATTCGTACAGCAAAGGCTAAGGGGCAGCGCATGATCTGGATCGTGTACAAGTATGCCTTGAAGAATGCTTTTATTCCGATTCTCACTGTGATCGGGCTGCAGACTGGTCTCCTTCTTGGAGGAGCTATTTTGACTGAAACGATCTTTGGATGGCCAGGTGTTGGACTGTATATTTATAACGCAATTCAATACCGCGACTATCCTGTCATTCAATCAGGTATTCTTGTCATTGCCTTCATTTTCGTTATGGTCAATTTTATCGTCGATCTTTTGTATGGGCTGTTTGATCCGCGGATTAAGTACCGCTAAAAACTTAAGAAAGAAGGGGTGAAGGATGCCACAAGCTTCCCAGGCGCAGCCTGAGCAATCCACTGTTAAGGATATTAGCCCAACGATCATGGCAATTGGCGAATTCTGGAAGGCTTTCAGAAAGAACAAGCCTGCCATTGCAGGAACATTCATTGTCGTTTTCTTTATCCTTTTGGCCATTTTCGCACGCTTTATTGCTCCGCAGGGTATTAATGACCAAAATATAGGGATAAGACTGCAACCTCCATCTGCTGCTCACTGGTTCGGCACTGACGATTTTGGACGTGACATCTTCAGCAGAATTGTTTTTGGCGCGCGACTTTCACTGCGTGTCGGATTCCTGTCTGTTGTCGGATCCATTATTGCAGGAACACTGCTTGGCGTTATTGCCGGGTATTTCGGAAGGTTCCTTGATGTTGTAATCTCACGGATATTTGATATCTTGCTTGCCTTTCCAAGCATTTTGTTGTCTATCGCGATCGTTGCAATTCTTGGGCCATCTCTGAACAACGCGCTCGTTGCGATTGCTATTGTGAATATTCCGGTGTTCGGGCGATTGGTGCGTTCAAGAGTGTTAACCGTGAAGGAAGAAGAATATGTTGTTGCTGCCAGATCAATTGGAATGGGAGACATGCGTATTATTTTTCATCATGTCCTGCCGAACAGCTTTGCACCGATCATTGTTCAGGGCACATTAAATATTGCGACCGCCATTCTTGATGCAGCTGGTTTAGGTTTTCTTGGAATGGGAGCCCAGGCTCCGCTTCCTGAATGGGGGAAAATGCTGTCCGATTCTAGAGAATACATTCAGAATGCTCCATGGACTGTTTTATTTCCCGGACTAGCCATTGTACTCGTCGTCGTTGGTTTTAACCTGATCGGGGACGGTCTGCGTGATGCGCTGGATCCGCGCATGAAAAATTAATAGCTTTCTTTTTTAAATTGTCTTACTATTTATATTGTTCCGATGCAAAATAAGAGTTACAATGTTAAAGATTTCCTAGATAGATTTAAAGATTGTAAGGGGGATATTTATGAAAAAGAAGTATTTGAGCTTGACGCTTGCTCTGGTCATCGCCTTAGCGATGGCGCTCACGGGTTGCGGCAACAGTTCGTCAAGCAAGTCTAGCGACAGCGGCAAGACACTCGTCTTTGGCCGTGGTGCTGATACTACATCTCTTGATCCGGCTGTAGTAACAGATGGTGAATCGTTCAGGGTCACACAGAATATTTATGATACTTTGGTTGCCTATGATTACAAGAATCAGTCAACTGATGTGAAACCAAGCCTCGCAAAGAGCTGGAAAATCAGCAGTGACGGAAAAACGTACACCTTCACCCTGAATAAGGGCATTAAGTTTTCAGATGGGACTGCATTTAATGCGGACGCAGTTGTTTACAACTTTGATCGTTGGATGAATGGAAAGGCATCAGGCAAATTTGCTTACTTCCCATCAATGTTCGGCGGTTATAAAGGTGATGCCGGCTTAGTAATCAAGAGTGTCACTGCCCCAGATGAAAACACAGTAGTCTTTACACTGAAAAGATCTTCTGCACCATTCTTGAAGAACCTTGCGATGTCTCCATTCGCAATCGCCAGCCCGGCTGCAATCAAGAAATACGGCAGCAAGTTTGGCACTTCGGCTGCCGTAGGTACCGGCCCATTTCTCTTTAAAAACTGGAAAAAGAACAATACCATTACTCTGGTTAAGAATAAACATTATTGGAAAAAAGGACTTCCAAAACTGGATTCCATTGTATTTAAAGTCATTCCGGATAACAGCGCACGTCTCAACGCGTTAAAGAACGGCGAAATTGATCTCATGGACGGACTGAATCCGAGTGATATCGACGGTTTGAAGGGTAATAAAGACCTTCATGTTTCCTATCGTCCGCCGATGAACGTAGCTTATCTTGGATTTAACGTAACAATGAAGCCGTTTGACAATAAAAAAGTTCGTCAGGCGTTGAACATGGCTGTTGACAAAGAAGCGCTAAACAAGGCGTTCTACAATGGTCAAGCTCAGACAGCGACAAACCCAATGCCTCCTGTTCTGCTTGGATTTGACAAGAGTATCAAGGATTACCCTTTTGATTTGAAAGCAGCGAAAAAACTGCTTGCTGAGGCGGGTTATCCACACGGATTCACGACAACGCTTTATACGATGTCTAACCCACGTGACTACATGCCGCAACCTGCAAAGACTGCTGAAGCAATTCAAGCAACTTTCGGTAAAATAGGTGTAAAAGTTAAGATTGAAAACGTAGAATGGTCATCGTACATTGAGAAGCTGCAAAAGGGTGGCGCCCCAATGTATCTGATGGGTTGGATCGGTGACAACGGAGATCCTGACAACTTCCTTTATACACTTCTTGACAAGGATAGTGCCGGATCAAACAACCTGTCTTTCTATAAGAGTGAACCACTGCATAAAGTTCTGATCGCTGCTCAAACAGAAACAAATGACGCGAAACGCGTTGCTCTCTATGAAAAAGCACAGAAAATCATCCATGAGGATGCTCCTTGGGTTCCTCTTGAATATGCAAAAGCCGCTCTTGTTGGAAAGAGTACGATTTCCGGATATCTGCCAAGCCCAACAGGCAGTGAACCTCTGGAAGGTGTAACGATTAAATAATTGAAGATTTTCTAGCTTTATCTAAAAAATCCCGCTGATCCTAATGGATTGGCGGGATTTTTTATACAATAAGTATTAGATTTTTGAGGAAAATAGTATAAGTGCAACCCTGGCTTCGTCTGCATCAAATGCTTGGCGAAGCCAGGGTTTCTAATATTAATGGCATAGATTGTGCTGAAATGCATAGATAACTGCCTGAGTACGGTCCTGAACTTCCAGCTTGCTCAAAATGTTGCTGACATGTACCTTGACCGTTTTCAAGGCGATAAATAGTTCATCTGCAATTTCCTGGTTACTTTTTCCTCTAGCCATGAGCAGGAGAACCTCCATTTCACGATTCGTGAGTTCATCGTGCAGAGGCCTGCTTTGTTTGTTTTTCATTCTTGCCATTACTTTTTCAGTCACTTCGGGCTCGAGCACGGACCGGCCGCTGTAGGTTGATCGGATCGCCTTGGCGATATCACTGGCTTTTGACGTTTTTAAAAGGTAACTAGTCGCACCAGCTTCGATAGCAGGGTAGACTTTGTCATCATCGAGAAAACTCGTGACAATGATAATTTTAGCATCCGGCCATTTCTCGACTATGCGTTTTGTGGCTTCGATTCCGTCCATTTCCTCCATTACTAGATCCATAAGCACAATATCCGGCTTTAATTTAAGAACAAGATCAATGGCGTCACGGCCATTGTCTGCTTCACCAATGACCTTAATGTCCGGTTGTGCGGAAAGATAAGCAGAAACACCAATGCGCACCATTTCATGATCATCTACAAAAACAACATTAATCATGGTTTTCATCCCCTTCAAGTATCGGCACTTTGATTTCCAAACTTGTCCCCTTATCCGGCACGCTGACCAATTTGATTTGGCCGCCAATCTGCGCCGTACGTTCCTTCATATTCTGAAGCCCATATGCACCGGGTTTGGCTGATTGTGGTTGGAAACCAACGCCGTCATCCGTAACACGTAAAATGACGAATGCTTCACGCTTAATAAGCAGGACGTCCAAATTTTGCGCTTTTGCGTGGCGGAGCGTGTTCGAAACGGATTCCTGTAAAATCCGGAAGAGTTGATCTTCTATTCCCCGTTCTAAATGAACAGGTTCAATGGTCGCATTAATGTTCATCGGTACTTTTTGCTTTAATTCAAGAAGCAGTTCTTCCATCCCTTGTTTCAATGCTTTGCCGTGCAATTGAACCGGACGAAGGTGAAGGAAAAGCGCCCTCATTTCAAGTTGAGATTGATGTATGGTTTGTTCCACAAGTTTCAGCTGACGGCTTTCCATATCATCAGATACCGGCCGCAATTCATTGATTGTTGACATGAGCATTGAGGCAGCAAATAATTGCTGGCTGACCGAATCGTGCAGCTCACGCGCAAGTCGATTGCGCTCTTCGGAAACGATCTTTTGGATTGCCTTTTCTTCAATTTCTGCTGTTTCGTTTGCGGTTTTCTGGGTGAGCTGAGTCAGTTTCCCCATTTGCATGCTAATCTTTTCGGCATGTCGTAAAATGTTCTGTACTTCACATGAGCGGCCTGAACGGTGATCCTCAGATAAAGCTAAAGTTTTACCCTGTTCCACTTTCTCAAGCGTATCATCCAGAGTGATGAATACCTGGCGCCAGTAAAGTCCTGACATGAGTCCAACAAAAGCTCCGAAGAACAGCGCAAGAATAGGGACGATAAACACGAATGGAAGATGCCAAATCTGCTGCTTCCAGAGCATGGACCATCCGGCAGGCGGAAAGGCGAAAAAGAATACAAGAGAAAAGAGAAGCAGGCAGGCGAGCGCGAAAATAATACCGATGGTGACTTGCCGTTTTACAGCTGTCATACGCGCCGCACCTCCAGGCTCCCGAAAAGAGCGGAGATCATGATTTTTACTTTTTGCTCTGATTGGGCATAATCGCTTGTCTGAAGTGCTCTTGATTCATGAATTAACTGACTTTCATGATGGTCAAAGAAATCAATCTGACCTAAAACCACTGAATAATGAAGCGACACCTCCACACCGTATGGGACAAGAATGCGTACTCTGCCGGCAAGTTGTCTGATGAAAATGATTGATTCCTTCTTGGGAAGAATGGTATGGCTTAGGTCAATGATTGTATCGCCTGCACCTGTCTGTATATTAATGTCCTGCCATTCATAATCCTGATTAGGCGTTTCCTGATGGCCGAACCATTTGTTCTTAAGTAGAGAAGATAGAAGCGTTACATTGTCTGCTTTGTTCATTGATGGATCTTCGAAGTCAGGAATCACTCGTTTTGGATGCCTTTTCCTTTGAATAAAATCAATTAGAAAACAGATGAAGAGAGCAATGATAATCATCTTAAACACGAGGAGATTCAAGATCGTGAATCCAAGTCCGATCAAGCCGATCCAGAATAAGATTTTTCCTTTTCGTGTGTGCTTGTTGTTTCGACCATAGTAAAGCATCGCACCGAACAGAATCCCTGGGAATAGAAAACCCCAGCCGTCGAACATCGTTTGAAGAACAATGAGAAACAGGCAGACAATGATGAGCCAGCTGTATTTATCGTTTTTCAGTTGCTCAAACATAGATGGATCATCTGCCTTTCTCGCTGCAGTTCAGCTTCTTATGTACTGAAAAAAGGCGCTTGCACACCTTTTTCCATTTTACCATCCTTATATGGGACAGGCTAGCTACATTTCATATCCCTTTTGTCCCTTATGCGTTGCCTTTTTCGAGTTGACGTTCGATTTCACGAATGCGCGCATCGATGGTATTTTGATGATAATTGGTATTAACCTTCTGTTCCAATTGTTCAAGATACATTTCACTTTCTTCAAATCTGGAGAATGATTGTCCGAATGCACGCTCAGGCTGAATCACCTGATCGATGCGGTGGTTGGCATTTGCGATGTTTTCACGGCTCATCAGCTCCATCCGCTTAAGATACATATCTTTCAATTTGCGTTTCATCTCTGCGTATTTCTGTTCTAACTGATCTAGTTGCTTAACTGTTGTATCATAAGCGCTTTTTAGACGTTCAGCCTTTTGCGCGTAATCTTCTTGTTCCTTTAAAGCAAACGTATAGAGTTCTGTTTCCGAAGCACGCTGTGCGATTTCAGCTTGATGCTGCCGCTTTGCCGCCATTTCAGTAGACTGATGATATTCTTTAATAAATTGATCCTTCAGCAGATACTGTCGGTCGATCAGTTCGCGTACCCGCTTTACTTCTTTTTCACAACGGCGCAGATGCTGATTTAGCATAGCAATCGGATTTTTCTGTTCTTTTTGATCGAGCAGGTCATTGAGATCAGCTGAGATTGAGTCTTTTAATCGAGTGAATAGATTACTCATAGTAGGTTGCTCCTTTTAGTGGATGCTCAAAAAGTTCGGTGTGGCCGCCTCTTTGAACATGGTCCATATTTTATTGACTAATTAGCGGATTTCCTTCCATTCTTTCTCAAAGTGGTCGAATGGATCTTCCGGTTCACGGTCATCACGTTGCTGTTTGTTCCAATTTTTATACACAAAGTAGAGAGCTACCAGCGCGACGATGCCGATGATTGCAGGGACATTGCCGAGTGAGAAGCACAGAGCGATAATGCCTACGGTTGCCCATAGAATTTTGCCTCCGGTAGATCCTGCGCGGCTGAACTTTTTGAAAGCAAAGTAGAGAACAGCCAGGCTGACGAGGAGTCCGATCAGCGACCCAACATGTGTGAGCAGGACGATCAAGCTGATGGCTCCGAGCAGGAACAGTGCGAATTTTTTCATTGTGTGATCCCCCTTTCCATGACTTAATGATACAAAAGGAACGGGAGTCGGATAATGAGCCGAAGCTGTATCTTGGAGTAAGCCTTTGGACTTATACGCCTTCAGCACATCGTGAACGTCGACGTCACTCACGTCTTGTGGAAGTAAAAACCGTGTCTCAGGGACACGGTTTGTTAGGGGTTAGTTGATTTGATTGATTTTTTTATGATAGGTCTGAAAGCTGGAGACAAGTTGGTCAAGATGTTCAACGTGCTGGCTATAATCAATTATTGTTGAAATAAGCGGCAAGACATCAAGCCAATCATCCGTTTTGTTTTGCGTGAAAAAAGAGAAAAAGGTACTCGCAAGCTCCGAGCTATGGCAATAATCTTTTTTTGCTTGTTCTTCGTGGCGTTTACGCCGTATTTTACCATCGAATTTAAGCAGTACGCGTTCGTGATAAGTCATCAAGCCACTCAGTCGAAGCCGCAACGTCTCCCGAAAGTCGGAAGGCAGCAAACGATAGGTGTTTTCGTTACGATCAAGTTCATTCAATGCGTGATGCAAGAGTCTTGTCGCTGTAATCATTTCCCGAAAAATAACCGTACGCCTCAGCTTGACGAGCAGAAATTTTTTACTGAAGAGACGTTCTTCTTTATACCAATGGTAGTAATTCTCGATCTTCAGCTTTCTGCTGTCGAAGGCTGCCATTTCAGTTTTTATTTTTGTATTATCCGATGCGCCTCCGCTGAGCAACCGTGTCCATTTAAATAACATGGTTGTCTGTTCAAGAATTTGCTCATAAAGGGTATGTTCATAATGCGGCGGGAAGATCAGTAAATTGACTAATGTCGCCGATACAACGCCGATACAGATCATTGAGAATCTTCGGATGCCTTCAAACAGGAATTGCATGTTGTCCGTCATCCCACTGGACATGATGAAAATGACCGTCACCATGGTCAGAGTCAGTGTACGATGAAGGCCAAACTTAAGGTGCAGTGCGATGACAAAAACGACAGTCAGTCCAACGACAATCGGCTGATCACCGAAGACGATGACCACCACGACAGCAATCAGCGCACCGATGAAGTTTCCGTAAATGTTCTGGACCATGGCGCGCAAGGAGCGCTGGACAGAGGGATGTGTTGTCATCGCAGCCGCGACTCCAGCCATGATGGGGGGTGTCATGCCAAGGGCAATCGCGGCCATTAATGCGATTGTTACAGCAACACCTGTTTTTAGACTACGCGCACCCAAATGCATGACAATCAACCTCCTTTTAGAGCATTCATGTGATTCAGTGATGAGAAAACCACCATTACTATTCCCGTTACAAAAGTATATTAAAAGAGAGCAGCCGGAGCCGCCCTCTTTTTCATGATCGCATCAAGATTTGGCGAGCTGAGCGAATGCGTAATCCACAGCCTCGAGCGTTTCGTCAATATCTTTTTCGGTATGTTCGGTAGTCAGGAACCATGCTTCGTATTTTGAAGGCGCAAGATTGACGCCTTTCTCCAACATATATTTGAAGAACCGGCCGAACATTTCGCTATCGGTTGCTTTTGCTTCATCATAGTTTGTGACTTCGTGATCCGAAAAATACAAAGTCATCGCTCCGCCAATGCGATTAATCGCAATAGGAAGACGATACTTTTCGTTGATCGAGTAAATGCCGTCTTCAAGTTTCTTGCCAAGCCGATCCATTTCTTCATAGATGCCTGGGGTTTGCAGAACTTCAAGGCAAGCGATACCGCTTGCCATGGACAGTGGATTACCTGCCATCGTTCCGGCCTGATAAGCAGGTCCAAGAGGCGCTACCTCATCCATAATTTCTTTCTTGCCGCCGTAGGCACCAATTGGAAGACCGCCGCCGATAATTTTGCCCATTGCGGTCAAATCCGGAGTCACGCCCAAATAATTTTGCGCGCCGCCGTACATGAAACGGAAGTTTGTGATGACTTCGTCAAAGATCACGACTGCGCCTGCTTGATGAGCAATTTCATTTATCGCTTCAAGAAATCCTGGCTTTGGCATGACCATACCGAAATTGCCGACGATTGGTTCGACAAGCACACCTGCAATGTCTGATCCCCATTTCTCGAACGCTTGCTGCAGCGTGTCCACATTGTTAAAAGGCACAGTAATGACTTCATTTGCTGTACTCTCGGTAACACCTGCTGAATCGGGAGAACCAAGCGTGGAAGGACCGGAACCGGCCGCAACAAGCACAAGGTCAAAGTGACCATGATAGCTGCCGGAAAACTTCAGTATTTTTTTTCTGCCGGTATAAGCCCGGGCAACACGAACCGTTGTCATAACGGATTCAGTACCTGAGTTTGTAAAACGTACCTTATCCAAAGAAGGAATCGCCTTTTTCAGCATGACGGCGAGCTTCGTCTCTAATGTAGTCGGCGTTCCATAGAGTACACCAAGTTCCGCTTGCTTCTGAATGGCTTCGGTGATATGTGGATGTGCGAATCCGGTGATAATCGGACCGTATGCTGCCAAGTAGTCAATATAACGATTGCCATCCTCATCCCAAAAATAAGCGCCTTTTCCTTTTTTCATAAATACAGCGGCACCGCCGCCAACTGCGGCATAAGAGCGCGAAGGGCTGTTGACACCGCCGACGATGTGCTGCTGCGCTTCTTCATAAAGCTTTTCAGAAGTCTGTATGTTCATGTGACTAATCTCTCCTTAAACCTATCAATTCATTTTTAGAGGGTGTTCGAAAAGTCCGGGAAAGGGTAAGAAGGATCTTCTGCTAATTACATGCACGTCCTGTGCATGACGCAGAAGTCACCGCATCCTGCGGAAGTTCTCTGTGTCAACTTGCTTTTCCGCTCCTCACGTATTAACAGGGGAACTTCAACTAAAAACGCGTACGTCCTGTATGCAACGTTGAAGTCACTACATCCTGTAGAAGTACGCTCCGGGGCTCAAAGCTGCGTTTCCTTGACCTTCTTGCGACGCCCAGGATGGGCTAGTGCAGGCGTTGCAACAGGATGTTGCGTTTTTAGCCTGTAAACCTATCCCCTTTGTCCTCCTTTTCGAACAGACTCTTTTACTATATTTTAGTATCCAATACCGTGTGGAAAATAACAAGCAAAGGCAATTATAGATTGAGGATTAATCAAACATCCTGTGATTCATTAAAAACACAAAGTGCTCGAGTATGCGAGCGGTTAGCCCCCAAATGGTCTTCCCTTGATAATCGTAAAAGGGCTCAGTGATCTGGAGTGCGCGAAACGCATAATCCTTACCGGAGACGATACGTTCAAAAGGGAAGTCGGCTTGCCTGTCAACTGAAAATGTCAATGTGTGCTTCTCAGGTATTTGCTTCATAAGCCAGGGAAGAGGCACAGCGAAGGTCTCCTGAACCTCTCCTGGATTTGGTCGAATTGTTTCCGAATGCTCAATAACGCCAACGAAAGGGTAGATAAATAAATCGGAAGTAGAGATACATGTCCCCATCCTCCCAATAACATTTATGTTTTCCTTCGCAACGCCGAGTTCTTCGCATGTTTCTCGAATCGCCGTTTCCCTCAATGATCCATCGATCTTTTCACTCCGTCCGCCAGGAAAACAAATATCTCCGGGTTGTCTCCTGAGATGGGCTGCTCGGACTTCAAGTAAAATTGACCAAGTATTTTCTTTATAAATGAGAGGAAGAAATACAGCGGATTTCTTCGCGGTATCCTCGCCTATAATTGCTTCGTCATTCTCGATTCGTCGTGCAATGCTCTCTATATCCATAAGATCACCTACAATTAAACAGTCTACACTGTATATTTTATCATTTTTAACAGGTAGCGTCTTATTCTCCTAGCGATGAATGCACAATCGTTCCCTTTAATGTACGATCGGGTTATGATTATAGAAGTAAATGATTATGAACGGATGGCGATTCCATGAGGGCAATCATTCATGAAGGCAGTGCCGGTTTATCCGGCGTTCACTATGTCACTAATTTTGCCGATCTTTCATTTCCAGGTCCTGGAGAAGTAAAAGTTAAACTTAAGTCTGCCGGGCTTAATCACCGTGATTTATTTGTCACGCTGCGTCACAACCCTGAAGATCCTTCTTTAATTTTAGGCTCAGACGGAGCTGGTGTTGTATCCGAAGTTGGCGAAAATGTGACTCATGTTCACGTCGGTGATGAAGTTGTTATTATTCCGAGTTTAAGATGGAAGGGAAAACTCCGGCTCCACCGGATGATTTTGAAATCCTCGGATTACCGGATCACGGAACAATGGCAGAGGAGATTGTTCTTTCAGAAAATCAGATTGCTCCGAAACCGAGTTACTTGTCATGGGAGGAGGCAGGAGTGCTGCCTTTGTCCGCTTTAACGGGCTATCGAGCTCTATTTACGAAAGGAAAACTTCAAAAAGGGGAAACTGTTTTTATTCCTGGAATCGGCAGCGGTGTAGCTACGTATATGCTGCCAATGGCCAAAGCTGTAGGGGCAAAAGTCATTGTCTCATCAAGAAGTTCTGAGAAACTGGAAAAAGCAGAGCGGCTTGGAGCAGATGTGCTTTTGGAAAATGGACAAGATTGGGAACAGAGTTTGCATGGAGAAAAAGTGGATCTGGTCATTGAAAGTGTTGGGGTAGCAACCTTCAACAGATCGCTTGATTTGCTTAAGAAAGGCGGAACAATTGTCACTTTTGGAGCGTCTGCAGGTGACGAGGTTTCATTAGATTTGCGCCGTTTCTTCTATAATCAGTGGAACCTTTACGGAACAACAATGGGGAGCATCGAAGAGTTTTACGAAATGCTCGATTTATTTCAGAGCCATAAAATTAGGCCAATCGTGGATCGAACCTTCGTTTTAGAAGATACGGCCGACGGTTTAAACTATTTGAGCAAATCAAGTCAATTCGGTAAAATTGCGATTCGCATTCGTGAATAACATTAAATTCAAATATGGAAAGGGTTATGCCAAATGTTAGAAGCAGGAACTACAGCACCAGAGTTTACATTAAAAGCAACAGAAGGAAATGAGGTGTCTTTGTCAGACTATAAAGGAAAGAATGTTGTTCTCTATTTCTATCCGAAGGACATGACACCAGGCTGTACAACAGAGGCTTGTGATTTTCGTGATCAGAACAGCCGCTTTGAAGAATTGAATACAGTTGTCCTTGGCATTAGCCCGGATCCTGTGGAAAAGCACCAGAAATTCACGGAAAAACACACCTTGCCATTCACACTTCTTTCTGATCCTGAACATGCGGTTGCTGAACAATATGGCAGCTGGCAATTGAAAACTACTTTTGGAAAAAAGGCGATGGGCATTGTCCGTTCGACTTTTGTTATTAATAAAGAAGGAATCATAGCGCAAGTATGGCCTAAGGTGAAGGTAGCCGGACATGTCGATGAAGTTTTTCAATATGTTAGAGAGAATTTGGCATAATCATTATCCGATTTGAACTGTATAAGGATAATGTTCTCAAAAAGGATATTCAAATGAAAAAATCGGGAGCACTGTCTCTCGTTTTTTTTTACGTCTTATTGATCCAAAATGATCGGTATTCAAAATGCATGTTATTTCTATATAGAGGTAAAATAAGGCTATTATCTTTGTTTGTCGAAGATGCAGAAGTGCTGAACGTTGACAGGACAAGCTTTAACAATGTAAACTAAAAATGTAATTGTAACTATTTTAATCTGATAATTGATTTTGATAATCAATATTGCTGAAAGCGAGGTGCATGACGATGAGCGAAAAAACAATAACGGTGGATCATGCTATTGAGATGCTAAAAAGCTCCGGTGTGCGTATTACACCGCAGCGTCATGCGATTCTTGAATATCTGGTGATTTCCGATTCACATCCAACCGCGGATGAAATCTATAAAGCACTTGAACACAAATTTCCTAACATGAGTGTTGCGACTGTATACAATAACTTGCGTGTTTTTAAAAAGACGGGATTAGTCAAAGAACTAACCTACGGCGATGCATCAAGCCGTTTCGATTTTTCTACGAAACGTCATTATCACGTCATTTGTAGTAAATGTGGAAAGATTGTCGATTTCTTCTATCCGGGACTTGACGAAGTAGAAGAATTGGCAGCTCAAGTTACCGGATTTACAGTAGATCATCATCGGCTTGAAGTCTATGGTACTTGTCCTGAGTGTCAAAAAAATGAATCAGAAAACCCATCAAAGCTGGAACATGAAACAACCATAGGATAATTTGGTCATATGACATGGTTTGTCGCATAAAGTACAGCATTCAATTTTTTGTGCCGTAATGATCTATTGCGGCACTTTTTTATTGTCTAGGAAATTATCCAATAGCGACTTGTGGATCTATGATCAGTGCGTCAGGAGTTATGCACGAGAAATAAGAAATATGCGCGCTGCTAATTGGAACTGTGTTCTCGCCGATCATTATGATTGCAATAAGGTGATGATACGTACACAGCTAGGTTGTGTTGCTTGTTGTCTATATCGCGTTCTTTCCGGCTTTAGGTCAAGTAGCGCTATTCGATGGTATTGGTCATGGTTGGGCCGCTTGGTTTAAATACGAGTATTTTCAGTGTTACCTATTTAGTGGTGTCGCGATTGGAGGACAAACCGTGTTATACGTCAATTGAAATCCTTGGAGCCATTGTCCACTTCATTGGCAGATATTCTCGGTCCAATAGTTGCGGGTGCGGTCTTCTCATTTGTTCGCGCTAAAGCTGATGGATGATTTTATAAAAGGAGATTCCATCTTGTTGAGATCAAGCGTCTGTTATAACCTTTTAAGAATTTCTATTTTGGTATTGACGATTTGTAGGATCCGTGATAAATTAATTGACGTTGTCTTTTACAAGAATTTGCATAACGATGACGGATTATGTCTGAATAAGTCAATGAGTAAGTAAATACGATGTTGACATGATCGGATTTTCCGTGTTATAATACTTCTTGTCTTTTTTAGACGCCTCGATTACTAAGCCTTCTGTTTTAACGGCTCATCAAAAAAAGTTGTTGACACAGATCGACAGAAGATGTTATAATAATCGAGTTGCTGTTTGAATGTTCCTTGAAAACTAAACAAAAGCCAAGCGTGATTTAAAAGGGCAAACCCCTAATAAATTCAAAATTGCTATGGATCTTATGAA
>NZ_AWTC01000029.1 GCF_000497245.1 Sporolactobacillus laevolacticus DSM 442
GTGTACTCTTTTTCCAGAAAAAATCTTGAAGACTTCGCTATCCGCCAATAATTTTACTCAAGTACTTGACAAAGGGTAGAAAAAACCACCTGTTCAAAGACAACTTTTTCAGCATCTTGATCATGGATGGTATAATGACTTATTTTCCCCAAACAATAACATTCTTCCGTCCGTACCTCTCCATCAATGATCAACTCATTTTCTAATAGCTTAGGTATTCTAGGGCGAAGTACTTTTGATTTTTTCACGTTTGCCGCCACACTTCCTTCTTTTTCTGTTTCAAACGATTATGAATGTAATTAAAACTGATCCATGAGAGATGCACTCATATTTACTCTATTCGCCGATGACGAATTCTTCAATATATAGACTTATACGCTAAAACAACTCCTCTTCGTCATACTTATTTTTGCAACTTTTCCCTATTCTGTCCCTATAGTCGAAAAAATTATGGAAAAGACACTAATCGTCACGCTTCATGCGCCGATCAGTGTCTTCAAATTCTCCTATCTTGGACAATCAGAATTCGATTTATAAATTATCATTTTCATACTACGTATAAAATAATTACTTTTTTAATGCTGTTCCATGGAAATTACTGATTTCTTTATTGCTTGGTTTGCTAACGACAAGGATCTTCTTCCCATTACTCTCTGTCAGCTTCAAGGTTTGTGTCAGCTTCCCCCATACCTGAGTTCCATCGCGTCGCAGAGTAACATTTTTCAGTATCAATGTATTGTTTCTGATAACCGCTTCATTTAGTTTAACTGCCCCAATCAGTGCATTGGGGTAATAATTGTAATAAATATAGTTTTTAGTTATTGAAATTTCATATTGACTATGCTTTGATTTTTTGTTTAAAAACCATGATCCTTTAAAATCTTTGAAAGTTGCATAACGTGATTTAGAAAGGTCTTTGACATTGATATAACCTGAGGTTTTACCATAAGTCACAAAATAATATCCCTTTGTTGATTTATGTGTGAGGTAAAGTTTGCTGCCTGAAGGTAATGTCCGAATGACTTTTACCCCTTTTTTGTCCTTGTAAAGATGTGCGCCTTTTGTGGTGTAATAAGTGTTCTTATACGAAGCCGCCGACGCCGGTGTTGAAACGATTAATCCGAATAGCAAAACAGCCGCAAGCACAAGAAAAGAAACAAAACGCTTCTTCATTCTTTCAACTTTGTAAAAGAGTTACCATACTCTTGGTAAATCTCCACAGAACAGTGTAGCACACTATTTCGCGCGTGATTCCGCACATTGAATGCGTGGCTCCGCATTTATGAGACGCGATCACGCATTTTAACGTGGTACAGCAACGCAATAACCAGACAAATTAAAACAATGAATCCTGCCGATGTTCGATCATTAAATAGGTGTAACATAGAAATGTGTAGATTGCTCGATTGCATGCCAAAAGCAGGATGGTCTTTGTTAGCAGTAACAAGTAAAAAGTTCTTGGAAAGATGAATAAAGTAGTCCACACCGTGTGTGGTCAAATGGTTGTTGTCAATTATTACAAAAATAACACTCCATTTGTTCTTCGGTATAGGTCTGCTGTTTACCCCCATTTTTGCTTGCACACGACCCGAGTTAAGCGATCACCGGTCAGTAGTTTCTTTTATTTTAAAGATATTATTGGTTTGCAGATGAGCAATCAAAATATGTTTAATTAAGATTAATCATGGATACAATGATATTGCTTTCCCCAATATCCTAAGTCTTCTTGCTGTTACCCCATGCTAAGGCGTGGGAATTTTTTTTTGTATCGCAACATAACATATAAATATATAGTTGCCCCCAAGTCTTACTCAGCACCCCGTACCGAAAAGTATGGGGTTTATTAATCGAGTAGGAGGAGAAATTCTCCGACTTCTCACACCACCGTACGTACGGTTCGTATACATAAATTGTCGTGGTTTTATTTATATATCTTTAATTCGACTCCTATAAAAATCACGATTAGTTGGCAGTTTCCATCTTTAGCCTCTAAAATCCCCATGCCTTTTCAGGCTTTCAGATGGATCAAATGGTTAAAGCTGACACAAAGTTCATGCACAGGTATATAATGAGGACACATATGATGAACCGCACGCTATATTACTTCAAAAACGTATCGCCGAGTACGGACAAATCCTAAACAAAGAGATGAACAGGCTTGAAGGCAGACAAGCGGACAGCAAAAGCAATTGAATTACTAAACTGGATTGAAGGGAAATGCGACCCTAGCCAGCACCAACCGTTAATTGATCTTTTTCATGATTACAAGCGACAATTGAACACCAATGACAACAAAACAACGATTTTGGCCCATTTTACAAGCGACCTTTCCGCATGTATTTTAGAAAATCATTTAAAAGCTCCGAAAGAAATCAGTGATCTCATCCAGGCGTTTAGCAAACTTATTCATAAGGATCTATCCATTCAGCTTACCGAGTGGCTGCTCTAATTCTTATCAAAAAACTGCACAGTTGAACCCCCAGATGTGAGCGTTTATGTTCCATTTCTGGAGGGTCTCTTTTATTATAATCTATTGGATAAATTTTTAAGTGCAATCTAATTCCTGATAATGAGGCACAATCCACGCTTCATAATTAGCGTAATCCCTTGTAACATCCTGTAGACGAATTTGGTGATTTCTTATTTGATATAGTCCCATAAGAAGTATAATAAAGCAATTTGACCCCTTTATTCACTATATGCCTTTCAAGGTTTTTAATGGTATGTTGAGTTAGAGTAATCGAGTTTGGATTTGATCAAGGGATTTGATACTTTTAATCAATGCTTGGAAAGCGATCGAAGATCTACTATAAATTATAGATCCTATTGTTTTTTAGTGTTTTTCTAAATGCTTTTCTAAATGCTTTTCTAAATAATCTAATGTCCGAACAATTATCTCATGTGTTCTATCATTGTCATTAAAGAGATCAAAAGCGTGTTGACCCGTTGGATGATTTAATAGATCAATCATCAAATTATGAGCTAATGCTTCTCTTACAAATTTATCAAGGGATTTTCCAAATCAACAATTGAATGATTGCATGAAATTGCAATAACTGTGTATAATAATATTAGATCAAGGCAAAATAAATCCGCCAGCGCTGCGAACACTGACGGCATGGCAATATCCGCGTAGAGCGGATGCAGTGCTTATAACTGAATTACTTATTCACGGTAATCCGTCTCAGCTCCTGCAAGAGCATATGAGGCGGATTATTTCTTTCTATCTGACAGCATCAAGATAGGCACTCCAAAACTTATCATAAGTGTCATGGCTTGAAATACTGTCATTGGCGTCACCCCCTTTCAGAGGGCGTCACCGCATCCGCTCATATGCGTCATCTATTCCTGTCTGTAATTATCTCATAGGATGTACACTTGGTACCTCGAGTTATCAGTGAAAATAAAGTTGTCCGATACGTTTTCCATGGGCTGATTTATAACATTATCCAACAAGCTTGTATCTTTAATCCGATTTCTTTGTTTGGAAAATATAGATTTGTTCAAGATAGATCACTTGGTTCTTTAATATACGATCTGTATACACGATCAAGCAAAAACCAATCCTCTGAACGCACCAAAAGAAGTCAGCACGTTGACTGATTCAAAGCACTGATTTTTCCCAATCTGATGAGATTTAGCAAAAGGATTCATCCATATTCTTTTCAGCCGAACCAATATCAGCTGCTTGTATACTGTTTTTGGCTATGGAGCATCGGAAAATGTCTGAATCGTTGCTATACAATCAAGACCAAAACAGGGATTAATAAGCCCATCAAACATTTTAACAACCAATGATCGGGCAGTCCCATCACACCAGGCAGGTCAAAAAGTGTTCGATGCCAAAACATAATCAACACAGTGTGGTGTCCCCTAAGAACAAGCCAATGAAAAAATTTTCGTTCACTCATTATTTGTGAGACTAATATAACCCCAAAGCATAAAACCAGCTAAGCTAACACTTTGGATAGTTCAATCTGCGTGCTAACTATGCCACACATCTTTAAAATAGTCGGATAATACACCTTCTCCTTTAAATCTATCCTCAAGAACAGATTGCACCTGATAAAATTCATCTTTAAGTTTTCCCTCAGTATAAGTGAAGGACGCTAAATACGAATATCTATACACTGGTTCATCCGGGCATAATTCATAAGCACGTTTTAACATCGAAATACCTTTTTGTTCCCAATGTTCGTAGTCACCGAAGTAATATGGGAACAGCGAAATCATATAACCAAAACACCAAAGAAAATCCTCATTTGTCATAAAATTAGCCAACCCAAAATGCGTAACTTCATTTAACACATTCTCTAACTCATCAAGATCTACATTTTTAATCCCAAGAGGTCCCCTTTCGACTAAAACATACCAGCAAAAAAAACCTAGTCTAATAATAACTTTTAAGTCATTGGGATTTTGCTGCCAATTCTTTATTAGGAGCGATTTTGCTTCATTCCATCTTTCTTTACTTTCTAATGCATCAACTTCCGTCCATCGCCAGTCAATCACAGTGGTTCACCACCAATCTTGAATATTTACTAACCTTAATTGACAAGACTTAGGCAATTAAATTTTGAAGAACGTTAACTTTCATAGGTATCTGTCATTTCAAATATAAATGAAGACAGGCAGTAAAGATATTTGATGAACTACTTGGTGCTTGTGTAAAAAATGTGTAAAACGATTAAAAAAATTTCGTTTTCTATCGTATTCTCAGAAAACGAAAAAAGCTCATAAATCCCTATACATTAAGGATTTACAAGCTCTTCTCAAGGTTCTAACACTACGTATCTGAACCTAGTAATACCGGTGGTCGGGGTCGAACCGACACTCCCGAAGGAACACGATTTTGAGTCGTGCGCGTCTGCCAATTCCGCCACACCGGCACAATACAATAATAATGGCAGAAAGAATAAGTATTTAAATGGAGGCGACACCCGGAATCGAACCGGGGATAAGGGTTTTGCAGACCCGTGCCTTACCGCTTGGCTATGCCGCCATAATTTGGAGCGGAAGACGGGATTCAAACCCGCGACCCCCACCATGGCAAGGTGATGTTCTATCACTGAACTACTTCCGCATTTAATTGGCCCAGCTGGATTCGAACCAGCGCATCACGGCACCAAAAGCCGTTGCCTTACCGCTTGGCCATGGGCCAAAATTTATGGGGCGGATAGTGGGGATCGAACCCACGCATGCCGGAACCACAATCCGGTGTGTTAACCACTTCACCATAACCGCCATAATGATTAAAAACAGGGGTAGTAGGAATTGAACCCACACTGGAGGTTTTGGAGACCTCTGTTCTACCTTTAAACTATACCCCTATATTATGTAAATGGAGGGAGAAGGATTCGAACCTTCGAACCCGTAGGGAACGGATTTACAGTCCGTCGCGTTTAGCCTCTTCGCTATCCCTCCATAATAATAAAAGAAATAAGGAATAGATATTGGCATCTATTGTATAAAATAAAAATAATGCCGATCAGAGGACTTGAACCCCCAACCTACTGATTACAAGTCAGTTGCTCTACCAATTGAGCTAGATCGGCACGAACAAATGGTGGCTCGAGGCGGAATCGAACCACCGACACGAGGATTTTCAGTCCTCTGCTCTACCGACTGAGCTATCGAGCCATTATGTAAAATTAAAAATAAAACATTATGTTTTAAACAAAAAAATAAAATGGCGGATCCGAGCGGATTTGAACCGCCGATCTCCTGCGTGACAGGCAGGCATGTTAACCCCTACACCACGGATCCATTATTGCGGGGGCAGGATTTGAACCTACGACCTTCGGGTTATGAGCCCGACGAGCTACCAGACTGCTCCACCCCGCGATGATATGGTGGAGGATATAGGGCTCGAACCTATGACCCTCTGCTTGTAAGGCAGACGCTCTCCCAGCTGAGCTAATCCTCCATATAATTTTGAATAAGCCATCAAAACAACCATTACATTGTACTACATGGCTTATAAAAAATCAAGTAAAACAATGACCCGTACGGGATTCGAACCCATGAACCCACCGTGAAAGGGTGGTGTCTTAACCACTTGACGAACGGGCCAAAAAAGCATTTGTCGTAACATCTTGCCGCCGACTTTTAAAATATTATCATCAATCAACTAAAAACGCAAGTGTTTTTTGCAAATTAATTTATTTTATTTTAGAACTCCTCTAGTATAACCTATTTTGGACGATTAATAAATTCACTATAGTTAACGCTCACCGAAAAGTGCATCGCATTCATATAAGCCCCTCTTCCATCACCTTGTTCATTGCTTCAGAACGATTGGTAACAAACAATTTAGAATAGATCGTTGAAACATAGTTCTTAACCGTACCTTTTGATAATCCTACAATTTCCGCAATATCGGCATAGGTCAGTCCTTTAACTAAATGACCAAGAATTTCGGTTTCTCTTGCCGAAAGATCATATGATTGACGTTTCGCCTCAGCGTCTACTCGTTCTTCCTCCCCATTCAGAACAAGTGACTGCGCAAGATTTTGTGACAGAAGCGTACCACCCCGATAAATAAGTCGTATGCTCTGTGCGAGTTGCTGCGGGCTGATTGATTTTAATAGATAGCCCTCGGCGCCGTATGCGATCACTTCCTTCGCATAATCCAGATTTGAGAAAGTCGTCAGCATAATCACTTTTACACTTGGCATTTTTTCTTTCAACTTTTTAAGAACATCTATGCCGCTCATTTTAGGCAGTTGAATATCAAGCAAAATGATATCCGGTTCTTCTTTTAAGCTGACCTCAATGGCTTCCTCTCCATCACTGGCCATGCCTGCGATCACAAAATCTTCTTCATAGTCGAGCAGCGCACTCAGACTCTCGCGAATCAGAACCTGATCATCAACAATAAGCAGCCTGATTTTTGCGCGACTTAGAGCGCCTTGTAGAGGAACAGAACAGGATAGCGTTACTCCGGCGTCCTGATCATTTTTTTCAACAGTCAGCGCGCCATTAAGTGCCTCTAGACGTGCCTTCATTCCCCTTAAGCCAAAACCAAACGTTATCGGATCTTTGGATACACCATTATCACTAATGGTCAATGAAACGCGGCGATCGTCTGTCACAAGCCGCACAACAACAGATGTCGCTTTACCGTGACGGATCGAGTTAGTGAGTGCTTCCTGTAAACAGCGCACAAAAGTCAGCTTCACCTGATCCAGAGTATCAATCGCTTTGTCTGGGTGATGAAAAATGATGCTCATCTCTGTTGATAATTGAAACTCTTCGATGATTTTGCTTAGGCCAGCAGTCAAACTTTGGTCGTTGTAATCAATCGCCGATAGTATATGAACACTTCTTCGAACATCTTCAAGCGACTCCCGTGCAATTTGAGAGAGCTGCCCCATTTTCTCTCTTGCCTCGTCTGGATGCACATCGAAAAGACGCTGAATCACATCCATCCCCATGATCAAGGAAGTCAGGCGGTGACCGATCGTATCATGCCATTCTCGCGCAAGACGCGCACGTTCCTCATTCACAGTCAGCCGTTCCACTTGTTTTGCATAGGCGGTCAGCTGTTCGTTTTGCTTCATGATGTGCGCGATTTGTTCCTTATTTTCCGATAAAAGCTGTTTATATTTTTCAGCGAGCTGCATCAGCCGGGCCATATAATTAAACTTTTTGTTGATGTCCCCAATATCCCCTTTTCTGTTTTCCTCAAGCAAATACTGGCCAGACCCGAGACTCGCCTGATGAATGGCTGTGAAGATTTTCTTAACCGGCTGAAGCATCCGTTTCATGACCAAATACTGAGTAATCAGTACCACCAGCAGAACGATTGCTGTCAAAAACAATGACAGCATTAAAAGGCTGTTCTGCGCCTTTTTAATAATGCTGGCATCCATGTCAACACCGAAATATGCATAAACATGATGCGAACTGTCGAATACCGGATACAAAACGGTCACCCATGTTCCATAACGATCCGTGTAAACGCCTGTCTTAATCATTGTTTTCTCTCGCGTGAGCTTCTTAATTGCTTCGATAACTTCCTGAGGCTGTCTGTACTGCATACCTGGGAGAAGTGTCCCATTTTCCGCTTCGATCAGTTTTGTTGGCATCGCCAAAACTTTGGTTTCATCGCCATTTGTGATTTTTGTATTGAAAATATACGCTTGTCCAACGTCTGAATTATTTTCCGCAATAATGGATAGTTGTCTCGTTAACCTTTTCTGAGCAGGAGCATTCAGATCAGGATTCTGATCCGCACGCCTGATATCTTCGGGATTCAGCCGGTCAAAGGCTAAATCAGTGAAGTAGGCAGACTGTTCCTGAATATTTTTCAAAATCATGCGCCCTTGAATTTCATAGGAAACGAATGTGAGAACAAGCGCAATGATCACAATATTCAGACAAGAAATGAACATATATTTGGACAAATAGGGCATCTAAGCATTCTCCCGCCTCAAAAAAATCTGTTTCTTTGCATTATACATGATTTTCCCTTTTTCGACTCTGGGAAAGTGTACCGCACTGATGATTTTCACCTCATAAAAAATCAGACATGCCGACCGTCACGTGATGGCCGGCACTCCCTCAATTGGCATTTGAAATGTTATTAATATTCTAAACAATTGCTCGCTTAACTCACATGTAAAAAGGAGGAGTGGAGTCTACCTATGGGGTTCATGCCGAGCACAAATCAATCAAATAATAAGGAGGATGTTCACAGTGAACACAGACAATCAGTTCAAACGTGTCCTTTCTTTAAAACAGTTAACGATCTACGGGATGGTGATGATGGCACCGCTCGCGCCGTTCCAAGTATACGGATTAGTTGCGAAGACGAGTTTCAACATGGTGGCGCTCGTTTACCTAATAGGAGCCGTCCTGATGTTCTTTACCGCGATGAGTTACGCACAAATGAGTAAAGCCTTTCCTTATGCCGGCTCTGTTTATAATTATGTACAGAAGGGACTGAACCCGCACATCGGATTTGTCTCCGGATGGATTTTATTGTCCGATTACATCCTAGCGCCTGCACTGGTTTGCGTGTTTGCCGGCATGTGGATGTCCAGTCTCGTTCCAGCGATACCGCCGCTCGTTTGGGCTTTTATTTTCATCATTATTAATACGTTTATCAACATCATCGGTATCGAAATGAACGCCAAAGTGAATCAATGGTTGTTCTGGCTGCAAATCGCTTCCCTCATTGCATTTGTCCTGCTTGCAGTGAAGTTTGTTTTTATCGATGGGCATGGCGCAGGCGGATTCTCGTTAACTCCACTCATCCAGCCTGAACATGTAGACTTCAGATTTGCAGCATCTGCGGTTTCAATAATCGTACTCGGATTCATTGGTTTTGACGGGATCAGCACACTGGCTGAAGAAGCAAAGGATCCAGAAAAAAACGTAGGAAAAGCGACGGTCTTATCACTCGTCATTACAGCAATTCTCTTCCTGCTTCAATCCTATATGGCCGGTCTCGTCCATCCAAATGCACAGAACCTTGATGAAGGAATGGCTCTGTTCGATATTGTCCGTGAAGTTGGCGGATACGGCCTTTATGTGGCGCTTATTATCATCAATGTACTTGCAGTAGGTATTGCCGTTACGCTAAACGTCCAGTCGGCCGTATCACGAATCATTTTTGCGATGGGCAGAGACAACTTTCTTCCGGGTTCTGCTTTTCTTGGCAGATTGCATCCAAAATTTAAGACACCTGTATATGCCACACTGCTTTCAGCACTCGTATCCGCACTGGTTGCTGCTTTCGTTCCGTTGAACTCAATTGTCATGCTTGTTAACTTTGGCGCAATTACGTCATTTACCATTCTGAACTTCACTGTCTTCATTTATTTTTACATCAAACAGAAACAACGCGATCTGAAAAGCACAATCTTCTATCTCCTCTTTCCACTTATCGGTTGTTGCGTCTGTCTGTATGTTTGGACAGGTTTTGAAAAGGTAACTTATATCGTCGGTTTCAGCTGGCTTCTCATTGGCGTATTGATCGGTTTTGTTAAATCAAAAGGATACCGGATCGCCGGACCTACTCTTGAAGATATTTAAGTTTGAATTATTGGAGGAAATAAGATGAAATTATTAGGAAAAACAGCCATCGTTACCGGGGGTGCAAGAGGAATCGGTGAAGCGATTGTTCGTGAGTTTGTTGCAGAGGGCGCACATGTCGTCATTGCCGATCTACTAGAGTCAGGTGAAGATCTGGCTGCCGAACTCAGTACAGAAGATATAAAAGTGCTTTATCGAAAAACAGATGTCTCTTCAACGGATCATGTTAAAGATTTGGTTCACTTTGCATTAGATTCACTAGGGAGCATTGATATACTCGTCAACAATGCAGCGGTGAATATTCCGGGCTCGGTTGTAGAACTCGATGAAGAGTCGTGGGATAAAACGATGCGCATTAATGTAAAATCGCAATTTCTGATGGGCAAGTATGTGATTCCGGAAATGCAGCGCCAAGGCGGAGGAGTTGTTGTCAACATGGCGTCAGCGAACAGTTTTGTCGCTGAACCTCGATTGTCTGCCTACGTTGCTTCCAAAGGAGCAATTCATATGCTGACAAAGGCTATGGCGTTGGATTACGCACGGGACCATATTCGCGTTAATTGTATTTGTCCGGGATGGGTGGACACCACATTCAATGATGCTCATGCGGAGCTTTATGGAGGACGAGAAAAGGTTCTGGAGGGCCTTGGAGATGTCCAGATCATCGGGCGCCCGATTCAGCCTCGGGAAATTGCACGCACTGCTGTATTCCTTGCTTCTGATGACTCTTCCGCTTTCACTGGAGGCGCGCTGCTCGCAGACGGCGGGATTACAGCCGGTATATAATTCTATGTAATCTAGAAACAAAAAAAACGACCAAGTGCGGTCGTTTTTTGTTTCACCAAATCCTGCTCTTAATTTAATGTCCATTATGTATGTCGAATTATGTGAGTTTAGACGAATTAATAGCAGATTTACATTCATCAAGGAATAGAGAGTCTTTTGTCATTTTTCCGGATCTTCTGGAATTGAATGGTAGAGATTCACATTGTCACTCATCATTTGCACACGCAAATAGGTATGGTCGTCAATGACACAGTACCTTTTGCCGTTAACTTCAATAATGTCTCCTTTATAGTAGTGCCTGTGGTTGCATTCAATGTCTTTCTGATCTACCTTATACCAGGTTGAATGCCTCCGATCCAAAAATTTAATAATTATCATCTTTCGTATCAATAGGAAAGCCCCCGTTACTTTATGCATTCTAAAATTTAACCATAGGCTTTTATGATCTCGATCATGATGTCTTGAACTGATTAATTAACAACTGAAGTTTTTCTGCCATATTTGAAAGAATTTCGGCGCTTGCTGCCACTTGCTCCAATTTTTATTCGTTTATACAATTCAAGTAGATGTTTCCAGCTGATATCAACGGCCACAATGCCTTTTTCATCTTTTGTCGTTCGAGCAATACTAACAACTTATTGATTCGACACAATTGATTGATAGGGCTGAGTGATCACGATCACCCCTGGATTTTCCATCGCTTCCTTATACCAGGCCGTGTACGTGGGTTATAACCATTAGGAAATTTATATTTCGAGGGTTGTGACAATGAAGTTCCATTGGTACCAGAGGCATAAGCTCTTGAAATGTTAGCATCGGTCATTAAATGATCTTTTAATGTGCTGTCAATAAAACGTTTTGTGTTTTCTTTGTTTGTGTCAATTTGCTGTCCAGATATTCTGCTTGCAAAATAATTAACGCCCTTTTCTTCTCACTCTATAAGAACGGTCACAACCGTATTTACTATATTTATGCTATTCCTTGCACTACGGTCCAATTGATCAATAACTGCGAATTTTGCGTTCAAATAGGAAAACACACCCACAATGATGACAGGCACAAGCACAATGAGGATCATAGACGAAATCAAGAATGTTTTTAGACTAATCTCAGATAATTTTATCCGTTTCCTCCTAACTCCCTTTCAATAATTTTTTGAGCATAAATCAATAGAATTTCTCAATTAAAAAATGATTTTTTCAGTTCCATTTCACCTCTTTGTGACGCCAATTTATACCCTGATTAGGCTACATTATCGCTAGAACGTATATGGTAATTTGTGGAATTATTCAATAAATCTACAAACGCTTACATCTTTCATGTAAAATAATTCCTAGCTTGTTACATTTTTGAAAGGGAGAACTAATATGACAAGTATGCCAATTAAGGATTTAAATAAGATAAATGACATGTTTGAGGCATTAGGAAGCAGACAAAACGGTTATGTCTATACCCTTTATCTTGAATTTGCTTTATCTACAGCACTTAGAGTTTCAGACATCCTTTCTCTTCGAAAAAAAAATATTAATAATGGATATGTTCATCTGCGAACAATGAAGACGGGGCTTGAACGTGTCATCGTTCTTAATGATAATTGCCGGAGAAGAATGGAAGATTACTTGCGTGGAAAAAATGAAAACGATCTTATCTTTCCTTTTAAACGTCAATGGGTACATAAATTATTGAAATGGGCGGCGGACTACGCAGGTCTTGACCCAAAATATATAAGCTGTCACACGACAAGAAAAACCGCAGCTTACCGCTTCTATATAGACAGCAATCACGACATTATGAAGACAATGTATTTTTTAGGTCATCGATCTCCTAAAGAAACCCGGTTCTATCTAGGTATAAATGATGAAGAAGTGAATCATCAACTGATAAGTATGTCATGGCGGTAAATAGTTGATTATGAGAAACTAAACCAATAATTAGTGGAAAAATGTCCCTTATTAACCGATAAATCAGTTACGAGATTGAATATCGTTAAATTTTTCCACTCTATGAATTGCTTCTATTCTTTATAAATATGCCTTGTGGTTACTCGCTACCCTACTTTTATACCCATCAGTTTACATTCTAGCGAAAATGTAGCCTATAAAACCCAATCCTATCAACGTATTTACTCAATTTACATTACCTCGCCACGGTAGCTACTATTGGGATCCACCTTTTCCCATTTTAGATTCGTTATCCTCAAAAATTGAACAAATTAAAGCGGCTATTGAAAATAATCTATCATTATTATCACAAGAAAAACAAGCCCCTTGCGTATCATTTGCACGTAAGGGACTTGATCTTTGTTACTATCGATTCATTATGTTTAATCTTATTTTCTTAAGTGAGCGTAATATAGTTCATGAAAATAGGGATTGGTTTCTAAAAGAGTAGGAAAGTCTCCCTGTCCGATAATCTCACCATTTTTAAATGCAATAATCCTTTTGAAATTCCTTATTATGTTTAAACGATGCGCGATGACAATGACTGTTTTGTCATGCAGAAGTTCCGCTAATTGAGCCATAACAGATTCTTCAGTGAGGTTATCCATCGCAGAGGTTGCCTCATCTAGGATGATTAACTTTGCGTCTGAAAACCATAGTCTCGCCAGCGCCAATCTCTGCCTCTCTCCGCCGGAAAGTGCTTGTCCCCTTTCACCAAGTTCAGTATCAAGCCCTTTCTCAAGTTTATGATATAGTTCATTGAGCCCGACCTTGTTAAGTATCTTAATTATTTTTTTGTCCTCAACAACACGATCAAACACAATATTTTCTCTTAAGGTACCATCAAAGACAGGTGATTCCTGGGGAACATAGGCAATTTGATCATAGTAACTGTTTAGACTTATGGAGGAGAAGCTGTAACCGTCGACGAGAATCTCACCGCCATCTGGTTTTAACAGCCCCACCAGCAACTTCACGATTGTTGACTTTCCAGACCCACTCTCACCAACAAAAGCTACGGATTCGCCCTTTTTGATTGATAAATTCAAGTTCTTAACTATTGTTCTATTGCCATAATTAAATCGGAGCTGATGAAACGAGATATTGCCATTTATTAAGCTGACAGGTGTTCCATGGGTAAGCTGTTTATCGTCCGGTGAATCAAGAAATTCCTCATATCGTTTGAATGCGGTTTTGTCCAACTTGTATTGTACGAACAAGACATTGAATATGGCAATCGGTGTATAAGCATGATCAACCAGGGAAATTAATGCGACAATCGCACCGATACTTAAAGAACCTGTTATCCAGCCAAACATAATGATCGCGATCTTAACAAAAATGATCAATAAAGCAAAAATCGCAAAGAACGCTTCATGAATAAGCGTCATTTTGACCTTTGCTGTGACGATCTCATCCTTTGCCTCGCGCGCTTTCTTAAGCTCATCATTAAATCTCTTATTTAAGCGAAAGATGACCATTTCCATAAACCCGCGAACCAGAAAATGATTTAGTTTCTCTTCGTTTGTGAGGATACGCTCCTTGATCCGATACAATACTTTTAAAAGTAAATTCGTGATTGTGAATACAACAATATAACCAGCCAGTATCGTCAGCATAACCATTTTGTTTATTGTTAATATAAAGATCATGCTGAAAATGATTGACGGAATGATATCCCTCACAAGAGTAAACGCAAAATCAAATAGTATACCTTTTCCTGCTGCCGCACCATTCTCTATTCTTTGAATCAGTTTGCCTGTTCCTATTGTCTGATAAACTAAATAATCTATTTTGTTAATTTTGTGGAGAGCCATCAACTTCAAGTTAAGATAAATCCCATGCTCAAGTTTGCGGCCAGGGTATTCGTCTACATAACTTAAAACGCTTAACAAGATCAACAAAGTTCCATATATAGCAATGAGCCCTATGGATAAGGATCCATCATTAAATTTATCTATTAACTTCTGAAAATAAGTTGCGCTATAATTGTTCAGGAATGCCAATACGATACCCAAAAAAAGATAACTACTGACCATTAACTTATTATTTTTCATTAATTTTTTTAAATGTTTCATAACTGTACGCCCCTAAAATTTTTTTGTTTTCGGGATTCAGTACAGTTGAGCCTGTCAGCAAATAACGATATGCTCAGTACAATCTGCCGACAAGTTCGTCAACTGTACTGAGCAGTTATCTCGAATAAAGCGCATTTTGCGTTCACATCCTCTTCAAGATTATTTACATAATCTTTACTGAGAAATTATACCGCAATTAAATTAAAAAAAGCCATGTGCAGATTTTAATCTACACATGACTTTTTCTCGACGGAGAGCGAGGGATTCGAACCCTCGAGACGGCCTTAACCGTCTACACGATTTCCAATCGTGCTCCTTCGGCCACTCGGACAGCTCTCCAAAAAGCCTCACGGCATCTCATTATTGCTCCACGTTAGTATAATATGGAGTTTGTTAAGAGATGCCGCGAAGCACAATCAATATTAAAATATTGCCTGGCAGTGACCTACTCTCACAGGGGGACAGCCCCCAATTACCATCGGCACAGAAGAGCTTAACGGCCGTGTTCGGGATGGGAA
>NZ_AWTC01000030.1 GCF_000497245.1 Sporolactobacillus laevolacticus DSM 442
CTATTAACCGATATACTAAAACGGCAAGAACGGCTGGAAACTCTTAATAAACAGCTATTAGAAAAATTGGACGAACAGCAGCAGTTTATCAGTAAGACTTTAGCAGATCGAGATCAAAAAATGAATTTTGCCATTCAGGAAATCCGAAAAAATCAACAGTTATTGGCTGCATCAGCTGAGCAGCGAAAGAAGAAAAAGGGCTTTTTTGGCCGGCTCTTTTCGTCTGAATGAGACCCAACTGTACTATTTCCATAAAAAGAAAGCGATTTCTTGAGTGGTACAGACAAAATAATACTTCAATCGGCAAAAGAAAGACTTAAAAAATGGCTTAACAGCGGTGTTTATGGCATTTACTTCGTCAAATTAAGTTTTTACGTAGTAAATAAAATGAGATTATTATTGCAGCCAAGCCATTCGGATCCAAAATCCCTACTCATGCAAGAAAAAGGCGTTCGGGGAACAGGAACGCCTTTTGAAATAACTCATCCATTCTGGATTTATCTAAACCTACCGTCTCCAAAAAAAAGAAAAAATCTATCCAATGCTCAGCACAGGTTAGACTTTTTGAATAAAAGTATTACTGATCTCTTTCTTTATCCCAATTCGGATCTTTTTGCCAATTATATGTATCTCTCAGCACGTTCAAACGATGACCATATATATCAATAACATCATTTTTGAACCACTTGATATTACTATCTGGATCAGGATAACTACGATCATACTCATAATATATAGTTTTAGGCTTTTTATTAGCCTTATTAAAAAGTATTTCCACTCTAACAGAAGTCTTTTCAATACTAGGAACATTATAAATACGTGCTGTATAAGTGTGAGTTGGGGAATCTAATTTTTCAACAAGTTTGCCATGTGGTTCTTCATCTAAAGACCGATTTCCATTATGTTCGATCCATGCATTTAGATAAAACCATGCCCCACCTATGGCAATTAATAAAACAACCAATATACTCGAAAGAACAATTTTTGTTTTTTTAGACATGTACCCAATCACACCTTATACGATTTATTTAGTTAATACCCATGGTTCATCATAATATGTTTTATACCAACTCTTTTTATAGTTTGCTTCGGACTGGGTTGAATCAATCTAATCCATGTTTTATAAGGGATCTCTTTTTGTGCCTGATCGATAACATAGTTCCTTATATCAACCCACCGCATCAGCGTCTCTGTGTCGTCATCTTGCTGCATCCATAATCTACTCAGTTTCCGATTGGGTTGAATTAACCCAATCGGAAACTGTAAAAATTCTTTTAAGATAGGCAATTGACTAAATTAGAAACGGTTGAATCAACCAAATCCGTTCTCAAATTAAAAAGGATATTCGTCTTTAACTCTCTTTAAGCGTTTTTCTACGCGCTTCTGGGCGATCGTTTTAGTTTTATCATCTTTTGTGAACACATGGAATGCCACTTCATGCACGCTTCGGCCTTGTTTCAGCGTTTGGTACTTGAACATAATGTCGGTCAGGTCGTTTATTTCCTTTTGTGCTTGGTCAATCACCTTGCGCCTTATGTCATACCATTTCGTCAGCTTTTTTTCACCAATACCAAGTATTTCTCTAATTTCATCTACCGTCAGAATGATTCCATGCTGATTTTCAACCGACTTCAGGTACTCATAAAGCCGGATACTATAACTACTCCGCATGCTCATGACGTACAAATACTTGTACTTTGTGAAAAACTCTTTTAAGTCGAGCAAATAAGGCTTCAAGTCATTGTCCAATTGTACGTCTATCGTACCTTTGCGTTGCCATATACGGACTTTGGAGAGCCAACTCATGGTGACTTCTGAACCGTTATCCATTTTCATCCAAAATCCCTTGTTCCTCAGCTTTAACAAAGCTTTTTTGATATTCTGATAGTTTTTTCCGTTGTCATAATCTATTTCGCAGATTTTGCAATAATCTTGTATCGAAAACGTGTACTGCTTAAATTCTTGGTCTCCGGGCTTAATCTTTTGAATCACAAACAGAATTAATTTTTGTTCCTGCAAAGTTAAGTCATAGCGCGTTTTTTGAATCAGAGCATTAGCCTTAACTACTTCAAAGTTTCTTGACTGTTTAATCTCAAATTCTTCACTCTTACACATTAAAAGTTCATCAATTTTCCGCGCCATTTCCTGCCCTCATTTCCGCTTTTCATTGCCTATATTATAACGTAAAGCGACTTTTTTGTTGAATTAAATTTTAGGTCGCTTTTTTATGTAATTATCTATATTTGTGCAAAAAAATATATTTATATAAAGGGATTTTCGGACCGTACTTCTGGTCGCTTTTTATTCGTATAATTAACCGTACTTCTGGTCGCTTTTAATATTAGAGACTTTTTTGGATTTTACCTATTTTTAGTCGCTTTTATCGTACCAAAAGTCGCTTTAACCGTACCAAAAGTCGCTTTTAACCGTACCAAAAGTCGCTTTTATCGTACCAAAAGTCGCTTTTAAACTTTCAAACCCTTGTGACTGTAAGGTTCGCGCCCTCTCTTAAATAATTAAATAGTCTTTAAATATCTTTAAATATCTTTTAAAAGATATTATATGTGCGCGTGCCGCGCTCCCCCTTATGGGGTTTAAAAGATTTAAAAGACAAAAACATTGGGGGTTCTGGTTCAGAACCCGGTAGAAAGTTAGAGACTTCATTTTAAACTTTGCAAAACGTACATTAGTAAACAGGCCTCTAGGAGCGTTTCTAAGGGATTTTAATAGTTTTTATTGATTTCAGTAAGTGGGGTTTCTCAAAATCGCTCTACGAGCGTCTGAGATCCTTAGAGAAGGATATAACTTTTCCATAAGACTTCGTTATTGGCTTTTGAAAGCCATACACAGGCTCATAAAAGGCTTTTCGGTCAATTATTCTAAGAATGTATCCAACACGCTCTAAACGGCTTATATCAGCCCCACAGTGGACGATTTCAGCAAGTGTCAGCTGATCGTCCTGACGTTCCTGCAGAATCGGCAGATCCGTTCCTAGAACCTCGTATGATTTTAAAAGTGTCATATGTTTCTCAGACTTTCTATAAGTTTTTTCATTGTCAGCTTACCACTCAAGACAGCCCTTACCGCTTCTTCATCTTCGTTAGTTAAGGGTATACCTTCTAAGTAGAGTTGATGCTTGGCATATTTCAAGGCATCTTCTAGTTTATCGGGAGCCATATAATTACCCCTTTTGTTTTTCTTTAATTAAAACTGATTCGTCCTTTGGTTTATATATATCCTTCTTTTCATTCAGCCATTTTCCTTTTTGGGCTTTAACTGTTGCTTGAATCTTTTTGGCAATCGTTTCTGCTTGGTCTTTGCCCTCAATCTCAAAATAGCTTTCGAAAATTGCCCCTACTTCAATGAGCCTTTTTGTTCTTGCCTTTCTCTCCTTTTGCTTCACTATCGTGGCAAGCTGTTGTTTCTTTGCTTGCATTTGTTTAATCTTTTTTTCTAGTTCAATTAATTTATCTTCTTCGCTTTTTTTCACCATTTCTTTTTGCTCCATTCTCCGCCTTTTGTCTCTATTGTAATCCAAAATGTGGCGCATGAGTAGTCAAATTTCGCCCCGGAATTGTAGTTTTGTGCTACAATTCCATTAGGCGAAATTTGACTAAGGGCGCACTTATACAAACTTCGTTTGTCGTTCGGTTTGCTTCGCAAACAAAAGAAAAAATCCTTTGCCTTCGGCAAGATTGACAAAAGCCGTTTCCTTCGGAAAGTCGGCTTTTGTCAATCAAATTCAAAAGACTAATAGAAAGGACGGCTCACGCTTATGGCAATTTATCATTTCTCAGCTTCGCTCATTTCTCGTGGCAAGGGGCAGTCTGCCATTGCCGCCGCCGCTTATCGTTCGGGCGATAAGCTAGAAGATGACCGATACGGCGAAACGAAATTTTATAAGCGTGATGTTCGTCCCGAGACAATGATACTCGCTCCGAACAATGCCCCTGATTGGGTGCATAACCGACAAAAGCTATGGAATGCTGTTGAGCAAAGCGAGACACGTAAGAACTCACAGCTTGCCCGTGAGTTTAACGTTGCTTTGCCGAAAGAGTTGAGCGCAGATGAACAGCACCAGTTAATCAAAGATTATGTGCAAAATGAATTTGTCGACAAAGGCATGATTGCAGATGTGGCGATTCACAGGGACGATCCCGAGAATCCGCACGCTCATGTCATGCTGACTACTCGTGAAATAGACGAAAATGGCTTTACGAAAAAGAACCGTGATTGGAACAGCAAAGACCTTTTGCAAGAATGGCGTGAACATTGGTCCGAACATGCGAACCATGCACTTGAACGTGCCGGCAGAAGTGAACGCATCACGCACGAATCCAATAAAGACCGTGGTCTTGAGACCTTACCAACCGTGCATTTAGGGCATGTTGCCGCAGAAATGGAAGAGAAGGGAATCGCTACCGATCGGGGAGACATTAACCGAACTGTCCAGGAACATAATCAAAACGTGGTAAGCCTGGCGCAATTCCGAGAACAGAAAGCCGCACTCGAAAAGGCAAGGGCTGAACAGCAGAAAGCACAGCAAGAAGCACTGAAACAGCAAGCTTTGAAAGAGCGTCAAGCGATTTTACAGCAACAAGCCGACCGCTTATTGACCGCTAAAGACAAGCTGAATCTGAACAGTGCCGCTCAAATTCTAGGCAAAGAACCCACGAGGGAAAACCTAAGTGAAGCCATTCAAAACAAGCAAGAGGAAATCAACGGTTGCGATATTGGCATGAAAGAGGTTCGAAGCGTTCAAGAAACCTTCAGGCGACTTGACGAGAAATTTAGAGAGATTGGCTATGCTGAGTCAAGAATACGGTCAGCAGAATATGAACTCGCAACCACGAAAAACACACGTTACGGCTTATTTAAGCAAAGAGAGAAAAACGAAAAGATCGCTAGTCTTGAAAGTCGCATTTCTCTTGAAAAACAAGCGATTGCGGACATTAATACGACCATTAAACCCTATGCGGACAAGTGGAATTTCCACACAGAATCCGACTATAAACAGGTGAAAGAGAAGGTCTACAAGACTTCTCAAGCCGTTGAAAATAAGAAGTGGGACGCTATTGTCCAAAAAAACACACTGATCAAAGCACGCCAAGCACTCGACAAGCAGCATGATTTCATACTGTCTCAGAAGCTTCCTGACCGTAATTTAACCCAAGGCGTGATTAGTCACCTCGAAAAACGCCAAGAAGCGATTAACAAGATTTACGGCATTTACAAAGAGCAGTATGCAGAATTCCAAAAATACAAACCTGAGCATGACCGTCACAACCTGACAGAACGTGGCGAGAAGCAGTATGAATCCCTTTACGCTACATGTCGTCAAGTAGGAGACGCCCTAAGAGAAGCAGGGGTTTATCGAATTTCAGACATTGAAAATAGTCAGCAAAAAATAGATAACCTCAAAGCCTACTATGACCGCCAAGAAAAAAGAGGTTGGACGTTTGAGAAGGAACGTAGCCGAGAACATGAACGGGGGTGGGATATGGAGCGGTGATCCTACACCGTTCGCTATCCTTATGAGACCACAAAAAGGGACGCTCTCTTAGCGTCCTTTATCTATTCCCACTAGTAAATATGGAAAGACCAGTGCAAAAAAGTTTTTAATCATTCCAACAATATCCAGTTATTTATGTTATTATTAGATCAATTTCATAGATTAATAGAGGTGAAAATACCAAAACTACCTGCATAATCCACGCTAACTGTAATCTTTTTTAACACCCCTCTTCACGAATATTCACATCACACTATTTTCAATTACTGTTTTACATTTCCTATCACTACATCGTTAATATTTCAAAGCAAACGGAGGAATTATCTTGAAAAAGTTATTTATTACGTTTATGGCAGCAGTATTATTAGTGCCATTATTTGGACTATCAACTACTACTCAAGCTCATGCAGCCACTAAGGTATCATCACCTATTCAAACGGTACCAACTGATCCATCTCAAGTATCGGATAATATGTTAAACGTTAATGGAGTCGGAAATCAGTATAGTGAGAAACAAACACTAAAAATTCTAGACTCAGCTAAACTTATGGATAAGTACATTGTTTATAAAGATGGAGTTCTTTCGCTTTCAGAAAAGGCGGCATCTAAAGTTGATCCATATATTTACAACTACTATAAAACAGGAATAGACAATATAAATAATGCAGTAAGCTCAGGATATATAAAGCTTGATCAAAAAAATAAACAAGTTATATCCACGCAAAGCACTTCCAATAGCCAAGGAATGTTCCACGCAAATTATACTGTTAACAAATATTGGTGGGGCATAAGATGGTACTTAAGTAAAAGTGAATCGAACAAATATGCAAATATGTTTCAGGACGACTCCTTTGGATGGGGTATAATTGTTACTATATTTGGATGGCTAGGAGGACCTATTTCAGGATCAATTTCTATGGTCATCATGTCAGTTGGCGATTACTACTTATACACTCAATTGAGAGATCACACGAGCAGTAGAGGATCAGTTTTAGTATTTAAGTGGACTCCACCATCTGCATATGCATATAAAAGATAATGGGGGTTGAACATGCATGCTAATAACCTTTCAGTTGTTAATATTTTTGTTCTTGTTTGCAATTATCGCATTGACAGCTAAAATTGCAGGAAAATACAAGACCTACTTTTACATTGCGATTATTGCAGGAGCTATTCTGTTATTCATAGTAGCTTCTAATGGCCACTACAAAAATATATACTTAGGCTTTGGTATTTTATCTTGCATTTCAGTCATTGTTAACATTTTAAGAACAAGAAAAAAGAAGCTAGTTGATTGAAACGTAAAATGATTTAACCTACATGATCCTTCTGATTTGTCATGGTATAATCGAAATATCAAAAAGCGTTGCATGCGTGAAAAAGCCCAACCGTAGACCAGTACGGAAGGGCTTTTTCCTTGCTGAACAGGTATATTTGCCTGTTCTGTTACTTAAAATAAACATTGAAAAGCCAGTCAAGAAGCTTGACCAGTGCCCTTTTCAGAACAGGGAAGACCAGTTCCCTTAAAAAGAGCCGCTCCGCTTCTTGGCTTTTTTTCGGCTTACTCTTTGAAAAGCGTTGCATGCGCTATCACCTCCTTAACGCTAGTTACACGCTAAAGAGGTGTAAAAAAAGACGCTTTTTAGCGCCTTTCTAATTCGTCTAGTTCCTCGTAGTACCCCTCTTTTACTTGGTCATACCATTCGACAACGTTTTGACCGTGAACAATCGGCTGATGCTTGAATCCTCGGAAAATGTCCATCAAACAGCGTTCGCATAGCATAAACTCTATCTTTTCATCATCGAGCGGGCTGCTGTAACCTGTATAAGCCGCAAAATCATGAAAGAGATTCGAGGTAAAATCTATATCGCCCTTTTCCGTGAACGTTCGCCCGCAACAGTTGCATTGATAGACTTTTCTTTTTCTCTCCGCTTCGTCCTCATTCTGAAAGATGGGTTCCTCTCGTTCTTCCTCAGGTTCCTTTATTGGCGCAGGTTCGAAGAAAAGTTCCGTTGCTGTTTTTAGGTGTTCAGAGATTTTTTTATCCATGATTCCAGTTCCCCTTTCAAGGGTGATTTTCTTACTTTCGAAAATACAATGAAACGGTGTCTATCCACTTATATAAATTAACATTTTTGATCTTTATCTGTTATTGTTATTATACCAAGAGATTCGAACGGGTACGGAACGGGGGGAACGGATTGACACAAGAGAATGCATTTTGGACTAAGGAAGTGGCTGATATTCTTCAAATAGCCGAAAGTACGCTGCGTAAATGGTGTATTCAGCTTGAGAAAAATGATTATACATTTACCAAGGGGACGAACGGAAGTCGCGCATTCGTAGAACGAGACTTGGCGAACCTGAGACGGCTAAAAGACCTTATTCAGTCGAAGGGGATGACGGTTGAAAGTGCGGCAAACCTTGTAACATCAATGGATAATTCAGAAGGTCGAACGAGGGGCGTTCCAGAGACGAACGTCCTTTCACACACGGATTCAGCTCTATTAACCGATATACTAAAACGGCAAGAACGGCTGGAAACTCTTAATAAACAGCTATTAGAAAAATTGGACGAACAGCAGCAGTTTA
>NZ_AWTC01000031.1 GCF_000497245.1 Sporolactobacillus laevolacticus DSM 442
TTTTGTTCCTGCCGCCTTAGGCGGCAGGAACACCTAGTGGTACCGCCGGATGTTCAGAGTGGCTAATTTATTATTGCAATCTAGCAACGCTTTATAAAGTACTTTAGCAAGAAAAATATTTTTGAAAGAGAAATAACCAAATATTTCAGAGATATTGCTGATTTCAAGATTAAAAAGTTTACCGGTAAAGGCTCAAGCTGGGAACCATATAAGGGCACGCTATATAGTTTCTTTATGTACTATTCCAATATTCATCCAAAGTATCGCTCGTATGACGAATTTAGAGAAGATGATGTCGAAGATTTCATACTCAATGAAATGGACAAGAAGGTGAATGAGAATGTCGCAAAAAAGATTACCTCGATCCAGACCTTGTATAATAAATACTCACATATTCGTTCTTTTCTTAAAAGCCAAGGCTCTACAAAATTTTACATTGAGAGAGATCAATTAATTGAGAAAATAAATCTTAAAGAAAAGGATATAACTGAGCAAAATATATTAAGTGACGAAACAATAAAAACAATTTTAGGCTTCTATAGTAAGCGGCGAGAATCAATAAGAAATACAGCAATTTTTTTAGTGTGTCTATGTTACGGATTTGAACGATCTACTTTATCCAAGTTATCCTTTGACAATGTAAAAAATAAGAAATTATTTATAGAGGATAGAGTTTTAGATATTCCACCAAAGCTTTTCAATGTTCTTAGCGAACTAAAATCAGTCAATAAGAAAAATAAGGTAAAAGGAAATTATTTTTTCTATTCTAGTATTAATAATAGCAAGGTGCTTGCGAATCAGTCTTTTAATGAGATATTTAAATTATTAGGAAAAATAGACGATAATGATCCAAAGTGGAATTCAATAACACCTACAGCTATTAGAGCATCACTCATTAGACGTATGTTTAATAACAATTACTCAATTGAGGAAATTTCATATATTACAGGTGCTGACCTAATTAATCTGGCTAATATAATATCATATGAGGATATTCTATCAAAGGTTAAATCAAAAAAGAAAATCAGTGTCAATAAGCACCCATTTAACTTTGTTTTATACTAATCTATCAATAAACAAAACTCACTGCTTAGTACACAACTACAGTGAGTTTTTTATTGATTGTTTTTCTACAGAAAATGATCCGTAAAAAGATTGTATCGTCTACTTAGTTAAAATTTTCTTTTGATATCCATTGATTTACTTTCTGCTGCTTTTACCTAATTTACAAAATGGCATACCCCACTATTATTAACTACACATTGCCAGTCAAAATTTAGTAAAAGTTGTCTCTAGTTGCTAAAAAAAAGAGAGCACTCTACTGAACACCCTTACTCACAAGAGTATGTATCGAGTCGTTACTTTCGGTGTTTATATTACTTCCAAACATCCTAAAAATCCCACTGTTGTTCTGTAACCTTTTTACTAATCAATCCGAACTCCAAAATCCTTCGGATGAACTGCATTTGGCTGTGGAATCCGGCGGAGAACTGGAACTACAAGTACATAAGCAACGAAGAGAAAACCAGAACCTGCTCCAAGTAAATACTGGTAAGTCACCTCAGATATGTCCAAGTATTCCGCCGATCAACAAAATTGAATGTTAATATTGAATATTTCACTTCAAAAGAACCACTTTAGCGGATAATTTGAGCCACTGTCTCGGTCGATTTGAACCATCTTCTCGGACAGAGAACCACCTTGAAAAATGGATTTTCACCATCATCCTTGGTGTTTATCCGATAACTTCTGTCAATGATTGACCACTCTTATCCTTTTTTCGCCTAACTACTAAGATGTAGATTGAGCGCAAGTGTCAAGCGTTTTTGGCTTGAAGCTTAAGCACAATCTGCTACTCTAGCCTAAGGCGAAGAAGGGACAGAACCTATACAAATTAGTTAGTCAGATGTAGTGGTTCCCACTTGCCGTGATGAATGTTCATTTTGTCCGACAAATCGGTTCTTTCCTAGTGAAATATTCAAATATTGCACAGTAAAATACTAACTGTGCAACAGTTATCGTTTTTTTTAAGCAATTTCTACTTATTAGATCTCTCCATGTAATGCAGTGGAAAGGTATTTTTCTAGATTCGGGCACCTATTAGCTAACAAGAACTACAATTATATAAGCGTTTTAACCATAATAAAATCAGTTTGTTTTTCATCTCCCATATAAAAGGCGTGGGCTCCACTTTTTAAAAAACCCATTTTCGTATAAAAGTTGATTGCCCTCTCATTTTTTTCCCATACACCTAACCAAACTTGCTTCTTATTCTGTTCTTTTGCTAATTCTATTCCTTTATTTATAAGAAATTTTCCAAGTCCTTGTCTTTGAAATTTATTCCTTATATAAATTCTCTCAATTTCAAGTGCCTCGGAACCAATATTATCCGTTTGCGCTTCATTAACATTAACCTTCAAATAGCCAGCGAGTTCTTCATTTAAATATACAAGAAAGAAATCTGAATAAACATTTGATAATTCCCTTTTTAATTGTTCTAAATTAAATGCTTTCTCCAAGTATGCTTCCATATTTTCAGGTGTGTTAAAAAGCTGAAATGTCTCATTATATGTTTCGCAACCTATTTCTTGAATCATATGTAAATCTGTAAGTGTGCACTTCTTGATATTTGTCTTCACTTTAATAAATCTCTCCTTATTATTTGTCTTGACTTAATCTTCACTTATAAATTGGTTGCAGTAAAGACGTAGTGCGAATTAATTTATTAAACTTTTTTGAAGTCTAATCTTATAAATTTTTTACCATTAGGAAGAGAATACTCCTTAGTTTTAAGACAACTAAAATTTTCACTAGAAAAAAAGTCAAGTAATTTATTTGTATCTGCATCATGCGAAATTGAAAGTAATGGGTTAAAGGCTGATCGTGTAATTTGATTGGCTTACAAAGCCCTTTTCCTGATTTTTTTGAATCGTGCACGATACAACTCTTATTTGATTCCTATTCCGATCTATTAGAGAAACAAATTCTGTTTGTCCAACGTACTCAATGATTAAATTAGCAATGAGTAAGTCTGTTCTTGGCAATCCAAAAGTACTTTCACTAATATCACATTGCTCTAGTTCAAGAGCCTGACCCATATAAGAATATCTGTTTTGAACAGTATTCAAGTATTCTTTGTTTATGTCAAAGCCATATATTTTTTTTGTTGTATGTAAGTCAATCTGGTCTATTCCATTTCCTCCTGCAACACCAAGGATACCGACAATTTCGTGTGTATAACTTTCGAGTTGCTCTTTTGTTATAAGATTTAAAGTTTGTAATTGAAAAACAGAGTCAGACTTCATATGGTTTTCATATGTTTCAAGGTTAATTTCTTCCCATGGGTTTTTTATAAGTTACATCTCCCCGCGTACTAAATTTGTAGTATCCGTCTACTGTTCGCTTTAAATCACTTTACACCAATAACCCGAACTATTTTATAACTACTGATTATTGAAATAAACAGGGGGTACTGTAACTTACTCTTTTCTCCGCATTTAAGCAATCACTTACTATTTTTACTGTATTTACTTTTTTATTATGTTGTTTATATTTAACAAACCTTGTTTCCAATTATTCTCAATAGCAGAAGAAGCATGATCTTTTTTCCTGAGTTTTATACTTAAGATAATTTCTTGATGTTCATCATAGGAAGTGAGTAAGTCGTTAAACTGATTAAAATAGAAAATCTCAATCCTTTTTAATTTCTGTTTGACTCTATTTAAAATTGTTGATAGCTCAGTATTATGAGAACTGTTGATAATCACACCGTGGAAGTCAGTATCATAAGCATTTGATTTTAAAGGATTCCTATCCATAATAGCCCTTTTAAGGTTTTCATTAATCACAATCATTTCATTTATTTGCTTATCTTTAATATGGTTAATCCCTTGCTCCAAGGCTAATTTTTCTAAGGTCCAAACAATTGAATATAGTGATTTTGCTTCGGCTAAGTTGATTTCTGACACCATTGTCGAACGATTGGGTTTAGTAATAACAAAGCCTTCATCTTCCAACTTTAATAACGCTTCTCTGATCGGAGTCCTACTTACTCCCATTTGCTCAGCTAAATCTAAGTCCCGGATTACAACTCCAGGAGAAAGTGTTCCTTCAATAATCCAATCTCTAAGCCTTTTGTATGCTTCGTCCCTAACAAAGCTACGTTTAATTTTGGGAAGCCTTTCTTGGGTTGTCATTCTACCGCTCCTTCAACTTGCATAACAAATTATATAAAGTCTTTTCTACATGAAGTGTTAAAGTATCCAATATTGGAATTCGACAATTTTCTTGCTTTATAAGTAAAGGTAATTCAGTACACCCTAAAATAACTCCATCTACATTTTTCCCATTTATTATTTTTAGTATGGATTCCCGAGAACTTTGAAGGAATTTACCAATAGCTAGTTCTTTAAAAATAATTTCATCTATTTGTATTTGTTCCTGTTCATCAGGGACAATAACATCAATTCCATATGTTTTAAATTTTCTTTGGTAGAAATCCGACTGCATTGTATATTTTATTCCAGTCAGCAAAACCTTTTTTAAATTCAATTCCTTTGCTTTCTGAGCTGTTGTCTCTACAATACTAATTATCGGTACCTGAACTCTAGTTTTTACTTCATCATAGACAGAGTGAGGAGAATTAGCAGCCATGATAATTACGTCTGCTCCAGCCTTTTGTAATTGGTGGATACTGCTAACAATGTACTGTATATATTCAGTTGTTCTTTTTTCATTTTCCAAATCTGTAAAGTATTGAAAATCAAGGCTATTAATTAAAATTTCTGGATAGTAATAATCCTTTTCTAGTGAATAATATAGATCAGTTAATTTTTGATAATATTTTTGAGTCGAGGCAGCACTTATTCCTCCCAAAATGCCAAGTCGTTTTTTAGATCCCTTCATAAAAATGATCACTCCTTTATTTTAATAAATTTTTTTGGCCAGTTGTAAAATCAAATTAGCCAGCTAGGTTGGAGGAATAAAACACCATTATAAAATCCGGTGTTATCATTAAAGTGACCAAA
>NZ_AWTC01000032.1 GCF_000497245.1 Sporolactobacillus laevolacticus DSM 442
TTTGTTCCTGCCGCCTTAGGCGGCAGGAACACCTAGTGGTACCGCCGGATGTTCAGAGTGGCTAATTTATTATTGCAATCTAGCAATAGAAGAAAAACTCGCATTTTGAAAAAAAGATTGATCAATATGGATTCTTCTCTAGCATATTTAAGTTTCGGTTTTATAAAAAAGTTTGATCAAAAAGTTCTTCAAACATTATGATCAAGGATTTTGTAAAAACACACAATATTTTCGATTAATCTTTTTTAAACGGTCAAATGTGTCTAAAGAAAGTATAACACTAAATATGTACAAGTAAATCCTCAGTTTGAACTACAGTAGCAAACATCTCATGCAGACTAACTAAAGCAAATTCATGAATATCCTCTGCACTATAATACTTTCCGTTATATCCAGTACGCTCAAATGTAGCCGTTGCATCTGAAACAACATATATTTTAAATCCAAGATTTCCAGCCATTCTAGTTGTTGTCGAAACACATTGATCTGTTGTTAACCCTACGATGACAACTGTTTGATAGTCATTCTCTCTTAAATAGTGTTCAAGATTTGTTCCGATAAAAGCACTGTTAACATGTTTTTGAAATACGGGTTCATGATCGAGTGGCTCAATAAATTCTTTAAATTCACTTCCAATATTCTCGTTTCTTAACGGATGACCCGGCTTTTTAGAAATATGCTGAATATGAATCACAGGTCGATCAGTTTCTCTCCATCTATTTAAAAGACGCTCTATATTTTCCTGATTATTCCTTCTTCCCCAACGCTCATCATCAAATCCTTTTTGGACATCTATAATTATTAATGCTGTGTTTTTTGATAACATAACCTACTTCCTCCTCTTTCAATTAAGAGGATACTGCTCTCGTATATCAACTACATGAAGGTTATATTCCATTATATAGAGGCATGCTTTCTCCAAATTCGAGAAAACATCATGTTGTCGTTGAACTTTTTCCCCAAATGTCCTTGTCATAGTTCCTTTAGAAGCGAACTCTTGAACCTTTATCTGGGGATTGTAATTTTGTCCGGTTCCTTTTCCCCTTCCTTCTTTTTCATATTGGATAATTTTTTCTTCAGTTAATTTACTATACCGACTCATTTATATTCCCCCCTAAATATGGAATGTAGAACATTTAACCGAATTTGTCAAAATCATCTTAATTATAAAAATATACAATATAGTAATTTATTCATTTTTATATCTACTAAAAAACTAGATAAAATATCTATAATAATAATTTAATGAACCCACGTTGTTTGCTAGCTACCATAACAGTATTATTAACACTAATAGTAGTTTCCAAACTACCATTTATAACTGCGATTTACCCTTTTAAAATTCGTCATATTAAGTAGTATTTTATAGACTGTATCATCTTCTCTGTTAGTTATGCTGCATATAAACAGGGAAGGATTTACATAAGATTTATTTAGTATTAAAATATGTTTTAATGTTAAAAAGGGGGGGCGACGCACATGGGTAATGAAACATTAGAATTAGACTTAGATTATATACAAAAGAAATATGAAAAAAATAAATTTAGCAATGAAGAAAACATAAAAAACAAAGTAGTTCGGCACTTCTTAGAAATGTTAGATTATGATGAGGATTCTTTTGATTATGAACACAAGACATTGCATAGAAAAGGCAGGGCAGACATTGTTATCACTGTTGGCAATAATGATAATAACTGTCTATACATAGAAACAAAAAAAGCAAATGAACCACTTGATGCAGAGGCGAAAGATCAATTAGCAACCTATATATTTAATCGAGGTAAGGAGTGGGGAATTTTAACCAACGGAAGAAAGTACTTATTATTTAATTCGAATATTAAAGGACACAATAATCTTGAAAGAATTGTATTTGAGGTAGATATATTTAATAAAAAAGATAAACGCTTTATAAAGGCCAGTTGTAAAATCAAATTAGCCAGCTAGGTTGGAGGAATAAAACACCATTATAAAATCCGGTGTTATCATTAAAGTGACCAAACC